>NZ_AKWY02000020.1:0-160000 GCF_000306255.2 Leptospira noguchii serovar Panama str. CZ214
ATCTTTCTTCGTCGGAACGTCTCGGCAAAAAGGCGGGCAGAACTTTATATCAACCTAGTCCAGGTAAATTAAAAATGAAACGAATCAATGTTCGTGTTCCTTCCGGAAGTTGGACTCTTTTGGGAACGTTGGCTCAGGCTCATGGTGTGTCTAGGTGTTATCTTTTTAATTATCTTTTGAAATTGGAAGCTCTTGGGGTCGGGGATTCTATCTTGAATACGGTTCGGGCGGGAGTTCCCGCATTTCACTGGTCTTACAGTTATATCCTACACTTAGACCTGCCAAACAACCGAGTAACTCGAAAACTACACTGTGAACCAGAATCCTATTTTTATGCTTTAGATCTAGAACGGTTTTCTACATAAAATCACTTACACAAACATCAGTAGTTAAAAATATATTATAATTTATGAATATATTTTAATAAATTATTGAAAAAAAACTATATATACTATTCAAAAAACTGTATTATCTATCGGTTTTCATAAAAAAACGGAAGGGAATTAATTTTTGAAAAACTATAAATTGTAAAAAATCTTTGAACTCAAAATGAAAGATCAATTTTCTATAAGAGGCTCAAAAGTTTTCAAATTTCTCTTTTAAAAAATTTAGTTTCGAAAATGGATCTATAAATTTGTAACTGGAATTAACGGGACTTGAGTTTTACTATAAGTAAAAAAACAGTCAAAATGAAAAAAGGTATTTTGTAACTATTGTATAAACGGTTTCTGTTTTGAGAAACTTTGAAACTAGAAAAAGATCGACGAAATTGACACTTAGCTCTTAAACTGTCGTCGTCTCTGAGCAATTGATGACAAACGTGAAAAACCATTCAAGATTTTCCGCCTACTATTTGGGACAATGGATATTTGGAATCGGTACGATTTTAGTGATCGTATCTTTTTTTGGTAACTATTATTACAAAGAAAAAAATATAGACAGACTCATTGATAATATTCACTGGACCGTTTCTTATCTTTGTGCGGCGGCTTTAGCCTGGCTCGGTTATTTTTCAGAGAAGGTCTGGATTTATCGTTTTCGATTTTGGTTTGCACTTGGTCTTACTGCAAACGCATTCGGACAACTCTCTTGGGCGATTCAAGTTTATTTCAATTATTACATGACTCCAACCCCGAGCGATTTTCTTTTTCCATGGGTTGCTCCTTGTTTTGTCATAGGATACTCTATTATAGTTATTGAATGTGATCGAAACAAAATCAGAGTGGCGGCATTGGACGCTCTTGGTCTTATCACGGCGGTTCTCACGTTTTCACTTGCGTTATATCTTCCTCAGAGAGAAGGAGTCGGAATTGCTCAGCTTCTTCCATTGATCAATCATCCAGTATCTTTTTTAACTGCTGCCGCTTTGGGAATTTTATTGATTCCTGTTCTAAAACTACAACCAGATAAATCTTGGTTGTCGTTTATAATTGGTATGGGAGGGAGTGGTTTTTGTTGGTTGTTATGGAACGCGTTATTTATTGTTGAGATTCCTCCCGATGGAACCGTTCTCAATGCCGGTTTCTCTGTTTCGACTTTGATCTTGGGATATGGAGTCTGGACCTGGGAACCTAAACTAAATGATCATCCGATTTTAGGAAGAAGGTTTGAAGCGGCGCTTCGTTTATTGCCTTTATTTGAAGTGATTGCAAGTTCGATTACGATTGTACTGGCAGGAACTCTTAGTGGTTTGCCGGAAGGGGTTCGAATTGTTGCATGGGCTGGAACTACAATTGTGGTTTTAATTGCGAGTGTGAGACAAACCTTACTCGTTAAGGAGATGACTGATACGGAACAGGAAATCCGTTTGGTCAACGAAGGGCTCGAAGAAATAGTCGCTAAACGGACTGGAGAACTTAGAACTGTAAATCAATATCTTATTTCTAAAAATGAACAAGTAATTAGAGCGATCGCAAACTTAAAAAACACACAAAAACAACTCGTTCGTTCTGAAAAGATGGCTGTGCTTGGACAGTTGGTTGCTGGAATTGCACACGAACTAAATACCCCATTAGGCGCTATCGTTTCTTCTAACGAAGCCATTCAGTTAGTATTGTCCAATTCTTGGGAAGGTCTTTTGAGAAATTATTCCGATTTTACCGAAGATGAAAAATTAATTTGGGAAAAACTTTTTTCAAAAGGAATTACTCTAAGAGAATTTTACGATACAAGAGAAGAAAGAACCAAAAGAAAAAAAATAGCAATTTTGTTAAACGACTTCGGGTTTTCCGAAACGACTCGTCTTGCGGATATTCTTACTGATCTGGGGATTCATCCAGATTATGTATTAGAAAATTTTAAATATCTAAATCAAAAAGAAAAATTGCTTATGATCGCGCAAAATGCTCTATCTCTTTCAGGTCTGGCAAGAGCGAGTTTTACGATCGAAAAAGCCGCTGAAAAAGCTTCTCTAGTAATACAAGCTCTGAAGGAATATGCGTATAAAGATCGTAGCGAAACTGCGATGAGTCCTGTGGATGTACGGAAACAATTGGAAACAGTACTGACTCTTTATTATTCTAAATACAAAACTCAAGTAGAGATCGTTCGTGAAATGCCGGAAACTTCTTACGTTCGAGGAAATGCGGAATCTCTTACACAAGTATGGACAAATCTGATCGGAAATGCTCTTTATGCGATGGGATATAAAGGGAAAATTGAAATTTCTTGTAAAAGAGTTGAGACTAGTTGGGAAGTGGCAATTAAGGATAGCGGAACCGGAATCGAAGAGTTGATCAAAGATCGAATTTTTGAACCTTTTTTTACTACAAAACCTTCCGGTGCGGGAACCGGTTTAGGCCTGGATATATGTAGAAGAATCATAGAAGATCATAACGGAAAAATCTATTTTGAAACTTCTAAACAGGGAACCACGTTTTTTGTGATTCTTCCCGCCGTAGAACCGGTTTTGCAAAAATTCGAAAGTCAAATCAGTAAAAATCAGTAAATTCTATTTTGTTAATATAGACTGAGCTTTCTTTTTGATTTCTTCTTCATCTTTTTTATGATCCACTTTATTCGGTATATCTTTACCCTTAATGAATGCAGGACGTTTTTCTAATTCATCGTTCCAACGTTTTAGATTGGGAAATTCATCCAAACTGATTTCTACCCAGTCGTGCATATTGATCCAAGGCCAGGTAGCAATGTCTGCAATAGACAGATCCTTGCCGCCTAAAAATTTACTTTCACTCAGTCTTTTATCTAAAACGGAATATAATCGTTTTGTTTCGTTTTGATATCTATTGATCGCGAAAGGAATTTTTTCTGGTGCGTATTTTAGGAACACTCCGGCTTGTCCCTGCATCGGACCGACTCCTCCCATTTGAAACATAAGCCATTGTATTACGGTACTTTTTTCTTTTGGATCTTTAGGCAAAAGTTTTCCGGTTTTTTCCGCAAGATAAATTAAAATTGCGCCAGATTCAAATACCGCAAAGTTTCCGTTGTCTTTGTCGGTAATTGCTGGAATTCTTCCGTTGGGATTGATTTTAAGAAACCATTCCTCTTTTTGTTCCAATTTATCCAAATTGATTGGATGGATCGTATAAGGAATTCCTAATTCTTCTAACATAATAGAAACTTTTCTTCCGTTGGGTGTAGACGCCGAATATAATTCGATCAATGTTTTTCTCCTAGTTGTGGGGTGTTTGTTTAGAAGTTAGACTTTCCTTTTGGAAAAAATTCGGTTTTTAAGTAGAAATCTAAAAAAAATTGTTTGAATCGAATGGGTTTTTGAACATTCGAATCTATTACGGGAATTTTCATATTTGAAAAGGTATTAGAATGTTTTTGAGTTTTACTCACTTGGATTGAAACTTATATTTTAGAATTCTTGAACGTATCAAAAACCTTTTATGTATCGTAAGCGATTTTTTTAAACGAATTGAAAACTAATTCAAAAACTCGAAAAAAAGAATTAATCGCATTTATTTCGGTATTTTATTATAGAGTTTTCGAGTAGGATCAAAACGTGGTAGTTCCCACAGAAACCATCTTTTTACTATTAGATTACTACTCGGACGATACTAAGTTATTAACGGTCGAATTTTTGGAAAAAATAGAGTTATTTAAAAAATGTCGCAAATACGGGATTTACGACATTTTAGAGCATGGCTAAAACATTCAAATTATTGAAACAATCTATTCTATTTATGCTTCCGAGTAAGTAAGTATTCCTATATTTTTAGAAATTTCGGGGCGGATTTTACGTTCATTCTTTTTTCGTTTAAGTAAGATTTTATAATTTAATGTGTGTTTGGTGTAAAGTCCGTTTTTATAGGACAATCTTGTCGTAAAAAAAGTGAATGTGGGAACTCTTACAAATCGTGGTTTACAGATAGATTTTTAAAATGAGGAACTCGGACTTTCAGAAAATTTCTCACTTACGTTACTTAACGTGAGTTCGGCGTAAAAAAATGAGAAAGGGTTTTAAAAAATATGAGTTTTTGCAATTTAAGAATTGGTTCTTAAAATCGCGATTTGTTGTAGTTCCCACAAATTAAGTCGCATTAGAAATTTTTAAACAGTATGAGTTCCTACATTTTAGGAATTGATCAGTAGAGTTCAGATCCAAGTTTTTTCAAAAAAATGAATTCCTTGCGACGGATTTACGTTACTTAAGTTTTTAGGAAAATGGATTTTAGTTTATAGAAGTCTGTTTTTGGAAAAAAACGATCCAAAAAAGTCAGAAGTCGTTTCCTGTTTTCAAATTAGAAAAATATAAAATTCAATTTTTTGAAAATATTAGACTTTTTTAGGTGATTTAAAAAAATCATTTTATATTTTTGAAAGATATCTAGAAAATAATATATCATGAATTTTAAGACAAACCACTGTTAGGTGTATAATTTTAGACACTTAAGTGGTAGTTTGATATTTAATTTTATAAAAAGGTTTTTGGAATTTATGGCTTGGATTTATCTCATGATCGCTTCTATTTTTGAGATCGGCTTTACTACGTGTCTTAAGTTGTCGGATAATTTTACAAAACCAACTTGGATTGGGAGTTTTGTGTTTTTTTCAGTTTTAAGTTTAGCTTTTTTGAATAAAGCCGTTCAAACGATTCCTATGGGAACGGCTTATGCTATATGGACCGGTTTGGGTGCCGTGGGAACGATATTGGTTGGAATTTTTCTACATGGAGAAGTGATCGATTTTTGGAGAGGATTCTTTTTATCAACTTTAATTCTTTCCGTTTTAGGTCTTAAATTTTTAGTTCCGGAATGAGATCTAGGAATTTACCTTTTGAAGTTTAAGGCGTTTTCTAATTTCTTTACCTCGTTTTTGGTTTACTTCTAAAACTTGTAAAAGTGTATCGATTGGAAAGACAGTTCCTTGAAACATTCTTCTCATTGTTCTTTCTGACATGTCATACCAGCGCGCTTTGGAAGAAACTAAAAGTTCGCCTGATTTGGAAAGATGAATCGTGGCCTTGGTATAAAGTCTTCTTCTTCTTACCATTGTAACCCAACAACGTACTTCAACTTCTTCATTCAATGGAACTGCTTTGTGATAACGCATATAAAGTTGGTCTGTCATAACGAAATGACCAAGATGAAAACAAAGAACTCCTTGGGCTTCGTCAAGAAGAGTTGCTAAAACTCCTCCGTGTGCGTAACCGGGAGCACCTTCAAAAGCTTTCTCGATTTTAAACGGGAATCGAACTTCGCCGCTTTCTTCATGAAATGGAAAACTAGCGTGAATCCCTTTGGCGTTTTCGGGACCACAGCCGAAACAATTTTTATGATGCCAATCCTGTCCGTTTTGGCTAGCTTTAATTTCCCGGTAGATTGTTTCTGTTTCCATAGGTAACTATTCGTTTCATTTTAGAATCTGTTCCAAAAACTATCACTTTTCAATTTGTATTTTATTTCTTTGAAGTTCTATTTCCATGAAAAATTTGATACTTAAGGATTCAAGTTCGAAACCGTTGATCCAAAGTCTTTTTTCAATTTCGTTTTTTAAAATCTTTTAAATAAATACATAATAGGACTTTAAAAAAATTTCAGATTTCTACTGAGAATTGTATTTGGGAATTTTGCATACAAATTCAGATCGTTACAGAGATTTCGGTAAATAGAAAACTGTATTGCCCCATTTATTTTAATGAAAAAGAAATAAAAGAAAATTAAATTTTCAATCACTCTATTTTAAAAACAAATCGTCTTGACCATACTAACGACGGTCTTAATCTAACTCGGTTTTGATATGAAAAGTCGGAAAGGGTTGGAAATGAAAGCAGCTATTTTAGAATCCGGTAAAAAAAAATTAGAAATCAGAGACGTTGCCGTACCACAACTTAAGGCAGAACAAGTAAGGGTAAGAATCAAAGCTTGTGGTATTTGCGGTTCGGATGTACATCTGGTGGTCCATGGGACTCTCAAGTGCAAACATTTTCCCAGAATTCCCGGACATGAATCATCTGGTATTATTGAAGAAGTAGGCGAGAACGTTAGACGATTTCGAAAAGGGGACCGGGTAGTTATAGCGGCTGGAACCTCGTGCGGAGTTTGTTCTTATTGTAAGGAAGGAAGAGAAAATTTATGTAAAGACTTAGGAGTGTTTGGTTTTGATCGAGATGGAAGTTTTGCAGAATTTAATATAGTAGAAGAACGTTATTTGTATTCTCTTCCAGACGAGATTCCATATGATCAAGGAGCAATTCTTGCGGATGCGGTATCTACTCCTTATCATGCCATTCGTTATAGAGGAAATATTCAAGAAAGTGATACGGTAGCAATTTTCGGTTGTGGGGGGCTTGGGGTTCATGCGGTGGCGGTTGCCAGAGCGATGACAAAAGGTAAGGTGATCGCATTGGATGTGGATCCAGGAGCATTAGAAAATGCTTATAAATACGGAGCCGATGAAGTGATCAATTTGAAAGAAGTACGAAATTCAGGTAAGATATTAAAAGAAGTATCGAAAGGTGTGGATCTACTGGTCGATTTTTCGGGTTATATGTCTAACGTAGAAGATTCAATTCGTGCGATGAACCCTGGAGGTAGAATTGTACTTGTGGGTATAGGTAGACAACCTTTGAAATTTCAGATTCCTTTTATATTAATCGAAAAAATGATTTCGGTATCTGGTTCTTATGGATCCGATCGAAGAGCAATTCCGGAACTGATTGACTTTTATTTAAAAGGAAAAATTAATCTTTCTCATTCGATTACTTCTCATCATCCATTAGAAGAATTGAATGAATGTCTTGAGGCTTTGGATCAGAGAAAAGGGAATCCAATTCGGTTTATCGTTGAACCTTAATCGGTTCTGAATTTACTAGAGTTGTTGAAAAATGAATCTCCGTTTGTTTCTGTTTTATAGAAACGGTCGATTTAAACAGTTTTGTTAATTTTAACTAACGTGAATTCGGTCTAAGGAGAGATTAAAAGTTGTAAATTGTCTTTAGATCTCAAATTCAAAGACGGTTTTTTTGGAAAGAATGAAAATGCAACTAAACCACTTAAAAGATTAACAGCCCAATTGCAAAAACTCCGATGTCTAGTATGTTGAATTTGGCAGATATTTTTAAGTTCATCGTTAACCGATTCAATGATAGCTCTTTTTCTTAGAAGAATTTTATCAACCAAGGGCATTAATTTATTTTTCATATTCTTTTTAAGTTTTGTAATGAGTTGAATTCCCTTTTCATAAAGACTTTCAAATAGAGATTGACTGATGTATCCTCTATCTCCGAAAAGTTTATCGTAAATCTTTTTAACAAGTGGGAAAATCACTTTCGAGTTTCTGTCGTCGACGTTTCCAGGAGTGACCATAAATGATAATATTTCACCTTGATCATTTACGATTAAATGTAATTTAAAGCCGTAAAACCAGCCTGTGCTTGATTTCCCTCGTTGTGCAATGTTTTTAAATACTTTATGAGAATGGATTCTTCTGTTGTCGCATACTTTGAGAATTGTAGAATCAATGAACGATATTCCGGAACATTTTCCCATACAAGTGTTGGATAGAAAGGAAGCTATAACAGCTAACACGTTAGGCATCAGTTCAACGAAACGATTGTAACTTACCGCTTTTGGGAATTCGGATTTCAGATTCTTTTTTATTTCTATCAAATAAAAATTTTTAAATTCTCTATAATGAGAAAGATGAAAATAAACTACGATTGTTGCTACCTCACTCAGGCTGAGCTGAAATTTACGATTTCTTTTTCCTGCCACGGGACTCAATATTTTCCCGTTCCAATTTATTTTTTGTTGTGTACAATAATCGTCTATTGCACAAAATATTGATGTCAGATCCATATTGAACTCCTTTTTGCTGAAAGTTTGGTTCAATATGGATCTGGCGCTTTTGAGTACAAGATCTTTCTCTTTTTTCCCACCTTACGCCGAACTCACGTTAGTTTAAATTGCAGTAATACCTCCGTCAACGGTCCAATTGGCACCGTTGATATAAGAAGATTCCTTGTTTAATAAAAAAGAAACTACCCTTGCGATTTCGGAAGGAGATGCGATCTTACGCGCGGGTGTCATTTGAATGATTTTATTTCTATGGTCTGGAACTTGATCTTCTTGAATTCCCATTGAAGTTTCTATATAACCAGGACTTACAGCGTTCGAAGTAATTCCAAAAGGACCCCATTCATCAGAAATTGATTTTGCAAAACCGATCAAAGAATGTTTGGAAGCGGAATAGGCTACCGAGTTTGCAGAGCCGACAATAGATAAAGAAGAAGCAATGAATACTAATCTACCTAGTTGCAATTTTTTGAATTTAGGAAGAATCAATTTCACAATCTGAAACGCAGATCTTATATTTACCGAAAAAATTCGATCCCATTCTTCTAAACTAACATCAGTAATTTTATGATAAGGACCGCCGTATCCCGCACAATGAACAAAACCATACGGGCTTTGATTTTGAGAAGAAATCAAAGCTTCCCATTGAGAAAGCGCGTACGTAAGATCTTGTTCGATTGTCAGATCTGTGTTAAAAAAAAATTCTCCCGAAAAAATTTCCTTTGGAGATTGAATATCTAAATTCGTTACGGAATAACCTTCCGATAGAAGTGACCTTACGATAGCTCTTCCTAAACCTCCACTTCCTCCTGTTAGAATGATATTTTCTTTTTTAGTTGTTTCCTGATTTTTCAAAGTCAACCTCGAACTTACATTCGTATTTCTAGATGACAGAGAAAGACACAAGGATTCTTTTGTTTCTCATGGAAAAACTTTTGGAAAGGGTCAATCACATCCTCGAAGCTCTTCCTTATATTACTCAGTACTCGGGCAAAACGGTTGTGATCAAATACGGTGGGGCAGCGATGGCAAAAGCTGATCTCAAAGAATCTTTTGCAAAAGATATTGTTCTTCTAAAATATGTAGGCATTCATCCAGTAATCGTCCACGGTGGCGGTCCCGAAATCAACAGACTCTTGGACAATTTGAAAATCCCAACCGAATTTGTTCACGGTCATAGAGTTACAGACACTCAAACGATGGAAATCGTAGAAATGGTTCTTACTGGTAAGGTAAATAAACAAATCGTTTCTCTGATCAATTCTCAAGGTGGAAAGGCAGTTGGAATTTCCGGTAAAGACGGTAACCTTGCAAAGGCGACTAAGGCTCCTGTCGAAATCGAATTAGAAGGAAAAGAAAAACAACTCTTTGACGTCGGACTCGTAGGAAAAATCGAATCTATAAATCCCGAAATTCTTCATAACCTCCAAAAAGAAGGTTTTATTCCGGTCATTTCTCCGGTCGCCGAAAATTCAGAAGGAGAAAGTCTCAACATCAATGCGGATACGTTTGCAGGTGAAATCGCTGGAGCACTCAAAGCAGAAAAACTGATTTTACTTACCGATACTCAAGGAATTTTAATCAATCAGCAATTGGTAACAGGACTCAATCGAAGTAAAGTAAAAGATTATATTCGAAAGGGAGAAATTTCGGGAGGAATGATTCCTAAAGTAGAATGTTGTCTGACAGCAATCGATCAAGGAGTACGTAGAACCCATATCATAGACGGAAGAGTCGCTCATTCCATTTTGATTGAGATTTTTACAGACCAAGGAATCGGCTCTTTGATCGAATCGTAATTTGTTCGTATTATTTTCAAAAAAGTTCATATTCATTAAGAAGCTCTTTATAAATTTTATTTTTCCCTAAGTTTTCAATCGTGTCTCTGACGTTGAAACTCCTTGACAGAGAAAACTTTCTTGTGTCCAATGATCGAATTCTTTTAAAGAATCATCTATCAACACATCAGTATGAGTGAAAGGCAGTTATCCTTATCTTTAATTTCCGATATAACGGCGAGAATCAATTCGACCGATGATCTGGACGAGCTACTTGGTATTATCATAGAAACCACAAAAGATGTTCTCAATACGGAAGGTTGTTCTCTTCTTTTATATGATCAAAACGAAGATTGTCTAGTATTTAATGTTGCGAAAGGAACCAAAGGAGATTCTTTAACGGAACTCAAAGTTCCAAGAGGTAAAGGAATCGCAGGAATAGTTCTGGAAACATTGGAACCCGTAATCGTAAACGACGCCGCAAACGACCCTAGAATTTATAGAAACATTGACGAGACGGTAGGTTTTGTAACCAACAATCTGATTTGTGTTCCGATGAGCACTCAAGGAGAAATCCAAGGAGTTTTGGAAGCAGTCAATTCTCTCGAAAGAAATGAATTCACAAAAAAAGATATTAAAATTCTTCAATATCTTTCTGATCTCGCTGCAATTGCGATCAGAAATAGAAGATTAATCCGGGATTTAAAAAGTAGAGCCAACGAATTAGATTGTTTATTTCAACTCAGTCAGGCGATTTCGAATATTTCTGAAATGGATCAATTTTTGAATCTAATCGTAAATTCGATTTCGGAAGTAATGAATGCGGAAAGAGTTTCTTTAGTTTTTTTTAATTCGAAAACCGGCAAATACGAACTTAAAAAAAGCATCGGCTTTAGTCTAGAAGATCAGGAACATTTTATCAATGAAAAAGAAGGAGTCATTCAAAGAATCATAGAAACCGGAAATCCGATTCTGGTTCAAAATATATCCACGGTAGAAGATTGGTTTCGCCCTGAAAGATACAAAACAAAATCCTTCATTTCAGTTCCGATTCGTTTGGATGGAAAAATCATTGGAATTTTAAATGCAGCCGATAAAAAATCAGGCAACAGTTTTGACAACGCAGATCAAAACGTTTTAAGTACAATCTCCAATCAAATTGCAGAAGCTTATAATTCCCTGCTTTCTAAAGAACAAAAGGAAAAACTCAATTTGATTTATAGAGATATGCAGATCGCTTCTCAAATTCAATTGAACTCTTTGCCAAATATTCCTAAAAAAATCCAAGGGTTAGAATTAGAAACTAGTTATACAGCTTCTAGGGAAATCGGAGGAGATTTTTACGATCTGATCTATCATAATCCGGACGAAGTAAGTGTTCTTATTGCGGACGTTTCTGGCAAAGGAATCGCAGCGGCACTTTTTATGGAATTTTCCAAAACGATCATCTCGGGAGAAGTTTCCAGAAATTCTTCGACTAGCATCAGTTTGATGAGCGCCAATAGAATCATTCAGGAAAAATCAGGATACTTTATGTTTGTCACCGTAATGCTCGTAAGGATCAATATGGCAAAACGAAAGATTCATTATTCCAGTGCGGGACACAACGAACAACTTCTTTATAGAACCAAAGAAAAAAAGGTAATGAGTCTTTCTGGTAAAGGAATGCCTCTCGGAATCAAAGAGTCCGAAATTGACGAACACGAAATTGATTATTCTTCCGGAGATCTTTTGATTCTTTACACAGACGGAGTCAGCGAAGCGATGAACGAATCCAACGAGATGTACGGCCTCGAAAATTTGATCAAACTCATCGAACGAAACGGAGAAATGGCTCTCGGCGCCTTAAAAGAACTCATCATAGATACTACGGACTCGTTTAGAGGAGACGCGGCACCTCACGACGATTATACGCTTTTTATGGTTCGTCTTCCTTAAACGAGACGTAACATTGTATATTCTATTTTTATAAACTGATTGAGAACGATTGTAATCCGTTTCTTTTTAACTTGGATTACTGATCTCTATAACCCTGAGTACCGTTAATTTTTATTACAAAGTGCTGTTTAACGCAAATTCGATGAATCGTAGGGGAACTCAGAGCGTTTTGCTTCTATGGTCTCTTGACGGATTGTGTTCTATAATAAATTGTAACTAAAAACGAAACATCGCATTCCGTTTCTATTATACAATTTATTGACTGAAGCTGAAGGTGCAATTCGTAACGCCCCATTTTCTTTTTCTGGATTCACATTTTTTTAAGTTCCCGAAAAAATTTTGAGACTTAACTTACGGATTTCTAAATATTCATTTTTCGCAATTGGAATTTGTAGGAGTTGTTTTTGATAAGAGAAGCAAAATGAGACGCTTTCATTTCACAAAAACGTGGGATTCATTCAAAAACTATTTGGCCAACATGTGAGCCGGCTGTCCCGTTGAAGCCAAAAACGATCTCCATAAAGTACTGCGATCTGGTTGTAAAACTTTTCTTTCCTGAATTGCAACTGAAATCGGAAGATGTGTGAATACATTGTTCCACATTCCTACCACCATATCTGTTTTTCCAGCCATGCCGGCGTGTACCGCATTCTGAGCCAGAAAACCGCAAAATACAGAATCCTCTGCGTTAGCCGTAATTGATCGAATAATATAACTAGGATCGATGTATTTAATGTTTACCGGAACATTTTCTTTTTTGAAAAACTCAGTCATTGTATCCTTCAGAAAAAGTCCGATGTCCTTGAGTTTTAAATTTCCTGAAGAATCTCTTTCCTCCGTAGAATCAAAAAATTTTTGACCAGCCCCTTCTGCTACGATGATAACAGCATGTCCCTTTTTTTGGATTCTTTTTTTGAGATCATCCAAAAAGGCCTCGTTTCCAAATAGATCAAAGTCCACTTCCGGAATCAGACAATAATTTACGTTTCTAGATGCCAAAGCCGCGTTGACCGCAATAAATCCGGAATGACGCCCCATCAACTTTACAAGCCCAATTCCATTCGGTGTTCCCTTTGCTTCCACGTGAGCACATTCTACCGCTTCCATCGCTTTGGAAAATGCAGTAGAAAAACCGAATGTTTTTTGTACGTAATTAATATCGTTATCGATTGTCTTAGGAATTCCTATTACGGAAATTTTTTCTTTCCTTTTTGTGATTTCATCCACGATGGCTCTAGCGCCCCTGAGAGTTCCGTCTCCTCCAATACAAAAAAGAATTTTTACTCCATAAAAATTAAGACCGTCCACCATCTCTTTGGGAGATTGATTTCCTCTCGAAGAAGATAACATAGACCCGCCTTCGTCTACGATATGTGCTACTTTTTCTGGAGTGAGTTCAATTGGTTGATGAGAATATTTTTTTACAAGTCCTTGATACCCATAAAGAAAACCTAAAATTCTGGAAACTCCATAACGATAATAAAGTTCCATTACGATTCCACGGATCACGTCGTTGATTCCAGGACAAAGCCCTCCACAAGTAACAATTCCTGCAGTTACTTCCTGAGGGTTAAAATAAATTTTTTCTCTAGGACCAGCCTGTTCGAAAAAGTCAGGACCTTCTTGGACATAAGAATCCCAATCTTCTTTGGATTGAAATACTGTTCTGAATATCAATCTGGAAGTATCACTTGTATAATATTCATAGTCTGCCGGACTAGGAATTGAACATTCTCCAAAATTTTGAATCTTTGTTTCCATGATCGGTTCCTTATAGATTATTTTCGAGGATTTCGGTAAAATTCATTTTATTTTACAATTTTATACTGACAGTACTGTTTTACTTTCATAGTCTTACAGATAGAACGTTTTATGAACAAAAAAAGATCTTTTATACTATCTTTATTTTTGATTCTATTTGGAGTTTCTATTTTTTCAGTAGAAAATCCTTCATTCGGCCCGTTCGAACCGTATCATCTTTCCCGTAATTTCGATCTCAATCATCAAAAATATCTACAAGTAATTGCAATTCCTTATAAAGATCCGATGGAACTCAAACTAGGACCGGAAAACAATTCTATTTCTGATAAAGAATCAGTAGAAACTAATTTTATACAAACTCCCAGACTTTCTTTTTCCGGAATGTTTCAGCCTTTTTTATTTTCCGTAGTTCCAAGAGAAAGGATTCAATTTTTACCAGTTTCCGAAACCATTTTTGTAAACGATGTTTCATCTCGAAACGGCAAACTAGTTTCGGGAGCCTTTTCCGAAAAAAGAACAATGGATCGTATTACAGATTCTAGAAATCAAATTCCCGGTTTCGGTTTAACGAATTGGAATTTAAACTCTCTTCAAAATGGAAATAGTTCCGGAGTTATGTTTCTTTACATGAAACGTCACGCAGGATTAGAAATGGATTTTAATGCAAGAATGATCGGCAACCAAGCGGGTCTTGCATTTTTAGAATCCGCAAGATCCACGATTGCATTCAATTATTCTGTATTTCCAGAAATTGGAGAAAGTTCTAAAATGAATTTCTTTCTTCAATTTTCGAGCATCAAACGATTTCAGGATAAGGGTTTAAGTTATGGGGAACCCGGAAATAATTTTCGCGGTATGAAATCCTACGAATACTATCTAAATCCAGGTATTTCTTTTTCATCCAGAAACTTAAGTTTAGAAGGTATGATTCGAGTTCCAGTTCCAATTGCAGCCCAACTTGGAGGAGAACAACATCAATGGATGCAGGATGTTCAAGGAATTCTTGGAATCAAATATAGTTTTTCGGAAACTTCTTCAAAGTAAAAAATATTCTGAGTTTCTTTCATTATTGGCGTATCTTTCAATCCAATTGAGATGATTAAATTTGTTCATACCATAACGCGAGTTAGTTTGTAATAGAAATTTTGAAATTTTTTTCTTAAAGTAAGAGTTCCTACATTTTTACGAACCTGCTCAAGAGAATTCTTGAACTTTTAAAAATTTCACTGTAATACGACTTAATCTGTGGTAGTTCCCACATTTCAAAGTTTTACCGTAAAATTTAAATTTGTGAGAGTTCCCACAGATTAAGTCGCATTACAAATACTGAAACATTTATTTTTAGTAATTTTGAAATTGTATGAGTTCCCACATTTTCAAAATCTAACTACAAAACATAAACATGAGATAGTTCCCAATTTTATTTTTTACGAAAAAATCCAGGTTTTATAAAATCAAACTCTTATGTGGGCCTATAAATGATTCCTAACTTATTTATACAATACCTTGTTTTTTCAAAGAGAACGTAAGATCCATCTTACTGATTAAATGTTTTGCTCTTCCAAAACGAATCACACTCTCCGGTTTCGCACTCTGATCTGTATGATAAATTTCTAAACAAGTTTCTATCACCGGACAAGAACGATCCGTACAACCGATTTCAATAATTTTTAAAATTTCGTTTCCTTGGAATTTTAGAGATGTTCTAAGCCAGGAGATTAACATTGGATGAAACGAAAATTCTTCGGTACTTTTACGAGTCTCCGAATATACGGGAGCATGATTGTGCACCGAAGAATGATTGGAAATCTCAGGATCCATACTTTTTTAATTAGACTAAAAATTACATCCACATTCTCAAAAGATATTCACAAAACTTAATTTTACTTCATCAAAAAAGATAAATTACCGGAATAGATTCTTATATTTTTCAACGTACCGCAGAAACCGCAAGAGGATCATAGGCCAGATTTGGAGCTAACCAACGCTCTACCACTTCTACACTCATTTCTTTTCGTTTTGCATAATCTTCAATTTGATCCCGGTTGATCTTTGCCACCGCAAAATATTTTGATTTAGGATGTGCAAAGTAAAGCCCACTGACTGAACTCGCGGGCCACATTGCAAAGTGTTCCGTTAGAGTAATTCCGGTATTTTTTTCCACTTGCAACAAATCGAATAGAACTCTTTTTTCAGTATGATCGGGAGAAGCTGGATATCCAGCCGCAGGACGGATTCCCCTGTATCGTTCGCGGATCAGATCTTCTGGAGAAAGATTTTCGTTTTTGTCGTATCCCCAATATTCTTTTCGAACTTTATAGTGCATGTATTCCGCAAACGCTTCCGCAAAACGATCACCTAACGCCTTTGCCATGATTGAATTATAATCGTCTTGATTATTTTCAAATTGTTTTGCAAATTCTTCCACTCCGTGTCCTGCAGTTACGGCAAACCCCCCTATATAATCAATTCTTCCAGATTCTTTTGGAGCCACGTAATCCGCCAAACAATAATTAGGCTCCGTTTCATCTTGTTTTTGAATTTGTTGACGAAGTGTATGAAATACAGTCAACAACTTAGAACGATTCTCGTCTTCATAAACCTCTATATCGTCCCCTACTGAATTTGCAGGAAAAATTCCGATTACACCCTTGGTCTTAAAAAGTTTTCCAGTCGTGATCGTCTTCATCAACTTTTGTGCGTCCGCAAAAAGTTCCCTCGCTTGTTTTCCGGTCGTTTCACTTTCTAAGATCGCAGGGTATCTCCCTTTAAGTTCCCAAGCGGTAAAAAAAGGAGTCCAATCAATAAAGGGAACTAACGTTTCTAAAGACACTTCCTCATCAAAAACCTTGATGCCGGTAAAAGAAGGTCTATCTATAACGGTAGTAGACCAATCGATCGGATCGCAATTTTCTCTAGCCTGTTCCAAAGAGATCAATTTACGTTCTGCTCTTGTGTTAAAATAATTTTCCCGAGCAACTTTTTGATCTTCCTTTACCTTTTGAAAATACGACTCGTGTAAATCTGGATGTAATAATTGATTTACTACATTTACAACCCTAGACGCATCCACTACGTGTACAACCGGATGATCATAAACGGGCGCAATTTTAACCGCGGTATGAGCGGAACTTGTAGTCGCTCCTCCGATCAACAAAGGAATTTCCAAACCGATTCGTTTCATTTCGGATGCTACGTGAACCATTTCGTCTAAAGAAGGAGTAATTAAACCGGAAAGACCAATGATATTTACGTTATGTTTCTTTGCTTCTTCTAAAATTTTATCAGAAGGAACCATCACACCTAGATCAATCACCTCATAGTTGTTACACGCAAGTACTACACCCACAATATTTTTTCCGATGTCGTGAACGTCTCCTTTGACAGTAGCGATTAAAAACTTAGGGCGAACGGAAACTTTTTCCGATCGGTTCTTTTCTTCTTCCATAAACGGCAAAAGATAAGCCACTGATTTTTTCATGACCCTTGCACTTTTTACTACCTGAGGAAGAAACATCTTTCCCGCACCAAACAACTCGCCTACAATTTTCATTCCGTCCATCAGAGGGCCTTCGATGACGGTTAACGGACGTCCGTATTTGAGTCTGGCTTCCTCAGTATCCTGATCAATGTATTCTACAATTCCTTTTACAAGAGCGTGAGAAAGTCTTTCTTCTACCGAAGTACCTTCTCTCCAAGTTTCTTCTTTTTTTTCAGTCTTGTCTCCGGCAGCCTTTACGTTCTCCGCAAATTCTACAAGACGTTCAGTTGCATCCGGTCTTCTATTTAAAATTACATCTTCAACATATTCTAGTAGATCTTTTGGAATTTCTTCGTAAACCGCAAGCATTCCAGCATTTACGATAGCCATGTCGAGTCCGGCACCGATAGCATGATATAAAAATACGGAGTGCATTGCCTCTCTCACTGGATTGTTTCCGCGAAAAGAAAAAGAAACGTTAGATAAACCGCCTGATACCTTTGCGCCAGGACAAAGTTTTTTAATCTCCCGGACCGCTTCTATAAAGTCCATCGCATAATTATTATGTTCTTCGATTCCGGTTGCAACGGTGAGAATATTCGGATCAAATATAATATCAGTTGGACTAAAGTTCGCTTTTGTTACAAGAAGGTCATACGCCCTTTTACAAATTCGAACCTTATCTTCTTTGGTTGCGGCCTGCCCCTTTTCGTCAAATGCCATTACGATCGCGGAAGCTCCGTATCTTTGGATTTTCCTAGCGTATTCTAAAAACTTATCTTCTCCTTCTTTTAAAGAAATAGAATTTACAATCGGCTTTCCTTGGATACATTTCAAACCTTCTTCTAAAACACTCCACTTGGAAGAATCGATCATAAATGGAACCTTAGCAATATCCGGTTCACCTGCGATCAAATTTAAGAAATGTTTCATAGACGCTTCACCGTCTAACAAGGCTTCGTCGAAGTTAATATCGATTATGTTGGCTCCAGCTTCTACTTGTTGTAAGGCAACTGAAACGGCTTCTTCAAAGTTTCCTTCTATAATTAGTTTTTTGAATTTAGGAGATCCAGTAACGTTAGTCCTCTCGCCTACTAATAAAAATCCTTTATCGGAAGTAATATTCAAAGGTTCTAAGCCTGAAAGTTTAGTCACCTCTTCTATTTTAGGAAGGGTTCTAGGTTTTTTACCTCGAACCGCTTTAGCAGCCTCTGTAATATGTTCCGGTGTGGTTCCACAACAACCCCCGGCAATATTCAACCAACCTGAATTTGCAAATTCTTGAATGTATTTTCCAAATTCTTCTGGAGTTTGATCGTATCCACCAAATGCGTTTGGCAACCCCGCGTTCGGATAACAACTAATATAACAAGGTGAAATTCTTGCCAGTTCTTCAATATAAGGACGCATCTCATCGGCCCCAAGAGCACAGTTGATTCCCACAGAAAGAGGATTACAATGTGCAATGGAATTATAAAACGCTTCCACGGTTTGACCGGAAAGAGTTCTTCCAGAGGCGTCCGTAATTGTCACGGAAAGGCAGACCGGAATTCTAACTTGCAAATCTTCAAATACTTGTTCGATCGCAAAGATCGCCGCTTTTAAGTTCAAAGTATCAATGTTTGTTTCCGGAAGAAGTAGATCCACACCCGATTCTACAAGTGCTCGCGCTTGTTCATAAAATGTGGCAACTAAATCGTCAAAAGTTACCGCACGAAACGCGGGATTATTTACATCTGGAGAAAGTGTAGCGGTTTTAGTAGTCGGACCAATTGCACCTGCAATCAAACAAGGATGATTAGGATTGGTTTTCTGAAATTTTGTAATCGCATTACGCGCGCAAACGACCGCGGCTTTGTTTAAATCCGCGACTAAAAATTCGGTTTTATAATCACCCTGAGAAATTTGGTTTGAACTAAACGTGTTCGTCTCTACAATGTTAGCTCCCGCTTCTAAAAATTTCAAATGAATCGATTCGATTACGTCCGGTCTAGTCAAACAAAGAAGTTCGTTGTTTCCTTTTAAAGGATGAGGGTGATTTTTAAGAATTTCTCCTCTAAAATCTTCTTCCTGTAGAGAAAATCTTTGGATCATAGTGCCCATTGCGCCGTCTATGACTAAAATTTGTTTTTCGAGAAGGGAAAGCAGTTCCTTAGAGGAAGGATTTGTATAGTTCTGAACTTTATAAACCATGAGCAAACTTCTTTGATAATTTTAAAAACAGTATAACTTTATATTCTAATATTCAGGATTTATACACCCCTCTTTTTTGAGAGGAATTTTTACGTCCAGAATCGCAGGATAACATTTCGCTTTTTGAGCGTTTGCCTCGATCCAATCCCGCCAGACAAAAGGCACTTCGTAATCCGGATAAATTGCATCTACCGGACATTCTGGTCTACATTTGTTACAATCAATGCAGACAGAAGGTTCAATATATAAACAGTCGGCCCCCTCTCGAAAAGCCTCCACGGGGCAAACTGCGGCGCAGTATGTATATTTACAATTCCTGCAAGGTTCTGTAACAACATAAGCCATTGTTTTTCGAGAGACGGACAACCCAAAGTCCGCCATTCGGAAAAATTTAGGATCAATATCTGTAATGATCCGGTTTGAAAGGCCCGTTGATAGGAACTCCCAGATAGTCCGCTTGTTTTTGATTCAGTTTTGTTAAACGAACTCCCAACTGTTCAAGGTGAAGAGCCGCCACTTTCTCGTCCAAATGTTTTGGAAGGGTATAAACACCTAACTCGTATTTGTTGTTGTAAAGTTCGATCTGAGCCAATACCTGATTGGTAAACGAACAAGACATTACAAAAGAAGGATGACCCGTAGCACAACCTAAGTTTACAAGACGACCTTCCGCAAGAACGATGATAGATTTACCGTCCGGGAAAGTGTATTTGTCTACTTGAGGTTTAATTTCTTTTTTAGTTACACCTTTTTCGCCGTTTAGTCTGGACATTTGGATTTCTGTATCAAAGTGTCCAATGTTACAGAGAATTGCCCCGTCTTTCATCGCCTTCATGTGTTCTAAAGTAATGATATCATCATTACCAGTTGCAGTTACTACGATGTCCACTTGTTCGATGATGTCTTCTACACGAAGAACTTGATAACCTTCCATAGAAGCTTGAAGAGCACAGATCGGATCGATTTCGGTTACGACCACTCTTGCACCAAAGTTACGAAGAGAAGCCGCGGAACCTTTACCGACGTCTCCAAAACCACAAACTAGAGCCACTTTGCCTGCGAGCATAACGTCTGTTGCTCTTTTGATTCCGTCTGCGAGAGATTCACGGCATCCGTATAAATTGTCAAATTTGGATTTAGTAACGGAATCATTTACGTTAAAAGCAGGAATTTTCAGTTCTCCTTTTTTAAGTAGTTTGTAAAGACTCTTAACGCCTGTGGTAGTTTCTTCGGAGATACCTCGGATTTCGCTTAACAATTTAGGATACTTTTCGTGAATATATGCTGTAAGATCTCCTCCATCATCAAGGATCATGTTTGGTCCTTTGTCTCCAAAGAAAATGGTCTGTTCAATACACCACCAATATTCTTCTTCGGTTTCACCTTTCCAAGCGAAAACGGGAACCCCAGCCTTAGCGATTGCAGCAGCAGCATGATCTTGAGTTGAAAAGATATTGCAAGAAGACCATCTCACCTCCGCCCCTAGTTCCGTCAGGGTTTCAATTAGTACCGCGGTCTGGATTGTCATATGAAGGGATCCGGCGATTCTTGCGCCAGCCAAAGGTTTTTTACCTTTGTACTCTTGTCTTAACGCCATAAGACCTGGCATTTCTTTTTCCGCCAGAATGATCTCTTGTCTTCCCCACTCAGCTTGGGAGAGATCTTTTACTTTATAGCCTAAGCCTTTTTCTTGTGTTATTGCGGACATTTTAGTCCTCCTTTTTCTTTGCTTGAATGATCAAAATTTTAAAAACATTGCCCGTATCAAATTCTTCGTAAGAAACAACTCTAAAACCGGAAAGTTCCAGCCAATCTTGCAAAAGTGAATAATCAAATCCCAACCAAAGATCAGAGAAACTATCTCTCATAAACTCTTGGTTGTGTTTTTTCAAATCTACAAGACAAAAGGTCCCACCAGACTTTAGAATTTTATAAATTTCGCGAATAACCGTAGGTGGATTGGAAAGATGATGGAGTACCATAGAAGCGACGACCGCGTCCGCTTTTTCTTTGGCATAAGAAGCCACATTTTCCAAAGGAGAACGGATAAAAGATACATGAGAATTTCCTGTAAATACAAGTCCCGCCTCTTCCAACATCTTTGGAGAAGAATCGATTCCAATCACTTGATCCGATTTTGTCAAAAGATAAGGAATCAAACCTCCGGGCCCACAACCCAGATCGTAAATTAACGAGGAAGAATCCGGTAAATAAGAAAGAATTTTTTTACGATAAATTGCAGGATCTAATACATCCTTTTGAATCGATTCCCAGTCGTGTGCTACATTATTAAAATAGAATGTGTTTCTCTGATCCCTTCTAGAAAGAATTTCTGAAATTTGGGTCTGATCTTCCGATCTAAATGGAAGGTTTTCTTTATAATTGAGAAGAAGTTCAGTAATTTCCAAAGAAAAATCAGGGGTTCTCTTTTCTTCTGGAATCCTGTAATAAACCCAAGAACCTTCTCTTTCCGGAATTAAAAAACCCGCGTCGGTTAAAATTTTAAGATGTCGGGAAACTCTAGATTGTCCCATTCTTAAAACCTCTGTAATTTCCTGTACATTCAAAGGGGATAAAGATAAAATGTGTAGAATTCGAATTCTAGTTTCATCCGAAAGCGCTTTGAGCGCGGAAAGAATCTGTTTGGGACCATTTCCAGAATGAATTTTGGCTTCTAAGAGTTGTTCCACCAAGTACAGGATATCAAGATATCCTGATATCTGCAAGTTTTTTATGGATCCAAATACACTTTTACTTAGAAAATGAACGTGCTTTTAACTTTTTTTATTTCTTAAAATTGTATGAGTTCCCACAATTTTAGGGATTTTGTCTATAAAATCAAGATTTGCAGTAGTTCCCACAGATTAAGTCTCATTACAAATTTTTAAACTATCACTTTGTAATTTAGCTTTTGTATGAGTTCAAACACCTTATTTTTAACGTGAGTTCGACGTAAGAAAATTGGGGCGAATAATAAACTCAATGCAACGCGACCCGTAGGAAAGTGTTGTGCTGAGTTTCAAACGCTTTCGTAAAAAGCGTTTTACTGAGTTTTTTTCGCTCCAATTCCTTCGGAATTTTTCAAACTCAATGCTGCTCACTATGGATCGCAGCATAATAATCGCTTTCGCATTTGTTATGCCGAACTCACTTTATTTTTAGGAAAAAATCGGATTTTATAAAACACACCGAACTTACGTTAAATTACGTATTCTATAATTAAATTTCTAAATTATTTTTTAAAGTGAACTATAAATTTTACTTGAAAATTAATATGACCAGTCGTATTAGATTACTGACTCAAAGTTATATAATAGATGATTGCTGCTAATTTTTAACACAAAGACTATTTGAGCGTAAAACATTAGGAAATTCTGTTATATAGCTTATCAGTAAAAGGAAGGATTTTTTTAACTCTATAACTGTAGTATAAAAAAATTTCAGAACCTCAAACGATGTTTTAACTCAATAAGATGAAAATTTCTGCAACCCAATCCGCAACCAAAAGAAAATCTATACTTCAAACAGGAATTGATCTTATCCGACAAAACGGTCCAGTAGGAATCCAAGAGATCGCAGACAAGGCAAAAATTCCCAAAGGATCTTTTTACAATTATTTTTCTTCTAAAGATCAATTTCTAATCGAGGCTTTAGAAGAATATACACAAAACGCAATCCTTTGGAACAATCAAACTCTGGAAAAAGGGAAACGAAAACTATACTATTTATATGAACAAAAAGTAATTTTAGAAAAGAAGTTTTTACAAGATGGTCTTTCCTGTCTAATCAACGTACTTTCCCAATACTCTTCTCCAAAACAACAAAAACTGAGAAACAAACTAAAACTGAGAAACAAACTAAAACTTTCTTTGGATTCTATATCAAAAGGAATTTTTAATTCTCTTCGTTTAAATCCAAAAAACTCGTCCAATGAAATTTTAATTCATATTCAGATTTTAGAATCTTCTTGGAGAGGCGCAATGCTTCTTGCAAAAGCTACTGGTGACTCATCCTATCTTGAAAATTTTTTATTCGTTCATCAAAAACTGATCAAAGAATGTATATAAAATGATTTTTATATTTTATAATATTAGTCAAACAGAAATTTTATGCAAGAGTTTCACTTGGCCGTTTCAAAGTTATCTCAAAAATGATTTAAAACATTTTAGAAAAATTCCTTGTAGACGGAATGGAAAATTTTGGAAACCGTTTCTAACATTTTTAAATTCGGATCTAATGATTAGAATTGTTAAAAAATTAATTCTTCATAAATTTCTGTTTTATAGAAACGGTTGATTGAAGCAATTTTGTTGATCTGGACAACAACTCATTATATAGCTTTTATAGGGAGCGATCATTGAATTCAGGAATAACAATTCTACTACTTAGAGAAATATTACAAATTTACTATAAAATACAAAGCCAAATTACTTAAGATATATTAAATATTAGGAAATTAGAATGAAACTAGAAAAGTTAACCGAAATCAGACAAGGGCATTCGACACAAATTACAATTCGATGGGATGAATTGGACCCAAACGGCCACGTGAATAATAAAAATTTTCAAGGCTATTTAGACGAGGCTCGCATGAGAGCCATGCGAGATTGGGGTTTTTCTATGGAAAAATTAAAAATACAAAATTTTGGACCGGTGATTCTTTCGATCCAATTAGATTTTAAAAGGGAAATTAATTATCCGGAAACAATCTTAATCGAATCCGATCTGTTTTTAAAAACAGCGACTCGCGCCGTATTTCAACAAAAAATCATTTGTCAGAGCAATCAGACAGTTTCGTGTAACGCAAGTACAGATTGGGTAATTCTAAACCTAAATTCAAAACGACCCGCTAAATTTTTAGAAACGATTGGTTTAGAAAAATCTTTTTAAAAGGAATTTTGAATGTTACGACGGTCGCAAAACAATAATTTTACTTAAAAATTTAATTTTTAGATTTTTATAGAAGTAAAAAAGATGATAGACGTATTAAATCAAAATTTTTGAAAGAAAGAAACTAGAAAACCTATATTTTCCCAGACGGCATCGGGAGATATATTTGATTTTTTTAATATCCCATCTCTATATTTCCCAGTTTTCACGAGAACTCCTCGAATACCACAGGCTTGTGCACCTCCTATGTCGGAATCCAGATCGTCCCCTATCATGATCGTTTGAGAAGCTTTGGCAGAAATCATTTTTAAAGCGGCGTTAAAAAATGCTTCTGAAGGTTTACCTATAATTTCCGCTTTGACCCCTGTCGAGTATTCAATCCCAGACACAAAAGCTCCTATATCCAACATCAATCCTTCTTTTGTCTGCCAAAATTTACCTTTATGAAGAGCGATCAGCCTGGCTCCATTTTTTACTTTTTGAAAGATCTCATTTAAAATTCTATAGTTCCATTCTTCTCCTATATCTCCGACTAACACCGCTTCGGGGGTCTTTAATTCTAAGTTAACTTCTTTCAAATCGTCTTGAATTTCTTTTTTGATAACGAAAAAGGTTTTTGGATTTCCTGTTTCTCTAATGTATTCTCCAGCCGCTCGAGGTGAATTCAGAATTTTTTCCTCTTCCGCCGGAATCCCTAAATCATTTAGGAATTCTGAAAGCTCCTTTCTCGATTTTGTAGTCGTATTCGTTAAAAACAGATATGGTATATGATTTTTTTTTAAATAAGAAACCGCTTCAGACGCACCCGGAAGAATAGTATTTCCGGTATACAATACTCCATCTAGGTCCAATAATACATTTCGGATTTTTGCATTCGTTTCCTTTTGTGGGGTTGTATTTTCATCCGTCATGATATATTATTCTAACGTATTTTTTGATTTTTGGGATTCTCTATTTTAAAATTTTTTACTATAGCGTATTCTATTTTTCTTAATCGTATACTTACGCTTAACTTTTATTTCTTTCTTGTTTTAAATCTATAAACAAGTTATATGGAATTTTATGGACTTCTAAAAAGTATACAACTTCCACATTACAGATAACGGCCTCAAATCCATTTTATTTTCTCAAAACTTGATAGAGACAAAGAACACAACTGTAAAATAAATTCGCCATTTCTTCTTTTAGTATTACACTTCCGTTTACTAGAATTGCGTTTTGATAAATCAAAAGCAGATGACTGTTAGGCGACAAATCAATTAACTTCCCTTCCAAAAAATAATCCGTCTTCTGTCAACAACTGTTATACGATTCTATCGATCTTCTAAATACGAATTCGAATTTATATAAGAAATGTATTTTAATTAGTAAGTGTCGAATTACTTCAGTGTATTTTCAAAAACAAGAAATACATTCGAGAAATTCTTTTTAAATTCGGAAAAATGTTTTCAAGTTAACCATATTATGATAAGTATTGTTCTTAAGTTTGAAGAGTTTATATTCTTCGGCTAATTTAATGAGCGTAAAAAAATATGGAAATCTACGAAAAAGAAAAACGGAAACTACTTTCAGCATCGACACCGGAGCAGTACATCGAATTATCCATCAAATCGAAACTGACCGGTCCTAAAAAATCTAGTATCACATCCGAATGGCTTACGTCTACCGGATATACGATCGACGATATTAAGTACGCAAGAAACCGACATCCCTTCTGGAGAAAGAAGAGAAATCAAGGTTCTTACGAACGTAACAGCAAACGTCTGGAACAACACAATTACTACAGATCTGATCAAAAGATCGTCTGGGATAAAACCAAATTAGCTAAGTTCTTTGATCTCAACTCTAAAGGTTTAACCGATCATGAATTGGCAAAAAACTTCAAAACTTCTATTCCAGCAGTGAATCATATACGCAGGAAGTTCCGCTTTGCTTCCGAACTTTTAAGACTCGACAAACAAAAACCGGCAAAGGGCGGCATCTTAAAACTTTGCTCCCACAGTGAATCGGTCTTAAAGAGGTTGATCCGGGAAAAAGAAGGGAAATAAATTTTCTTCTTTCGAGAACTCTTTTAGTCCCGGTCTTAAGATCGGGGCTATCTTCTTTTGTTCATCCAAACTCATTCGGAAATTGTTCTCCATTTTTTGTTTTTTTAAACAATAGAAATCCTATCCCAGGAATCGCTTGCCGCAGAAAGGGGAGGTAAAACACTAACCGAATACTCTTGTCCCGGATCTTTGAATGCAAATAACAATTTCCAAAATTCGCTTTAATTTTAAAACGTTAATTCTCTTTTATCTTATTCAAAATCGAAGCTATAAAGTATCAAGATCTACTTTACGCGTTATACGAAATCATTTGTTCACTCTCATAATTCTTTGTAATTTTATTCCTTCCGTTCTTTTTTCCGCCCCCGTAGACGATTTTCTCAACCCCGAAAAAAAAAGAAAAACGAGAACTTCTTCTTCCCAAGATACAATTTCTAAAAAAAATCCACAGGAAAAAAAAGACTTAGACCCACCGCCAATCTCTAAAACATCGGATCAAAATTCTAAAATTACAAATCTCTCTAAATCCAAAAAAAAGAAATACGAAGACGCAATCCCTACCGTTAAAGACGACACTCCACCTACTCCGAGTTATACGATTCAATCCGCTTACGAATCCGTTTCGGGTGGTGGTGTTCCAGTTCTTTGTTATCATCATCTCGCGCCCCAAGGCGGACCTATGGGCGGTTACAATCTTCACCCAAATCTTTTAGAAGAGCAGTTTAAATTTCTAAAAGCCGCCGGTTACCAAACGGTTCGTTTAGATCAATTTTATTCTTATATCAACGGTAAAAAACCTTCCGACTTTCCAGATAAACCAATCCTTTTGACTTTTGACGACGGTTCTAAAACCCACTGGGAAGTTTTAGTTCCATTGTTAAAGAAATACGGCTTTACCGCTTCTATATTTATTTATCCGTCGATCATTTCTTCCGGTAAAAAATATTACATGACCTGGGATCAGTTAAATAACGCTTTGGATAGCGGTGTTTTAGATTTAGGATCTCATACGTTATACCATCCTAAACTTCCAACGATGAGCCGTGCTTTAATTCGAAAGCAACTTTTAGAATCTAAACAAATTTTAGAAACTAAAACTGGTAGAAAGGTAATCGATCTCGCTTATCCTTTTGGTCTTTTTGATCCTAGAGTGATCGAAGAAGCCAAAGCGATTGGCTATAGAATGGCGTTTACAGTAAATCCTGGAAAAAATCTTCCTGGCACACCCATTTATAACATACATAGATCTTTGGTTCCTTGGGGACAATCTCAGTCCTCGTTTAACTCCATTTTGACGATGGCTCCTCCTTCTAAAATTTCCATTTCTATCCAAGACGGTTCCTGGGTAAAAGCAGGTCAGGAATTTAAAATTCATCTTGAAGGAGTTCAACCGGAGTCGGTAACCATCCAAATCAAAAGTAAAAATGTGATTTCAGAAGTTCAATTTCCAGATTTTACCGTTAAAATTCCTGACTTTTCTAAAAAGTCCACGTTTCTTCCTTTGATGATACAAGCTAAAACGAAGGAAGGAAAACAAATTCAATATCAGTATCTTTTTATCAATCAAAAAGAATTTAAAAAACATCCGGACGGCATTTTTTAAATTCTTACTTGAGTTTTATATTATGATCTCTGAATGTTTTTAAGTATGAGTTTCAGAGATCATTTTTCCTCCCATTCTTCTTTTTATTCTGAATTTAGACCCGGTTATCCTAAGGATCTATTCTATTATTTAAAAAGTTTGGTTCCTAACGGTAAAGTGGCTTGGGATTGTGGTACTGGAACCGGCCAAGCTGCAGCTTCTTTAGGAGAACTTTTCGAAAAAGTAATTGCGAGTGATCCTAGCGAAAATCAGATAGCCAACGCAGAACCTCACCAAAATGTTGAATATAGGGTTTGTAAGGCCGAAAATTCTACATTAGAAAATCATAAAGTAGATTTGATTACTGTCGCACAGGCATTTCATTGGTTTGATTTTGAACCATTTTACAAAGAAGTGATTCGAGTCGGAAAGAAAAAAGGAATTCTTGCCATCTGGGGCTACGGACTACATTCGATTTCTTCTGAAATTGATCGGCTCGTGAATAAACTCTACGAAGAAATTGTGGGTTCATATTGGCCCGCAGAAAGAAAATATGTAGAAGAAAAATATAAAACTATTCCTTTTCCCTTTGAGGAAATTATTCCTCCTTCTTTTAGCATGAAAGAAGAATGGAATATAGATCAATTATTGGGTTATCTAAGAACTTGGTCCAGCGTTCAAAAATACATTCAAAAAAATGAATTCGATCCGGTGCTTTTAGTCGAAGAGGATATTCGAAATTCTTGGGGTTCCATTCAGACAAGAAACGTAGAATGGCCTCTCTTTTTTAAAATCGGGAGACTTCCAGATTGATTCCTTCATCTGGAGAAACGATTCGTTTTTGGTTCCTAAGTTTCGACAATCCCGTCAGACATATGAATCTTATGTATAAAGCCCTTATAGAAAAAAATAGATCGGTAAAGATCAATTGCGTCATGCGTTAAATTACTGTATCTTTCTTCCGGATCCGGGAGCACAACACTTACAACGTATTTAGTTGGATTTTACATGGAACCCGCAGGAGGAATCTTTGCTGGTCTCCTTTTTATCCTTCCCCCGTTTTTATTTTTATAGGAATTAGAATATTCTATTTCTTGTATATTCTTTAGTGGAATCTTTTTTTAGAAATCGATCTGATTTTTCATTTATGAGTTCTGGTATAAATTCCATCCCAGTTTTTTTCTGGAGGATTTCGTTTGTATTCTTCACAACGTTCGATCAAAAGGACCGCCGCCTTATCCTGAACACCTCTAGTAATCTGTGAACTTTCAAATAATTCCTGTGCCAAAGACCATTCTCGATTGAGATATGCTTCAAAGCCTTTAGAAAATTCTAATACAGAAGCTTCTAATCTTTCTGGAACGTTGTCCGCTCTTCCAATCAGCTCATAAAGTTGAACCGATTCATTTTTCCCTTTGACTCGAACCACATCCAAAAGTCTGGTAAAAAATTCTTCCTTGATTTCGTGTTGAACGGATTCACTCACTAAAATACTAACTCCGTAATCTTTACCCGCAGCTTCGAGCCTTGCCGCAAGATTTACTGTGTCCCCCATCATCGTATAAGCCGAAATAGAATCGGTCCCCATAAAACCTACTTTTGCAAGACCCGTGTTGAGTCCGATCCTAATCTGCATTTCTTGCGCTTCTACAATATAAACCTTTTTTGCTTTCCATTCCTGTCTGAGTCTTTCAAGGGTTTCAATCATCTCAACTGCAGCACGCGCCGACTTGATAGAGTGTTCATCCACTTCCACGGGCGCATTGAATATTCCCACAATTGCATCTCCGATATATTTATCTAAAACTCCTTCGTGTTTTTTTAATATTAACGTCATAGTCGAAAGATATTCGTTTAACAAAGAAGCCAGCTCGATAGAAGTTAACTTTTCGCTAATATTCGAAAAATTTGCTACGTCCGAAAAAAAAGCGGTAATTCTTTTTTCACTTCCGCGTTTAAGAGCCGCCAGATCGACCATTGCTTCTTTGACCACCACTGGATCAATCATCGTCCCTAATATATTTTTGATTTTTTCTCTTTCTTTTAAACCAGTGACCATAGAATTTAAAGCTACCGTCAGAGTTCCAAGTTCATCCTTACCACCTTGTTCAAATTGAACTTCCAAATTTCCCTGACCTACTTCTTTTGCGTGAAATATGATCCGTTTGATTTTTTGAACCACAAAACCAGAAATTAAAATCGCAAATATAAGAGAGGCTACACAAATCAGTAAGGCTGTGGCAATCGCCGAATTTTTATTTTTCTGAATGGTCTCCAATCCTTCGGTTCGGTCAACTATGGTTCTTGAAATTCCAGAAAGATTGGCAGATAATATCGTCGAACTTACATCGTCTCCAGATTCTACAAAGAGAGGTTTAGAATCCAAGTTCCAAAGAATTTCCTCCGCTTCTACTCTTGAATGTGAAATGATTCCGTAAGAAATCAATTTTTTAAGTTGAAGGGTTGGAGTTTCACTTCTACCGGAATAAATCCATTCCCGGATGGATCTCCATCTTTCCTTGGATAAATTTTGTTCCTTTGGATACTTTAGATAATCGGAATAGTTTCCAGAATTCTGACTAAATCGCAATACAATCAGATCCTCAAGTCCTGCGTTTCTAAGTTCGCCTAACGCGTCTATGAGAATATCTTTTTCACTTTGAATCGGGAAGGAGACAGAACGAGCTCGTTGATGTATATTCGATTTTTTTGATGTTTCTTGAATACTTTTTTTATCTTCGGAATATTCGTTTTTAAACGTTTCAAATACGGTTTGTCTTTCCTCAATCAATTTAGAATAACGAGCGTATAGATCATTAAAAGTTTTATCTCTAAAAGGAGGAACCGGAGGTTTTTTTTCCTTTAATTCTTTTACCTTTTTTTTCAAAGGGGCCACAAGATCTCGAATTTTGAGAGCAATATTAGCATCCTGTTGCAGATAACGTTTTACAAAATCTGGCAATTCTTTTTTAAGTTGATCGGCCCGTTGGGTGGAATTTTGATTTTTAAAAATTGGAGAATATAATACCTGTAGCTCCATTTTACCAACCGTATGTGAATTTTTATTTGTATCTTGTGAGAAGTCTAAGGACAGGATTTTTGAAATTGAATCCTTCAGACTTATGTCTATATCGTTTAAAAATATATTAGAATTAATTGAAACTTCTGGTTTAAAAATTTTTGTATCGAACGAAGGGGTCAAATTTTCTCTGCTTTGATTCAAAACCACAGGAAAAGTTTGAATTCTATATTGAGACATGTTGAGTCCAAGCTCTTCTATCTTTTTGTGTTGTTTAGGAAGTGAAAGTTCTAGAATAGATCGATCCAGTTGGTTTCTAGTTTTTTCGATTTCTTTTTTTAAGTAATCCATTGTCTGTTCTAAATTCTGTTTATCTTTTTCGGAAGTTTTTTCTGAAACATGCAACTCTTCCAATTTTTGTTTTTGTTCATTCAAATCCGCTTCCAAAACAACAACTTGATGAGCAATATTTTTAAGTTTAGAATACGTTTGATCCGAAATGGCAAGACCATTTGGATCTTTTAATAAAAATTTAGTATTCTTTTCGAGTTCATCTATATCCGTTTTAGAAAGATAAACAGAATAGTATGTTTCTTTAATGGAAGACTTACGTTCTTTTCCTAAAACTCCGAAAAGTTTCGTTTTAAATCCGAAAAGATTAAGTTCTTTTGTTTCCTGAGTAACCACTTTTGTTCTATATTTACGTAGAGCTTGGCTTTGACGTTTGACCTTTTCTCGAAACGATTCTACACGAATCAAACTGTTGGAAAAATTTTCCAATTCAAGCACCAAACCTGAAATATAATGTCTGGAAATAGAGGCTTCCTTTTCGTAATTCTGTGTAAGAATTTCGGTTTGTTGATGAACATCGATCGCGGTAAGAATCATAACCGTAAAAGCGATCAACGTTCCCGTAAAGATGGCGAGTTTAGCTCTAATTCCTAAATAAAAAAGATTCCTAAAATGGCCAATCCATTCGAATTGATTCCGGATTTTTTTTAGAAGAGACAACGTTTGTGGTTTGATCTGATCTGTAATCACTGGGATATCCTTGTTTGAGAGATCTAACGTGTAAGTCTCAAAACGGATCTTTCAGTATAAAGAATTTTTAGAAACGGTAAATTCGATTTTTTATCTAGGAATCAATTTAGATTCAAAAATTTTCTCGACTGAATTCAAGGTTTTCATAAAGTTCTCTCCGCTATGAAAACCGCCACCATTCCAAAAATCCAAACTAAAACTTTATACAACGTTATGAAAGCTTCCGCGGAAACTTTTGCAGATTCGACCGCACAATACTATAAACCAGACGGTAAAAATTATCAGGCAAATAGTTTCAAAAACCTTTATGAAACAGTTCAACAAATTGGCTGTGGATTGATCTCTTTAGGTATAGAACCGGGAACTCCGATTGGTTTGATCGCAGACTCGGGAGCTCGCTGGCTTTGGTGTAGTATGGGAATCACAAATATAGGTTGTGTGGACGTACCAAGAGGAACGGATTCTACTGCGGATGACCTGCGTTATATTCTTAATCACGCAGAGTGTTCGATCGCTTTTTTAGAAAACGAAATTGCCTTAAAAAAAGTTTTAAATCAGAAATCTGAATTCCCTCATCTTAAAAAGATCATCTTGTCCGATCAAAAAGGGACACTTGAAGATACAAAACCTTTTGAAATCATTTTGTTAAACGAATTAATTGAAAAAGGCAAAGCCTGGATACAAAACAAAGGAAGAGATGAATTTCATAAAAGAGGTTCTGCAATCCTCGAAGAAGATCTGGCTACGATCGTCTATACATCAGGTACAACTGGAAAACCCAAAGGTGTGATGTTAACTCATAAAAACATAGTGTTTAACGTAGACAGCGCTTTACAAGGAGAGGATTTAAACGTATATCCTACCGACAGAAGTATGGCGTATCTTCCTCCTTGGCACATTGCGGAAAGACTTGTAGAAACCGTTTGTATTCGTGCAGGAGGAGCGGAAGCGTTCACTTCCATTTCTACTTTAAGTCAAGATCTTGCAGATATAAAACCTACGTTGTTACTTTCGGTTCCTAGAGTTTGGGAAAGTCTTTATAATAAGATTCATGATAAAGTAAGAAATTCTTCTCCAGTCCAACAGGCCTTATTTGGAGCGTTCAAGGAAATTGCAATTACTTATTACAAACATCTTTCTAGGTTGCAAGATTTGGAATATTCCTTAGTAGAACAATCCACCTTTGCTTCTTTGTGGCAAAAGTTAATTTCATTTTGGATCGTAATCCTTCTTTGGATTCCGAATCAAATCTCTCAGCTCGCTTTCAATAAAATTAAACAAGGATTAGGTGGAGAATTGAAATTTGCACTTTCCGGAGCTGGAGCTTTACCTCAATATATAGATACGTTTTTTAACGCGATTGGAATTCCAATTTTAGAAGGTTACGGAATGACAGAGTTATCCGGTATTTCTACAAGAAGAATTCTAGGGAAAATTACGGTAGGAACTCTAGGTCGTTGTATTCCAGGAGTTCAAATCAAACTGATGGACGAAAAAGGAAATGAAATTACTAAACCAGGAATCAAAGGAATCGCCTGGCACAAAGGAGATCACGTAATGAAGGGTTACTATAAAGAACCCGAAAAAACGAAAGATATTTTGAGTTCGGACGGATGGTTGAACTCTGGAGATCTTTTAGCTTGGACAACTTCAGGAGAATTAAAATATTCCGGAAGAGCCAAAGACACGATTGTACTTTTAGGTGGAGAAAATTTAGAACCAGAACCTATTGAATTCGCTCTGGTTCGAAGTAGATTTATACAACAAGCGATGGTAGTCGGTCACGATCAAAAAACACTTGGAGCCTTGATCGTTCCGGATAAGGAGATTTTAGAAAAATATCTAAAAGAATCTAAATCTAAAATGTTAAACGAAGTAGAAAATTTAAACAGAGACTCGGATATAATTACACTTTTTAAAAACGAAATTAAAACGTTTATATCAAGCGAAAACGGCTTTAAGAATTTTGAAAAAGTTTCCAATTTTAGAATTCTAAATAAGAAGTTTGAACCTGGAGACGAATTAACACAAACGATGAAAATTAAACGAAACGTAGTCGCGGACAAATATAAAAAAGAAATAGAAGAAATGTATCGGTAAATGTAACCCTTGCGAAATTGAATCCGAAGGTTTCAAAGAATCTCAGGAGAAACCTTTGTCTACAACCGATTCTGTCAAAAAAAAACTATTGCTCAATTGTTTAAGAGGTATCGTAGCATTTACATTTTTGCAGACACTATTCTATAAATTTACAGGAGCTCCGGAATCAGTTGTAATTTTTTCCAAGCTTGGGATGGAGCCATGGGGAAGAATCGGAACCGGTATTTTAGAATTTGTCGTTTCAATTTTATTGTTTATACCTGGTTGGAATTGGTTGGGTTCTTTACTTGGGTTGGGTCTTATGTCTGGCGCGATTTTTTCTCATGTATTTGTAATCGGGATTGAACAAGAAAACGATGGAGGATTGCTCTTTTTTATAGCACTGAGTAATGCAGTTATATGCACACTACTTTTGTGGCAAGAAAAGGAAACTTTAACGACGATTTTGCGAAAGCACTTTCAAAAATAAACTTTTCTAGAATTTTGAACTCATTAAACTTTCAATAAAAATGGAGGATTTTTATGGGAGAAGAACAAGCAAAAATTCATGCATTGAATAAAATTGTTTCTATCATAGACGAAAAAGCTTCCATCTACAAAAACGAAAGAAAGTCTATGCCTTCTGCGCGTGCAATCGCCGAAAAAAAACTGATTTTAGATCTAATAGACGACGGGATGAAACTCGCCAAAACGATCCAACCAAAACCTACCGATCTAATCCAAGATCTGGAAAAACTAAATAAGCAATTTATGAATTTATAATATTATATAAAACTTACTCTTAAGAAATAGAACAATAGAACTTATTGATCAGAGCGAGGGTCCGGTCCGGCTGTCTGTGGCAAGCCGGATTCGCCCAGATTTTCTTAAGCCGCGCTCACGTTAGGCAAATCTCCGTTTTTAGGAAGAACAATTTGTATTAGAGTTGTTGAAGATTAGGTTTCCGTTGTATTAAAATAGAAGAATTGAAGCAGTTTTGCAAATCCCACTATAAAAAATTTTTTAAAATTGTAACTTGAGTTCAACGCGATCTGTCGAGCGCCAATAGAAGCGAGACGCTTTAGTTCGGAGAGCATGGCTTGAAGTTCCCTCGCATTGATCCCTTTCGCGTTATACGCACTTGAAAACATAAAAATATTATGATAAATTTATTTTAAAAATTCGAATTTGAATTTTAAAATAAATCAACAATTTCCAATGAGGCGTAATTTTTTGGGAACTTATACATTCTTGCAAAATTAATTGTTAACTTTTAAAATCATTTTCATATATAAGAGTAGATCTATTCTTATATATGATTTTTAACTACTTGCCAAAACACACGCAGTCGCGGATCGGATTCCGTCCATCGCCGCAGATATAATTCCACCCGCGTAACCCGCACCTTCCCCACATGGATAAAGTCCTTGGATTTGAACATGTTGTAAAGAATTAGGATTTCTCGGAATACAAACGGGCGAAGAAGTCCTCGTCTCCGGAGCGTGAACAACTGCCTCGTTTGTCAAATAACCTTTCATAGAACGATCAAATTCTTGAAAACCTTTTTGCAAAGATTGATAAACGAAACGAGGGAGAACATCGTCTAACACAACCGATGTGATCCCAGGAGTATAGGAAGTTTTAGGTAGATCGATAGATAACTTGCCTTGAACAAAATCCACAAGCTTTTGTGCTGGAGCTTTTTGTGTGCGACCACCCGCAAACCAAGCTTTTCTTTCGATCTCTTTTTGAAACTCCATCGCAGCCAAAGGACCAAATTTGGAAAAAGGTTTAAAATCTTCCGGTTTTAACTCTACAACAATTCCGGAGTTTGCGGAAGGCCTTGCTCTTTTAGAAGAAGACCATCCATTTGTAACTATTTCCTCCGGTTTAGTCGCACAAGCAGCGATTACACCTCCAGGACACATACAAAAAGAATACACACCTCTTCCATCTACCTGTTTTACAATATTATAAGGAGAAGGAGGAAGATAAGAACTTCTGACTTCACATCTATATTGAATGGAATCGATTAAAGATTGACTATGTTCTACTCTAACACCCACAGCAATCGGTTTGAGTTCGAGCTCGATTCCTTTTTGATGAAGCAACTCGAAAACATCTCTTGCAGAATGTCCGGTAGCTAAAATTATATTTTTTGCATATATTTTATCCCCATCTTTCGTAACCGCTCCTTGAATTTGATTTCCGTTTAACAATAAATCGGTGACTCTCTTTTCAAAATGAACCTCCCCTCCCATTTCTATAATTTTCTCCCGGATGTTTTTTACAATTTTAGGGAGTTTATTGGTACCTATATGGGGGTGAGCTTCCACGAGAATGTCTTTGTTTGCCCCAAAACCTACGAGCCATTCTAAAATTTGACGAACGTTCCCTCTTTTTTTGGATCTGGTATAAAGTTTACCGTCTGAGTATGTTCCTGCCCCACCTTCTCCAAAACAATAGTTCGAATCTTCGTTTACGTTATGGTGAATATTAACTTCTTTGAGATCGAAAGGACGTTTCATCACATCCTTACCTCTTTCTAAAAGAATCGGTTTAAAACCCGAAAGAATCAGTTGAAGACAAGCAAAAAGACCTGCCGGACCCGCGCCAACTACAATCACTTCTTTAGCGTTAGACACATTTGGAAAATCAGGAAGAACAATCTGTTTCTCTATGTAATTCTCTCCGATAAAAACCAAAACTTTCAGATTGAAGTAGATTGTTTTTTGTCTTGCATCAATAGAACGGTTCAAAATTTCAATATGATGAATTTCTTGTATTTCAATTTTTAAAGTTTTAGAAATAAACGTCTTGAGCGTTTCATATTCGCCTGCGACTTCTGGAACCACACGGAGCTGAAGTTCTTGTATCATAATAATACTTCTTTTTAAAAAAAGGATGTAAGAACAATCTCAATTTATAAACTCAAAAACGAAAGTGTACGTTTGATTAAACATTTTTGTGTGATAATTTTAAAAGTTCAGGTAGTTTTTTAATCAAGACTAAAACAAAATAACCCAACTAAAATATAAGTTAAAAGAAAACAAACTGAAGCACTCTCATTGGTTCTGTGTTTCAATTAAGAGCGTCAATAATTCTTGAAACTTTTCATTTTGAAAATCATGATACAGAGCTGATTCTCCGGGAGTTATATAAATGATTCCATGATCTAAAATTTGCAATCTTCTGCCATGATTAAAATCAACAAGAATTCCTTTACTTGGAAGAGTCACATAATAAAAACCCCATCCTTTTTTTAATTTTGCAATCCATTTCCAAACGAGAGAATTTTCTTTATATTCTATATTTATCCATTCGTAAGATCGATCTTCCAATTGATAACTTCTAGGATCGATTAAAGTTACATGGATTTTTTTTAGGGATAGAAAGTTCTATTTCAGAATCACAAAACTGTAAAAAAGGAAAAATCAAAACCAAAATGAAATAGAAAAATCGGATTGTAGACCTACTAATAATAAATTTAGTTTTTAAAAATCTAAGAGACAAAGTATTTACCCTAAACTATACAACAGAACACAAAATCTTTTACACTCAAACAGTTCTTTGTAAAAAAATTTACGACTATTTAACGTGAGTTCTGCGTAAGAAAATGAGAAAGGGTTTTCTAAAAATAGAAATTCCTACAATTTAAGAATTGGTTCATAATAAATCACTGACGTTAAGTCTCAAACTTTAAACGTTCCATTATTCAAACTTATAGAAAATCAATCAATAAGTAACATTATAAAATTCTAATTCCAGGAAACTGTTTAAATTCTTTCAAAATCTGGTGGGAAATTTTAGTTTTCATATCCCTTCTTCCCCTAACGTGAGTTAAATATCTTAGAGAAAAAAGGATTCCTCCGTCTTCCAACGAAAGATATACAATCGGAGAGGTTTTTCCCAGACGAACCAAATAATTTTTAGAAAGTTCCTGAAGAGTATAATCAATCTCTCCTTGATCTATGATGGCGTTATTACGGATAATTCCGTTTAAAAGCTCTTCTGCCTTTTCAAAATCGGAATCATAGGGAATTTTAACTCTCATTTCATCCCATACGTAATCCATCTTGTCTTTTACAACAATTACCTGGCGTAATATTACAAAATGATTTGGAAAATGGACAAGACGGTTCGTAGATTGATCCGACTTAGGATCGGAAGAAATTTCCATCAAAGTAAAACGATTCATTCCTATATTGATAACGTCTCCTCTAACCCCTTCGATTTCAATACGATCCCCTACTTCAAAACCATTACTTCCGTGGATAAAAAACCAACCCACAAAGTTGAGCGTAATATCCTTTAAAGAAATGACAATACCGGCCCCGGCCAAACCCATTACGGTCGGAAGATAAGAAAGACCCGAAAAAACTACTGGTAAAAGAATTACCAAACCCAAAACCACAAAGGACATCCGAGCCATTTTTCTACGGTTATAACGAGAAGTGACGTCTAATGTAGGTTTAAAAAAATCGAGAACTACTATGATAACTTTATAAGAAAGAATTAAAAAAATAATAAAATATACGATAAGAATCAATTCTTCGGAAAGACTTCTTTCCTTGGTTTTCAGAAGTATAAACGGATTGATACCCTGAAAAAAATTGATTACAAATTCCATTGAATACCTTTTTGTTTATGAATTGCTAATATAATATCTTCTGAATCTACAGGAATATCAAAAACGGGAGAACCGGGACTTTTCAAAAGAACAAAACGAATCGAACCACCCACGTTTTTTTTATCGTGAAGCATATGTTTGGCGAGTTGTTTAGATTTTAATTTAGTCTGAAATGGAAGCCCGTAACGTTTCAGAGACTCTATCGTTTCTTTTGTAGTGACAGAATCGAGTCCAGAGTACTGTTCGCTTAACAATAACGCCGTCACAAGACCAATCGCAACCGCCTCTCCATGAGAATATTTTTTATATTTCGTAACGGATTCGATAGCATGAGCCGTAGTATGCCCTAAATTTAAAATTTTACGAAGTCCGGTTTCTTTTTCGTCGTTCGAAACCACGTTCGCTTTAAAACGAACCGACTCGGCGATCAAGTAAGGAAGAATCTTAGAATTTACATTCAAATCTTTGAATGAATGGGCCTTCACCTTTTCCCAGTATTCTCCTCCAGAAAGAAGTGAATGTTTGATAACTTCCGCTTGACCACATCTCCATTCCCGATCCGAAAGAGTGGACAAAACAGACAAAGGAGCAAACACAAACTCTGGTTGATAAAAGGAACCGATCATATTCTTTCCGAAATCTGCGTTTACCGCAACTTTTCCACCTACAGAAGAATCCACACACGCAAGTAGAGTTGTAGGAATTTGAACAAATCGGATTCCCCTCAAATAAGTAGAAGCGATAAAACCGGCAAAGTCTCCAACAACTCCGCCCCCAAATGCGAGAATCAAAGACTTACGATCCGCACCGTATTCAATCAATTGATTATATACTTCTCCGGTTCGATTGATGTGTTTGGACTTTTCTCCTCCTTTGATATAAATCGTTTTGATGGGAAGAGACGATAATTCCCTTTCTAAATATTTGGAATAAATAGAATGAATCGATCTTTCAGTAATTAAAAAGACAGAAGTGATTCCTGGAAGTTTTGCAATCTCTTCCGACAAACCGGAAAGATCCGAATGGAGATGAACCGGAACAGACTTGTGTTCCGTATTTACCGGAATGGTTTCGATAAGACTCATTTTTTTTCTGATACCCAGATACTTTTGATAAACGGCGCAGATTTAAAACCACCTTCTAAAAGAAAGGATTTGATGTCTGGCCTAAGATCCATTTCTCGAATTGCCGCCGAAGAAAAATAGCCGAAACCAGTGATTGCCTTTTCGTTCAAATTGAGTTCCGGAACTTCCTTTTTGACGTTCACAGAAAAAACGAGTTGAATGAGATGCCTTTTCCCGCCGGGTTCTATGGATTCATTTAAAAGTAAAAAAGAAGCCGATTTCATTTCAAGAGAAAGTTCTTCTTTTAGTTCTCTTTTAAGTGCGTCTTCTGCACTTTCTCCAAATTCGATCCCACCCCCTGGTAAAAGCCAGTAATAGGAGTCTTTTTTCTTTTGCTGGATGAGTAGAATTTCGTTTTGAGAATTTTCGATTAGAGCCGCGACTCTAACACGCAGTCCCTTCTTTTTAAAGAAAAAATCCATTCTATTTAGATTGTCGTCCTTTGATCTTGATTTGGAAATCTTAACTTATCCGTCAAAAGTCTGTTCCAAAACCTATTTTGTACGTAATACCAAAATGAGAAATTTGCTCTAACTGAAGCTAATTTATTTCTATAACACTCTTTTTGCAAACACATAAGGAAATTTTGATATACCTATCCATCCGCCAGTTCCGGGCGTTTTCATTGGTTTCAAAATTTGTCCTTCGTTTTTTGATCCGGAAATTTTAGGGAACTCTTAGAATTCCAAAAGAATGATCATCCTATCAAATGTCTGCATAAAATCGTTGTTTTGCGACTTTCATCAAATCAAAATTAGAGCTTCTTTATTTTAAAGTAGTTCGACGTCAACTTATCCGTAAAAAGCTGAATGTGGGAACTCATACAAATCACAATTTTACAAATAAACTCTAAAAAAACGTAGAAACTACCGCAAACTAAGTCCTTTTTCGAATTCTATTATAAAGTTCCTTGGCAGCATTTTGTTCGGCAGATTTTTTACTCACACCGGAACCAATTGCTTCCCATTGATCCCGAATTTTGACCACCACCTGAAACGTCTTTGCATGATCCGGACCTGATTCCGATTTAATTCTATATATAGGGAGAATTTTAAAGTGTTTTTGGGAATATTCTTGCAATTGGGTTTTATAATCTCTAACGGATTCCTCTTTTTCAGGATTTTCGACAAATTCAAATAAATGTCTAAGAATAAATTTTTCGGCGACCTCGAAACCTTGATCTAAATAAATCGCACCTACAAGAGATTCAAAAAGATTTGCGGAAAGTTTACGTCTACCTTTTCCTAGAGAATTTTTTTCCCCCTTTCCTAAAAGAAGATATTCAGCAAGTTCCAACTTTTCAGAGATCGAATTTAAGATTGGAGTGGAAACGATCCTAGATTTGATCCGAGACAATTCTCCTTCATTTGCTTTTGGATATTTTTGAAAAAGAGAACGAGCGGCTACAAGACCCAAAACTGAATCGCCTAAAAATTCAAGACGTTCGTTATCTTCTAAAATTTCTTCGTTCTCGTTTTTATAAGAACTATGAATAAACGCGGTATTATAATATTCTACTTTTGAAAACTTGATCCCGATCTTTTTGGAAAGTTTTTGAAGATTAAGAACCCTTTCCGGGTCTTTTAGAGAAGAATGAGGTTGTGCTTTCTTAAAGCTCAAAGGAAAGAAAAAGAATTCCGAGTTCCGTGAAGAACCCGGAAAATCTCAAACGATTAAGACTTGAGGTTGTCGATGAACTTAGTTACATCCCCGACAGTTTGAATTTTTTCAGCGTCTTCGTCAGAGATTTCGATTCCGAATTCTTCTTCGAGAGCCATTACTAATTCAACCGTGTCCAAAGAGTCTGCACCGAGGTCATCGATGAAGTGAGCCTCAGGTGTAACTTCAGATTCATCCACTCCAAGTTGTTCTACAATAATAGATTTAACCTTTTCAAAGTCTGCCATTGTTTCCTCCGTACCACATTTAGGTGGTATGATGATTTTTTGTTAGATTTAGATAGGCGGATATAAAATCCACCGAATTTTATAGATTTAATTCTGAAAATATTTGGCAAGCCAATATACTTTTTTTTAGAAAAAAACTCCTTTAAAATGATAATTCGTTTTTGTTTTTTAAATCGGTTTTGATCGAATTGAATGTAACGTAGAGAAAGATTCATAAAATGTTTCCCTACAATTCAGACTTTAAGAATCAAACATTTTGCAAATGAAAGTTTCAATTTTTAAAATTCTTAAATCCGATTGTATCTTTCCAAAATAATTCTTTATCCTACATTTTATTCCAAAAAAGAAAAAACCCAAAAAGGAAAAATGTTTTTCTTTAAAGAAAAAAGAATAAGATCAAATTAGAATTAGATTTTTTTCGAACAAATGAAAGGAAATATAAGAGTTGAGATTCTTTCACTATTTTAGAATGAAAGAATCTTTTAAAACTTTAAATTCTTAAGCTGTTGCTCCAGGTAAAAAACCTCCGCCATTTACTTCAATCACCTGGCCGGTGATAAAAGAAGAAATATCGGAAGCCAAAAATGCGATGGTGTTAGCAATATCTTCCGGTTGGCCCGCTCTTTTTAAGGGAATCGCCGCAACCATGGCAGCTCTAATTTTTTCAGGAATCGCATCCGTCATTTCAGTGGCAATAAAGCCAGGTGCAATTGCATTACAACGAACCTTGCGAGAAGCCATTTCCAACGCTACCGCTTTTGTAAAACCAATCACTCCCGCTTTAGACGCGGAATAATTGGTTTGTCCTATATTTCCGTTTACCCCAGCAATGGATGATAGATTGATGATGGATCCTCCATTTGGATTTTTCATCATAAACTTAATAGCTGCTTGTGTACAATTAAAAGTTCCAGTAAGGTTTACTGCAATTACGGCGTCCCATTGTTCTTTTTTCATTCTCATAAGAAGAGTATCTTTTGTAATACCTGCATTGTTTACAAGAATGTCTACAGATCCAAATTCATCTACACATGCTTGAATCGCTTTTGCAGCAGAATCTGCATCTGCAACGTTGGTTCCGACTCCGATCGCCTTTACGCCGGCCTGTTTTGAAATTTCATCCGCGGTTGCTTTGCTAGATTCTTCGTTTAAGTCCGCGATTACTAAATTTGCTCCCGCTTTTGCAAGAGTTAAAGCCGTTGATTTTCCGATCCCACGAGCAGCTCCGGTGACTACGGCGTTTTTTCCTTTTAAATCGATCATAATTCTTTCCTATTCGGGTTCTCTGCAGCTAAAGTATTTTGTTCGAATTTTGGGTCAAGGGAGTTTTCCAACTTTTAACTTACATGCGACAGAACGGACGTTCTAATTATATTCAACTAAAATCATTTATTACACACATTCTATTGAAATCGTTTTTTAAAGTCTCTTGTAAGACCATAAAAATAAGATACAACTTTTGTGATTTTCTTTTTTATATGAGTTCGGTCTAAGTGAATCCATCTTTTATAGTTTCATTTTTTTGTAATAAAGTTATATGTGGGAACTCTTACAAATTGATTTTACGGTTAAACCCTGAAAATGTAGAGAACCCAATGACTACAAAAATAGATTTATCTAATTTGTAAGACCTCTGTTTTGTAAAACTCATCAAATTGATTGATTTTAAAGAATTTTAGATGAAGATAGAAAATTAAGTTGTGATTTGGATCATTTTACATGGACGTGGAAGATCCAAAATATTCTCGAATTAACTTTTGAGTCAAGTCTTCGTCTTTCCAATTCATAAAAGGAAACCCGTATAAGGTATTTCGATATTCCTTTAATACAAATGGATATCTAGTTTTAAAATTTCCATTTCCTAAAAAGGTAAAATCCAAAATTACCTTCCAACGTTGTTTTGTCCAAATTTCTTCTTCGCTTAACAATCGAACCTCGTAATAAAAACGATCCAATTCTTTGTTCGGAAGAGATACTGAAATTTCTTCTATATATTCTTTATAACCTTGCGGCAAAAGACGAACATAATGTCCGGGAAAACCCTTTCCAGGTAATCTCGCTAAAAAAGGATCAGTGATTCCCAAAAGATCGACCCAGTGAATTTGAGGACCTCCATAAAATCCGGCTAACCCTACATTTGTAGTGACCCTAACCTGTTGAATTTCTTCTAATAATTTAAAAGTTTGAACCTCTTTTGATTCTTTCCATAAAACTTGTTTTCTATCAAATAAGTTTAAACTTGAATTTGGAGATTTTAAACGATTCTCAGATGAAACTCGAATAGCATACTGAGCCCAAGGATGAGTTTCTGGTGTAACTCCTTCAGCCCAATGTTTTAAGGAAGAATTGTCATGATACGAAGCCCTTTCGTCTACAACTCCGTTTTCTACTTGAACCGGAGTTCTTTGAAACATATAACGAAATGGAGAAAGAGGATATACAAAAAAATAAATTAAAATGATTACAAATAAAAGTTTATCCCAAAAACAAAATAAGCCTTTCCAACTTGAAAATTTTAGTTTATTAAATTCTAATTTAGGAAAAGTACATAAAGAATTTTGAATATTTAAATTTGAATTTTCAAAATGTAAGACAAAAAAAACACTCTGCGAAAAAACGGAAACGATCAAACAGGTCCCCAAAAATCTTCCCGCCATAAAATCTCCACCTATCCAGAGAAGATAAAACAATACAATGGAAATAGAACCAAGACTTATCCATAAAATTCCTTTTTCTTTTTCGGATAAGATCCATTCTATTTTTGTAAATCGTTTTAGAATTGGCCCGGAAAACACCCAAAATATGTGTAACCCAAATACGCAAATAATTATCGGATCCCATTTTAGACTGATTCTGATATAATTCCATCCGGCAAAAATCCTTTCAGAAAAAGAGAACAACACATTTGTTTTTGCGTAGTAAGTATTTGGCAGCAACGAACCAAAATATATGATAGAAAATGCTAAATAGCCTAACCAAAAAAATATTCCTAAAAATGAATATTTTAAAAATTGAATTTTTTGCTTTTTAAAAATTCTCCAAAAGAGAACACACCCGGGCAAAATTAGAAATAATACCAAGTCTAAACGTGTTAAAAGTAATAGAGCCGTCAAAAGTCCGATTTTATAAGAATCGATCTTTACATTTTCTTGTTTTGAATTTAAATACAAAGAATAGAATTTTATTTCGAAAAGTAGCAAAAGTAAGAACGAAAGCGGATTTTCCAATCCAGAAGTATTATAATCTATGAATGTTCTAGATGAAAAAAACACTCCCAAAGAAACAACAATCAATCCGAACGTATTGCGAAACTTTGAAAAAGTAAAACAATAAACGAATATAAAAAGAATTCCACATAGATAAGAAAGTAAATACGCAGAAATCGAAATTTCCCGAATGACCCATTGTATAGGTATCAATAAAAAGAGCCAAAGAGGATGTGTGTAAACTTGAACCCTTTCTAAAGGATTCCAACGTAGTCCATATCCGTTTAGAAAATTATCCACAACCCGAAACGTTATGAATGAATCGTCGCTCAACCATGAACTGTGATAAAATAATATTGAATGTATAAAAAATAGTAAAAGTAAGAAGATAATTTTGTCGGAAACTCTTTTGGGAAAGTAGCTTTCCGATAAGTTCATTTTTTAAGAATGGCGTTTGTGAAGTTCTTCTACAATTTCTTGCAGAGAAAGTCCTTGTTCTACTAATAAAACCTGCAAATGAAAAAGTAAATCTGCTACTTCGTGTGTAAGTTCTTTTTTATCCGAATTTTTTGCGGCGATGATTACCTCTCCAGCTTCTTCTCCTACTTTTTTGAGAATTCGGTCAACTCCTCCTCGAAACAAGTCCGCTGTATAAGATTTATCGGGAAGGTCCTGCTTTCTTTTTTTGAGTATGTTTTCCAACTGTAACAAAAATTCCATGAACCGTTTCCTTTCTAAAATCTGCTTCTAGTTTTCCCAACCTTCGATTCTCCGACAACCGTATTTTTAGAGTTCTTCTTAAAGAAAACGCTGGCTAAAACGTTGATTCAAAAGTCTGATGATAGAGAATGAAAAAACTATTCTATACTTTTAATTTTTCTGAGCAATTCTTATGGGAGTTCCCACATTTCAAAAACAGGCGGCTCCATAATCAAAGATTAAGATTTTACAGTAAAAGCGCATTTGCGATACAGGAGTTCCTACAAACAAGTCAAAAAATTTTTTATTTGCAAAAGTATGATTTTATGGATTGTCGCAGAAATTCAGCGCTACGACTTTCTATACTCAGAACCTCATTTCTGGTTGTAAATCGTTGGATAAAAATTTTATCTTTTTGGAATTTTATTGTATTCTATACCTTCTTTTCTTTCCCAATTGCAGCCGAAATTCAATGGGAAAAATCAGTCCAAATCGCATTCGAAAAAGCAAAGAATAACAATAAACCGATCTTTATAGACGTATATGCGGATTGGTGCGGTTATTGTAAAACTCTCAAGACAGAAATTTATCCTAAGAAAGAGGTTCAGCTCGAACTTTCCAAATTTGTCGCTCTTTCCTTAGACGGAGATAAGTTTCCAAATTTAAAACGCAAATACGGAATCAAAGGTTATCCTTCAATTCTCTTTTTAGATCGAAACGGTAGTTTGATCGATAAGATTACCGGCATGCCTGACTCCAAGATGATTCTCAAATCTTTGAAAAATGCTTACGTTCGTAGAAATCTTGAGAATGAATATTTGGAAAATTTAACAAAAGATCCACAAGGTATCCAAACCAATTTCCAGGCCGGAGTTTATTATTTTGAAGCAAAAGAATACTCTAAGGCAATTCAGTTTTTTCAAAAAGCAATTGATTCAAATGATTCCAAAAATCCTGAAAAAAAACACGATGCTTTATTTAATTTAGGAATTTCTTATTTAGAGATCGGAAACTTCAAATTGGCAATCACAACTTTTAACTCTTATCTTTCTAAATATCCAAATGGAGATCTTACCTCAATTCTTTTCTTTCGTGCAAACGCATATGAAGAACTAAATCTAAAAGAAGAAGCAAAAGCCGATTATAAAAAAGTTCTAGAACTTACACTCGACCCGGATGAAAAACAAGATCTTCAAATAAGAATCGATTCTTTAAATTAGATTTTTTTTATATATGATCTTTTTGTTTTTCTTTAACTCTAGAAAATTAATTTCTTTGGTTTTTACTCAGAACTTACATAATAAAATATCTATTTCATAGTTTACGCTTTCATGATATGACTTTAAAAAAAGAAAATCTGGGCGAATAAAAAAACTCAATGCAACAACGTTCTACAATCGAAACATAATAATAGCTCTTTCGCATTGGATTCTACCGAACATGCGTGAAATGATGCTTTGTCACAACATTTAAGGACACTTAATTTTCTAGAGACAAGTAAAAGTACAATTTTAGTCTACGGATTTATGTAAAATTAACTTGAAGTATATTTCTCATATTTCGTTCAATATACTGGGAGTAAAAATTTAATTTCAAGAAGCAAAAGGTTCAAAACCGCAAATTCAGTATTGTTGCGAATATACGAAAGACTTTATAAATCAGGTCTTCGGCTAATTCTGTCCAGTTGACTATAATCATTTAAAAATTCAGTGGCCGTCGACTTTATATGCTTAACAAGCCCCGATTCCAAAAAAGAACTATGAAATATCTTTTTGATTTTGTAAGAGTATTCATCATCTTCCATTGGGTTAACAAATAATACTTCTCTAAGAGAAATATTATCCTGCAAACCGGAAGAAAGTAGATATTTAAAATGAATATCTGTTTCTGGTATCGAAAAACCAATAATAATCAGTCTTGTAGCCTTTGAAATTGCAGTAATCGCGCTTTCCCATACGTATTGCAATGGACCTGAGAATGATTTTTGCCACGTAGGAGGTAAAAGAATTCTACCACCCTTTGACTCAGATGCATCATCATAATTACGATATGCTTGTATAATTAGTCCACTCGAACCGGACTTTTCCTTCCAATTTAGTGATCCATGCAATTTTAAAACTTTTATACCAGTGTCAGCATTATATAGTTCCGGAGGAATATTAGCACCTCTTAAACCGTAATCTACTTTATAACCTAAATTCCAAATGCAATTCTCTAAAATAGTATCATAATTAAACGACAAAAAAGTATTATTAGAAATTACGTTCTTCTTTCTGAATATGCCAAGCATGTTTCCAACGTAAAAATCATAACTATCACATGAGTATAGATTGGACATTGTATTGTATCCAACTTCTGCTTTCAAAATAGATTTTGGTAGTTTAATAGCAAATTCTTTACTTAGAGATAGTTCGATATTTTTCCGCACCAAGGTTTTTTCACAGTAATTTAAAGTAGCTGCGATACTTTCAACGATTGCTTTATTAAAATCATAGGATTGTTTTGCTGCTGCTAATGAAAATAACTGTTCTATATCTTCAATATTGATATTAACTCGATAAGCTGCACTTGCAGCTTTCAGCCTAAAATCAAAAACATCGCTAATATGCTTGATTGATGCTGAACCTTGATTTGTTTCTAACCATTCTGCGGCTTCCCTCATTCTAAAAAGGAAGTCTTTTGTCAAAGGCATGTTTGCATCTTTAGAGAAGCCTGCGCCCAACACATACACATTGTTATTATTATATATCTGATTCATTTATTAAATTATTTAACCAATCCGGCCGGCTTAGATATGAATTTTAAACAAGAGTTTTCATTACGAAATGTTCATCTGTAAGCTTAACGGATACAAAATATATTCAAGATCAAACAAATAAAACTAATTTTTCTAAATAAGAAGATTCGCTTCACCAAAATTTGGTAGAATATAAAATCCATAAAATTTACCAGAGATGTGAAATTGAGAAAATAATTAGATTATTTTATATAAAAGGAAACTTCACACAGGCATCTTTCGTGAAACATAAAAAAGAAGCCATTGAAAAGGAGACTTTAAAGAAGCGTGTAGTAAAGTCTTAATGTCTCCTTTCAAAACCTTTAAGAGAAAGCCTCTTTTTTACCAAGTCTTATAATATAATTTATAGAGGTTGGTAGAAAACACTGAATTTTACGATGCCGATTTACTTTGGAAAAGCTCTTTTAAAGATCAATTCAAATATATGCAGAATATTACAATTAAGGCATTCGCCATTCTTTTATATCCAAACTAATAATTCCTGATTAGGATTCTGGCTTGATTACACAATTGCTGCATATGGATTCAATTCATTCGGTTCTCTTAAACCAAAACAGATATAAACAACCTCATCAGCTTTAGCTTCAAAGTTAGGAGAAGATTTCATTAATGTCTTATAACAATATTAGAGTTGTTGAAAAATTCCATAGTTCAATTGAATAAACTGCTTCAATTGACCGTTTCCATGAAACAGAAATGGATGGAGAATTAATTTTTCAACAACTCTATTCATAATTTACTCGACATGCGTAACTGGTGACATCAATAATATTTCCATTTGGATCAACTATCTTCCTGTGCAGCAACTCGTTCCATCAAGAAACATTTAATTTTTTTGCTCTATTTATATGTATCTCCTATATCAATGAAAACTATTGATTTAACAACGATTGAGGAAGTATTTTCTGAATTAAGTCCTGCAAATATACGCTGGGATGAACCATTCTTATCTAAGTATATTTTCAGAGGCCAAGCAAACGAGAGTTGGCAATTAATACCTAAGGCTATCAGAAAAGGAACTAAGTTTTATACTGATGATCGAACTCGGAAAGGAGTTCCACTAAACCAAAGGACAGTAAGAGATCAGATTGAACTTGAATTCAATCTAATATATCAATTTATCGAATACAGTAATTTGTCAGGCCTTTATACACCGAATGATCACTCTGTATTGAAAGAAGTTGAATTCACAAATTTTATCGATTATTTAAATCAGCTTGGCCGGGGCACTATACCTTGGCCAGCAAAAGAATACCATCCGATTCTTGCAATGGCACAGCATTATAATCTACCCACATGCCTTTTAGATTTCACTCTAAATCCTTTTGTTGCTTTATATTTTGGAGCTAAAAGTTCACTTCAACTTCGTCGATATAATGACTCAAAATTTTCGGTCTATGCGGTCAATGTAGACTTACCCATGCTTACGATTGGAGATCATAAAGCTTGGTGGCCAGAAGAGAAAGAGCTTTTTGCGAGTCAGATGAAAAGTCGAACTCGATATCAATTTATTCAAAGCACATCATATTCAAATCAAAACCAGACTGCACAAAAGGGCGTTTTTTTAGGATTAATTAGAGAAAATAGAAATCCCAATGGATCAGTAGAGATATTATCTGTAGAAAATTACATTAACCCTGTAGAGAAAGACGATGAATTTATTCTAAAGTTTAATATTGAAAAAAAAATTGCCGGTAGAATTCTAAAAATACTTTCTAAATACTCTATAGACGCCTTACATTTATTCCCTGGCCTTTACGGTATTAGCGAATTTATTAAAGAAAAGGAATTATGGGCTCCAAAATGGTAAACCTTCTTAAGTTTGATCCGAAATTATAGTTAGCGTCGTAAGACTTAATAAGAACCGTTATCAGAATATTCGTATGCTTCATACCAATATTGTCCTAAAGGATCTCTCTCTTGAGAATTTTTCAATCAGTTTTGTGAATTAATACACAAGGAAACCATAATGACTGATAAAAAATCTATCCCAAGAAAAATACAGAAATTAGCCTATCAAGAAGTTGGATTAAAATGTGCCATTTGCTCGGAAGATGATATAACTACGCTTGGAATTCATCATATTGATTCTTAAGAATGGGTGGTGGACATGATTTAAAAAACTTTTTATTACTTTGTAGCAATTGTTACACCAAAGCAACCTAAAATTATCGAACCTTCAGTTGGCTATCTACTAAAAATTCTTGAACGAATTTTTGCCCCTCTAACATATTCGGTTCCCAAATACAAGTAGGCTGAGGTCGAAAACCAAGTAGCGCGTCCCGGTTGTATAAGAAACATGGATGCTCTTCATTTTTCCAAACAGAATGAAAAACGAGGTAACTATTACTAAGCTCAAGTTCGTCGAGTAATTCTAAATTTTTACCGTAAATAAGAAATTTAGTATACGACTTCTGATGATCGACTAATGGAACTAAATTAAAAGTTAGGAACGAAGGAAAGAAAGTAAAAGCCATCGAAATCCAACCAAGTGCCGTAGACGTTTGATATGGATAGTAGTTTATTGCTATGATATAATAATCAATTTTGTCTTTTTGAATTTTTAAATACTTAGACGTAAAAATCAATTCATAAAGCATGTCTGATTGTGAAGTTTTACCACTAAACTCTGCCTCAATAAATTTATGATTCGCAAGCATGTGATAGTCAATTTGCTTTGGGTAATCCTCTCGGAAAGGGATAGTTGTTAAATCTTTACCAATACCAAATAATTTCAAAAGATCTTTATTGGAACGCGAAAAGGCGACAATTCGCTTTACTGGACGACGATAACCTCCTCTTGGCCTAAACAATTCGTGAAGTGCATTTTCTGTCTGTCCAAGGTATAAAAACCTTACGGTATATTCGTAATCGTTAAATCCGACAAGAGCGATAACTTTCTTAGAATCAACTACTTGATTATCCTTACTTAAGGATTTATTTTTATTGATCGCAAAATAAGAGTAACAATTATTGAAAGATAAAAGTACAAAGAAAATTATCAAATTTCGTAGTAATTGAAACTTCATATATTCTAAGATTAACATTAAAATCATTAGTAGTGATATTCTAAAAAACTGAATTGTCCCGTCATTCCTTTCTACTAAGAACTACATAATAAAATACCTGTTTCATAGTTTACACTTTAATGATATGAATTTAAAAAAAATCTGGGCGAATAAAAAAACTCAATGCAACAACGTTCTACGATCGAAACATAATAATAGCTTTTTCGCATTGGATTTATCGAACATACGTTAGATATGATTCCCTAAGTCGTAGAATGCTCTAAAACCATATGTATACGCTTGATTCAACAGTAGTCTAAGTGCAAACAAAGGAAGAAGAACCAGATACAAGAAGACCGGCTTAACGGCTTTTATCTATCTTTCAGAAAAGTTGGAAAGAAAACGGATTGGAACTCTTTTTTTACTCATCGCGATTAAGAGCAATTGCTTTCTTTACTTCTATTTCAAACACGAAGGCAGATAAATTAGACCTTTACTCGTAGAACAACTTCCTTACTCTACTCCGTTACACAGACCAAGGATATCCTTGGCTCTTGGAGTTTTTAAGAACCATCGTTTCGTAAATTACAGTGTTAAATCCAAAGACGCTTGTTACAAGTTAACAAAGAATTATTGCCGCAAGAATGAAATTCACAATCAAGTTGTAGAAGGAAATTATTGTTTAGTCAAGACCGCGTTCTCTGCTTACGGATACATTCGACCTGAATTCAGTCAGTTGTATTTGGATGAGTTCAGTTTCTTGAAGAATGCGAATGTTCTTGGACTCGATTCTCTGGGGAGTAGACCGATCAGTAGAAAATCTTAAGAATTATTCCGATGAGTTTTGGCGGAAGATTTCGATTAACTCATTCATCTTTAAACAATTCATCCGTAAATCTAGAATCAGCCACCAGTCTACTTTCCAAAAGATTAAAACCAACTCTTCTAAAATAAGGTTTTAACATTTTGAGGTATTGTTTTTTAGTTCTTATGTAGGCATAAGGATCTTCAAAATAAATATCTTTTTTCATTCGAATATAATCGTCTTTAGTCGGAACCGAAAAATAAAGATACTTTACAATTTTATGAAGTTTCTCAAAGACGGGTTTAAGATCTCCCTGGATGTATTGAACGACTGAATTACAAATTCCTAAATCAAAAGGAAGATGAACAAAATAAGAAAGATCTAATTCTTGAACCGTTGTGTTCAAAACTGAAATATTCCAAGCCCTGATCCATTTTTGAGCAAGTAATTCATCAAGCATCTGTTCAGACGGATCGATCGCCATGATTCTTCCTGGTTTGAAAATTTTCACCATTTCTTTTAGTAGAATTGCTTTCCCGAATCCGAAATCCGCAATCGAATTGACGTTGATTTCCATTAAATTTAGAATTGATTTCGCATAACGTGCATGTTCTTGTGCATTAAACGTTGCGTCTACATCTGTTCCAGAACCGTATATATCTTTCCAGTATGCCATTTCAAACGGAAGACCGTTGGCTCCTAAGGTCAAATCATCAGAAAATTCTTGTTTTTTATTTGGTTTTCCGAATTTCAATTTTATTTACAACTGTTCTACAGCTAAAATTAATTATTAGAGTTGTTAAAAAATTCCATAGTGCAGATTAACAAAACTATTTCAATCGACCGTTTCCATAAAACAGAAACAGACAGAGAATTAATTTTTCAACAATTCTATTTATCAAAAGTCTGATTTGCAAGAATTACTTTCTAAAACATAGAATCTATTTGCAGCTTTAAAATAATCACTGATTACAAATCTCACTCTATCCCACAAAGACCATAAAAGTTAAATTATAAGTTTCCACTTTATAGATTCTCCTTTGGAAAATGATTATAAAAAGATAAACTATTAGAATTATTAAAAAATTAATTTCTTCCGCTTTTCTATTAAAACGAATGGATAAAATTATTTTCAAAGAACCTATTCTGGACTCAAAGTAGAAGAAAACATTCCAATTAAAAAACGATTTAGACTTTGCTCACCCGTCTTTGATAAAAGGCCAGATTTCGCTTTTTCGACCCGGATTTTTACCTGAGTATTTTCCTTTTGCTCCGAAATAACCTTCATTAGAAATGCCTTAATTAAAATCTGTTCCCCAGATAAAAAAATAAAAAGAGAATTTTTTATGGTATAACGTTTAAGCATTTCTCTTTTATCCGCAAGCCAGATTTCTTCTAAAAACAAATAGTCTCGATTCCTCCATTCCGTCGGCCTGACAAACACAAGTTTTTGTTTGGAATGAAAATACACGTAAGACGAAACCGCTAAGTCTGCGTAAATTTTTTCGTCATTTCGAATTACTTCCCTATTTTTTAAATTTACCAGATCTTTTATGAATGTATCTAGTTTTACCGAGTTAATTCCGGTGATAGGTTTAACAGAAAAATACGCGGATACAAGAAGGACTATAATCAAAACAGTACTCGCCGTTATTGTGTTTAGTTCTTTTTCGGACTTTAAAAGAAAATTTCCTAAATACAAAATCAAAAACAACGGTCCAAAGTTTAAAAGATATTTCCAAAGAAGTTTATAAAAATTTTCGAAAGAATTTTTTCCATAAAATCCTGTTAGAATCAAAACGGCCAAAAGAGCTAAAAAAATTCCTAAATAAACGAGTAACACAAGTTGGGGAATGTTTCTTCTTTTAAAAAAAACGGATTGGTGCTTTTTTCTCTCTCGAATTCCTACCGTTCCAGCCTTGATTATGAAAATCGTAATCCCCACAAAAAAAACTGTGAAGTGGGAAAAAAAACTTCCGAGTATGCAAACGATTAGTAGAAATATGTCCCCCAACGTTTCCATTCTAAATGCTAGAAAAAGTATCAATAAAAAAAACAGACTAAAAAGTTCCGGATAAAACGCCAAAGGTATAGAATACGTCAAAGGTGTGATCGCGGATAAATAACAGAGAAGATAATGATTCGGTTTCCATTTTTCCCTTTGAAGAGTAAAACCTATACAATGGATTCCGAGTGAAAAAATAAATGCAGAAAGAGAAAAGAAAGACGTGGTATAGTTTAGTCCAGTGACTGATTTCCAAAGATTTAAAACTAAAAAAGGAAGTGGTGGTTGATCGGAAAAAAATTTTCCCTCTTCTGTTAAGGAACGTAAATTGGCGAGTATCTCCATCGCTTCCGGATTTAAAGGTTCCCCGAACCAGTTATAAAGTACAGAGAGAATGACTGCAAGACCGGTTGCAGATAGGAAAAGGAAGATTGGGTTGGCTTTGTTACTTCTTTCTAAATCCATAGGGCCCGTAGTTTTTGCGGAAATCAGAGCAAGGATAAAAATTTGGGTGAAATTCTACCAACACATTTTGAAGTAACAATGAGAACCTCGAATCGGGACAGAATTTATGGAAAATAAAAATCATATCCTATACGACAAATCCGGCAAACCATCCAAAGAACCGGCTTGGATTTTTAGAACCTACGCGGGGCATACGAACGCGAGAGAATCCAACGAACTTTTTAGAAAAAACCTTTCTAAAGGTCAGACAGGTCTTTCGATCGCCTTCGACCTTGCTACTCAATGCGGTTATAGTTCCGATCATCCTATCGCAAAACCCGAAATCGGTAAAGTGGGAGTTCCGATCAATACCCTGGAAGATTTTAGAATCTTATTCAACCAGATTCCAATCGAAGAGATGAATACCTCGATGACAATTAACGGTACTTCCATGTATCTTTTGTCTCTTTACGTGGCTCTCGCCCAAGAAAGAGGAGTAGACGTTTCGCTTCTTCAAGGCACCACTCAAAACGACATCATCAAAGAATATCTCGCCAGAGGAACGTATATCTTTCCTCCCGCTCAATCCATCCGAATCATAGTAGATATGTATGAATACTGTCTCAAAAACATTCCGAAATGGAATCCGTCTAACATCTGTTCGTATCATTTACAAGAAGCAGGTGCAACTCCAGTCCAGGAACTTGCATTCGCCCTTGCAACCGCAATGGCAATCTTAGACGCGATCAAAGAAAGAAACTGTTTTACTCCAGACGAGTTCGAACAATGTGTGGGGAGAATTTCTTTCTTTGTTAACGCGGGAATTCGTTTCGTGGAAGAAATGTGCAAGATGCGCGCATTCACCGATATGTGGGACGAGATCACAAGAGATCGTTATGGTGTAAAACAAGATAAATACCGTCGCTTTCGTTACGGAGTTCAAGTTAATTCTCTCGGTCTTACAGAAGAACAACCGGAAAATAACGCTTGGAGAATTCTCATAGAAGCGTTAGGCGTCACCATGAGCCGAGACGCTCGTTGTAGAGCTCTTCAACTTCCCGCTTGGAACGAAGCACTTTCTCTTCCGAGGCCTTGGGATCAACAATGGTCTCTCAGATTACAACAGGTTCTCGCTTATGAAACGGATCTTCTCGAATACCCAGATCTATTCGAAGGTTCTAAAGTTGTAGAGAGCAAAGTAAAAGAACTCAAAGAAGAAGCCTACAAAGAGATTCAGAAAATTTTAGACATGGGCGGAGCGATCCAAGCGATTGAAAACGGTTACATGAAGTCCCAACTTGTAAAGTCTCAAGCAGAACGTCTTGCAAAAATTAACAACAACGAAATGGTAATTGTAGGTAAGAACAAATGGACCGAAGGTATTGCTTCTCCATTGATGACAGATCAAGACGGAGGAGTTTTTAAAGTAGATTCTAAGTCTGCGGAAGAAACTTTAGAAGTTCTTGCAAAAGTAAAATCTAATCGAGACACAAATCAAGTAAAAGCCGTTCTAGCACAATTAGAAGCAGACGCAAAAGCTGGTAAGAATTTAATGCACGCTTCCATCGAATGCGCCAAAGTTGGTATTTCCACTGGAGAATGGGCGGACATTCTGAGATCAGTGTTCGGTGAATATAGACCTGCTACCGGTGTAGAAGGTCAAAAACTCAATCTCGAATCTGAAAAGGTAACACGTGTTAGGGGAAAGGTAGATTCGTTTTTAAAAACGAACGGTTCCAGACCTAAAATCGTAGTCAGCAAACCTGGGTTAGACGGTCATTCTAATGGAGCCGAGATGATTGCAGTTTCCGCTAAACATGCTGGTTTTGACGTGATTTATTCTGGTATTCGTTTAACTCCGGAAGAAATCGTTCAAACCGCGGTGGAAGAAAACGCGGACGTGATTGGTGTTTCTATTCTTTCCGGTTCTCATTTGGAGTTGGCGGAACAAATTTTTAATGAATTAAAACACTACAAAGCAAATATTCCGGTCGTATTCGGAGGAATCATTCCTCCTTCCGATTTCGACGCACTTACAAAACTCGGCGTGAAGGCGATCTTTACTCCGAAAGACTACGATTTGATGGACGTGATGGAAAGAATCATAGATATCATCTCCAAAGCTGTAAGGGCCGCATAACGCGTTTTTGTTTCGAACATAGTCGTGAAACATCGCAAAGAAGATCTCGCAGAACTCATCGAAGAGGCGCGGGTGGGAGAAAAATTTCCTCTCGCAAAACTCATCTCTGGTTTAGAAAGACCGAATTCTTTTGAGTTTAGAAAAAATCTTTTCGAGACTCTTGGTTCTCTTGGTTTAAATGGAAGTCATTCCTTAACCGTTGGTTTTACCGGAACTCCAGGCGCGGGAAAGTCTTCTTTGCTTGGTGAATTGGCGACTCAGTTTTTGAAATCGGATAGCGGAGAGACAATGGCAATCGTCGCAATTGATCCCTCCAGTCATATTTCCGGTGGTTCCTTGTTAGGCGATCGTACTCGGCTTTCCCTTCCCGCACGCGAGAAACGAATCTACTTCCGTTCACAACCTAGTCAGTTAGAACTAGGTGGGGTTAATCCTTATACGTACCACGTTATTCGTCTTCTTCGTTGTTTTTTTCGTTTCGTTTTTATCGAAACCGTTGGGATCGGTCAAAACGAGATCGAAGTTTCTAAACTTACTGATCTTTCTTTTCTCGTTTTACAGCCGTTAGGTGGAGATCAGATTCAATTTATGAAAAGTGGAATCATGGAAGTTCCAGATTCTTTTATTCTCAACAAATGTGACGAAGAAATTCTTGCTAACTCCAGTTATCACATGTTGATTTCTACATTAGAATTTTTAAAAGAAGTTATGCCAGGTAATCGACTCCCTCCCGTTTTTAAAACTTCTACTAAAACGAAACAAGGAATTCAAGATCTTTTAGATTTTATCCGTTCTGCAAAACCTATCATGGATCGTTCACAAGAAACCACTCTTCAACTGAAAAAATGGATCAAAAGCGAATTCGGCAATTTCGGCTTGAAGACCATCGAAAATCTTCCTTTCCCCTATCCTTCAGACTTTGAAACCTTAGAAGAAATCGCTCTGGAAATGATTCGTAAGAATCTACTACTTTAGTTGATCGTTTCGATTTCTCTTGTGCATAATTTAAATGTAGTCTAAATTTCTTTTAGAAAGTAGTAATTCCTACATCTCTTCTTTTGTTATTAAAATATTAAAATTCTTTCATATAAAATCTGGAAGTCTAAGAATCTAATTCCTGTAAATAGTATGGGTATTTGTCTGTCATCGGGTTTGGTTCAAATTGTAATTCTCTTGAAATGAGATTTTGTCTCCTGTTGATCTTCCAAGTCATTTCGTAAGTCCAGTGAAAGCTAGGAACTCCCCGGTTTAAACTTTTCACAAAAAAATCCTCCTTGTCCTCCAACCAAAGCATGTAATTAAAAAGATAACACCTCGAAACCCCATGAGCCGCCGCCAACACACCTAAGGTCACCCAAACACCAGTATGAACCCGAATACTAAACTTTTTCATTTTGCCAACGTCCCGATTGTATTTGATTTTACCCGCCCGGTTATGAAGACGTTTCATAGAAGCGATCTGCTTAGAATATTTTCTCAATAGAAAAGGAAGTTTGCCCCGAAGTGCTTTTCTTTCCTGAAGATTCAAACGATTCCAATAAACATCTGGAACCAAAAGAGAATCTGTACCAACAGAATCTTCTACCAAAGCAGACTCAATTTTTTGACCGTCGTCCAATAAAAGAATGTCCATACCAGAAACGGTTCTTAGAACTTTCCAAGCGGAATGGTTTATAGAAAAAATTTTGAATCAAACATAGATTTTAATTTAGTATATTCTAAATTCCAAGTCCAAATACACTCTTAACAAAACGTGGTAGTTCCCACAAATTAAGTCACATTACAAATTCTTAAATATTTATTTTTTGTATGAGTTTCAACATTTTAAGAATTGATCCACAAAGTTCAGACCCAAACTTTTTTAGAAAAATGAAATTCCTTACGCCAAACTTACGTTATTTATCCCCTTTCTAGGAAAGACTATATAGTTCTGAGTAAAACTTAAAATATAAAAATTTGGTTTTTAGAAATTGTTATCTTTAGATTTTTAGAGAGGTTTTATTTTAAAAATCGGTTTAAAAAATTTCTTCTTTTTTAACTGAACTTGTAAATACTCAATATCCGTCTTTGATTAAATAATCCAAATGCAATCGAATATCAGATTCATCGTTAGAATTTTCCACAAAATCATCATGTACAACTTTTTCGTTTAAGACCTGAGTCAATTCAGCATCACTTTTGACAAGATATACTCCATTAAAAATCGAATAATTTTCAATCCATAACTCCAATTTTTTAGATTCAGAGAATATAATACATTTATGATTTATGCGTATTGAATCGGAAAGCATCTTTCTAAAATTGGTAAGATTGATAAATTCTTCATTTTCGATTCCATTCAAGTTTAAAATATATAATCCGATAAATTCTTCTAAAATGGATAAAATAATATCTCGAACGTTCAAGATAGAACGGTTATCTACAACCCCTGACAACTTAATCAACATTACTTTGACAGACGCTCCGTGTACGTTGAATATAACGAACTCATTACTAACTTGCATTCGTATTCCTCATGTTTTAAATTTTATACTCTTACGCATAAGAATGCCCAACAAATATCAATAACGGATTCAATACAAAAATTGCCCCTACTCCATTTAAAACTTAATCTGGATACTATAAATTAAATATATAGAATATTCTATTTTTTAAATAATTGAATCTGAAACGAACACAAACCAACTTATCATTTTTGAAAAAATTTAGGTTTGTCCCAGTAAACGGAAACACATTTAAGATTAAATCTGATTCACAGAAAAGTTAATTCTTTCTATGGCGAAACAACTAAAATAATTTCAAAAAATAAAGTGTTTATTGAGACTTTTTTGAAATGAATTTTTAAATTTACCATATTGAAACACTTTCTAAACTTTAATGTATTTTCTAAAACATTTGACATAATTTATAGTTTATAAAATTCCACGAGACCATTCACAGCATTCTATAAAAGGACCACTTTTTTACGATTCGCCTTTTTATACCTACAAAACCCACAACTCATTTAGGATTTTATGTTTTTCTAACTTATCAATTCGAATTTACAATTAGAATTCGAATACTTTACTTTGATAATTTCACAGAACATTTAAATCGAAAAAGATTAATTCTATTTTTATCATTGATTAGAAACATTTCAATTTTAGGATTTATAGATATTCAAAATACAACTGAACAAGCAAAAAAATTTTATGCTGTCTTAATAAGATTGAAGCCTTAAGCTTTTATGATAAAAACTTATCTCAAAGCAAATTTAGATACTCTGTGTTATATATAGTAGTCTGAGAATTTAAATTAGTTTACTAATTTCTAAATTAGAAACTTAGCTTAAGGAGTTAATCTGAAATTGAAAAGAAGATAAATCTGTAATTTGTGTAGGTTTTCCGTAATAAAATCCCTGTAAAAAATTCGCTCCGTAATCAATCGCAATACTTTCCAATTCCGCGTTTTCAATTCCTTCAAAAACCATTTTCTTACCAAGGGAAAAAAGAACCTGAGAAATCGCCTTTAAAACACTTCTTTTACTTTGGTTTGTATCTACTCCGATAATTAAACTTTTATCTAGTTTTACGTAATCACATTCAATTTTTTCAATTCTAGAAAAATTAGAATTCCCGATTCCAAAGTCATCAATTGCAATCTGAAAACCAAAATGTTTTAAAATCGCCATTTGTTCGATGATGAGGGAAGTTTCTTCATAACGACTTTCTGTTATTTCCAAAATGACGGAACTGGGATGTAAATTTAACTGAGAGAAATAGGAAATCAAATTGTCTGCAAATTCAGGATTTTTCAACTGAAACGGTGATATGTTGATCGAAATCATAGGATTGAAAGAAAAAGAATTATTTTTTCGGATCTGAGACAAATCTAAAAGAGCGTTTTGAATTACCCAGGTTCCGATAGAACTGATCAGGCCCGACTCCTCCGCCAAAGGAATAAAAATATCCGGACTGATCATTCCTTTGGCAGAATGATTCCAACGAGAAAGAGCCTCTAAAGAATGTAAACTTTTGTCTTTTGAATTTACGATCGGTTGGTAATACAATAAAAGTTCTTTTTTATGTACCGAATTTCTAAGAGATAAATAAGTTGCGATCAAATTGGAAGAATCATTTTGATTTTGAGTAGCATATCTACTGAAAGGAGAATCGATCACTTTTCTAAGATTTGCCCTTAAACCTTTGAGGATATTGAGAGGACTTACATTCGTTTCGGAGGTATGCAATCCTCCGATGGAAAGTTTTAGATGAAACTCGTGATTGTCTATTTGAATCGTATTTTTCATGTAAGAAATCAAACTAGAAGGAATCCAATTGATGTCTACATCCGGCTTATTGATTTGATACGCAAAAAAAATCTGATTTGTAGAAATTCTAAGACCTACGTTTTGACTATTCGTAATGGTCAAAAATTCAGTATGTAAATCTAAAAAAACTGCTTCATATATTTGAGTTTCATATTTATGAAGAAATGGATGGTTATAAATTTCAATATTGATGAGATAAAAGTACGTTTTTTCTAATTTTAAAGTGCGAACTAAATCATGTTTTAAAGATCGAAATCTTTGAATTCTATTTTTCTCTGAACTGGATAAATTGCGTGTAGTGGATTCTATATGAGCAAATACGTAACCCCCCTTTGTATTGATTTCAAAATTAACTTTGTAGATTCGATCATTTTCGGATCGAACCATAAGTTGAATGTTTCTATCATTCTTAAATCTTCGAAACGTAGAAACATTAGAATTGCCATAATCGATAAATCTTTCCACAGCTTTTTTAAGTTTTGGATCTAAATCTAATAAAGAATTATAATTTGGTTCCGAATAAAGTTGTTTTCCCTCAAGATTATACAACGAATAACTATATGTATCCGATGTAAGAGCTTTATTTTCGGTGTAAAGATCGCTGTACTCAGAAATCATGGACTTTATTATATAGTAAAATTTACCCCTTTCTTTTCATCTTATAATCTAAAGTTCAAAAGAAATTATCCAATCTCAGAAATCTACAGATAAGTTCTATTAAGATTCTTAAACTTGTAACTGAAAGAAAGTAATGTAAGATTGCAAACGACAAATCTTTAGAATCGATTGCTTCAAATTCATATTCAAAAAAGACAAAATTTATTTTATCAAAAACACATCTACATTTGGAAGGATTCTGTTTAAACCGAATGATTCGTTTATTCTACTGCTTATAAAATTTCGCATTTCATAAAAATTACAAGTAACCTTAACGACTATAAACCTGTAAAAGATTTCAAAAGCAAATCGTAATAAAACGATAAAATTAAACTTTATTCTCAAAACGATGAGCCTAAAAAAAGATTTTTAATCTGTAAAATATATAAAGCGAAGAGATCCCATTTTGTATTTTAAAATAGCTTTAAATATTTTCTTGTTACGAATGAAATTAATTAGTTTATTATTTTCAAATCTAGGAAGTAAGATAAATTGACTTGCAAATAAATAAAATTCAAAATAAGTATCCTTGAATTCGACACGATTTAATTTATTTGGCTATGAATCGCCTTAAATAGATAGAAATGATTCTTTTTAATTTCATGAATCAACAGAACGTTAGATACAATTAGACCTTTACTGAATTTGGTGTATCACTTTCGAAAGCTCTAAAGCAATTTTCAAAATACTTAAACCGAAGTAGATAGTGTTTTGAAGACTAATTAAAAAATGAAATGTATTTATTTAAAATTGAATATCCTTATATTATAAATAGAAAAATTTAAAGGTATTTTAATGATAAGTGTTCGAATTTTTTACATAAAAAAGAAACTTTTCATCTACTGAAGCAATCTTTATCTATAAAGTTAATAATCAAAATAAAAGTATCCACGAATATTAAAAATTTCTTTTACAATTTAAATGTCATTTTCACATTCGTATATAAAATGATTCCTTTAAATTGAAATCGAAGTTCAATTTAAAGGAATCTTGGGTGAGCTTGCTTAAATTTTTAATTTAGAGATGCATTTTGATTTTCTCGAAAAAATAAATGTAAGAAAACAAAAAGCGAACAATGGATTATGATGAATATTTTAGATTCGATATTAAATCAAGAGATCTTATTGAGCTTAATAAGATTTGGTGCGGGCTTCGCTTTAGTTTTAGGAATTGGAAATTGGATTCGAGCAAGAAAACAAATCGATTATCTGATATCGTCAGTTTTAATCCTCACTGCAATTTTTCAATTTATAGATGAATCCACGTTAAATATGATTCCCCAAACTTGGCTTCGCAAACTTCTCTTTTTAATCGATATTGTCGCTTTGGCTGCAAGTGGAACCCTTATCTTTTTAATTTCCACTATGAGTTTTAAAAGATATTCTAAACTTCCTTTAATCTATTACTGGAACCTGATCGGCCCTTTGATTCTTAGCCTTCCAATCGCCACTTTTTATGAACAACACGGAAATAAAGAACTCGAATTTTTCCTTTTTGCAGCGGATTTATATGTATTCGTATATTTCGTGATCGCAGTTGCGAACATCTTCATCGATAAAAAATACGAATCTTCCACGATAAGTTTCAAAACAATTCTGAGTTTGGTTATTTTAATTTCTCTTTGTATTCCTCTGGAAATCCTGGGAATCGTCTTTGAAAACAAATCCCTCATTTTACTTTCCAGTGTACACACTACATTTACTGTCATTTTCTATTATTTTCTAACCTTAATTCGTCCCAATTTGTTAGATATAATTTCTTCAGAATCTGGAAAAAACTTTGTTAAACGCTCCCTTTTACACGATGTAGACATAAACGCTCTCGAAAAAAGACTAATCCATATTATCAAAGAAGAAAGAATTTATTTAGACGAAGACATCCGCCTTCCGGATGTTTCAGAAGAACTTGGGATTTCTGTACATCAACTTTCTTTCTTTTTAAACAATCATCTAGGTATGAATTTCAACAATTATATCAATCGATTTAGGGTCGAAGAAGCAAAATCGATGCTTATAAACGACCCTTCTCGATCTGTGGTTTCCGTAGGAATTGCAGTCGGCTTTAATTCAAATTCTTCTTTTTATAAAGCTTTTCTAAAAGAGACCGGAATGTCTCCAAAACAATTTAGAGAAACCCAAACAAAGGTAATCCATTTTCAGTCTTCCTCTACAGATATTCAATTTAGAAATTAAATTTTGTCTATGATTAAATTCGATCTAAGATGGAGTTTTTCAAGGCCTCTTTCTCTGGAAAATTTCAAATTAATAGGACATTCTAAAATAGCATATCTGATATTTATAATTTTCCTATTTCTAAATTATATTTACCGATGACCAGATTCAAAATTGAGCGTTATAATGAAATCAGTGGAAATAAATCGCCTTAGCGGAACGCCATTGCCGCAAAAATTCCATAAAATTGCGGTTTGCGTTTTCAAAAATTTTCTCAAGGGAATTCATTCTAATGTTCAGTGCAAATAGTTTATTCAATGTTATATTCTCTCTATTTTCAGAAATGAACCTGTTCTACGCACATGCGACCGGAGTCGGGATTGGAATCGTGATGGCGATTACGAAACTCTACACCGGAAGAAAAGACGAATTCAGTAAAGCTTATGGAACCATTCTTTTAAGTGTTAGTATCTTTTTAATGGCAAACAATAGAGTAATCTTTCCACAACAAATAGATCCAAGATTATTGAAAGATTCCTTGTTTTTAGGAATTTACTTTGGTTTGGTTTTGTATGCTTCTGCGGCGGTTTTAGTTTGTATGATGTTCATTCTAGATCGTCTTCAAAATCCTTGGTATTACTGTAAGCGACTGACTGCAATCATTCCGCTTGCATTGATCACTGCATTTTTTTTACCCGGCACAGTTTATATCTGTTTTTGTGATTCAATTGCAATTTTAATCACACTCTACACATCTGGTTGGTCCATTTACAAAATCCGTTCTTCTCAAAAGTCGAACGTTTTTTTCAACTTCCCGTTTGTAACACTCATGATTACTTCTTCTTTGGTTTTAGATTTAGTTGGAACTGTAATTCAATCTACAAAGATGCTTATGTTTTCCGAACTCATTCCGGGATTTATGATTGCTTATATTACTTTAATTGAACGTTTTTTCCCAGTACTTTTCGGCAAAGCTTATGGAGAACCCAACAAAGTGTTGATGGATCAAGAACTTATCGATTTTTCGGATGATGATTTACTGGAGTCAGAAGAAGAAATTCAATCTGAATCTACTAGAAACATTTTAGAAGGTGTAGAACTAGAAAAAATTGAAGAGAGAATTAATTCTTTTTTACAAGTAAGAGGTTATGCGGATGAAGAGCTTAGATTGCCCGATTTTGCTTCTTATTTAGGTCTTTCTACTCATCAAGCTTCGTATTATCTCAATAAACACATGTCGATAAAATTCGCAGATTTTTTGAATATGAATCGAATTGAAGACGTTAAGCGAAATCTTCGCAATAAGTCTCACATGAATTTACTTCAGATTGCGTTAGAGTGTGGTTTTAATTCGGCTTCTTCATTTCACAGGGCTTGCGTAAAATTTACCGGTAAGTCTCCAAGAGAATTCAGAAAACTTATCAATTCCGATAATTAAAATTCTATTTTAATTAATAGGGAAATAGTTTCTTAATCGTTAAAAGTTTATTCAGAGTATTCCGATATATTCTAGATTTGTAATAGTTTCCACAAATTACGTTTTTTATCCTTTTTTTAATTTTAAATCTTACCCTTTACGATAAAACTCTTCAAATAAGTTTCCACTTTCAAAAAAACTCTGCCTCATCTAAAAATCAAATTTACAATAAAATAAGGAATCCGTTTCTATTTTATTTACATATATCTTTTTTCGTTTTCTTAAACTGGACGACTTACGTTAAATTATATTTTCAGAATATAGAAATATACGATTAAATCACATAAAAATTTTTACTTGAAAATTCAACTATTGCTGTGACTTTACAGTACGGTATTGATTGTATAAAGAATCGTCTGAATCAAAAACAGATTCTGTCACCGCAAGAATTTCCCCAGATTGCAAAGACACAATTCTCAATTGCAGTAAAAATGATTGATCGTCAAATTGTACCGTTCCTAAAAGTATCAAATCCGCTCCGGATAACCTTCCAATCTCTAAATTTTGATTAGAAAGTACCAATCCCGATTTTTGAAAACTTTGTTCGTCGATCAACCGTCCTAATTGGGATTTTTCCACTAGTAAAATTTTCCCGGGATCGTACATTTTGGTGATAAGCCGTGAGGAAATTGTTGTTCCCAAAGCTGTAATCAGACCGTTTTCATTAAACAAAGGTAAAACAGCTAACTTAAACATATTCTTCTTTTCAGGAGAAAGATTTTTGCTACTAGTTTCAATTTGTTTTTTTAATAAATCAGAAACTTCTTGTAATACAACATCTAACGATTTTAGAATCTTCTTTTTTTCAAAACGATGCCCGTTTGTACATTCAACTAGAAACGACAATAAAAAAAATATAATAAAAATATAATATTTCATTTAAAATATTTTACCGAGGCAACTGATCCCAACCAAATTATATTTCACTAAACCAAAAATGGAAAGTACAAATACAATCCCATTATCGTTTTTATTTTCTTAAGATTCTGCGTTCTCAAGATTTTAGAGTGAATCAATCCTTATACGTTGTCCGTAATTTTAGAACTTACTTTCTGTCAGGAAAGAAAATAATCATAGACTACTACAAATTACATGAGTCCCTTGAGAATCCTAAATAGATCTGCGGTTACTATAAATGTGCCAATACTACTTCCTATCTGAGGAAGCATAAATACTAGAAAAATACGTATGACATTATTTTTCCAATATCCTTTCCAGTGTTCTGAATCCTGTGCAATTTTTTCAAAATCTTCTACTAAAGGTTTACGCAACCAAGACTCACATAACGCAGCAACCCAACCCGGTTTGATAATTGGATTAAAATTACCTATTGGAGCCGCAAGAAAAGCAAGGATTATAGATAAAGGATGAGCAAGTGAAACAATTGCACCTAACGCGGCAAGGCCTCCTTTGACCAAAATCCAACGCAGAACAAATTCTTGTCCTTGTTGTTTCCCTCCGAAATAAAAAACGGTCAAAATCAAACCTAAAAAAATTCCAGGAATTAATAGACCTTTCCAACGATCTAAGATCGTTTTTTCCGGGAGTTCATCCAACTTGGAAATATCTTTTTCTTTTTGGACGTGATTCAGAATTCCTTGTAAGTGACCTGCTCCCACAACTGCAAAAACTTTTTTTCCTTCTTTTGCAGAGTCTCTAATTTTTTGAGCAAGATAAGAATCCCTTTCGTCTATGATTACGTTTTTAATCGACTCATAACGTTTTGGAAGTTGAGAAAAAAGATCTTTGAGAACGTCTTCGGATTTCATCTCTTCTATCTTTTCTTCCGATATGTCCTCTTTTACAAAAAGAGAAGTCAAAAGTGCAGACAGAAGGAACAATCGATTGAAAATTCCTATGTTCCACCAGGCTCTTTTTAAAGTAGTAGAAACTTCACGATCGATTGGTACGATTTTCGCACCTATTTTTTCGCCCTCATCGATCGCCATTCTCATTTCATCTCCTGGACGAATAGAACCCTTACCTAATTTCTTTTGAAACGCCGAAAGGATAAGACTGGAAAGAAGGAGATACATTTTTCTTTCTTTAAAAACTTTGAATATATCCAATTTCTTCCAGTGTTCACTGTCTTTCAGAGAACGTATTCTGGAATCACAAAGTTCGACACAAACCGTATCCGGTTTTTCTTTTCGAATAATCCTTTGAACCTCGTCTATACTTTTCTGGCTGATATGCGCTGTGCCTAGAATTGTTACATTCGTTTTACCTAATTTGAAAGTTTCGAACGGTTCTTGCGATTTTGAAACTTTTTTACGTTCTGATTTCGTTTTAACTTTAAGTGTTGTTTTTGCCATCCCAAAGCAAAATATAAAATCGGGATCCGAGAGTAAAATGAAATTCTATCGTTTTTGAGTTCAAATCCGCCTTCCTAGTATTTAGCACCTCGGATCAACATAAAAAAGTATTGAAGAATTAAAGACCTTCGTATAATGTTTTGTTGCTCTTTTAACACGAAAACGAATACCGGGATTCAAATGCTTACAAAAGGATCTAAAGTAGTTAATGTAGGAATTGCAGATATGCAGGGGGCGCAGTCTCCCGAAATTTTAAGAACCACCTTAGGTTCCTGCATCGGCGTAGTATTTTACGCTCCTGATAAAAAAATAGGAGCCATGGCCCACTTCATGCTTTCTAAAGATCCAAGCGGAAAAGATTCGCAAAAGAATCCTTTCAAATACGCGGAAACCGCAATTCCACTTTTAATCAAAAAAATGAGCGAAATGGGATGTAACTCAGGAGAATATTCGGTAAGACTTTTCGGAGGAGCCTCCATGTTTAAAGGAGTTCAATCCAGTTTTTTACAAAATATCGGAGAACAAAATATTCTTACCGCTAGAGCTATTTTAGAACAAAATAAAATTCCTTTGATCTTAGAGGACGTCGGAGGAAACGACGGTAGAACAATCAGCCTATACTTAGACGACGGAAGGGTTCTTTTAAAAAAAGGCGGGTTTGAAAAGTATCTCTATAAGGTCAGGTAAAGAAAATGAAAGAAAAAATAGACCAACTCTTTTTAAACGACGCTCAACTTCCTAGAATTTCATCCGTAGTTACAAAAGTAATGCAGATGATTCAAAAACAAGACGTTGCGATTCCAGACCTAGCCAAAGAAATTTCAAACGATCCAGGTTTGACCGCAGACGTAATTAAACTTTCTAATTCTGCTTATTATCGAGCTGCAAAACCTATCAAAACCGTACAAGAATCTTTAATGACCTTAGGAATCAAAACGGTAAAAGATATAATACTATTAACCGCAACCAGAGGAATTCTTAAAAAAGATCTCAAAGGTTATCAAGTAGACGCGGAAGATAATTGGATTCATTCTCTTACAGTAGCAGAACTTTCCAAAAGAATCTGTGAGCAAAAAAAACTAAAAGTAGATGCTGACCTTGCTTTTACCGGAGGGCTTTTACACAATATAGGAAAAGTAATTCTTGCGGATTTTTTTCCCTCTGTGATTATCAATCTTAGAGAAGAGTTAAAAACTCATTCCGTATCCTTTGGAGAATTGGAAAAAAAACATTTCGGATATTCTCACGAAGAAGTAGGACAGCAACTATTAGAAAAATGGAATTTTCCAAAAGAACTAATCCACGTTACACGAAATTATAGCCAACCCGAAAATGAAAAGGAATTTCCAGAATTGGTCTCGGTGATTCATGTTTCTCATTCCATTGCGGTAACAGCCGGCGTGGGAATCGACATCGCGGGTTTAAGCATTCCAATTTCCAATAAAGCTTTGCAGATTTTAGAGATCTCGGATTCTGACTTGCAAATGTATTATACGGTTCTTCCAGAAATACAAAAACACATCCGTGAGTTAATCCAGGCTTGAAAAAAAACTTCGCTCTGATCGGCCCCAGAGGAGTCGGAAAATCTAAAATTTCTCGCAAACTTTCTAAAATTACAGGGATACCAGTAGTATCTACCGACATGATCGCAGTCTACGAGATTGGTGGAATGTCAATTCCTGATTTCATCCAAAAGAATGAAGGAGATTGGAGACCATTTCGAGATTTAGAATTTGAAATTCTTACTAAACTTAAAACCTCTCAAGGAATCATCTTAGATTGTGGAGGTGGCATTTTGTTTGATTTGGATACCAAAGGAAAAGAAATCCTAAGTGATCGTAAAACTACTCTTTTAAAATCCATTGCAGTGGTTTTTGGTCTTTCCAGGCCCACAGAAATTTTAGTAGAAAAGATCCAAAGCGATCCTACTCGTCCTCCCTTGAGCGCAATTCAATCTTATCGTACTATCTTAGAAAGTCGTTTACCTCACTATCAAAGCATTTCGGATTATTATTTAGAAATAGATGATCTGAGGGTAGAAGAGATTTGCTCTATAATTCTACAGAAAATTGAATATTGAATTGACACACTTTGGATATATTTGGTTCCCTTTTTTCAAAGCTTTTAGAAAAAGAATATCAAAATCGTATAAAGGCAACTAACGGCCTCAATACAATATGAACAGGGAATTAAGATGTCAGAATTGGAAGTGCCAAAAAAGAACAAACATTCTATCGAAAGACTGATCAAGATAATCCGTCAGCGAAATTATAAAAAAGCTACGGCTTATACTTACATGAAGTATAACTTGGATTTTCTTCACTTTGCGGATAAACCCGCAGAAAAAATCACAGTCAAAGACCTGAATCGTTATATGGATCATTTAAAGAAAAGGAAAGTATCCTCTTCTACGATTCAGATCAACGTAAGTTCCTTAAAAATGTTTTTCGAAGATGTCATGAAGATGAATTTATTCCAGGACTTTCAAAGACCCGTCCGGGAATATAACAATCCCAATGCGATCACCTATAAGGAAATGCAAAATATTTTAAAAACCGCCTCTTCCAATGCGAAACATGAATTGATGTGTGGTCTGGTTTATTTCGGAGGTCTTCGTGTAGGAGAATTGATTTCTCTTCGGTGGGCGTATATAGACACAAAAAGAAAGTCGATTCAAATTAAATCTCCAATTCTTTCTCAATCTAGAACCGTGGAAATTCCAACCGAGTTAGGATTTTTGATTAAGAAGTATGAAAAAGAAGTTGCCAACTCTTCTTCCAACGCATATTTGTTTCCAGGAAAAAGTTTAGGATCTCATACTACTTCTAGAAATGTAGAAAGAATTATTTCTGAAATTGGTAAAAATTCAGGTATTTCAAGTCCCGTTACAGTTTTTACTCTTAGACATAGTAGAGCTTTACATCTAATCGCAGATGGTTCTTCTTTAAATCAGGTGAAGGATTTTTTAGGACACAAAACTCTGGCAAGTACTGAATCTTATTTACCAGTAAAGAAAAACCTAAGAGCTGCCGTCAGAGAAAAATCAAGACAAGACGCTCTTAAAAATATTCGTAAGAAATTTAAAACACATTAAAAAAAATAGATATAGATTCAAGTGAGTTTTCTTCTCAACTTTTCCACTTTCTAACCCTTCTCTTTTACATAAGAAGATTGTTTTTTTAAACCTTTTTTTCGTAATATCGGACCCAAAATAAACGCTGTCGCAGGGAAAAAATTTCCGATCTTTGCAAGAATTCCCCGACTACTTGGAATCAAAACTTCAAGAGGTTTTTTACTTAAAACCTTACCTAAAATGAGTTTAGAAACCTCATCCGCAGTTAAAAATGTATTCCCCGAAAAAGTCATGGAAGCTTGTTCATAATCTTTTTGTAAATCTAACATTGGAGTTTTGATCGCATCCGGACAAACAACGGTTATATGAACATTCTTTTCTTTTAATTCTTGAGCGATAGCAAGAGTAAAACCCCTCACTGCAAATTTTGAAGTAGAATATAAAGAAATTCCAGAAATAGGAGCCACTCCCGCCAAGGAAGCGATGTTTATTATATGCCCGGATCCAATGGCCACCATTCTGGCAGCGGCTTCCCTGGTTCCATACATAACACCCTTTGTGTTGATGTCTATATGACGATCGATATGATTTGTAGGAACCTCGTAAATATAACCCGGTAAAAGATAACCAGCAACGTTCAGAAGTACATCTATCTTTCCCCATTTTTTGATCGCAAGATCCATTACTTTTTTCCAATCGCCAGGAGACGTAACATCTAACTTAGAAACAAGCACTCTATCTTTTTCATTTTTCCAAGGAGCTGCAAACTTTTTAAGTTCTTTCTCATTGATGTCAGTAATCAAAATCGAATGTCCCGCCGCAAATGCTTCCTCGGCTAATTTTTTTCCAAGTCCACCTGCACATCCGGTGATAAATAAAATCATATTCTTTTTTCCTAATTTAGCTTATGGGAGAACCAAAAGACAATTTCCCGAAACTGAATGTGGGAGCTGTCCCAGGAAACAACCAATAACTTGTCATCTCAGAAGACGGCATAACGTTATAAAAATCAGAATTTCTAGAAGATACACCTGCGATTTCTTTTTCTTGAACCATAGAAATGTATTGGTCTAATCCGATTTCGAGAGTATTTCCGTTTAATATGACTTCCATACCGGTCGCTTTTGCAAATCTTTTTACACCTGGAATGTTAGACTTTAACGGAGAATAACTGTCCGCACTCACTCCGTTTTCACTCGAAACAAAAATTCCCTCGGGAGTATGAGCCACAAGAGAATGGTTACCTGCAGTGTGTCCTGGTGTACTAATCAAAGCTACACCTTGGCCGAGTTCAACATCTCCGTCTAACACCAAAATACGGTCACTTGCAACTCCACCGGTTCCATTGGGGCAATACCAATCAGATTGAGGAGGAAGAAGCCCTTGAACCGAATCCCATTCCTTTTTCATAATTAAAAGTTTTGCATTTGGAAAATATCCCCTTTCCCCGTTTGCTCCTAACCATTTACGAATGTCTTGGGTATGTAGATGATCATAGGAAATATAATCGACTTTTTCGGGAGAAATTCCTGCGTCTTGTAAACATTCTTCCACAGTGTTTAAAATAGGAGCGATAATCTTTTTACCGATGGATTGAAACGGTCCAAAACTTCCAGCAAGCCTTTTAAAAAAAGGAGTTTCTGCATTTGCGTCAATATCAGAAGGAGAAAATAAAAGTGTTTTGATTCCATCCGAAGTTTTATACTGAACGATAAACAATCGATTCAGAATGTGCATATACGGAGTTGGAAGACTATAGGCATTCAAAAGCGCATAACGTGTTGGATAAGGAACCCTGACTAAGTCATAGGATCTATAAAATACTACTTGGGAACCAGAAAGCATTTTTTCCCTAAATTTACGGGCCCTTTTACGAACGTCTTCCAGACGATCCACTGGATGTGGTAAATCTCTTGAACCTAAAAAATCGGAAATAGATTTAATTGAAGTATCTTTTTTTATCTTGGAAGCGGTCTTAGTTGTAGATGCTTTTGCCATGTATTTTTGCTCCTTATAGAATTTTGTTATTAAAGAACTTTATTTGAAAAAAATTAAAAAGGTTTATAGATTACGATATAAGTTACAAGAAGTCCTAATAAAGGAAAACCGAACCAAAACGTTTTTCCCAAAGTAGGTTTTTTATAAACTAGAGTCAGAAGTCCACCATAGGCTAACCAGATTATAAATTTTGCAACTACCCAACCGGGCCAAGGCCATATAATTCCAAGCCTTGCAAGCATTCCAAATCCACCTAATAAAATTAAAAAAAGACCAATTCCATGTGTAATTGCTACTATTTTACGATTGTCAAATTCTTTTGTACCACCATTTAACACGTGTAAAGTTACCCCTCCCAGCGCCGTAAAAAGCAGAAAGATTCCAAAAATGTGAATCATTTTATAGATTGTATAAGAAATCATAGACTCGTTTTTCCCCATTCTTAATTGATATGGTCCAGAGAGTTCAAAAACCATGATGTATTTTTTGAAAAACATAGGACCAAACATTTCCTAAGTCATGTCGCACACCAATCTTTATGAAAGAACTGACTTTGGCAACGATTGTTTATGAAAAATATAAACTTTCTTCAAACATATAAAAAATCCAAAGAATTCTAAATCAAAATGTTTTGAAATTCTTATAATTTTGTCTGTCGCCACCTATTTTTTTATATGACCATTTATTTTAAAACACTATGTATTAAAAGCACTAATACTCTAATTATTAACAAAGCTTATTTTCTATAGCTTAAGAAATGAAGAAGTTCTTTAAATTATTTTCACTTCTAATTATTTTTTCTGAAAAGGCGCATAACTTCACATAAAGAAGTCATTCAAACTCAATTAGGTTTATAATTGGCTAAATCAAACATTTGTCAATATGTCAACAAATCCTCAAAAATTATTATCTTGTATTATATTTTCCTTATGAATAAAATTTCTTTAAAAGATTGAAATGCATATTAAAAAAAGTATAATATTCTTAATTACTTTAGCAACAGGCATTGGGGACATCTTCGCACAAAATGTAGACATTACAAATCCTATTTTAAAAGATAAAGACTTTGAAATGTTTTTTCGGATAACAAAAAATAACGTCGATTCTGCAACAGTAAAAAACGCTTTGTTAACTCAAAACTCTTTAGTTTTCAATCGTTCCTTAGGTGGTATTAACTTATTTTTTGTTCCAAAAATGGGAAATTTCAAAGGGAAAGGATTTGAATAGGGAATGGGAATTCAACACGGTTTTTATAAAAGTAATATTTCAGCCTCCTTTGCAAAACTAAAATCAAATAACCTTCAAGATAGCAAATTGACAAATACTTCACTCGCTGTTGAAATAAATTCAATAAGGAACCAGCTCGATAAAATTGAAATAACAAACTACCTCTATAATTCTAATCAATTGAATACTACGAAGATTGGGTTATACAGGTAAAGTTTCTCTTGGTATGAAAGTAAAAATAAATTTCTTTCCAATCTGGGATTTCGTATTGGCGTAAAACTAAATCGTAACTTTACAAGATTGAATTCCTTTTATGAAATTTATTCTTTGGAAAAAACACTAAAAATCTCTACACTACCCGCACCCATTCAAGAAAACTTAACAGATCTGCTTCCTACACAAAAAAAATTGATTATTATGAATTATTTTTAAACGGAATCATAGAATTAAATTATACTTTTGAATTTTCGAATAAACATAAACTATCTCTAAATGTAGAACACTTTCAAAGTATAAAGAATAATGGAAAATATACCTTTGAAGAAAAAACTTTGAAATTCTGCCGTTGTCGGCTCTGAGTCCTTATCTATCTAGTAGAGATATAAGATCGCAAATTTCAATTGCGGCTATTCTTCGTTATTAAAACGAATTCATTTATTTTTCTAGAAGATGTTGTACGCCAACCCAATTACCGATCGGAGGAGATTCAATATATTCCTGACATCTTTTACGATAAAGAATTGGAACAATGTCTTCCGGAAAAACCTTGAGCGCTTGTTCAAAGTTGATCAAAGCTTCTTGAAAGTCGGCAACCTTGTACAAAATGATTCCTCTCGTAATTAAAGATAGAGTCGCATCTTTCAGTTTTCGTACAGAAGGCGCATCCGCTTCATAAATCTCATAGATGATAATCGGATCTGTTTTTCCTTTTACGACTACGGAATCAATTTCACGAATCGCAAGACTATCTGCGATGGTCATTGAAGAAAGTGTACTTTTAGTAATCAATATATCCGCACGGTAGAGATTAGTTAGACTTTCTAAACGAGAAGCTACGTTTACCGTGTCCCCGATAACAGTCGTGTCCAATCTAGATCGACTCCCTACGGTTCCAAGCATTAGATTTCCAGTATTAACTCCAATACCTATCTTTAATCCTTTAAAGTGGGAATCCTTCGCTTGTGCATTAATTGTTTGAACTTTTTTTTTCATTTCGATTGCGGCGAGAATCGCTTTATCCGCAGACGTTTGATGAGAACGAGTATTTTCCCCATCTCCGGAAAACAAAGCAAGAATTCCATCTCCCATAAACTTATCCACAAAACCTTCGTGTTTTTGAACGACCGGTTCCATACTTGCTAAATAGTCGTTGATAAAACGAAAGTTTTCTTCTGGAGTCATCTGTTCTGAAATTGCAGTAAAAGAACGAATATCCGTAAATAAAACGCTCATTTCTTTCAGAACAGAATCTCCTAAATTAACTTCCACCGCGGAATCTTTACCAAGAACGTTTAAAAATTGAATCGGAACAAAACGAAAAAACGCATTTTTTTGTCTCGCTAATTCTAACTTCTGTTGACTGAGTTCTATGTTTAAGTCTTCAGATTGGCGATACAAAGAAATGAATCTGTTGGCTAAAATGGTAGTCAACGCGACTACAAAAAGAAAATAAGCAAACTGAGTAAAACGGATTCCAGATTGAAAGAATATGGAATCGATCACGTCGTAAACCGCAATAAAAACTACGGTAAACATACTAGTCGCAAGAAGAATGGCGTCCTTTTTGCGAAGATAAACCACCTTACTCATGAAATAAAGAAGATAAACAAGAGTGGGAAGTATGGAAATCTGCCAAAGCCTCAGACTTGTCATGGTATAACGAAACGGCTCTACTAACGTAGCCATAGCAATCACTAAGTTTAATATTAGAATTGCAAATAGTACTTTCGAAAACTTTGCTCTTCCATAAAAATAATCTTGCATAAATAAAAGAAATAAAGGAGCCAGAAGGGAAACAGAGGAATATTCAATTCTTGTAATCCAACTAGTATCATAAATTACTTCAAACGCGATATTAGATCTTGAAAGAGAATATAACGCCATAAAGACACTGAAGATTCCGAAATAGAGATTGTATAAATCTTCTCTTCTTTTTACGTAGATCAAAAGATGATAAAGACCAAAAAAGACGTATATCGTATTCAGACAAAGGTTGATTAAGGTAGAAATTTCGCCCGAAAGTTTTTGTTCGGTCGTAAGAGAATAGTCTCCGTCTATATAAAAACCTAGATCCACGTTTTTAGATAAAAACGAAGCGGGAGCGTCTCCAATCAAACGAAACGTCAGAATATTTTCTCCGTATCTCAAAAGACTGGAGTCCACGGGAAGACGGAAACCACGAATCGTTCTTCTTAAAATCATTTCGCGAGAAACATCTAAATGAATTTCTTGAACTAAAGAATGATCATTTAAAAATATTTCCCAATTTTCTCCAATGGATTCTAAATACAAAAAAATCGGTTTATAAACTTTTGTTTTTTGAAAATCAACTTTGATCTGAAATTTGGTTTGTAGAGTATATTCTTTCAAACCGGTTCCAACTGAGGTTTCGAAAATTTCGTTTAAAACAATTGGGAAGTCAGAAATTTTTTTAGATTTCGGAAAGGTAGAATCAATTCCATATAGGTATTCTTTTTGAAAACCTTCGACTGCGATCCAGTTCCCTTTTCTCAAATCGATCGGTTCTTGACTTTCAGCAAGGATCCAGAAAGGTATGATTATACAAAAAAAGAATAGAATCGTTTTCAAAGTTAATGTTTTCCGTTTGAGAAAATGTGGTTTTTAATAGAAAAGTATATAAATTAGAAGTTGATGTTGTCTAATTTTCAACATTTTTATTTAAAAACTTTGGCATGATCTTTCTGCTTTTTTGGAAAATCAATTGTATTCTATATTTTTAATTTGGAGGAAATTGAAATGTCAGATTCATTAGTAGGAACGAATCTTCCCGAGATCAGTTTAGAAAGTACGGAAGGTAAAAGAGTAAAACTTCCGGAAGATATTCAAGGTTCTTGGACCCTTCTCTATTTTTATCCCAAAGATGATACTCCTGGCTGCACTAAACAAGCCTGCAATTATCGAGACAATATGGGAGAATTTAAAAAGATAGGGGCCAAAGTTTACGGAATCAGTCTGGATGCTTTAGATTCTCACGGGCAATTTATCCAAAAGTATTCTTTGAATTTTCCTCTTCTATCTGATCCGGATCATAAACTTAGCGAAGCTTTGGGAGTTTATGGCGATCAAGAATGGAAAGGAAAAGTTTTCAAAGGACTTTCCAGAGATTCCTTTTTAGTTTCTCCGGATGGAAAGATCCAAAAAGTTTGGAGAAAAGTTGACCCGACAACTACGGTGCAAGAAACTCTCCAGGAGATTTCCAAGTCCATTGTATAAACTTCACTTTTTAATTCAGGAATATCAACTTACAGGACACTATCTTCAAGTAGAATTGGAGGTAGAGTCCTCTCAAAATGAAACCATTTTTTGTCTCCCTGTTTGGTCTCCCGGATCTTATATGGTCAGAGACTATTCTAGGCATATTCATAAACTAGAAGCTTTTACTTTTGGAAAAAACGGAAAGAATCTAGAAATTTCACAAATCGGCTTGGACTCTTGGAAAATTAAAGGCGAAGAGAAATCTTTTCGTCTGCGTTATGTGGTCTATGGCTACGATTATTCGGTTCGTTCCAATTACTTTACCACAGATTTTTGTATTTTACATCCACCTGCTTTATTTTTATATCCAAAAGACCAAATAGTTTCGGAAATTACATTAGAAATTTCAAATACTCTTCCATTTGAATTCTGTCACTCCGGTTTAAACGGCAAAGGTAAAAAACGTTTTTCTAAAAATTTAGACGAATTTTTAGACGCACCTATTCTATTGTCCAACCGAGAAGCAATCCATTTTCAAGTAGGAGAATGTGATCATGAAATTGTTCTTGAAGGAGAATTATCTAAGTCCGTTCAAAAAACCTTAATCCCAGATCTTCAAAAAATTACCGCGGAACAAATCCGTTCTATGGGAGTTTCACCAAACAATCGTTATTTGTTTATTTTAATTCTTTCGGAAGGGACCTACGGTGGCTTAGAACATTTAAATTCTTCCGTAAATATGTATGATCCTTTGAAAGCAGTTTCGAAAGACGGATACTTAAAACTTTTGGAACTTTTATCCCACGAATACTTTCACCTATGGAATGTTAAACGAATTCGTCCCATTACTTTGGGGCCCTTCGATTATCAAAAACCTAGTCTAACAAAAGAGTTATGGATTGCAGAAGGTATTACTTCCTTTTACGACGCGTATTTTTTAGTTAAAACCAAACACCTCAATCCGGAATCCTATCTTACAAAAGTTATGGAAGATTTACAAAGTTTAGAAAAATCGGAGGGAGAATCTTGGATGAGTCTTGAAGATTCTTCTTTTACCGCTTGGACTAAATTTTACAACCGCCCGAATGATCCCAACGCAAATAACACTGGAATTTCCTATTATGTCAAAGGTGGGATTTTAGCTCTTGCCATGAATCTTCATCTTTTATCGGAAACTTCTGGAAAGTATTCTCTTTTAGACGTGATGAACGAAGTCTATCAATCCTTTCACGTAGGCAAAAATAGAGGTTTTACAAAAATTGAATTTTTTGAAACCGCAAAAAAACGTACCGGAATCGATCTAAAATTAGAATTCGGAGATTATCTGGATAAACCGATTTCAATTCCGATTGAAAAGTATCTTCACAAAATTGGTGTTAAACGATTAGACTCCAATCCTGGAATAGAACTCGGTTTTGGAACTAGAGAAGAAAGGGGAAATCTTTTTATCAATAAAATCGATTGGAAGTTTTTAGATTCTTCCGTAGATCTGAGTTTAGGAGACGAATGGATCGCTTTGAACGGGATTAGGATTTATTCCGGAAATAGAAAGGATCTTCTGAAACAGTGCAAAACTGGAGAAAAGATAGAACTTTTAATTTCGAGAAGAGGTAAAATTCTTAAACGTAAAATGAAACTTTCCAAAAGATTTCAAACGAGTCAGTTTAAATTTGAGGATCATCTTTCCGAAGAACAAACTAAGTTACGAAATCTTTTTTTCGAGTCTAGTAGTTTTAAATCCTAAGCCGATTTAAAACTACTATTCTGGATTTTTTAGTAGTTCCTAAAATGTAGGAACTACTACTTTTTTATTTTCTTCCGTAAACTTACATTTAAGTTCATATAACATGAGTTCTATAATTCTAGTTAGTCGTCCCAAAACATAAAGTCTACAAAGATTTGATGCTGGAAAGTTCGGAAACGTTCAAATGAGATTCTTTTTGTAGGAACTCTAGTGATATAATCTTGGCTATTACACTTAAACATTCATTTCCCGTGATTAGAACTTATAATAATTTCTGCATTTATAATAAAGTGCTAAAACTATAATTTATAAATTTTCTAAGAGCCTAAATTTCAAAGTTTCGTTGTAAAATCAAGAGTTATGATAGTTCCTAGATTTTCAAAGTTTTACAGTGAAATCACTTGTAGTAGTTCCCACAATCTAAAATTTTGGATCTATTTTTATGCTGCGATTGAAACATCATTCAAATTACACTAGAGTTGTTGAAAAATTAACTCTCCATCTGTTTCATGGAAACAGATCAATTGAAGAAGTTTTATTAAATTGAATTTTTCAACAAATCTACTATATAAAATCCAGAATAACAAAAAATGAAACACCATTTTGGAGATTTCTTAGATAGAACTTACGGGCACTGGACAATGGTGCCTAACGTAGAAAGACACAAATATCATCAAGACGATTGGTCTCAGGTTAGAAATTCGGTTTCAGTTGCAACCATTTACGGTAGCGATTTAAACTGGAAGTCAATCGGGGCTTTACCCAAACTAGAAGAACTTACACTCCATCAACCAAATAAAGAACAGTTAGATTTTATACCCACTCTTTGGGGACTCAAAAGATTAAGAATTACTCATGCTCGCCCCAAGACGATTGACTTCCTAAGTAGACTTCAAAACATAGAAGAGCTAGTTTTAGAATACGTTTCCGGTTTTGAAAGTATGGGGCCGATCGGAAAATTAAAAAATCTCAGGGCTCTACATATCGAAAACGTTCGAAGAGTAACTAACTTTTCCGGACTTAGCCTCGCCAAAGAACTTCGTTATCTCAGTATTTACGGCACTTTAGATTGGAATCAGCCGATTGAGGGTTTTGATTTTCTTTTCGAATTAAAAAAATTAGAATGTTTTCATCTTGCATTTGTAAGATCACTTGCAAAAACTCCGGCTTTAGAAGCCTTGGCACGTTTAAAAAATCTTAAAGAAATTTTTATACCTGATAACATTTTCGTTTTATTAGATTACGCTTTAGTAGAAGTAGGTTTACCTAATGTAAAAGGTTCCACTTTTCTACCTTTTGAAAAGTCCAAATCAAGCCTTGATATAAACGGAGAATGGTTCAATTTATTAGGCAAAAAAGCCGGAAGAATTAAAAGCACTTCTCCAAAAGCAAAAGAGAAATGTGAAGCACATTTAAAAGCCTACGAAGAAGCAAAACAAAATGCACGCAAACTTTTAGGCAAATCCGCCACAAAATAAGACGGCAATAAAAGTCACTTTGTAAACATTATATTTTTTACAATTAGAAAAGTAGAAATTCGTTTTCTTCCCAAACACATTCAAAAATAATGATATATTTAGCTCTGAACAACAAACTCGATATAAAAATTTATGGGCATTCAAAAAAGAAAAACTATAATCTTTTTACTAAACGTTAAGTCATTTTAAAAGTTTAAACGCATGTGTCCAGGATTGAGATAAAAATCCGGGAATACACCAAAGAATACAAAGTGGTTCGATCGCTCTGGCCGCTTCTACCTTTCCCATGTCCTCCGTATCCCAGCCGAAAGTATCTAAAATTTCCTTCGCTTGTTTTTTAGAAGAATTTTCATTCCCACAAATAAACATACTCGGCCTACCACCTTCAAACTGAGGATTCACCATCAAACTACTTCCTACGGAACTAAAACATTTTACGAAATTAGCTTTAGGAGCTTGTTTTTGTAATCTTTCCATTAAAGATTCGTTATACGATGTAAAAAAATTTAGAACACCGTTTTGAGGGGGTATTTCCGAAATAGGATTGGTTGTGTCAATAATCGTTTTTCCGTTAAGAGAATTGATTCCAGCTAACGTTAGCACTTCGGAAGCCACACTCCCTTTAGAACACAATACTATAATTTCACCAAAGCTAGCTGCTTCCGAAAATGAACCGATTGAAGCTCCTGTTCCCGTTTTTGCCAACCAATCTTTAAGTTTTTCAAAATCTCTCGTACCAATTTTCACTTCGGCTCCGTATTTCAAAAATCCATTTGCAAGAGTTTGACCAACAATTCCGGAACCTAAAATTCCTATTTTTTTACCTTTCATAAGCTTTCCTTTTTCATTCTATTTTGATTTATTATTTTCAAGGAATCACATAACAAAAAACTTATAGTATTCAATTCTATAAGATTAGTAAAACTCAAAATTTACTTCTCTAAAATAAAAATTCATTATTATTAACGTATGTTATCGAACTTCAAATTCTTTTTGTTCTGAGTTTGTAAAAATAGATTTTTAACTTTTATAAGATCTGCAAAACTTATTTGGACAAAACCCTTTTTAGATTTATAAAGGTTCCCAACAGTAATATCAAAAAAAATCTTCGATCACGTGGAACTATTAACTTTCATTCAAAACAAGTTCAGTATAAAAAAATCTGGGCGAATCCGGCGTTGCCGGACCGCGCTTTCAGCTCCGATCAATAAATTGAGGGTTTAATTGAAAACAAAATCTCTTTCTGAATTCAATTTATTGATCACGCCTCAATCGCTTTCGCATTGGATTATCGAAAACACGTTAATCGGCTCTTAGTCACAACATTTATTATGGGTACTAAAATTTATAGGAATCAATAACTATATCAAACTTACGTTATTTAGATCTATAAAACAGAGTGTTCAAAGTCATAGTATTATATATAGGAATGAAAAACCATAAATTGGCACAAATACATCCATCGCCGTATAAAAACTAGAAATATAATTTCATCAGCTTTTAGAAAATTTTGTTTCTCCAAATATGGGAAACATTAATTCATTTTTTATGAATTAATAGAATTATTAATTTAGAAAATATTAATATCTCTTCTGAAGAGCCGATCGTCAACCGTTAGACCAGGTAATTCTGGCAATTGTACCCGAACGAAAAACAATGAATATAACATCCTTTTGAACGACCATTTCTAAAACGTGATGAATGATTTGATTCGAAAAATTGGGATGACCTTCTATATCTGGGAATACAAGAACCGGACCTGATTTTAATTCCCCGTTTTCCGCAAATACACACACTAAACTTTGTTCAAAACTTTTGTTAGATACTATCGCCCAAATTCGATTGGACTCATCCACGTCAAATGTTCTGACAAAACGATTATTCAACACAGAACCGGATATTTCGAATTTTTTTCCCACTTCGTTTAACAAATGAAAAGCCGAAGACACGTGATATTCAGTTTCACAAACGATCCAGGGAGTATGGGAAACGAATTTCCACTTTGAATTTTTAATCTTTTGTTTGAATATACCTCTGGGAGATTTAAAATCTGAAACGTTAAAAACAAATAATTCTTCGTCTCCGGTAAAAATTATGGAATCGTTATGAATGGCCGCATCTACAATCCAGGTGCTATTAAATCCATCGTTAGCTATAACCTTATCTTCTTTATGCGATAAAATATCATGCAAACGGAATTGTTTTTTGCTCTTATATTCCGTATTATCATAATAGTTTGAATAATAAAATATAAGATTTTCCTTAAGAACCGCCAAGGCCCACCCTTTTCCACCTTGATAAGAGTTTTCGAGAGATAAAATCCCTTCTGCAGAAAGTTTGAATTTTAGATAACCTTCTTCATAATAAATTAGAATATCTTGATTTTCAGAAATATAGATGTGTGGTTTTCGGATATTTTTTTCCGTAATTGGGATGGTCGACACTTTCTGGACCTGATTGGAAGAAATTCTCCAAACGGACACGGCTTTAGTGCTTAACGTTCCACCGTGTAAAACGATAAAAAAGTCTTTTTCCTTTGATACCTTACAAGCTTGAATATCCGGCTCGTCGATTCCGTCTTTGAACGAATTGAGTATTTCGATAGATTGAATTTTTACTGAGTCCATAATGTTTTTCTATCTTCGTTTTTGAACATTTTCAAATTGTAATCATTTGTTTAAATTAGAACGAAAAATTTCATTGAGTTTAAATCCCAAAGAAATTAGAGCATTCACTGCGATCCTTAGAAAACATCATCAGTTTTTATTCGCCAAGATTTTCTTAAGCCAAATTCGCATTAAACTAAACCAGAAATTGCTAATTCAAGTTTTACACAAATAAAAGAGAAACAAATCATAATCTCAGAATATAAAAAATATATGATTGAATCTCTTTATTTGGAAAATATTACACAAATTCCACCTAATATATAATTAGGCGGCGACCGTAGAAGCGGATGTGTGTTCCACAAGAACTTCCGAACCTCGGAGTATTTTTTTCCCTTTTTCGGTCCAAACTGCTCTTTGGATTTTAATAATTTTTAAAAGATGTAAAATTTTCATAATTTGATAAGTAAAATCCAATTCGAACCAACGAAACGCGAAGTTCGGAGAATTTGGATGAGCGTGATGATTGTTTTGGTATAATTCTCCTGCGATCATAAAATCCACAAATAAAGTATTCTTAGAGTTGTCCGGATTTTTTTTATGATTTCTATATCCATACATATGACCACACCAGTTAACGATTGCTCCGTGTAACGGCCCCATGAGCCAATGAATCGGCAAAAGTAGATACCAAGCATATTGCCCTTCAGGGACAAAATAAAAATAAAATAAAGTATAAAGTGTTCCACAAAAAAGTCTAAAAGTCCAAGAATTACTGAGAACGTCAATTGCAGGCCATTCGGGATAATTTCCTTTAAACTCTTTCTCAACGCTTGCTGTTTCTTCTAAAATCGATTCATAATTGAGCGCAGTTTTCCACATCATATCCAAAAAACCTTTAGAGGTTACAGGAGAATGCGGGTCCTTACCTGTATCGCTATAAGCATGATGTTGTCTGTGCATAATCGCATAAGCGCGTGGGTTTAAAAAAGAAGAACCTTGGGCTACACAAGTAAAAATATAAAAAAACTTCTCCCAGAATTTGTTCATTTTAAACATTGCGTGTGCTGCATATCTATGAAGAAAAAACGATTGAGCAAAAGCGGATAAAAACCAGTGCCCAATGAAAAAAGATAGAATGATTCCCATTTGGTATTAACTCCTATTGAATAAATAGAGACTATTGATGGAATAAGGTTGCGAATTATTTCGAAAAAAGAGAGTTTTTTTACTTATTTTTTCGAAAAATCAAAAACTCGATACTTTCACTTGAACAACTATCTGATGATTCTCTGTAATTTTTCTTTAAAACATGGGATTATCTGCATGAAAAAACAATGAAACGTTAGAAAAAATATGGGCGCTCCTGCGCTTTTATAAATCGTAAAATGAGACGGCAGCGTAAAAGGCGCAGGCCAGGCTCTCAGCTCTGGTCAAGTTATTGTAATCATAATATGTGAATACATTTTATAATTCTTAAATCTCAATAACTTGACCTCGCATCGATCCCTAGCGCTTTAAATGATCAATTTTATCGGAATCAATAACTACTTACTACTTAGACTCATGAAAATATTACTAAAAATTCCAGATCGATTTTACCAAAGATATGACGTTTTCAATAAATTGTATTTAACTTCAATTGTTGACTTTTAAGGAGATCTCACATTTTAAGTTTTGAAATAAGTAGTACACATTCCTTACCGAATCTCATAATCTTCACGTAGTCGACCCAATCCCTCTACTCAGAACTCAATAGAAAATACCCAAACATTCATTCTGAAACAGGATTCTGTGATAAAATTCAAAGTACTCAATTTTATAGAGATTACGAGAACCGAAATAATAGGTTGCCAAAATTCCTGCTTCTAAACGAGCAATTCAACTACAAATATTAAAGGTGATACAGTAAAAGCCATCTTAAAAATACTTTATCTTTGCTTAAAATGCCGAGTCTAATTTATTCCTAAGATATTTTTGAGATGGCTTGTAGTAAAAATTTTGAAGGCACAAAATGAGCTTTTTTATGAAAAAGTTCATTTCGGTTTAAAATTCCTCTAAACTTAAAACGTATCAAAACATAATTTCCAATAAAACAAATCTATTCGATTTTTAATTTCTTAGTTTACTTATATCACCCCTTAAAAGACATGGCTAATAGAGCCCTTTCTTAAGGAACGGTTTTAGTGCTTTGCAAGATCCAAATGATTCACAAGTTATAGAAGGCTATTCGTATTATGTGATTTTGCCACATTTAAGTAAAATTTGGATTTTGCAAAGAATGCTGCGACTGCTCCTTTCGACACCTTGTAATTGTAAATCGATTCTTAAATTATATATTTCACTCCTTATAATATAACTGAAAATACGACCAAAATGAAAAAGATGAACAAGTTAGAAAAAAAAGGAAATCAAATTTAGAAGTTTCCTATTTGAAGATTCAACATTCGAATCCCATAATATTAGAGAGTTTATCTTTTATGAATACTTACATTGAAAGTTTTTTGAACCGTGTATATAGTTCTAAAATTCTATCGAATTTTGAAGATAGGATTTTTTTAAAGTCTTCCTTACAAAAATGGATTGAGAAAAATATTTTTTCTACGTTTCTGATTTTCTTCGGCCTTTATTTAATGATCTGGAATCGAACCATTCCAGAAATTTTGATGTCGGAAGATTTATATAAATTCAAATTGATTTCCATAATTTGCGGAATTTCAATTTATTCCTTTTTATTGCTTAGACTTATTATACTCGGAATTTTCGAAATACAAATATCCTACCATTATATCTTTAAAAACGCGATAACCGCAATCATTCTTTCTTTTGCATTTCTAATGTATTTTGAAAAACCATTTTCCATGATGATAACGGGAGAACTTTGCTGTTTCGGGATCTGTATTTATACTTTATTAGAATCAGGTTACCTAATTTGTTCTCGTCCCTATAAAAAAGAATATTATTTTTTATTTCCTATCTTGGGAGGAATAGGATTTGGAATTCTGGGAAATTTTATCGGAACCGCTTTTTATAATATCGAGTGGAACAGTATTTCATACTATTTTTATGCGTTTTTTATTTTTACTCTTTATCTTTTAAAAAGAAGAATAAAGACCCAAAATGAAGGAGCAACTTTGCAAGACTCAGTATTAAGTTTAAATTCAGAAACTCAAGAAATCATAGAACAACCGTATTCTATGTTGGAAGATGAAATATTGGAACTTGTAGAACCCTTAGAAGAAAAAAATCTTCTCAAGGAAGACGATCTAAAACGGGCAGAAGAAAGAATTAACGGCTTTATTCGGGAGAAACTTTATGCGGATGATAGTATTCGTTTGATCGATCTTTCTGCCTATTTGGGAGTCAGCTTACACCAAGCTTCTTTTTATCTGAATAAATATAAAAATATGGGATTTTCGGATTTTATAAATCAAAATAGAATGAACGACGCAATCCGACTTCTTGTAGAAAAAAGAAATATGAATCTATTAGAGATTGCTTTTGAATGTGGATTTAATTCTTATACATCTTTTCATAGAGCTTGCAAAAAATGGACCGGACACTCTCCCAAAGGACTCAGAAGAAATACTATCCAATCAAATGTATCTAATTATGAACATTTCACAATATCTACAGATTCACAAAAGATTGAAATTCTAAACAAAAATTCAGAATCGAATGAGTTAGATAACACAGTAGTATAAATATATCGATTCAATTTAAAACTTTATTTTATAGACCCCATAAGATTATAAGTTGGGGATTTGCCTTAAAGTTTACTCATCTTATCTAGCGTTCTATAAGAACCAGTTAAACTTTAAAAAAAATACGGGAGCCGAATTTTAGGCACTCAACTTTATAGTTTTGAGCATCTATAAGTTCAAATTATTAATCACTGAACTTTATAAAATTAAATTTTCTCGTAAAAAAGTAAGATTGTTTTTATATTAGAGTAATTGAAAAATTAATCCCATTTGTTTCTTGATTTCTAAAGATTAAAAATAGAGTTGTTGAAAAATTTCATAGTGGAAATGGTGATTAGTAATAATGCTTCAATTTTCCATTTCAATGCAATGGAAACATTAAAACCATCTCTAAATTGAAACGAAAAAAAATCTACCTGGCTAATGAATGCAAATTAGCCAAATAGACTCAGTGCTTTGTTTATGGAGATATAGGAGCTAAATTAATAATTCGCAAATTCCTATAAATTCGCGCTAATTTTATTTATAATTAAGTATAAAGAAATTTTAGTTTTATATCTCCCCTAGTTATAAACTGAAATCAATATTTGAAAGATTGATCGATAAAAACACTTCCATCCAATCACTTGTTTGAATCGAAAAATATACTATAAATTTTATTTAATCAGGTCTGCTACTATGTTTAATTTTAAATCATATTCAAAAGGTATGTAATACTTATTTATAGTAAGGAAAGGAATTAATTTATTAGTAAATTCGAATCTACTAAAATTATTTTATTAAAGAAATTGCAGGTAGTTTTATTATAAGTTTTATCTTGAAAAAAGAAATCTTAAAATTATCTATCTGGCTTAGTTATATTACAAACAAAGCCAGATAGACGAGTGTAATAGAGTGAGTTCCCTTCTACATCTATTATCATAACTTATTCTCAAAAAGAGATCTCTTCAAAATATAAGATGAATAAAATTATATTGTATTATTCAATATTTACTTCATTTTAAAATTCAAATTGTTGAATTAAAGAATCTAACTCCAAAGCCTTTCCTATTTCGTTAAAATTCATCACTGGTTTGACATCTTTTAACTGATTATAATTCATAATCCAATTATAAATCTTTTGATCTTCTGTTATAATAAAGTATCTAGTAAATTTTTCGGAAATCACATATAAAATTCCTGTAAAAGCCCGCACAAACTCAGAATTTAGATTTGTTACTTTTCTGATATCTAATACTAATATACCTTCCATTTCATAAAGAATAGAACTCAATTTAGCAGACATTCCCTTTAAAGTTTCATAATTAACTATACCTGTAAATTCGATCACTAAAAGTTTATAACGAATTGTATTGACTTGTATTTCTTTTGATTGGTGTTCAATCGCTATAGCTTGGTTCATTTTTCCTAACTCCCACCCAAAGGTCTTTGAAGAAATACTCTTTATACTATTTCTAAAAAATATATACCTTTGTAAGAAACAAAGCTTTGCAGCTTATAGTATGGATTATGAAATTTAAATACATATTCTTGTATATCGATTCAGACCAACGTTATTTTTGTAACTTTAATTGTTTATATATTTTAATTTATAATATGATTCAAAATCTAATTCAAAAAATCTCCAACCTATAAAATGAATCAACTTGCCGTCACCAAACGACGATTTTGTGCAGAATTAAATCTTTTGGATTTTTATAGAGGTTTTCTAAATTTAACTATCAGAAAAATTAAAATCATTTATTTTTTATAGTATAATTCAAATTTGGCGCAAAGAGTTTCATTAATATAAAAAATGGGTTTGGTTTTCTTACACTAAATCTATCTAATCATAGTTTATAGAGAATAAACCAGGTTTGTTTAAGTTAAATAACACAAATTTAGCTATAATTCATTTTTCTGAAAAGAGCTTCTTTGGCCACCACCTTACGATTGTTTGACGGATATTTAGACAAATACCTGTTTTTTTACTACTAAAAACTGAGATATAAACTCTAATCAATTTCTATAGGTAAATAAAAGAGAAATTACAATATCTATAAAAATTTTAAAATAAATCTCCAATTAAAAAATAAAATTTTGGATATTTATTTATAAAGTTTTGAGTAGTATTGCAAATCACAATTTTACGAACAAATTCTAAATTTGTGAGAATTTATACCTTATAGAAAATTTTTCCTTATTAGAGTTTGTTGAAAAATTAATTCTCCATCCGTTTCTGTTTTATGGAAACAGTAATTAAAACAGTTTTGTTAATCGTCACTATGGAATTTTTCAACAACTCTATTTTCTTACGCTACATTCATGTTAAATAGTTCACCTATTTTAGAACCTATCTGTAAAGTTCAGCCCAGTTGATTCTAAAAATCTTAACCCATTCGTTCCTTCAACAAAATGTATGAATTCCTACAAAGTTACGTCGTGTTATATGGTTTGTCGTTTTTTGGTATTCTTTTATATTATAATTTCTGTATGAATGAATTCCTACATTTTTTTGCGAAACTCAAGACACTAAACCAAATTTAAAATCGTTTCCTTATAAATGATATCTTCTGCCGGTTCCATCAAATAATAACCTTGTGAATAATCTATACTCAAAGATTTTACCGCTTCTAATTCTTCTTCATTAGATACGAATTCAGCTACTACTTTGGCTCCGATTGTATGCGCCATTTCAGTGATCGCCGCTGCTAATCTGTATGAAGTTTGATTTTCATGAATTCCTTGTATAAATTTACCATCTATTTTTATAAAGTCCGGTTGAATTTCTATCAATCTTTCAAAGTTAGAACGCTCTACACCAAAATCGTCGATGGCGATTTTACAACCTATTTCTTTTAATTCTTGTAAAGAACGAGTAGAGTTAGAAGAGCCGTTCCCGTTCCAATGATCGTTTTCTAAAATTTCAAAGATCACACGATCCGGAGAAATTCTATAGTGTAATAATCGATTCATTACCCAAAGAGGAAAACTTTTCTTATCCAAATCAGATTCAGAAATGTTAATGGAAAAAGAATATTCTGGATGTTTTGAGAAATATTTGAAAGTTTTCTCCACCATTAAAGGAGTAAGCAATCGAATAATTCCGGTGGATTTTGCGATCGGAATGAACATCGCCGGATTATAAATTTGATCTCCTTCCATAATTCTTGCTAAACATTCGTATTTTGTAATTCGATTAAGTTTATTGTCGTAAATTCCTTGAAAATAAGGAATGATATTTCCAGCATTGAGAGCTGAATTGAATTTTTTACCCAACTTTAGATTTGCATAAATTCGATCGACTTTATTTGTAGTTTCTGAATACGGAATATACTCTACAGAAGAATTGTTACTTGCAGTCATCATTGCAAGTCTTGCTTTATCATATACATCTGATTGATCCGAAGAAACTCCAATGGAAATTTTAACTTGAAAAGAAATCCCGTCTACTTCGATACACTCCGATCTTAAAAAGATTCGAACAGCACTGAGTAAAGAATAGAATCGGTCCTCTTCGATTTTTGTAAGAACTGCAATCATGTTATCGTAAATATGAAAGATTTCTCCATTATAACCGCCTATAAAACAATCAAGTACGGATAAAAATTCGAATAACATCTTACGATATGTTTCTATTCCGAAATTTTCCGCAATAGAACCAAAGGACTCAATACGAATAAGCGCAAGAATTGAATTTTCGTTTTCAATTAATCTTCGATCAATTCTTCGTTTTAAATTTTCAAAGTTTGGAAATAAGGTTTCTCGATTGAATAAATACGTTTCTTCTAATTTAGAACTAAGTTCCGCAACTTTTCGATTTTGAAAGTAAGCCTTTACCGCTTCGGAAATGGTAAGAATCAAATCCTCAGAATCCCAAGGTTTAGTAAGGTATCGATAAAGATTCGCTTTATTAAGAGCGTTTCCAAGACTTTTTGCGGATGCATAACCGGTGAGCATCACTTTATATATCTGCGGATATTCCTGATGTATTTGAATCAGTAATTCGTCCCCACTTTTTCCTCGTAACACTTGATCACAAATTACGAGAGGAACATCTATTTGTTCCGACTTGCATCTGGCTAGAATTTCCATTGCGGAATCAGCATCTTCCGCCATTTCTATATCAAAACGATTCCCAAAACTGAGTTGAATCGCATATTTGATACTTCCGAGTATGATAACTTCATCATCTACGATCAATATGACCGGTTTGATATTTAAACTTGTATTTTGAACGAATTCACTGTTTCCCATAATGGTTCATCTTTATTTTAAATTTCATCCTTTCATTTTACAGTGCGCCCAAAGACCTATTGTAACTTTATCAAAAAGACCAAATTAGGTATCCTGCTACGCTCGATTTCGACTAGTTCTACCCCTGTGATGACTCTCATAAAGAGTGATCAAATTGAGTTCCACAATTTCCGCAAAGAGTGTTGTGGCATTGAGTTTTTGGAACAGATTTCTTAGTAAAAATAGAATGATCCAACAATTTTGATTTTAAACTAAATACTTTTCTTTCTTCAAATTCAGAATTCTATGATCGTGCCAACTATTACATCTAATTACTCAATCTTTACAATATGGAAGTTTCTATCAACTAACATTGATTTTAAAAATTCTTTTTTAATCAATCGTGTATTAAAAACTTAGAATATTTTTAATTTGGATTTAAAATTAAAAAGGAATTCACTGCTTTAATTTTTTGTAGAGTTATAATTTGAATTGAGAAAATAAATTCTAAACGTCCAAAGTATTTAAATTAGATTTAGTTATTTTAAAATTGGCTGTAAAAGATTAAAAGCACATACCCGGTTTCTTCCGGAAGTTTTTGCTTGATACAACGCTTGGTCCGCATTTGTAAATGCTTCTTCTAAATTCTGCTCTCCTCCAGAAACTCCAATACTCAAAGTGACAGGGTTTCCATTTTCTAATCGAATTTTATTTTCCACTTCCTTTCGTAATTCTTCAGCGATGTTGATAGAAATTTCCTGGCCAACTCCACACAAAAAGATTGCGAATTCTTCTCCTCCCCAACGACAAACCACATCCGTTTGTCGAATTGAACGACTGAGTACTTGTGCTACTCTTATTAAAGTTTTATCACCAGCGTCATGTCCGAACTTATCATTTACTTGTTTGAAATGATCAATATCAATCATTAAAATTGCCCATCCGCTCTTATGTCGATTTTCCAGAGCAATAGATCTTTGGGTCAATTTTAAGAAACCCCTCCGATTCCAAATTCCAGTTAATGGATCTGTATGAATCAACTTAGATACTTGATTCATCGAAGAACGTAATTTGACATACAACACTAACACAATAAAGAAAGTAAATGCAAGCACCCAAAAAGGAAGAAGATTCTTTATAACATAAATTATATATTCAAAAATTTGAATTTCATGAACTAACCAAATCTCTTCTTCCTTAATTTTGACTCCAATCCAAAAACTTCCTTTTTGGATAAAAAAAGATTTCTTAGATTCTAATATCGAGGAAAATACGGAAAAAGGTAATTTGTCATTTAAAGCGAAATTACCTGGTTGAGCGACAATCTTTCCGTTTTCATCTATGAGCATGCTTTTTCCAATACAATCACCGCTTTCTAATATTCTCTGCATTGCGTCTAAGCCTATATCGATTGCAGTAACCCCCACAAATTTTCCTTTTACATACACGGGTTCAGAAACCGAAATCATCAAACCTTTTCCAGCGATATCTTCATAAAGATCCGTGATAATTTGACGTCCGGTTGGATTGGAGATTGGGTTCGCTTGAGTCCAATAAGGTTCCGCGTAAAGATCGTCTGTAAAATAATAATTTTCATCTTTAAATTTTGGAGTGATATATAAAAATTTGCGTTCTGATAAATAATAAGCCCAGACCACTTCACTTTGTTTTTCAGTTAAGGATTCAAATTGACCTCTTAAATTTAAAGCGGCTTCTATTTCCTTGAGAAGAGAAGGATTCAATTTATAAATGGAACCTACTGCGGTTAAAGTACCCGCATCCGGACCTTCCTGACTTTCTCGACTGATATGAGGAATTCCAAATCTGTTTAAGTTCGGATAATTTTTAAATCTTTTAATGAGATCTGGATTTATAGGTGTGTCTTCGTAAAAAGTTAGATAATCTGCAACGGACAACCCTAAGGCCCTTGTTTGTGATCCAACTTTACGAATGTAGTCTTTCATTACGCGAGCTCTCATACCGACAATTCGATCGATTTCTTTTTCCATTCTGAAGTTTTCATAAATCAGAAAAAGAAACATGAATATTAGAATAATTGCTAAAAGCGAAAAGATGATTCTTTTTTTGACTCTTACATCTTCGACTTGTGAATTAATTTGAGTCTTAAATTGCAATTGGGTCACCTCTATAAACAGATCGCTCTCGTGGAAAGATGACATAGGTTCTACCGAAAAAGAAATCTAAATTCTTTTTCATCAATTATCAAAATCAAATTTGAGAATCTATATTGTAAAACGTAAGTGAATCTTCAAATTTTAAGGTGAAAAAAGATAAAAAGACAAAAATTTGACAAAAATAAAATCTTTTATGATTTATAAACGCTTCTTTTGATTACAAAACTTATGGTCTTTACGGACGCTTCTATTTTTTTGTAACAACAGTAATTTTATGAAATCTTTATATTGCGCTAGAATTGTTTTGTTAAAAATTACAGAAATATTTTCGTTTTATAACAAGAAAGGATATAATATTCAATAATTATAAAACTTGGTTTAGAACGTTTCCGTTGTAGTATCAAATACACAAACCCGATTTCTTCCCAAAGTTTTTGCTTGATACAATGCTTGATCAGCACAAGCAAATGCATTTTCTAAACCGTTGTTCTTCCCGCTTTTTCCTTCGGAAATTCCAATACTTAGAGTTACCGGTTTTCCATCCTTCAGTATAACTTTATTTTCAACTTCTTTACGAAGATGTTCTGCGATATTCATCGAATCTTCCGGAGTAACCCCAAAAAGAAAAACCGCAAATTCTTCTCCACCCCAACGACATACCACATCCGTTTGGCGTATATTAGCGCTTAGTATTTGAGAAACTTTAATTAGGATTCTATCTCCGGTATCATGCCCAAATCGATCGTTTACTTGTTTGAAATGATCTATATCGATCATCAAAATTGTCCACGATTGTCCGTGACGATGAACCGCCGCTAAAGATTTTTGTGTAAGTTTTAAAAAGCCACGTCGATTTGCAATTCCAGTTAAAGGATCGGTATGAATCATTTTTGAAACTTGTTCCATAGACGCTTTCAATTTTATGTATAAAATGGAAACGATTCCAAGGGTGCATATCAATCCCCAAAATGGGAGTAAGTTTAAAATGACCGAAAATAAAAATTCTATCGCCGAGATTCGATGTACTAATCGTACTTCTTGATCTTTGATTTCGAAAAAAGCCCAATAGTATCCTTTTTTCAAAAAAAAATTTTCCGAAGGTCCGTCTGGGAGTTGAATCGTTGAATCATTCATATCAATCCAAGATTCCTTTGCGATAATTTTTTTATTTTCGTCTATAAGAATACTTTCTCCTATACAATCGCCTACAGCTAAAACTCTACGCATCGCTTCAAGACCTATATCGATTGCCGCAACCCCAATGAATTGATTTCTAAAATATACTGGTTCGGAAATGGTAATCATTAACCCTTGTCCACCAAGATCGTTGTAAAGTTCCGAAATGACTTGTTTACGCTGAGGATTCGTTTTAGGAGTTGCCTGAACCCAAAAAGGCCTTTGATAAAGTCCTTCGTTAAAAACATCCTTATACGGCTTTGATGTAGGTGCAAAGTAAAGGAACCTCTGTGCAGATAGATAATAGGCCCAAACTACTTCACTTTGTGTTTCTACCAAGGTTTCAAATTGTCCACTGAGCCCTAAAGCAGCTTCTACTTCTCTCAAAAAAAACGGAGTAATAGGAACAGAAGTTTTCAAAAACTCAGAAGTAGAAGAATTTGTTTTTATTTGATTTTTATTTCCAAAAATTTTTAAGCTAGAGTATTTTTTAAATTTGTGAAATGCACGTTTATCTAATATAGAATCTTCATAATAGTCCATAGAATGAGAAATTGAAAGTTTTAGAGCTTTGGTTTGATTACTGATTCTTCGAATATAATCCTGAGTTACCCTCGCCCTCATCCATACAACACGATGAATTTCACTTTGCATCTGTTTTACTTCGTAAACAAACGTTCCAATCATCAAAACCGGAATAACGGCTAAGATCATAAGAATCTTCTTTTTTTGTATCCTGGATTCTTTTTGTTGATATACGTTCATTTCAGTTCAAACTCTTCTATAATACAGAATCTTATAGAATTTGATTCTCCGCAAATGTTTATTGAATTTGATTTCGACTAAAAAATACTATTCTATATTTTAAGAATACTTGGAATTATTGGGAATAAAACGAAATCCCCGAAAACGTCATTTTTCCTAGTGAGCTTGGTAATATAAAAAACAAACCCATTTTTAAAAAAGTAGAACTTACTGATACCTGAGGCTATAGTCGGTTTAAATTTTGATCCGATTCAGCAAAGAAATTTCCAGAAAAATATTTCCTGCCCAAAAATTCTGAATCAGATTTTTTGAATATTTTTAAAATTGAATCGCAATCCTTCTAATTTTTTGCCATAATTCTACTTTATATTAAAAAGGAATTATTGTCAAAAATGATCAAGTCTTTGCGTATTTCCTGCATATTTTTCATTCCAATTTCTTTTCTTACTTTTTTATTGAACTGCTCCCAATTCATACAAAACGATCCGATTGCCTTAAACGGTGTCATTGATTTATCTTCTTGGAACCCTAATATTGATTCAGTTAATTTAAAGGGGGATTGGGAGTTTTGTTGGGATCAATGGATTCCACCAAATGCAGAAGAATCCAAATGGAAAGAAAACTGTAACGGATTCTATCCAGCCCCTGCGTATTGGAAGTTTTATAATATTTCTGGAAAAAATTTATCCCCTTTTGGTAAGGCTACGTACCGATTAAAAGTAATTTTACCAGCTTCTTTTCACGATTCCTATGGTATTCGATGGACCGAAATTCTATCTGCATTTCAAATTTTTATAAACAATAAATCCGTTGCACAGGTTGGTGTTTTGGGAACCGACTTCAAAACCATGATCCCAAAACTCAAACCAGATAGGGCTGAAATTGGTGCACATAACAGTCCAATGACGATCGTCATTTGGGTCTCGAATTTTAATCATCAAAATCACGGCTTTTGGCAACCTATTTATCTAGGTAAATGGGAAACAATCAGAAATACCCAGATGAGACACTTGATGATGGACATAGCAAGTTTTGCATCCGTAGCCTTAATTGGATTTTATCATTTAGTTTTATTCCTTTTTAGAACACGTTCAAAAGAATATTTATTTTTCGGGCTTTTTTGTATTTTTATGGGGATTCGTCAGCTTAGCGTTGAAAATCACGCTTTTATGATATTCTTCCCCAATATAGATTTTGATTTTTACATTCGTTTTATATATTTTACGGTTCTATTGATTGGAATTTTTATGTGTATGTTTATTAAATCTTTATTTCCGGAAGAAGTTTCTTCTTTTTTTATCAATTCGGTAATCGGAGTTTTTGGTTGTTCCATTTTTACGTTAGCCTTACCGGTTCGTATTTTTACCGAATTTTTTAGTATTATATTTATTTTAATCTCAAGCCTCCCTTTGGGTTTAACTCTGTATCTATTTAAAGCACATAAAATGAAACGAAAAGGTGCTATTCTTATCCTAATTGCATATCTTATTTTTTCTACAGTAGTATTAAACGATATTCTTTTCACGTTAGGATATACTTCTACCGGCTATATTTCCTATATTGGAGTGACCGTTTTTATTTTTTTTCAAGCTGGGGTTTTAGCTCAACAGCTCACACAAGCTTTTAATCGTTCGGAACATTTAGCCCTGGAGTTAAAATCGACTTTACAAGAAAATATTGAAACTCATAACGAATTACTCGCACTGAAAGAATTACAAAATACGAATTTAGAATCTCAGGTTCAATTCAGAACGATAGAATTACTCAAGGCGCGCGACGATGCTGAATTTGCAAATAAGGTTAAATCCCAATTTTTAGCCACAATGAGTCATGAAATTAGAACCCCTCTCAACGGAATCATCGGTTTGATTGAACAGTTTAAATCGACTCCTCTAAACGAGAATCAACAGCATATTCGAAATTTGATTCAAAAAAGTGGGGAAACTCTTCTTAAAATCATCAACGATATTTTAGATTTTTCTAAATTAGAAGCAGATAAAATAGATTTAGAACTACACGAATTTTGCTGGAAAGAAATTGTAGAAGAAACAATGGGTATTTTCCTTTATCAAGCGACTCAAAAAGGTCTCGTTTTATCAACTGATTATTCTCCCGATTTTATCGACAAATCCATAGGAGACAAACGTAGAATTACACAAATTCTTTCCAACCTGATCTCAAATGCGATTAAATTTACTGATTCTGGTAAAATTCAAATTCGAGCGTTTTCTGAAAGGATAGAAACAAAAATTGAATATACGATTCAGGTAATAGACTCAGGGATTGGAATTCCCAAAGAAAAAATCGATTTGTTATTTCAGAAATTTTTTCAACTCGATTCGAGCATTTCTAGAAAATACGGTGGAACTGGCCTAGGTCTTGCGATTTCTAAAAAACTAGTAGAATTAATGAACGGTAAAATTCATGTATTTAAAAATGAATCCCAAGGTTCCACGTTTGAGTTTACGGTTTTATTATCTGAATTTGTTTCCGAGAATCATCCCACTTATTTTCCAGAAACCACAGACCTTTCTTCTCTATCTTCCAACACTTACATTCTAATCGCCGAAGACGATTCCACGAACATTTTTCTTTTATCCGGTATTCTTAAAAAACTCAAGATCAAATTTGAGTTGGCTAAAGACGGTTTAGAAGCAATCACAAAGGTTAGAATTTCAAGGTTTGATTTGATTTTTATGGATATAAATATGCCTCATTTGGATGGGATCAGCGCTTCTAACTTTATTTTGACGGACCCTATGATTTCTCCTAAACCTGTAATTATCGCGGTAACTGCGGACGTTCTGCAAGAAGATAAAATCAAATGTAGACAAGCAGGGATGTCCGATTTTTTAGGAAAGCCTTATTACAAAAAAGACATAGAACAGATAATTTACAAATGGCTTGTAATTCATTAATTATATTTAATGAATATTTTAATATTATTTTTCTCGATATTAATAAATTAACATGATTTTTTTCGTAAAAATAAAATGTGAGAACTACTACGCCCTTACGAATAAATTTTAAGAACTCATACTTTAAGAAAATTCTCTCTCATTTTTTACGTTAATTTAAATCGTCCCAAAACCACTCTGTGAATTTTATATAATAGGGCAGTTTCTATAAATTATATTCCTTGATGTACACATTCCCGAAACCGAGTCTTATAGCAAAACACATTTATAAAAGTTTTGAGACGGATCTAGATTTTTCTATTCAATAGATTCCAGTTTCTTTTTTGCCAGTTCATAAATGACCTGGAACTGTTCTGGAGTCATTTTATTTTGTGCTCCCACAAAAGAATTTTCAATTTCACTATGATTGTGTAAGTAAGGAACATTCAATTTTTGTAAATCACTTGGAGTGATATAAATCGTCTTATCTCCTTTTGCTACGGATAAATAGTCTGTATCGTTAATTTTTTTAGAATGATTTTGATGATTTTCCAATTCTATCTGACCTTCACAATGACAAGTAAACGTCATATCCCCGTAAACCGAAGTATAAAATTTTGTTCCTCTAACTCCGGCAGTTGTAGTAGGAGTATGAAGATTCATCTTCTCTCCTTTTAACAATTTATTTGTTAAGATCCAAGAACTTCCCTTATCCTGAAAAAAGTTTTTTTCATCTGATGTTTCCTTTACTTGAAATTTAGAATCGGACTGAATTTCTATTACAGTCGCGTTATCTCCAAAAACAAGAGTGGCGATCGACTTAGGTCCGGTCAAAATCATATCTCCGTTTAAAATTTCTTGAGAGACAACCGCCTTAAACTTTTGTTCTCCTCTTTGAACGGAAGTTTCTCCTTTTAAAAACACAATTTTTCCTTTGGTCGGATCTGATTTACTTTCTTTACAATGAAAACTTAAAACGATCAGACTCACTAGAACAAATAACATAGATACTTTTTTCATAAATTTTACACTCCGAATTTTAAACGATCTTCTATATGAGGTTTATTTCCGCAACAAGGTTCCTGCAAGATAACCCATAGGCAGATACGCGCCCACTAAATCTAAAACGGTAAACCATAAAGGCGAAGGAAGCATTATCGTATTTGCAATTCCACCGACTAAAAAAAGAAGCCCAATCCCCATAGCAAGTTTAACTTTATGATTGAAACTTACCTTTGCGGTCAATAACGCTCCAGCAAAAGTACCAAGCGCATGAGCTAAAAACGGTAGAACAAAATGTTTAGGTTCAAATAAATGTAGGGATGACTTCAGTCCTTCCATTGTAGTTACATCCACCCCAGTAGGAGGAGGAATGATATGCCCACTAACCATGATAATTCCCATGTTTACAATACTACCAAAAACGGCTCCAGCAACCAAGGCGATGGTGTTTTGAATGATCGGATTCATATTCTATTGTCCTAATTTTATTTTTTGAATCAACTGACTTGCTATTTATTTTATAACTCTTATGGGTCGATCTTTTTTACTACAAAAAAACAAAATGTGATCTTGAACTTTCCTCTTTTAAAATCTATTGTATTTATCAAATTGATAATATAAGGTATTTTTGAAAAATTAATTTTCCATCCATTTCTGTTTCATAAAAACGGTCTATTGAAGCAATTTCATTGATCTGAACTAGGGTATTTTTGAAAACTTTAATAAAATGAATTTTTAATTTGCTGAGGTCGCAGAACAGCGATTTAGTGCAGAAATTTGAATTTAAAAGCAATAGAATGAAGAACAAAAATTAAATCATTATTTTAATTTCAAAGAAGAAAAGGTTTTTACCCAATCTTTTTTTAGATATTCTAAAATTTTATGTTTATTGAACCGAGCGTCTCTTTTTCCGAGCTCATAGGCCTTTCTGGCTCCGATCGGATCCGTATAATCGAAAGAAGTGATTGGTAAAGGTTCCGAAGGCGTTTGTAAATAACACCTTTCTAAAAGTTTTGGATCTTTTCCTATAATTGTAGTAGGTTCATAATAAATTCCTATCGTTTTCTTATCCGGAGGAAACGCTTCTAAAAGTAAATTGTTTGTAAGTCCACCATCGAAATAATATTCTTTTTCAAGGGTCTGAACCGAAACAACTGGAGGAACTGAAGAAGAGTTAAGAATAATCTGCTCTACCGTTTGTTCGTTGTCGAAATCCTTTTCCGTAAATAAGACTTCTTTCATATTCCAATTTCTGAGTATTCTTTGCATCCTTTCCGTATTCAAACCGCGTTTTCTATCTCTTTCATCCTCTAAAAAAGCTTTTGCAGTTTCTGCAATCAATCTTGCCAATCTAAATTTATTCTTTAGAGAATCTTCCTTAGGGATCGCCCTTAAAGTATGAATATACACTTTAATCCCAGATTGAATGATCTTTTGAAAATCCATACCAAATCGAATCGTTTTTCGATACATCTCTTCATGCGGAAAAGCTCTTTCTCCTTTAAAAAGTCGACTCCAGTAAAAGTTGGCTGGATTTTTTCGAACTATATTTTCAAAGAAGGCAACACACTCCTCTTCGCCTCCAGAAATCAAACAGAGTACCATCGCAGCCCCGGCAGAAACTCCGGACACTTCCCTAAACTTTAAACCCCAAGATTTGATTTCATGCCCAAAACCCAATCCGTATAAAGCCTTACACCCACCTCCAGCAATTGCAAAACAAATTTCATCTTCCAACCAAAGACCTTGAAATACTTCCCCTAATCGTTTTTGAGGTTCTTGTTTTTTTTCAAATGCGACAGAATCGTCTAAAATGGGCGGCATTCATTTCTCCGAATTTGTATTTTTACCATTTTCAGATTCTATTTACTTTTATGGAAAGAAATTATTTTGTTTTGCTAATAGACTTGAATTTAATTCTTTTCGATTGATACAAAATATTTTGAATAAATCGAATACATTTGAATTCAATTTCAAAACACGAATCGATGAAACACTTAAATATTATCAAGAAAATAGAATGTATCGGAATAAATGATTAAAAAATTTTAATGCGAAGTTTTAAAACGATTTATCGTTTAACTACTATTAGTTTTTTTCTGGATATAACCTTTGTGCTCCAGCCAATTCCCAAACAACAAAGCTACCCAGCTAGAAGTTAATCCTGGGATTGAAGCTGGTATTTCTAATGAAAGTATATTACATAAAAGCCATATACAAAATCCTACGATCATAGAAAATATAGCTCCGGTAGAAGTAGAATTTTTCCAAAAAAGTCCGGCAACAAGAGGAACGAACAAAGAAACAAGACTCAAAGCGGATGCTTGAGATACTAACTCATAAATATTACTTTTAGTATTTGCCATTAAAAGAGAAACTAACGTTATTGCTATTACAGAAAGTCTAAACAATCGAAGAAGAGTTTTTTCATTTGTCTTTTTAAAAAAAGGACGGATTACGTTTTCCCCCAAGACGGAAGCAGATGCAAGAATTGCTCCACTGGCTGTGCTCATTACCGCAGATAACATAGCTCCAAAAAATAAGATCTGAGTAAAAAGCCCAGTATGTGTTAATACAGTTTTGGGAAGAATCATCTGTGTGTCTTCTTTTGCAATTTCAGGATATATTTTTCTCGCACAAAGTACGGCAAGTAAGGGTAAAAAAGCCACGCTCAAATAAAAAAACGATCCTAATAAAGAAGAATAAACGGCTACTTTCTCCGATTTAGAAGCCATTACTCTTTGAAAAATATCTTGTTGTGGAATCGACCCTAGACCGATCGTCATCCAAGCGGCGAGATAAACGAAAATACTTTTAACATTCATCTCTGGAAAAAATCTAAAAAAACCGGGTTTTGTAGACGCAAATACCACCTCGATTCCACCCGCTTTAGAACTTAGATCCCAAACTAGATAAGAAAGTCCTAATACGATTAAAACTGTTTGTAAAAAATCGGTAAGAGAAATCGCCCACATTCCTCCGATTACAGTATAAATCAAAACGACTCCGGCTCCCGCAATGATACCGGTAGATACAGGAATATCAGCTAACGAATGAAAGATGATCCCTAAAGCAACAAACTGTGCTGCAATCCAACCAAAATAAGAAGGAATCATAAATACACTCGATAAAATTTCAGCCTTTCTTCCGAACCGATTTTTATAAAAGTCTCCGAAAGTAAGTATGTTCATTCTATAAAGAGGTCTTGCAAAAAATAAACCCACAAGAAATAGACAAAGTGCAGCCCCGAAAGGATCTTCTATAACTCCTAAAATTCCATCTTCCACAAAACGAGAAGAAGCTCCAAGTAAAGTCTCGGAACCGAACCAAGTCGCAAACAAAGCGGAAGACGCAAGAAATAAAGGTAGTCTTCTACCTGCGAGCACATAATCCTTTGAATCGCTTACAAATCGAGAAGCAAGAGCCCCGATTAGTATCGTAGTAAATAAATAAAGAATGACTGATATTGCGAGCAACGGAACCCCTTTTTTATATTTTTCTCAGGAATGCAATCCATTCTTGTATCACAAAAACAAGTTCGATTTAAAAGAAACATCTATAAAATAAATTTTCTATTGAACAACGATTTCATGAAAAAATTAATAGGAAAAAATTTTTCCATATTTTATAGAAATTACCTTAAATTTAAACTATAGAAAAATATCTATTTGGTTTTTGAATGACTCTCATCTTACAATTTTACTACTAGGACACATGGAAATCGTACTAAAAAATTAATAGGAAAAAATTTTTCCATATTTTATAGAAATTACCTTAAATTTAAACTATAGAAAAATATCTATTTGGTTTTTGAATGACTCTCATCTTACAATTTTACTACTAGGACACATGGAAATCGTACTAAAAAATTAATGATCGATTTTACCAAAGATACAAAAGTTTTCAAAAATTGAATTGAATCCGGATTTGTTGATTTTTTTGAAGGGGATTTTACATTCTAGAACTTTGAAACAAAGTTCTTAAAAATTTCCCTTTCGAATCCCAACATTTTTTTCGATACATGAACTAAGAATGTTCTCCAAAAATTTAGATTCTCCTTCAAACGAACTCGTACAAGTTCAACGTTCCATTAAAAACACATTTAAAATCAAAAGAAAATTTGTTTTATTCTTTATCATAGTAATTCTGTTAGACGCTATTTTTTTAAAATCTTTATTTCCCCAAACAAATTCTCAGGAAGTCGCAGAAACAAAACCTTTGTTGAGAGTTTTTCCCTCTTATCGAAAGGAAGAATGTGACTGGGCAATTCGCTGGGACATTTGTTTGAGTTGTTTAAGAATCGGTAGAAGATACGCACAAAAAATTCATTTTTATCCTTCGGGCCCATACCGAGAACATGGATGTTACTCAGAAGAAGAAGGATTTTTTTTAATGGAAGAATAAAAGCATCGGCTTTCATGTTTTCGAAGGACCGATTTTTTATCAGAATATTCTTTAAGAAAATAGTTGTCGTCAATTTGAAAACAATTCTGATGTTTTCAGGGAAACTTTTCAAAGTGAAGAAAATTTGGAAATATGATCCAACAAATAGTGATTTAATCCGTTATTTCAATCTAAAATTGTTAGATCATTTTTAAATTGAATATAGATAGACGTCTGAAACAAATCCATTTGCTTAGAACTAAAATTTCTCTATTATAAAATTATTAAGTAACAAGTTGTCTAAAAATCATTTTTTGAAGTTTTAGAACAGTTTTTAGCGAAGGAGTCATGACATAAATGGTTATATTACGTTTTTTTAAATTTAAATTTATTTATATTTCTCTGATTGTATGTGTTATTCAATGCGCCACAACTGGGAATTCGCCCGTCGAATCCGTAATTTTAAATTTTAATAAAAATAAAAAAAGTTATAGAATTGGGGTGATAGATTTTATTCATTCTGAAAAGCAAACGAACAAATACGATTCTATGATTTCAGATTTGTTTATCGTAGAATTATCAAAAGATTCTTCTAATGTTTTAGTTGAAAGAACAAAACTTGCGGAACTATTAGCAGAACATTCATTAGAATATTCTGGTCTTCTTGATTCTGACCAAGCCAGGAAATTAGGAAAAATAATTCCGATAGACCTCATCCTTACTGGATCTTATTCAATTCAAAAAACACAAACGCAGGAAGAAATTAAAATATCAGGACGTTTTATTCATGTTGTAACGGGTGAAATCGTTTACGCTTTTAATACTGCGATTACTCAAGAAAGCCAAGACTCAATAACCAATCAAAATTTTCCTCAAACGACACCAGAAAAAAAATGCCCAGGGAATTCGGAAATAGAAACTCTTTTAAAGGATTTATCTACGGAATCTAAGATTCAAGAACTCGTTCAAAAAGCAAAGAAGATACCTTTTCAAGAAGAATGTGGAAAAATTCACAACCTGATACTTTCCAGTTTTATTCGCCATAAAATCGGCTCAAAAGAATATAATATTTTTTTAATAGATTCTTTGAAAAAATTTCAAAATCCGGACGAAAGTTATCGAGTCTTAGATAGTCTACGGTATTTTCAATTGGATAAACATATAGACGAAGAAGAATGGTTATCCGGGAAAGACGTGATACAGAGAGTTTCAGTAGGCGGCCTAACAAGATATATTATATATTTATTGAATATGCAGTTTGAAATAAATAAACAACTCATTCTAAAAAGAGCAGACGAAATTATGGAATTGGGAGTTCAAAAGAAAATAGGAAGACCAGTCGCCATACGCAAGGAAGAAATTTTACTTTCTATTCTATATGCTCTACAAGATCCTAAAGCGTTTTTGGACTCAGATTTGACCGTACTTGTATTTTTTGATAAATATAAAAACATCGTATTTGATACTTCTGCAGAAACGAATAAAGTTTTTTCTACTTTTGATTTTTTATCCAATCACTATTTTAAAGAAACGAACGAAAATAAAAAAGAGGCAATCTTTTTAAGAATTCAAGATTTCTTAAGTTCTGTAAATACTTCAGAACAAAAAGAAAAAAAATTAGACGACTTTCTTGGAAAACTCATTTCGGCGGCAGGTAGATCAAAAACATCCGAAGCGATTTTGTATAAAACGAACTTTAAAAATCTTTTTCGATCTTTATCTAAAGAAATTTGTGCGGTTGTGGATAAAAATCCTTATCCAATGCAAAAAACTTCTAGAACCAAATTTCTTTCGGAAAACGAATGTATTTGCAAGTAATATAGATTCGTGATAGTTCCTACAAATTAGTTACATTACGAACTTTTAAACATTTTTTTTGAGTGTTTGAAGTTCGTTTGTATGAGTTTCTACAATTTTGGAAGAAAAAAGAATCTTACTGTAAAATTGAAATTTGCGGAAGTTCCCACATTTTAGGCACAACTATTATTTTGAAAAGAATTTTGCACCCCGCCATTTATACGAGGTGCGAAAGGAAAGATTTATTTTTTACAAGCCTGAATAGCTGGAATACTTTTTGCAGACTTAAGACAAGTAAGATCAAATTTGCCAGACATACATTCTTTTTGTAATACTGGAACTAAAGTAGCTTTCATAGTCGCAATGTTTGCTGCATCTTCAGGTTTTTGTCCAGCGGTCAGATTGGTCAACATTTCGTCTACTATAGGAGCGCATTCTTCAGCTGAATGTTTAGCCCCTCCACACATTACGGTCAATGAAAGAACCGCGGCTACGCTTAGGGAAATCATAAGAACTTTTTTCATTGAATCTTCCTCTTTTGAGTCTTGGGGACCACTCTAGTTCTATCTTGTTCCCTGGAAAGTGATTTTTTAGACGGGTAAACGGTTATTCCATAATCAAGGATTCCTTTTTCTCCTTTAAATTTTAATACCTTGTTACGAGAATCATATTGATATGTTCCAGCGTTAACTAAAACCTCAAACCCTTTTTTATAATGAACTTCCGGGATAAAAATTTCGGTTTCCGGAAACACATTTCCTTCTTGTCGAAACGCATATTTAAATAAAGATCTTTCCATATCAAAAGTTAAGGCAACAGGAAATCCTTTGGTTCGTATCGGATAAGGACGACTAAAAGCCCGAACCGCCCTTCCTCCATCTTCATCGTAAGAAGAAGGTGTGTCCTGCGAATAGATAGATAAATCTTCTTCATTCCATCTATCTCCCAAACTATGAGTATGATCAGGGGTATAATTCCACAACGCCAGATTTACAAAATTTTTTTCCACTGCTTTCATAATTCGATCAAGAGCCTTTTCCAATACACCGTAATCATTTTTGAGATACGCTACTCTGTGATTAAGGTCCATAGGAATTCCGGTTTCTCCGATTACGGTAGGACAATTGCCCATCTTTTTTTCAGACATTTCCCGGATCATACGAATCGTTTCTTCATAAGCATTGTCTATATTTTCTTTTCCGAATATTGCTTTTTGCTTAAATACATGTACTCCGAACCAAGGGAAATAACGTTTTAACATAAGAACAGATATATCGTACCAATGTGTCGCGTTAATCACAGATCCTTGATTTTTTTTGGGAATTTCTTTCCACTCCAGTTCGAGTTTAGAAGGATCACTTTCGATAAAGATATGAAAGCGGTTTTCTAATTTTTGTACCCTTTCTTTAAATTTTTTAATAAAAGGATACATAAAATTGGAATAGAATTCGTATTTTCTTCCATTCTTCTTATAAAAATATTCCGGTTTTAACATCATTGGAGCGCCATTCGGATCGTAATCCCAAACCCCGTGATTTCTCCAAATACACTGATGTCCTCGTCTCCAAAGTGGAACCCCTTCCGGATTCAATCGAACCTTACCAAATGGCAAACTCCAAAAACCCAACATATACGCTTGTTCTGCGGAAACTGCACGTCCCTCAGAAAGATACATTTCTTGAAAGGGAGAAGACTTTACTACTTTTCCAAATCCGAATCCGTCAAATTCTCCCAGATTTTTTTTGCCGATCCATCCTGGAGAAGGTTCGTTTAACGTATCAAATCCAATTACGTTTTTATATTTTTTGAGTTTGCGAACGATCTTAAGTATAGAATCAATATAATGATCTTGTAAAAAATCTTGAGCGTTCTTTCCGTCTATTTTTGTGTCCGGTGCAAATTCTTTACCTCCGAAGAATAAAGAGAACATCGTCGCGCACGCATATTTCTGGTAGTTTAAGGGCCAGGACATTCTTCTATAATTTTTTCCCTGATGATGGTGAACGATCGCCGTTTCAGAATTTCGAATTTTGGAAATATTCATCCCTAATTCTTCTAAGGTCCAACCAGGAGCGCCGTCACCTCCGGTAAATCGAGACCATACGTCCTGATGCGGATCTATAAAAAGATAAAGTCCTTTTTTTGCCGCGAGAGAAACCATTCTTTCCACATAGTCTATATATTCGTTGTCGTATTTTCCGGGACCTTTGTGTTCAATCGCTTCCCACGTTATGAGAAACCGTAAAAAATTAAATCCCCATTTCCTCAACCTGTCGAAATGTTCTTCTGCTTGATCTTCTTTCAAAGGTCTTCCTACAAAGGACACATTTTTATGATTGTCGAATGTATTTGTCTGATCGAAGTGTGTGGTACCATCCGGTTTTAAAGGAAGTTTTGCGGAACCAGAAAGATTAACTCCGCGTAATTGATAAATCGCTCCGTCTTTAGAGGCGAAATGTCCGTTTTTAACGAATAACTCTTCCATAATATTCCCCGAATTGAATTCCTTTGTTTGTTTACTTTTATTATGTTTCGATCATAAATAGAAACATTGAGTTTTAAGAGTCAATCGTGGCGCTACTCTTTGGCAATTTGGCGTTCTATTCCCTAAATTGAATTCTTGCATCCTCGTATCCACGGCTGATTAGATAGTCCGCTTGCACTTGAGAAAAGTTTAAAATACTTCCAAATCCCAAAGAAGTTCTGGGACCGATCGTCCTAATTTTAAGTTCAGGTCGATCCGCACTCGGAATGGATAAAAGAGAAGAAAGCTTAGATTTTTTCCCTTTTTTCTTTTTTTTCTCAAAGTTTAAATTGGACATCACGGTTTGATAGGATCCGATGAGTGAAAGTTCAAAAACTCTTTCTAATCCTTCTCTTCTTGTTTTAGGCAATCCCATATCGATTCCTCCAACGGGAGAAAGAAGTACTACAACAATATCAGTCGCTCCTCGTTCTACAGCAGGCAATATCGGCGTATTTGCCATAACACCTCCGTCCCAGTGAGGTTTTCCGTCCACATACTGCCAAGGGAAAAACATGGGAATTGCAGAAGAAGCCATTACATGTTCTATATCAATTTCCTTATTTCTAAAAAATACAAGTTCCGCAGTGAGAATATTAACCGCAGTAATGATCACTTCTGTAGGATTTTTTCTCAAATTACGAAAGTCCAAATGAGAATAGAGTAAATTTTTAAGAGGAGTTGTATCAGTCAGAGGAGAATAACTTTTGACGAAAATATCTACTAGATCGTTCCAGATAGAGTAGCGCATCACTTTTTTAGCTTCGATGGATTTCCATAATTTTGTGATTTCTGCGGAATTCATTCCACATCCCATTGCTGTCGCTGTGATTGCACCAACAGAGGTCCCACAAATAATATCCGGCTTGAATTGAATTTCTTCCAAATATCGAAGTACACCCGCTTGATAAGCGCCTCTGGCTCCGCCTCCGGATAAAATAAGGGCTCGTTTCATTCTACCTGAATCTCAAAGGTTCGTAAAAAAGAGAAGGATTTTCGTTTTCTGTATGTTAGAAAGATTTTTAGGAGAAACCCTCTGAGCGACTGCATCGTTTTTTCGACATCCATCTGTCAAAAATCGGAAGCTCTTAGAATGACCAGTTCTAGAAACTCAGAAAGTTCAGCGGTCTGATTGGATTGCAATAGCCACAACTACGGCTTTATTGCAAGTGGTACGTACCCTGGCTATTGCTCAGCCACCTCACAGGTCAATTGTTTACAACAACTATCACTCACTAGACCACCTCCTTTCGTGTAACAGCAAAATATTCTGTCTCATTCAAATGTCAAGAACTGAGCGGATTTTTTGGAGCCAATTTTCAAACTGCTTGAATTTGAATTCCTATCATAAAAGTAGTAGTTCCTACAAAAAAATTTAACTGTAAAATCGCAATTTGTGAGAGTTCCTACGTTTTTGAAATATCATAGAACTTAGTAAGATAAAAGCCATTTACAAATTGCGCTGTTCAGCACAAACAACTACTAAAACAAACATAAACTCTAGATCATTTAACTAATTCCAGACGAACACATTCAAGAAACTGCTTTTACCCTGGAAATCAATATAAGTGCAATCAGATTAAATCCCATCGCCAAATAACCAGCTATGTCGTAATTTTGATAAGGAGCAGTAGGACTCGCAGCCACTAAAATACTTCCTCCGATTGTAGCACCTAAACCGGAAGCAAGATTTTGTAACGCAGAAATTACGGTCATAAAACGACCACGATCTCTTGGCTCCGTCGCAGAAGTAATCAATGCCAAAGCAGGAATCCATCTTCCGGAGACGATCACCATAAAAGTTGTAGTTAGAATCAGTACATTGACTAGAGTCGTTTGACCTAAATTGGTCATGATAAAAATCGGAATACAAGATAATGGAACTAGAATATAGAATATCTTATGCTTTCCAATTTTATCCGAGGCAATCCCGATCCCTCTAGAAGAGAAAAAAGTAACAAGTCCTCCGAAAAAATAAATCCAAGAAATATTTTCTTTAGGAATTCCTACATTTCTTTCCATATAAGGCGCAATGAAAGGAATTACAGTAAAACCACCAAGGATTACAAACATAATCAACATATAAGAAGCCATATATCTTTTATAGGTGAAAATTCTTAAAAAATCCTTAATTGGATCTTCTCCTGTAGGCTGAAACGGAGGAATACTAGGCAAATGATAATACATCAAAACTAAAATCGGCAGACTCAAAAGAACAATTCCTGCAAAGGACATATTCCAGCCATAAAACTCAGCCACTTTTAAACCTAAAGGAATCCCAACTACAGAAGAAACGGAAAAAGCTCCCATAATTGCACCCATTGCTCTTCCCCTTCGATCCATAGCGATTACGTCTCCTACGATCGCAAAAATGACAGAGCTTAAAATTCCTCCAAACGAACCCGAAATGATCCTAGCGATCAAAAGAAAAATATAAGAATCGGCTATGGCACAAAAAGCAGTTCCAATAATAAAACCAGAATATAAAAAAATCGCTGCAGACTTTCGGTTGAATCGATCAATCAACAGAGCCCCTACAATTCCCGCACAAAAAGCACTATACGTATAGGCGGAAATCAACAATGAGAATTCTTGCGGATTGATATGAAATGATTCTTGAAAGTAACTCCCCAGAGGCATCATAATTACAAAATCCAGAATATGGGTAAATTGAATCGATGCTAATACGAAAATTAACATCGGCTCTGATTTTACGTGAATGTTACGAATAGGATGGGAAGACATATGGATAAAGTTGTGAAGTATAGATTTTCTGTAGATATAAAAACAATAAAATGAATTGAATGTGCTTATTTCTTTTCTATAAAATTCTCTAAAAAGTTTCAGGATTCTATAAATTTTTGGGTTTAAAATAAACATTTATTGTAATATTTGAGATACTAAAATACAAAATAAATCGAAAAAACTTTGAACTCTATTTCACTTTTATAAAAAGAAAAAATAGAAAAGTTCAAGTGAAAACTGAATGTATTATAATTCCCGGATTAACCATTGCTGATTAGTTGAGTTATTGAATTTCTAATACCAATAAAACCCAAGCAAAACATTTTTCCTAACTCTCCATAGAGAGGCGTGTTCGCTGAGTTCATAATGCCGCCTTAAACTCAGCGCTTCGATGGTCGGTATTTAGATCTTATTTTATAGCAAGGAGAAAAATTGAAATTTAAAACCAACAATCCATTCATTTCAGCAAACTTAGCTATTTCCTCTGTAAAATCAGGACAAAGGGTTTTCGTTCACAGTGCCGCCGCCGCACCTACTCTGCTAATCCAAACCTTAGTCTCTCGTGCAAACGAATTGACCAATGTCGAAATGATTCATCTTCACACAGAAGGTAAGGCTGCTTATGCAGAACCTGGTATGGAAGGAAAATTTTTTACAAATTCTTTATTTGTAGCAGCCAACACCCGAAAAGCAGTCGAAGAAGGTAGAGGGGATTATATTCCAATTTTCTTAAGTGAATGTCCTTTCTTATTTCGAAAAGGAATTCTTCCTATAGACGTTGCGTTGATACAAGTTTCCCCTCCCGACAAACATGGATTTTGTTCTTTAGGTGTGTCGGTTGATATTAGTAAAGCGGCTGTAGAAACTGCAAAAACAGTTATCGCACAAGTAAATGTGAACATGCCTCGTACTCATGGAGATGGAATCATTCATGTAGATAAAATTCATTCTTTTGTAGAAGGAAATCTTCCCTTACACGAACATTTTTCAGAAAAACCTTCGGACATAGAACTTGCCATCGGAAAAAACGTAGCTTCTTTAGTCGAAGACGGGGCCACATTACAAATGGGAATCGGAGCCATTCCAAACGCAGTACTAACTTGTCTAACTTCTCATAAGGATTTGGGAATTCATACCGAAATGTTTTCGAATGGCGTGATGGAACTCGTTCAAAAAGGAATCATAACAGGAATTCATAAGAAAAAACATCCTGGCAAAATTGTGTCTGGTTTTGTGATGGGAACTAAAAAACTTTATGATTTCATAGACGATAATCCAGAAGTTTCAATGTTAGATATTGGTTATATTAACGATCCTCATGTGATCCGAAAAAATCCAAAAGTAACCGCAATCAATTCCGCAGTTGAAGTAGATTTAACCGGGCAAGTTTGTGCGGATACAATCGGTACAAAACAATATTCTGGAGTAGGAGGTCAGATGGACTTTATTCGAGGAGCTTCTCTTTCCGAAGGAGGCAAGCCAATTATCGCGCTTCCTTCCACCACATCTAAAGGAGAATCTAGAATCGTTTCTTTATTAAAATCGGGAGCGGACGTAGTAACGACCAGAGCTCATGTCCATTTTATTGTGACCGAATACGGAATCGCAAATTTATACGGAAAAAATTTGAGACAAAGAGCCAAAGAACTGATTTCAATCGCACACCCAAATCATAGAGAAAGTTTAGAAAAGGAAGCCCTCTCTCGTTTTCGTATCCTTTAAAAACAAATTTTGTCTATAAAAATAGAACTTGTTAGGTGAATATAAAAAACGATTTATTAAATCCCTAAAAAGGAAGTCGCTTCATTTTAAAAAATTTCTTGCGGAGAGAGTTTAAGAATTCATACTACATTTTTGGCTTCGGCCCAACGGAGATAAAGATGAATTTGAAAGCGCTTTCCTGGATTGGTTTTCTATTATTGACCCTACCACTTTTGTCGGTTCCAACTCCCCCTACATTGGAAACTCAGGTCAAAAATTCAGACTACATTGCTTTGACCAGAATTACAAATGTTCGAGAAACAAAAATTTCAGAAACTTCAATTTCTGTCACTGCCACGGTTGAAATTCTAAAACCCTGGAAAGGCGCCGAACAACTTCCTTCTAAGTTTGAAATCGGTTTTATGATTTTTCCCGAACTTTTAGGCAAATGGCTCAAGGCTTCTCCTCCAGAAGGAGATTACATTTTATTTTTAAACCAAAAAAAGGTTAAAGACAGCAAGGGCAACGAATCTTCGTTGATCGTTCTTTACGAACCGCATCCTTTCGCGTTTAAGGAATATTCCAGAGCTATGGAAAATGAGATTGTAGAAACCGTCCGATCTCAAAAAGGAAATTAAAAAGGAAAGTATATGAGAATTTTAAAATATTCTATTTTAATCACTATTTTATTACTAAATTTCCAAATTTCTATTTTTGCACAACCTTCCTTTCGTTCTTTAGGAATGAAACAGGAATCCTCTGAACTTCTATCTTCTTTAAAAGAAACAAATCCTTATGGGATCTCTCACAGAGGACTTGCTTCCAAAGTGGATCTTTCTTCTTCTATGCCTCCCGTAGGGAACCAAGGAGAACAAGGTAGTTGTGTTGCTTGGTCCACTGCCTACGCGACTAAAAGTTTTCAAGAATATATAGAAAGAAAAAGTTCTAAAGATTGGTCTCTCAGAACCGCCCAAGGAACTCCGAACTATAGTAAAATTTTTTCTCCTGCATTTATATACAATCAGATCAACGGCGGAAGAGACAATGGATCTTTGATTTCGGACGCAATGAGAGTGATGGTGGAAATGGGAGCGGCGCCTTGGGATACTATGCCTTACAATCCTGCAGATTATAGAACCCGTCCTTCTCAAGCTGCAATTGAAGCGGCTTCTAAATACAAAGCGAAAGAATTCTTAAGAGTAAAAACCACCGATATGAACGAAGTCAAAGCTCAACTTTCGGAAGGTAAACCAGTTGTCGCCGGGGTTTTGGTTTATGAGAATTTCTTTAATCTCAAAGGGGATCAAATTTACAAAGAAGGTTTAGGTAAAACCTACGGAGGACACGCAATCGCCTTAGTAGGTTATGACGATTCTAAAAACGCAGTCAAATTTATCAATTCTTGGGGAACAGATTGGGGCGATCAAGGATATGGATATATAGACTATCGTTGGTTTACTAAAATTTGCCAAGGCGCTTTTGTAATGATCGATCAAGTAGAAACCGTCATAGATCAAGGAAAACCGGATTCTAGTAGTACTCCAGAGGTTGTAAACGATTCCAATCCTATAGCGCCCTCTTCTATCACCGCTTCTCAAGGAAGTTTTACAGATAAGGTTTTGATCAACTGGGAAATCGTTCCGAATGCGGTCGGTTACGAAATTCATAGAAAAGGCCCCGGAGATTCCAATTTTGGAAAAGTAGGATTATCTTCTACAAATAGTTTTAACGACGATGGGGTTCAACCCAACCTTGCTTATAAATATAAGATTCTAACTTTGACAGATTCTTCTGCTTCTGATTTGTCCCAAGGAGAAGTGGTTGGGTTTGCAAAAACGGAAGAATTAAAACCTCCCCCTAAAGTTTTAGGAGTGAAAGCGACTCAAGGACAATATGATAATAAAATCGAACTCGTTTGGGAGCCTGGAGACGCTTCTTCCGAATATCAAATTTTTAAATGGAATCAATCTCAGAAAAGATACAGTCCGATTGGAACTTCTAAAATCAATAGTTATGTAGATACATCCGCAGCAAAAAAAGGGATTGTTGAAATTTATGTGGTTTCCGCAAAACTAGGAGGAAAAACAGGAGAGCCTTCGGATGCAGCGAGCGGTTTTACCTCTCAACCTAAAACCCCTCCTGCAAAGCCGTTGGGTTTAGTAGCCAGCCGAGGCTCTTATCAAAACAAAGTAGAACTAAAATGGCAAAAGGTTTCTGGAGCTTCTAAATATCTAATATTTAGATACATCAAATCCGGTTGGATAGGTGGTGGTGCTTGGGAAAAAATTTCGGAAACTGGAAAGGAAGAATTTATCGATGAGAATCTTCCAGCACGTTATGCGTATTATTCCGTAACTGCAGTTAATACAGAAGGTAAAAACGGACCTTTCTCTAGTTTTGCTTACGGTTATACGGATCCAAATAAACAAAGAGGTGTTAAACTATCTTCTCCCGAAAACGTCAAAGGTGTTTTAAACGTCAAAGAAGCCAAAATCAATATAACTTGGGATCCAGTTAAAGAAGCATCCGAATATTATGTTTTTCGTAAGAAGAGAGGGGAATCAAAATGGACTTTTCTAAGTTCTGCAGGAAACAAAAATAATTACGTGGCAGACGTTCCAGAAAAAGAAACTTTATTTCTTTATTCCGTAACTTCTAAAACCGATTTAGGAGGAGAAAGTGAAAATTCACTTCCAGTCTCCGCTGTAATTTCCACAGCAGTTGTAGCGCCTAAAAAAAGAACTTTTGGAGGAGATTCTACTCTGGAAAAGTTCAAAGGACCTTGGACCGCAATGGCTTGGGACGGTAACAACGGAGTCAGCCAAGTAATTTTAGAAATAGAAAGTCAAGATAACGTCAATTATACGGTCAAATTTAATAAGAAAAAGGTCTTTGAAGGGAAATATGTAGAAGAATCTCCGATTATAGATAAAGACGGAAAATTCAAGATAGAGATCGAAAAAACGGGCGATGCTCTTTCCGTTACAATGAAAGATCCGTCTATCGTAAATCAAAAATCCAACTTGTCTTTTCTTAAAGAATAATTGAGTGTTTGTCCTAAACCTTTAAAAAATCGGAATGTCTATCGTTTTAAGGTTTGGGACAAAGTTTTAACTTTAGGAAATCTTTATAAATAATTCTTTCATTTTTGCGATACCGCAAGACGGCAATTTTATGCAAAAATTCGTTTTGTATGATCACTCTTTTCAGATTTTTATAGAAGTTCTTTTTAATTTCATCAAAAATTTAAAATATACGAGAGTTGTTGAAAAATTCCATAGTAGCGATCAACAAAACTGCTTTAATCGACAGTTACCATGAAACGGAAACTGATAAAGAATTAGTTTTTCAACAACTCTATTGATTTTTTAAAGTATGAGTTCCTACATTTTTAGAATTTGTTCGTAAAATCGTAATTTGTGGTAGTTCCCACATTTGAGTTTTATAACAGCAATTTTGAAGTTTTGTAAGAGTTCCCACATTTATTTTTTAGAGTAAAACAAAACGTTAGGAAACAGACTTTTATAACAAACTCACGTTTTTTATGGAACGAGCTCCAATTGTCTTGCAAGTTCAAATATATTTCCTTTTTCTTTCAATTGCAAAAGTAGTTCCTCCGAAGTCAAAATCTGATTTACCGCCGTCTCTGGAAGATCCTGCATATCCTTAAAGATTTCCTTATATTCTCTAATAGAAATTTTTTTACAAAAAAGATTGGCTTGGAAATAGTAAACTTGATGTGTAAGTAAGAAGTTCAAAGAATCTATGTCTTCCAAGGCCTCCGCCGTAATGATCGCTTCCCGATTGTCTGAAAGCCTCCTACAATAATCAATAAACGCCAAGTTATCTAAAAATTTAGTAAGATCCTGATCTGCTTTGAATTTAAAACTGATCGGATCTAGTTTGAACTCTTTGATCATCTCTCCTAAATCTAAAACAATTTGGTGACTTTGACTTTTGACTCCGAAATCGTCCGCCGCAAAACTAATTCCAAAATTCCAAAATCTTTTACAAACACTTTTAAGAGTGATGTCTTTTTCTTCGTACGGCTTTTCGATCAATTCCATTCTTACTAGAAATGGATTTAAATTTTGATCGAGTAGAAGATTATGAAAACGTGTTACTTTTTCGTCCGTATCGAAAGTATCAATGAGAGTTTGAGGAGAAATATTGAACTTTAAAAGACCTGGGGCTCCATTACAACACATAGTCAATTTTTCTAATATTAATAATTCAATTCGATTTAGATCTTGATCGTGTGGAATATCTCGAATGAGGTCCGCATAACCAGCGTAAGCTTCTCCACCTACAAACACTTCTCCGCCCTTCATAGAATACGTTTGCGTTTTATAATTATAATGAATGATCGGCTGAATGACAGCGTCCGCTTTCTCTCCAGCAAAATAATCGTTAACTCGATTGAGATAAGTCCAACTCCAACGGATTAAATTATCCTGTAAGTTTTTAAGAGAACAAACTTCCAACTCGTGAAAGATTTCATCCACATAAGAAATATAATTACACTGCGTTCTTGCAATTCCAAAATCGAAATTTATAGAACCACTTTTGATAGAAATTTCTCTCAATTTTCCGAGAAGAGAATCAAAATTTAAAAAACCATTCGAACTAGAACTGTTCACTTGAAGCGGAGCCACTCCGATCAATAGACTCTTTTTATCTCTATAACAATAATAAGAATAATGATTTTCCGCACCTGGGTATAATTCGGAAATTTTGATCGGAACGAATTGTAGGAAATCGAGAAAAGATAGAGATTTTATATCTTGAAATCGAAGAAGAACAATTGGTTTGCCTCGGTTTTCATTGATAAATATATTCTTGAATTGTTCAATTTCACCTTCGTCAAAGGATCTGATCTTAGGACTTTTATAAGTTGTCATTTTAGCCTTTGTAATTCAAAAAATCTTTTCGGATTTTCGTTTGAACCAGAACCTTTCAACAAGTTCAGATAAAAGATCCGATAAAGGATTTTCTTTGTAAAGTCTAAAAGGAATATTTTCCAGATTCTAAAATTCTAGTTTTTAAATCCGATATTTTTCGAGATACGGTTTCGTTATTTTGAATGACTACCTCTCCCACAATGGAAATTTTTTGATCGAATAAAACTTCTCCTTGAACGGTAAGAGAAGAACAAAGTTCTAAAGAAGGAATTTCTGGAAAAAGTCGATTAAAGTCTCCAATCTTTTTATAATATCTTTCATCCAGATAAATCAGTATTTCGCCTAACCTAGATTCTTTCCTTTTGTCGGACATGGTAATAGAATAATTTTCTAAAAGGTGATAGGCGTCTGATCTACGAGCAAGGTAATCCTCGCATTTTTTTACAGGTGCAAATCTATCCCTAGGGATGATGATCCCTTTAACCTTGTCAAAATTTCGGATCGCAGAACCCATCGCAGTTTCGAGTTGTAAAACTTCTTGTCCTTCGATCGTTTTTGGATTTACGATCAGGGAAAGCTCAAAACTTCCACGAAGAATTCTTTCTCGAAGGGCCACTAAGTCGATCCAAAGATTGTTTGTTGAAAAAGTTCTAAACTTACCTAAACCTTCAAATTCGTGCATGTGTTCAGATGGAACTTGAGCCGTTTCGAGTAGTTGATAATTACCGGAAACGGTTTGTTTGTAGATCGCCCCGCCCTTTTTATCCGCAAGAGTTTTAGGAGTCATCTCCATACAAAATTCCAACTTTTCTTTCAACATATAAGAAAGAATTCCTGGATGTACCGTAGCTCCTAAATTGTCTCCGTTGGATACAAAAGCAATCTTGTATCCGTTTTCAATGAGAGTATCTAAAAGCCCAGTTTCCAAAAGAGAAATCCATATATCCCCGTGACCGGGAGGACACCACTCTTCGTCCGGATTTTTGCAGCTAATAGGTGTTAGGTCCTTTTTCAAAAGACGAGGCACTTTATGTTGTAAAAAAGAAGTGGGAAATTTTTGACGGAACCCAATCCGATCCAACTCCTCCTGACTTTCCTTTTGTGTATTAAAACTGTCCATGAGGATCAAAGGAACAGATACGTTATACTTTCTTTCAATGACTTCGGATTGTTTTGCAATAATTTCTAAAAAGGACATTCCATTTTTGAGCTCGATTAAAGATTTAGGACCGGAAAGTCCCATAGAAGTCCCAAGTCCGCCGTTGAGTTTGATAACGACTAAGTTTTTGAGAATCGAAGGATCTGGAACATATTCACTTTCAATTTGTTCCAAAGTAATCTCATCCGATTTAGGATCTAGATCTCCTACTTCTTCCCAACGAACCATTCCGGTTTCTCCGTTTCGAACCAGATCCGTTTTTTTCAAAAAGTCCTGGATAAAAGCGGAAGATAAACCCTCAGAAGTCATTTTTTTTTGGATGAGTTCATCCGATTTTGATTTTAGCGAATCCATCTTACCACCGATTTGTTGTTGTATTGTTCGTCGAACTCGGTGAATTCAATCCAGAATTTTTCGACTGGGTTCGAAGGCTCGTAAAAGAATTTCACTCTTACTTCTTTTCCTTTACCTGGAATTTCCTGTGGAATTTCTTCGTTCTCTTGATATAAGGGAAGAAAAATAAGATATGTATAAATATAAACGATTTTTAACGGAGATTTTTTGTAGACCAAAACTCCTTTACCCGTTAGATCTCTTTTTAAAATTTTAGTGTAAGGAACCGGAAAGGATTTTTTCCAGGTTTCTTTGAAATTTTTCTCCATACCAGAATGGGTCGGGATATTTGAATAGACAACGGAGGGTAGGATTAAAAAAATCCATAAGGAAAGAACCAGCTTCTTTGTTTTCATGAAAGACTCTGACAGTCTTGTCTTTTCACTCCATAACTTCAAGCCATTCTCATGAAAAAAATCTTATCTGTTCTCAGAACGTTTTTTTATTTTCTTTCTGAAATTTTCGAATTTACGATTTCATTAATTTCTTCTTTATCTCCTTCTAATAAGGATTCGGATCTTTCCGGAGGAGATATTTTTATAGTAACCGGTTATCTATCCGGATCATTTTTTTATTCTAAACTACGCAAGGCATTAGAATCTAAGGGCTACAAACCTAGAATTTTAAATACACCCTCTTTTTTATTCAACACTACAAGTGCAGTAGACGTTCTTTCAAAACAAATGGATCAAATTCCTTCTAAGTCTGTTTTACTCGCCCATAATACGGGAGGACTAATAACTCTGTTACTGCCGGATCGAAGTCGGCAAAAAATTAGAGGACTTATAACATTAGGAACCCCGTTTCGAGGAAGTTATTTTTTGGCCGCAAACGGTTTGTATTTTGGTTCTAAATATTTAAAAGAACTATTTAAAACGTTTCTGTTTATGGATCGTTTTCATCCACTTGCCCCTTTGAAAGAATTCATTTTTCTTCCCGCTTCTTCTTCCGTTTACGGAGAAGGAAGGGATCTTTGGTTTGATATTCCTGGTAACTACAATCAGGTTCGAAAAACGGAAAATATTCGAACGATTTTAGAATTTCTTTCTTTCCATTATCCGAGCGCCGCTTCGAAGGAGCTTGAAAAAAAATCGACTCCAATTCCAAAATTACAACCCCAATTGCCAAAACCGAAAACATCTAAAACAAAAAAGAAATCTTTGAAAAAACAAAAAAGTAAAAACACTTCTAAGACAAATCGTTCCGATAAACGAGAAAACATAAGTTCGCTATCAAAAAATAATCTCAAAACGAAATTCTCTGTTTCTAAAACAAAAAACGCACCAAAGAAAAAATCCCTTACAATTGTTAACAAAAAGAAAAACGCTCAGAAAAAACGTTAATTAACGTGGCTCGACGAAAAGAATTTTCCAAAAACGTAAGTCTTCTACAATTTTAGAATTTGTTCGTAAATCGAAATTTGCGATAGTTCCCACAAATTAAATCACATTACAAATTTTTAAACATTTATTTTTTATATGAGTTCCCACATTTTAAGAATTGATCTAGAAAGTTCAGATCTTAACTTTTTTCAGAAAATGAATTCCTTACGCCGAACTCACGTTAATCAGAATTGTTGAAAAATTCCATAATGGCGATTAACAAAAACTGTTTCAATCGACCATTTCCATGAAACAGAAATAGATGGAGAATTAATTTTCAACAACTCTATTGTAATTTTTAGAAGTGGAGTTTCCGTATTTTAAAAATTGATTTATAAAATGGCAGTTTATAAGAATTTCCAAAACTTAAAAACCGTAAATGAACGCGAAAGCGATCGATGCGAAAAAACTTCAGCAGAACGCTCTTTTAAGTTTAGCGCCTTACTCCTTAAACTCAATACATTGCGGTCACTCGACAGATCGTGTTTTCTAATACATTGAAACTAAAGACGATTCTTGTATTATGTTTCCTGCATACAATTTATTGACCAGAGTTAAGAGTCCGGTCCGGCAAGCCAAATTTCTCTCTGATTTTCTTTCGCCAAACTTACGTTCAGTCTATAATACTTTTAAAAATTTTCTTTACGAACTTACATTCAATAACTTCATAAGAATTTTTTTATATAATTCTCATTTAAAATGAATATTACATTTCGGAAGTAACTTTGGAACCCAGTAAAAAAATTTTACCGGGCTTGCTTACAAATCTGTCCAAAAACTAAAATTTAGGAATATTAAGCATTCATACTTTTTTCAATTTTTTATATCGAATTCAAATTGATACAAACCACATAACAGTGTGTGTTACTCACTTACACCACAAAAGTAATTCATATAAATTGGCTAATTTTTTTTGAAAAAACAAATTTAAGAGGCGACAAACACGTGTTATTTGATGTTAAAACGTTATAAAATAGAATTTAACATTACTTTTGAAAATTAAAATTCATTTTTATGAAAAAGTATAGCCAATACTACCTGCATTGTCTAGATATTGCCAAAAATAACAATAGTTTAGAGTTCATTCTACAAAACAACATCCAGGAGAATTATCAATGAAGAATGAATTGAATCTTAAAATTCGAAACCTTTGGGGGATACTTTCCGTATTGTTTGCTCTTGTAGTAACACAATCAACCTTCGCCGTTAGTTATGAGAAAAAGATTTTGACGTATAACGTTGTCAGTCGAAACGCAAGCAACATGACGACAAACTACAAATTAAATGTGGTTCAATATCGTAACACATCCTTCATACAAACTCCAGGTGCTAAGAACGTATTGTGTGTGCACGGTTTTGGAGATACGAGCACCATCTTTGAGCCGCTTGCAAAACAACTCATTCTAAAAGAAAAAGCGAATAACGTTTATATTTTAGATCTTCCAGGACACGGTGGTAGTACAATGACAAAGGGCACGGCTGCATATCCTTCAAATATAAGCGAACTATCGGTCCAAAATTACGAAGAAGCAACTCGTGCCTTGTTAGATGCCATGCCGTCCACAATGATCTGGCCGGATCTGCCGACCACGATTGTAGGCCATAGTATCGGTGGACTAGTGGTACAACTTCTACAGAATAAATTAAAAAGTCAAAATTCTAGTTTGTTCAAACGATATAGTATCACTAGTACTATACTGATCGCGAGCGATATTCCATATCCTCTTCCTTGGTCTGGAAGCGACTTGACAATGGATGATCCAAATTATAACCAGTCAGCAAAAGCTTTCGTATGGAATTTTAAAGTGGAAAAAATCTTATCCTACTTCCCTCTTGTGACCGGTTTATTTGTGGAAAGTCCGGATGATTTTTTTATCAATACCAAATATTCCGTAAATGGAATACCGGTAACCGGAGCCCCCACACCTGCCCAAGTTGAAGTTATGAATGTATTAGAACCTTATCATGCAGCCGCAAACATCGTAGGTTTAGATCCTAGTGGGCAAACACAAAACGCAGTTCCACGTATACCGATTACGAATGGAATTTGGAGCGGAGAAGATCTAAAAGTCGTTTGGTTGGATAAGGACGTATTTTTCACTCAAAAAGAAACCCAAAATCTGGCAAATTATCTAAATCCAGGCATAACAGGAGTGATGGTGACAATTTCAGATCCAGAAGCGGTCCATGGTACTCCTTTTTCAAAACCTAGTTTGTTAGTTCCATTATTCTAAACAAGGTGCATTTGGTATAATGCGAAAGAAATCAATGCGGGGGACTTTAGTAGAACGTTCTTTATATCGCGTTCTATAACAAATTGAAACTAAAGGCGATCTATTGCATAACGTTTCCTGCATACAATTTTCTGATCAGAGCTTGAGAGCCCAGTCCGGTTGTCTATGGCAACCGGATTTTCTTACTCCGAATTCATGTTAGATAGTTAGTTTAGATAATTAAAATATTTAATTATTCTTATGTCATTCATTAGCATAATTAAATAAAACAAAGAAGAAACCTCTATAAATCCAGAATTCATTTTATGGAGGTTTCCTTTTCTGATTTTCTCCATAAAGCCGCAAGTAAACTTCCGATTAGAGAATGTACAAGACTAGAAATTGCTGCAGGAATTGCAACCAGCGGATCGGAAAAATTATTTCTGGACAGAACAACTCCTAAACCAGAATTTTGCATACCTACTTCGATCGAAATTGTTCTAGAAATTTTTTGTTTTCGGATGAACAACCAAGATATGATATAACCGAAAAAGAAACCGGATATATGTAAACTCAAAACTGCAAAAATTAATGCCTCAGCCGATTGTAAAATCTTTTCCTTTCCAGCTCCTAAAATAGAAGAAACGATCATAGTTATTAAAAATACCGCTACCAACGGCGAAACAGTTTGAATCTTTTTAGAAACTTCGGGAAGATAAAAGTTTAACAAAATTCCCAAAACCACCGGAAGAATTACAACTTGAAACGTATCCAAAAATAATCCACTTGAAGATACATTGATTCCTTTCCCTATCAAAAAAAGTGTAAGTAAAGGAGTCATAAACACGGAAAGAATCGTAGAAGACGCGGTCATCGAAACCGAAAGCGCCAAATCTCCCCTTGCAAGATATGTAATTACGTTAGACGCAACACCTCCGGGACAACACGAAACCACAACGAGTCCAGTTGCAAGAGGCATAGGAAGATCAAGTAGAACTCCAATCCCCCAACCTGAAACTGGCATCACAGTATATTGTAATGTTACTCCTATAAAAACGGGAATTGGGGTTCTAAATATATTTCGAAAATCCTTTGGTAAAAGTGTGATTCCCATACCAAGCATCGTAAAACCGAGACCATATGTAATTGCTGGCCCCGTAAACCAAGTAAACCATTGTGGAAAGAAAAAAGAAAGAACAGACCCAATCAGCACCCAAACCGGAAATAAAAGTGTTCCAACTTCTCCAATTTTTTGTAATTTAGTTTTCACTGAAATTTAAATATTACCTTTCTCTAAAATACTAAACCTAATGTGAGTTTAGTAAAAATTTTTATCAGACTGTATGAGTTCCCACATTTAGATTTTTTGGACAAGTTTTGATGGAAGCTCCTCAAACAAAAATTTGAAATTTGATAGGAAAAAAAGAAGTATTCAATCTAAAAATTTCCATAATCTACCCCAAAGCCCTAGAATGAATCATTTTAGATCTTTCATCCAATGTGGTAGTTCCTACAATTTCGATTTTATGTTTTGTAGAATTTACGATTCAAACGTTGAAAATAATTCCCAAAATTAACAGTCGATTTTGCAAAAGTATGAAAGTTCTCAAAAAATTCACTTTCGCATTGGGTTGTATCGAAACTTTATTGAATAAAAATTCCCAACTCAAGATGAAAAAGAACCCAGTAACTTTACAACTCGATCTAATTGATCTTTTTTATTATAAATATGCGGAGAAAATCTTACCTTTCCTAATCGAAGTGCACACATCACTCCATTCTTTTTAAGATAAGAAACGAGCTCATCCATAGGAATTCCTTCCTTATAGCCCACTACAATTCCTGTTCTATTATCAGGAAAATGATCCAGCTCGATTTGAAATCCGATTCCCTTCATTCCTTCGGAAAGATAATCCGCAAGTTCATAGATTCTTTCCATTACAGAATGAAATCCTATCTTCTGAAGCATTTCAAGCGTGGATTGAAAATATACCCAGTCGATAAAATTTCCTGTGGAAATTTCATAACGATCCGCCCCGGATTTCAATTCTGCACGATAGGGCAAGTAAACTTCATCGTTAACCACGGACCCAGTTCCTTTAAACGGAAATGAAAGTGTATCTATTCGATCTTGTTGGATGTATAACATTCCCAAACCAAGAGGACCCAAGAGCCATTTCCATGCGGGGAACGCTATGTATTTTAATTTCATCTTTCTTACATCCACTGGAATCAAACCGATTCCTTGAGCTCCGTCTAAAACGAATTCAATTCCTTTGGAATCTAAGAAAATTCCGATTTCTTCTAAAGGAAACGGCATTCCAGTACACCAATGAACTGCAGATAAAGCGACAATCTTAGTTTTAGAACTTATAGAAGATTTTAAATTCTCTATAAATTGATCCGGAGTAGATGCCATCGGGATAAATCCGATCACAACCCCTTTTTCTTTCCAGTGTTCCCAAGGATAAATATTACTCGGGTATTCGTTTTCTAAGAGTAGAATTTCGTCTCCGCTTTTTAACTGAAATCCGAGGGAAAGAAAATTCATTCCTTCATTCGTGTTGTGGATAATACAAAGTTCTTCCACGTCACAATTGATGAGCCCGGCTATAATCTTTCGAATAGAATGTTTAACGGAAGCGTATTTACGAACTTCCGTTAAAACTCCTTTTTTAGAATAACCTTTTAGATATTCTTCAACCGCTTGGATTGTATGTACATTACAAGGAGTGGTCCCACAATTGTTTAACCAGATCATCTCTTGGTTTACAGGATAGAGATCTTGAATTTCTTTCCAATCGATGATCGATTGCATTCCTTACCGTTTTACCTTTTTTTCTTAGATTTTGCGGACGTTTTCTTTTTAGGAGCAGCTTTTTTTACCTTCTTCACAGACTTTTTAGGTTTTATTGCCTTTTTTTTGACTCCTGCTTTTTTTACCGCTGCCTTTTTCTTAGGAGTAGCTTTCTTCGCTATCGGTTTTTTATTCTCTACTTTTTTAGGAGCCGGAGCCGTTTTTTTTACGGTTGTTGTCGTAGCAGATTGTTTTGGCGCAGACTTAGTAGTTGTAACAGATGTAGTTTTTGGAGTAGAAGTTGTAGGACTCGGTTTTTTAGATGTGGAAGTGGTTCTTACAGGTTTAGATTCTGCCTTTGCCACTTCTTCTGCCTGTTCATCCCAGAAAAAAGTTCCTTGTCCAGAACCGGATTGAGATTGATCCAAACCGTTTAACTCAGTTTCCAGAAGAGATTGGTAGTTTTGATTATAATCTCTTAATTTTGTAAAAAGAGATTTGATATTCACATCTTCAAACTTGTTTGCAAGTTTTTCGTAAAAAGAAACCGCGTTCTCCGCTTCACGAATGGCCAACTCAAGCGCCTCATGCGCATCCTTAGTTCCAGGACCAGAAATGGTTCTTTCCACTTTGTTCATCAGTTTTTGAAGAGTCGAATCGTGGAATTTATGAATCGCAGCAAGTTGTTTTAGATTTGGAAGCTCGGATCCCTCTGCTTGTTCATACAACTCTGTAATAAATTTAATATGATCGTCCACTTCTTCCGCGAGTCTTTCGAAAAGTTCCTTCGTATCTCCGGGAGAAAGTTTTTCATACGTACTCATATAAAATTCGAAGTAATCCTTTTCGTGCTGAATCGCCGCTGCAACCGCTTCTAAAAAAGTCGTTTCTTTCAAAGGTTTAATATTCATGATAAGATTCCTCCCGATTTCATTGCAATCTTAGTTAGGTTACGGACCGAATCAATAATTATTTAATTTTCTTCCACAGATTCATAAATGAGAAATTGAGCAGCGTAGTAAGTCGACATGATCCAAACTCCGATCCAAGGAATAGGAATTGTAGTAAACTTTCTAGTAGCAATGAGACTATCCGATAAAATAAAAAGCAAAGAACCCGCTAAGGATTTCCAGAGTTCAGACTTAGAACATTCTCTAGAAACGGATCTCCAGCCCATTACACAAATTGCAGTCACATACACTCCGACGGGAATATACAAAGAAGTTCCAATTCCCGAAAAAATCCAAAGGTAAAACGAAATTCCAAATACGAAATAAGGAATGGCTCGAACGATATGAATCGGATTCCCGACTGAAAAGCCGATCGAATACAATATTTGAGCTATTAAAAAAGAGCCAAGTCCGAAAACAAAATAATTTCCGGGAACACTTAAAAACGCGTCTCCAAATAAAGAAAAGATCAGACCTACAAAAATAAATTTACCACCCTTTCTTTTCCAATTCCCTTCTAAAAAAGAGAAAAAAATCAAAACTAGAATGGGTGCGATTTTACTTCCTATTTTCAGAGTAACGTTATCCGGCACAAAGTATAAAACGAGTAAATGAACAACGGACGCAGTACAAAATAAGATTAAAATCATAGTGGCCTTCTTTGATGGGAATTGCGATTGTAATTTTGTAAAGAACGGGAACTTTTGTCATCAAAGAATCGGGAAAACAATCGAGGGACTATGGGTTTTGGAGAATGGATCTTAATCGTCATATTTACGTTAGCTTTAGGTTTTCTCATCTATTTAGATCTATTCGTTCTCAATAAAAGAGCTCATAAAATCCCTCTCAAAAATTCAATCTATTGGTCTCTCTTCTGGTTCAGTCTTGCAATTTCATTTAGTATTTTGATTTACTTTATGGATCCACTTCCAGAGGACCCAACTCGAGGTAAAACCAAAGCACTTGAGTTTATCGCCGGTTATCTTTTAGAATATTCTCTTTCTGTGGATAACCTCTTCGTTTTTATCATGATCTTTCAGAAATTCAGAGTAACACCTCAGTATCAGCCCTTGATTTTAAAATGGGGAATCATAGGCGCTTTGATCTTTAGAGCGATTATGATTTTTATAGGCGCGGGGCTCATCTCTCAGTTTCACTGGATTTTATATTTATTCGGAATTCTTCTTTTATATACGGCCGTAAAAATGTTCGCACATCAAGAAGAGGAAGACTTTGATCCTGAATCTTCTTTGATAATTCAATTCGCGAAAAAAATTCTTCCTCTCAGCCAAATATATCATCCCGAAAAATTCGTAGTTTTAGAACACGGAAAGTATCTTTTTACTTCCACTTTTGTGACTCTGTTAGTCGTGGAATTCAGCGACATTCTATTTGCGCTCGATTCTATCCCCGCGATTTTTTCAATCACTACGGACGCGTTTATCGTTTATACATCGAACATATTTGCAATTTTAGGACTTCGTTCTTTATTCTTTATGCTTTCGGGCGTGATGGAACTGTTCATTTTTCTTAAAAAAGGAGTTTCAATTCTTCTTGCCTTTGTAGGAATTAAATTGCTTCTTCCACTTGTTTCCCCTTATATTTTTGGACACGAAATCCACATTCCAATTTTGCTTTCTTTAGGAGTCATCTTGGGAACGCTTACCCTTTCGATCCTTGCTTCGGTTCCTCATTACCTCAAAATCAAAAAGGAGAATTGAAACGGGTTTTTGACTTTACACCAAAGTATTACAAAGTTCCCTAGAAAGGAACCTCAACCAAATCCTCTCAAAAATTAGAGAACAACAAACATGGCCGATCAAAAGCTATTTACCGACTTCCCTCCCATAGATCGGGAAGCCTGGATTGCACTCATCCAAAAAGATCTCAAGGGCGCAGACTTTGAGAAAAAGTTAGTTTGGGAAACCGCGGAAGGATTTAAAATCCAACCAATATATACCAAAGACGATATTGTAGACAAACAGTGGCTGACTTCCAATCTTCCGGGAACCTTTCCTTTTGCAAGATCCACTCGCAAACTCGTTTCCGACTGGAGTATTCGCCAAAACTTCGATTCGTCGAGCATCGCCGAAGCCAACCAACTAGCAAAAGAAGCAGCGTCTAACGGAGTCACTGCGATCGGATTTATCATCGAAAACAAAACTTCTCCTCAAAAAGGAATTCCGGTAAATTCTTCCAAGGACTTAGAAGCGTTGATCCAAGGGCTTCCTTTTGATCAAGTGACGTTACACTTCATTGCAGAAGAACGTTCTCCGGAAATTTTTTCTTGGCTTCCAAAAAATAAGATTCTCGTAGGCGGACTCGGATACGATCCATTTCGAATTCTACTAAAACATGGAAGATCCGGAAAACATTCTATTGCAGCATTAAAAGAAATTTTAGGAACATTTGCATCTTCTTGGCCGCATTACAGAGGTTTGTCGGTAACTTCCTCCACATTCCGAGATGCAGGCTCCACGATCTCCGAAGAACTTGCGTTTACGTTATCTGCTGCTTGCGAATATGTGCAACAGCTTCGAGAAACGGGGATGTCTGTGGACACGATCGCTTCCCAGTTGATGTTTGAATTTTCCATCGGCCCGGATTACTTTTTGGAAATTGCAAAGTTCCGCGCGGCGAGAATTCTTTGGGCCGAAATCATAAAAGAGTTCGGACCTAAGGAAGAATCTTCTTCACATGCATTCTTAAGCGCGCAGACATGTCGTTACAACTATAGCGCTTATGATCCGAACGTGAATATGCTTCGTGCAACCACCGAAGCGATGTCCGCTGCAATCGGAGGTTGTGAAGTAATCAGCGTTTCTTCTTACGACAGCATTTTGAAAACGGGAGATTCTTTTTCTCTGCGAATCGCGCGCAATATTCAACTTTTGATGAAACACGAGTCGCACGTGGACAAGGTTGTAGATCCTTCCGCGGGTTCGTATTATCTCGAATCTCTTACCGATTCGATCACCAAAAAGGCTTGGGAAATTTTTTGTGAGATCGAATCCGCAGGCGGATTTTTGGAAGCTGTTCAAAAAGGAATCATTCAAAAAAAGATTTCCGAATCCAGAAAGAAAAAAGAGGAGAATCTTGCAAATCGTAAAGAGATTCTTCTTGGAACCAATCAATTCCCGAACGGAGAAGATCGTGTTGTCGAACTCAACCAAAATAAAACGTTAGGCGACATCGAAAGCGTCGCGGGTGAAATCACTTGCGAAAAAATTTCAGAGTTCCGCGCCGGAGCCGGAATCGAAGAGATTCGTCTAAAAACCGAAGCGTTCACAAAAAAATCGGGTAAAACTCCTACCGTTCTTCTTTTGCCGATGGGGGATCTCAAAATGAAAAAAGCAAGAGCCATTTTCTCTCAAAACTTTTTGGCCTGCGCTGGTTATAAAGTAGTAGATCCAGGAAGTTATGCGACACCGGTAGAAGCACTACAAGGTTTAAAAGAAACAAACGCAGATATCGTGGTTTTCTGTACTAGTGACGAGGAAGTTTCCGGTTTTGTAAATTCTACTTTCGGAATATTTAAAAAACAAAATCCAAATTTGATCGGAATCGTAGCTGGAAATCCGACAGAACAAATCGACTCTCTTAAATCCAATGGAATTGAATTTTTTATCCACGTTAAATCTCAACATTTAGAAACTCTGAAACTGATTCAGAAAAGGCTGGACATCCAATGAAACGCCCTAGTTTTGATCGCCAACGTTATGCACCACAGGAAAACGGAAAGGTTTCCAAATCTGATTGGGAAAAATCTGCCTTAGGAGATTTAGGTTTAAGTTCAATCGAACAAGCTCTTTGGAATACTCCCGAAAAAATTCCGGTCAAACCGGTTTATACCGCAGAAGACCTCGCGGGAATGGAACACCTAGACTTCGTAGCTGGAATTCCTCCTTATTTACGTGGACCGTATTCCACAATGTATGTTCAACAACCTTGGACCATTCGTCAATATGCCGGTTTCTCCACAGCTGAAGAATCGAATGCATTCTATCGTAGAAACTTAGCCGCAGGACAAAAGGGTCTTTCCGTCGCTTTCGATTTAGCGACTCACAGAGGTTACGATTCCGATCACGAACGTGTAGTCGGAGACGTGGGCAAGGCAGGAGTTGCGATCGATTCGATTCTCGACATGAAAATTCTTTTTGATCAAATTCCATTAGATCAAATGTCTGTTTCGATGACGATGAATGGAGCTGTGATTCCTATATTAGCTTTTTATATTGTAGCCGCGGAAGAGCAAGGTGTAAGCGCGGACAAACTTTCAGGCACAATTCAAAACGATATTCTAAAAGAGTTCATGGTGCGGAATACATACATCTATCCGCCCGCTCCTTCGATGAAAATCATCGCCGATATTTTCAAATACACTTCGGACTTTATGCCTAAGTTCAACTCGATTTCGATTTCGGGTTATCACATGCAGGAAGCGGGAGCAACAGCCGACATAGAACTCGCCTACACTCTCGCAGACGGTCTCGAATATCTCAGAACCGGAATCAAAGCAGGAATGGACGTGGACACGTTCGCGCCTCGTTTGTCTTTTTTTTGGGCGATCGGAATGAATCACTTTATGGAAATTGCGAAGATGCGCGCCGGTCGTCTTCTTTGGGCCAAACTCGTAAAACAATTCAATCCTAAGAATTTAAAATCTCTCGCGCTCCGAACACACTGTCAGACTTCGGGTTGGAGTTTGACCGAACAAGATCCGTTCAACAACGTAGCAAGAACTTGTATCGAAGCATTAGCCGCCGCGTTGGGTCACACGCAGTCACTTCACACGAACGCACTCGACGAAGCGATCGCTCTTCCTACGGACTTTTCCGCGAGAATTGCAAGAAACACTCAGATCTTTTTGCAGGAAGAAACGAACATTCATCGTGTCGTAGATCCTTGGGGCGGTTCTTATTACGTGGAAGCGCTGACTCATTCTCTCGCGCACCGCGCCTGGGAACTCATCGAAGAGGTAGAAAAGTTAGGCGGAATCGCAAAGGCAATTGAAACTGGAATTCCTAAAATGAGAATCGAAGAAGCCGCAGCCCGCAAACAGGCAAAGATCGATTCCGGCAGAGACGTCATCGTAGGGGTCAATCGATACAAGGCCGTCGAAGAAAAACCATTAGACATATTAGATATCGATAATACTGCAGTTCGCGAATCTCAGATCCGCAGACTTCAGGAGTTAAAGAAAAATCGAAACAGCTCAGACGTAAACTCCGCGCTCGAAGCGATTACAAAATGTGCCGCAGGAGGAGAAGGAAACCTACTCGCTCTTGCAGTGGACGCCGCTCGTAAACGCGCGACTCTCGGCGAAATTTCATACGCTATGGAAAAAGTATTTGGAAGATACCAAGCAACGATTCGTTCTATTTCGGGAGTTTATTCTTCCGAGATCGAGGACGATCCCGATTTTAAAAGAGCCAAAGAACTTTCGGACAAATTTGCGACTCTCGAAGGACGTCGTCCTAGAATTATGATCGCTAAAATGGGACAAGATGGACATGACCGAGGTGCGAAAGTAATTTCTACAAGTTTTGCGGACATGGGATTTGACGTAGATATAGGACCTCTCTTTCAAACTCCCGGAGAAGCAGCAAAACAAGCCGTAGAAAACGACGTACATATTTTAGGGGTTTCTAGTTTGGCCGCGGGACACAAAACACTCGTGCCTCAAGTTATTGCAGAACTAAAAAAATTAGGAAGAGAAGATATTATGGTCATTGCCGGTGGAGTAATTCCACAACAAGATTATGATATTCTTTACAAGTCGGGGGTCACCGGAATTTTCGGACCTGGAACTAAAATTTCCAAGGCGGCCGCAGATATTGTAAAACTTCTCATTCAAGATTTAGAAAACTTGAAAACAAAAGTTTAAGGAAGGAACAGATTTGAGCGATGGAGAAAAATCCGGGATTCCTCCTGAAAGCGCAATACGCCAGCAACCCGGAAGAGTGAATAGAGCGCTTCCTTCTCAGGAAGAATTTTTACAGGGAATTTTTTCCGGAGACAGAGTGATACTTGCCAGAGCAATTACACTCGTCGAAAGTGCGCGTGCCGATCATAAAGAACTTGCAGAAAATATTATAAACGCTTGCCTCCCCCATTCCGGTAAATCAATCCGAATCGGAATTACAGGAATTCCAGGTGTAGGTAAAAGTACATTTATCGAATCCTTCGGAATGCACGTAATCTCTCAAGGAAAAAAATTAGCAGTGCTTACAATCGATCCCTCCAGTCAAATTTCAGGAGGAAGTATTCTCGGAGACAAAACGAGAATGTCGGAACTTTCCAGAAACGAATCCGCTTTTATCCGACCTTCTCCTTCCAGAGATTCTTTAGGAGGTGTTGCGCGTAAAACGAGAGAAACGATCTATCTCTGCGAAGCCGCGGGTTTTGATACGATCTTTGTGGAAACCGTAGGAGTCGGACAATCCGAAACCGCGGTTCATTCTATGGTGGATTTGTTTTTATTATTACTGATTGCAGGCGCAGGGGACGAACTACAAGGAATCAAACGAGGAATTATGGAAATGGCAGATTTATTTGCCATTACAAAAGCAGACGGAGACAACACAACAAAAGCAGAACGAACTAAAATTGAAACACAATCCGCAATTCATTTTTTTCCAAAAAATGAAAACGGATGGATTCCGAAAGTTCTTTCGTGTTCTTCTCTTTCGGGGAAAGGAATTTCTGAAATCTGGAACCAAATATTAGAATATGAGAAAGTTTTAAAGTTAAATGGTCACTTCGAAATTCGCAGAACCAATCAATCTAAATATTGGTTAGAGGAGACCGTGTCCGAACATCTGATGGGAGATTTTTATACTAAAATGAAAGATCTTTATTTAGATATGGAATCCAAGGTAAGCGAACATAAAATCAGTTCTTTTCAAGCCGCTGAAAAATTGATCCAAGAATATAGAAAGCGAATTCGGTGAAGGCTTTTTGTATCAAACAATTGAAAAACAGGTTTTAGATTATTATGAAATTCTTTACCGGCATCGGGCTTTCTCTTCTACAACTTCTTATTCTGTTTTTAGGGAATTGTAAAACAGTTGCGGAGATTCCGATCAATCTCAATGCTCCCGATTCTGATTCGAAGGGTTATTTGTATTCGTATAACGCTGATAAGTCCCCTGCTCCAATCATCGAATTTGATCTTCGGGAATACTTTCCTCTTGAAGCCAAAAAAGCGGGTAGATTGAATCAAATCGTAGTAGTGAAAGTCCAAATCGACGAGGAAGGAAACTTACGAAGTGCAAAGATCGCCTCCGAAAAAATTGGTTTTGGATTTGACGAGGCAGCTATAAAAATAGTCGAAAAGGTGCGTTGGAAACCAGGCATCTTAAACGGAAAACCCGTTAAGACCCATCACAGGGTTCCGATCCATTTTAAACTTGAATAAAACAGATTTATTGGACCAAATAGAAACTACAAAAGTTCCGCATAAACCCGCCAAATTTAAATCAGTTTTCTATTTTATTTTTTCTCGATTTGGAAACTTTTTTTCTATGAGATTGTCATTCCTTTCTGAAAATGAGATATCGTGAAAGTTTTTCAAATTCTCATCTTATTTTTTGTTTCGTTCATCATTCTTGATTGTGCAACTTCCTCAGCAGGAATTGCAACGAGTAATATTCCAGTAACAGACCGTAAATACAAAGTCATTGGTCCCGTAGAAGGACATAAAACTTGGAATACAATAGACATAGCCATTGTAGGATTTCCACTTTCCGAACCACCAATCGATAAGTTAGTCACTTTTATGTTGACCGAAAAAGAAGCGGACGCTCTGATCAATATCCGTTATTGGACCGACAAATATATATTATTATTCGTTACGGTTAATAGGCTACATATCAACGCGGAAGCGATCAAATTTGAGGACCAGCCCAATGATCAAAGCGGTAAAAAAAGAAAATAACAAAGTTGCATTACTTCTTTCTCAAGAAGAACAGTCCATTACAAAATCTGCAGGTTGTTTAGATCGAGAAATTAAATTATTAAAAATGTTACAATTATCTGTAAAATTGGCCGCTCAACTTGATTTTACATGGAAGAAGTTTCATAAATCCAAAAGACTTTTCTCTATTAAAAAATTATACTCTTCGCAAATAGAATTCATTTGAAAATTACAGTAAAAGTTTCTTCTTTCAAATTCTTTGAACTTATGAACAAAGTTATGATCAAATCCATAGTCTCTAAGTGTTCCCCCTTGCACCATTACTCTTTTCTACTTTGGTTTTTGCTCATTTTATTTTTTTCTGTTTTTGGAAATTGTATGGGAGCCACCTTATTTGAACCAGGCGGGAGGGTTCGTGCGCCCGCTCTTTACGATTCCGCTACTATCATTCGAACTTCCACATACGACCTTTTAGAAGATTCGGAAGGAGAATCTTCTACGTTTTTTATCTTAGGAATGATTCCGATCACAAACCCGATTAGCATCGATTATGCGATCAGCCAGGCGGTTCAAAAAGTTCCAGGAGGAAGAGGTATAGTAAACATAAAAGTTTGGCACGAAACACACGTTATGTTTCCTTTAGGAACTGTTTCCGTTTTGAAAGTGAAAGGAAAAGTAATTGGAAATAAGGAAGAATCCGAAAGATTAAAACTGGAAGAACAACTTAAAAAAGAAGCTGAATCGAAGTCTCCCACACAAGATGAAAAACAAAATTCAAATCCTTCTTCAGGAGGAATCTCCGTAGGCGGAGGAAAACGTCCATCCGATTCAGGAGGGATTTCAGTGGATGGGAAAAAGAAGGACTAGTATGTTCAAATATTCTTTAGAATTTGCCCTAAATTCTGAAAAAACAATATTCCAATTCTTTAATTCTTTTTTTGCAAAAAAGAATTCCATACAAAAACGAAAACATTTTCTTTTTGGATTTGTTTATACATTAATCCTACTATCGTTTTCTCAAAATTGTGTGAGACCGGAAGTGGTTTCTGCAAGCGATTCCCAAAGTCAAATTTATGCGGCGGCCAATTATTTAAGCAATAAATGCGGGACTCCAATTCCAGTTCCAATGCCAATTGTTGTAGAAGACGTACAACAAAGAAATTTAGACTTATGTACAATTGCGATCACCCGATCAGAATGTCCTTTTGTTTCGTATCCTTTTGCTTGTGTTCTAATTTACGTAGAAGAACCTCTCGGCGAAATTCCTTGGTATATAAACTTCCAAGAAGTATTCGTAAAAACTAAAATACAATAAGGCAAACGATGAAAATCATTAGAAACATATGGATCCTTCTTTTCATCCGCCCGACCAAAAAGTTTACAAAGAATGAAAATTTTAAAAAGATATTTCTTAAATTTAGCGAGTTGTTTCTTATAAATTATAATCAAGACAAACAATCTTTAACACCGTTTAGTCGAATTCCTTTTCTATTCCTCATTTTTCTTACAACTCCAATTTTTGCCGAAGTTACCTTTCGTGCTCGTGTCCTTTCCCGTAGTAAAAATTTAGGAGATGCAAACGTTTCAGTGCGAATTTCCGAAACTAAAAAATTCTACCAGACCGATTCGGAAGGTTACTTTCAAGCTGTAGTTCCTTCTCCCGGTACATATACATTTCGTATTTTAAGAGATGTTGGATTTCAAGAAATTCGTCAGGAAATTGGAGAAGGAGAAGAACTTGTAATTTTATATACGGATGAATCTGCAAAATTCAGCGAAAGTATGTCCAAAGGTACGATTAACGTAACCGGAGAAAAAGAAAAACAGCTCATGTCTCGTACGAAGTTGCGTTTTGAAGAAATCAAACGTATGCCTGGAACGTTCGGCGAACCACTTCGTTCTATAGAAACTATTCCTGGAGTCGTTCCAGTTGCCGCGTTTGGAGGAGGCGCTAATAATTATTCTTTTCGTGGTGCCGATCCAAATACAAATCTTTATCTATATGATGATTTACCTATGTTGTATCCATTCCACTTTGATGGATTAACCGCTACAATCAATGGAAACCTAATCAAATCCATGGACGTTTATACAGGAGTTCTTCCAGCAAATTTCAACAACGCTCTCGGAGGGGTCATCGAAATTGAATCACCCGATAAAGTGGAGCGATCCAGTGGAAATTTTTTGACCTCGCTTTGGGCTGCTTCCGCGAACTATCAAACTACGTTTGCCAATGGAAAAGGTTATATACTCGGCGCCGTTAAAGTCGGTTATATCGACAAAACATTTGAAACCTTAGGAACGGTTTCCGGAAGTAGCCTTCTTCCAGAAGGGATACGTCTTCCACGTTACACAGATTCTCAAGTGAAAATGGTTTATAACTTCAACGATCAACATCAGATTTCATTTTATTCCTTAACTGCAAAAGACGATTTTGCCGCCGACCCTCCTGCGAAACGGCAAAACGATCCTACAAAAGATGAATTAGCTGCATTCGCTGGAGGAAATCTTTCCGCGGGGCAAGGGTATCGTACTCAAGCTTTTCGTTATACTTGGAGACCTTCTGAAAAATTCAATAATCGAATCACACTGATTAGTTATGATCCATTTGTAGATTTTAATGTTTCTTTTGGTTCTATCAAAGCAAAACAAAGGGCCAGCGGTGCTTACAACGGAATCAGACAAGACGCATCCTGGGACCCCAATAAACATTTCACTTTGGAATTTGGTTCCGAACTCCGTTTTTTAAATTACAAAACTACCGGAAATACGGTTCAACAAACAGATCCGAATAACCCAGATCCAAATCCTTATGATACCACAAGTCCGGATTTCAAAACTGTTGCGGATACGAACCGAGTACAAAGTAAATATTACAACGCTTATACTACGATGAAAATCAAATTCGGCGGACTGTTAATCGAACCTGGTGCAAGATACGATTATATTCCTTATATTAAAAACGGTGCGCTCGGTCCTAAAACACAAGTGTCTTATAAATTCGAACAAGGTGTACTCAAAGGAACCACTGTGTTCGGTGGTGCAGGAAATCATTTTAATTTTCCATTAGATACTCGATTTTCTGAACAAAGTGGAAACCCTCACTTGAAGTTTCAAAAAGCGTTTAAATACGGCGGTGGAATTGATCATCAAGTCACTTCCGAATGGCAAATTAAAGGAGAAGTTTTTAAACAAGAATTCTCCAATTTAATTGTCACCGATCCTTATATCACGGAAATAATTGGCACTAACCCGGATCAGTACGGCAGGATTACACAACCCTATGTCCTGAACAAACCTCTCACTTATTCTAATAACGGAACCGGGCATTCCAGAGGTTACGAATTAGTAATTCGTAAAACTACAACTCCCGGAAAAAAAGATTGGTTTGGTTGGATTTCTTATACCTGGTCTCAAACATTCAGAAACCCTAATATTTATAAACCAGATGGTGTTATGGCACAAGCCGCCACAGGTCCAGAACAAAGACTGGTCGCACAGACGTTTCCAAACTCTAAGGAAACTTTATACGATTATGATCGTACTCATATTATCAATTTAGTTTTTGGTTGGAGATTCAGTCAGGACTGGCAATTTGGCGCGAGATGGTCTTACTTGACCTCTACACCAATCACTCCGATTGTAGGGGATGACGGTGGAAAATTCAGTAATCCTTCAAACAATCAAACGATTTGGGTACCTATTTCTGGTAACAATCCTTATCTTGCCGAATATACCAATTCAAAACGTCTGAAAGACTATCATAGATTTGACATTCGAATCGACAAATTCTTAAATTACGAATGGGGTTATGTAAATACGTTTTTAGAAATCATCAACGTATATATGAGAGAAAATGTTTCCGGTGAAAATTTTGACGTTACTCGACCTTATTCAGCGACCAATCCAAAACCAAATCCTACATTTGGAACGCTTACTTTACCAGGAGGAGCGATCATTCCTTTCTTTAATATGGGAATCGAGGTGAAGTTTTAATGAAAAAAAATCCATTTAAAGCCATAAAAAAATCAATTCAAAATTTTACTTCTGCTTTGATCTTTTTCTATCTCATTTTAAATTGTAGCCTTCCTAACGAAGACGATAGTTTCAATCGGGATAACGAAAAGAGAGTAATACTCCAGTATTTACTTTTACCTCCCACCGATCCAATCCGATCCTGTATCGACGCTTTACAGGCCGCGCAGATTTGTTTGAACCAAGCCCCCGATCTACCCACTCCACTTTCCGAGGCAACAATTGTAAGTTTATTCAGCGGAGGAGATTCTTCATTAGAATCGTATCAAAGTTATTGTGATAGTTTGATTCATTCTCCCACGTTTGTAAAATATACAAGTAGAGCACAAGCGTGTGTAATGGATTGTAATCGCTCTTATTGGACAAATAAAAATTCTGCGGGAACCTGTGGAGAAGACGGAGGTTCTCAGATTATGGGATTATCAACGGCAACATTTGGATGTACAAAAACATGCACAAGCGTTTCGGGGCTTTGAACGAAATAAATGATTAGAAAACTGAGTGACTTTGACGTCACTTTTAGAAAATAAAGAATATTAGAGGATTTTAGATTATGACAATGTTTTTGGTTGAATACGGCGAGACTTTCATTTTTATAGTTATGCTCGTTGCAAGTATCGTTGCTCTCGCGGTAGGAACTGAAAGGATTTTAATTTTTCGCAGAAGTTTAAAAAATACGGAAGCTATTCTTCCAGTTTTAACTTCTGAAATCAGAAAGGGCGATCTTTCTGGAGTGAAGTCTATCGCTTCCGAAAATCCAGGAAACATATATGCAAAATTTTCTCAATTTTCAGCAGAACACTACGAAGCAGGTCACGAAGCACTTTCAGAATTACAAGAAGGAAAAATCATCGGAGAAAGAGTAGAACTAGAAAATCATCTTCCAATTTTAAACACGTTAGGAAACAACGCTCCATTCATTGGTCTTTTAGGTACTGTTTTAGGTGTGATCAAAGCGTTTTATGGTTTAGGAACTTTAGGAAGTACTGGAGCAGAATTTGTAATGAGAAGCATTTCGACCGCCCTTCTGGCAACCGCAGCCGGTTTAGGTGTTGCCATTCCGGTTGTAATGGCAAATAATTATTTTACTCGTAAACTTAAAGTAATTCAGGCAAATTTAGAAATTCTTTCCAAAGAGTTTCTTGCTAGTCTTTCTCGTAAGAAGTAAACTTAAAAAGCATTATAAAAATCTAATTTTATTTTGTCCAAAAGTTCAAACTAAGTATCCTCTAGGGATAAAAACTGATAAGGAGAACACAAATATGGCAGGCTCTGCTCCCTCCGGCGACGGAGAAGAAATAGGCAATATCAATATCACTCCGATGGTAGACGTGATTTTAGTTCTTCTGGTAATCTTTATGGTAACTGCAAACTTCTTAAAAAAAGAATCCATCAATATCAATCTTCCGAAAGTTGCAGCTGCAGATCCTAACGTGGCTCAGTCGGTTCAAGTAGCTTTGACCAAAGACGGAAAAATTCTTTTAGAAGGATCGGACATATCGATAGAAAGATTGAAGGCACATCTCGAAAGGGATTCTAAAATCAGACCTAATATGCGCCTAACACTTTCCGCCGATTCTTCTCTTCCCTACGGACAAATTGCAGAAACGATGGGAGTAATCCGCAAAGCGGGAGTCACTAAAATCGCGCTTTCGGTAAAACGTTAAGCGAAATAGTCGAGATTACGTATGGTAGTAAACGTTCCCGAAATCAAACAGAGAATTCTAAAATTTGGACTCTTTCGTTTTTGTCTGATCGTTTCTTTTATTTTACATTCTTTGACAATTGGAGCCTATTTCATTGCAACCTATCTTCCGGAGGAGGAAATTTCTTCGGACGGTTTAGATACAAACGTAGAAGTAGATCTAGAAGAAATTCCTCCCGAATTGATCGGTGGGACTACTTCTCCAGCCCCTGTTGAAAAACAGGAATGGGTAGAAGGTTCTAATCAAAACGCAGAAGATCCGATCGATGAAGATCTCAATCCAAATGCTCTTTCTGGAAACGGTACAGATAAAGACGGATACTTATTTTCCTACAACGGAGATAAAACTCCTACTCCAATTATCGATTTTGATCTGAGAGATTTTTTTCCGGCTCAAGCAAAATCCGCAGGAATCGTTTCTAAACAAGTTGTAGTAGTAGTCCAAATCGACGAACACGGAAATTTACAAGGGGCTAAAATCGCTTCGGGCAAGGCCGGATTCGGTTTTGATGAAGCGGCGCTTAAGATCGTAAAACTGGCTCGTTGGAGTCCCGGATACGTACAAGGAAGGCCCACAAAAATGTCTCACCGGGTTCCGATCTCTTTCAATCTAGAAGACTGATTTTAAAAAAACCTAATAATCGAACATAACCTTTAGGAAGTAACAATAATTTAACGTGAGTTCGACGTAAGAAAATTGGGCGAATCGCTCGCAAATTTCATAGTTAAAATGGCTCGCGACCGCGCTTTTCGCTCCAATTCCTTCGGAATTTCCGCTACAATCGCTTTCGCATTTGTTATGCCGAACTCACGTTAATTTATGCCGAATTTTCTATCTCTACGAATCAACTCATAAGTTCAGTTTTCTTTGATCTTTCCAATTTCCTAATACTAAACTCGATCTAATTTAAAAAATTAAAATATTCCGATTTTTTAAAATACAAGAAACCTATATCAAATGGATTTACTTCGGATTTTACAAAAGTCATTATTTTCTCTTACAAACAATTTTTGTTGTTTCGAAAAATTCTATTCTGTATGTATTCGATTTCAAAAAGATTAAAGTAAAATACGGAATCGTTTGACTAAAGTCCTTTCCCGATTCAGATTGATTTAAAAGCGATCTACCGATGAAATTCGAAAAGAACAAAATTTATGATGGAATCTTTCTTTCGGATGTTCACTATCTTCTAGACAAAAAAATAAAATCTCACAAACACAAAGAACTTTTTCAATTTTTAGATTATTTAAATCAGAAAAACATCCGTTTTAAGAACATTTATCTGGTGGGAGATATTATAGAAAATTGGTTTTTCAGCGCTTCTCGTAAATTTAAAAGAAGCAAGAAAAAATTCAATAAACTTTTCGACAGGTTAGACACCTTATCCGTGTTTGGCGGAAATAAAATTTACGTAGTTGGAAATCACGATTCTACTTCTTATTTAATGAATCTACCTCCTAAAATCGAAAAATATCTTAGAGAAAGAAACTGGAACATATGTGAAAAAGCGGAAAATGATCTACTGATTGCCATTCATGGACACCAAGGACAGTATAATCATTTTACATGGATTGGTTCCATTTTTACATTACGCTTTCTGCATATAATTGCACTACTTATTCCAAGCCTTTTTCGTTTTTCAGAAGCTTTTTACCAAAAACATTTAAACAGACAAGACCCAAATACAACGGAAGAAATTTTAGGATACTACAAGCGACTTTCGAAAATCACACACCAAGGAAATCGTGTTTTAATTTCCGGACATACCCATGATTTCCTTTGTATCTCTCATCTAAAGATCATCAATACGGGCGATTGGGTAAAAAGTAATAGTTTTGTTATACAGGATGGTTCTCGTTTTATCGGAGCCAAAATGAATAAACGGGGAGAATTTTCTAAAGAATTCGTCTACAAACACAAATAAGAATCTTTAACTCCTGTAAAAATATTTCTTGCGAAACACTTTCCAAAGGTGCAGAATTGCCGGATGCAAAATTCTATGATCTTGCAATTTATTTCGGAACATCCTTGGTATTCCTTGTTTTATACAATTGGAGCTTACCTTTTTTTTGCGCTTCTACACGACATCTTTCAAAGAAGACATACAATTAAACATAACTTCCCTCTCGTGGGTAGAATCAGATATATATTCGAAACGATCGGCCCCGAACTTAGGCAATATTGGGTTGCAAATGATAAGGAGGAAATGCCTTTCAATCGAGCGGAACGTTCTTGGGTTTATGCGACTGCAAAAAAACAGAATAATAACTTTGGATTTGGAACGACCGAACTTTTATACGAAGCGGGTTACCCAATTATTAAACACAGCGCGTTTCCTTTTCCGGAATCGAAAGTAAAACATCTTAAAAACGATACTTCTATGATTCCTTGTCTTAAGGTTATCGGTGAATTTCATAACCGTAAAAAACCGTTTCGTCCTCCTTCCGTCGTAAACATTTCCGCTATGTCCTACGGATCTCTTGGAAAAAACGCAGTCTCTGCTCTTAACAAAGGAGCCATGATGGCTCATTGTTATCAAAATACAGGAGAAGGTGGAGTTAGCCCCTATCACAAGTTAGGTGGAGACATCGTTTGGCAAATCGGGACTGGGTATTTTGGAGCAAGAGACGAAAAAGGAAATTTTTCTTTAGAAGTATTCGGCCAGAAAATTCAAGAAAATTCTCAAATAAGGATGATAGAAATCAAACTTTCCCAAGGCGCCAAACCGGGTAAAGGTGGAATTCTTCCCGGGAAAAAAGTCACAAAACAGATTGCTAGTATTCGAGGAGTTCCTATAGGAAAAGATTGTGTTTCACCTAACGCACATTCTGAGTTTGGAAACGTAAACGAATTGATCGAATTTATCGAAAGACTTCATTCCGCAAGTGGCCTTCCGGTCGGGGTTAAAAGCGCCATTGGTGAAATCCACTTCTGGAACGAGCTCGCCGAAAGAATGAAACAAACCAACAAAGGTCCCGACTTTATCACTATAGACGGAGGAGAAGGTGGAACCGGAGCGGCACCTCTCGCTTTTGCGGATCACGTTTCTCTTCCTTTTAAGGTGGGTTTTGCAAGAGTCTATCAGATCTTTCAAAAGGAGAAACTTTCGGAAAGAATGGCCTGGATAGGAAGTGGTAAATTAGGATTTCCTGATAGAGCTATCGTAGCCTTTGCCATGGGTTGTGACTTGATCAACGTCGCAAGGGAAGCGATGATGTCCATTGGTTGTATTCAAGCGCAACGTTGTCATACGGATCACTGTCCGGCAGGAGTTGCCACTCAGAATCGTTGGTTACAAGCCGGTTTAGACATTGATCTCAAAGCGGAACGAAACGCAAATTATATCAAAGGACTCAGAAAAGAAGTCCTCTCAGTTACACACGCAGCCGGATACGAACATCCACTTCAATTTAGAGGAAGCGATATTGAAATTAGTGCGGGACTCAATATTTTCAAAACCTTAGAAACGATTTTAGGTTATGAAAGAGACCACGTTCATTTTACGAAAATGTTAGATTATACAGATCACACTTATTTGGAAGAATATATGCAAGGCACCAGCAAACAAGAACATCCTAAAATTGTATAAACTCCGAATTTTAAAAATTAAATTATCAATCGGGACTATGATATAATTTTGTAGAAAAATAATTAAAAGCCTCAGTTTTAAAAAAGACCTCAGTGCTATTTAAAACTTAAAATGAATTCAAATTTCTTTTCCTCTTGCCACATTGATTTCTAGAAAAAACCTGTGTGAAATAAACCTATGTCCAAGTTTTCGTTTTCTTTTACAAACACAATTGAAGAAGCCAGAGACGTTTTGATAAAACCAGCTTCCTATTTTAAAAATCTTTCTAAAACTTCTGAAGAATCTCTAATCTCTTTATACCTTCGTTGTTTAGTATATATGGGATTTTTATACGTAGTCGCTGTCATCGGAATGACACTGTTTGCTCCAAAAGAATTTTTAAATCCTCCTTCAACTTTGTTATTTTTAGAAATGCCCGCGGCATATTTAATTTCTAGTATTATTGTTTTTCCTATTTTAGGTTTTATTTATATGTTTTTTTCTTGGATCTGTGGAGGAAATACGGACTGGAAAAAAAACTTTAGGGCTAGTACCGCAATCTTTAGTACATTCTGGGCTGCATTATTTTTTCAAAGTTTTGGAGGATACGTTCACTTTTATCTTGGGCTTGGAATTGGAATTATTTTTACTGCATACATTCCTTTTTTATTTTATTTGGCTCTTACCTCTTATCTGCAAGCGCCAATCAAAAGAACTATGGTGGTCCTTTCGGGGTTTGCACTTGTTCTATTGTATCTTCAATATTCTAAAATGGATTCGTACATAAAAGACCACAAGATTAGAGAGGATATCAATTTTCATAAACCACTTACAAAAGAAGAAAAACCGCAAATAAAACCAGAAGCAGTTGAAAAAATTATTCGAGAAGCAATGGAAAAAGCAAAAACAACAAAGGAATGATTCATGGCGAGAATTCAATTAGAACTTCCAAATCAATTTATCTGGTCCGTAGATTTAGACGTAAGAATCTACGACGTCAACTTTGCCGATCATCTTGCCCACGACAGAGTAATCTCTTTACTTCACGAAGCAAGAGCTAGATTCTTTCTAGAACATAACTACAACGAACTCAACGTAGAAGGACTAGGAATCATCATGACAGACATTGCGGTCGTTTATAAAGCAGAAGCATTTTTTCGAGATAAAGTACGAGTAGAGATTACCGCCGGAGATTTCAATCCAAAAGGTTGCGACATTTTCTATAGAATGACTCACGCAGACGGGCCTGCCAACGGCAAAGTAATTTGTGAAGCTAAGACCGGAATTGTATTTATGGATTATACAACTCGAAAGTTAAGCGCTCTTCCAAATGGATTTAGAAAGATTTTTCCTTAAGGAAATCGAACTAAAAATATTTCTACTGTAACGACTCTAGTAACTTATAATTTAGACGTTAAGAAAGTATCTTGTTATTAAAACGATCGTTTGCCCCGTCTATAAATAAGAGAGTGATAGTATTTTTACATTTTATGTCGGGAGCTTTTGGGGAATCTCCTATACATCAAAAGCCCTCGGAAAAAACTGGCTTATTAGCTATACTTGAGGGTTTTTCTATGAAACGCACCGAACTGGAAAGAAGAGAAAGAGATCTCCGCAAAGCAGAAAAAAAGGTTCAGCTTCAAGAAAAGAGGTTAGCCTCCGGCAAGGGAAGTAGTGTTGGAGTTTATATCGACGAACTTTCGGCGCTTTTTCGTTATGACGCTACGGAAATCTTCAATACGGGAGACGACATTGCAGTTTTAGAACTCTTAGAAGATATCCAAGCAAATCTTCCTGCAAAACAATGGGAAAACGTACTTCGCAAAGCCATCAAAAAAACCGGAGTTCAGGAAAAAGAAAAAGCATATAATGAACTTAAAGAATTGATGAACGAAGAAACGGAGGAAGAAATCGAGGTTTAATCCCGATTTCTTCTTTTATAAACACTTTACTCGCTTGTAATTTCATAAAATCGACATATTATACTTTTTTGCAATCATACCTTTTTTTTAAACCATCGGAACAAAATAAAATTTTTTAATTTTTAAAGCGACTTCATTTTTCTACTTTTCACTTCAACCATTTTCGCTTACTCTACAAACTTATTTAAAACCTCGAACGATAGAGATAATGAATCTACCACCTCTACATGAAAACATGGAACTCGTCTGGTCCACTTTCGCTTTTTATTCTGGTTTTTCTTTTATCGTTTTTGGAATCAACTCACTGATAGCTTATAAAAATCGAAGGATTCAAGGGAGTAAGGAATTTCTACTTGTCGTCACCGGACTTGCCTTGTACTCATTTGGAAGTTTTTTTGAAATCGTTTCAAGAAACGAAAGATGGATTCTTTTTTGGGACGATTTTCAATTTATCGGAAGAGACATTACCATAATTGGCATTTCTCTTTTAATTCTCAGACTCACTTTTGTCTACCGACTCTCCTTAATCTTTTTTATTCTACTATTTCCAATTTTGAACGAAATTATCATCTGGTCCGGATACAAATCAGAATTAATGCGTAAAAACATTCAATTTCTTGCAAATACTTCCTGGAAAATTCTCATATACGATTTCGGTTCTTGGATGAAATTTTCAGTTTCTTATTATTTTTTGATTCAAACAATCGTCATAACGATTCTAATCTGGAAATTTTTAACTTTTAACGGTTTTAAAAGAGCACAAATGTTTATGCTTTTAATTGGAATTTTATTTCCATTTTTAGGAGGACTGATGACGGTCACGGGTCTTTTTCCGTTCATCAACCCTCATCTGGACGTATTCCCGATTACCGGTTGTATAACCTCTCTAGTTTGGGCATACGGAATTTTTTATTTTAAGATGATGGATTTGATTCCTGTCGCAAGGGATAAAGTTTTTAATCTTATCCAAGATGGAATTCTAATATTAGACAAAAATAATTTGATTTTAGATTACAATGAGGCATCTGTTGTATTATTCCTAAACAAACTTAATTTTACAGGTGTCACTCTAAAAGAAATTTATCCGGAGTTGAATCACCTGATCGAAAAATACAAATTAAAGGAAATCAATTCCATTCCAGATCTTAGGCTTTTTATGAATGGAGAACTTAGGTACTACGAGGTGGTCCTTAAAAATTTCTCCAATCGACCTACACCAAGTGACTTCTGGATACTCACTTTAAGAAATATCACCGAACGTAAATTAGGTGAGGTGAGAGCAATCGAAGAAAAAAACTTTTTGAATATGATTTTAGATTCTACTCGGGTACTTTTTTTAGCGCTCGACAAAGAAGGAAGAATTCTCAGGTTCAACAAAGCTTGTGAAAACGCATTCGGTTATCGTTTTGAAGAAGTTCACGGACATACTTTTTGGGAAATTTTTGTTGAACCTAAAAAAAGAGAACTCATTAAGAAAAAATATTTCAAAATGATTCGAGGCAATTTTATTCCTAAAGTCCAGGAACAATGGATCGATAAATTCAAAGAGCGTAAAGTGATTCTATGGGAGAACAGGGAGATCAAGGACGATCATTCTAATACGAACTATATCATTTCTGCAGGCGCAGATCTAACCGACGTCTATAACGCAGAAAATGAAATTGCAAATTTAAAATCCGCAAACGAAGAAATCACTAAAAAGAATCAGATGATTGAAGACCAAAAAAAAGAATTGGAAAAAATCATCGAAACCCTTAAAAAAACCCAAGCCCAACTCGTTCAAACCGCAAAACTCGCCGATCTAGGTCAACTTGTTTCCGGAATCGCACACGAAATCAACAATCCATTAGGTGCAATCCAAGCCTCAAATCAAAACATTCAATACTATACGAAATCTTTTCGAGAGAAATCAAAAGACTACTTTCAACTTTTAAGAAAACTTCCTGAAAAAATCAGAAGCCAAATCATAAATATTATAGAAATCGCGGGGCAACATTCCGATTTAATTTTGGGTATTGAAAGAAGAAAACGAATCAAAGAAATTCGAACAAATCTGGAAAATCTAGGATTCGTTTCCCCTCCCAACGAACTCTGTGAAGCCGCGTTCGAATGTGGTCTTTATGGAAAAGAAAAAGAATATATAAATCTCCTAAAACACAAAGAAGCCATTTCCATTTTAGAATTGATCACTAATCTTTTAGGGCCGGAAAGAAACTCCCAAACAATTCAAACCGCGGTGGAAAGATCCTCTAAAATTTTATACGCTTTAAAAAGTTTTGCACATTTTGACAATAACAGCGTTTTAGAAGATTCTAATTTACGCGAAAATATAGAAACCGTTTTAACACTCTATCAAAATTTGTTCCGTCATGGTGTTGAACTTTCAGTAGAATTTGAAGACCTGCCTCCCGTTCCTATTTATCGGGACGATCTCTTACATCTTTGGACCAATTTAATCATGAACGCTGTACAAGCAATGACCTACTCCGGTAAACTAAAAATCCGCGGATATAAAGAGGATAACTTTGCAGTTATCTCAGTAGAAGACTCAGGACCAGGTATTCCGGAAGGGATCCGAGACAAAATTTTTAATCCTTTTTTTACCACAAAACCACCGGGGGAAGGAAGCGGTCTCGGTCTGGACATTTGCCTCAAAGTAGTGGAAAAACACAATGGCACCATCTCATTCGACTCCATTCCCGGCAGAACCGTGTTTAAGGTAGGAATTCCATTAAAAAATAATAATATATAAATATTATAAAATTCCTTTACGTGGAAGCAGCTTAATTTCATCCGGATATACTGCATCCGATAAAATAGACAAAGTAGCAAGCCACTTTCCAAAATCGTCCACTGGAATCATATCGTCCTGATCAAATCCTTCCCTACCCTTCCATATATCCGTATAAACCGCTCCGGGATAAACCGTAATAACTCGAATCCCCTTGGGTTTTAATTCTTCTCGAAGAGCCTTTGCAAAACCTGCAATCGCGTGACGACTAGCGCAGTACGCTGTTGAGTTTGGAAATCCCTGATAACCCGCTGTGGAAGAAAGATAACACAAAAAAGAACCAGATCTTAAAAGTGGAAGAATTTCCTTTGTAAGTAAAAATAGAGAACTTAAGTTGAGAACAAAATGTGCATTCCATTCTTCTAATGCGATTTGTTCCACAGATTTAAAAAGTCCGCTTCCAAAAGTAAAATAGACTCCTCCTAAGTAGGATATTTGCTTTTTTAAAACTCCTACAAATGCAAGAACCTCAGACTGTCTGGAAAGATTACATTGAAAATTCTTTCCGGATTGGAACCTTTCATTTGTTTTCCAAGCTACTCCGGTTCTAGAAACTCCAATTGCGGCCTGATTCAGTAAATTTAAATTTTCTAATACAGATTTTCCAATCCCGGAACCTGCACCAGCTACGAGAATAAGTTTGTTTTCTTGTTCAGAAGACAAAAAATTCTCCATTTAATAAAAAGTAGCTGGGTATATCGGAAATTCGGCAGAAAATACTTCCCGACGATCTTGTTCTGACATATCACTAACAGAAAGTTTTTTAGGCTCTCTCGAATACGAAAAGCTTTTCCAAGATATCATATATTTGAGAATAAAGTCTGTCGCTTCTAGATTTCGATTTGCCTGAACCGTGTCTTTACCCCAAACGGTAATCCCGTGTTTTTCAATAATACAAAACGGAATGTGTGGCTTGTATTTCTTCAGATACTTTTCCAAACAATCGGAAATATCCTGTACATTCGAAAAATTGTATATTATAGGAACATAAACCTTTGGACTTTCCTCCCAAATTCCATATACTTTTAGAATTTCGATTGGTGGGAGTTCAAACAAAGCAATTGGGGCGTTTTTAGAAGTATTTGCACAAATCAGATTTGATTCAAGAGTATGAACGTGTAAACCACAACCGATTCCGTCTAACGCTCGATATATGGCTCTATGAATCGAAGTTTCCGCGCTGGGTTTTAGTCCTTTGATCACCTTGGAATTTTTGGAATCGACTGGTTTACCTGATTCCAAATCTACATAAAGAAAACTATGTTTGTTGAGAAGATTTTTATCCAGTCCACTCCCGCTGACCCAGAATCCAGATTCTTCCGAAATTCGAACGGATAAATTTCCGGCAGTTCCAGGCATCCATCCATTTTTATGGTAGCAGGCCCCCAATACGGAAAGCCTTTCTAATTGTTTTTTGACGGACATATCAGTCCAGGGAATTGGTTTCTTCCACGTAATTCGGCACCCAGCCACTCATATCTTGAAAGTAACGAACCGCTTTGATTCTTTTTTTATCGTCTAGATAAAACCAATGATTTGTATTTCTTGGAACAGAAATAAAGTCGTCTTTATATACGTGAACTAAAAACTTCTCGCCCTTAAATGCAAAACCAAAAACTCCCGATCCATCCACGATGTATCTAACTTCTTCGTCAGTGTGATAGTGAACTTTATCGAACTTTGCAAGCATTTCATTTAGTCCAGAAACGTTCGGATGTAATACGATCAAATCCCTGGATTGATAACCTTCTTTTGTTTTTAGGGTTTCAAATCGATCATCCAGTTTTTTTAATAGTTCTTCCTTTTCGACATCTGCCAAAATTTCTTTATCAGTCAAATCTAATGCGTTAGGCGGAACCCTCCAATGATCGTAGTCGATCCCTCTTTCTTTCAGAAAGGATTTTACTTCGTTTGTTTCCTGGATTGGTGTCAGACCGTTTTGCCTTACTATCGTTGCCATAGATAACTCTCCACGAACGTTATTTGTTGACTCTTTCTACGTAGGTAAGATCCCGCAGATCAATTTTAATAACGTCTCCTTGTTTTACGAAAATAGGAACGTTGATTTCTCCGCCGGTTTCTACGGTAACCCTTTTTTGAGCCGTACCAGAAGTGTCTCCTTTCAGACCCTCTTCTGCATAAGTTACTTCTAAAATGGAAAAGTTTGGTGGAATCACTCCGATCGGTTTTCCTTCGTAGAATGTAACTTCCATAGGTGTTTCTTCCTTTAAGAAAGGAAGGATGTCTTCCACATATTCTTTAGACACCGGCATTTGCTCGAAATCGTTAGAGTCCATGAAGATAATATCATCTCCCTCGGTGTAGCAGATGGTCATATTTCTTTTTTCTAACTCGACACTTTCTAATTTCTCTGCAGCTTTGAAAGTGCGTTCGATAGAACTGTTTTTAGTGAGGTTTTTAAGTTTTGTTCTAATAAAAGCAGACCCCTTTCCAGGGTTTACGAACTCGGTTTTAACTACTGAATAAAGATCCCCTTCTACTTTGAGAACCATACCTTTTTTTACTTCTGTGATACCAAGAGTCATGGAATTTCCTAAGAATAATTTACCGCCTTCTATTTCTTTAGAAACGAACCCATTGTCAAGAAAAAGAACCCGTCGAACGACTCGTAGGGAGTGAGACGCTGAGTTTACTCGAGCGACCTAAAACGCTTTCGTAAAAAGCGTTTTGCTGAGTTCGGGGAGTGAGACGCTGAGTTACTCGAGCGCCAATAGAAGCGAGACGCTTTAGTTACTTCGAACGACTCGTAGGGAGTTCATAACCAATCCCACAAGTTGAATAGGATTTTAGAATCAGAATTGAACTCAGTAAAACGCTCTCCTGAATGCCGAGAGGCATTCGCTAAGTTTCTCGGGTCGTGTTTGAAACTCAACACAACGCTCTCTATGAATCGCGTTGTGGGCTCAAAAACACACATTTTTCAAGTGTTCCGACAAGAATGAGTTTTGTTACTTGCAAAAAGTATGTTTTTCTGATAGAGAAAAATCTTCCGAACTTCTCCACCTCCGCCCCCACCCAAAAATTAAGGGTGGGAACTCAGTTTTACAGAGGATTTGTCGTAATTCCCACAGATTTAATATTGAGATCCAAATACTTGTGGGTAAGGTTATGGTAGGGAGCGAGACGCTTTAGTTACTTCGAACGACCCTCTGGATGACAAAACCCTTTCAGTCTTCTAGATCCATTGAGCCCAAAGTATTATATTCCGAGCCGTCTTATGTTCAAGAATACATAACCTATCTATTTTTGAATTCACATTATTGAAGTGTAAACTATATTGGATTAAGTACTTTTTTTGCAAAGTTATTCGATAGTTCAATTCTTCAATTTGTTGATCAGAACTAAAAGCAATAGTTCTATTAAAACTTACTTTTGCAAAATATTGCCGGGATTTGATCTAAAGTCTAACTTACAGATTCTAATGTATGAATTTGTAATAATTCACACTCGAATTGTAATGGACTTTTTTATTACTAAGAACAGTATCCCCGACAACTTCCCACAGGAACGTAAAGTATGAAACTAAAGTTTATAATCCTAGTCACAATCATTCTTATAGGAAATTGTAAACCCAAAGAAACAATCACCGTCACAGGTTCGGAAACGATGCACGTAATGCTTCAGATGATCGGCTTGGAATATACTCGGAAAAAATCCGGGACCCAAGTAGTAGTTCAAGGTGGTGGTTCAATCGAAGGTATCGAAAAACTATTTCAAGGTAAAACCGATATTGCCGCAGCCAGCAGACCACTTACAGAAACGGAACTCAGAGAATTTGATTCCAAAGGTAAGTTTGAATCTCTTACGATCGCCTATGATGGAATTGCTATTATCGTTCATCCGTCCAATCCAATCCGTAAAATCAGTTTGGAAACTGCTTCTAAAATTTTTTCGGGAGAAATTTCAGACTGGTCCAAGGTAGGAGGTAAACCCGGAAAGATAGACGTAATCATTAGAAATGATAAATCAGGAACCGCGGCCTATTTTGAAACACACGTCCTCAAACAGAAAGATTTAGGAAGTAAAAGTTTCGAGATAAGAAAGAATGTAGTATATTCGAAAATGGCTAAGATCGTCGCGAATAACGATTCAATGGCAGTGGAAATTGATTCCAATCCGAACTCGATTGGTTTTATGGGAATGGGTAGCGCTCTTTTTGAAAACAAAGGTAGAGTGCGAGCCTTAGAATATTCTCTTTCGGGTAAAGATCCTTTTGTGGTTCCTAGTATAGAAAACGTGTATAACCGAAAGTATGAACTTTCCAGAGGACTTTATCTATTTTATCTTTCCGATCATGGTCAAAAAATAGACGACTTCATTACGTATGTTACGGGCGAAGAAGGACAGAAGACAATTCTTAAAAGTGGATATTTAAGAGGAACTCTTCCAACCGTGGAAGTAGAAGTCAAAAAGTAGAATCCGGTTCGTAGTTGACTCTCCGAATGATACTAGAATGGTTTTAGTAGAATCAAATTCGGAGTCAATGTTTCATGCCCAAATCTTCATCCAATTTAGAAACTTCTTCGAAATGGTTGAATTGGAAATGGCAGATTCAAAACAGAATCAAAACACGAACCCACTTGTCCGAACATCTTGAACTTTCGGAAAAAGAAATTCTTTCCTTCGAAGCTTGCTCTCGATTTTTTGAATTCTCAGTCACACCTTATTATCTAAGTCTCGCCGACACAAAAGATCCAAATTGTCCGATCCGACTTCAAATCGTTCCACACCAAGAAGAATTGATTCGTAACGGTTTTGAAAAACAAGATCCACTTTCAGAAGAAACATTTATGCCTGTCAAAGGGGTAACACATAGATATCCGGATCGAGCTCTTTGGTATCTTTCTCATGTATGTGCGGTTTATTGTAGATTCTGTACCCGCAAAAGGAAAGTTAGTAAATCTTCTCATACCCCTGGTCAAGAAGACTGGGATAGGGCGCTTAATTATTTTCGGTCTCACAAAGAAATTAAGGAAGTAATCCTCTCAGGTGGAGATCCTTTGAATCTTTCTGACGATAAGTTGGATTATCTTTTAAGAGAATTAAAATCGATTTCGCATATCAATCAAGTTAGAATTCATACCAGATATCCGGTAACTCTTCCGATGAGAATCAACTCCTCGTTATGCGCCGTTCTCAAGAAACACTTTCCAGTTTATATAGTCACTCATTTCAATCATCCGAAAGAAATTACTCCTCTTGTTCGAGAAAGGATTTCTCTTCTTATTCAAGAAGGTAGTACTATGATTTTAAACCAAGGAGTTCTTTTAAAGGGAATCAACGATTCCGCCGAAACACTAAAGGAATTGTTTTACGGACTTACCGCAATCGGAATCAAACCTTATTATCTACATCAGTGTGATGAAGTATGGGGAAGCGGAAGCTTTCGCGTCGAGATCGAAAAAGGTGTGGAAATTATGAAACAGATTCGCGGAAGAATTTCCGGTCTATCGGTTCCGTTGTACGTAGTGGATCTGACCGGGGGCGGAGGTAAGGTTCCTCTTCCCACTTCTTATCTGGCGGAAAAAACGGACCGTTCTTATATATTTCGAAACTATCAGGATGAACTTTATGAAATCAGTTATTAAGCGAAATCGATTTTACAACGTGTTTCAAAATACAAAAGTATCGAATTCTTTTTTACTTTTTCTAAAAGATCAAAACTTAACATTCTGTCTTATTTTCTTAAGACAACTCGTCTCATTGTTTTTGTTATTTGGATTTTTATTTGTCTGTAAAACTCCGGAAAGTAAAGGAGTCTCTTCTTCTATTGAAACACCCAGGTATCTAAGACTTAACTACGACGTGGTCTATGACACCTCCGAAGGAGTGATCCTACACGAAACAGGGAAATTATTTGCAAGAGGTTTATTTTACGATTTTACGATCCGTTCTTCTGAAAATCAATTTGGAAGAATCAAAGCTTCCTCTTACACAGAAGACAATCAAATCGATTTCAAACATATCTTAACCGCAGAAGAATTAAACTTGCTTCAAAATAAACAATATCAATATTTTCCCATGCCAAACGACTCAAGGGCCAGCGTTCTAACCGGAACACACAATGAAAGTTGTTATATTCGATGGGAATGGCAAAAAGAATCTTTTATTTTTGTATTTGAAACGGACTTTAAAAACAATTCGGGAAAAAATACTGCCTTACTTGGAAAAGAATTTCATGAAAATATCCGTAAAGGACTCAGAATTTTTTAGTCTTCTTGACCAATTCTGTACAGATCCATATTCTATCCTTTACAAGGATCTAGTATGTGGTTGAAACTGGGAGACACAGAAATCATCAACCTGGATTATATATCCACGATCAAGAAAAGCCAATCTTCCAATTCAATAGAGATCATCTACAATGACCTGAACCATATCAAATCCCTGCCGTTTCGTAGTCCTACAGAAAGAGATAAAGCCTACGAAGCAATTTTAGAAAATCTTTCGAGAATGAAATTATTTTTTGAATAAAGAGAGAACATGGAATCGATCAAACGAAACCTGCAAACCGTATTTTCCCTAAAACCGTTCGAAATTATTTTTTACGGGTCTAGGCAAAGAGGCGATTTTAGGGATTCGTCCGACTTTAATTTTTTTCTTTTGGCAGATCCAAGTGATCAACTAAAGAGTACATTTTTAAGAGAAATCAATGCGATCTTAAGCCCTTTAGAGGAAATTGCTCCAGTTCAACTCGTTACCGCTGATATAGATTCTTTTTTGGCGAGACTTCGTGTTTTTGAACCTTCTGCGGCTCATTTATGCGAATTAGGAGAACCTTTTTTTGGAAAAACTTCTTTTCCTCTTCTTACTCGAGAATGGGCAAAACTTAAAACTCAGACAATAGATTCAATTGCTGGAGTAAAACATTTAAAAAAGAGATATCGTTTTTACAAAAGTATTTCTTCTAAAAACACAAAAGAAGAAATCTTAAGAATGGAAAGGCTTGTGGCTCTTTATCTTCAAAGTTGGGTTTTCCGAGAGATAGAAGACTTAAGTTGGATAGAAATCGTTTACGCAGACGTACCCACCCGGCTCATCGCCATGATACGCAGGCTCTACAACAAAGAGGTAGACGAAAACATTTTAGAAATTTTGAATTTATATGAAGAAATTCTAAAGTTAAAAACTGAAATTCGAAATCATCAAAATCCTTTTTCTGCTGGGAAATTTCAAAATCTCAAAGATACAATTCGGTTTGAAGAGAAAGAAATTAAAATTCTAAAATTAAATTACTAAAAGCTATCTCAAAAATACTTTATCTTTGCTTCAAATGCCGATTCTGATCATTCTAAGATATCTTTGAGGTAACTTGTAGAATCAAAGTTCAAATCCCTATTTTTTTAGAAATCTATTTAAATAGATTTTATGCGTTCTGCCATCTGTATCAATCGCAAATCTTAGATTTTAACTTATTCAATTTATAATAACGTGAATTTGACGTAAAAAATCTATGATTCATTTTGCTGAAAAAAGTAGGATCTGAATCTTTATCGATCAATTCCTAAAATGTGAAAACTCATACAAAAAGTAAATGTTTAAAAATTTGTAATGTAACTTACTACTCGGGCGACTAAATAGAATACTTAGATTAAATTGTTTCAATAATTTGAATATTTTAGCCATGCTCTAAAATGTCGCAAATCGCGACTTTACGAACCAATTCTTAAATTGTAGAAACTCACATTTTTGGAAAACCCGTTTTCATTTTTTTACTCCGAACTCATGTTAATTTAACGAAAAATTTATTCGTTAGAAGAAATCTCTTGAACTTTCTTAGAATGAAACAATTTATTTATTTTTTTCAAAAACGGTAAAAGAAGAAAATAAAGAACAATAGAAATATTCGGAACCCAAATTAACCAACCTAATACCGCAAAGGCGGCTACATCAAATATCCCTTTTGCAATTACGGAAACGTTATCCAAGGAAATATGTTCGGCCCAACTTAAATTCAAAGGAGTGGAAGTAACAATAGAACCCGTTTTCAAAAACGGAAAGATCAAAATAATCTGCAAAGGATAAACGAGATAATTTGCCAACTGAATTGCAACTGGGTTGAGCCGGAACAACAAACCTAAAATTCCACAAAGAGCCATAGTCGTGCCGATTAAAGGAAACACGCCCACTCCCGCACCAAGAACGATACTCAATGAAATTTTTTCTGGAGTAATCCCGGACTTTAGTTCTTTTTTGAGAACTTCTATTATATTTTTGAGAGAAAAAATTTTTAGGATTCGAAAATTCTTTTTTAAAAATTTAAAATTCAAAGGTTCGCCTCTTACTCAGAACTATATAATAGAATAATTTTCTTACACCAAGCCCAAACTTTTATGATCCATTAAAAAACGAATGCTAAAAAAACGTAACGAACAATCCGTAAAGTAAATACGATAACTATGAATAGCCATAATCTATGTTTAAAAAAACCGGAAAGAACAGTTATAGGATCGCCTACGATGGGTAAAAAGGATAACAATAAGACCGGCCAACCAAAAGTTTTTACCTTTTGATATAGATTTCGAAACGTTGGTGAGGATTCCAACTTTTTATGAACAAAAGTTTCCGAGCCATAACCTAGAAAATAATTCACGATACAAGCGGTACAATTCCCGAATGAAGCCCAAACAACCGCCTCATAAGTAGAAAACCCTGAAACGAGTGCAAGAACCAAAGCGGCTTCTGAACTAAACGGAAGAATGGTCGCCGACACAAAAGAAACGAACGCAAGACCAATACCCCCATACATGGAAATCAGCTCAGAAAGAATTCTCCAAATATTTCCTTCAAGTTCTAACACAATCAAAATTATATCTTCTGTTTTCTTTTGCGAACATTCACTATGATCTGCAAAGATAAAAGAAAAATCACAGAAAAATAAAAACCAAAAGCTAAACAGTAAAAAAAAATATTTCTGAGCCGATCGTCTTTTTTATCATGACTCATTTCCAATAATTTATTAACTTTTAAACTCATTTAACATAAGAAAATTTTTGCGAATAAAAACTCAACAAAACACTTTTTATAGACCCAACACGCTTTTCACTCCAATTCTACTTGTTCTTATACTAAACCTATTTTGATTAAGAATTTGTCTCAAAACCGGAACCGATTTTTGCAGCTTAATCTTTGTGATAAGATAAAATTAAGTTTTAGACAAGTGTAAGTTTAGAGTATTTTAAAATGTTTGATTACTATGTTGTTTAGTTTTCAAAAATTTCTCATTGAAATCGAGATAAATTTGAGTTCAAAACATAATTTGGAAATTTTGAAATTTAAATTTCGTATCTTGTAAATCCGAAAAGAAAAATACTCACCTTAAAATATAGACTGAATAGTCGAAAAAATAGATCATGCTATAAAATGAATCCTATTTGTTAGAACTTTTCAGTTATAACAAATAGGCAAATTAGATAAAGTTATGTATCAGTATTTCGTTTTTATACTTCCACTCTTTTTCAACTTCTGCATCAAGTCGCCAGCCATTCTTGATCCGCCTTATTTTATATTTCAATATTTACAAAATACAGATTCCGCTGAAAATCAGGAAAACAACTCTAATAACAATAACTCCCAATGCCCCGCACCCGCTGGTCCTTTTAATCCAGGTTCAATCTTTGATACTGGTCAAACCCTTTGTTGGAGTGGAGCTGGAACAGTTCAAAGTTGTAGTGGTGCACTGGGTCTGCCCGGCTCTGATGGATCTTTTGATAATGTTCCAAATGCTCGTAATTTTATAGGACCAACCCAACACTGTAAATTTACTTCCGATTATACTATATTTGATCCTCTACATGGACTTACTTGGAAAACCTGTGCACAAGGTCAGACCGGTTCAGATTGTGCAGGTGTTGCAGTTCCAATGAACTGGGCAGATGCAAATGGAGGGCTTCCTGGAAGTTGTTCTGAGTTGAATACTCTCAACAGTGGAGAAGGATATGCTGGTAAAACCAATTGGAGACTTCCTACAGCGAGAGAACTTGCTTCTATCGTTCACTATGCAAACAATCCTCATATTGAGAATGCTTTTTTTCCTTCTAGGACATTTACCGGAAGGTCTTATATGACCAGCACAATAGATGCTAAGGTAGCAGGAAATAATTGGACGGTAGACTTTGCAGTGACACCGCCTATGGACGCAAGGATTTCTAGTATACCACAAGCCACATCTATCTATTTACGTTGTGTTTCCGGAAACGCAATGCCTGCACCTTCTTTTATAAATCAAGCGGATGGAACCGTTCGAGATCTAAATACTGGACTTCTTTGGTCTCAATGTTCAGAAGGGCAAGGAGGAGGAACGTGTTTGATTGGTGCTCCATCAAACACAGATTGGAACACTGCTCGTGGTAATTGCAATGGTAAGGGTTTGGTAGGAAGGGTTTGGAGATTACCAAATGTAAATGAACTTTTAAGTATCATCGATTATAGCAACCCCATTCTTATTTTACCTGCAATCGATACTACTTTTTTTCCAAATACACCCAATCCTTCAGCGTATTGGACTTCTACTACATACGATAGTAATAAAAGTTTTGCATTAGCTATTGCTTTTGCAAACGGCATAATTGCATCATCGGATAAATCTGGTGGTATGTATACCCGTTGTGTAACTACGTTTTGATCTGCTATGGTTGTTTAAAAATTTGTAATGCAACTTTAATCTGTGGAAAATACTAGGAAATACAAAGAACGTTATCCAACTATATTTTTGTACAAAGCCACTGTTTTACAATCATCATCAAAATTTAAATCCTATTTTAACGTGAGTTCGGCTAATAAAAATTTTTCTAAAAATATAAGTTCTCGTACTTTTGAATATGACAAGGTTAAATTATTATAAATTTCTATTTTTTAAATTGTAATAGTTCCTTCAGATTACGTCTTTTTTATCTTTTTGCGATTTTAGATCATACTTTCCAAACGAAATTTTGCAGTAGCTCTCACATTTCAGGAATCGATCTACAAAGTTCAGATCCCGACTTTTTTCAGAAAAATGAATTATGATCGAACTCACAAGTTATAATAGGTTGTTAAAAATTTAATTTCTAAACGAATGATTTATCTACAAGCTCAAGGTAGTTTATTATAAACCGGTAAACTTTACTTGAATGGCCTTATGAATTTTTTCGGCTTCTTGACCTGCACGAACTGCAAAATCCGATCCGTTGGATGCAAAATGAATCCCCCTCGAAGAATTAATTAAAGAATACCGCCCACAAATAGGAAAAAGATCGTCTAACGTAGCTCCCTGCGCTCCAAAACCTGGAATCAAAAAAATCCGATCCGGGTTTTGTTTTCTAAGTATTTTCAACTCGGAAGGACTGGTAGCCCCTACAACAAAACCTAAATTTGAAGTAGAAACCGAATTGGCTACGTAAGCCACCTCTTCGTAAAGAGTACGCCCCGTTTCAGAAAATCTCTTCTTTTGAAACTGAGCCGAGTCTGGGTTGGAAGTTAAACAAAGCCAAAATATAAGATAATCTTGATATTCTAAAAAAGGACGAATGGAATCCAAACCCATATATGGAGAAAGTGTCAGACTATCTACCTGTAAATCTCTGAAATAATACCGCGCGTATTGTCTCGCGGTATTATCCAAATCTCCCCGTTTAACATCAGCTACGATCGGAATCTGAGGATAATTGCTTTTGAGATGTCCGATTACTTTTTCAAACTGTCTAATACCAGAAGAACCGAACACTTCAAAAAACGCTATATTTGGTTTATACGCGACCGCATAGGAGGCTGTTGCGTCTATAATTTCTCTACAAAACTGTACCAGTGGTTCCGGACTTCGTTTAACAATTTCGGGGAGCTTGTCAAAGTCCGGATCCAGTCCGACACAAAGTAGAGATTTGAGAGATT
>NZ_AKWY02000020.1:167500-357938 GCF_000306255.2 Leptospira noguchii serovar Panama str. CZ214
CCCCTATCCTACCATCATTATGGGCAATCACGTTGAAGAAGGAGACGTCCCCGCTCTCTCCGTGATTCATAGAATGGTTCAACCAAAAATTAAATTTGCAATTCCTGCAAGGGAAGACATATTAAAAAAAGATTTTTTAATCAAAGAGTTTAGACCCAAAGGTACTTTAAAATTGATTTTAGGAATGATCGATAAAACAAATCTAATTCCAATTTTTTTAAAATACATCGGATGTTTTCCAGTCAAACGTCCGTTTCGAGACAACGCTAGAGAACTTCTAAAAAGTGGAGAACTTAGAAACATGGTCGACCAAGAATGGAATTCTTTAGTCGAAAGAGTTTCTTCCGGTAAAAATCTTTTTTTATTTCCAGAAGGAACCTACAATCATGACGGTTATCTGAATCAAATCAAAAAAGGTGTCTATTTTATTCGGACAAAAATCAAAGACGTTCATTTTATTTCGTTCACCCTCACATACGATTATATTTCTGCAAAAAAAACACAACTTCACATCGCCTATGGAGCGAATTTTGACATTCCCGAAAATGCAAATAGCGACGAGGTAATCAACATCGTAAAAGAAAGACTAGGAAAAAATTATGTAGTTACTCCAGGCAATCTTCTTTCGATGATTTTAATGCGACTGAATACCGAAGCAGCGATCGGGAAAGAAGTACTTTTCAAACGGTTGCAAAATTTCGCTACAGAAATCAAAAGAAGAGGAAAAGAAATCCACGTTTCTGGAAAGTTATTCTCCTCTCATTTGGAGAATAACTTTCAGAACATTTTAAAAAAAGGATTAGAAAATAAACTTCTAAAACTGAACGGAAACGGAGAGGTGCTCGGAACCGAAAAACTGATTCAGCAAGAAGGAGACATTAGAAATTTAAAAAAAAGAAATATACTTTTATATCATTCAAATCAACTTACTTATCATAAATCCGAGTTGGATAAAATTTTTCTTTCTTTAACTTAAATCAAGGATATGAAATCAGAATGGGTTTTTGGAAGCGGTTATTTTCCTCAAAAAAAAATTTTCGATCCGCGGCAAAAATTTGGATCGAAGATCCAGAAAAATTACAGAAAAGCATCCATCGGATCTTAGACCTACTATTTAATTCTACTCTCAAAGAACTAATGCCCGAGAAAATTTCTTTTTCTTTGGAGTCCTTAAGTGGTGTTAAAATTCCAGAAGATAAGATCAGAATTATATTAAAAGAAATTAATATCCAAGAAACTTTTGCTTTCCGTTCGACTTCGGATGCGATGAGTTTAGAAACCCAAGAAGCGATTTTAAAGCTCGCCGCCGGGACCGTAGCGGCTCCGTCCAAATTTTTTCTGATGAAAATTCTAAATCAATCTCCCATTCAAGAGATGTTTTCTTTAGGTTTAGAAAAGATACTATTAGAATTTAATAAAAAACTCAATCCTCTTGCGGGTATGTTTCAAGCCGCTGGTTTTGAAAAACAAATCTCAGGTTTTCTTTCCACTTTACTTCCTGGTTTTACCGAAAAGATCGCTGAAATGATCCACAACTCTTCTGAAAGTGAAGCGGGTAAAATTTTTATTTCTAATACGTTAAAAATTCTTTTTCAAACCGGCTTTTCCGATTTAGGTCATTTAGAATCTTCTGACTTTAAAAAACATCTGGAAGAACTTAAGGAAGCAATTTCTAAAGATCCTATTTTAGAAAAGAATTTAGAAAAACTTTATGAAACTTTTAGAGACACAATCTTAAATGAATACAGAGGAGAAACTCTGAAAGAATTTTTAGGTTATTCCGAAAAGGAATACATTCTTTTTAGGGACTCAATTTCTAAAACAGTCGCCGAAAACATTCTCGCCATTCATAAACAAAAACCTCTGACAGAGCTGGTTGCCGGTCTTTTAGAGGACATACTGGGATGAAAAAAGTAATCAACCAAATCAGTAAGGCTTTGGAATACCTGGATAAACTAGGTACTGGCAAATCCTTTCAGCTATTTCGTTCTTTAGGTTACGAAAAGTTATACTCTATTTCCGAAAAAGTGGATCATAAAAATCTTCTTTATATCAGTCAAAATCTGAACGAGAAAACGATCATAGAATTTTTAAACCGTATTCCGGAAGAAATATTAATTGATCTTATTTCGAAAGTTCCTCCAGAAGATATTACGTATTTTGCAAATAGTATTCCTATGGACGACCTTATTTTATTGTCCACTTCGATTCCCCCTAAGTTTATTGCAGAGATGTCTCTGAAAACCGGGAAAGAATCTGCTACCGAACTTTTAAAAAACATAGGAACACAAAAATCTATCGAATTGTTAAACGAAGTAGGAATTCAAAATTTCATTGAACTTTCCTTAATAGTTCCTACCATTCAACTAATTCCTATCGTTCGAGAATTGACTCCTAAACAATCTGGGATTTGGGTTCGCAAAAGAGGCATCGAAGATATTCCCAAACTGATCGAAGCGTTTGGTGTTCAAAATCTTTTAGTATTTTTAAGAACTCTAGGTTTTGAAAAAAATATTCATATCATGGACGTATTAGGCTTAGAAGAATTGATTGAACTTGCATATACAATTTCCGGAATGAAACTTCCGGGATTACCCACATCAGGCAAAAAACAGAAAAAAGTCTCTAAAAAAATCCCAAAACAATCTAAAAAGAAAACCGCATCTTGGAAGAAAAATATTAGAAAATTCTAATATTTTTAATAAAAAGCCAACACTCCAGTCTATATCGAATTGCTAAAACTAAATTTTATTGTTTTTAGAAGATTTCGTTATTTTTAAAAAAATTATCCGTTAATTTTCGATACCATTTTCATGCATCTGAGTAGTAATTTGTGAAAATTCCCACAAATTCCAATTTTGAAAAAGTCTTTATTAGAGTTGTTGAAGAATCTCATAGTTCAGATAAACAAAATTGCTTCAATCAACTGTTTCTATGAAACAGAAATGAATGAAGAATTAATTTTTCAACAACTCTATTATAAATTTAAACAAATCAGCTTAATATTTATTTTTGATATGGATTACTCGGACGCACGAAAATAATACTTATGCTGAATTTGTTTCAAAACTTAAAATGTCGAATCTACTTAAAAAAGTTAATATGGATAGTTGAGTAAATCAGAATATAGTGCACTTTTTAAAAGAATCGATATTTCACTGATTCTTAACGAAAATCAATAGATGCTATAAGCAAAAACGATTAAATATGGAAGTTAAAACAACATGTTTCCTAACCAACCTGTAAAAAGAAATACTTTGTGCCTCTATAATCATATTTGCCAAACTTTACTATTCAGATTCATACTGTAAAAGACTCACACAAATTGTTCGCGGATTTTAAAAATGAATTAATACTTCATCTTTCTTTAAAATTAAATCCCTTACATAAACTTTGAGAAATATTTTTTTATTTTCTAAATTTGTTGCTAAATGATCTTTTTTAGTTTCTTATAATAGATAAGAACTTCTCCAAGGAGACAAATATATGAAAGTGAACGAAGGAAGTATTGATCGAATCTTACGAATTATTGTCGGTATCGGTTTAATCGGTTTTGGATATTGGTTTCAAGGTTCGGTTGGAATTGGAATGATGGTTGTAGGTCTCATTCCCTTAGGAACCGGATTGGTAGGATGGTGCCCAATGTATTCTATTTTAGGATTCAATACCTGTCCGTTAAAAAAATAATCCCGATTCAATAAACCGAAGTTTTATTTTTAAACTTCGGTTTAATGCAAAATTCTTAGAAATATTCAATAGAGTGCCGCAATTTTGAGTGCAGATATAAAAACTCGGTTTAGTTATCAGATAAGTATATTAGAGTTGTTGAAAAATTAATCCTTCAACTGTTTCCGTTGCATTGAAATAGAAAATGAAGCAGTTTTGTTAAACCCCACTACTATGACTCTATACATTCCTCTGAGCAATTTCTATTCTGCAAATTCTAAATTCCTGTTCTCAGGACTGTTAAACCAACGTAACGCTGTTTTCGAAACCAATTTCCATTTTTGCGGTTCGTCAAAATGACTATGAGTTCCGGGAATTAGATAAAGACGTTTTAATGGAGTATGAATCTGATTTAAGAATATTTGATTAGATTCAATACTTTTGAAATCTAGCTCCCCTAGAATATTCAAAACTGAAATTTCACTAAATACCATATTTAAAGGAGGCAAACCATCTCCAATCAAAACCAGACTTTCAATTTCCCCTTTTAAAATCGACACCGCGCGAAAAATTCTATCTGCAACGTTTGATAGACCCAAATAAGAAAATTGTAATTCTCTTGTCTCGGGTAAACTTCTAAGTTGAGAAGTTATTTGAATCAATCTATCTGCTAATAAAGATTCATCAAATCGATTTGCAGCAATTCTTTTTTCATCTTGGGTTAATAATTCAGGTACAAAAAAAGTAGCAATTGTACATTCGTTCAAAATGTCTCGAAGTTGGATGAATTGGTTGTAGTATCTTTCATTCCTCTCTCCTAATACAATAATTACTAACAACGTAGAGTTTTTCGGACATCGTAAATCTCCTCTGATTTTGATTTGATTTACTGGAACAGTTAAAGTTTGCATAATATTCTTCCTGTTGTTGGATTCGATATTCTAAGCGTGTAATCCAACAAAAGTCAACTGGCGAAGGGAAATTCTGCAAATATATGGGTTTTACTGCAAACTAAGAGGGTAAAAATAACAGAACTTTTTGCCAACTTTAGCACATTAGGTGAAAACTATGATAGAATTTTTCAAAAACCTTACTCTAACAACTCTTTGATCTTAGAAATATATTTTCTCCCAACGGGTAACTGAGTTTCCTCTTCATCTTTTAAATAAACAATATAATTTCCCATATTATCACTTTGAAGATGAGAAAGTTTTTCTAAATTTATGATGTATTGTTTGTAAATTCTTAAAAATTTAGAGGGCGGTAACTTAGATTCCATACTTTTCAAAGATTTATACGTTACATATTCTCTGGAATCGGTATGCACTAAACTGAAATTATCCCTGGACGAAATATAATTGATTTCTTTGTAGGGAATTAAGAAATGATTTTCTTTTTCAAGTATAAATAGTCCGTGTTCATTGAACAAATTCTTCACAACCGGTTCCGCTTTTCTTTCTAAAAAGCCAACAGCTCGGTCAACCGCTTTATAAAAACGTTCTTTCGAAAAAGGTTTTAAAAGATAATCGATAGCTCCCATCTCAAAGGCATCTATGGCTTTATCTCGAAGCGCAGTTATAAAAATGATATAAGGTGGGGCTTCTAATCGTTCTAGAATATCCAATCCGGAAAGTAATGGTAAATTGATGTCAAAGAACGCAAGATCAACTTTTTCGGAAAGAAGATACTCCAACGCTTCTTCTCCATCCTTTGCCACTTTCGAAAGTTTCAACTCCGGACGGGAAAGACAGAAATTAACTAGTAATTCTCTGGTGGGAGCCTCGTCTTCAACGATAAACGTTTTCCATTCTCTTTTGGCGTCAGTCATAATCTAACCTATTTCAAAATTTCAAATGCAGGTATTCATACCAAAATACAAACGAAAAAACAATTTAAAACCTAGTAAACTTTGGTGGAAGAACAATTATTTACTTTGAACTTGTCCCAAAACCTCAAAATGTGAGAGTTACTGCAAAATTTAACAAGATTAGAACTACTCGAAAGTTTGCAAAGTGCCACATGTGAACTAATTTATAGGAGCTACTGCGTTTTATTAAAAATTTCTAAAGAATGATCGCATAAAATTCTTTGAGATTTTGGGATAAATTCTTATTTAAATTTAGGATTTTGAAATGAAATACTAACTAAAGTACCACCTTGCGAGTGATTTTCGATTTTAACTTCTGATTCGTAAAAATAAAATTTAAGACGCTCTGATATGTTTATAAGAGTTCTGGAATGTGTCTGATCCGATTTTAAACCGACCCCGTCGTCACGGATCACTATGTAAGTTTTTCTCTCATTGGTAAATGCATTAACCGATATATTACCTTTTCCTTTCTTATTTCTTAACCCATGTAAATAAGAATTTTCTACAATTGGCTGAATAGTCAAAGGAGGAATCTGGCAGTTGGAAAAATCTCCTGTCTTTTCTACTTGTATATCTAAAAAATCAGAAAATCTAAGTTTTAATAAAAGAAGATAATTTTGCATAAATTCCCATTCTACTTCAAAAGGAATCAGTTGTTTGGTCGCGTGATCCGTCAAAAAACGATAGTTATCGGCTAACATTAAAATGGCGGAATCGGCCATCTCCGGATTAGTCTGCAAATACGAATGAATAATACTTAAAGTATTAAATAAAAAATGTGGACTCATTCGATCTTGAAATGCTTTAAGATTGTTCTCTGCGTGCCTTGCCTTCTCCTCGGTTTCTTTTCTTTCAGTTATATCATTTCGAATCGCTAGATACTGATAGGGTTTTCCTTTCTTATCTAAAATTGGAGAAATAGTCGTGTCTACCCAGTAAAATCTTCCGTCTTTTGCCTTGTTTTTAATTTCTCCTTTCCAAATTTTTCCCTTAGAAATTGTTTTCCAAAGGTCTATAAAAAATTCTTTAGAATGATACCCAGAATTTATGATCCTATGATTTTGTCCTAGTAGTTCATCCCGCGAATATCCACTTATATTACAAAAATTCTGATTTACATATATGATCGTTCCGGTTCGATCTGTAAAAGCAACAATCGAAACAGCGTTCAATGCGGTTTGAAAATCAGAAAGTTCTTTCAAAGAACCTGTTAACTCATGTTCAATTTCTTTTGTTGGAGTAATATCCACTCCTACAAACCATTTTTCCGAACTAGATTCACAAGATAAATTAGAAAGAGATATAGTTTTTGTTTTTCCATCTTTTGCAAAAAATTCCAATTCCCAACTTTTAAAATCAGAATTGAAAATTTTAGAATTAATTTCACTAAAAGGAAGAACATTCAATTTTTTGAATAATATTTCCTGTATAAATTCGTCTTTATTAATCACTTCCTTTTTTGTATATCCCAAAACCCGTTCACATTCAAGATTCCAAGAAACAATTCGAAAAAAACTGTCTACTGCCATAAACAGAACTGGCATATTTTCTAAAACTTTCCGAATACCTTCTTCACTTTCCTGCAAAGAACATAATATTCTCTTTTCAGAAATCAAATCTCCAAAATACTGATTGATACAATTTAAATAAGAATCTATAGTTTCCGTTTCAATTATTCTATCTTTTTCAAAATACAAAAGAAAGGTCCCCATAATTTCATTCTCTTTTAAAACTGGAACAATTAGAACCGATCGTAATCGGTCCCTCAATTCAACGGGAATCGAATATGTGAGATCTAATGAATTTTTCCATAGAATATTCTTATTTGTTTTAGAGTTTAGTATCCACGCTTTTGGATCTGTTTTAAATAAAGAAGTTAAAGAGAGTTTTTTTTCTTCCAATACATTCTCTATTAAGGAATCGCTCAAGTCAGCTTTCAAAATAAAACAATCAGAATGAGAATCAAAAAGCCAAATTTGGCTATATATGTTTCCAACTTTGACAGATAATCTCTCCAAAGTTATTGAAAGGGATTTTTCCAAAGAAATATTATCCCCACATAAAGTGGAAAATAGTTTTAAAAAATCCATTGTCAATGTTAGTTGTTTTAATTCTCTTTCGATTTTTTTCATCTTAGATTATTTTCGTTCGAAGTTACGGTTTTTTCGATCAGAATCTATCATAATAATGAAATAAAAATATAGATATAAATCCGAAAACCCTGCAAATCCGCAGAATCCAATCAATTCCGAACGGTTTATCCCAACGTGTCTTGACGGACCTAAAACAAAATGATATAAAATTTTTCACAAACAACAACTATAAGGAGATTTTCAATGAATAGTCTTACGAAAGTACAAGACCCATTTTTAAACTTTAATGATATGGAACATTTTTTTCAAAACTGGAATGATAATTTTCATAGGAATGGCGTCAGACACATCCCCGCTATTAATGTAAGCAAAACAAAAGACGGATATGAACTAGAATGTGCAGCTCCGGGCCTGGAAAAAAAAGATTTCAAAATTGATTTAGACGGGAGCCTAATAACAATCAGCGCCACGAAAAAAAACGAATCTAAAGAAGAAAATAAACACTACAGCAAAAGAGAATATAATTATTCTTCCTTTTCTCGCTCTTTTAACTTACTGGAAACAATTGATAAAGATAAAATTTCCGCGAAATACGAAAATGGGATCTTAAAACTTAGTCTTCCAAAAAAAGCAGAGGCGGGTAAATTAGAACATAAAATTAATATTGAATAACGACAAATTCGCCAAACAATAATTTGGCGGCATTTAACTTGAATTTCTCCTAAATTGGTAAATCGAATAACGATAAATTTAAGACCTGCAAAAGGAGGTCTGCTATGGGCCATCTTACAAAAACAAAAAATCTAAACTACATCGATCCTTTTTTTCAAGACTGGGATAATTTTATCCATAAAAATTGGGTTTTAAATTCTCCAGATGTAAATGTACATCAGATGTTCGACCGTTATATACTGGAATGTGCAGCACCTGGTTTAAAAAAGGAAGATTTTAAAATTGAATTAAATGGAAATCTTCTTTCGGTTGAAGTTTCCAAAAAAAGTTTATCTGAAACAGAATTGAACTATTCTTCTTTTAGTCATTTTTTCAATCTTCCACAAATAATCGAATCGGATCAAATTTCAGCAAAATATGAAGACGGAATTCTAAAATTAGAACTCCCGAAAAAACAAGAGTCCGAGCAAACAAAATTGAAAATTAAAGTTTACTAATTTAATCAAACCACCAAATAATAATTTGGTGGAGTTTTGTTTTTATGTAGGTTTAAGGTATTTCTAATTTTTTTTTCGCCACAACCAACTCTTCCGTACTTTTACGAAGAGAAACTAAACGTTCTTCCATAAGTTTTAAAGAAGAACCCTGATCATTTTTACGAGAATCTTGAAAAAATTTCATACTATACTCTAAAATCTCAACCATATCTTCCGTTTTTTTGATTTTAGAATCCAAATAAAATTCCATTTCAGGTCTTACGACTTCCCTTCCTTCCAACAGTGCCATTCGAATTTCAAACATTCTTTCTTCATCTTTTTTACGTTTGTCTTCTTGTTTTTTAGTCAACTCTCTAGGAATCAGCGAATTGTTTGGAAAACGATCTGCAAATGACTTTAGTCTTTGAATCACTTCTTTTCGAATTCTATCTTTTTCCTCAAGGGACAAACTAGAATATCCGTTCTTTGACAACGTTGTTTCTGAAGTTTCCTTCGAAAAAGACAAGTCTTCCGACTCGGTAAAGTTCAAAAAATTTCCGGATTCAAATAGAGAGTTTTCTTCCCTAATTATGGTACTTCGACTGAGCCCGTTTGACAGTTTTATACTTTCAGAAGAATCATTTTTGGAAACTTTCTCTTCTTTTAAGAAAAGCAAACACACAGAAGAACATAAGAAAATTAATAAAATTGAATATAATATTTTTTTGTTCATTTAGAAGACTGCAGAGGTAAAAAAACTCTAAAATTACTCCCTCCATTCACTCTGGATTCTAAAGTAATTTCTCCATTCATTTTGTGAAGAATTGTTCTAGAAATCGAAAGCCCCAATCCCGTGCCCCCAACCCTTTTGTTTCGATCGTTTGGAATTCGGAAAAACCTCTCGAACACTTTTTCGATATATTTAGGATCGATTCCTACTCCTGTGTCTTTGATATTAATTTCCAGTTTGTTATCACCGGTGAATTTTACCATTTTGATTTCGATTTTTCCCTTTTCTGTATATTTGATCGCGTTTACGAAAAGATTTGTAATCACCTGAGAAAATTCGAAACGAATCCCACGAACCTTCAATCCTTTGATTAGATCGAGTTCTACAACCAAACCTTTTTCTTTTGCGGAAGGTTCATTTGAATATAACACTTCCTCAACCACCAAAGCTGGATCAAAGTTTTCAACCAAACCAGAGTTATCTTCTCCACGAACTTCCTCAAATTTTAAAAGATTTTCTATCAGGTGATTGAGTCGTTTGATGTTTTTTTCAATCACGTCCAACATACCGCTTTGATCGTTGGATAAGGAAGTGTTGATCTCAGTTCTTAGAAGTTCAAAGTAACCTTGTATGTTTGTCATCGGAGAACGTAGTTCATGACTGATATTAGAAATGAATTCGTGTTTAGCCTGCTCCGTTTCTTTTTTTTCAGAGTCATACAAAATATGAACCTGATATATCTTCCTGGCTCTTTCAAACAAAGCCGTGATACTCAAAGAAACATCCATCTCCGACTTATCCCTCAACTTCATTCTTGCTTGATCCACACGAAGCATCGTTTCCAAAGACTTAGTCGGAGTTGACCAATCTCCCATCTCCTTGATACCAGGAAACAGATCTTCTAGTTTCAAATTATGCACGTTATCTTTACTATAACCGGTCAGGCTTCGGAAATTATAATTTCCCGCAATCAACGTTCCAGAAACAGAATCCAATAAAATTACCGGAATAGGAGAAAACTCAAATAAATAATTAAAACGATCATCCAAGAATTGAAGTTCTATATTTCTTTTATCCATCTCGAGTCCCTGCATCATCAGAACGTTTTCAAATGCAGATGATCGGACTTCTTGAGCACGAATATCTTGAAATAAAAAATCTAATATGGAATTGATTCCAGTTCTGATTGCAGACGCAGTTCCTTTAAGAGGTAATATAGGTAAACGTACTCCTTTTTTAGAATTGTAGATATTCAAAACCAAATTATGAATGTCTGAAACTAAATCTCCTAACTCTCTTCGATCTCCAGCTTTTTCCAAGATTCTATTGGATTCGTCTTCTCTGCGGAAGTGTTCTTCCATCAGTGCTGTCTTTTTTACTTTCAACGCTTCGGGATATGTAGGAATTGGATCTTTAGCGGCCAAATCAAGAGCTTCTAAAAGAACCGACGGAGGATCCGTTAGATGTTCTATAGCTCTCCAATAAATACTTCCTAAATAATTTAACTCTTCGAGTGTTGCAACCGGAGAAAGAATCTCTTTTAGGTCCTGAGAAGGTTGTTTATAAAAATAATGAAGTTGTTCCAACTCCACTTTGAAACCAGGTATGTTTTCCTGAATTACGTGTTCTGTAGAATCACTCGTGTTTTCAATTAAAGCTTCGATTGCACGATACAAAGCAGTCTGGACCTTATTGATTTTATCCGGATATGTCTTCGCAAACTTTCCGTTAAACGCAAGTATGTTGACCGGAAGACGATACGGCGGTAAATCTCTGCCTTCTGAAATTCTAAATCCGTTATTTAAAAAGTGAAACTCTTGAACTGAACCGATAAATCCAAGAGTTGTAGTCTGTGCAAATTCATATTCTAAAAGATAAGATCTGGAATAAATGAACTTATAAGAAATTTTTTTACGAAACCGACTAGAATTTATAAACTCTCGAGCCAGTAGTTTATCCACCGAAGTATTTTGTAATACGGGTATTAAATACGAAGTCCCTTCCAAAATAGAATCTGTGCTTGAATTGTATCTGGAATAAAAAGAATGAATCATTCGAGAGAGAATCATTCCTCGAACGATGGATTTGTTCGGTACGGTTTTTTTTAAATGAAGATCTAACCAAGTGGTAAACGGGATTTCTCCCACTTCTATTTTTCCTGAACTTAAAAAAGCTAAAATCGCGTCGTAACTTTCTAAAACTCGAATCTGGACCTGAATTCCTTCCTTTTCGAAAAAACCTCTAGATTTAGCATATAAAATTGGAAACGCGGATATTCTGGATGTGACGGCAATTTCAATCACAAAAGACAATATTTCCTAAGCTGCTGATTTATCAAGAATCCCTTGAAAAAGTCAAAAAAAGATCATGATTTTGGAAGAATCTTCCGAGAGACATAATATGAGAATTGAAGAAATTCCAAACGTACAATTGGTCTTAAGTAGAATCCAGGAAATCGAAAATCGTTTTGTAAAAGAAGCTCCAATTCAATCAAAAGAACAAACATTTGACTCTATTTTAAAAGCGGAACGGGAAAAATCCATTTCCAATTTTGAAAAGGAAAAAAGTTTCGGCAAAGATCTAAAAAATATAGAACCAAGTCTCTCCAAAATTATCCACCAAGAATCCGAAAAAAACAATCTTGATCCTAGACTGGTTCAGAGTGTTATCAAAGCAGAATCTAATTTTAAAACAGATGCGGTTTCTCCCAAAGGCGCAATCGGTCTAATGCAACTCATGCCTTCCACTGCAGATTCACTTGGAGTTGAAGACCCTTTTGATCCTGCGGAAAACGTGGCAGGAGGAACTAAATTTTTGAGCGACCTTTTGAACAAATACAAGAATTTAGATCACGCTCTGGCTGCTTACAACGCTGGTCCCAGCGCCGTAGATCGTTACTCCGGAATTCCTCCTTACAGAGAAACTCGTAATTACGTGGAAAAAGTAAAAAAGTTTTATTCTTCAAAGACTGAATAAAACCCGTTCTATAATATTTCAAACATCGTATATTCTAATTTTAAAATAAACTTAATAACTGCTTGATCTTATTTCAAGAAAAACAAATATCCTTTTCAGATTTAACGGTTACTTTAGAATCCAAACGAACCCTTCCATCAAGCCGTATTGATTTCTTTTTCTTTGTAAAATAATTCAAATAGAAAGTCGTTTTTTATAAATTCAGACACGAATGGCTTGGATTAAAAAATATCTTTTCATATCTATGAATTGTATGATAGTTTTTGCGTTTTAAAAGTTCAAAGATGTATAATAGTTTAATAATCTTTAAACATATTCAATTTAGATCCCATAGACTATTTAAAATAGATTCAATTACTTTTTCGAAATAGTGAGTGACACTATCTACCGTTTTAACTTTTATAGGGAGCAAAATGAAATCGCTTAAATCAAAGATAAACTTACGAACAAAAGATAACGTTATCTCTGAAGCGATGATTCGCAAAAGAGATCGGGCCGCTACCGAAACGGCTATTCTTTTAGCGGCTATTCAAGTTTTTGCAAAAAAAGGTTACGATGGAGCGAATACTAAAGACATAGCAAAGGTTGCAAATGCAAATGAAGCTTTGATCTTTAGATACTTTGGAAATAAAAAAGGACTTTTAGAAGCGATTCTCACTCGATCAGAAGAAATCAAAAAAGAGAACTCTAATCGCATTTCTGAAAACTCAGAAAGTTATTTGGATTTAGAAACAAGTCTTCAACGTATGATTAGTCGTAAATGTAAAGACTTTAAAGAAGCCGAAGACTTTATGAAAGTTGCAGTAAGTCAGGTCATTTTAGATTCTGAAGTAAGTCGAATCATTCAAAAGAAAATTTATACAAAAATCATTCCCGAATTTATGGGAGAATTGGAAAAGTTTAAAAAAGTAGGTAAAATCGATTCTAAGGCAGACTTAAAATCGGTTGCTTATGCGATCTCTTCTCTTACTTTTGCTTTAGGTTTTATGGGCCAGTGTGTATATAAAATACCTCACACTGAAATTCAAGCCACCATCAAAGAAGCCTCAAGAATTTTTAGAAAAGGTTTAGAACCGGAAACAGCTAAAAAAAAGTCTAGATAACGTTAGTTTGATATATGATATGTAGAACTACTTTACAAGTAAAGATTTCTATACTTTAAAAAAGTAAAATATTTCAATATATCTGATCAAATTTTAAACACAAAAAATCATAACCCCCGAACAAAAATACGTTATGTGCAGTTGTATGATTTTAAAGATAAAAGTTTTCCTTTCAAACTCCAATTGAAATTTAAAAGGAAAACTTAGAAATTTACACCAACAAATCTTTCGCGAGTTATCCTTTTTTCTTTTGTTCTTCGCTGATTAAATTAAGCGCACTACCCGCTTTGAACCAAACAATCTGTTGTGAGTTAAAAGTATGATTGGCTTTAATCTCTTCAGAAGAACCGTCTTTGTGGTGTAATACGAGAGTCAAAGGAACTCCCTCTTGGAAAGAAGTCAGACCCAAAATATCAATAGAGTCCTCTTCTTGGATCTTATCATAGTCCGACTTATCCGCAAACGTAAGAGCAAGCATCCCTTGTTTTTTTAAATTCGTTTCATGAATTCTAGCAAAGGATTTTACGATAACCGCTCTCACTCCAAGATGTCTAGGTTCCATTGCAGCGTGTTCTCTGGAAGAACCTTCTCCATAGTTTTCATCTCCTACTACGATGGACCCGATTCCTTTGGCTTTATAAGCCCTTGCAGTTTGAGGAACTGACTCATAACTTCCTGAAAGTTGATTTTTGACTTCGTTGGTCTTATCGTTAAACGAATTCACCGCTCCGATCAAAAGGTTATTGGAAATATTGTCTAAATGTCCTCTGTATTTTAACCAAGGACCCGCCATAGAAATATGATCCGTAGTACATTTCCCTTTGGCCTTGATGAGAAGTTTCAAACCTTTTAAGTCCGTTTTTTCCCAAGGAGTAAATGGAGCAAGAAGCTGAAGACGATCCGATTTAGGATCTACCGCAACGTTTACTTTAGAACCGTCCGCAGCAGGAGCGATAAAACCGGCGTCCTTTACGTCAAAACCGTTTGGAGGAAAATCAAGACCAGTTGGCGGGTCCAATTTTACATCTTTTCCATCCTTGGTTTTTAAGGAATCTGTAATCGGATTAAAATCCAATTTACCAGCAATCGCAAAAGCGGTTACAATTTCGGGTGACGCAACAAATGCGTGAGTCCCCGCAAGACCATCATTCCGTTTCGCAAAATTTCTGTTAAACGAAGTGATGATCGAATTTTTTCTCTCAGGATCTTTTGTATGACGGCTCCACTGACCGATACAAGGACCGCAGGCGTTTGCAAGAACCACTCCTCCTATATCTGAGAATGTTTTTATCAGGCCGTCACGTTCAATTGTATAACGTATCATTTCCGAACCTGGAGTTACAGTGTATTCTGCCTTTACTTCTAAGTTTTTATCCGCCGCTTGTTTTGCTACAGAAGCGGCACGGGTAATGTCTTCGTAAGAAGAATTTGTACAAGAACCAATCAAACCTACTTCTAAGTTGGTAGGCCAACCGTTTTGTTGAACCGCTTCCTTAAACTTAGAAAGAGGAGTCGCAAGGTCAGGAGTAAAAGGTCCGTTGATAAAAGGTTCGAGTTCCGACAAATTGATTTCTATAACCTGATCAAAATATTGAGAAGGGTCCGCATATACTTCTTTATCCCCGGTTAAATGTTCCGCAATTTTATCTGCAAGATCGGCGACGTCTTTACGATTTGTCTTTAAAAGATATTCTCTCATGTTCCGATCATAACCAAACACCGAAGTAGTGGCTCCTATCTCCGCGCCCATATTGCAGATCGTTCCTTTACCAGTGCAAGAAAGACTGTCTGCCCCTTCGCCGAAATATTCCACGATTGCACCGGTCCCACCTTTTACGGTAAGAATCCCAGCAACTTTTAAGATAATATCTTTTGCAGAAGCCCAACCAGAAAGTTTACCTGTGAGTTTTACACCTATGAGTTTTGGAAATTTTAATTCCCAAGCCATACCAGCCATAACGTCTACGGCATCGGCACCACCAACTCCGATTGCGATCATACCTAAACCACCTGCGTTTACAGTATGAGAATCGGTTCCGATCATCATTCCGCCTGGGAAGGCATAGTTTTCTAAAACGACCTGATGGATAATTCCAGCACCCGGCTTCCAAAAACCGATTCCGTATTTGTTAGAAACGGAAGAAAGAAAATCGTAAACTTCTTTGTTTACCGTGTTTGCCGTTTTTAAGTCTTCTGCCGCACCATCTTTCGCTTGGATCAGGTGATCACAGTGAACGGTGGACGGAACTGCGACCTTACTTCTACCCGCAGACATAAACTGCAACAGAGCCATCTGAGCCGTAGCGTCTTGCATCGCAACTCTGTCAGGCGCAAAATCCACGTAAGACTTTCCTTTTTCATAATGGGTTTTGGGTTCGCCATCCCAGAGATGGGAATAAAGAATTTTTTCGGTAAGAGTAAGAGGTCTTCCAACGACTTTTCTTGCTTTTGTAACAAGGCCCCCGATCTTATCGTATCGGGAGCGAATCATTTCTATATCGAATGCCATTGTTTTCTCCTGAGTGAACCTGCCCTTCTACGAGTTGTCCTTCCAGTTCATCAACAAAATAGGACAAGTTATAAAATTCATGCTGTTGCAAGCATTTAGTTTGTATAGGATTTTTCAGAGGAAGATTGAAAAATAGGGTTTTGAAAGCTTTAGAAAAGAATTTTACAACTTGCCACTTAAAAACCTGATTCACCAATGCAAAAGCAAATCATTACACTTACGAATTCAAACACGGTCTGAGTTTTTCAACCAAACTTTCTTATATCAACTCAGGTTAAAATCGACAAAAAAATTTGAGTGAATCCTCAGTTATAAATTCTAAGCTCCACTCTACGATTCATTTCCTTCCCCTCTTCCTTAGAATTATCGCCGATAGGAACACTTGCACCTTTAGGAATAATTTCAAAACGATCTTTGGAAATACCGTTCCCAGCAATATAATCTCGGACCGTTTGTGCACGAAGCAAAGAAACTTTTTGATTGGTGTCTTCGGTACCTTCCAAAGAAGTATGACCAATAACTTTAACTCGGATCGAAGAATCTTGTTTCATCCAGCGAGACAGGCGATTAAGACCTGGCCTTGACTCTTTATGAATCTGAATGCTGTTTTTTTCAAAACGAATTACATTAGATTCAATTTCTCTAAATTGAGGATTGGAAGAAAATTCTTCTGTGGAAGCGAACGAGGAAAATAAGGATTTAGATTCTAACTTTTTTCCAATTTGAGGTTTTAAAATTGTAAGAGCGTTTTTTGGGATTTCCGATTCTTCTTTTTTAGATCTTACATTTTTTTTTCTGATTTCCTTTGTATTTATAGATTTTACTTTTTCCGTCGAAACGTCGGATTGTTTTTCTTTTGGATCAGAAACGATCGTAGATTCCACTTTTACGATCTGTTCGAAATTTTCTCGATAAAATAAGGTTCGAAAAAAATAAACCAAACCTAGTAAAATCAAAAGACCAGAAAGAAAAATTAAAGTAGGAACGATTCTTTTATTTTTTTTAGAGTGAGAAGTTATGGATGAAAGATTTGAATTTTCTCTCCAGCCTCTCGTAGAAGTTTCTGTGATTTCAACAACTTCGATTTTGTCTTCCCCCCAACTAGAAGGAAAGTTTACTTCCGGAACCTCAGAATCATCAATCACAATGGATTCTACATTACTTTTCTTTTTAGCTTCTTGCACTTTTTTAGCAGCCCATTTACGGATTTCTGAACGGAACCATTCGTCCGATTTTTCGGTGAATTTATAATTCTCACGAATGTATTCGATCGTATGTTTTTCTATGTCCGTATAAGCATTGTTATCCTTGACAATTTTTAAAAGACGTTTTGCGTCGTTGATCGAAATCCTACCGTCCCGTTTACCGGAAGTGAATTCTTCCACAAGTTGGATCAACTTACGATCGTATTTTCTACCTTTGATGGTAATATAGTAGTTTTCTTTCTTCGCCATAATCTTTTACCGCACCAAAATTTAGAGAAGAATTTATTCCCTGCAACTAAAGTTTTATTCTTTTTTATAAATTCGGTATCAACCATTCAAAAATTGATCTAGAACGCGATCCATAGAGAGCGTTCTGCTGAGTTTGACGCGATCCATAGAGAGCGTAGCTTGCATTCAACACGGTCTGTCAAGCGCCTGCGAGGCAACGTTCTACTAAGTTTATTATAGGTCAGCCTTACGACCAATCCTAAAATTTACCATAGTAAGGACTAACTTCTCGCAGAGAATTTCCTCCTAAAATACAGAGAAAAAGTCTATCCAAGCCGATCGAAATCCCACAGGAATCTGGAATTCCTTCCTGAAGAGCCCGTTCCAAACCGGAATCAATTGCAAAAACTTCCTTTCCTAAATTTTTCCTCAGTTCCTTTTCAAAATGAAACCGTGAAATCTGTTCAATCGGATCGGTCAATTCCTCAAACGCATTTCCCAACTCTAAATTTCCGAAATAGAGTTCGAAACGTTTTGCGAAACCGGATCGGATTTTAGAAAGAGCCGCTAACTCCGGAGGATAATCATATAAAAAAGTGAATCCTTTTGGTAAATGTTTTTCAACAAGATTTAAGAATACAATAAAAAACGAATCTTCATAAGCTCTTTTTTCCGCTGGAATTTCGCTTAACGTATGTTCCGTGATCACTCTGTCCAGTTCCAATTTAGAAATTCCACAAAAAGCGTATCTCTTAAGAGATTCTTCCACGGATATTTTTTGAACCTGATTGCGATCAAATCCGTAAGAATGAAATTCTTGATCTAATACTTCTAAAAGATCTGTGCAAAAATCCATCAAACCTTCGAGTGAAATCCCAACGGTATAAAATTCTAACATTAAAAATTCAGCACTATGAAACGGACTCCCCTCCTCTCCGGAGCGAAACGTATGAGTAATTTCGTATATTCTTTCTAGTCCTTTGGACAATACCTCTTTAAGGGAATATTCGGGAGAAGTAATCAAATATCCTTTTTCTTTTCCGGAAGGAGATCTTACTAAAAAAGGATCCAAATAGGGTTCCATGGAAGGAACAGATTTCAGACAAGGAGTATCTATTTCTAAATAATTTCTTTTTTCAAAAAACTTTCTAAGAACGGATAAAAACTTGGCTCTCTGGATTAAAATTTCCTGACTCAATTCGTTCATGTTACTTCTTGTCGGTTCTTTATGATTTAAAAGAGCAATTGAATTTTTCAAAATTTTCAGATGTGGGAACTCTTACAAATACGAAAAGATCTCTTCTTCTAAGAAAACCAAAATCCACTTAATAATAAGTAGTAGTTCCCACATTTTAGTATTTACGGTAATTTCAAGGTTTTGTAAGAGTTCCCACACCCATTTTTTCGCGGTAAAACAAAATTTTAAGGAACAGATTTCTTATACCGAACTCACGTTAAATAGTAGCTCCCACATTTTCTTTAAAAACGAAAGGATCCATTTAAAAAATTGTCGTTGAATTTTCATTTCTTAAGAAAACTCTTTCTTTGAATCAAAATTTTAAAAAGATCCGACATGAATCCGATCCAAAGATACGAACGTTTTGAAATTAAAAGAAACCGTCAAACCACGGAAGTTACCCCTTTGATTTCATCTTTTGACGAAGTAGCTTTAGACGAATTGAAATCCGTACTTGCTCTTTTATTTTATCAGTCTAATCTCCATGTGAAAATCAATCTAAATGAAGTCAAGGTCCTACCCCTTCCAGCCGTAATGAAACTGATTTCTTTTGCGTTTGATCTTAGACTTAAAAATAGAACGTTAGTTATATCGGGAGCAAGCGGCTCTTTAAAAAAACTAATTCAATTCTATAAAATGGACAGTGTCATTCTAATCCTTTCCTAAACATTTTCTTTCAAAAACATAGAACACAAATGAGTCGTGCAGAATCTCTCAAAAAAGAACGTTAGTCTACATTCATCGTAATTTCAGAAAATATAAAAGTTTGTAAACAGTCCCAATAGTAAAAAATAAATCTACGGCATTTTACTGATTTCTATAAATTGAGTTTCTAGAATTCCATATAAATGGTAATTTAGTTTACAATTCGATATAAAAAAAATAGATAATTTTCTAAAAGTAAAAGTCCCTACATTTTCAAAGTTTAACTGCAAAATCTAGGTTTGTAACAGTTCCTACAAATTAAGTCTCATTGATTTGTATTGAGGTATAAAATAGATTTTTTAGCACCAGTGTTTATGTAAGAGTTCCCACACTTTCAAAAAGATTACTATTTTTTACCCATCAGATTATTCAAAATGTTACCTTTTTTAGATTAGAGCTGTTGAAAAATTAGTCTTCTTGCGTTTTTCCATTAAAACGAATCGATAAATCCGTTTTGGTTAGTCGCAGATTTGGATTTTTTTAACAATTCTATTATTCTTTTCAATTTTCTTACACCAAACTCAAGTTAGACGGTAATTTATTTCAAAATTACTACTCAGATGTATGAAAATAGTACTATGATTTGTTTCCAAAAAAATTAGAATGTGGGATTTCCTTCAAAAAGTTATGAGTTAGGCGCAATTTTTGAGTATTTCTACATCTTCGCAAAATTACCTATTTATTTTTAGTACCATTTTCATGAGTCCTAGGAGTGATAACATTCTATCAGAATCAGTAAAAAGTCTATTTTACAGTGGCTTCATTTTTCTAATTTTCTACATAAACTTATTTTAAGTACTTTATAAAATTTTAATATAAAAAAATTATTTATCAACTAACAGTTATTTGATAAATAGAATCATTCTTTCTGCCAAGGTTGGAAAACCAATTTAATTCCTAAATTTCCCAAAAGCAAAAGAATACGAGAAGAAATTTCCGTCTCTTGTTTTGAAGAATCCGAAAACTCTACAGAAACGTACAAACAAAGGGAATGTTTAGTTCCAAATTCCTTTACCTTATGGCGCGAAGATAATACCTTTTCCAATATCTGTAAGATATGTTCTTCTAAAGGCTCTTGAGCGTTCAAGGTAGAATGTAGTTGCCAATGACCAAAACCGAGAGGTTTGCCTTCCTTATCGGTGACGCCTATCGGAGTACTGAAGTCAGGTTCAAGGCCTAATTCACGAGTCACCGATTCAGAATCAAGATCGTCTTCGTTTACGGAAAGAATCACCCATGTCAGTGGATTGCTCATAGTTTTTTTACACACTTTCGAACTTTAATGATATTTGATATTAATTTAACACAATCTACGTTTTTACCACAGTTATTTAAAAAAACTTCGATCTTTAAAATCGAAAATCGATAAGAGATTTGGTAAAAATATAGCGAACAAAAAAAATTCCTTTATTAACATTTCATTGGTTTTATCTGTTGCAGATAAGGTAATTTTATCCTCTAATTATTTCACGGGAGTTTGGCAATGAAAACAATTTTAGTTATAGAAGACGATCCGGATATTGGAAATTTAATTCGAAAATCCTTGGATTCGGCTCACTATTCGACAACACTACAAACAAGTGGAGAAGAAGGTCTTAAATTTTACAAAGCAAATCATCCTGACATGGTTATCTTAGATCTTTCTCTTCCGGACATAGATGGAATCGAAGTTTGTAGAACCGTTAGACGAAATGACGAAAATACTCCTATTTTTATAGTAACGGCAAGAAACGAAGAAATCGATAGAATTATGGGACTTGAATTAGGCGCGGATGATTATATCACAAAACCGTTTTCCGTTCGAGAACTCAAGACAAGAGTAGATGTATTCTTTCGCAGATGGGATAAAAAAGCGGGAATCAAACCAAACGTAGGTGCTAGCGGCGAAATCATCCGAGGCGCTTTAAAAATTGATCCGGTCCGCAGAAGAGTAACTCTCAAAGACAATATAGTAAATATTTCCAGAAAAGAATTCGATATTCTGCAACTGATGGCGGCTTCTCCCGGAAAAGTTTTTTCCAGAGAAATGATCTTAGAAGCGGTCTGGGGAATGGAATGGGATGGTTTTGAAAGAATGATCGATTCTCATGTTAAAAGAATCCGCTCTAAACTAGAAAAAAATTCAGCTCAACCAGAATGGATTGAAACGATCTGGGGAATCGGTTATAGATTTACTGACAATTATGATAACATTGTTATCCCTGATTGAATTCTACTTTAAAAAGTTCTCCCGTACTTTTTAAAATTTCAAAGCCCGGTTCATACGGGCTTTTTTTATGGGTTAGAATTATATTCTTTTTCTACTTTGGCGCTTTAAAAATTGATCCGGTCCGCAGAAGAGTAACTCTCAAAGACAATATAGTAAATATTTCCAGAAAAGAATTCGATATTCTGCAACTGATGGCGGCTTCTCCCGTTATTAGAAAGATGAATTTAAACTTATTTGTGTTATTCGCTATTTTAACACTTTTTCAGGAAAACTAAATAACGCGAAAGGGATCAATGCGAGGTCAATAAATTGCAACTAAAGACGATTGTTATATTATGTTTCCTGTATGCAATTTATTGACCAAAGCTGAGAGCCCGGTCCGGCGGCCTAAGGCAAGCCGGATTCGCCCAGATTGTCTTACGTCAAACTCACGTGATTTATCAAAAATGAGTGTATTTTTTTTACGATATACGTTTTGTCCTGATGTCAATTGGTAAGTTATAGAACTTTCTATAAGTAAAATCTAATGTGAATTCGGTCTAAGTAAAGAATAGATAAACATTTGATTTCAGACTTAAAGATGTTTTTTTGGAAAAAACGAAATGCCTCTAAACCACTGAGTAAATTAACGGCTCAATTGAAAAAGCGAAATTACAATAAAGACATAGTTTTATTGTAATTAACGTGAGTTCGACGTAAGAAAATTGGGGCGAATAATAAACTCAATGCTGCTCACTATGGATCGCAGCATAATAATAGCTTTCGCATTTGTTATGCCGAACTCACGTTAATTATAGATTTCCAGTCAACAGTTTTGCAATTTCTTTTGCTTTGGTAATTTTCATCTTATCTAATATTCGATAGATTTGATTTTCGAATTCGTTTTGTTGTTCTCTTATTTTTCTTAGCTCTAAAACGAATTCTTTTTCGGGTAATTTATATTTCGCTTGAATATCATTGAAATCGTCAAGATTGGATTCTGTATAATTTGAAATTTCTATAAATCCATTCGCTCTTCTGTAAAATATCCAAGGATGTCCAATCCACAATTGTTTCCAAATGCTGTTTTGTGATTCTAAAATTTTCTCCCATTCTCTAAGATTCCCAATATCTCCACAACACATAGGAGTTATGATAATTGAATTTCCACTTTTTATAACAATTCCTCCATCCAAACTTCCAACTTGGTCTTCGTATTCGTCAAATTCAACTTCTTCTAGTTCTGTTTTTAAAATGGTTTCTAGTTCAAAGTCATCGATTGTTCTTATATCCACTAAATAAGAACCTTGATAAATCGACTTTAAATTTCCTAAATTCCGATCGGAGATACACTGAAGCCAAAATTCATTCCATTCTTCCGGATTTTCAATTTTAGTTGTATCCGGTATATCATACTCTTTTTCAGAATAGTCATATGGATTAACTTCAATCACATTCAAAAATTGTAACATTTTTAGCCCTGGCGTATTTTTTCGCATTCTTCCGCAAAACGAAGATCCAAATCGGTGATCGTATTTTTAGAATGTGTGAAAATTTCCACCGTAACCTTTCGATAACTTAGAAAAAGATCCGGATGATGGTTCAATCTTTCAGCGATATGTGCAAGAGAATTTACAAACTCCAATCCGCTTAAATAAGTTGAAAATGAAAATGTCTTGGATAAAAATGGAACTTCCTTTTGAAACTTGATTTCCCAGTCACTAGGAAGTTTTTGTTTAAAAAGTTCTAAGTCTGCTTTATTTAAATCGCCCATAAAGATCTCCCGCAATGTATTATATTTTTATTTTATTATAGTTTTATTATAAAACAAGAAAACTTAGGATTTGACATTCCGGTAAAAATCTTGTATTCAAAAAACTGAAATGTGGGAACTCACACTGCAGCAGGAATTCTTTTTTGTTAAATCGCGTTTTTATATGCAGCTTTCTTTAATTACTTTTCTGAAGGGAAAGAAAGGTTGTCTTTTGCCGCTACTGCTCTTTGAACAGCAATTCAGGTAGATTTCGCCTAACTTAAAAAACCTTTTTTAGGGTTTGTTTGATTTTTTCAGCGTCGTCTATCGCACCATTGGAAAGAGAACCGGCTCTTGCCATCAGATTGACCGCTCCGTCCATTCTTGCTTTTAATTCTTCTATCTTTTGAAGTTGTTCGTTTAAAAATACGATTTTAGAATCCAATTCCATTTCTCTTCTTTCTAGTAAGAGTTTAAAATTATCTAATTCTTGAATTTTCTTTCTGGTTTTTTTAGCCTCGCTGTCCACGTCTTTTCTATAATACTTTTCCAGTTCTTTTTCAGCTTGTAGATGGCGGTCCCTTTCCGCCTTAAATTCTTTTTTCATCAACTTCAATGCTTGTCTGTAGGCTTTATTGAAGATTCTTTGTTTTTGACGTCTTCTCAGACGAATCAATTTCATAATCCAGTTCATACGCTTGTTCCATCATTTTTTGCAAAAAATTTTTCACCTTGAAACGTTTCGATCTTATATAAATTTTTTTTAGGATTTAATCATCGGAGACGTTTCATTTTTTCTTAGATGAATTTTTCCATCCTTTTTATTAGACCTCAAAATTCGAGAGAAAAAACCTACCTCCAAAACGGCGAAAGTAGTTGATTCCTCAACGGAAAACTTAGAAAAAGAATCGGGAGGAAACAAAACAATGGCATCCAAAACAGAAGATTTTAACGAGGAAGTAGAGTCTCTAAAAGACAAGGCAAAAAAAATCACCGGAAAAGCCCGCGAAGAATATTTGGAACACGTATCCGATTTTAAAGAAAAAATCAAACAAATTTCGGGTGATACTTCCGAAAGGGCAAAACAAGTTATTGACGAAACCGGAGCTTATATCAAAGAAAACCCACAAAAGGCAGCGTTGATTGGCCTAGGAGTAGGACTTGGAATCGGACTACTTGTAGGAATGCTCATCCGCAGAAAATAAAATATCGTTTCAATCAATGACAAAAAAAAGAAAATCAGATTCCACAAAGGAATCGCATAACAACGAATATACAAAAAGAGGAAACGATCTCAAGTCGCATTTTCTCGCTTTGGTAGATTCCATTTTGGAATACTTCCAAACCCTTCTTCTCTACGGACAAAAATTTTTAACAAAAAGATTTCAAGCGGGACTTCAAGCCTACATTTTTTTGAAGATCGGATTCCTCTTTCTTGCGTTTGGTTCTTTAGGCTTTTTAGGAGCCTTTTTTATTTTTTTACATAGAATCTCAGGCGGAGATCTTTTACTCTCTAGTTTAGGAGTTGGTGTTGTGAGTTTTTTTCTTTCTCTTTTTTTTCTTTGGCTCGCAGCCTCTTCTTTTAAGATAAAGGATCGATTATGAAAGAATTTCCGGATCTAAATCCATTTGAAGGAAGCGATCAATTTCTCGGAAAAAATCCTTCTGATATGAGTTTAGAAGAATTGAAACTCTATCTGCACATTCAAAAACTCAGAGTTCGTTTAGAATTTGAGAAATTTCAATCTTCAATTAATTATACAGGTATGGTTTTAGATGCACTTGAGAAGTTCGGGATAGGAGAATTTCTTCAGTCTTTTTTGAAGGTTCCGGATAACGTAGATCTTCCGGAGGACGTTTGATTTTTTAAATAGAATTTTTGAAAAAACCCATATCTATAAACGATTTTTCCCATTTGTTTTAATGAAAAAACGGAAGAAAATTAATTTTTTAACAACTCTAATTTATTTCATAAGTATTTGAAACTATTAGTGAACGATAAAGTCTGAAAATCATGCCGCCTATTATATAACTCATTAGAATCTTCGTATGAATACTTTGACCGATATATTTTTGCAACAGATTGTAGAATTATTTTTTTATATCATTTTTGGAGGAATTTCCTTCGCAGTCGTTTTTATAGTAATCTCCCTTACCCTAACAGGATTCGCTTTTCTATTTCAATGGAGTAAGACTGATCTAATATTGAAATTACAAAACGTTTTCCGATTTTTATTTTTGCTTTTCGTAGTTGGTGCGTTAGGAAATTCTTTGTGGTATTTTTTTTTAAAAGAACAATTTTATCATGCCGCCGATGTGCTAACTTATTTTGTTCCTGTTATACCCTTTCATAGTCGATATATCGATTTTGAATGCGGAGGTTATTTATTCAATGGAATACAAATGTGGCATCTAAGATTACTTTGGTTTGCCTGGGCTATTCCTTGTTACGGTATTGGTATATTCTTATTTTTAATCGACTATAAAAAACGCTTAAAACAATCATAACGTTCAACTTCTCGAATATGTTTGTACCTCATTTCTAAAGTAGTCAGAAAACTAATTTTTGAGGATGATTATCAATTAGATTCTGTTACGTACTCGGAAAAGATCATACATCCTCGATCAAAATTCTCAAATTTCATCTCCTTATAAAGACCAAAGTCTGGTTGAATTAATTTTTAAGCCTTCATGGTCAAATTTGAGACTTGCATAAATAGAGTTGTTGAAAAATTTTTTATTGATAGGTATAGCTCTGTTTTGCGAGACCAAAAACTGTTTTTTCTAATTCCTTACAAAGGACAAGATTAGAGTTCATCGATGTAAATTTGATTTATATCCCAATAAGCTACGAGAAAAGGCATTAGATAATTAACTTGAATTTGATATAACGCGAAAGGGATCGATGCGAGGAAACTAAAGCAGATTGTTGTGTCTTCTTTACTATATACAATTTATTGACCAGAGTTTAAAACTCGGTCCGGCTGTTTGTGGCAGCCGGATTTGTCCAGATTTTCTTACGCCGAACTCACGTTAATTAAATAATAAACTTTATAATTTCTGAATATATGCTTACAGACAAATTGAATAACCAAGAAAATTTTTGATTTGGATTCTTTGAAAGAAGCGCTTGACATCAGCTTAATTCCATTTTACGAATATCTTTTTAAAAAAGGAAGAATAATTATGCATCCAGAATTACATATCAACTTTTTAGCGGTGTTAGTCGCGGTCGTTGTCAACTTTATCATAGGGTCCCTTTGGTACGGACCGATCTTTGGTAAGGTTTGGAGAAAGGAAATGAATATTCCTTTGGATTTCAAACCCGAACAAAAGGAAATATGGAAAGCGATGGGAATCATGGTAATCGGTTCGTTTTTCACCGCTTATGTTTTGTTTTATACTACGAACGTATGGAGGGCCTCTTCTTGGAACGCGGGAGAAGACCAAGCCGCCTGGGTATACGGATTCTATTCCGGAATTTATACTTGGATCGGATTCTATCTTCCCGTTTTTCTCAATGTGGTCGCATTCGAAGGCAGATCTTGGAGATTTTTTTTCATCAGCGCTGGTTACAACTTGATTGCTCTCCAAGCGGTTGCGATGATTCTTTCTTATTGGAGATAATTTCCGTTTTTCCTTGCATTTGTTTCAACTGTATTTTAAATAATTTGAATGTATTCTAGAAATAAATATAAGGATTTCGATTTTTCAGAACCAGACTGAAAAAATTCTCCAAACAATTTTTACTACAACACCTTTGTCGGAGTTAAAACAAATATTCATTCGACTTTATCTTTTTACTTACGGACTTTTTAATTGTGTTTTCCAAGAACCAAAGTTTAAGACAGTTAAAATAACGCGAAAGGGATCGATGCAAGGTAAATAAATTGAAACTAAAGTCGATTCTTGTATCCTATTTCCTATATACAATTTATTTACCAGAGCGGAGAGCCCGGTCCGGCTTGCCTTAGGCAAGCCGGATTCGCCCAGATTTTCTTAGACCGAACTTACGTTAAAATATTAGAGTTGTTGAAAATTTCATAGTGACGATCAATAAAACTACTTCAATCGACCATTTCCATGAAGCAGAAACTTAAGTGGCGATTCATTTTTCAACAACTCTACTGATAACCATTGTAAATGGCTATAATCCTTTAAGAAATCGTAAGATGATTTATATAAGAATCTATATATTAAGTTTTCCCAATAATCAAAAGCGCGGGCAATTTTATGGGACAACGCCTATTCGGATTAAATATTCATTAAATTCTTTATAGTTTTTCAACTTAAACCATGGCTCTAATTGATAATTGAGATGTGCAAAATTACCTTCACGAGTATCATAAAGCCACCTACCACTATAAACTCTACGATGATCGTCATCTACTTCAATGTCAATATTGTGTGTCCAATTTCTCCCAAAGTCTTGAGGTATTTCAGTAACAGTCTCAAGAAACATCAATTGACTTTTAAATTCTGCAATTTCAGATTCCGTTTTTATGTTCTTAAGAAATTCAAATTGAGAATTACGAAATATTACTGATTTGATATTGGCATGTTGAAAATCAAAAGGTTTTCGATTTTGTAAGCAACAACTTAAAAATAAGGAAGATAAAATTAAAGGAATCTTCAGTTTCAAAGTTTTTCCACTTCCGAATTAAAATACGTTTTTACTTCTCGGATTTGGATCGTTTCTACTCGATCCTCTCCCGCAATGATGTCCGATAAAATTACAACCTGATCCCCGTCTTCAATCCTTCCCGTTTTTTTTAAAGTTTCGATTGCAAGTCGGATCGTCTTTTCAGGATCTTTGGAAAAATCGATTCTATGCGGGATCACTCCTCGAGTCAACCAGAGCTTTCGCCTAACAGTGGTCATGTTAGTAAACGCATAAATCAAAGGATAATGAGGATGAAAACCGGCCACGTTCAACGCGGTGGTTCCCCTTCTTGTAATTACTATAATCGCGGGACACTTTAGAGAATCTGCAAGTTTTGCAGCAGCTCTCGCCATCTGCTCTTTTTTATCCTGCGGAATTTTATCCTTAACGTAATCCACACCACCGGTTTTTTCTACACGTTGTGCGATCTTATCCATCATTTCCACACAACGAACCGGAAACTTACCTGCTGCGGTTTCACCCGAAAGCATAATCGCATCCGCTTCTTCATAAATTGCATTGGCGACGTCGGTCACCTCTGCCCTTGTAGGTGAGGGATTATGAATCATAGATTCTAAAAGATGTGTGGCAACAATCACCCTTTTTCCTTTGAGAGCGCATTCTTTAATAATGGCTCTTTGTAAAATCGGTAATTCTTCGATCGGAACTTCTACTCCCAAGTCCCCTCTTGCAACCATCACTCCGTCCGCGGCTTCCACGATTTCTTTCATATTACGCACCGCTTCTTGATCTTCTATCTTTGCGATAATTTGAGCGTGCCCATCATTTTCTTCTATAATTTGTTTTAACTGATTGATGTCTTCCGCAGAACGAACAAAAGAAAGTGCGATAAAATCTACGTCTTCTTCTAATCCGAACAAAATATCTTTATGATCCTTTGGAGTAATTGAAGGAAGATTGACCCGAATTCCCGGAAGATTGATATGTTTTCTAGAACCCAACCTTCCACCGTCTAACACCTTACACTTAAGAGCAGAGTCATTGATTTCTTCTACGACAAGATTGATCAAACCGTTATCCACGGTTACTGGATCCCCTACTTTTAAATCCTTAACTATATCCTTATAATTTACGAACACAGATTGCTCTTCAGATTCTTCTCCTGGAATAATATGGAAGGTGAATGTCTCTCCTACTTTGAGATCTAGATGATCCACTTGAAGATCCCCTGTTCTGATTTCCGGTCCTTGTGTATCGAGTAAAATTGCGATCGGGTTTTTCAATACGTCCTTATTGAGAGACTTAATATTACGAATAATACTTCTGTGAAAGTCGTGGTTTCCATGAGACATGTTCAAACGTGCCACGTTCATTCCGGCTTCGGCAAGAGCCTGAATCATTTTTTTGTCCGAGGTCGCAGGACCAATTGTACAGATAATTTTGGTTTTTCTAAAAACAGAGGATTCGCTCTTCATGTAATACCTTTATTCGGGAGAGCGCAACTTAGGACAATTCAGATTTTAGGTAGGGTTTTGCGCAAAAAAGCTTCGAGAGAAATACAAAAGTCAAATAAATCCTGATCAGGCATACTTGCATTTTTTTGTTCGTCTATGATCGAAGAAACTTTATCTAAAAGCTCCTTTCCTTTTTTCTTTAAATAACGTTTTGTAATCAAAATCGGAAACGTGTACTTATCTTCCTGATTTCTTACCATAAAAGAATAAATATCATTTTTCCCGAATTTTTTAAGAAAGTTGATCAAACCGTCTTCGTCTATTTCCCCATCCATCTCATACAAAAGAATGTTTCTATCCGGATATTGTTGATTAGACCAATAGTCGTCTAAAATATCTAAAACCCTTTCTAAAAGTTTTGCGTTTTGTGGATCTACTTCCTTAAACGTAGTTTGAGTTTTTTCCTGTTTCAGATTTGTAGTTTGTTGTTTACGAACATTTTTTTCCGCAAGTTCTTTGGCATCTTTTTCTTTCAGTCTTTTTTCTGCGAGTTTAGTCGCGTCTTCTTGAATCTTTTTACTCCTAACTTCAATGATCTTTTTATTCAACTCAATCGTATTATGAGCCTTGATTTGATCGGCTTCGGATTTATGAACCGTAACGTTTCCAAAAATATTTCTCCAAAGTCTCGTAAAAAAAGGAAGATATTTAAATAAACTAGAAAGTTCTAACTTATCAAAGGCGGTCGCTAACTCTTTATCTTCAATAAAGTCTTTTATCCTCATTCGATCCAAGATTCGGATTTCGTTATCATTTCCGGTGGAAGCAAAAATTTTTCTCGCCGCTTCGATAGCTCCGGAAACAGCAAGCTTATGAAGAACGTAATGATAAAGAGTATTTTTATCCGCAAACTCTGTATGAAGAATCTGATCGTGATTGGCAACTAAAGTTCGAATCTCTTCTTCGATCTGTTGACCTCGAAAGCGCAAAAAGTTCAAATCTACGAGACGGTTGGCGGACTTAATGTAATCTACAATTTCTCCCAACTTAACTTTCTTTTCTTCTTTTTCTTTTTTTTCCTTATCTTCTTCTTCAACGTGAAGCATAACCATCAGTTCTTCCATTGCCGTTTTTTGATCTCCATACGCTGCACTTAAATACGGCATAATCGAATTGACAAGAGAACGAGTGTTTTCTTTTTCCTCGTCGGATAAAACAGCTATCGCACCAATTTTTTGTAACTCTGGAACGATATTATCCATTAGAAAAATCTTATAGGCTTCAATTCTATTTAAAATCTCTGCATGAATATTATAATAAAATACGGAACGATTTCCTGGATTGAGAGCCTGTTCGTTCCTAAAAAAGAACAGAACTTTTTGTTCTACTAATTTTTTTAGAACGGGTTTGAGATGAATATTAATCGTGATCTGTTTTAGTTCGGGATTAACGTCAAATGGATCTTTGAAAAGATTACCAATTTCTGTGGAAGCATATGTACTAGAAAGTTTATTTTCCAAAATTGCGGAATGAATCCGCTTGATAAATTCATTTTTACCCAAAGACGTTCTATTTTCACGAATCCAACGCGAAATCGAATTGAATGTAAGTTGATTAATACCCTCCACGTAACGATGACTTGTAGAAGTATCTGTCAGTTGTGGTCTGGCAAATACCGAATTCATTTTAAGACAAGATTCGATCGTGCCGTCGGACATATCTCCCTTAGGATTTAAATCCACCATACAAATTTTTTTAATGATGGGGGGATTGTATTTTGTGCAAAGTTCTTTGAGGAATTGTAAGGTCTTGTCTTTATCAAGACTCAATTCCTTAGACAATTGATCCACATTGGGAAGCACCTTGTTTGCGAGAAACTTATCTGTCCAATCAGAGACGACAAGTAAAAGCTTATGAATTTTCTTATATTGAAAATCGTTTCTGGCCTCAAGCGACTGAGTCAATTGTAATGCGGTATTATAATCCGCTACCTTGAGTTCAGGAGATTGAGGTTCCAGCATGGAATGACATTATTATCCCAAGAAATTTTTTTTGTAAAGAAGTTCTGCATTTAATAATGCAGCGCCCGCAGCTCCTCGAATTGTATTGTGACTTAAAACGACATATTTCCAATCAAAAATAGGATCCGGTCTGAGACGGCCTATCACCGTAGTCATTCCTTTACCAGTATCCAGATCTAACCTAGGTTGTGGTCTATCTTCTTCTTCTCTAAAAAGAATAACCGGATTTGGCGCTGAAGGAAGGCCTAACGTCTGTGGTTCTCCAGAAAAATCTTTCCAAGAGGAAATAATTTCTTCCCTAGAAGGTTTCTTTTTGAATTGAACGGAAACACAAACCGTATGACCGTCAAAAACGGGAACACGATTACAATGTGCGGAAATGGAAAAATCGGCGTGTAAAATTTTTCCATTCTCAACCTTACCCAAACATTTAAGAGGTTCTATCTCCGCTTTTTCTTCTTCACCTCCGATATGAGGAATCACGTTTCCTAAAATATCCATCGTTGGAACTCCAGGATAACCAGCGCCGCTGATCGCCTGCATGGAGAAGAGCATAACGGACTCAATTCCAAAACGATCCAAAAGAGGTTTGAGAGAAATTGTAACACCCATGATCGTGCAGTTCGAATTGGTAATGATCTTACCTTTCGTTTTTTGAGAAGTTAAAACTTCCAGATGAGAAGAATTTACCTCCGCAGAAAGAATCGGAACCGTCGGGTCCATTCTATGATTTTTAGAATTGGAAATGATATGAATGCCGGCGTTCGCGTAATTTTTTTCTACTTCACCGGCGATGTTAGAATCTAAACCAGAAAAAGCTAATACAGCGTCTTTTGTTTTCGCTGGATCGGGAGTAGTGATCACTAAATTTTTAGCATAGGCAGGAATATCGGAAGAAATTTTCCACCGAGTTTTCATTACTTCACCGTATGTTTTACCGGCGCTATTCTCAGAAGCGCAAAGGTGAGTAACTTCGAAAAAAGGATGACGATCCAACAATTGAATGAACCTCTGACCAACGGAACCAGTGGCGCCTAAAACGGCAACTTTGACCCTACTCATAAATAAAATGAAACGCCTCTCAAACTGTAATTCGCCGAATACGGCTATAGATCATGGTTTTAAAAGATTACTACTCTGTCTTTCAGAAATTTTGACGAATTCATTCGCATAAATCGAACTCATTTTCATCATACCCGGAAACGTAAAATGATGATAGTCACTAAAATCCTGCATGGACAGAGAATCTTTTAAATCGCTAAAAAAAACCAAATCCCCCGAAAGTCCTTTTAAAAATAAAAGATGATCTTGATACCAATTAGATTTTACGTACCAATCTAAACTGATCGGATTTTCAGGATTGTTTACGATCCAAAGAGGGATTTTTTTTTCTTTTAAAAAGCCGGAAATTTTCTGCAAATATTGGAAGTGTAACACTGGAACAAAATTCTCTTCTTTAATTCTAAGTTTCGCATCCTTGAGCGCAATCAAATAGCCGATCCCGGGTCTTTGATCAAAATCTTCAAGCAATCTAAAATTAAAGTATTTAGAATATTCTAGATCACTCATATATAAATAACGAATATCCTCGAGCCTTTCCTCTCTGGTATACTGCATACCGTTTTTAGGAATCTCGGTTCCAAAAGTTTGTTGAAGCCTAACCCCCAGCCGGTCGTAATTCCAGTCCTTGTTTTCTCCTAACGCAAAAAAGGGAATCCAGGTGGAAGAAAGTTCCGCAGTAATAAGTAAATCTGGACTTTCAACCACAAAGGAATTGTCCAAAAGGATTTTCTTCCAACCAGGTTCTGCAAAAGAAAAAGACTGAATTATATTCTTTTTTTTGAATGTAATTTTCAAAGGACCAGACGTAAGAATTTCAGGTACAATCTGAACCCAAAAACCCTCCGTTTTCATCTTTTTCGTAAGGATAAAAGAGAATTTCTTACCGGTCCAACCCAGAGAAGTTACTCTTTCCGGAATTTGAACTCCATTGTATCCGTGATAGCTAGTATTTCTACCATAACGGTGATCATAAAGAGAACGAAGATTTTTCCAAAAAACATCTTTGTAACGATAAAAACCAAAAAGAAACGCGGAAACGTATTCGCTGGTTTTTGCAAATCCAAGTTCCGAAAAGAATTCGATCGCAGTTTCTAAAGGAAAGATAAATCTAGATTGAGGAGCTTCAAAAAAATCGAGCGCGTCCAAAAGCAAAATTTTTGAATCGATCGTTTCGTTTTTATATTCTGGGTTTAGAGAATACGCACGATGTAATCTCCAGTCGATAAAGTTAATCGGAAAAATTACAAAATCCGGTTTTAACTCCGCGATCTTTTGGCGACAAAGCCAAGCGTCCAAAGGAGTCATTCCAGCATAGGAAAGAAATTCTACTTCTACATTTTTACCGGATCTTTTGAAAATATCTTTCTCAAAAGATTTTCGATCGAAAGAATAATGAGCGATACTAGAACCTATAATTAGGATTCTATAATTTCTTTTTTGTTTTTCTTGAAGAGAAAAATATTCGTATAAAAAATTATAGAAGTGATTGGAACTCCAAGGAGATTCGTTCGGAACTTTCCAAATCAAAACCCGAAAGAAAAAAAAATCTAAAAGAAATAAAATTAAAAATCCAACGATTAAAATCAATCCGTGATTGGTTCGTTTGGATGTCGTTTTAAAAACTGTATTTTTTATCAAATCCAAAGTATAACTTCCTTTTTATAAAAAATCCTAAAAATCTCTACGTAAAAGTGTTGTTTGGCGACCTTCATCATAAAGTGAAAACGTATTTCGACCCATAAAGAGACATTCTGCTTAAGTTATTGAAAAACGAATTCTCCCTCTTCATACTGTTTCATGAAATGGTCGATTGAAGCAATTTTGTTAATCGCTGCTATAGAATTTTTCAAAACTATAGCAGTGTCAAACACAACAGATCGGAATATTCTATTTAGCTCAAAGATCCAATCGATTCCGCATTGGCCTCACATCACTTTATAGAATTTTACTGCTCGGAACTATAATAGATCCCGACATTTTTCGCTTAAATAAGGTTTTGCGATAAAAATTTAAAATACTCAATTTTTAGAGATCGATAAAACAACAAATTCTTAAAATCAAACTTTATGTCCAGGAACTTCTTTTTAGCTTTACCCTTGACTCGAAAAGAAATTCGTTTTACAAATCGAGTTTACTTTTTAACAGAATGTTACAATACACACTCAGTCTGATTTTATTTTTAGTTTCCCTTTTTTTTTCTTTGGCTTCCAGTCCGGAAAAAATCTACCTCAATTCGGACATACTCTATCTTCCAACCCTTGTGTTGGACGTATTTAGAGACGGGGGCGATTTTTTTTCATGGTCTTTTACTCCTTCTCCCTATTTCTTTCCAGACCTTCCGATCATTTCTATTTTGTTATTGATTTTCGAAAACGCACAAAAAGCGTTAGTCGCATTTGCATTCATACAAACGATCTTGTTTTTGGTTTTGATGGAACGTTTTTGGATTTTTGCAGAAGAGGAAATAAAACAAAAACCATTAAATCCAAAAGAAACAAAACGGATCCAATCTTGGGTATTGGTTTTAGTGTCGTTTATACTTTTAATGACAAAAAATTTTCCAGCCCTTTATATCCTATTTTTACCTTCCATCCATTTAAGCGCGTTCTTGACTTTATTATATGTCTGGCCAACGATCCACAAAACATTCCAAAAACATAAAGTATGGATTTTATCTTTATGGATCACGCTTACAATCGCATCTGATCAAATCCTAATCGTAGAATTAATCATTCCAGGAATAATGGCAGGACTATTACAATCGCGATTTTCATTCATTACTCAAACAAAAAGCGATTCCAAATGGAAACGTTTTTTACCTGAAAGTTCAAAGATCTTATTCGTATCCGGAATCGCTGGTTTAATTTTACATAGAATTTTAAAATCTTTTTTATTCATAGAAAAACCAGGAAGAATTCCAATTCAAAATTCTATAACTCAGGCAACAAAAGACGTTACTCTTTTTTTAACCCAAGCACAAACCTGGATATTTTCCGGATTTCAAGAAAACGTACCGATAGCCGCAATTCTAATTTTGATTCTAATCATTTCTTTGATAGTCGGTTTTATAAAAATTCGAAAAACGAAAACGATTTCTTTTTTATTTTTCTTTTTAGTAATACTATTTTTTTCTCCGATTTTAACCGGATCTTATATAGATGAATATAGCCTGCGTTATGCGACACCTTCCTTGATATTGGCTCCGTTTTTTTTGGCCTTTTTAGCCGGATTTCCAAAACAATTACTAACACTTTTAATTTTTATTATATTCGTATGTACAATCGGACAAAAAAAGACTCCAAACATCGAAAACACGTTTTTTAAACTTTTCCGGACAATACCACAGGAAGCGCTGTGTATAGACGAAATAACAAGAAAAACCCCGATTTATCTTGTCATTTCTGATTTTTGGACCGCAAAAAAGATTCGGGTCTTTTCCAAAGAAAAAGTCCAGTCGGTTCATGTTTCGTACGGAACATTAGAAGGTTCTCATACGATTTCAAATAGAGAATGGTATTTTAAAGATAGTTCGGGAATTATTGCGGTTTTTACGGAAGGATTAGGAGAGGATCGTTTATTGGAAATTTATGGAAGACCATTTTCCATAACCAAATGCGGAGAAAGAAAACTTTATCTCTATAAGGATGATCATCAAATAATTAAAGATACCCTACGCAGAACTTTTTTAGAAAACAAAATAAAGAAACGGTTTTGATTCCGCGGTTAAGACCACAGCAATCATAAAACCTAAAACGCTCGCAAAAGCAAATAAAACCCAAGACAGATTTTCTCTAAAATTGGAAAAAGCCCCGTATAACTCCTCTTTTTTTCCAATCCAAGTAGCCAAAAACACAAAGAACAAAATTATTAAAAACTGATTCTGCATTGTATAAGTCGGCTCGATACCGCCATGAAATGAAAATAAAGTTTTCAAAAGTCCAATCGATCCAGAAAAAGTTTTCGATCTAAAAAAAATCCAGATCAAACAAACTGAAAATATTACAAAAATATGATATACTAATTTAATGCCGCGGCTTAAAAAAGAATTTTCTTTCCAAGAAAGATTGATCGAGTCTTGGACACATTTTTCCAAAATAAGAAAAAACCCATGCAAAAAACCCCAGACTACAAAATTCCAACTTGCCCCGTGCCAAAGTCCGCCCAAAATCATAGTAATCAAAAGATTTCGATACGTAATAAAATTCGAAATACGATTTCCTCCGAGAGGGATGTAAAGATATTCCCTAAGCCAACCGGAAAGAGAAATATGCCACCTTCTCCAAAAATCTGAAAAGCTCATAGCAGTGTAAGGAAGTCTAAAATTCTCAGGTAAACGAACACCTAAAAGAAGAGCTGAGCCAATCGCGATGTCCGTATAACCCGAAAAATCGCAGTAGATCTGAATGGAATAAGAAACAACCCCCATCCAAGCAAAAAGGGTCGAAACCGATTCCGGAAATTGATAAACGAAGTCGGAAATAGTAGAAATTCTATCCGCAATCACAGTCTTCTTTACAAGACCCGAAAGAATCAACCAAAGTCCTTCTCGAATGGGAACGTATTTCCAAGAGAACATATTTTGCAAAGCGGGTAAAAGGGTTCTCGCGGAAACGATCGGACCAGCGACAAGCTGAGGGAAAAAGGAAAGAAACAACGCATAACGGAAAAAATTTTTTTCCGCCGGAATCTGTTTTCTATAAACATCTATAGAATAACTTAGCGATTGAAACGTATAAAATGAAATCCCAACCGGTAAAATTACCTTCAAACTCGGTGCGGAAAAATCCCAACCTAAAGAATGAAACAAAATCAAAAACGAATCTGTAAAAAAATGAAAGTATTTAAAAAAACCTAAAACAGAAAGATTTCCAAATAAGGAAAGAACGAGAAGAAGTTTCCGCTTTGAAAGTGTTTTTTGAAAATTCAAAGCCATTCCCACGGAATAATCTAAAACCGTAGTAAAAAGAATTAAAATTCCAAATCGATAGTCCCAAGAAAAATAAAAAAAATAACTAACACAAAGTAAAAAATAAAGAACAATCGATTTTTTTTTCAGAAAGGTCCAAGTAAGAATCCATCGAATACAACAAACGATTACAAAAAAAAGAAAGTATTGCGGAGTAGTAAAATTCATCTAAAAATCGTATCCAAAATTCGGGTAAAACAAAAAATTTTCAGCCGTTTTTCAACAGTTCCGACATTTTACGATTTGGCCAACACTACATTTTATGCAGCGCCCGAAGTAATAATAGAAGTTGTTGAAAAATTCCATAGTGGTGATTAACAAAACTGCCTCAATCTACCGTTTCCATGAAACAGATGGAGAATTAATTTTCAAAAATGGCTTACATTTTATTCTCTAATTTCTACAATTAAAAATATGATCTCGCATTCTTTTTTACTTTTTCCCTGTATAAATAACTTTTCTAAAAGAAAGTTCCTACACCATAATTCTTGTTATTTTACGCGAATTTGTGGAGAAAATTTTGGCGAATAAAAACTCAATATTGATTCCTAAATACCGGCATTCTTGATTTGACAGAGCCAAGAAAACCAGTACGGCAACACGGACTCACTTCTTTAAGGTTCGTTTGGAGAACCACAACATAATCATTCACTTCGTATTGATTATAGAGAACTTTTATTTTTTAATATGTTACCCATAAAATTCATAATTATTTTAATCTTTTATTTTAGATTATTTTTAATCCATTATTATAAATAATATTTAAGCGCGCAATAGGGGCCTATGTATTTATTTGCTTTCCAAATTAGAGATTTTGTGTACAAAATTTATGACGGCCGCAAAAACGGTAATTTGAATTTTTTAGAGACTCTGTATTTATTAAAATAGTGCAAATCTATCGCTAAAAAATTATTTAAAAGAATATGCGTCGTTATCAATTTTAAAATTTGTTTGCAAAATTGTACTTTTTCAGAGCAGTCCCCGCATTTAGAAATCAAGCTATAGCATTTTCATGTCTAAATTTTCAGAAAACGGATCATAGCTAACTTAAATTACATTTCAAAATCAATATTCGCTTCAGAATTCGAGCAGCATAAGCAGCAGGATCGCTTTATTTTAATCATTAAGCTTATTTTTATTTAATTTAAGTAGATTATTTTTAATCAAATATATGACCTTTAAATAATCACTATATAGTCCATTTATTTGCAACTCCGCAATTCGGGCAAATTGCTGAAATTTCGGCTTTTACTCTTCGACCTTTTGGAGTTTCTATTTTTCCAATCGCTACAAATTCAAAATTCACCCTTCTGGGACATAATGTCCCGCTCCGTACTTAGCAGAGCCTTCTATCATATATGAACAGGCGTGACATTTTACCCGCAATTTAATTACTTCAGCCATAGCTTTTGGCTTCTATTCTCCTAAATGTAGACGTTTCGTAAACTTATTTTCTGCCCTTTTTACATTCATATGAATTCTCATTACTCATGACAAGCTGGCATGGTTTCACATGTTCACGGTCTTGGTAGCACCGGGGCTTTAGACAAGATGCAGAATACGAAGCTTTATTTAGAACTGCCCATAAGTGGGCTTTAACAGTTCTCATTATTAGGGCGCTTATAGCTTTGCCTTTTATTTGCTTAAAATTCCGAATTATCGAAAAATTTTAGAACTGTCCCTACTATTTTCTATTCATTTGCTCATTTTTGGTCATTTATTTAGGTGGCACACCCATTTCTCTTCTTCTTGCTTACTTGAGCTATTCGCAAAAATACCAAAAAACGGACTAAAAGATTTTATACTCCTCTATTAAATTATTAATTTTTCAAAAATATATCTTTTAAAGGTACCAATTGTTATGTCTTTTTCACATATAGCACTATTCTTTATGTCGTTTACACTATGTGCTTATTTTTAGGCATTTATTTATTTGCCCATTAGCTGCCTCTTTTTATAGAAGGTCCTCTTTTATGACAAGTTTTTCGACACACAGTGACGATTATTCGACATTTAAATTTTTATTTTTTGTCCTGTGGTCAGCACAGGGACTTTTTAATGTTTTAAGGCTTTTTTAGAAGGTGTTTTTAATAAATCAGTTGTTGATGTCTGTATTTGTTTTTCAGAAGATTTAGAATTATTTACCGGTGAATCAAAATTTGTATCGATACCTTGTTTTTTATTTCTTTTAACCATATATACAAAATGTCGAATATACTGTCCGTAGGGCTCGGGTAACGTCTTTGGATCAAAGTCTAACGGATTATCCAAAAGAGATTTTACAACTACTTGGCTTAGATCTTCTTTACTGGTCATCATAATCGTTTCTAAACGTCTGCAAATCTCATAATCATTTACTTCAAGAGACATCTTTTTCATCGCATTTAACAATTTTTGAAAAGAAGATCGTTTCACTTTGGAAGCCATAAACAAAGATTTTCAACTGCGGCTTGAAAAACAAACAAATTTAGAATTTTATCCGACAACAAGATTCTGATAGAAGAAATTATCAAATTGGAAAAACAGACTTTGAAAACGAGTAAATTCGTCGTTAGTAGATACACTCAAAGGAATTTCAATTTTAATAGTAAGGCTCTTCGATCTGAATCCTTTTGCCAACACAACCTCAAAATCACTTCTTAATTTCCAAGGCAATCGATCGATGAAATTATAAACCCTGCACCAGCAGGCCTGCCAAAACGCAGATGACTCATTCTTCTGCTTCCAATCTACAACAAGTTTTTCCTTAAACTTCGTCAAAAACTGCAACCTTTCCACTTTTGCAATATGAGTGAAAAACCCTTGGTCTTCTACAATATGAAACCAGCTTTTCGTTGTATCTTTCTCTAACACAATGAAATATAAAAGATTTCCAAATAGCTTCAAATTAAATGGATTTTTCTGAAGTAAAAATACTACCGCACAGTTTTTTGGTTCAAAAAACTGACGCGCATCTAAAATGATAAAAATATCCGCTTTTTCTAAAATCGAAACTGAATTCTTTGCTAAAATTGTTATCGGATAAATAAAATTTTGTGAACTCCCGGAGGAAAAGAAAAAAGGAATATCAAAATTAAAACCGCGTAACTGATTTTCTCCAGACAAGATCGGAAACTCTTGGTCTTCTGAATCCAAAGAAGAAACTTTTTTGCGAGTTGAATCTGATAAAGTTACAACAACCGTATCTAAATTCAAAGTAAGGAAATCTTCTTGATCTAAAAGTGAAAGTGAATCAGAAACAGAAGTCAATAAAACACGGTTCACTTCCGTCTGATGAGTGGTGAGAACATCCGAAATTTCTAAAATATCATTTTCAGAAGCATACAAAGTATGGAGCAAACCAAGCCCTAAAAATGAGAGCAAGAAATGTGCCAAGAAGAATGTTTTTGTTCTAAAAAACATGGTAATTTTCTATAATTTGCCTGTTTTTCAAGAAAAAGGAAGCTTTTTTTAGTGTTTTTTGAAAGTTTTTTTAAAAAATACTTCAAGCACTTTTGCGAAAAAGACGTTTTACTCGTAGTTTCCATTCCCAGAGAATAATCCCCTTTTCTTCTTCCTGTGCACGGTCTTGTTCTTTTTCAAGAAGCGCGTAACACATACTTGCAATTTCAGGTCCAAAGTTTTTTTCAAGCTCGACTTCAAATTCGTGAATTTTCATTTCAAGAATCAACTCAGCAAGACGAAATCCTTCGTCCAAATTAAGAAGCTTTTGTTTTACTTGTTTTAACTCGTCTTTTTCAAATTCGTTTCGAATCATAACTGCAAAAAAAGTTCGAATGAAAGAAACCTCTTCCGGTTTTAATTGAAAATCCAAAAGTAGCTGTTTTACTTTTTCGAGATCCATTCTTCTTAAATGGATTCGAGCTAAAAAAACAGGATTCCCAGAATGAATATTTAAATTTCCAGAATCCATAATATCTGCAGCTCGGACTTTGTTAAAATCCACGACTCCAGATTCTTTTCCTTTATCTGTTTCGGTGGTAACTTCAGGAGCTTTATGAGAAACTACTTTTTTCCGAACGATCAACATGTTCAAAGACGGAAATCGAATTTTCAATGCGATCAAATCTTGACGCGGATACGATTCATCTAAAACAAGATGATGCATTTCTATGCCCTCATCTCTAGATCGAATCAAACCTTCACTATTTTGAAAATGATATACTACAACCGGAAGAACATCACAGTCGCTTCCACTGTTCAAAAAAATCGTTCGAACTTCGTTTCCGGAATTAGAATGTTGATATGGAATCACAAGTTTACTCTGTTTGACATTTACAAAACTCAACTCGCCCAAACGAAAATGAGAAAGATTGAATTGAGATCCCAAAAAAGCAATTCTCGGAACCGAAACTACAATCGAATTATTCTTGGAACCACGAGGAATCTCTGGTCCTTTTTGAGTAAAAACGACATAGGTCATTTTTGCCAGACGAACTTTGACTAAAAATCCACCGGGAGTTTTTCGTTCTTCATAGAGAGAATCAAGATCCACTTTAATCAATCTCCAATTGTTTAAGTTTATACTGCAAAGATCCCCTAGAAATACCAAGGGCACGAGCCATTCGAATCTGATTTCCACCAAATAATTTTTGAGCCAGAAGAATTTTCTGTCTTTCGACAGCTTCCACCGCCGTACGGAGATCAAGATCCTCAGAATCCGGAATCGTCAAAACTCGATCCCGAATTTCTTTTCGGTCTAAAATTTCAATTTCCGAACCGGAAGAACTCAAAATAGATTCTTCTAAAAGATTACGCAAGCTAGAAAGATTTTTATCAAAATTCATATTAAGAATCTTTTGTAAATTTTTTTCCGACAATCGAAGATCTTCGCGGCCCATAGACTCTTTTAGTTCTTCTAAAATCAATTGAACTAAAGAATTTATTTGAGGAGAATGGAACGAGTTCAAACTAGGAATAAAAATCGTTCTTTGCAGTAAAAATTCCCGAAACGGTTTAAAAATTTCAAAAGATTCAACTCCCTGAGTTTCCGTAAAAATCAACTTATAATCAACAGATTCTTCAGAAAGAAGTTTGAAAAAAAACTTTTGATGAATCGAAGAAAATTTTTCAGTACCTTCGATTAAAATTGAACCGGAATCAGTCATACGAATCCATTCGTCTAAAGACTTTTCCAATTTAGAAATTTGTTCTGGTAAAAACCCAATAACCAAAATTCCTTTTTCCGGACTTAGATTTCGATGCAACCATTTACCTAAAGTTTTTTTTCCAGAACCGGAAGGGCCCGAAATTCTAACCCAAGAATTTTTACTTTTGAGCCAATCTGGCAAAGGTAAAATCCCACACGCCTCCGCTAAAAATTCTCCAACACTTTCTTTTTTAAAATCGGTAGAAACCGAAGACGAAGAATGAGCGCGCAAAATAGAAACATTTGATCGAGGACTATCAGAAATTATCTTTGAAAGTAAGGCCCAAAGTGTAATAATTGCGTCGGAAGGTTTTTCTAAAAATTCGACTAGAAAAAAACCTTCTAAAAAAGAATCTCCACGAATAGCGCCGACCAAACAACCAACAGAATTTGGATGAAAAAGGTTATGTTCGGTAGAAGAAAACCAAAATGGAAAAAAATCAGAATTTGAATTAAGCCTATCCAAATTTCCAGTAGACCTGGATAAAAAAGAATAGAAAAAGCCGTCTTCACCATAACCAACGCTGGCAATTTCTTCTAAAGATCTACCCCTATCAAAACTCAGAGTAAGAACCCCGCAGACTCCGTTGGAAATACGAATCCAATCATCCAAAACATTTGAAAAATCTTCCTTTTTACTCTTAGAGGAAGAAAAATCGGAAAAGAACAGATTGAATAAAGACGGGTGCACAAAAGAAAGATGTTTAAAATTAAGCATCCTGTCAACTAAGTACAGAAGCCATGTCGGACGTCCGACACTTTGAATAAATAACAATAAATTAAAGGAAAAAATATCAATTTTAGATAAATGATTGAATATAAAAAAAGCATGTTCCCATTTGGAAATAAAGATCAAAAACAAAACGGTTTATTTAATTCTTAAAACAAAATTTATACAAATCAAATCCGACAAGATAAGGATTCAATGTCGGATATCCGACAATAGAACATAAGGTAGAATTCATGATAGTTGTATCTATAGCAAATCAAAAAGGCGGAGAAGGCAAAACTACAACTTCTCTCAATTTATCCATGGGACTGGCAAGAAGAGGAAAAAAAACCCTGCTCGTCGACATAGATCCCCAGGCAAATTCAACAGGCATTTTTACCAATCCGGAAAGTTTAGAGAAATCTATGCACGGAGTTTTTAATTCAAGAATGACAATCAAAGAAATTATGATAAAGACGAGACAACCCGATCTCTTTTTAGCACCCTCTAAAATGAATCTTGCCGAAGTAGAAACACTTTCCGGAAGCTCAGTAGACGCACCTTATATTTTAAGAGACTCACTACAAGGATTAGAAGGAATTGATTTTTGTATTATAGACTGTCCGCCCAGTTTATCTATCTTTACGATCAACGCACTGGTTGGCTCCAATTATGTATTGATCCCACTCCAAGCCGAAAAATTTTCGGTCGATGGAATCGTAGGGCTTCAACAAACGATCACTAGCATAAAAAAAAGAATTAACCCAAATTTAGAAATTTTAGGCGCTTTAGTTACACAACTCAAACCCCAGACTCTATTGACAAAAACAATCGTTCCCGTTTTGACAAAATATTTCCGAATTTTTGAAACGAGCATTTCAGATGGAGTAGCAGTCGGAGAATCTCACTTAGCTAAAAAATCAGTATTCGAATACAACAAAGTGAGCAAACAGGCCCAAGAATATGAAGGATTTATAGAGGAGTTTTTAAATGAGCTCAAAAAGTAAACGACTCGGCTCCCTCGCGGATGTCTTTCAAGCAGAAAAACTTGAAGGGACCGTTCGAAAAATTCGACTTGATAAAATACTTCCGTCGGAAAACCAACCTAGACAAGACCGAAAAAAAGGCGTAGACGACCTTGCAAGAAGTCTGGAAAAAGATGGGCTTTTACAACCAATTATCGTAACAAAACAAAATCCGGAAGACGAAAACTACAAAATTGTAGCCGGAGAAAGAAGATATCACGCAGCAAAACAATTAGGCTGGGCAGAAGTAGAATGTAAAATTTTAGACCGAGACGAAAAAGAAACATTCCGACTTGCCATAATAGAAAACCTCCAAAGAGAAAATTTATCGCCCTATGAAGAAATAGAAGCCATGTCGCATTTAAAGACAAGTTTCAAATACACAGATCAAGAATTAGGAACTCTTTTTGGAAAAAGTAGAAGTTACATGACGGAACTTCTCGGAATTTCTAACTTAAACAAAGACGAACTTAGGTCTTGTAAAGAAGCGGGAATTGAAAGTAAAAATTTACTGATCCAAGCGGTTGCGGCATCTCGAAAAGGGACTTTTTCCGAATTCCTAAATTTGTTTCAAACAGGCGCACTAAAAACAGTAAAGGACGCAAAATCTTTTAATCGGGAAGAAGAAAATTTATTCACCCCTAAAATTACAACCAACACAAACCCTAAGACATCAAATCCAAAATTAACAGAATACAAAATTACCAAAAAACAAGGCCTCATTCAAATCACCTCCCACGACGAAGCACTGTTAGGTGAAATTTTAAAATTGATAAAAAAAGAAATCCGTAAAAAATTCGGGGCTGTATAGCCTTGATGTCGCTTAACAAAATGATTAAACGACATTAAAAGTACATACAAGTACTTAGTAAAAGAAAAAATTAAAAATAAGGGAAAAATAAACCAATGGGTTGACAAACCCACTCTTGAAATGTTTAATGTGACATAATATAGTAAACGGAAATATAGTACCGCCTCTCCGATCAAGAGGCTTGAAAATATTATTTAGCGTGAGTTCGATAAAAAACGAATGTGAAAATCACAAACAAAGGTATTCAATTAGTTCACTGATAGACCTACCTACTAAAACCGAGAAATTCAAAATTCGGCTAAAATCGGACCCACGTTAATAAAATCCGGATAAAAAAATTCCCCTGGCCTGAACCAGGGGCCGGATTCTCCCGAAGGAATGTTGTTGGATGAGACATAACTATCATTATGTCAGATAATGTCAACTATCTTCGGGATTTTTGCTTAAAATTAATGTACTTTCTTATGAGGAAGGATTCCGAAAACAAATGGGTGAGCATTATCCATATATAAAATTTTTTGCAGATATAATAGAATCTGGGGTCTGGGCCAACTTATCTTCGGCAGCCAAAACACTCTATTTAGTGCTGCTTAAATTTAGTGATCAGCATTTTAAACCAGTTTGGCCGAGTACAGAAGTGCTACTAAAATTAACCGGCTTTAAAACAAAAAAGTCAATCATACAAGGAAAGAGAGATCTGATTCAGGCGGGGTTACTTCAAGTTACTCCAGGAACGGGGCATACAAGTTCACGGTATTATTTCTGCTTTAACTATGCGGGATCCAAAATACCACCCCAGGGGTATAATTTTGGAAACCCAGGGGGTGGGAGAAAAGAAACCCAGGGGGTGGGAGAAAATGGCTCTCAGGGGTTCGGGGAAGTAGCCCCAAACCATATAAACATAACAATCACTAATAACCAGCACCAAGAACCAGAAAAAAGAAAGAAACAAGTAAGTTTAGATGAATTAGAGAAAGAATACGGATCAGTGACTTTAACAGAAGCATTTTCTATAGCCAAAGGACGTGGAATGGAGACAAACTTAAGGTATGTGCAGGGAATATGTAAAAACCTAACAAAAACAAAAGACAATTCTATGCCAGAATTTAATCAAAATCAAGGAACATACGAGGAAAAGGAGACGACTTGGAACGGATTTTTACGTTGGTCAAAAGATCGATTGACTAAATCCAGTATAGAAACACTAGAAAAAATAAGAGTAGAACCAGATGGAAGAACACTTTGCATCTTAGATCCAGTAACCGAATCCTTGCGGATGATTATAGCAAAGTACTTCACAGAGGAAATCCATCCTCCGATATTGGTTATATTTTCCGCGAAAAACGAAGAAAATCGAATTACTTCCACAAAACACTAAAAAGAAAACCAGGAAAATCTTGAATGAATTCTGAATCAATTCGAATCAGCCACCCCGGTTTGATCAAAATCCGTGAAATCAAATCTGCAGGAACCTACGACCTAAAAGATGGAAAATTACTACGTTATTCCGAAGTCAAAAATTCACCGGGAATTTCTTCGTTAACGCTTCATTTTGAAAGTATATCTAGTCTAAATCAAATTCGTCTTCATTCGAATTCTCAAGAAATCGCTTTTTTCCCAGATACGTTTCGATTTGAAATTTCTATGGATGGAATTGTTTGGGAACCAATTTTACAAGAGACTGGATTCAAACGTTTGAATCAAAAAACGGGGCAATGGAATTTTTCACTCGTTCAAGCTAAATACCTGAAATTAATCAGTCAGGTTTCGGAAAAAGACAATTTAGGGAAATATAAAATTTCTCTTGGCCAGTTGGAAGTTGGGATTTCAGGAATCGTTAAAATCCAAGTCAGTTCAGAGCAGGATCGATTTTGGGTAAAAGAAAATTTAATAGACCAAAGACCTGACTATGGTTGGTCTTCTAAAGAAGTTTCAAAACCAGGAGAAGAATTTTTTCTAATCGACCTGGGATCTATTAGTCGAGTAAACGAATTACGTCTTTTTACTCCAAAACTGGATCCAACTTTTTTCCCAGAAAGTTTTACGGTTTATTATAGCGAAGACGATCTTTCTTGGAATCAATTGTTGGAAGAAAGCCAATTTCTGTCTGAGCCAGGAGTCTGGTATCAATGGAGGTTTTTGCCGACTAACGTACGTTATTTGAAGTTAGTCGCTCGACAAAAAGAGAAAAAAAATCAGGAATTTTACCAAACTAAAATTGTAGAATTGGAATTATATGCAACTCCACATCTCAGTGATTTAACAAATAAGCCCACCGCAGAGCCTCTACCCTACGCCACGGTTCTAAGATCCGGATTGGTGCGTCTTGCTGTGGATGGAGAAAATTCGGAAGGGGCCGCGGTTCAATCAAACGATCGAAGACTTAGAGACGCTTCTACTGAATATAAAGGAATTGTAGAACTTGCCGGAGATGGAGAAGAAAAAGAAGGGCTTGTAGTTCAAGGAAATGATAAACGGCTGAAACACGCTACTGAGATGGCTTATGGTTTGGTTCGGCTGGCGTCCAATGGCGAAAATCGGGCGGAACGAGTTGTGCAGGGAAATGATGACCGTTTGCGAACAGCTACTGTGTCCAGTCTTGGGATTGTAGAATTGGCGGAGAATGGAGAAACAAAAGAAGGCGTTGTAGTTCAAGGAAACGACGATCGGTTGAAAATTGCCACGTCGAAAAAATATGGATTGGTAATTCTTTCGGAATCAGGTGCAGCTGAGCCGGGAAAGGTGATTACTGCGGATGACCCTAGGTTAAGAAAGGCCAGTACGGAATTTCCCGGTATTGTACGTTTTGCAAAAAATGGAGAAGAATCCTCAGAGGCTGCGGTTCAAGGAAATGATAAACGACTAAAAATCGCCACAACCGAAGCATACGGGATTGTTCAATTGGCACAATCGGGTGAATCGAAAGAAGGAGTTGTGGTTCAAGGAAATGATAAACGACTTCGAAGTGCCACTACTTCTTATCCTGGAATTGTAGAATTTGCAACCCTTGGTAATTCAGTGCCCGGAAAAGTAGTTTCTGCAGATGATCCTAGATTATCTGATAAAAGAGAACCTAAACCGCACACTCACGATTATGCACCTATTGGCCATGACTTTAGTTCTCATACAGGTTTGCTGAAAGTAAAAGGAAATACTGAGGCGGCTTATACAAATATTTCTCCTCCTCCGGAAAATCATTCTCCAATTTACGGAAAAAATGAAAGTGAAAAAGGAGCCGGAGTTGTAGGTGTTGCACGAAACACAGGACTGATTGGTTATGGAGAAAAATTTGGGGTTCGAGGAGATTCTTCTTCGGCAGATAAAGATTCTGCAGGTATGATTGGCCTCGCCAAACACGGGTTTGGTGGAATTTTTCATTCCAGATCAGGAGTTGCTCTTTTAGCGACAGGAAAAGGAATTCCTTCTTTGGGAGAAACCGGATCTGGAAAGGCTTTTCTTGCGGAAGGAGAATCGGAGTTTTTTGGTACTGTTCGTATTTCGACAGGAAAAAGTGCGGATTGTATTGCGAGATTTTTTCCTGTAAATCCATCGGATGTAATTTCCGAGGGAGATATTTTGGTGATGGGAGAAGACGGTAGGTTGCAAAAAGCGAAATCGGCTAACGCAACGCATACGATCGGAGTCGCCGTGAAATCGGCAGCGCTTCTGTTTGGTGGTGGGCCTGCTTCTAATGAACCTCATTGGTTAGTTGCGGTTTCAGGAGTTACGACCGTAAATGCGGACGCATCTTCCTATCCGATTCAACCAGGGAATTTATTGGTGACCGGTTTGACCGGTGGGCACGCTGTCCGAATTTCGGCGGAATCTTTGCGTCCAGGTTCACTTTTCGGAAAAGCTCTGACTTCTCTTCGTAGTGGCCGAGGACAAATCCAAATCCTTCTTTGTTTTCAATAATCGGGAGTTTATGAAAAAGGTATCTGAAATTTACGGTTCCGCAAAAGGGCCGGTGTATTCTTTTGAATTCTTTCCTCCAAAAACTCCAGAAGGAGATTTGAAATTGATGGAGACCATGAAGGAATTGTCTCTACTCGATCCGGATTTCGTTACGGTTACTTATGGAGCGGGAGGTTCTACAAGAGACAAAACCGTACAAATTTTATCTCAGATTTCTAAGAATTATTCTATCCCTACGGTTTCTCATTTCACTTGTGTAGGTGCTAATAAAGATCAGATTCTTGAGACTTTGAAAGGAATCCGATCGTCTGGGATTGTAAATCTGATGGCATTGCGAGGAGATCCACCGAAGGGAGAAGGAGAATTTAAAAAAGTAGAAAATGGTTTTGGGAACGCGACGGAACTCATTTCTTTTATTCGCTCTGAAAAGTTAGATTTTTGTATCGGCGGAGGTTGTTATCCTGAAAAACATCCGAACGCAAAAACTTTAGAAGAAGACGTGAAGAATTTAAAACTAAAAGTAGATGCAGGAACTGATTTTTTAGTATCTCAGCTTTTTTTTGTGAATTCTATTTTTGAAAACTTTTTGAATTTAGTCAGAAAGGTCGGAATTCAAGTTCCTGTTATTCCGGGAATTATGCCGATCACTTCTTTTTCTCAGATAGATAGATTTCGTTCTATGGCCGGTTGTGAGTTCCCCTCTTCTCTCATCCAAGATTTGCAAGAAGTAGAACATCGCCCTGAGGAATTTTACAGAAGGAGTTTAAACTTTTCTGTAAAACAATGTAAGGAGTTGTTGGCGATGGGAGTTCCTGGAATCCATCTTTATACTCTCAATCAATCGCACGCTAGTTACGACATTGTAAGAGAACTCAAAGGTGAATCTGTTTAAAAGTTTTGTGTCTGGCTGTCCTTATGGTGTGTAATCGAATATTATAAATTTTGATATGAACTTTCGTTTTGAAAGTAAGATTAGATACTAACAAGAGTCAACTCCTATCAGGTATTTAAGAACAATCAAGGTTGTTCAAATATAACATAACCGATCGTTGTGGCTGTATGAGTTTCGATTCTTTTCGCTTAATGCGTGTTTGTTGTAAACAATTAGAAAAAGTATGAGTTCTAGATAACTTATTATATAGTTTTCGACAATAGATGAAAAATATAAACCACTTTTAAAAGTGATAGTTTTTTGTTTGATTTAAAAGAGTTCTTTTTCTTTTCCAGGTGGTAAAAAACCTGCGTTTACGCCTTTTTGATACAATGTGAGAATTGCGTCTTTACCTTCACTTCCAAGGGAACGAGTGAATTGGTTCACATAAAGATCGATGTGCGAGTCTACAACTTCTCGTGTAGTATCCTGAGAATGTTTGAGTATGTATTCATAAGTGGCTTCTCGATTTTTATAAGCAAGGTCCAGGCTTAACTTTAAAGCGGAGTCGAAATTTTCTTTCCATTTGTTTTCTATCTCTCTTTGGAATGCAATGGCGCCTAACGGAATAGGTTTGCCTGTGGTTTCTTCCCACCACTCGCCTAAGTCTTGTAATTTGGTTAAACCTTGTCTTTCATAGGTGAATCTTTCTTCATGAATTAAAACTCCTAAATCTGATTCGCCTGACAAAAGAAGTGGAATAATTTTGTCGTAACGAACCGGGATTGGATGGAAATCATTGTTTAGAAAAAGTTTTAGAAGAAGATTTGCGGTCGTCAATTCTCCTGGAATGAGAATTTTTTTCCCTTTGGGGTTTCCCGGTTTTTTTTCTTTTTTATAAACGAGTATAGGCCCGCAATTTCTGCCCAGTGCGGAACCCGAATCTAATATAGAATATCGATCCATAACTGAAAAATACGCCGCGAAAGAAAGTTTTGTTACTTGGTATTTTCCTTGGAGTGCGGCTCGGTTTAATTGTTCTACATCGTGAAGTTCTTCGCGAACTTGAAATTGTTCCGTCGCTCTACCTTTTGTTAGGTGGTAAAATAAAAATGTATCGTTTGGACAAGGGGAATAGGCTAAACTGAATTCCATATTTTTACTAGGTTTTAACTTTTTGTCTTAAAAAGAAAGTCTCTTCTTGCAATCTTATTTTTCCTAAATTTGTAGTACTTCCTAGAAAGAATAGCTGTAAAAACCGCTTGTGTTTTTGATAGAAAAAATTTTCAAAAGTTGGAATGACTACAAATAATCGGTTTGCGTTTTTGTAACATTCATTTTTCTTAATTTACTTGTTTAAGCGCAGAAAACGGTATCAAAAAATGAAGAGTGATTTTACAAAAATACAAATTCCCTAAAAACTGCGTCTGATTCAAAATGAGCGTCTTTTTTGAAATGATTCGACATTTTAACTTTTGAAACAAGTTCGTCATAATATTCTTTTTATACATCTGAGTAGTAATTTCAAAGTTTGGAGTATTGCCGCAGAATAAGGTCTGGATTTATTATGAGTTCCTACAATTATTTTACAAATAAACTTTTTGTAAAATGTGGTAGTGCCCATATCTAACTTTTTCACAGAAGATTTTAATTTTCGTAAAAACTTCAAAGTAACATTTATAGTACCACGATCTTTATCACAAACCGCTGTTTCGCGTAAGTTCTATAGAACCCCGATGCGAAAGCGATTGAAGCATAGGGAACTCAAGCCACACTCTCGTTCGACAGATCGCGTTGGAAACTCAACACAACGCTTACTATGGATCGCGTTCTAAGCGAAAGTTTTACAGAGGATTTGTCGTAATTTCCACAGATTTACTACTCGGACACATAAATAGAATACTTGGGTTGATTGTTTCAAAAATTTGAATGTTTTGGTCTTGCTCTAAAATGCCGTAAATCGCGAATTTGCAGCATTTTTTAAATACTGCTATTTTTTTGCAAATTCGGTCGTTAATAACTTGGTACTATCTTCATACGTCCGAGTAGTAATATTGAGATCCAAATACTTGTGGGGTTGGTTATGATAAGGAACAACATTGAGTTTTTTATTCGACAAAATTTTCTTACACCGTTACGTTAAAATTTCTTCATAAACCGTTCCGTTTGGAAAGTTCGCAGAACTGTTTTCTGGTATGGACATTCTTTTATTGGACGACGGTCAAAAAATTGAATCTGCTTTGGTAGAAGATTCTGTTGGTACAGATTCTCTTTTAGTTCCAGATGTTTATTGGAATCGTTTGAATCTTCAAGAAAGAAAAGCGCTTCGGGGTAAACTTCCTTTTTTATTGAGAAAATATTCTAAGCAGATCGCTTCTATGAAACGTCTTCATAACCGGGCGGGTAAAATCAAATACAATCGGGACGTTGGTAAAATGAAGAAGTTTAGTATTCGGGTTCATACCGGTGTTTGGGCTACTTTAGGTGTGTTGGCGGCGGCTCATGGGGTTTCGAGGTGTTATCTTTTTAATTACATGCTTTGGCTGGAGGACCTTGGTGGAAAGAAGGATTTTTTTGTGAAAAGTTTGAACCGGGGAGTTCCTAGCTTTCACTGGACTTACGAAATGACTTGGAAGATCAACAGGAGACAAAATCTAATCTCAAGAGAATTACAATTTGAACCAAACCCAATGACAGATAAATACCCATACTACCTAAAAGAATAAAAATCACTCAGATTTAATATAAAAGAATTCTAATTCTTCTATAAAAAGGATCGGACCAGGAACCAAAAGAAATTTCTTATTACACACCTATTTAAATGTGAATTTGGCATGACGCGAAAGGGATTGATGTGTTAAACTTAAGCCGCGCTCCCTCAAGCTCAGCGTCTCGCTTCTATTGGCGCTCGACAGATCGCGTTCTATAAATTGTAATTTAAGACCAAATGCCGTATTACATTTCTTTCATGCAATTGATTGACTGTAGCTGAAAGTGTAGTCCTGTTTTCTTTCGTTGAATTCACAGAATTCCTTTTTGGATTTATGAGCCTTTAAAGTTCAATAAAAAAAGAGACATTTTAATTGTAAAAAATTACGTTTAGAGGATTTTTGAATTAGAAAAATTATTCTCTAAATTTTTAGATCTTGGTGGATTGAAAAAATCCATGTATTTTGACCCTACTCAAATTCATACCATCGCAGTCGACTTGGACGGAACACTTCTCAATTCTAAAAGTAGAATTTCTCCTTTAACGTATTCGGTTCTTCAAAAAGCGATCGACCAAGGAAAAAACTTGGTGATCGCCACCGGAAGAAGATTCTATTCCACTTTTGGATTTGCAAAAGAATTCAAAGGAGAGGTTCATGTGGTGTCCAACAACGGCCAGATTTTACGTAAGTCTCCGAGTGCGGAAAGAATTTCCGAAAGCTACTTGGGATTAGAAGCCGTTCGAAAAATTCTTCAAATAGGAAAAGAGTTTCATACTCCTCCCATCTTACACGTGGATCAATTCGAAGAAGGGGTGGACATGCTTACCGAAATTCCGATTACCGGCAAAGTATATCATAATTATTCCGGTGGAGATCATTCTAGAACCAAGGCGGTCGGAGATTTTCTTTCTACAGATCTTGAAAAAATTTTAGTCATCTGTTTTCTTTCTCTTCATAAAGAAGATTTAGATTCCCTCATTCGTAAAATTCATTCTTTAACGGAGTCCTGTGAATTTAGATGTATTCTCACTAAAATTCCTGGGGTTTCTTATTGTGTGGAAATCATCAATGTCTCTGTATCTAAGTGGTCCGGTATTTCTAGATTTCTTTCCTTAAAAGGTTTGGACGGAAAAGGTGTTATTTCTTTCGGAGATGAAAGAAATGATCTTGAAATGATCCTTCATTCTGGTGTTGGTTTTGCGATGAAAAATGCAATTCCTGAAATCAAAAAGTCCGCGAGGAACGTTACGCGATACAGTAATGAAGAAGATGGAGTCGCTCTGGCTTTAGTGGAAAATCGGGTTGTTCTTTTTTGAAGTAGAAGACGGTGCTGCGTCGCAACTTTTACATACTCCGTTATAACAACCAAAGTCTTCTTCTTTTAAGTTAGTCGGTTTGCCGACCAGTTCTTGGATAACGGATAATAATGGAAAAAAAAGTCGAATTGCCGTTAGACTAACGATTCCATATACGATCCAATCCTGAATTTGCAAACTTAGGTGCATAAGCTCAAATTGAAAATCAGTCTCAATAAAGTCAATAGAAACTTTTTTATAAGAATGACACTTCTTTGACAATCAGCGCTTAAAAACTGGTATAGTTCTTTTATTGGTATGTGGTCCACTCTGAGAGTTTATCATTCGGTTCAAAAAGATCGAGAAAATTTAGAAATTCCAGGTTCTTATTCTTGGTCTACTTGTATGCGTACGATTTGGATTACAGATAGTAGAATTCATCGTGAACCTTCCGATTTTCCGGTTACTTTAGAAAAATATTCCGGTTATCACGGATACCGTTTTGTTCTCGAAGTCATTTCCGGTCTTCATTCCAAACTTTTAGGTGAAACGGAAGTTCTCGCTCAATTTAGAAACAAGTTTAAAATTCTCCCCTCCTCTGCTTTTGGTGAATATCTAGCAAAACTTAGAGATTCTCTCATTCAAGATTCAAGAAGTATTCGTTCCCGTTATCTACAAAATATAGGAGAACAATCTTACGGCGGGCTTGCAAATAAATATCTTAAGGATCAAGATTTTGTTTCTGTTTTAGGAACGGGACAACTCGCAGAAAAAATTCTTCCTTGGTTAAAACATAGGGATGTAATTCTTGTCGGTCGTAATCAAAAACGTATATTAGAACTTTCTAAACAATTTGACGTGTCTATAAAATTATTAAGCGAATGGAGTCCTGTCGGCGGGGCGATCGTGATCGCTGCTCCCATAGATCTGAGCGACTGTATGAATTTGATCACCAGTGGTACGGTTGTGGTAGATTTTAGGGAAATTCCTTTGGAGAAAGATTGGTCTGATACAATCTCGTATATATCGTTTGCGGAAATGTTGGATTCTATTCGTGAAACCGAAGAAAAAACTTTGCAGATTCGGAAAATGCTCCAGCCATTTTTAGACAAACTTGTAAAAGAAAGAGAGTTAGAAGCTCAGCAATTTATTTTCGGTTGGGAAGAACTGACTTGTCCCGTGTTTTAAAGATTGGTTCCCGTAAAAGTTCACTTGCGAAACTTCAAACGTATCTTGTACTAGAAGCCTTAAAGAAAAATTTTCCAGAAATTCAAGTGGAACTTTTTTTCAGAGAAGCGTCCGGAGATCAGGATTTACAAACTCCTCTTTGGAAAATGGGAACAAAAGGAGTTTTTACGCAAGATCTTACTTCTGATCTTGTAGAAAAAAAAGTGGATTTAGTCATTCATTCTTGGAAGGACTTGGATTTAGAGGGTCGTCCGGATACTACGGTTGTCGGAGTTTTAGATCGTGCGGATCAAAGAGACGTTCTTCTTTGGAAAAAATCTTCCCTTTCAAAATATTCTCCTTCGGTATTAAAAATACATACTTCTTCTCCAAGAAGAGAATATAACTTAAAAAAATTCTTAAGCTCTTCTTTGCCTTCTCGTTATACAAATTCTTCCCTTGTATTTTTGCCTATTCGAGGTAACATCCAAACTAGAATTCGTAAATGGAAAGAATCGGACTCGGATGGTCTTGTACTTGCCAAGGCTGCTTTGGATCGTCTTTTGTCGGAAGATTTTTTAAATTCGAGAGAATTAGAATATCAAGAAATACGAAAGTTTTTAAAAGATTCTATGGATGAATCGGTCTATCAAATTTTTCCTCTTTCTTTAAACCCAACAGCTCCGGGACAGGGTGCAATTGCCGCGGAAGTGCGAACTGAAGATGATTGGGTTTTAGGTATAATTCGAACTTTGAGTAAATCGGAAGTTGTTTCGGCTGTGGAAGAAGAGAAAAAAATTTTAAAACGTTTTGGCGGTGGTTGTCATCAAAAGATAGGAGTTTCTATTCTTCAAAAACACTATGGAAAAATTTTATACCAAAGAGGACTTTCCGATTCCGGCGAAGTTTTAGAAATTGAAGAGCAGTTTTCTGAAGTTTTTGCTTTGCCTGCAGATTCTGTATCTAAGGTGTACCCTGTTCCTGGAGAAGCGATCAAACAAAAAAGAATTCCATTAGATTCTTCTAATGGATTGACGTTTTGCAAAGACGGTCAAAAAGACAAGACAATCTTTCCCGAAGAGTTGGTTTTAAAAGACTGGCTCGTAACCAGGGGCAATGCCTTTCCTAGTTTAGATTCTAACTTAGAACATAAAGGTCTTATTTGGACTTCCGGTTTAAAAACCTGGTTCCAACTCGCTCAAAGAGATATTTGGGTTCATGGTTCTTTGGATGCCCTTGGGGAAGAAGAACTTCCAAAACATTCCATTTTTGGAAAGTCTTTGGATTTTGTAAAATGTACTCATATAGGATCCACTGAAATCGCTTCCGACTTGGGGCGAGTTCTTACGTATCAAACCCAGGCGATGGAAGATCATCCCGATCTTTCTAAAAAGACTCATTTTTTTTGGATGAGTGCGTCTCAATTCGATAAAGCGCTTTCCATTTTTCCTCAAATCTGTAACGGGTTTCATGCTTGTGGCCCTGGGATCACCTACTCTCATATCCGAAAAGTTCTGGGAGAATCTGCAAATTTATCTATCTTTATACGTTATGAGTCCTGGCTTGCAAGTCTAGGGCTGAAAGAATTCAAAGGAAAAAAAAGTGGAAACCAAACAGAGAAGAATTCGACTTAACGCTGGGCTTAGAAATCTTGCGTCTTCGGAAAGTTTAAATTCAAAAAAACTAATACAGCCTATTTTTATCGTAGAGGGTTCAAAAGAAAAAGAAAAAATGGACTCTCTTCCTGGAGTTTTTAGAGATACGGAGTCTTCCGTTTTGAAACAGGTGGAATTGGATCTCAAAGCGGGTGTAACTCATTTTATACTTTTTCTAATTCCGGAACTTAAATCCGATTCCGAAATTCCTAAATCTTTTTATGAACGTTCTATTTCTTCTTTAAAGAAAAATTTCCCGGAAGCTTTTTTGTGGATAGATACTTGTATGTGTTCTCTTACCACTCACGGTCATTGCGGGCTTTTGCAGCCGAATGGAAAAATAGATAATCCCGCTTCCGTAAAACATCTTTCAAATATCGCTTTGATTTATGCACAGTCTGGCGCGGACGGAATTGCTCCGAGTGATATGATGGACGGAAGAATTAAAAGTCATCGTTCAATCTTGGATACAAACAGATTTTCGAATATTCCAATTTTAAGTTATTCTACTAAATTTAAAAGTAATTTTTACGGACCGTTCCGTGCGGCTGCGGATTCGGCTCCGACGCACGGGGATCGTTCTTCGTACCAAATAGACGTCAGAAATCGAGAGGACGCTATTCTTTCTTCCATACGTGACAAAGAAGAAGGCGCAGACTTTTTAATGGTTAAACCTGGAATTACTTCCATTGATCTGATTGCTCCAATCCGTGAAAAAACAGGGCTTCCCACGGGAGTTTACCAGGTCAGCGGAGAATACGCTTCGATCCATTATCTTTCACAAAACGGTTTTTGCGACTTTGATTCTGCGTTATCCGAAACCTGGCAGATTTTTTCTAGAGCAGGAGCTTCTTATTTAATTACGTATGCCGCCAGAAGAGGTAAGGAGATTTTATCTTGAGTCAAGACAACCCAACCTCTAAACTGATTTCCAATTTTTGGAAAGGAAAATCTTCCGAAGAACTTTTTGAAAGAGCAAAAAAAGTTTCCCCTGGGGGAGTTCATTCTCCAGTCCGCTCTTTTCGTTCCGTGGGAGGCACTCCCGTATTTTTTGTTTCTGCAAAAGGAGCAACGTTAACCGACATATCTGGTAAAGAATACATTGATTACTGTTTGAGTTTTGGTCCTTTGATCTTGGGTCATAGAGATCCAGAAGTAGAAGAAGTAGTTCTTGAAACTGCCGAAATTGCCTGGAGTTTTGGGGCCGCGGAACCCTACTCTCTCGAATTGGCGGAATTGATTTCAAGCCAAGTTCCTTGGGCTGAGAAGGTTCGTTTTGTAAATTCGGGAACTGAAGCTGTGATGAGCGCACTTCGTGTTGCACGAGCCGCTACTGGAAGGGAAAAAATTTTAAAATTCGATGGATGTTATCACGGCCATTTGGACGCCCTTCTCGTAAAAGCTGGTTCTGGACTTGCAGGTGAGCCCTCTTCCGATAGCGCCGGAATTTCTGCAACGTCAATCGCGAACACCCTTGTGTTGCCTTTGGACGATGAGGTTTCCGTAGAAAAAATTTTTGAAACCGAAGGAAAAAATATTGCCGCTTTGATTATAGAGCCGCTTCCGGCTAACTATGGTTTGTTGGTCCAAAGAAAGGAGTTCCTTTTAAAAATTGTAGAGATTGCTAAAAAATATGGAACGTTAGTCATATTTGACGAGGTGATTTCCGGATTTAGAACCGGTTTTCAAGGGATGTCCGGTTTACTTGGAATTTATCCCGATTTAGTGACGTATGGTAAAATTATAGGTGGAGGGTTCCCTGTCGGTTGTTACGCGGGCAGAAGGGATCTTTTGGATCTGGTTGCTCCTTCCGGTCCAGTATACCAAGCGGGTACTCTGAGCGCAAACCCATTTGGAATGAGAGCCGGGCTTGCTACTTTAAAAAAAGCGCAAAGAGATTCCATTTATTCAGTGTTAGATGGTAGGACTAAGGTTTTTGCAAACGAAATGATCAAACTTCTAAACAATAAATCAAATCAAGAATGGGAGGCAGTTGTTCATTCTTCTTTGTTTTGGTTTCGAAAAAAAACGCAACAACCCGTACGTAGGATCGACCTGATCCCGGAAGGACATAAGGAAGGATTTGCAAAAGTATTTCATACTTTTCTAAAGAATGGAATTTATCTTGCTCCTTCCGGTTACGAAGTAGGATTTTTATCCTGGGCGCATAATGATGACGTTATCACAAAAACTTTAGAAATAGCGGATAAGGCACTTAAAACTTTCTGATGGTTTCTTTTTGGAAAAATTCTAGAATTTTTTTTGCGATCATCTGGCTTTTGATTACCGTTTCTTTGGGAATATGGTGGTTTCTTCTCGGGCTTAAGCTTACAAATACAGTAGCTGGTCTCAGTGCGAAATTAGATACTTCTTCCTCTTCAGAAAGTCTTTTGATTTTGGAAAGACAGAGTAGAATGATCAAGATGGAAGGAACTTTTTTTCTTTCTATGCTTTTGTTAGGGGGTGTAACTCTGATTTGGTTATCCTACCGAGACATTCGTAGAAACAAAATGATTCACGATTTTTTTTCTACCGTAACACACGAAATGAAAACTCCTTTGGCTAGTCTGAGACTTCAAGCGGAAAGTCTACAGGAAGAGTTGCCAAATCATCACGAAAGCAAACTCATTTATAGATTACTTAAGGACTCTGTAAGAATTGAATCCCAAATGAATCGTGCGATGTATCTTGCGAGTTTGACAAGATCAGAAATTCTTTATATAGAAAAAACGAATGTACGTTCTGTGTTTCTTTCTGTAGGAGAGGATTTTCCGGAATTAAAAATTGATCTTTCTAATCTGGAGGACGTATTTGTTTCTGCAGATAGAAAGGCACTAGAAAGCATTTTTAAAAATCTCGCAGAAAATTCCTTAAAACACGGAAAGGCGAACGTTTTAAATGTAATTTCCGAAAAACAAAAACAAAAACAAAATCAGATTTTAATAACAATTACGGATAACGGGGCTGGTTTTGACGGAAAGTATAAAAGTTTGGGAATTCCATTTCAAAAACACGGAAGTACAAGTGGGACTGGAATTGGTCTGTATATTATAAAAAGATTAATGAAGAAAATGAAAGGTTCTATGCGGATCGTGCCACAAACTTCCGGATTTAGGGTGGATTTGATCCTTACGGAGGAGTCTGTCAGATGAGAGCCAAACTTTTGTTAGTCGAAGACGATCGTTCTCTTGGGGAGACTCTACAAGAACGTTTACAAAAGGAAGGATATGAGGTTCTTTGGACGGTTTCGGCGGTTTCGGCGAAAAAGTTGGTCAAGGACGAAAAGCCTCATCTAATTCTTTTAGATGTACGTCTGCCGGATGGAGATGGTTTTACTCTTGCGGAAGAGTTAAAAGAAAATAAAGATTGTCCTCCATTTTTATTTTTAACTGCACAGGCAGGTGCTCCAGAAAGACTCAGGGGATTTGAGTTAGGCGCCGAAGAATTTATACCAAAACCGTTTCATCTCAAAGAATTACTTTTAAGAGTCAAACACGTATTAGAATCTCATAAACATTCCGTGGAAGAGACCAGATTTATATATAAGGATTTCATGTTAGACTTTCAAGGATTTCAGATTAAAAGAGGAAACGAAGAATTCCCTCTTTCTAAAAGAGATTGCGCCCTACTCCATTTTTTAGTAAGCGAAAGGGATCGAACGGTCAGCCGCGCGGAAATCTTAGATAAACTCTGGGGAGAAGAAAGTTTTCCCACCAATAGAACGATAGATAACTCGATCGTAAGACTTAGGCAGGCTTTCGGAGAAGAAGGAGAAAAAGTGATCCGTTCCGTGAGAGGAGTCGGTTATCAATGGACCGGAGAAATCAAAAATGCCAAATGAGAAATATACAAATGCTTTAAATGGAATCGCGCAAAAAATTCCTCCGGTATGGATGATGAGACAAGCAGGTCGTTATCATAAGCACTACCAAACTCTCAGAGCAAAATATTCTTTTGAAGAACTATGTAAAAATCCAGATTTGGCCGCAGAGGTCGCCTATGGTCCCGTAAACGAATTTGATTTTGACGTTGCGATTCTTTTTTCGGATATACTTTTTCCTTTAGAAGCTTTGGGAATGGGACTTCATTATACGGACTCGGGACCAGTGTTGGATTTAGAAATTCGTTCTAAAGAAGATTTGAACAAATTAAAGCCAGTAGAAGATTCAATTTTTCTTATGCAGTTTCAGAAGACAGCGCTACAACTGACTCGGGAAAGATTACCAAAAGAAAAATCACTGATTGGGTTTGTGGGTGGTCCTTGGACTTTATTTACGTATGCAGTTTGTGGAAAACACGAAGGCAATTTATTTCTTCCTAAAACCTTGACGGAAGTAAGAAAAGAATTTTTAAAAAAGATAATCCAATTTTTAAAAGAGAACATTTCTATCCAATTAGAAGGAGGGGCTGATTTAATTTTAATCTTTGATACCGCGGGAGGGGATCTTTCGCCAGAACTTTTTAAAGAGATCGTAGTTCCGGGAATAAAAACCTTGGCCGATTTTTTTCCTGGAAAGGTCGGATATTATGGAAGAGGAACTTCGACGATACACTTCGAGATGATTCGGGAAATTGCCACACTTACAGGTTTTGGATTTGATCATAGATGGGATTTAAGAGAAATTTTTAAGTCAGAAAAAAGGATGATTCAAGGGAATTTTGATCAGTCCTTATTGTTTTTAGAAAAAAAAGAATTTAAGAAAACTCTAATGAATTATTTGGAACCTTTTAGAAAACTTTCCCCTGCAGAAAGGATTGGTTGGGTTTGTGGTTTAGGGCACGGAGTAATGCCAAAAACGCCGGAATACAACGTGAAAACATTCGTGGAAATTGTGAGAGATACGTTTCGATGACTGTCGTGAAAGATTTAATTGCAAAATACGATATCCCTGCGCCTAGGTATACGAGTTATCCTACCGTGCCGTATTGGTCCGAAAATCCTACTACAGAAGAATGGTTAGAAAAAGTAAGAAAACGTCTTCGTTTTGAACATACGTCGCTTTCTTTATATTTACACATACCGTTTTGTGAAACCCTATGTTCTTTTTGCGGATGTAATACTTCGATTACAAAAAATCACTCTGTGGAAGATCCGTATGTAGAAACTATTTTATTAGAATTTTCTAATTATCTAAACGATGTGCCAGAAATAGCAAAAAGAGAGTTAAAAGAATTGCACCTAGGAGGAGGAACTCCTACATACTTATCTGAGAGAAATTTGGAAATTCTTTTGGATTCAATATTAAAAAAAATGAATCTACCTTCTAAATACGAGTTTTCTCTTGAAGTAGACCCACGTAGAACCAGAGATACACAACTAAAAATATTACGCGATTTCGGATTTAGTAGAATCAGTTTAGGAGTTCAGGATTTTGATCCAGAAGTGCAGAGATTGGTCAATCGGACACAACCTTTTGAGATGACGGAAAGAATCACCGAACTTTCTAGAAAACTAGGGTATACTTCTGTAAACTTTGATTTAATTTACGGACTTCCAAAACAAAATCTGCAAAACATGAAACGCACCGTAAAAAAAACTTTAGAGTTACGTCCGGATAGAATTGCGTTCTACAGCTATGCACATGTTCCTTGGCTCAAGGCGTCTCAAAGATTGTTTACAGAAGTAGACTTACCTTCTGGTTCCGCAAAACGAGAGTTATACGAAGTTTCCAGAGAAATGTTTTTAAAAGCGGGTTATATCGAGATCGGAATGGATCATTTTGCATTGGAATCGGATTCACTTTTTCAAGCGGTAAAAAACGGAAACCTGCATCGAAACTTTATGGGATACACTTCCAAAACAACAGATATGCTTTTGGGTCTCGGAGTTTCGGCAATTTCGGATAGTTGGGATTGTTTTCATCAAAACGAAAAAATTGTCAAAAAATATCAAAAGCGTATCCACGCCGAAAGATTCGCCACACTTCGGGGACATAAGTTGAATGAGGAAGATTTGATACAAAGATCTTTGATTTTGCAATTATCGACCAATGGAAAGGTTATAGTACCGGAGGAAATTTTGGGAGAAGTGAGGCTGTATTTAGCCTCTATGGAAGACGATACTTTAGTTAGATGGGAAGGAAATCTTCTCTCTTTGACCGAAAAAGGTAGACCTTTTCTTAGGAATGTTTGTACAAGTTTGGATTTGAGGTTGCGTAGAAAAAGTCCTGAATTGAGAGTTTTTTCAAGTTCGATTTAATTCGATCTTGGGTCAAAAAGTTGTCCAATAGATTATAGGTAAGAAGTTACAATCTTAAAACTTCTTACCACGGGAAGGTCCGTTTTGAAATCATCTTTAAAAAAACTCGTTTTAGTTTTTGGCATATCTTTTATATTCATTTTTTCGATTTCGGCGGAGACTGTTCTACTTCAAGAAGGCGGCAGTTATCGAGGTAAGGTAATTACACAAAATCAAAAGACACTTACGATTCAAACAAAACACGGTAAACACGTAATATCTAAAAAAGAAATTTTAAAAGTAATTTATAAGGATGTGAGCGAAGAAGAGGAAGAAAACGTTCGCAACGCTGAAATCCAAAGATTAGAAGAAGAAAAACTTACAAAACAAAGAAATCTAGAATTAAAAAAACAGCAAGAGGAAGAAGAAAGACTTAGAAAAGAAAGAGAGGCTGCGGAAAAAAATAAACCGGTTCCACCGCCTCCACCACCACCTAAAAAACCGGAGGTTTCTAGAGTTGGGGCTCTTGCAAGATCCGTAGTACTTCCAGGTTGGGGACAATGGGCAAGTGGAAGAAAGTTTGCGGCGATCATTTATCCTACTCTTTTTTTGGCTGCTGGTTACGCAGTATATGAGAATAATCGCAAGTATGTAGTTGCCAAAAGAGAATACGAAAGTTACGGAAATCCATACTCAAACAGTTCTCTCGCACTCGCTGCTTTAGGAATGCCCAATCCCGAGTTACCTCCCGTAATTACCGACCCGCTTACTCTTCATCTTTATAATCAGGAACTAAGTCCTTATCAGGATAAAAGGGAAGCAGTAGATAAGGCCTATAAAAATCTGCAAACCAGCATAGGTGTGTTAGCTGGAATTTATGTGATCAACTTGATGGATGCGTTTATTTTTGGCGGGCAAATTTCTTCCACGGTAGGAATTTCAAACGGAGCGACTAAGGGATTGATTTTTGATTACAACCCGATGGCGAATTCCGGAACAACAAACGGCGGTTTTACGAACGGGCCTACTTTTGAGTCTAAATATACATTCGGCTACAGGTATCAATTCTAGGATTTGGTTATATTAGAATTCAATAATTCTTTTAAGAATAATAGAAAGAATCTACTTTCTTTTATGATTGCTGATTTACAATCTTTCGATTCTTTTTAAAATAGATCCGTGAAAATACAATCACCGGATTATATAGTTATCGGAGCGGGTTTTACAGGACTTCTTTATTCTACCCTTGCTATTTTAGAGGGAAAATCTGTGTTTCTTTACGAAAAACAGAATCGATCCGGAGGATTGGTAGGCTCCATTCAAACACCATTTGGACTTGTAGAAACGGCTGCAAATGGAATCTTAAATTCGTACCAACTCGAGGAACTAACGTCCGCGCTTGGTTTGAAAATTCTTACCGCAGAAAAAAAATCCAAAAAAAGATTTATCTGGAAAAACGGATCTCCTACTATATTTCCGCTCACTTTTTTAGAAACCTTACGTGTGTTATATGGAATTTTAGTAATCTCCGCTGAGATCCGAACGGGAGAATCCGTTTATCAGTGGGGAGTTCGTGTTTTGGGAAAAGGTGCGGTAAAAAACGTATTGGAACCGGGTTTTAGTGGAATTTATGCCGGAGATTTAAAGGATATGTCCGCTGAACTAGTGTTAGGCGCTTGGATTACTTCAAAGGGTTCTCTTTTAAAAAATATTCATGAGAGAATTCAAAATAAAAAAACAGAACGAAAGGTCCTTAAACAAAAAAGAGGAACGGTGAGTTTTAGGTGCGGTTTAGGAGAACTTCTAAATGCAATGGAAACAAAAATTAAATCGTCTCCAAATTCTAAGATATATCATTCGCAAGAATCCCCTACCCTAAACTCGCTTAGAAAAAAATATCCTAATTCAAAAATCATTCTTTCCTGCGGCTTGGAATCTTCTTTAAAATTATTATCATCAAGTTTTCCGGTTTTTAAAAAATATGAAAAATTATGTAAAACTCTGGGAGTTGTAACCGTCACTCGATTTGGTTACCAGCCTCTACTCGAAAAAAAGAACGGATTTGGAATTCTTTTTCCTTCCGATTCTGGGTTTCGGGTTCGGGGTATTTTATTTAATTCTTCTATTTTTTCGGAAAGAGTTTCTAAAGGACATTACTCGGAAACTTTTATCTTTGGAGGCGCTCTAGATCAAGAAATCGTAAAATTCAAAGAAAGAGAGATTATAAACGTGTTAGAAGAGGATCGAAAAAAAATATCGTTTCAAAACGACGAGCCGTTGAATCACTACGTTACGGTTTGGAAATCAGCTCTTCCATTATACGATTTAGCTCTTCTTGAATTTAACAAAGAATTAGATCGAAGTCTGCCGGAAGGAATTTTTGTAGAAGGAAATTTTAGATACGGCATTGGTCTCAGTTCCATTTTAGAAAGAGCTTGGAACGTTATGCGAAATCAATAAGGATACGCATAAGATAACGTGAGCAGGGCGTAAAAACCCATAAGTTGAAATCTGAACTTTATAAATCTATTCTTTTACGAAAAAATTGACCTAAGATAAAACGAATTTCTTCCACCGAATTCGCGTTAAGTTAGGGGTTTAACTCAAAAATTTAAAACGAAATCATCTTAAATTTTTTAATGGATGATATTGTGTACATTCTACCGAATTTAAATTATGGCCTCCTAGTTTTTTACAAAGACATTCTTTCTTTGGAGTCCGAGAGGACTCTAACGCTATTTTTGCCATCGCTTCTATAAATTTAGGATAAACTCCGGGAGCCGGAATTCGATAGTATTCTAAAATTCCATTTTGATGAGCGACTTTTTTAAGTTGTTCTCCGATTTCTTCTAAGGTTTCCAAGTGATCGCTTACAAAACTGATCGGATATACGGCTACTCTTTTGATTCCTTTTTTTCCAAGCTCTTCTAACATTTGGATCGTATTTGGCTCTGTCCATTTGGAAGGCCCTACCCTACTCTGAAAAGAGATATGGCATTCTCCTAAAAATCCTTTCTCGTAGAGTAGTTTTTTAAGATTTTTTACATTGAAGTCTATTTCTTCTTTGTAGCGATCACCTTTTTGAATTAGGCGAATCGGAATTCCGTGTGCGCTAAATACTAAGTCGATCGTTTTCCAATTAGAAACTTTTAAAAAAGAATCGGAATGTAAAAACTCTTTCCGATTGAGTCTACCTTGGAAAAAATCTAAAATTAAATCCCGAATTGATTCCAAATAAATTTGAGAAGAATGAAAAGGTATAACCCAACCTTCGGCACCTACCGGACAAAATCCAATGATTTGTTCTATAAGTTTGGCGGTGCTTAGAACGGTGGATCTGGAGAAATGAGGATATAATGGAAATATAATATTTTTTTTACTCGGAATCAGAGATTCCGCAGACATGTCCCTGATATTTGGATGACCACAGGTCATTGTAATACTACTTTCCCAGGTTTTTCCGGTAATTTTTTTGAGGGTTTGGGCGATCGCGACCGCTTGTTTGTTGGTTTCCGAAACTAAAGGAGAACCTCCTCCAAATCCCATCGACTCGTAGATTTTTGCAATTTTAGGAGCTCTTCTTTTTGCGATCCATCTTCCTAATGGTTTTCGGATCCATTCTGGAAGTGGAAGATCAAAAACAAAAGGATCTTCAAAAAGATCGATCAGAAACTTTTCGATTTCAAATTTGTTTTGTGGACCACCTAGATTGATAAATAGAATTCTATTCTTCAGATCGTTTTCCTTTCAAAGTAGGCTTAAGTTTTACCGATTTTATTAAAGAACTTAAAATTGTAATTTCCTTAATACAAAAATCCAGTCAGAGATAGTTCAACGTTCCATTCTTTTAGATTCATATAATTTTTATAATGGCCTAGGTGTTGGGATAAAATGTCGTTTTCACTGAGCCCACCTTTGGTAAAAAAATGTCCGTCGCCGAAAAGTCTGTGTTCGTTGAGTTTAAGAAACATCAGATAATTTCCGAAAATTTTCCCCGCTCCTATGTTGAAGTCGATTCCAAAACCGGAAACGTCTCCGATAAAATTGAGGGCTCTTTGATAGTGGAAGTCTCGAAAATGTCCCGTCCAAAAAATTCCGGAAAAAGAAGTTTCAAAGACCCACTCTCCGTTTGAATATCTATAACCTAGACCCAAAGGAAATTCGTAGGTGGAATATGAAAAACTTAGACCCAGTCCTATTCTATTTAAAAAAACTGGACTAGAATCGAAAAATTGAAACACGTCGTAGAGAATATATTTCATAAACGTATATTGAAATCCACCGGTAAGATAAAACCCTTTTCCTTCTTTTCTATAGTCCGCTTCTCCGTCTCCGAAGTATCTTCTTAGTATAAGGGATTGGCTGTTGTTTTTCATAGACAAACGTCCTCTCCCATCCGCAAAATTTCGAGAACCTATAAAAGTGTAAGGTGTATCATAGTAAGAAAACTCTCTCGTTGAAATTTTGGTTCCTCTTTCGACCGTTGGATCTCCTAAAAAGAAGTCCTCGTCCCTTCCCTCTCCCGCGTTTACATAACGTCCGGTGGTTTTGATGTTTAGATCGGCTTCCCATTTTTCCCAACGAAGAGTAAAACCTAATCCGGCGTAGTTGAAGTCTCTCGCATACGTGATTCTAGAGCCTCCTTTAAGTCCGGAAAGATTTGGATATTTGGTGCCGGTTTCGAAAATATTATCTCCTCCGTTTCTTCCTGCGAGTATCGTAAAAGAAGACTGCCGTAGTAGCTTCTTAAAAAAAGTTTCTTCGTTTGTAATTGGTTTTTCTTTTTCAGGAAAAGGTTTGGTGATTTCGTCAGAGTTCGGAATGGTGATCTGGGAGTAGATCGGTGCAAACGAAAAAAGGTGTAAGACTAAAATTAGAAGGGGTATTTGTTTTATTTTCATAGGTTTACTGTCTGAATTTAAATTACCGACGATTCTGGGGTGCAATCATTTCACCCCGAAAGATTGAATGGACGGATCAAGACAAATTAACTCGCCCTACCCTACTCACGCAATACAGTTTTTAGTGTTTTTGAAATCGATGCGACATAGTTTGATTTGACAGTGTGTATGTGTCCGAATGAAATTGACTAGGAGACTAAAGGTTCATGAATTCTAAAAATCTAACAGTCCGGCAGATTTTAGATGAGTTTGAAGTGTCCTCGGAAGAGGAATTTCTATCCAAAGTAAAGGAATGGAAAATTCCAACTTTCGGAAAAGGAAAATTCGATCGTGAAATAATAGAAAAATATTTTCAAAGAATGGACAAACGAATTTACGATTCTTCCATCATCGCGGTCTCCAATCAAAAAGGAGGAGAAGGTAAAACCACCGTTTCGGTATGTTTAGCGGAGGCGCTTGCTAAGTCAGCGTCTGTGCTTCTTGTGGACTGGGACGCTCAGGCTAATATCACCCAGCTTTTTTTCGGTGCCGTAGAAAATTCGGTGTTTCATTCTCTGGGTTATAAGGGAGAGGATCAAATTCCGGTAAAAGATTTAGTGATCAGCCTCGCTCCGAATTTGGATCTATTGCCTTCTTCCATTCATCTGGCCAATTTTACGACTCCGTATGAAAGAGACGATTTCGAACTTTTGAAAGACGCGCTTAAGCCGGTTCGTTCCAGTTATAAATATATTATCATAGATTGTCCGCCTTCCTTAGGTCTAATTTTAGAAAATGCTTTGATCGCCGCCGATCAAGTATTGATACCAATTCAAACACGGGCTTTTAGCGTTCAAGGCCTGAAAGATTTACATTCTACAATTTTAAAAATTAAAAAGAAAGCAAATCCGTCCCTAAATCTTTTAGGGGCTGTTCTCAATCAATACGAAGACGCGCGTGCGCTCGCGGGACTTGCGGACGCCATCCGAAAATATTTTGAAGTTTTTGATACGGTTATCTATAGAAGAGAATCAATTCCCCAGGCGCAGGCCAAGAAAAAACTTTTGGGAGAATACGACAACAAAGCTATGCAGATGTTTTCTTCTTTGGCGGAGGAATTAATGGAGAGGATTTCAAATGGCTAAACGATCTGATTTTGCGGGAATGGATCTTCTTACCGCCTTTGGAGAAAAAGAATCCTCTAAAGCGGAAATGCAACTTTCGGATATTATTCCCAACCCATATCAACCTAGGGTTTTTGGAAAAGAAGAGGTTTCCGATCTTGTAGAATCTATGAAACGATTGGGATTGATCGAGCCGATTGTAGTTCGAAAGTCCGGAAAAAAATATCAAATTGTGGCGGGAGAAAGAAGGTATCAGGCCGCAAAAATTCTTAAATGGAACACGATTCCCGCCATCGAAACCTCTGCGTCCGAGGACAAATGTTTTGAAATGGCTCTCGCGGAAAATGAAAAAAGAAAAAGTCTTAATCCTTGGGAAGTAGGACGCGCGATTCAATTTTTGAGAAAAGAAAAAAAGAAAACTGCAGAAGAAGTTTCTAAAATTCTAGGATTTACCGAAAGATACGTAAAACAATTGAGTTCTATTGCAAGGCTCGATCAGAAATCGGTGGCGGATCTGATTAAGTCCGGAAAGGATGCTTCTGTAAAAAACCTGGAAACACTTTTAAAACAAAAAGAGGGTAGGGGGGGTGAAATCATTTCATCCCGGAAATTGGTCCAGTCTAAAGTTGTTTTACAAATTGGAAAACTTTCTTTGCAACAAAGGGAAAAATTTTTAAAAGAACTTTCTTCTTTAAAAAAGAAATACGGGATCAAAGATTATTAGAAGTAGTTTTAAAAACTTATCGTGGTGTTTGAAACGATGATAGACACCTAAAAAAAATTTTAAATTGATTTTTAATTAAATTTTTAAACGGAGAAAACATGAAGTTCGTTATTGTAGCCGGTCCTCATAGAAAGATTTCACAATCGGCCAAGGTCGCAAATTGGATCGGAAATAAACTTGAAACCTTGGGTCATCGGAGTTGGATTCTTGATTTAGGAAATCATAAACTTCCGATTTGGGACGATTCTTTTTGGGAGGGTGGAGAGTTTTGGGATAAGATTTGGAAACCGATAGAAACTGAGCTCAAAACCGCGGAGGCCTTTGTTTTTGTAACTCCGGAATATTCTGGTATGGCTTCTCCCAGTCTGAAAAATTTTCTTCTCTATTGTAATTCTAATCTGTTAGGCCACAAACCGGTTTTGATATGTGCAGTTTCTGCGAGTAGGGGAGGGGCTTATCCAATTGCCGAACTTAGGATGAGCAGTTATAAAAATACCAGGCTCTGTTACATTCCAGAACATATTATTGTCAGAGACGCGGAACACATTTTAAACGGACCTGAACCTGTAAATCAAGAAGATACTTATATTAGAAATCGGATCGATTTTGCCCTCAAAATTTTAGTAAGTTATGGAGAAGCTCTAAAACAAGTTAGAGATTCCGGTGTGACCTTTCGAAAAGAATTCCCGAATGGAATGTAATTCAAAAAAGAATTTTTAAATTTGCTGTTAAGGGCTGTGTGGGATTTACTCATTTCAATATCACTAGGAATTGTATAATCAATTACCTTGAATTCGTGGATGATTCTCACTTTAAAAACAGAATTCTAGGATATTTCTGAATACAGGTCATCTCAAAAATATCCTAGAATAATCAGAATTGGCATTTTAAACAAAGATAAAGTATTTTTGAAATGGTTTGTAGTGAAATAACAAAAAAATACGCCGAAGGAACGATTTTATCTATATTCGTATGCTTTAGTATATTAAATTTTCTTAATAATATTAATAATTCAATGTCTCCTTCTGTAAAAATTATATGTGTTTTAAGGAGCTGCAGTGGATTTAAAAATACTTTATAGTAAAAACTTATGAGAGAATTAGAATATTTAGATTTTTTGAAGTATCCAATAAATTGTTTTAGTAAAAAATAACCAAGTGACAAGAGGAACGACTACATTTAAAAATCCGACGATAAAAATCAATGGCCAGGCAAAACTGGAACCCCAATCAAAAGGATTTAGAGCGTGCATTAAATGAATCAGGATGGGGTGTAGAAAAAAAATTCCCATACTATTTTTACCTATAAACGCGAAAACGGAAATAAACTTTTTATGTTTGTTGTTTTCTTGAGAGTTTTCCGCCCAAAAAAATAAAAATAAAAACATAGCTATAGGATAAAAGATAAGATGATTGGAAGAATCAAATTTCCAAAAATAACCCACAATATCCACTACAACTAAATAGAACAAAATTCCGCACAAAAGAATCCTACTAAAAGAGTAGGACAGAGGACCAGACTTTTCGAAAAGTAGTAAAAAATTTTTAGGTTCTTTAAACCACTTTCCGGCAAACATACCAAAGATGAAAAAGAAAAAAAATCCTGTGGGTAAAATCGGTTCTATAGATTTTAAAACCGGGTTGTCAACGTAATCAAAAAAATGATTGGATAAAAAATTTATTAAAAGGGCAAATAAAAAAAAAGTTAAAACTACTTTTGAAGATTGTAAATTAGATATAAATAAATTCAAAAAATAGAATATTCCATAAAATGAAACTAATAGAGGAACAAAGTAATAAGGAGCACACCAGGTTCCGAGTAGAACTCCTTTAAAGAATTCTACTAGTTCTGGAAACGTTCCCAGTTTTATATAAGAAGCCAAAAAACTTACGCCTAAGTAAGGGATTAAAAAAGAAATTAATTTTGGTTTCCAGTAATCTTTCCAGTTCGTGAATTTTAAAAAAATCCCGGAAGAAAGAATAAAAGCCGGAACTCCAAACCTGGATAAGTTAGAAAGAAAAAGAGTAAATGAAGAGGCGCTTTCGTACGGACCAAAATACTGATAATACGAATTCACATGAATAAAAACGATTCCAGTAATGGCAAGTCCTCGGATGAAATCTACGGATTGGCTTCTATTATTTGAAGTTTCTTTTTTTGGAAAAGAAAGTAAGATTTGAGAAGGTATCTCTGAAGTGATGCAGATGATAACTAGTATACAAAGTCCAAATGTATCTATAAGTAATGAAAGGTTAGAAATCATAAAAAGAGTGTGTTTTTTTTAAAGATAAAATTAATATTTAAACGTCAGGATGCGATTTTATGATAAAGAAGTAAATCTTTTAGGCGGTTTAAAAAATGAATACGTTGGAGATTCCAGCTGGTGGAATCGTTTTTAAAGAAGGAGATATGAATAACGCAATGTATGTGATTCTTTCAGGCTCCGTCGAAGTTTTTTTTACTCGGAAAAATACAATCCAACGTCTTGCCGTGATGAACAAAGGGGACTTCTTTGGAGAAATGGCTTTGTTTCGTGCAATGCCCAGAACCGCAACTGCAAAGGCAATTTTAGATTGTAGACTTGCCGTGATAGAAAGTAGACAACAATTAGAAAGATTTCTAGTTAAAAATCCAGATTTTTCTGCCAAGATGGTTCGGATTCTTGCGGATCGTTTGGCACACACGGACGAAATTCTTGGTTCAAAATTGGAAGAATGAAATTTAAAATTCTGTTTGCTATTAGCCTAACATAAATTAGGTGTAGTGATGACTAGACAATTGCAATTTTTTATGTAAAATTTGTGTTTCTCAAACGATTCCAAATAAAATTCAAAAAGTGTATTGTATTTACGAAAGAATTAAATAAATGGATTTTTCTTGAAATTAATGTTTGAAGCGGGTTACAATTCTAAGTTAAGTTGTCTTCTATGAAAAATGTGATCATCACAGGTGCAAGTTCTGGGATTGGAAAAGAATTAGCCAGGCTTTACGCACAAGCTGGAGCGAACGTAGCTCTTACGGCGAGACGAAAGGACGTTCTCAAAAAAATTGTAGAAGAATTGAAATCTTCCGGAGCGAAGGGTAAAATACTTTTTGCTTCTTTGGACGTATCTGATTCGGACCAAAATTTTAAGGTCATTCCTAAATTGATCAAAGAACTAGGTGGTTTAGATCTGATCGTTTTAAATGCGGGTATCTCTACTACCTCTTCATTTGGTGGAAGAAGTTTTGAGGCGGATCGTGCAGTGATTGAGACCAATTTGATTGGTGCTATGGCGGGCGTAGAAGCAGTTCTTCCGATTTTTCAAAAACAAAAATCGGGTCAAATTGTAGCGATCTCTTCCGTTGCATCGTTTAGAGGACTTCCTGGTTCTGCCAGTTATTCTTCTTCTAAGGCGGGATTATCCGTTTATATGGAAGCACTTAGGGGAGAAGTAAAACGATATGGGATTTCCGTCAGCGTAATTCATCCTGGATTTATAGATACTCCGATCAACAATCGGATGAAGTCTCGTCCTTTTGTAATCTCTGTGGAAAGAGGTGCACAAAAAATATTTAAAAGAATTGAAAACAAAGTTTTATCGGCTACAGTTCCTTGGTTCCCATGGGTTTTCCTGGGTTATCTTATGAAAAACATTCCAGAATTTTTATGGTCGAAGATCAGTCTGAAATAAATTTACCCTTTGAAAAACAGAAAGTTAAAAATCCGATCCGGGTTTTATTTGTATGTCTTGGAAACATTTGCAGATCTCCTGCAGCAGAAGGAGCTTTTTGGGATCTGGTCCAAAAAAGAAATTTAGAATCTTTTTTCCTCGTGGATTCTTGTGGAACTTCTAGATATCATATCGGAGAACTTCCAGATCCTAGAACCAGACAGATCGCGCGAAAAAGAGGAATTGAACTGACTCATAGAGCAAGACAGTTTAGAAGGGAAGACTTTAAAGAATTTGATTACATTCTGACGATGGATAAGTCCAATCAGAAGGACGTTTTATATCTCGCGTCTTCGGATGAGGAAAGAAAAAAGGTACAATTGTTTCGATTTTTTCAAAAAGATTCAAAAAAAGATCCAGAAGTTCCAGATCCGTATTATGGAACTTTGAAGGATTTTGAAGAAGTACAAAATATTGTTTCAGATGCCGCAGAAGACTTTCTTGAATTCCTGCTTTCTAGAAAATTGGATTTAAAAACCTAATCCAAGAAGCGGGAGAAAATATTCACAAATGGGTGAATCCAATCAAAAGAAAGTAGTCGTCATAGGCGCGGGGTTTGGCGGTTTACAGGCCGTTAAAAAACTATCTCAAAATAATAATTTAGACATTACCGTAATCGATAAAAAAAATCACCACCTATTCCAGCCGCTTCTGTATCAAGTGGCTACCGCGGTTTTAAGTCCTGCAGATATAGCGATTCCTACTCGTTCTTTGGTAGGAGAAAGTAAAAACGTGACCGTGGTTTTAGGAGAGGCGACTAAAATAGATCCCAAGACAAAAACGGTTTATTATCAAAATACTTCAACAAATTATGATTATCTAATATTATCCGCGGGCGCTAAGTCCAGTTATTTTGGAAACGATCACTGGGAAAAATACACAATAGGTCTCAAAAATTTAAAGGACGCTTTAAAAATTCGTCATAAACTTTTGATCTCGTTTGAAAAAGCCGAATTGTCCGGTGATCCGGAAGTGGTTAAGTCACTTTTAAATTATGTGATCATCGGCGGTGGTCCGACAGGAGTGGAACTCGCTGGTTCTATCGCAGAACTTTCCCATCAGATCATTCGGGATGAATTTCATAAGATTGACCCTGCCTTATCTAAGATTACTTTGATCGAAGCTTCTCCCAGATTGTTAATGACCTTTGATCCTTCTTTAGGAGAGTTTACAAAAAAACGTCTGGAAAGTAGGGGAGTAGAAGTTTTGACCGGAACCAGAGTGGTTGACATTAACGAACGAGGGATTCAACTCGAAGGAAAAATGATTCCTACTCAAACGGTGATCTGGGCGGCGGGAGTTCAGGCAAACAGCATCGCATCTACGTTAGGCGCTACTTTGGACCGGGGAGGTAGGGTAATCGTGGACGAATTTTGCAACATCGAAGGTTATCCTGAAGTTTTTGTAATCGGGGACATTGCCAGTTATTCTAAAGGTTTAGAACGTCCGTTACCTGGAGTTTCTCCTGTTGCGATGCAACAGGGAAGATACGTTGCTTCTTTGATTCAAAACGATCTAAAAAATAAAAAACGAAAACCATTTCATTATATAGATAAAGGTTCTATGGCTACGATCGGTAGAACGGACGCAGTTGCTCAAGTGGGAATTCTAAAAATGAAAGGTTTGTTTGGTTGGTTTGCTTGGCTTTTTGTTCACTTGTTTTACCAAGTTGGATTTAAAAATAAAATTACAATTTTAATCACTTGGGTTTGGTCTTATATCGCTTTCCGTGCAGAAGCAAGGGTCATCCAAGACGAGATCAGTGCGGATAACGGTTAATAGTCGGTTTGATCGAAAGAGGGGAATTGAATTCTGGGACTGAAGGGTTTGTGCATGAATTCCGAGCTTCATTAAATTAATGTTATACGATATTGCTGGATAGGATGTAGACATCCTATCGATCAGAGATTTATCGAAATTAAGATGCTAATTTAAGAATGACTAAAAACGAAATCCTGATTCATTTTTCGAAATCAAAGAATACGTGTTTTGGAAAAAACCTTTTTAAAAACAATTTGGATTTCAAAAAATATTTTCAACTATTTAGAGCTTCGAATCTGAAAAAATAACTGCGGTTTACTACAATATTTCTCAAATTTGAGTTCTGACCGCTCTTTCTTGTCGATGCTCTAGCGTTAAAGACCGCGAAAAAGCAATCAAGACATCCCCGTTCAGGCCAAAAGATATTTCGGATGAAGCTTTTAATTTTTCGGAGAAAATTATCCGTTTTCTAGAGTCTTTTGATAGTGAATTTTATAAATGATCCGGATAATTGAACAGAGTTATTTGATTTTGTTTCCTTAAATCCAAAGCAGAAAAAACTTGAAAAAACGAAACAAAGTAAAAGCCATTCGAGATGGATTCTATGGAGAAAGAAATAAATGAGCGAAATGCTGACTCAAGCGATTTTAAAGGGAGATATTTTAGAGATTCGGAAATTTTTAGAAACCGGTAATTCCTTCGAAAACGTTCAGGTGGTAGATCCGAAGGGCTTTGGAAGGAGCCCTCTCCAATTTGCTGCCATTGCAGAGGCTGACTACGGCGGTTCTTCCGAAGTGACAAAAATTATATTTGAGAATTCAAGTGAGCCAAAACAAGCGGAAGCATTATTTTTCTTCGCTTCCGAAGATAATTACTTAGCCTATACAAAAGTTTTGTTGAAAGCTGGGATTCAACCCGACGTTTCAAAACAAAACCAAACTCCCCTTCAACTTGCGGTGGGAAATCACAATCTTAAAACGACATATTGGCTTCTTGCTTATGGAGCTGATTCGCAAAAGAAAGGGAAATACGGATCCGCTATTGAGATCGCGAATTCTGGTTCCGTATATGAAGAAATACTTAAGTCTGCGATCGAGGGAAAGGTGAAGTCCCCTTACTATTTTCTCGATCTGGAAAGAATCAAAGAAATATTGAGAAGTTGGACGAATTCGATACAGTTATTTTCGGCACAACATAACGATCAGAAGTTTTACGTATTCGGAATCGACGTAGGTCGGTTGGTGGCGAATACGGAAGAAGCGTTTCAAAAAACGTTGCAGTATTATGTGAAAAATTACGGGGATCAGTACAAATCTCAGGAAAAGATACAACATCTCCGATACAGTTCCGGTGATTTTTCGTTTTCTATTCCAATCGTCAAAACAGCGAACACGGATGTAGAAGTCGTAGGACTTGACTTTTCATTTTTAGAGCCACAAAAGGATGAAGATCGTACTGAAAAAGAATTACTCAGAGACGGACTCGTTTTCAATCGAGATTTTATTTTTAAACATACAAAAGTTTCCGACGATTTTAAAATATTTGCATTCGGTCATATTTACTAAAAAGTGAAAACCGAATGAAATGCTTTTTGAATAAATTTCAAGGCACGTTATCTAATTATACTTTCGACTTTTCTTAGTGAACTAACTTCAAGGTTATAAGTTTTGAAATCTTCGAGAAAATTTTATCTTCCGTAATTAGATGTGCTTTCAGTTCGAGAGTGCACTGACAAATATGCGCGTCTGCAACGGAAACGGAAAGTCCTTTGGAATAGAGTTTAGATCTAAGAAGTCCGACTTGAAACCAGGATTGTATTTCGTTTCCACAGAGGGGAAGATCTTCTAAAAAATCCTTCATCCGTTCTTGATCCGATTTGGAACGGATCCCGCTTAAAAGTTCCGCGGCTACCACTGGAGAAAGATAGGCCCTTCCTTCTTTGAGAGCCTCGTCTATGAGTTCGTTTCCCTGAGAAAAATAGCTGATAAAACTAGAAGTATCAATTACGAGAGCGCTCACGACTTACGTCCAGATCGATTTCTATTTTGATCTTGCCCTTTAAGTTTTGGGCCTTATCATAAGCTCTACTTCTTCGAATCAATTCCAGCCCGATCACAATTGTTTCTGTAATGCCCTTTCCGGTCACGTTTCTGGCCTCTTTTAAAAGTTTTTCGGGGAGATTGGCGGTGATTCTTTTGTCATATGTTTGCGCGACCATAAACTGATCTGTATCAAAATACATACGAATGTCAATATAAAAATCGAATTTTAAGAATGAATCGTTTCAAGCTGATTATTTTTACGATTTTAGAAAGTCAATTTGCGGTAAAAATTTATTAGACGGAGATCTTTTCCAAAAATTTTAATGATAAAATACTTTGTTTGAACAAACTTAAATTCGAAAAAAGATTTAAGGAATGCTTAAATATTCACAAAATCGTAATCCATTTTTAGTCCGAATAAAAGTAAATTTTCTCTGCACATCTCCTTCCGATTCGGAAGTTGATTTTTGAACTGTAACTAAAACAGCATAAACCTTTGTAGAACTAAATTCTTCTTTTGAAATAATACAAGAGCGATTGAATCGATCTGGAATTGGGTCTTCCGAATCGATTTTGTAGTTGTTTGGATTTAAGAGTTTTGTTTTTATCTCGGCATTTAAGGATAAAGGTATGTCTTTTTCCAAAAAGGTATCGATTGATATATAGGAAAGATTGGAATAAAATTTATCATAATTTGAATCCTGATATTTGGATTCTTCTTCCGGGGTATTGGTCAAACACTCCGGACAATAAATGCAATTCGTAGAGAGCCTTTTGGTTTCTTTGAGATCGCCTGCGAGAATCGAATTCGCAAATTGGATCCATACTTTTTGTATCTCCGATTCGGTTTGATTTTTTAAATCGATAGAATCCACAATCTTATTTAGATTCAGTTTATAAAATATCGAAAGACTTGCGATTGACATCATCAGCAAAAATAGAAAAATTTGGATTTTATATTTTTTCATAGTTTTTAGAAATTAAGAGCAAATTTTTTGAGTTACTGATCTCTATAAAATTGAGTACCGTTAATTTTATCACAAAACACTGATTCCATGCAAAATATTAGGTACTTTATTATATAGTTATAAGTAGTAACAGTTCTATAAAATAGATTTATTCTAATTCCATCAAGTTTATATTTTATAAGCAGAATCTTTCCGTGGTTCTTATCTTTCTTTTTTCATTAAAACAAGGTGTTCTATATTGGAGGACGTAACGGAATGTTCTTCTTTTCTCTTCAAAAAATTCTTGAATCCTTCTTTCTTACATTGAGAATGCTCCGTGATATGAATCCTTCATTTTGGTCAGGCAAAACGATTGTGTTAACTGGTGGTTCTTCGGGAATTGGAGAATCGATTTTAGAGATTTTATCTAAATTGGATTGTACTCTGATCAATCTTTCTAGAACTGAACCGAATCTTTTAAAACAAAAGAAAGGTATCGTTGCCGATTGGATTCATATTTCTACCGATTTAAGTTCTGAAAAGGAAATAGACAAGGCGGTTAAAAAAATTTCTAAAAACTATCGAGGGATAGACGTTCTATTTGCAAATGCTGGTATTACAACTCATTCTCGTTTTGATTCTACTAGGATTGAAACTTTTCGCAAAACCTTCGATATTAATTTTTTCGGTCCTATTTATCTCATTCAAAGATTATTACCTCAGATCAAATTAAATCGAGGCTCCGTAATTGCTACATCTACTGTAAGTGGGTTATACGGAATTCCAGGAAGAAGTGCTTATTCTTCTTCTAAGTCCGCGTTACACTCAGCTTTGGAAGCGGCAAGGATCGAACTTTCCGAAGACGGGTTGTCGTTTATCATTTTTTGCCCTCCTTATACTAAAACAAAACTACGTTCTTCCGGTTTGGATGGAGATGGAAACGTTTTGAACGAATCGCAACATTCTAGTAACAAAATTAGATCTCCCGAAGAAGTTGCATCTAAGATGATCAATTCTGTGGAAGATCCAGAATCTAGGCTGGTTATCATGGACAGCTCCGGTTTTTTTCTAAAATGGTTAAGAAATTTTGCACCCGCGTTTTTAGAAAGAACTCTATTCAAAAAACTTTATAAAGATTTTCACTAGAAGGAAAGTATGGAAACAAGAAGTATTGTCAAAGAATTTCAATTTGATTATCCTCTTATGAGGGTTTGGAACGCGGTTACCGTAAACGAGGAATTGATTCACTGGCTTGCGGATAAGGTAACGGGTCGTCCTAAAGAAGGAGCAAACTTTGCTTGGACTTGGAGGCTTGGGATGGAAGGAGATCTTACGACTAACGGTATTTATAAAAAGATAATTCCTTTTAAAGAATTGATACTGCTTTGGCAAGATCATCCTGCGGGAGAAATAGAATTGAAATTGGAATTTCATTCTTTAGGTGAGGATTCCTCTAAATTGGTTGTTATCAATTCAGGTTATCCGGTTGGAGATAAGTATGACGTGTGGGTCGAAGCCGCTTCTGAAGGTTGGGAGGAAGAGGGAAAACATTTGAAGGACTATTTGAAAAAATCTTGAACGCCTAAGGCCTCTTAAAAGGATGGTAAAAAGAACCTATTAGGAAAAGGTGATTTTTACCTGTGGAACTACCCGAATTAGAGACTTACTTTCAAACCCTCACAGATCTTACTGATGCGATTGCAGTTGTCAATTCTCCTTACGAATCAGACTTCGATTTTGATATCGGACAGTTAGAGCAATATTTTACAGACATCACTTCCAGACCTTGGGAAACTTCGGATAGAGATTACTTCAATCTTTTTTCCAGTCACTTTACGTTTCATACTAAGATCGTGGAAGAAATCATTCATGAAGCAAGAAGAGTTTTGATGCCTGAAAGAAGAATTCATGTAAAACGTCTGGTCACTTATCATAAACACGCGGAAGAATGGTTTGCCGAGTTACAAAAGAAACGCAGACAGTTTTCTCAGAAAGATATGGTAACTGCCTGAGACAGTCTTTTACTTTCTATAAAATCTGAGCCGGTGTTCCTACCGGCTCTTTTTTTGTGATTTGTTTCATGTTCTTCTCGCCAAAACGTTCTTTGTCGGAATTTCTCATTGCGATTTGTTTTTGCGAAATTCACTGTTGTGTTCGCTGAACTAAAAGAAAGTGATTGATAGGTTAGGATTTTACGGTTAAATACAATTTTGTGTTAGTTCCTACATTTTGAAAATAGAAAACGAATCCTGTGTAGGTCCCTACAATGAGTTTCAAAAAAATTTTAATTGCAAAAAGTATAATTTTATGACCGGGAGAATCTCTTGAAATCAAAACCGTTTCTTTGGTACCCAGTTCTTTTGTTTTTTGCGATTTTTTTATTGGACAAACTTTTCTTTTTAGATCAGGTCCGAGATTATGTAAAACAAGAATTCACTTATATTTATTACGACGTCAAAAAGGAACTTCTTAAAGAAATCGTTTCCAAGTACGGTTCCGACGGAGAATATACTAAAAACCCCGAAAAAAAGAAAAAGCTAATGATCCTTATGGGATCTTCTAGAATGCTCTACTTTCAAAATTCAGATCTTTTGGCGTTTTATCCTGATTGGGATATTTATAATCTTTCTTCTGCGGTTACGACTCCGGCTTATTATTTATACTTTCTCGAAAAACTCGTAAAAGACGGAGGGGTTCACCCAGATCTGATCGTAATAGAAACGGACCCGTTTCAGTTTAATAAAAACAGCACTACATTCAAAAAATCAAATTTAGCAAATAGTTTTGATCCTATCTTTATTATAAAATATGCATGGACTTTTGGAAAAGAAAACGTAAATTATTACTTTGCCAATTTTCTTTTCGGAGTCAGTTACAACAAACCTTATATCGGCAATGTTATCAAACGTTTCAAGAATGAAAATTCTGCAATGGGCGAATTATTGAAGACGATGACGATCGCCACTCTAAAATCCGATAAAGGAAATGCAATTTCTCCGGCAGGCGCTTATGTGGAAAAAGATTTTGGTAAAATTCAAGAGTCCGCACGTAAGACGATCGGTTGGATTTATCCTTCTTATGCTCCTTCTCCTATGCAGTATGAATTTTATAAGAAAATTTTTATACTACAAAGAGAAGAAAATCTAAGGATCTTATTTGTAAAACCTGGGGTTTCTCCTCCTATGGAAAAAGTTTTAGAAGAATTAAAAATTCCTGAAACTTGGTCACAAAGAGTAAAACCGATTCATGACGATTGGAAAGTTCCTCTCATCGATATGAGTAAAGATCCTTACTACGCTTGTAATTCTTACGCGGATAGCGGACATATTTCTTTGGATTGTTATCGTCCTTTTATTCGATTTATTTTGCTTCATTACTATTTAGATCCAAAATAAAATTGAATTTTTAAAAGTCGAACCGCGACAAATTCAATGTTGTTGTAGCATAATGACCTATTGAAAATTATAAAACTAGATTATGTTTTTCTAAAATACTTAACTTGAGTTTGACGTAAGGAAATGAGAAAAAATTCTAAAAGTATGAGTCTCTGCTCGCGGAACAATTTTGCTGAGTAGTTATCTTGGGTTGTGGTAAGTTAAAAGAAAAGAGTTTTGTTCAATTCAGTAAGTCCGTTGTATCGAGTTTTTGATTCGCCAAGATTCATTCACATGATTAAAGTTTAAACTATTAAATAGCTATTTTATTACGTAGTTCTGAGTAGAATCAACCCACCGTTTCAGTTTTGAATAAAAGTTAGAATGTGGTATTTTTAACAAATAAGTTGAAATCTCAGGATAAGTATATTTCTGATTTTCTTGACTTTTGAATTCTATTCTTTTACGTTTGTGAGAAGTTTTCAAACTTTTAAGGAATAATGATGAAACGATTTTGTTTGGCTATTGTTACGATTGCGATTTCTTATTGTAACTCCACTCCCAATGTGGAGAACAAAGGTAAAGATTTAGAAATTCAAATTCTTCCTCCAAATATTCGTGTGGAAAAGTATAAAGAAACTTTCAACATGAAAGCAGAAGGTCCGGTTGTCACTGATTGTGGTGGTAAACCTTGTTCTCCCGAACAGTTAGACGGTTTAAAACCGGATCAGATCAAAAAGTTCAAAAAGAATGGAGCTTGGAAAGAATATCAGGAAAAAGAAGATTCCGCTACGAAAAAGAAAGTTTCTGTTCTAGTTCGAATCGGAGAATATAAGGATGATAAAAGGGAAGGTTCTTGGAAAACTCTTTACGAAACCGGCGAGGTGTTGCGTGACACTCCTTATGTAGGTGGTGTTAAAGAGGGAGAAGAAAAGAAATTTAAAAGAGACGGTGTTCAAACAGAGAGTGTTGCTTATAAAGCCGATAAAAAAAATGGACCTTATTGGAAAAAGAATAACGAAGGTTTGATGGATGAAGAAGGTTCTTATAAAGACGATCAAAAAGATGGTCTTTGGACGGAATACTACGCAGACCCAGGTCAAAGCGGCGCTAAGAAAAAAATTTCTAACTATTCCAATGGTTTAAAACAAGGCCAGGAAATTTCTTATCATAAGGACGGAAATACGGTTCAAAGTGAAGGTTCTTATAAAGACGATTTGAAAACAGGCACTTGGAAAACTTACTATGACAACGGTTCGATTCAGACGGAAGGCGGTTATAAACCTAAGTTAGAACCTGGAACCGAAAAAGAAAAAGATCCAAAAGAAAAAAAGGCGCTTCGTTCCGGTTATTGGAAAGAATATTATAAAAATGGAAATATATTTGCCGAAGGTCAAAGAGAACATACTCGTAAAGGGGTTTGGAAATTCAACTGGAGCAATGGAAATCCTGCCTACAAAGGTGAGATGATGAACGAGTTTATGATGTCCTCTGCGGAAGCGTATAACAAAGAAGGACAGTTGATCGGAAAAGGAAAACTTCAGTTCTCCATCATGAACATAGATGAGGCTACAAACGAACTCAAAGCGAGTTATAAACCAGACATCCCGTTTACGTATTATAAGGACGGTAAAAAACAATTCGAGATCGTAAGTGATTCTAAGGCGATCGAGTACGACGATAACGGTTCTAAAACCGGAGAAGGGCCCATCATGATCGGCACGAATAAGAAAAACGGTTGTTGGACTGTTGGTTCTGGAAAGGTGTATTACATCAACGGAAACGAAAACAAAAGAATGGGAGAAATGCAGGGTTGTAAATAATCAATCGGCGGCTTAGAAAACGTCGTATTTTTTAGTTTAAAAGGCGTTTTCTAAGTTTTATAAAAGTTCTTTCACGTTTAAATAAAAACCAGATTTTAGAAGAGAACGTTTTTTGAAACTTACCGATAATATTGTATGAGCACTGAAAATTCTTCTCGATTCTTTTGGAAACGAGACTTAGCGATTTTTATCCCTACAGCGATTTTGTTTTTTATTTTGGGTTTTTACTTAAGAAATTGTAATTCAGGAATTCAAAGAAGCGCAAAGGTGACGTATAACGGATCTTTTACGCAAGGTGTATTGGTATCTATCGATTCTAAGATTTTAAAAATCGCCGAACCGGATCAAGAAATTCAAACAGATCTAATCGAAAAAATAGAATTTATAGCCGAAGAAAAATCTTCCGATTCTGCTGAACTTTCTGCAAACGATAAATTATTTGTAGGCACGTATCAATTGAACGTAGGTCCTCACAAAGGTACTCTTCAATTTTTTGGTGGAAAAAACGGAAAACTCTACGGGGTTCTAAAATTTTCAAACTGGGGAAAAGGAAAATCAGAATTTTTGAATGGAGTTTTTACGAAAGGAAATCAAATCCAATTCGTTCGTTCTTGTGCAGGTATCAAATGTTCGGAGTTAGGTAGTAACGTTCCATTTTCTCAAAAGTATATAGGAGTTTTAGAAGGCAGATCGATTTCAGGCACTTACCGAGGTAATAATAGTTCCGGTAATTGGGATGCAAAAAGGTAACAGAAATTAGCAAGTCGCTCTCGTTTTTCTTTGCAAAACAGTCTTACAAAAAATATATTGAGTATGATTTGTAAAAACTGATTCTTTAAACTGCATTCTAAATTATATATATAAAGATTTGTCTCGGCACAAAGTTTTTGGTTTGTATAGGCAAATTCAAACATACTGTACTCTGTATAAAACGAACAAAGTAAAGTTTGCACTCTGAATTCGCTTGAAGCAGATCTTAGGTTATCGAATTCTTACCCTATGGAAAAAGAAACACTGGAAGATGCCAGGATCAAACTGGAAACTCTTAAACAAGAGTTGGGAAAAGAAATTACGGGACAGGACGAGGTTATTCGAAACGTATTGGTTTGTCTGATCTGTCAAGGTCATGTACTTTTGGAGGGGATGCCCGGACTCGCAAAAACATTACTCGCTAGATCACTTGCAAGTGCTCTCGATTTAAATTTCAAAAGAATTCAATTTACGCCGGATCTTTTACCGGCTGATCTTGTCGGAACAGTAGTATTCAATCCAAAAACCACAGAATTTGAAACTAGAAAAGGACCTGTGTTTACAGGAGTTTTACTTGCAGACGAGATCAATAGAGCCCCGGCTAAGGTTCAATCTGCTCTTCTGGAAAGTATGGAAGAAAAGACCGTTACGATCGGAGACAAAACTTATAAATTAGACAAACCGTTTTTAGTAATTGCAACTCAGAACCCAATTGATCAGGACGGAACCTATCCTCTTCCCGAAGCTCAGATGGATCGATTTTTGATGAAGATCAACGTAGATTATCCAACGTTAGAAGAAGAAGTTTCTATTTTAGATCAACACGGAAAACTAAGCTCGGTAAACGGGAAGATTAAAAAGACTGTCTCTTCCACTGAAATTTTACGACTATCCTCTATGCTCGACGAAGTATTCATCGAAGAAAAAATCAAATCCTATATCGTTCGATTGGTTCGAAACACAAGGCCGGAAGAAAGAACCATTCCGGAACTCATTCCATATATCCGACACGGAGCTTCTCCAAGAGCTTCTTTAAGTATATTAAAAAGTTCTAAAGCAAATGCTCTTTTGAGCGGCAGGACATACGTCACTCCGGAAGACGTAAAGACATCTCTTGTAGAAATATTAAGACATAGAATACTACTTACCTTCGAAGCAATTTCAGAAGAATTGAATGTAGAGTCCTTGATTCGCACCGTTGTGGAGGCCACTCCGGTTCCTTAATTTTGTATGATCCGTAAAGAATTCTTATCAATTTTATCAAACCTAGAATTGGAACGTAAGTCCCGTTCTTTTAAAGAAAAGGCCGGAAACGCGGAAAGTTTTAAACGAGGAAGGGGGCTGGATTTTAAAGATGTAAGACTCTACGATTTTGGAGACGATACAAGACTGATCGATTGGAATGTAACTTCTCGTTTTGGAGAATTGTATGTAAGAGAATTTTACGAAGAAAAGGAAAGGCAAGCCATCGTTTTTTACGATATATCTTCTTCTATGGAATGGGGTTCGGGAGAATTTTCTAAAGCAGAAAATGCCTTTCAGGTTTTAGCTCTTATCTCTTTACTCTATGTACAAAAAGGAAATCGGGTAAAGATCATTCTCTATTGTGATCGGGTGGAATGGGAAACTGATTTTCTACGTTCTAGAAACGAACTACTTCCGGTGTTACGAAAAATTTCTTCTAAAGAATTGATTCCCAGAAAGTCAGAGCCACTTTTGCCATTTCGATATTTAAAAAATAGAGTCCATAGATACGCAGACGTATTTTTGTTAAGCGACTTTATAGGAGTCCACGGTTTAAAAAAATATTCCAGTCTTAAAAAACACTATTCTCTTCACGCGGTTCGTTTTAGGGACCCTTTGGAAATCAATCCTCCTAAATCATTATTATCTTTTTTTTATATTAGAGATCCGGAAGAATCTGGCGGAGGTCTTTTGGGAAAAAGTCTTTCTCCGAAATTCGAGTTAAAATCGTTACGTTCTTTTTTTCAGACCTCTTTATTGGATCTGACGGAATATGAATTGAAAACTAAGGACCTAATCCGGTATTTTTCGAAATGAAAAAACAGATTCGAATTATAGTATATTCTTGGATTTTAATGTTTTTTTCGAGTCTGGCCGCTGAGCCTGTAGAATCTGTTTCCCCGGAAAAAGTTTTGGTCGCGGAAAAAATCCGATACCAATTAAAATGGAATTTAGAAGAAGTAAAAAATGTTCAAGTCCCGGAGATGGGAATCCATTTTTTAGAAGATTCTCCAGATATACCTTGGTTTGAAATTGTATATTCCGAAAAAAAAGATAATTCTATCGTTGTGGATTTTGTTTTTTATGCCACGGGAAAATTTATGGTTCCGATCTTTTGGACGGATATAAACGGAAAAAAAGAATTTTCTAAAAAGGAAATTTTGATCGAATCTTCAATCCCAACTTCGGATACGGGACCCGCGGATATAATCCCGCCTTTGGCCTTTTCGGGATCTTATTGGGGAAGATTATTTGTCCTTTTGTTTCTAATAGTTCTTTTGATCGGCTTTGTAATTTACGCATATCACATTTATTCAAATAAAAAATTTCCTTTGGACGCGATCATTCAAGTAGAACCAACTTTAGAAAAGGTTGAAATTTATGAAATTCGATTGAACGAACTTTTAAAACAGGAAATAATTTCAGCCCGAGACTTTGCTAGATTATTATCTTATTATATTCGAGAAAAGTCATTTGGTCTTTCTGAAAAACAAACAGCTTCTTTTACGGAAACGGAATTGTTCCATTTTTTATATGATCAATTTCCATTTGAAAAACAAGAACTTCTGAGTTGGAAAGAGTTTTTAACCGAGAAAAAATTTAGACCTGAAAATGTCTACTTATCCAGAGAAGAAGCACAAGAGAAGTTTTTATATTGGAAGGGGATTTGGGATCAAAAATGAATTTTGAATATCCTTACGCGCTCCTACTTTTGATTCCGGTTTGGGCTTGGGCATTTGTATATTATAAAAACAAAATGTATTTAAGAAGGATGGAAATCCGTTTTCCGGGTAGAAGGGAAGGTGTTTTTTCCAAATTAGAACATTTAGGAAAATTTTTACCGATACTACGTCCGATTGCGATCAGTTTGATGATCATTTCACTTTCCGGACCGGGTAAAAAAACTACTTTTCTACCGGAGGAAAAGGAAGGGGTCGATATAATGATCTCCTTGGACGTTTCAGGCTCTATGTCTAGAAGTAGGGATTTTCTTCCCGAAACTAGATTAGGAGTTTCTAAAAAACTCTTAAAAAGATTTATCGAAAAAAGAAATAACGATCGTCTTGGTTTAGTAGTTTTTGCGGGTGCTGCTTATTTACAAGCTCCTCTTACAGGTGATCGAGAATCGTTGAACGAAATTTTAGGAACCATAGAAGAAGAAACAGTGACGGAGCAGGGAACCGCAATAGGAGACGCGATCATTCTTTCTACGTATCGATTGAGAAATTCTAAGGCTCGTTCCAAAGTGATTGTACTTATTACCGATGGAGTTTCCAACACGGGTAAAATCGATCCAGTAACGGCAACTGATCTTGCGGAACAAATCGGAGCAAAAATTTATTCTGTTGGAATTGGAAAAGAAGACGGTTCTTATGAAATTAATTTCCAAATTTTACAGGAACTTTCTGCCAACACTGGGGGGAGGTTTTTTAGGGCAGAAGACCCAGAGGAAATGAAAGCGGTTCTTTCCTCGATCGATTCTCTTGAAAAAGACCCTTTGCAAAATCCTCCCAAAGAAGTAAGAGAAACTGAATATGAAATCTGGCTTTATAGGGCTTTAGCGGTTTTACTTTTGGATCTGATATTACGTGCGTTTTTTCTAAGGTATTACGTATGAATCAAGAGTTTTCTGCCAATTTAAAAAACATTTTTTTTGCTCTTGTATTCGTATGGATAATATATTTAATTTTTAGAATATTTATAATTTATAAAATACGAGAATGGAAAATTTTTTATCCCGGTTTAGAACGTTCTTCTTCGTTTCCGGACACTCGTTTAGTATTGATAAGAATTTTATTAATTTTTGCGGTTTTAGTCTGTGTCTTTTTTGCAGGTCTAAAAACGGAAATGAAAGACGAAAAAAAGGAAGAATCTTTTAAAGGAGTGGATATACTTTTTTTAGTGGACGTAAGTCTTTCTATGCAGGCGGTAGATAATTCTCCCACCCGGTTGGCTAAATTTAAAGAAGTATTACTTAGAATGTTACCCTCTTTATCCGGAAACAGATTTGGAATGATCGTATTTGCAGGAAGTCCGTTTTTATATTGTCCGATGACTTCTGATGTGCCTGCATTTTCTGATTATGTGCGTGGTTTAGATGTGGATATGGTAGGAGATCGTGGAACCGATTTAAAACAGGCTTTTGCAAAGGCGGAAGTGTTGCTTCATTCCGAAAAAGTATTTCGGAATCGAATTTTGATTTTAGTGACGGATGGAGAAGATCAAAACGATCCGAAACCGATTTCATTTCCTGCCAGTTTTCAAGTTTGGGCGGCTGGAACGGAGGTCGGAGGCCCGATCATTTATAATGATGAAAACTCTGGTTTAAATGGTTTTCTTTTGAAGGATGGAACTCTGACTTCAAACTCTAATTCCCCCGGAATCATACATTCTAAGATGAATCGAACTTTTTTAAAAAATCTCGCGGATAAAAACGATGGAAGTTTTTATTCACTGGATTCAAATCCACCCAATTCTGCAATACTACAAAAAGAAATCTTTTCTTTAGAAGAAAACTTATATTCTAGAAAAAAAGATCTAAAACGCGCGGAAGGTTCTGGTAAATTTTTATTTGCGGCTGTTTTATTCCTATTGTTAGATTGGATTTTAGTGGAATTTTTTCTGTTTTCTAAACGGGAATCGGACGTTGTGACATGAAACAAATTCGTACATTTAAATATTTTGTAATTCTAATTAGTTCGGTTTTAACGGCGTCTTTGTATGCGATCGAGTTGGATCCGGGCGGGAATCGGATTGGGGAAGGTTTAGAATATTATAATCAGGGAGAATACTTGGAATCTTTGAAAAGGTATCAGGAAGCAGAGTCTTATTTTCCTGAAGATCCTAGATTAGAATTCAATCGTGGAACTGTAGAATTCAAATCGGGTAACATAGATAAGGCGATCCGTCATTTTGAGAAGTCCGCAGATTCCACTTCTCCCGAAGTTCAATGGAAATCCAGGTTCAATTTAGGAAACAGTTATATGCGTGCCGGAGATCGTAAAAAAGCCGCAGAAGAATTTATCAAGGCTTTAAAACTCAATCCGGATTTAAAGGAAGCCAGAAAAAATTTAGAATATCTTCGTAAAACCCCACCTCCTTCTCAGAATTCTAAAGATTCGGATTCGCAAAATTCTAACTCTAAAAAGGAAAATCGTTCTAAAAATCAAACGGATCCATCCTCAGATAAAAAACAGAAAAACGGTCAAAACGCTGATACTTCGCCTAACAAAGGAGATCGCCTAACTAAAGAGGAGACGGAAAGAATTTTAGATTCTTTAGATTTAAATAAGGTACGCAGAAAAAGCGGAAGAACCAAAGACAGAGAGGTTTTCTGGTGAACCGATTTTGGATCATCTTTTTTTTATTTTGTATCGGTTCTATTTCTGCGGAAGAAACCAAATTTTACGTTACGCGAAACACATTCCCCCTCGGAGAAGAATCCTATGCCGTTTTTGAATTGGATATGGCTTCCAGGTTTTCGATCCCTCAAAAATCCTATTCCAATTCAGACGTTTCCGTAACTTACGCTGGTTCAGAAGAAAATACTACGATCATCAATTTTCAAGTTTTTAGAAAAAGGCTTTTGAAATTTAGAATCCAGGCTTCCAAACAAGGTATGTTTACACTTCCAACTCTCAGTATAGAAGTGAACGGTAAAATGTTTTCTCCTCCTCCCTTAAAGATTCAAGTATTAGAAAGATCTAAAATTGCAAAAAGAGGTTCTTTTTTTGATCGCTTTTTTCATTTTGAAGAGGAGGCTGTACCCGAAAACGCGGATCTAAAAGTAATCTTTCAAACAAGTAAAAAAGAAGTTTGGGTCGGAGAACCTCTCATAGGTTATTTTACTTTGTATTATAGGGATGTGCGTAAACCTTACTTTGACCGAAATCCTGCGGATTCTATTCGTTTTCCGTATTTTCGAAGTGAAGTGATTTCCGGAGTTGCGGTAAAGGTTCCAGATCAGGTTTTATATGAAGGAAATGTATATGATATTGCGGTATATAACAAAGAGATTTATTCTTTAATTCCTCTAAGAGCTGGAGAATTTCAACTCGGTAAAACCACATTCGCTTTGGAAGGTCAGCTTCAATCTTACTTCAACGTAAAAACGATTCCTACAACTCCAAATCAAATCCGCGTAAAAGAACTCCCTAAATTTGAGGGAAAGTTCAGCGGAGCGGTAGGTAAATTTAAAACTCAGGTAAAAATTGAAAACGATCCAAAGACGATTCAAGAAGGAGAAACCTTATATCTAAAACTAACGATCGAAGGTGAGGGGAATCTCTCTTCTGTAGCGGAACCAATTTCTAATTGTAAAGAAGGAAGGAATTGTATCCCAGAAGTAACGTTGTATGACACTTCTCGTTCTTGGAAATTCACCGAGTTAGAAAACGGAGGATACGGTTTTTATTCAGTAGCTCGTTTTGAATATGGGATCCCCATGAGAAATGTTGGGATCTGGAAACAAGAACCAAAAGATTTTATTTTTTTTGATCCAGTTTCTGGAAATTATCAGACGGTTTCTTTTGAGATTCCTTCTGTAAACGTTTCCGTTCGAACGGACAAAAATTCTAAAAGTCAAGAATCTTCCGAAGAAAATCGAACTTCGATTTTTTCTTTTTGGATTTTGACTTTCGTTTTCGTACTTTTATCTTTTGTAATTTGGTTTTATTTCCAAAAACCAAATTCTACTTTTCTAATATCTCTTCCGATTCTTTTTCCGATCTTAGGAGTTCCAATTTTAAAAGAACTTGACTTACAAACGGGAACTAAAAGAGGCTTGGTATTGAAGCATTTCTTGCTTTCCAAAGGGATTTCCGAAAAGGACGTTTCTTTTTTGTTGGAAATTTCAGAAGCCAAATCTGGTTTTACGGAGCTTGCGCTTCCATTGAATCTAAGGGATAAAAGAACTCTGTTACGTATCGCAAATTTTATTTTGAAAAATAAAATGGAGGAAAATTTATGAGTGAAGAAATCAAAGGAAAAATTTCCGTAGAAACGGAAAACATATTTCCGATTATTAAAAAATGGTTATATTCAGAAAAGGATATTTTTCTTAGAGAACTTGTATCTAATGCAAATGATGCGATCACTAAGTTAAAGAAAATTGCATTTTCCGAAGAATTTGAAGGTGGCACCGATTATAGAATTGATCTGGATTTTGATCAGGAAAAAAGAATTTTAACAATAGAAGACAACGGAATCGGAATGAGTTCTGAGGAAGTTCAAAAATATATCAATCAAATTGCGTTTTCGGGCGCAGAAGAGTTTGTAAAAAAATTTCAAGGAGAAGGCGCCAAACCGGAAATCATAGGACATTTTGGATTGGGATTTTATTCCTGTTTTATGGTTTCTACAAAGGTGACTTTAGAAACTAAATCGTATCAAAAAGGTTCTACTGCGGTAGTTTGGGAAAGCGAATCCGGAACCGAATTTTATTTACGTTCTTCGGATAAAACCACAAGAGGAACTAAAATTATTCTTCACTTAGACGGAGATTCTGGGGAATATCTAGATCAATGGAAACTCAAAGAACTGATTCGTAAATACTGCGATTTTCTTCCGGTTCCAATTTACGTTAAAAACGAACAAGCAAATAAACAAACTCCTCTTTGGTCCGAAACTCCTTCCTCCGTCACCAAAGAAAAGTATGATGAATTTTATAACTATCTTTTCCCTTTTTCGGGAGAACCACTTTTTCATGTTCATCTAAACGTAGATTATCCGTTTCGTCTTCAAGGAATATTATATTTCCCTAAACTAAAACACGAGTTAGATGTAAATCAATCTGGAATTAAACTCTATTGTAATCATGTATTTGTAAGTGACGACTCAAACGACTTGATTCCTAAGTTTTTGACTGTACTTAAGGGAACTATTGATATTCCGGATCTTCCTTTGAATGTTTCCCGTTCCTATTTACAAAGTGATCCTTTGGTAAAAAAGATTTCCGCTCATATCGTAAAAAAGATAGCAGATCGTTTAAACGAGGAGTTTAAAAAGAACGAAGAAGAATTTAGAAAGAATTGGGACGAAATTTCCATTTTTGTAAAATACGGAATGTTAACTGAAGATAAGTTCTACGAAGCCGCAAAGGATCTAATATTTTTCAAAACTTCCAATGGGGAAATCGTTCGTTTAGAAGATTATTGGAGTAAAAACAAGGAAAAGAATAACGGCAAAGTATTTTACGCTTTTGAGACTTCTTCCGTATATATGGATTTGCTTAAGTCTCAGGGACTCGAAGCGATTTTAGTAGATTCTAAAATCGATTCTCACTTTATTCAATTTTTAGAATCTAAAAATCCGGACATGAAATTTCAAAGAGCCGATTCCGAGCTTGCCGAAGGGGTAGTGGATAAGGAACATTCTTCCCCGATTGTAGATTCGGATAACAAAACAGAGGCGGACAGAATTCGGGAATTTTTTGAAAAGGTACTAAAACGGGATGGATTAGAAATTAAGGTGGAACCTCTCAAAGCAGAGACTGTGCCCGCGGTGGTTTTACTTCCGGAACATCTGCGTAGGCTGAGCGAAATGAATATGTTAGGCGGTCAAAAACCTCTCGATCTTTTAAAGAACCATACTCTCGTAGTTAATACTCGTTCTTCTCTCGTAAAAAATATTTTAGGTTTGTCTAAAGGACTTAGTTCGACTAAGGCCAATAAGTTGGCTAGAACCGTATATGACATGGCTCTTCTTTCTTCTAAAATATTTGATGAATCTGAATTTTCAGAATATTTAAAAAGGACTACGGAAACTTTAGAAGAGTTGAGCGGCGCTTAAAAAAGTCAGAAAAAAGACTTGGAATTTCGAAGTCGATCCGATACTTATACTGTGCGTTTTATGGATCGGCTTCGAATACAAATTTTTATCTTTATCTTCTTTTTCTATTGGGGGCCGTTACTCTCTCAAGGAACACAAAGTTCTGCTGGACCCGTTCTGGAAGAGAACGCAGACATTCATAAAAAAAATGCGGGCACTCTGGATAAGGAATACTACGAATATTATTTCCGAACGATTCCAGACGTAGACGCTCTTGAAAAAGCAAAGTTAGAATACAATTTGATTCGTTCTTTTAAATTAGAACTTAGAAAAAGAGAACCTTCTATAACTCAGGACTATCTAAAACAGATCAAAGCCGCTAATATTCGTTATGAAAGGGTAAATCCGGATTCCATTTGGATGCGCGGTATCCGAAATCAGATGCAACATATTCGATTTCAAGAATATATGTATATTGTAATATATGATAAATATTTTCTATATATTTCCTACGAGATCAATCCTTCTCGTTATGTGATGGAACCGTATCAAGTGCAGTTGATTTTTCAAAAAGAAAATCCTTTTTTTATCAAACTGCCTGATCCCTGAAAACTCTATAATAAAATCCGACGGCAAGTAAAATTAAAGAGAAACAAAGCCCAATTTTGGAAAACATTTCTAAAAAATTGAAATCGTTTATGGATAAAGAATTTTTTTTGATTCTGGCCAACATGCGGATTTTTCCGAAAGTTTCTAAAGTTTGTATTCGTACTTCTATGCTATCTCCTACCCGAAGCCGTTGATATAAATTTTCATCCACTTGTTCTGTAATTTCGTATAACTTTCCAAATTCATCCGGGACTCTGTAAGAAACTAGATAGGCTCTTCCTCCTGATTTTTCTATACGAACCGATTCCGTAAGAGTACCAAAAACAGTAGGACCTGGCTCTTTCAATTTTTGATAAATCCAATCCAGCTGTTTGTTTTCTGAGTGGACGAATAGATAAAAAGGAAGGAAAAATAAAATAGAACCGAAACCAATCGTAAATAATATTTTATAAAATGGAGTTGAATACTTCATGAAAGAGTTCTAAACTGTTAGTTTTCAATTCCTTCGGATTATTACAATCAAATAAAATGAATACGAAAAATGAACCTGATTGTGTTTTTGCTTTGTATTGATAAATAAAAGAATATCTTTATTTTCAAAGAAAACGATGAAGAATTTAATTTTTGGATCTACTAAATCTTTTAAAAAATTTTAATCATACTTAATTTCATTTTGGAAATTCAGGATGCTACCTTGAGTAGTTTTGAAAATTTAGACGTATGAATTTATCCAGGTCTCAATTCTTGCGATATTTAGGAAAGGGTGCTGCTGCTTTGGCTCTTGCAAGATCCGGAATTCTTTCTTCTTCTTCAAAACCTTTAAAGTCAAAACGGAATAAATTTCCAAAATTCCAACCAATTTCTCCAAGCGAACAAGATTTTTTAATCTTACCCTTCGGTTATAAATACAATACGATCGCTCTTTATGGAGATAGAATTAATATTCAAGGAGACACGTTCGGTTTTAATTCTGATTTTAATTGTTTTTTTCCTTTAGAAGGAAAAAACGATACGGGTCTTCTTTGGAACAATCATGAAACTTTAGGAACATTAGAATATTATGTAAATGGATACGACAGTCAAAAACAAGGGCCAAATTTAAGAACAGACAAACAGATAGAACAATATCTGTATGCGTTAGGTGGTTCCGTGATCCATATTTCTAAAAAGAAAGGAGAATGGATTCTGAACCCCGATTCCAAATACGGAAGAAGAATCCACGGTCTTACAAAATTTCGTCTAACGGGTCCGGTAGCTGGGAGTCCAGCAGTGGGAAATACAAATCTGGTTTTTGGAACGTTTGCAAATTGTGCGGGGGGGCTAACGTTTTGGAATACGGTTCTTTCTTGCGAAGAAAATGTAGAATGGATCATTGAACCTTGTAGACTTCCCCACGAAACCCATTATGGTTGGGTAATTGAGGTGGATCCTTTTGATCCAAAGTCCGTTCCTGTAAAACATACTGCGTTGGGAAGGTTTGCACACGAAAACGCGGCGCTTGTATTGTCTACTTCCGGAAAGTTGGTGGTATATATGGGAGACGATGCCCGGGATGAATTTGTATATAAGTTCGTATCTAAAAAATCCTATGATCCTTCTTTAGGTGCAAAAAATTCAGCTTTATTAGAAGAAGGAATTTTATACGCCGCAGACTTTGATAAAGGAATTTGGATTCCGTTAGATTTGGAAACCAATGAAACATTAAAAAATTATAAAACAGAAAATGGTAATAGACAGTTCGAGACTCAAGCGGACGTTTTAGCCTATTGCAGAGCCGCCGCAAAAATCTGCGGTGCAACTCCTATGGATCGTCCAGAGGATATAGAAATTCATCCTTTGGACGGGACCGTTTTTATCGCGATGACAAACAACGATAAACATGGGAATTTATTTGGTCAGATTTTACGAATCCGGGAAAAATCGAAAGACCACGCCGGTTTGGAATTTGATTTTGAAGTTTTTATTGCGGGCGGGACTAATTCTGGATTTGCCGCTCCAGACAATCTTGCGTTTGATAAGGACGGAAATCTTTGGGTCGTAACAGACATTTCCGCTAAGAATTTAAACAGATCTGTATATAAGAAATTTGGAAATAACGGATTGTTTGTGATCGGGACCGATACGGGTCGGGCGTATCAATTTGCTTCTTCTCCAGTAGGAGCCGAGTTGACTGGGCTTTGGTTTACCCCCGATCAAAAGGAATTGTTTCTTTCTGTACAACATCCGGGAGAAACCACAAAAGACTATAAAAAACCAACCAGTCATTGGCCTCACGGAGAAGATTTTCTACCTAAGCCCGGAGTAGTTGCAATTTACCTAAAGTAGTAAGATGTTATTTTGTCGCTGCTTCGAGCGCCTGAGTTTCCGTGTCAAAATGAATAAAAGGTTTCCAGAGTCCTAAAAGGTTAAAGATCTGAATCACTTTTTCAGAAGCTTCCGTCAGAAAAAGTTTTTTACCGTCGTTTGAAAGTTTATGTTTTAATTCGAAGATGGAACGTATTCCGGAACTGGAAACATACTTCAGCTCGTTTAGGTTTAGTATCACTACGTTCGGATGAGGAGGATCTATGATTTCGGTTTTAAATTCGGTAAAACTACTTTCATCCAGTCTTCCATCCAGTGCATAAACAAAAATTTCTGTCGAAATTTCTTTTTTTTTAATCTTCAATTGACTCATGACTTACGAACCACTACGTGTAATTTTTTTTGAGAGAGGCTAAATTCAGCTTTTGCTCCGGGGGGAAAATCGTAAATCGTTTCCGCAAGAGAATCGATTGAAATTCCACCTTTCATTTCTGAAATCAGGCTAAAACTGTCGGTAACTGTAAAATGGTCGAGAGTATACCGAGTATGTTCCTTTTTTCTAAGTTCTCTACAATAGACTTTAAAAAAGGGAGATTGTTTATCAAAACTTGTATCTGTATTTTCGCAGGACATGACCCAACCTGTGGAACCGGCTCCTGTGTACACTAAAAGTCCGGAACATTTTTGTTCTTCCATTTGATTTTGATGGCAGATCAAAAAACGACTCGTTAGATCGGGGCTGTTGTTTCGGATCGAAATTTCGCTGATTCCTCTTAACGTGTTAATTTTTCTACCGTCCGGATAATGAATTTTGACTTCGATTAACGGCCATTCTTCTAAGATTGTATTTTCCCAATTTGTTTCCAGAGCTTTTTTAATATCTTCCACATGAAAAGAAAGAAGAGCCCCCACCGATGTAGGCGGATCAGAATTACAACCTAAAACGAGAGTGTCTACCGCGTGATGAGCAACAAAGGTAAAGTGATTGTCTCCTCCTAACGCGATCACTAGATCATAATCGGAAGGAGGTTTTTGTTCCAAGTCTTTTCTAAAGGTAAAATCCCCATTTGGAAAAAGAAGTTTCAGAGTTTCACGATTGGAAATTTGCCTGAGATGTGATTCGTGAATTCTCGCAAAAGAGTCGTTTTGAATTTTATAAATTTTTTGAATTTTTTCAAGAGATCCCCATTCTTCTAAATCCAGTTCGAACTTAGTTCGTTTGCCTAAAATCAGGACTCGTTGGGCCGTCTTTAATCTATTTAAGGACATCCTGATACAAGAAAACAGATTTGTTTTAAATGATCGAGATTTTTTTGAAGAATACAGAAGATGAAAGATACATTTTGTTTTTTCAGTGTGACTAGAATTATCACTTGAATCCATAACATCTCAAGTTAGTTTAGAAATTGACTGCTTTACGATTGAAAATGTGAAATATAAAAACGAAATAAAGTGCTTTTATGTCCCAAGAAGAGAAACGAATTCGAGAATTAGAAGAAGAAAATAAAAAACTCAAACGGCAGATAGAAAATACGGCACGTTCTCCTTATCTAAAAAAGGGAATGGCAAACGTTCGGTATTACGCCAGAATCTTTCGAGAAGAAATCGTAACCAATGAGATTCGAGGAAGAATTGACGAAAGTCTGGGAACGCTGTATGAAATTAAAAATTTTGTTTATCGTTATTCTTTGTTAGCTGAGTTGGATCCAGATACGATCCGGATTATCGCCACCGAAGCGATTCAAAACATCGTGGAACACGGTTATGGAAAATACGCCGAAATCGAATTAGAATTACATAATGAAGTTATAAATCCATTTTTTAAGATGTCTTTCAAACACGAGATGCAGCCGGGGATGAAATACACTCTTTCTCAAATTAATGAGAACGTAAAAAAAGGAGACGTTTCCTCTGAACATTTCGACATAGAAAATTCTAGGGGCAGAGGAGAATTTTTGATGAAGGAATTGGCGGACGAAAGAAGGATCTTAAACGGAGTAGAGATCACTCCCGAAGGAAATAAAATGCATTATTTCAAAAGGGTTTTGATCAATTATAAAGATCCAAAAGGTCCGAGGGATGTAACGAGTTTTGATGAAATTAAAGAAGAGATTGATCGATTGGACCCGGAAGAGGCGCTCTGTTATTTTCATATTGATCATAGAAAAAGTAAACTGTCTTCGGTTACGGTTGTGGTTGTTTCCTCTAGAGAAACCAAACTTAGAACTATGATGGAAACATCCGGTTTTTATCTCGTCCATAAAGATAAATATTATAGGACTGTATTTTGTTCTTTCGAACCTACGAAGGAATTTACTTCTTCTGAACTTGAGAATCTTTTTGAAAAAATTCGTAAACAAGTTGAGATTGAAAAAGAATGAACGACCAATCGGATCAATTCGGAGATGGCGATTCCGCGACAGACGGAGGATTTCCGTTTTATCCCTTTCGAGATTTTTTACTGGGAGAAGTTATATTCAAAACTTTGCAAGAAGATGGGATATCGTCTAAAGATGCAGAAGACGCGGTTCTTTCTCATTTAACTTCCGGTAAAAAACATTTTGTATTCACTCCCAACGCTAAAAAACAAACATTACTCAATCTTTATCCCGAAAAGATCCGGAGTCTTTTAAAAGCTAATCAGGAAGAAAAAATCAAACAAGAATTTTTTAATATGATTCAAGCTGAAGAAAGAATGGATCTTGCTTTGGAACTTTTAGAATGGTTGTTTACCGGTTTTGAAGAAAAAAGAAAATTGTTAAACGAATTGTTTTCTTTCTTCTTAAATGATAAAATTCTTTTGCAGGGCAACTTTTTGGATCGTTTAAAAATAAATTATGAAGAAGAAATTTTAAAAGATCTCAAAAATTTAGAGTGAACGTTTACAAAAAAGTAATCTGATTGATGCAAACTCGTTTTGAAATCCATTAAAGCAGAACAGTTTAAGAACTACTACTTTTTTACGCCTGAAGTTTTGGATTTTCCTTGTGGCGATTCTTATCTCTTTCTGTGTTTTTCTTTAAAGTAGCGCGTAACGCATCTTCTAAAGAAATGCCCATCTGATTAGCAAGACAGATTAGTACGAATAACATGTCTCCCATTTCCTTAGAAATTCCTTCCGGATCTTCCCCTTTTTTAAAGGATTGGTCACCGTATTTTCTCGCGACTAATCTAGCAAATTCTCCCATTTCTTCCATGAGGATCGCAAGATTGGTAAGTTCCGAAAAATACCGGACTCCAAATTCGGAAATCCATAGATCTACTTTTTTTTGAGCCTGATTGAAAGAGAGTTCATTTTCGTTCATCTTTGTGTATCCAATTGATCTACTAATATTTCAGTTGGTTCTAAGTAACAGCCTCCGCTCAAATGATGAGGATCTATATATTTTCTACATTTTACTTGGTCGCGAAACTCATTCATATCGAGTGGAGTTACATTCTTAAATTCTAATATTTCTTTACGGATGTTTTGCCAAGTAGGATAAAACCCTGCAGATTTAACTCTACTTTCCAAACCTTCATACAACAGTGGTGACCAAAGGATTACTTTGATCCTGTTTTTTTCAGCGGTTTCTAAAAATCGGAACAGAAATTTTTTCTGAACTGGAGAGAGGTTAATATAACGATAGATTTCGTTGTAATATTTTATCGCTTCTTCTTCTAATTTTTCCGGAGGAGTATTGGTCAATAGTACGTTTGGAATTCCTCCATTAAACTTATCTGATTCGGTCATGAGAAGATTTCGAACTGCAAGGATCGTATCTTTGGAACTAGGATCTTTGATTCTTCCCATCGCTTCTTTAAATCTAGGAGGAAACACCGTAGTTCTAAAAACCTTGGATCTTAAAAACGTATCCCAGTCATTTGTAGAAAACCAATTCGCATAACGCAAAAAATACGGAAGATCATAAGAGTAACGTAATGGATAACGGTTGCAGAAATCCGTCATTGAATCTGGATAAAATTCTAAAATCGCGTAGTCCGGTTTGATCCCAGAGGAAAGTATTTTTTCCAAATTGTAGTTATGATACGAAAAAGGCGCCGAAGGTGCAGAAAAATTATATATGATTAGATCCGATCTTTTTCTACGAATCACATCGAGTGAAAATTCCCCCATGTGTGAAGTCCCAAAAAAAATTAAGCTTTTTTGATTTTCTTTAGAAACTGACTTTTCTTTGATTAAGGCGGAAAATACTCTATCCTTCATTTCATAAAAGTAATATTCCGCTCCCGCTTCGGTATAGGGGCGAACTAACTGAGAAGATAAAAGACGATCCAAAGAAAGTGTAAAAGTAAAGAATAAGAGCGGAACCGTTAGTAGCTTTTTACGAAATAAAGGAACCAGGTTCGATCGTTTTAGGATGTTCATCATTCCTCCCTTAAAACTGAAAATAGATAAAGTCCTGACTTTTGCCCGCGTAATTGGAAAGAAGTAGAACTAATAAAATTAGAAAAATGGAAATTAGAATTTTACGATATTTAAAATAAAACCGAGGCCACTTTTCAAAATATTCCAATGTATGAAGTAAAATTCCTCCAGCCAAAAACGGAATTAATAAAGAACTTTTTAATATCGATTTTGTAGGTTCGGTGATCCACTGAACCCCGTAATAGAAAACGTACCAAGCATCCGAAATAGATTGAGCGCGAAAAAAAACGGCTCCTATCATAAAAATTGAATATACGAAAAAAGCACGAACCACCCACCATATAAATCCTTTTTCGGGTAGTTTTGGAACACCGATCTTTTCCAGCAATCGATCAATCACTAACCAAAAGCCGTGCCAAAAACCCCATACCACGTAAGTCCAACTAGCCCCATGCCAAAGGCCGCCTAACGTAAACGTAGTGATTAGATTTAAATAAACCCTAGGCTCTGAAGTTCTGGAACCACCTAACGGAATATAAATATAATCTCTGAGCCAAGTAGCGAGTGTAACGTGCCACCTTCTCCATAGATCCTGAACGTTTTGTCCGAAAAAAGGAGCACGAAAATTTACTGGAATATTAAAACCTAAAAGAAAAGCACAACCTCTTGCTATATCTGTATAACCACTAAAATCACAGTAGACTTGCCAGGTAAATCCCTGCGCCGCCCAAAAAAGAGAATTGCCGTCGTACTCGGAAGGGTTTCTATATACTGGATCTATCAAGGCGGCAATATTATCTGCGACTAAAATTTTCTTTGCAATCCCGAGTCCTAAGAGATACAAACCTGTGTAAATGTAAGAAGGTTTGATTTTTACCTTATCTAAGATAGGAAAAAAATCTTGATGCCTCATGATCGGACCGGCTACCAACTGTGGAAAAAATAGAATAAAAAGTACAAATCGAAAAAGACTGCAATTTTCAATAATCTTTCCGCGGTAAACATCCACTACAAACGCGATAATCTGGAACGTATAAAAACTAATCGCAAGTGGTAGAATAATTTGAAAGCCGAAGGTTTTTTGGTCTAAAAATCCCCAACCAGTCCAAGTGTAAAAGTTATCTGTAAAAAAATAGAAGTATTTAAATATTCCCAAATTGATCAGATCTAAAATGACGATAGTTCTTAGAACAAATATACTTTTCTTTTTAAATAGACTTTGAATTGCTAAATAATTAATATAAAGAATACCTAATAAATGAAAAAGAAAAGGTACACTCCACGTGGCGTAAAAAATCAAGGAAGCGATTACGATCACCCATTCTCTGTAACTTTTTCCGTTATAACTCCAATAAATAATATAAACACAAAGAAAGAACAGAAGAAATAGAGTGGAAGTAAAGATCATTTGTTTTCCTTTTCCAAAATTGCTTTCAAATCTTTCGCAAATGCGAGCGTTAGTTTTTTCATTCCGATTGAATTGAGATGAATCAGATCGTAGTAGTAATCTCCGTTATCAGAACCATCCAACATATCCTGATAATCGAATAACGGAACGGGATTAGAAGGATGGATTCTTTTCAGTTCTCTTTTCCAAACTTCGTTTCTTTCCGTAAGTCTCCACTTTTGTATGAGTTGGCTGTAAGGCGCTACTACTCCGATTATTTGTATGTTTTGACCATTTTCTTTTCCGATTCTTCTAATTTCGTCGTGTAAAATTTTAAGACGATCAAAGTACTGTTTTGTAACTTCATCTTCATTTGCGTGTGTTACTATATGATTTGCAATAATACAGGTATCAAAGATCGCCTTTTTATGAAATCGATCCGAACCTTCTGGAATTGGCTGGCCGTTAGCAGGATCTGTTTTTTCGATACAGTTGGAAATATCTTGAATAGGATACATGCTGATCCTTTCTAAATATGAATTTTCATAGTCCCAAGGATTCAGATTTTCTATTTTAAAACGTTTCCCAATATCTTTGATTCTTTTAGAAGGACTTAAGATCAAATCTTGAATGTCTCTTCTGTAAGCGATAGACTTCAAAGTGATATAGATAAGATCGTTTACATTTACTTGATAATCAAAATCGTAAATTCTAGAATACACTTCCAGACGATTGAATTCAGAGATCATCGCAAGGGTAGGTAGATTTAGAACTTTTTGACCAACCCAGGGGGTTGTCACTTCAAAGACGTGAACTACCGTTTTTATGTTTTTAAAGTGAGGAAGAGTTTTTAAAACGGCCAGATCTTGAACGATCAACTCGGTTCCCGGAATTGCAATAGACTGAACTTTTTTTCCTAAAGGAGAAAGTTCCTGATTTAAAATGGGAATGGACAAACCTTGATATGCAACCGATGTTCCCACGACCAAAATGTCCGGATCAAATTCTTTTTGTTTTTCAAGAACGTGATTCGTAATTCTAGAAACGTTAGCCGCGTATGAATTCTTTTTTAAAAAAGGTCTGTAACAACCGAATTGCATTCCGGTTTCGAGCCCAATTAGAATCAAAACCGGAATCCAAAATTTAGAATCTTTGATAAACGCAATATATTCTTTCATATCGGATTTTATCCTAAAACGCAAAGTAGAGAAAACTCTGACTTTCCGTGATTCCGAAAATCAAAAGCATAAATACGTTTGCCAGAAAGAAAAGTATGAATTTCCATCGACTTTGAACAATTTTTTCTATATTATTTTTTGCGAATAGATAAGATGCTATAAAACAAATCAATAATAGAATCCCATACGTATAATTAGAATATCCTTTGATTCCTACAAATCCGTTCGGTCCTAAAAATAGCAAAGACTTCATCATAGGGATCGCCTTTTCCATTGTCTCTGCTCTGAACATGATAAATCCAAACGTTAGGCAAAACATCGTAAAAATTCTAGCACAAATATCATAAACAATTCCTCCTTTCTCGTTTAGAAAAGAGGCAACTCTAGTTTTAGAATATTCTCTATGTGTAAAAATCATAATTCCCTGCCAGAGCCCCCAACTGATAAAATGATACGCTGCTCCGTGCCAAACTCCCGCAAAAAACCAAGTAATGAATATATTTCTATACGTGAGGAGCGTGTTTCCTCTTGATCCTCCGAGCGGAATAAAAATATAGTCCCGAATCCAAGTAGAAAAAGATATATGCCAACGAGACCAATGATCTGTTATATTTCTTGCAACCATTGGAAAATTAAAATTAGGATCGAACTTATATCCAAAAAGGCGAGCCACACCAATGGCTATATCGGTATAACCTGCAAAGTCAAAATAAATCTGCCAACCAAACGCGAGCGCTCCTGTCCAAATTTCGATCGGATTAAGGGTCGTATAATTTGCAAAAGTAAAATCTACTACTTTTGCTAGATTGTCTGCAAAAACAATTTTACGAGTAAAACCAATCAGAATCTGACAAAACGCAATTTGTATGTCTTCTTTTTGGACAGGAAGAGGAAGTTCCAAATCTCGAAAGAATGTTTGCGCGCGAACGATCGGCCCGGCTACCAATTGAGGAAAAAAGGAAACGTAAAGCGCAAAATCTAAAAAAGATCTTTTGGCTTCTATTTGTCCTCGATATACGTCAATTGTATAACTTAAAGATTGAAACGTATAAAATGAAATTCCAACTGGAAGTACTATATCATAATATGCGAATTTAAACCCTGCTGCAGGAGTGAGATCGTTTACCACTCCTAAAAAAAAGTTCGTATATTTAAAGTAGGCGAGTAGCCCTAAATTAGTGGCAAGGGATAATAAAAGCCAGAGTTTTCTTTTTTTAGCATCTGCAGCCGCTTGAATTTTGAGAGAAACGAAATAATCGATGACAATTGAATAGAGTAAAAGAAGGATAAATTCTTTTCTCCAAGACATATAAAAATAAAAACTTGCGCCTAAAAGAAAAATTCTTTGTATCTTTCCTTTTAATAGATGATTAAGAATGAGTACGATAGGAAAGAAAAATAGAAAGTGAAGAGAGTTAAAAAGCATTTTCGTCTAAATCAAGCTTTGGAATATCTGAAGAGCAGTTTTTCAAAATAGAATATACTTACAACTTCAATTTACAAACTTGGAGCGTTAGAATTCATATCAAAAATACTGGTTTTTTCCGATTCAGTGGAATAAATTTTTTCAGGAAGAATCGATTCTAGTTTGAATTCAATTCCTTGGATGTAACTTACAGTTTTTTTCTTAGAGTGGGGGAGTGTAGAAAAAGAAAAATTAACTAAAAATAAAAGAAGACACCAAACAAAGAGTATCGAATGATAAATTGCTCTACTTCCAAATGAAAATGTCTGAAACTCGATAGATTTTAAAGTCAAACCTGCAAGAAGAATCATACCTATCGAAGTCCCCACCCAAAACTCAAAGAAGTAACCTTCCCACCATGTATAAAATAAAATGGACGGAACGAGCCAAAACAAAAGTAGAATTGTCTCGGTTCGAAACCGTTTCCAGATATTTTTAAAATTGAAAAAAAACATACAAAGAATAAAAACCCAAAAGATGAGATTTAGGTTATAAGGTAAGGACTCTCTTTGTTCCCAAGAATGTAGACGAACTCTCAAGCCGTTTTTGATTCCTTCAAAATTGAGAAACGCATCTCCGATCCCTCGATAAAAATTCATTACATAATTTTTTGCCTCTGGAGAATTTCCCCATTTATCCTTAGTGGCATATAAAAAAAGCCAGTTCGCAAAATTTCTTTCACTGTCCAAAGGAGAAGAAAGATTTCTATTCAATAAAATAAAACCGACGTAAAGATAAGAAAGAGTCAAAATTCCAATCAGTAAAAAACAGTATAAAAGTGTATAACGTAACTTTTGAGGGAGTTCGAAATCTTTTCCTTTCCAAGTTCGAGAAAATAAAATTGAAATCGGAACCAAAGGTAAAAATAAAATATCCGATTGATGGAAATAAACTCCAAACAATTGAATTGTAAAAAGGATGATCAAAGAAATCGGAGAATGTCCTTTTTTAGCAAAATAAACACAAAACAAATACAAAGTCGCGGTTAAACACGAGTGAATTAGAGGAGTATCATTGTGTTGTGAATAGAACCAAAACCCTTGAGAAAAATGAACGGCTAAACCCAATATGATCGCGCCTAACGTATCTGAATAAATTTTACGATACATATAAATAAAACAAAAAAGAAAAAGTAATGCGGAAATTAAAATTCGTAGTCGAAGTCCGAACATCACAGAATCTCTTCCAATCCATTCTCTCCAAAGTTTGAGATATAAATAACCGCTACTTTCAAAACCTAAATGGTGAGGATTGTAAAAAATTCTCCAGATAAGATCGGAGTTGATATTGTAGGCGTAAACGATTGCGTCCCAATCGTAATGTCTGGAAAGAAAACGAAGATCGAAAAGAAAAACGGAAAACAAAAATAAGATCAGAAAACCGAAAAAAATTTTATTTTGCAAGGCTCGTGTCATCACTAAACATCCATTAAACGTATGTCTTTTGAAGTTTTTCTAATAGATTTTTGTAAAATCTCAAAACGTGGAAACTATTACAACTTTTAACGGTAGAGAAAAGTTTGTAAACAGTCCAAAGACAACGTAATCCATAGTAGGAATTACCGTACAATGGATCGTTTGATTTCTTTTCAGTTTTTGGGATCAATTCTAAAGTGAATCTCATCGGATCTAAATTTCTGCATAAGGTTGCGCCGTTTTTATAATTTTCACTAAATTAAAAATTTATTTAATAGAGGTTGTAGATAAAAATTTCCGAATTAATTCAAATCAATTTGTATATTCTAATATTCAAATAGTCCTCGGATTAAATTTTCGTTTTGACTTGGAAAAAAAAATGGAGAATAAAGTCCAGAAACCTTGCCTTCCGATTTTAGATCAGGAACAAAAATTACAATTCTTTCCAAACCTAAAAATCCTCTTAATAAACCGGTTTTATGTATAACTTGAATTCCGTTTTGTTTTCGATTCCACTGAAAGACATCCTTGTCGAAGAAAAACTTCCTTTCTAAAAAAAGAAAATCTCCTCTCAGAAATAAAAAGGTGAAACAAGTTCTACCGATAAAACGAACCCAATCTAAAATAAAAGCAAATCCTATATAACCGAAAACAAGGGCACCAACCGCCAAATACAATCTTTGGTCCTGTAAAATTGGAAGATTTAAAACTTTCGGAATCAATAGAAAATCGGTAAATTTTTGAAGATAAAAAGCGGAAATTTCCACCGCGAGATAACAACCGTATAACATTCCAAAGACGATTAAAGTAATAAATGCCGGAGGAATGAGATTGATTTTCAAGCGAATTGGAGTTCCCACTTGATTTGAATTTAGGGATTCCCAACCGGAGTAAATTTTTTTTTCATTCTGTTTCATATTTCTAACGATGTAATTCCTTTCTATGTTTCCAAAGATCGATCAAACCTTCTTCGATTTTTTTTGCTGTCTGATCCCAGCTCCACTGAGACGTATCCCAAACGGAAGACCTTTTTAGTTTTTTATTAGGTAATTGTAATAAAGAAGAAACCCAAGAATCTACATTCAAAGGTTCCGCAAACAAATCTACGTCTCTTTCTAAAATTTCATGGAACACGGGAATATCGGAAGCGACACAAATTTTTCCTTCCCGAAGAGCTTCTATCAAAGGAAGTCCAAAACCTTCATGGGTCGAAGGAAATAAAAACGCGGAACATTTTTGATATAACCAAGCAAGAACTTCGTCTGTTGGATTCTCTACAAAAAAAATTCCTTCGGATTCTAAATTACCTTCTTTTAAGAGTTTTGTCAGACCTTCTGATTTCCAACCTAAACGGCCGGCGATTACAAATGGAAAAGGATAAGAAGAATTTTGCTCTTTTAGTTTTAAATAAGCGTTAATCAAAGTGTTCAGATTTTTTCTAGGTTCTAAGGTTCCTATGGTAAATAAAAAATTTTCAGGAAGTTTTTGAAGTGGTTCTTGAAAAGAAGGAAAAGATTCTACTCCGGGATAGACTACTTTCAATTTTGGATTTAAATTCGATTTAAATTTTAAAATATCCTGACGTGTATTTTCGGAAAGACAAAATATAAGATCGGCACGATTTAATGTTTTAGGAGAAAGAATTTTATGCTGCCAAAAGTTTGCGGTCGTCATTGTCTTAGGAGCAGCCCGAAAATTAAGATCATGATAATTTACTGCCGTTAACGCATCACCGCAGATTAGAGGGAGCAACTGAAGAGTTCCCCAAAAAATATCCAATCGATCTTTTCTGATTCTTTTTGGAACTGTACAGTTCAGCCAAACGATCCCAGGAAATTTTCCGGTCATAAAAAATCTAGAATTTGGATTAGAAAGAATATCATAAAATACTGTATGAATTGGTTTATTGGAATAGAGATAGTATTCTAAAGGTGAATCGTTTCGAATCAATCTTCTTAAAACTTCGGCAAGGTATCTGGAGTTCCCAGTAATTCCATAGGCAAGAGGACGAACATCCACTCCTACTCTAGGTTTGTATTTAAGTTCGTTAGTTTGAATCGGCATCGTAAATTGGTTATCAATTTTAATTCTTTTCTGGAGTTTTATACTTCAGAGAGAATAAAAGCAAAACGTATTGAAAAATCGCAAAATACAAAAGATAAGAAGCCATCATTAATTTTTCTTCTAAACCGTTACCTAAAATCGAACGGTTAAAAAGAAGAATCAAAACTGAGCCTACTATAAAATAAAAAGACACTTTATCCTTTTCAAATATAAGTTTTATGGAATTTATAATCTTTTTTGGAAAAGAACTAGAAGTTGTTTTCCAAAAAGGAAGGACCGAACGTTCCGTAAAAGACCAAGTCCGATCGAGTAAAATTCCGGAAGGATATAAAAGAAAAACAAAAGCGTGTACCCAAGAAATTCCGCTAAATACAATCGAAAAAACGAACAAACAACCCAAAGTCAATTCTACATTACGTTTTGCAAATACTTTCCAGAAGAACGGAACTACAAGAGCTAAAGAAAGAATAGAATACATTCCTTTAACAACCCATTCATTCAATTCTTGTATAGGATATCCAAGTCGAGATTGGTTTAGAACATCCGCATAATTTAAGAAATATTTTGCAAGTGTTGCGTTCAAACTTTGATTGTTCTTCCAGGCTCTAAACAGAGGAGATTTCAAATAGTTGTCTAAAATCAATTGTTTCCAAGCCAAAGTCATTTCGATTGTAAATGAAGGTGCATATAAACAAGGAAGTAAAATCCAAAATAGAACAAATACAAACGTGTATAAAATTACCTGGTAACGTTTTTGCATTAGAAAAAAAAGAAGAAAAGCCCCCGGAGTCAGTTTGATTACGATTGCAAGAGAAAGTAAAAAACCGGATAACCAGTTTTTGTTGGTATGGACGGAAGTCAAAATCAAAAAAATTAGAATCAAACTAACTTGATTATTGTTCTGATGATTTTCTAAAAATCTTAAATTGAGGATACAAAGAACAATGATAAAAAGTAAATTCCCTTTTCGATGAAAACGAATGGAAAGAATATACAAAGAACCTAACAAAGCCAAAAAATTCAACGTAAGAAAAATTGCAGATGCAACTTCGTACGGAAACAGGGAAATCGGGATGAGTAAAAAAGCAAACGTAGGTGGGTAGATATAAGAACCAACTCCTTCCATCATATCTTTCAGCTGTAGAAAAACTTTTGGGGTAAAAATCTCTTCGATTTTAATTTCACCCGATCTAAGTTTTGTAAGAATTTCTTCGATCTGATCTAGGTTGTATAAATTGTTTCCTTGAGTAAATCGAATCGAAGCATTATAATAATCCCGAAAATCAGATCTGTTTTCGGATTTTAATATACCGTTGATAAAGAAGAGAGAAAAAAATAGGATGGTTCCTGCAACAATCCAGGTTCTCAATTGCATTCTGAAACACTTTTCAATTCCTTTAGAAAAGCCAACCAATAAAAAATCATACATTTTCTTTTCTGCTTTGTTTCTAAAGGGGAGCGTTCAACAATGGGCCCGATTTGTGAAGCAGACTTTTTTCATTTCTGTATACAAAACCCTATCAAATTGTTTTTTATTAAAACGGGTTTCAAAAATTAAATTTAACTTAAATGGTTTTGAGTCATATTTGAAAAAAGTTTCTTGAGATACTCTTTAGCCTAAAAAATTTAACAACGTTACGCTGTTCATTCAAAAAGATGTTATTTAAAGACCTCAAAGAATTTGAGTTTATATTGTCCGAAGAAAGGATTGCACGTTATCCGGTAGCCAATCGGGATGAGAGTAGATTAATGGTCCTGGATGTAAACACTGGAGAAATTTCGAGTGAACCTTCCTTTAAAAATGTAATTTCTTATTTAAGAGAGGGAGATCTATTAGTCGCCAATCATACCAAAGTAAGTAAACGTAGGGTTTATCTCAGGTCTAAAAATAGAATTCACGAGGCCATGTTTCTGGAAGAAAAAGAATCACTCTGGAGATGTAAAATTAGAAACTCTAAAAAGTTAAAGATGGGAGAACAACTCTACGATGAAAAAACAAAACTCATTTTATTTACAATCGAAAAGAAAGAAGAAGAATTTGTATTTTTAAAACCCAAACACCCGCTTCAAGAAGAGGACTTTCAACAAATCGGAGAGATTCCGATTCCTCCTTATCTCAAAAGAAACGCAGATTCTGAAGACGAAATCAGATATCAGACTCTATTTGCAAAAACACCAGGTTCGGTGGCTGCGCCAACTGCGGGTTTACATTTTTCGGAAAATATATTCAAAACTTTGAAAGAAAAAAAAATACAATTCTGTACTTTAGAACTCAAAGTAGGGTACGGAACTTTTCAACCACTTGCGGAAGAAAATTTCCAAAGTCAAAAATTACATCGAGAAGAATTTTTTTTAGAAGAGCCAAGCGCACAAATGTTGAATCTTGCTAAAAAAGAAAGAAGAAGAATCTTTTCGATCGGGACCACCACCTTGAGAGCGCTCGAATCCGCTTACGATCCAGTTACCGATTCATTTCGTTCTGGTCCAGGAGCTACGGAACTTTTTATTCTTCCGGAAGATAGATTACAAAGTTGTCAAGGTCTAATCACAAACTTCCATCTTCCGAGTTCTAGTTTGCTTCTATTAGTTTCCGCGTTTGCAGGAAAGGATTTGATTTTAAAAGCGTATCAAAAAGCAATCCAAGAAAAATTTAGATTTTACTCTTATGGAGATGCAATGTTGATTTTAGGAATAGAATTGATTCCTTAAGGAACTTAGCGGAGAATCGTTTTAGTGATTAAAAGAATAACTTCCAATCAATCGGCGATCAAACTACATGCAGGAAAACAGAAACCTAAAAACGGCCTTCCCGATTTTTTAGCCTTTCACAGAGAAGAACTCAGTTCCTTACCCAAAGCATTGGAAAATCCTGGAATCTTTTCTAACATTCTGATTACGGGACCGGGATTAGAATCTAATCTTACCTTATTGCAAGAATACATCTCTAGTTTGAAAAAAAATATCAAAGTCATCTGTGATCCTCATCCTGGATTTTTGACTCTCGCAGGATTTCCGGGAAATACGGAATACCGACCTGGTAAAATGGCTGAAGCAGACGGAGGTTATCTCTTATTACCTATGCGAGCCCTCACGGAAGATTCTAATTTATACTTTCTAGTCAAAGAAGTATTACAAACTGGTAAAATAGATTTTTTAACGTTACCCGAAATGACTGGTTCCAAAGAAATGAATCGTTTTCATCCTTCGGTTGATACTCGCTTTCGACTCATCCTAGCAGGAGAAGAAGGAGAAGTAGATTTTATTTCTGGAATCGATCCTGATTTTTATGACAGTTTTTCTTTTAAGATTCATCTACCATACGAGGCAGTGATGAAGACTAAAAAAAATCTTCAACTTTTTGGGGGATTGATTCATTCCTGGGAAAAACCAGGGTATCCAGAATTTGATTCATCCGCCGTGGACACGTTACTCGAAATAGGACTGAGATGGAATGATAGTAGAACAAGACTTTCTCTTTCCTTTGCAGAGCTTAGGACATTTGTAGGAGAACTTTTAGTACTCTATCGAAAAGAAAAAAAACCAATTACTAGAATTCAGGTAGAATCTGCGATCGAATCCGTAGAAAAAAGGATCGCCGTATACAAAAGAAGATATTTAGAAAGTGTAAGAGAAGGTTTAAATACGATTCAACTCAAAGGAAAAAAGACTGGGAGAATCAACGGTCTTTCCGTGATATTACTCCATTCTTCTTTAGCAGATTTTGGTCAGGTAAATCAAGTTTCGGCAAGAGTTGCACTTGGTTCCGGAAATTTTATCAATATCGAAAGAGAAGTAAATCTTTCTGGAGACTTACACGATAAGGGAGTTTTTATATTACAATCTTATATTAAAGGAATGTTCTCTCATATACAATCTTTCGGTTTGGACGCTTCCATTTTATTTGAACAAAACTATTCTCCAATTGACGGAGACTCTGCGAGTTGCGCTGAACTTCTTGCGATCCTTTCTGCGCTTGCCGGTCTTGAAATTCCTTGTAATATTGCAGTGACCGGAGCGCTTTCCCAGTATGGAGAAATTCTTCCGGTTGGTTCGGTAAATACAAAAATCTCTGCTTGGTACGAAATAATTCAGATTGTAGGAAATTCGAGGGATAAATATTCGGTTTATATACCCACTGCCAATTTACGGGATTTGAACTTGCCTTCTCCTATTCGTAAGGCTATGGACAAGGGAAAATTTCAAATCTTTACCTGTTCTCACGTAGAGGAATTGATTCCGGAAGTTTTTGGAATCCAAGCCGGAAAATTTGGCAAAAATGGAAAATATCCGCCCGGGAGTTTGTTCCATTTAATAGAGGAGAGAATCGACCGGAAAAAAGAAGAAGAACATATATAGAAACCGTAATCTACGTCGTAATAATGAGACAAAATCTTGAAAAAATTTCTTTCCTAATCATGGAAAAAATTCCAAACTGTAGAAAAGAAAGACTTATTTTTGAAATATTATGATTTATTTTTATACAGTCCAATTTGAGTAAATTTTGAGAGGAGAATTTTTTTAATCCAAATGACTTTTCGGGATTATTCATAGAACGGGATCTATATTTGAGACTAGTCCTTCGATTCTGATTACCGATAATAAATTAAGAACATGAAAATCATCGGGGTCATCAATATTCAATCCTCTTTGTTTATCAGTAGCCTTTCTGCGGTTGGGTTAGGTGTTCTTTTATCTATCACTCAAGTCAAAACCCCAGAGAACTTTCAAGAAATAGAATTTTCCCCTTTAAAAGAAAAAAACGAATTCAGTCCTACTTTCAAAGGAAAAAAAGAACCAAAAGAAATTCAGACATTTCAAATTTTAGGTTCTAAAGAAGTTCATAAAATAGAAAAAGATTTAGAACTTACAGAAAACAAAGGCTTCAATTTTACAGGAATGGGTAACGTTTGGAGAAGTTTTTCCCACAATTTAAATTGGAAACAACCAGATATTTTACTTAACGATTCAAATTTAGGTTGGTCAGGTGCGCGCTTTTTAGGAGTAAAACAAGATAAATTTCAAATGATGACTTCTATTCTTCCTACCGTACCTTTTTCAGAATTGTCTCCTTCTTTCAAAGGAAGGAAAGCGGACCCTTTCGGAGCCACAACAGGAATCAATCAAGCTAAGTTAGACTCCTTTGAATTGAGTTATGCAGTTTTACCGGGAGTAAACGCAATTTTGAAAACCGGAAATTCTCTACCTTATACCGCGGATCAAAGGGATCAGGGTTATTCGATGGCTGGATTTTCTTTTCAGCCAAACGAATATGTCAGTACTAAAATTGTTTCTGGAAGTTCTTTCGGAAATTCAAGTTTAACCACAAATAGACTTTCTTATTCTGCCAATTCTCCGTTTACAAACGTAGATCCGAATATTGGAAACAATCCGGTTCTTAGAAATCAAGCGATGGGAAATACAGGGGGCAGGGTAATTGAATGGCAGGCAAACATCCAACCCGTTAGACGTCTTTCATTTCAAACTTCTGTTTTGAACAAGGAAAAAGACAAAGGACTTTATAATCCGGAAGCAGCCCGCTTTTCTATGTTTATTGATTTTTCCAAAATCATTTTGAATGTAAGATATAGTTATTCTGCAGATCCAAATACTAGAAATAACGGACTTTATATCACTCCAGAATCTGACGCAACTACTCTCGGATTTACAATGCTTTTAGATCCGGCAGGAAGATACTCTTTATTCTTTGGAAATAATTACTACAATTTACTCTCTCAAAAAAATTCCGGGATCAATACTCAGGTTGACGAACCACTCCGTTCTTTTTCGGCGAGCTTCCGAGGAAAAACAAGTTTTCAGAATGCGATTTTTTTTATGAATTTCAGAAACAATCTTTCCAAGGGTGTAATTTACACAGACGTTGGACCGTATAGACTTCCTGCTTTCTCTCAATATTACACGGAATATTTTACTTCTCTGGGAATGGAACTTTCCTTCTAATTCGTTTTTAACATTTTTGAAATTGAATCGAAAAAGATTTTTCGATCGATCGTTTGAGTTTATAAAAAATCATAGATAAAAGTTTTTTGAGAGGGAATATAAAATGTTCGGTAACAAGTTAGAATCCATCAAACAAATGAATCAGATGCGCGTGAGAATGAAAAAAGTGGAAAAGGATCTTATGGCACTTTCTTTTGAAGCGAAATCTAAAAACGATCTAGTAACTTGTATTTCTGATGGTAAACTCAATATCAAAGACATATTTATCGAAGACGAACTTCTCGCAAAAAACGATAAAAAACTTTTACAGAAAAGTATCAAACAGGCGGTGTCTCGTTCTTTGGAGCTGGCACAAGATGCCGCAGAAGAAAGAATGGCGGAGTTTCGTGGAATTATGGGAATGGAGTAAACGCAAGCAAAGGCACGTTCAGAAGACTGTCGCTTGGGTTTGCGCAAATCTATATGAGTAATTTAGAATGTAATTCAACATGTTTGTGATAGTTTCCGTAATTTGTACAGAAAAATTCAGTTTTATAAAAATTGATTGAGAATTTGTAATTTAACTCGGAAATTTAAAACTTGTCCCAAATCCTAAAACGCGACCTGTCGAACAATTCATGGAGAGTGAGACGCTGAGTTTGGAAAGTGTTTTGCTTTAGTTACTTCGAGCCGACCTATAGAGTTTAGGAAGCGAAACGCTTTAGTTCCATAAAATGTGGGAAACTACTACAAGAATTTAACGAGATCAGAATTGCTCGAAAGTTGACTTAATTGGAACTACTGCATTTTATTAAAAATTTCTAAAGAATGATCACATAAAATTATTTGATGTTTTGGGACAAGTTCTTAATGTTTAGTTTAAAAAAGAAACAGTATGATTTGTTATCTTTGATAATTTATGTTTCTTTAATTGAATTTTGTTCGTTGAACCATTTAAAAACGGAAAACTTACTTCCGCTCAAGATCACCTTGCCTTTGTTATCTGGAGAATATTACTCTAATATTCAAAAATTAGAAGAAGGTTATTTTGTAAGACAGTTGTTTTTGGACATGACCCGAAAGCAGAATAAGTTTGTTTTTACACAATTGAGTGTGACGCTCAGTAAAAACCGAGAAGAAACTAGAATTGAAGGAATTGTAAAAGTTACGGCCCGAGGAGCCGAGTTAATTCCTGAATCTTGTAGAGTTTTTACAAACAAAGAATCCGGAAACCGATGGGCTTTAGTAAGAGTTTACGATTGTGATCATCTTTCTTTTCAAATCGAATCCAATCGGCCTAATTTCATTTCTATCGAACCGGATTTTATACCTGGAAATTCGATCGGCATTTATAGAAAATCTGCATCTTCCGATCCAAGTAAAATCAGCGCGCTCGTTTTGGAAAGTAAGGGTAAAGTCTTAGAGGTTTGGGGGCTTAGGCTTTCCAGAGTGAGAAAAAACGCAACCGTTGTATTAGAAAAAGAAAACGGGCAAAAATATTCAGTCCGGGCCTTAGAAACCGTCGAAACCACTGGACAAGTTTTGGCGGAAAAAATCCCTATCGAAAAAGGAGATATTCTTTTGTATGATAATCATACCAATTTTGGATCTTTTATATATTAAAGAATTAAAATATTATAATCCTGGATGTATTGGGATCAGTTTTAAATAGGGGAGTCGTTTTCGGATTTGGTCTAGTTCTTCCTTGGATAAATTTAATTCCGACCATTCTAAATAACGTAGATAATTCATTTCGTATACTGGATGTATTTCTTTAATTTTGGTATGTCCGATTCTAAGTTCTAATAAATTTTTACAATTTGAGATTGGTTCTAAGGATGAAATTTCAGTGTTTCTAATATCTAGTTGTTGTAATTTACATTCTGAGCCGATAAAAGATAGATCTCTGATTTTCGTTTTATACAAACCTAATTTAGTCAATTTTCCAATTTCGGAATATTGTTTTAGATCTTTTTCGTCTACAGAAGTTTCTCCTAGATATAAACTGTGTAAGGTGGGCAGTTTGGACAAAGGAGAAAGTTCTTTTACTTTGGTTCCATTTAAGTTTAAAAAACCAATCGTTTTTAAAGAACTGAGTTCTTCTAAATTCTGAAATTCAGGATGTAAAATTTCCAACGAAACTAAATTTCTAAAATCTACTAATCTAGTTGTATCTGGAAATTCACTTTCATCAAATCCTATCCAACGGATTTGATACGGATAATATCTGAGGATTTTACCTTCTTTGGAAAATACTGGGATCCCACCTGGGATAAATTCTTTTTTGAATAAAGAACAGGAAAAGATCCAAAAGCAAAAAATTAAGATCTTGAATAAAATAAAAAAACGGATTCGGGTCATTAGGTTATTTTTAATCAATTAAAAGTAAAATGCCAGTGGATAAAATCCAACTTTAAAACTTTACCGTCAAGTTCGTAAGATTCTAGGAACTCCCGCTTTTTTAGAATGGGATACTTTGATTTTGAGAAAGTGGGACTTATTCAGGATCTTTTAGCTTTTACATCAAAATGTAGGAACTACCACAAACTTAAATTTTATAAATAAATTTTGAAAATACGGCTAGCATTTTTAGAGAATGATTTCTCATTTTCTTTAGGACAAAATTACGTTAAAAATCTAAATTTGTTTTACTTTATCCTGATTTTGAGTTTGACTCTCATCTTCACGTTTTCAAGATGATCCAAAATTAGCAAAGGAGTTCAATATGAGAAAAGTTCAAAAATATATAAATACAGCAGTTATTTTCAGTCTGATTTTTAGTGTATTCTTAAATTGTAAAGATGACAAAAAAGACGATATAGATCCGTTATTGATTTTGGTCGGTTTAGCTTCTGGTTCATCCAGTTATAACTGTTCAGCGACTGTAAAGGGGAAAGTTGCTTCTTTGCCTGCGATGACTGCAACTACCGCCGTTCAAACTCTTGTTTACGGTAAGGTTCCGTTTGTAAATCATTCTATTGCAGCCGTAAAAGTGACAGGCGCGGTTAACGGAACTAAAGTTGTTTTTACCGGACGAAACGTTGCTGATTTTGATGAAGGAACTTCAAATAATGAAAACGCACCTCTGATTTATAATGCTTCTTCTTGCCCACTTGCCGATTCTAACCTAGATACTACAAGATCTACTTACACAACAAATAGCGAAGGTCAGTACGGTTCTGCAGCCGGAGACGGTCCTTACACTTATACTTTAAACGCTACAAAAGGTGGAGATTATTACTTCGTTTTTTATCTTGCAAGTAGAACCGCAGAACCTCCTACAACCACGTTCCAACTACAATAAAATTTCTATCTATAAGATGAACCGATTCCCGATCCTCAAACAGTTTTTGAAATATACTTGTTTTTGGTTCGGGATTTTCTTTCTTTTTCATTGTGCGAGACAACATCCCGCCGTCGATCAAAACGAGGTCGCGTTTAAACAAGCGCTTCTCGATCTACAAAAACAAATCGAAGAATCTACTCGGTCCAAAATTATTTCTACGGAACCCAATGGAGATGGTTCTTTTACTACAAGAATTCGATCCGTTTCGTATGACGTTTGGATCAAATATAATTTTGCCGACAAGTCCCAAGCTTTTGTTTCGGACACGTCTGGTGGGTGGGACGTAGGTTTTCAAAGATTTAAACTTCAAACCAATAGTGGGCTCACACATTCAGAAGGACAAGGCGGGGCTTGTATGACTAATCCTGCGGTTACTGAATTTGAGGCTGCGGCTTCTTCTACTTCTACCGCTTTAGGTTGTACGAACGTTTCTTTTTCTTCCGATACGAACGTATCTGAACTTGCAAGTGGGGGAGTTCAGACAAACTATGTGGGTAACGACGTACTCAACAAGTGGTTTAATTACAGTCTCGCTTTTTTGCAACCTAATTATAAGGTTTTTGTAATCCGTTCGAACACAGGAAATGAATACTATTTGTTTCAGATTACAGGTTATTATAATCCCGAAGGCACTTCGGCCCATCCGACCATTCGATGGAAACAAATCCAGTATTAAATAAATTGAATATGTATTTCCGATTAAGTCGTTTTTTTTCGTCCAATTGGATTCAAATTTTATTCTTGTTTCTTTTTTATGTTTCTATTCAAGCTCAAGATGAAAATCCAAAGACTGAAAATAAAGTCGCCCCAAAAGAATCGCCAAACACAATCACTACGAAAGATAATACGATTACTACTGGCCCTAAAAAAGACAACGGAAATGGCCAAAACGGGCAAATCATTCCAGATGTATCCCAAATCGTAGTTACAGGTTCTAGGGGAGAACGTAGGCTCAAAGATTCTACAGTTGCTACCGAAGTCATCTCCCGTAAAAAGATAGAAGCAAGTGGGGCTAGAAATGCGGCAGAAGTTTTAGAAACCCAATTGGGAATTGATGTGGTACCTTTTTTTGGGGGTTCTAGAGTTCGAATGCTCGGTTTAGATTCTCAGTATGTTTTGATTCTCATCGACGGTGAAAGAATTTCCGGACGTTTAAATAACGCTGTGGACCTTAGTAGATTCAAAGTTCAAAACATTGAAAGAATCGAAATTGTAAAGGGCGCCTCATCGGCGTTATACGGAGCAGACGCAATTGGCGGAGTAATTAATTTAATTACGAGAGAAGCGGATAAAAAACTAAGCTACGAAATGAGAACCACTTACGGTAATGGAAGCAGTAAAAATTTCAATACCGAAGGAGAATTCAATACTACTGCTAACATGGGTTTTAGAAATGAGCATGTAAGTGGTGCGGTTTCCGCGGGTTACAATAAAAATCCCGGTTATAGATTGGTTCCAAATTCTCAGGCGACTACTGGGAACGCGTATCAAGATTTAAACGCAGGAATTAATCTTACCTTTAATCCGGATGGAAAATTCAAAGGTAAAACTAGAATTCTTTACCAACACAGAGATCAAAACGGAGTGGATGTGACCCAATCCAAAGCGGTTTTTGATCGTAATAATAAAACTCACGACTTTTTAGCTACTGGTTCTTTAGAATACGGATTTGGAAAAAGAAATTTGGTTTCCTTTCGAGGAAATATTTCTAAATGGGAAAACAAATACTATAACAATCAAAGAGGTTCGGATGAATTAGATGTAAAACAATTGAACTCTGAATTGACTTCTCAAGGAACTGCTCAATTAGACATGGAAGCTTCCGAAAGACATTTTATCACAATGGGAGCCGAGAACTTTGCAAACGAATTAGAATCAGATCGATTACAAAGTAGGTATGTATATAGAACTAGAAGAGCGGTATTTTTTCAAGACGAGTGGACCGTTTCTCGTTCTCCTCGGATTCGAGTAGTACCAGGAGTAAGATACGACGATGATTCTCAATTTGGAAATCAAACAACTCCTAAACTTGCAGCCCGTTATGATATTTTTCAGAATTTAGTTTGGAGGGCGAGTTATGGAAGAGGTTTTCGTCCTCCTAGTTTTCAAGAATTGTATCTTCGTTTTGAAAATCCAGCCGTAGGTTATGTTGTAGAAGGAAATCCAAATTTAAAACCAGAACGGTCGATTACGATTAACTCAGATTTAGAATACAGTCCTTTTAATTTTTTGACTTTTTCTTTAAGTGTATATCGAAACGATATTATCAATCTGATTCAGTATAAATTCGATTCGAACAAGGGAAGAGAGTTTGCGGAATTTCAATTGCGGAACATCGCAAAGGCTTATACAAGAGGCGGGGAATTTGGAGTTCAATATAGATTTTTAAAATACTTTACTCTTGAATTGGGATATAATCATACAGATACTAGAGATCTAAGTTCGGATAGACCTTTGGAAGGAAGAGCGCTTCATCAGGCGTCTGCAAATTTCATCTACAATTCTCCCGGAGGGTTTCAATTTAACCTCAGAGGGAAACATCTAGACAAAAGACCCTTTTATAGTTCGACTAACAATCTTTCAGCGGCAGGACAGGATTATATTCCCAGCGAAGTGAAATTGAATGAAAATCCTCCCGTGATTTACGGAAAACCGTTTACGATTTTAAACGTAAGAATAGAACAAAAATTTTTTAACAAGCACTTCGCTCTTTTTTTGGGAGTAGATAATTTACTCAATCAATACGAATTGGCTTACAATCCCACTCGGCCTAGATTTTATTACGGTGGGTTTTCTGCCCAATTTTAATTTCTTTTTTAAAATTTGATTCATTCAGTAAATTAAAAAAGTAAAATATTTGAATGTACTGTACCAAACTTCTAAATCCTTTGTAAGAAATTGAATACAAAAACTATCATATTTCTTTTGGAGGAGATAATTTCAGTTTAATTCGTTTCACTTTTTCAGGGACGACTATTTAAGAATTTGTAATGTGACTTAATTTGTGGGAAATACTACGTTTTGTTAAGAGTGCACTTGGAATTTAGAATATGCTAAGAGCTTGTCCCAAAACCTCAAAGAATTTTATGTCATAGTTTTAGAGATTTTTAATAAGATGCAGTAATTCCTACAAATTAGATCGTATTTGTCAACTTTCGAGCAGTTCTAACCTCGTTAAATTTTCGTAGTAGTTCCCACATTTTTAGGTTTTGGGACAAGCTTTAAATTAAAAACTATGTTTGATTCAAAAATTTTTTCTATAAATCGTTCCGCTTGGAAAGTTCTAAGAACCGTTTTTGGTATGGACATTCTTTTATTGGACGACAGTCAAAAAATTGAGTCTGCTTTGGTAGAAGATTCTGTTGGTACAGATTCTCTTTTGGTTCCAGATGTTTATTGGAATCGTTTGAATTTTCAAGAAAGAAAAGCGCTTCGGGGTAAACTTCCTTTTCTATTGAGAAAATATTCTAAGCAGATCGCTTCTATGAAGCGCCTCCATAACCGGGCGGGTAAAATCAAATACAATCGGGACGTTGGTAAAATGAAAAAATTTAGCATTCGGGTTCATACTGGTGTTTGGGCGACTTTAGGCGTGTTAGCTGCAGCTCATGGGGTTTCGAGGTGTTATCTTTTTAATTACATGCTTTGGTTGGAGGACCTTGGTGGAAAAGAGGATTTTTTTGTTAAAAGTTTAAACCGGGGAGTTCCTAACTTTCACTGGACTTACAAAATGACTTGGAAAATCAACAGGAGACAAAATCTCATTTCAAGAGAATTACAATTTGAACCAAACCCAATGACAGATAAATACCCATATTCTGTGACTTCGTGAGTAACTAATGAAAAGCGATTAGAATTGAAACATTATGTTGCGATTTATCCAGAGTAACATTTAGTTTTTTGTAACTAACGTGAATACGGCATAACACGAAAGGGATCGATGCGATAAAACTCAGCAGAACGCTCTCTATGGATCGTGTTCTATATTGAAACTAAAAAAGATTATTATATAAAGTTTTCTATATGTAATTTATTAACCAGAGTTCGGTCCGGCTGCCAGTGGCAAGTCGGATTTGCCCAGATTTTCTTACGCCGAACTTGCGTTAACTAAGGTTTAAAAATATACCAAAAAATTCAGTTTTTATGCAAAACTCAAATTTCTTGAAAACAAGAAAAAACAAATTCAGATACACAAGAATTTTAAAATATTCTAAAGTTATTTTTGATTAAGAATTTTGTAAAACGGAATGCTTGCCAGAACAATCAAAATTTGTGCTATTCCGAATAAGAGTGCGGTAGGAGAAGATCCTATAAAAGGGGGCCAAGCAGTTGAAAACCGATCCAATCCCACCGAAGAAACCGGGCCTAAAAAAAATCCGAGAGAACCAAATCCGGTTAAACTTGCCATTACGATCCCGTTATTCTCCCGAGGGCAAAGAGAAGATGCGAGCCGTAGAGAAGTAGCAAACATCAAACCTGCTCCTAATCCACAAAAGAAAAGTGAAATTCCAATCCAAACAATAGACTGAAATATACCGGAAAGTGTTAAAGAAATACCGTAGATCAAGGATCCGATTGCAACTGGAAAATACTTTCCAGTTTTTTTAGAAAGACGAATTGCAGGATAAGATAATAAGGCCATGGGTAAAAAAACTAAAGATAACATCTTTCCGGTTTCGGAGGGGTTGAGTGAAAATTCTTCCCGAAGACGTAGATTGAGTGAACTCATAAAGTATCCGGAAGTAAAACGATCTAAAAATTGAAATGCAAGAGGAAACAAAAGAAGAGGGTGTGTTAAAAATAAAATCAAAGATTCTTTCCAAGAATGTCTTTTGGAAACTATAGACTTTTCTTCGGGAACAAATTGATATACAATCCATCCAAGAAACAATAAAATTACCGAACCAAATTGAAACGGTAAAATTGGATTCAATTTTCCTAAAAAACCAAACGAAAGACCTACAGCGCCTCCTAAAGAAAGAAGCATTCCAGATAAACCTATCAAGGTTCCGTTTCCAAATTTACGTTTAAAATCTCCGTGTTCAAAATCAGCAACGGATGCAAGAAGTAATCCGATCACGAATACGTGCGCTCCTCCTTCCAAAAAGCGGAGGAATAAAAGAATGGAAAGAGTATCTGCGTAAGGAAGAAGATTTAAAAGTAAAGCATCTAACCCGCAAAAAAGTATGATAATTTTTTTGCGAGTCCCAAAAGAATCCGAAAGAAAACCAGCCACAGGAGAAAAAACAAAGGAACCGAGCATTGCTATACTCAAAAACCAAGCGACTTCTCCGTTACCGGATTGGAATCTATCCTTTACAATTTCCTTAAATACTGGAACGATCATCGTTACCGGAAGCATTGCCAAAAAAATCGCCACCGGTAAAAAGTATGCGGACTTTTTAGAATCAACCTTTTCCAAGAACGGAGTCATACGTTTCCTTACCGATTGCGGAGACTAAGTCTTGTTCCAATTCGGAAAAAATTCCCTGATTTAAAAGAAATACCTGTTTTGATTCAGTGAGAATAGATTGTTTTTCGGAATCATTTACTGGCAGAGAATCTAACGCGGCACGGTAATTTTGTTTGAATCCATTGATGTCTTGAATGGCAGGGAATTCGTAAAAAGAAATTCCTTTTCCTTCTGGAAGATTTAAAGCTCTGGCTGCTACTTTTTTCAAAATTTGCCCGCCGGAAAGATCCCCCAAATAACGAACGTAAGAATGAGCCGCTAAAAGTTCCGGTTGAGTTTCTGAAATTTTGCGAATTCTTTTCACATAGTCTTGAGTTGCCGCACTCGGCTGATGATCATTCGATTTCCAAGTTCCATAAAAAAATTGAAGGTCTTCTAAAAGTGCGTTTTTACGGTAGAGTTCTGGAAAATAAATAGACTTTAAAATCAGATTGTTCTTATTACGTTCCAACTCTTCTTCCATAGATTCATAGACATAATAAAACGCTTCTAAATGTCTTGCATAGGTTCCCTTTTCTAATATTCCTTTCATAAAACAACGAATGAAAGCAGAACTCTCTGCGGCTTTGTGCTCTTGAGATGTTCCTTCTCGTAAAATAGTTGCTAAACTCATTTTGGCTCTCCTGACAATACTGTGACAATTCTCACAAATTGATACTGAGAATCAAACTTATTTTTGGATAAATATACAGATTTTCTAAAAATGTGGGAACTCTTACAAATTAGGATCAGTGGCCCTATATTCAATTTTAATGATATATGAGTTTACTCAACAAATTATAGATGTAGAAACTCATACTTTCTTTTTATGAGAGTTTTTTTCGTTAGGAAAATATTAGAGATTCATAGAATATTACTCAAAACTATATAATAGAATTCTTACATATTTTATGATAAATTAATTTTATATTTTTCAGAGGTATATAAAGTACCTAATATTTTGCACTGAAACAGTGTTTTGCGATAAAATTAAAAGTACACAATTTTATGGAGATCAAATAGCAATCGTTTAAGCGACTTTACACCTTTTTTACTGGAATCTTTATCGTTTGCAGTACAGATTTTTCAGTAGAAACTCATTTTCTTCCGGCAAAATAGTTCTACAAAGATTATACGTTGTAGTTGTACTTAAAAAATCGTCTTCTTTCTTCAAGAGTTTATCCCAAAATTCAAAAGAAATCAGTTATAATTGTTTTAGTAAGTTCATTAGAGTTGTTGAAAAATGAATCGCCACTTAGTTTTTTTTCATGTAACGGTCAATTGAAGCAGTTTTGTTAATTTTAACTATGAAATTTTTCAACAACTCTATTATAAAACGTAGGAGGTTCCTACAATCCGAGATCTTGAGACAGACTTAAAATAACGCGAAAGGGATCGATGCGAGAGAACTTCAGCAGAACGCTCTCTCAAACTCAGCGCTCGCTTCTGGAAACTCAATGCATCCGCTCCGCAGGTGCTCGACAGATCGCGTTAAACTCAGCAGAACGCTCTCTATGGATCGCGTTCTATATTGAAATCTATGACGATAAGTAGTATAACGTTCCTGTATACAATTTATTGACTAGAGCTGGCAGCCGGATTCTTTCCATATTTTCTTACGTCGAACTCACGTTAAAATAAAAATACACGATAGAATATCTCATAATTTAAGAACGTAACAATCGATAAAAACAAGTTACACCATGACACATTTTACTATTTGGACGCATGAAAAGAATACCATGCTGCGTTTGTTTCAAAACTTAAAATGTGGGATCCTTTCAAAAAACCAACAATTCTAGGTTTGGCATAATTTCGCGAAGACTTCTTATCTTTAAAAAATTACCTGTTAATTTTTGGTACTATTTTCATTGTCTAAGTAGTAAGTTAGAAAGGTTCGTATTTGTAAAATAAAGAGTTCCCTACAAGGAAATGTTAATGGATTGACAAGAAAAACAAAAAGATCCGAAAATTTATAACAATCGGCCGTATAACGTGGAAAGTAAAAAGACAGTTCTTAGGAATACAAAACAGAAAGGAGAAATTTTGAAAGTTTTGGAAATGGCAAAAGGTCCACTTTCCATCAAAGAAATTTACGAACTTTCTCGAAAGAATCTAGACAATCTAGGAATCGCAACGGTTTACAGGGCAGTCAATCATCTGATGGAAACTGGGACCATCCATGAGATTCATCTTCCAGGAGAATCTTCCCGTTTCGAGGCGAGTAATCATCATCACCATCATTTTCACTGTAAACAATGCGACCGTGTATATGACATTGAAATCTGCCCGATTCCTCTGGACAAAAGTCCGAAAGGTTTTACTGTGGACACCCATGAGATCATTCTCTATGGAACCTGTTCCGATTGTAATTCCAAGGCACGATGAATTCTGAAAACCGAATCAAAATTAAAATAATCTGGATTTTTTTACTCCTTTTACTTGGATTTTTATTTTTAGACAGAGTTCTATTTCCGATCGCACTTTTTGAATTTCCGAATGAACTCGAATGGGACACGTCTCCTTGGTACAACTTTCTTCATAAACGAAAAAACATTCATTTTGAAAAAGACGAAAGGGGAATTCTCATAACGGGAAGTAGTGTAGCACTTTATTCCGCGTATCCAAAACAGATAACCGAAGAAATACGAAACTCTAACATAAAAGATAGAAAAAAATTCAGAACGGAATTTTATTCTCATCCGGCTCTGTCTCCTACAGATCTTTATTACTATTCGGACGATATTTTATCTAAAAAACCAGAACTGGTAGTCTACATACTCAACCCAGCAGATTTACAATTAGATTATATTCAAAAATTAGAATCTTCTGAAGTTCGTTTTGACGAACAAACAAGAATGAAAGACTACAAAGTTCGTCATCAGAACCGTTTCATTTTCCCTGGTGAATTTCTTGCGGATCATTGGAGAAATTATACAAAGGTGGAATTTTTTGCTCAATTGACAAAAACATTCATATTGTTGAATCGCTTTAGAAGTTTCTTATACGATCCTTGGACGGAATACATAGAACATCATACAAGAACCATGCGTTCTTATCATTACTACACAGGTTCTATACCTAAAGAAGGGATTTTTCTCCGAGGATGGACTCCTCCACAATTTACAATCGAGTGCGAACTCAAAGATGGAAAATTGTCGGAAGATATTTTTACTCAGAAGCCGGGGATTCGGGTTCAAATCGAAGAAATAAATCCAAGTGAAAAACATTTAAACAGAGAACCGATTTTTTATGATCAAACTTTTTCTAAACCCGGATGGAAACCGCTTTTTATCGATTTCAAAAAGAATTCATCCGTAGAAAATCCTAAATTAGTGACCTTAAAATTTACTGTTTCTCCTACTACAAGTTCTGATGAAGTGGACGCTAGAATTTTCGGAATTCCTGCTAACTACGGAATTCGTCTCCCTCAGAATTTTTGTAGAAAGGAAATTAAAACCAATATTTCTTACGATAGAATTCACGGTTTAGACGATGATCGAATTGAAACCATGTCCGATGAAGATTATTTAAAAGATTATGAAAAACGTCTTTATTTCAATCCGGAAAACGAGGGTGCTCTCAATCGTTTAAAAAGAATTCAAAGAAACAAAGAAATTTTAGGAAACTCAACTTATTTTACTTGGTCTGAAATTCAATTTTTGGAAAAGACAATCGCTAAATTTCAAGCAAATGGTCAAAAATGGATTATCGTCAATTCCCCTGAAAATCCGATTGAAAGTAAATATTATAAAAATGGAAATTGGTATCGCGGTTATCTTGAATTTTTAAATTCTTATAAAAATGATACCTACGGTTTTTATGACCTCAAAGATTCAATTCCGGATAAAAAATCGTTTTTAGATCCGCATCACCTAACATTTAACGCTGCAAAACGTAGTTCTTCTTTATATACAAATGTCATTCTGGATTTTTTAAACGTTTCGGAGCAGAGAAAATGATTCTGTTTTTTTCAAAAATTCGCACTTTTTTTGAAAACCCTTTTTGGATTCTTCCTTTATTTTTTACGTTATACGTTCTTTGTTCCTTGTTGATTTGGAAAAAATACGATTGGAATCCAAGTTCGCAAATTAATTTTGGAAAACAATTCGTAGTTCAAAATACGGAAGAAACTCCAAAAGGTGCGGTTATTTTTTTAGGCCGACCAGGTGATTTAGGAGCCGGTTACGACGGACAGATCTTCTATTACTATTCTAGAATGTTAAGCGGATTCCATTTAAATTGGCCCAAAGGATTTGAAGAAAATATCCGGGCTCCTAGAATCGGTTATCCTCTTTTGGTTTCTGTTTTCGGTTGGTCCGGAACTTGGGGAACTGTATTCGGGATGTATTTCTTAAATTTATTTCTGATCTTATTTTCCTGGTTCTTAATCAGAGATCTATGCGGGGCAAAATATCGTATCTATTCTAGTTTTTATTTATTTTCCCCTTTTCTTTTAGGAAGTTATGCACTTTTAGTCAGTGACGCAGTGTTAACCGGACTTTTAGTAATTACATTTTGGTTTTACAAAAAGGAAAAATGGATTTGGTTTTCTTTACTCGGTGGGCTTTCGATTTTAACAAAAGAACAGGCGTTTTTTTTACTCTTTCCTTTGGGCGTTCAATCTCTTTTAGAAAAAAAATGGAAGGATTCTAGTCTAATCGTTTCTACTTTGTTATTACCGTTTCTTTGGGCGGTTTTTTTAAGAATTCAATTTCCGAATTGGTCACCAATCCGATTTGCTGATTTTTTTACCCCGTTAGACGGTTTTATAGGTTACTGGAAGGAAATTAACGAACCTTCTATATTATCTTTTTTGCAAGTTCCTAATTTAAAAACGGGTCTTGTCCTTTTTGCTAAAAAATTTTCTAGACTTCCTCTTTTTCTTTTGTTCCTTGCGGGTTTGTTCGTACTTTGCAGTGGAAACTGGAAAAAAGGAATTGCGGGAAGACTTTCTTTTTTTCTGGTAATCTTTTCCGTTTTTTCCGCTGGTTATGTATTATATTGGTCTTCCTATGAAAATGTTTCTAGAATGTTTACGGTTTCGATCGCATTTTTAATTTTTTGGAAATTAGAAGACGATACTATTACAGACCTTTACTATTGGGTTGTTACGGCAAGTATCCTTTTGATCTTTTTGTTTAAACTTGCGTTTGTTTCTTCTATTCTTCCTTACGAAATTTGGAAATAATAGTATTTCATCAGAAGTTTCTAAACAAATTTAATCAATAAAATAAAGTTGAAGTTCTCGTCTTTCATTTCAAGTTAACGCGAAAGTTCGGTTATATGTTTATTACTTCAGAGTTATATAATAAAGTACCCAATCTTTTACACTTCAATAGTGTGAAATTCAGAGAAAGAAAACCGGGGCGAATCCGGCGTTGCCGGACCGCGCTTTCAGCTCCGATCAACAAATTGAGGGACAAAATCTTTTCCTGAATTCAATTTGTTGATCCCGCCTCAATCGCTTTCGCATTAGATGATACCGAAAACGCGTTAACCGACACTTTATCAGGTACTAATTCTATAAAAATCAGTAGTAAAAGTTTGAGTTCCTACATTCTAAGTCTGTATCTAAAATATCGCCCTGCTCACGTTAGATATTTCATATTAGAGCTGTTGAAAAAGATCAACAAAACCGCTTCAATCAATCGTTTTCATGAAACGGAAACTGATGGAGATTCATCTTTCAACAACTCTATTATCGAAAATAGATTTGTGATAGTTCTCATAACTTTGCGGAAAAATTTGGTGAAGTTCACGTTAATTGAATTTTATATTTTTCTAAAATCAATCTTCGTTTTCCGAAAAACGAATTTTGTAACTTTTATAAATTCTTTCGTTGATTTCCGGAAGTTTTTTTCGATTCAAAGCAATTTCAGTTCCATCATCTAAAGAGATCAAAGCGTATTCCAATTTACCGCGTTTTATACTTTGTCTTAAATCTTGAACGGATTTTACGTTTTGACCGTCTATCTTTTCCACGATTTTAAAATTTAGATCGTGGAAACCGTTGTTGGATTCGTCTGGAAGAACCTGAGATAGAAGAACGATCTTTCCGACGTCACCTTCCTTTTCGTGAAACTTGTAATAGTCGTAGAGATAAAGAAGTTTTCGATCTACTCTAGATCTCCAATCCTTTCCCCATTCTTCTAAAAGTGCTTCGGAAAGTTCTAAAAAAACAAAACCACCTTCTACGGCAAAATCGTTGGAAGCGGGAATATTTTTAAATGGAATTCGAACAGCAGAATAAGGAAATGGTTTTAATTTCATATTTAAACGGATCTTTTTCTTATCTCGTAATACTAGAATAGGAATTTCTTTACCTAAGGAATATCCGAACGAATCCCCTGCATGCGCCAGAAAGGAAAGAACTTGTTTCCCGTATAAAGGATGTTCTATGTATCCTTTAGAATCTACGTTCTTACCACCGAATTCTAAAATAATATCTTCTAATTTGAGTACACCGCTTGCAGATGATCCTGGAATCAAATCTGCAATTAGAATTCCAGAATCGGATTTTTCCATTCCATAATATTTTTTTACGGAACTGTCCGTAATTGGACGAAAACGAAATCCTTTATAACCGAAAATGTCAGAACCGGAACTACTTAAGAATTTTTGAATGATAAAAGAAGGTATCATTCTGCCTGAATTTTTACCGGAAGTAAATTCGTATAAAATACCGGAGACTTTTCCGTTTTCGATAATCACCTCTCCAAAACCGTTCAAACCTTCACTGGAACTTACGTCTACAACCGGAAGTTCGACCTGACCCAGAGGCATCTGATCCATGTCCATACTCAAAAGTGAAACACTTGTAGTTTGAATCGAACCCGAATTATCGAGTTGATAAACGTTTGTTTGTTTTGGAAATACTACAATGGGAGAAAATTTAAGAGGAACTAAATCTTGGAAGAAATCTTTTTTTTCTACAAGAAGAAGAGCTAAATTAGACTCCGGGTCCATACGAAACACGTTCGCCTTTATTTCGGAATAGGAAGAATATTTTTTTACTTCGATTAGAGTTGCATTCGGTAAAAGAGAGTAGGGAATCAGGATTTGGTTTTCCTCTGTAACAATACCTACACCTCTACGAACCCTGGGATTTTTTTTCTTCCAAGGTTGATGATATTCTGGTTCTTGATATGTAACTTTGATTTGAACGATACTTTTATGATATGTTTCCTGAGTTCTATTATTAGACGAAGCCGTATTCTCTTTGGATGATATGAGCCCCTCTTTCTTATTGAGATCAACTTTCTTTGTTTTAAAAGAATTTTTTTTAATAAGAATAAGATTGGATTCTCTTTTGGAAGGAATTTCTCCCGAAACTCCGAAGGAAAAACAAACTAATATTATTATGGTCCAGATTCGTAACATTATAATTTCCTTAACTATTCCAGGCCGTAAACTTTACGGATCTTTTCGTCCGCTTTTTCTGCTTCTTGACGATTTAAAATCAAAGGGACCTGAATATCTAAAAATTTCAAACGTAGATATTTATCCTTGGATTCTTTTAGAATTTTTTTTCAGATCTTTCAACTCTCCAACGGGTATTCCATTCACGGATTCTAAAATCATATTTACGAAATAATCCGAGGAAGAATTTACCGGATGAGAAAGTTTTCTATATAAAACTACGTCTGTCTTTTTAGTTCGATTGAGCCCATCCTCTATAAAGTAAAAAAATCTATATAATAACTGACTCCCTCCAGAAGTGTTTCCGCTTCGTCCCCAACTAGTAATTAAATCTCGAGACATCTCTTGAAATAGTAGTCCACCGATCATTTCAAAATCATACGATCGATCGTATTGATTTCTCATAAAATCGAAATCGGACATACGACGAGCCGGAAAAGACACAGACATTTCTTTCCCTTCCCGATACAACTTAAAAGAAATCTTATCTCCCGCGTGTTTGTTATCTACAATTTCTACAAAGTCTACTCTTGCGTCCTTGTCTTGCATAACGGTTCCGTTTTTTCCAATCGGCTGTCCGTCAATTTCTACTAGAAAATCTCCTTCTTTTAAATGGTTTTCAGCGGAACCATTTTTCAAAACTCTAGAAACAAAAACACCTTCCAAATAATCCGGAATCCCTTTTGCTTTTCTAAGAAAAACGTTAAACGAATTTAGAGTTCTCACTCCTAATTCCACGTATCCATCGTATTTTTCGTCTTCAATATCCGTGAGGAAATGGCGTATAACGTTTGTAGGAATGAGATAACCTATATTTTCTCCTTTGGTCGCTACTTGAAACGCAACTCCTACTACTTTGTCGTCTTGAATGGCGGGTCCTCCCGAATTTCCGGGATTGATTGCAGCGTCTACTTGCAAAACCAAATGACTGTCTACCGCAGAATGAGAATAAACCGATTGATCTTTTCTAGATACGATTCCACGAGTAACTGAAACTTTATTACCTCCGATCGGATAACCTACTACAATCAAAGGAGAATTGAGCTCCGGAATTTCTCCGAGTTGTAGATCTCTGGAATCTTTATAGAAGTCTGGATTTTCCGCTTCTAAAACTGCTAAGTCACAATCGTGAGCGAGATGTAAAATTTTGACTCCATACCATTCGGTTTGATTGTATCTTTGAACTTGAACGAACTTTGCATTGGAAACTACATGTGCGTTGGTTAAAATCCTTTTATTTCCGATTAAAAAACCAGTTCCAGAGCCCGCCCGAACTGTATCAGTCGTCCAAGGAGAAAACGGATTGACCGCTTGAGAATAAACCCGAATTTGTACGACTCCTTTTCTAAGTTCGTCAAAGGGTAAAGGATTTTCGACGGCATAAATCCCTGACTGTATAAAAAGTATCAATCCAAGTGAAAAAAAATGACCCACATTTTTAAAAAGGATTTTATTCCAGATTCTAAAAGAAAGTGATAATATTGCCGTCAATGAAATCTCCTTAAAAATATTCGAATTTTATAATTTTCTAATGACCTTCAAACTCACAAATCGAAAAAACCGGAACTTTGAGTTCTTCTTGAAGTTTTTTACTTCCTCCTAAATCTGGAAGATCTATAATTACTCCAGCTTCGTAGATTTCTGCTCCTAATTTTTTGAGAAGTTTCACCGCGGCGATCATGGTTCCACCTGTTGCAATCAGATCGTCCATCACAAGAATTTTATCTCCCGGTTGGATCGAGTCCTTATGTATTTCGATCATGTCTTTTCCGTATTCTAAATCGTATTCTTCCGACACGGTTTCAGAAGGTAATTTTCCTTTTTTACGTATGGGAATAAAACCAACTCCAAGTTGAAAGGCTAACGGAGCACCTGTGAGAAAACCTTTGGCTTCGATTCCTGCTACTTTTGTGATTCCTTTTCCTTGGTAACGGTTTACAAAAGTACCAATGGTAAGTGCAAGTCCTTCCGGATCGAGTAAAAGAGAGGTTATATCACGAAACAAGATTCCAGGTTTTGGATAGTCGGGTATGGTTCTAATTTTGGATTTAATGATAGACATTTAAATTTTACGTCTCGTAATTTTTAATTTACGGGTTCTATTCAAAAAATCCAAGACATTTCAAACAATTCTTTTTTGTCTTAAATACAAAAAAGCCCGGTAGGACCGGGCCCGTTTTATGTCTTTCGACTTACTTACAAAATCTTTTAGTACTTTTAATTTGGAAAACTTCTATCAAATCCAATTACGTTTGGCGAAGAATCTCAACGTAAAACAGGCATTTGACGACATCTCTACTTTTGAATACTTACTGATAGAGGTTCCCTTAAGATTTTACAACAAACGTATTCAATATCCAGAGTTTTTCAGAGCCGCAATTCTTGCTTCTAAAGGAGGATGTGTAGAGAAGATTGCCATCCACTTGTTATGTCCGGATATTTTCATTGTAGCAAGAGCTTCTTTTCCTCTTTCGTCTTCTGGAGCATCGAATGTGCGTTTTAGTTTTTCTAATGCGGCAATCATATTCTGACGTCCGGCAAGTTTTGCTCCACCTGCGTCTGCGCGATATTCCCTAGTTCTAGAAAAGTATGCTACCACAATTGATCCTAAAATACTGAATAGAATACTCAATACAATATTTGCAATCAAACGAACTGTATATTGAAGTTCGTCTTTGACCATTGTACTTAACGCGTAGCTGATAATCCTTGAAAAGAACATTACAAAAGCGTTAACAACTCCTTGGACCAGAGTCATAGTTACCATATCTCCGTTAGCTACGTGTGCTAACTCATGGGCGAGTACTCCTTCCACTTCCGAGTTATCCATCGTTTGAAGTAGACCGCTGGATACTGCTACTAAAGAACTGGATTTAGAAGGCCCAGTTGCAAACGCGTTTACTTCTGGAGAATGATAAATTCCTACTTCGGGCATCGGAAGATTGGCCGTTCTCGCAAGCCTTTCAACTCTGGAATACAATTCTCTTTCCGCTCCGGAAGCAGACCTTGGGTCTATGATTTGCACTCCCATCATCATCTTTGCCATAAATTTGGACAGAAGCAATGATACGAATGCGCCTCCCATTCCCCAAAGGAAACAGAATACTAGCAAAGAACCCAGATTGATTCCATTTGCATCCAAATACGGACCAATACCAAGTACACTCGTTACGATTGAAATCGTAACGACTACGAGTATGTTAGTCAGTAAAAACAATCCAATTCGTTTAAACCACATTTAGGTTTCTCCTTATAATTCTATAAATACTATCTAAAGTCCTTTTTCTTTTAGATCTCACAATACGACTCATGGAGCCATTGTGTTTTAATTTTTCAATACAATCTAACAACCGAAATCTTTGTTTGAGTTTAGAAACAAAACTTAAACTCGGCAAATTACTTTCTATAACCAACATCAATCCAGAAAAAACTGTGGATCTTTTTAGTTTTGAAATTGTGGGAACTCTTACTTTTTTGTTCACAAACAAATTTCGCTCTTGGGTAAATTTTCTATTACAAATTACAAGATCAGAAACGTTTTGCACCATTCAATTGTATTGTTTTTAATTTGAATCGATCCATCCACATTTAAGATCCAATTTCTATTTTAGACCTAAAAAACGTATTTTTGGTTTGAATCAATTCAAACCTTTCTAGGTTCCTTTCGAAAAAAAGAAGCCAGTAAAAATAAAATTCCTAATAAAACATAGGCAGTTACGAAAGAATTAACACTAGGTCTAAATTGATTGAGGATATCATTTCCTCTGAGCGAAAAACCGTGGATGAACCCAGCACCTGCAAGAACAGCCGCAATCCAACACGTGATCAAAGCCTTTTTGAAATCCCGATCGATTACAAAAACCGCAATCGAAGCCCAGATCATAGAAGAGATCAAAAATCCTTGTGACAAACTCAAAAGTCCTCCCATAGGATAGGGTAAAAATGGAAGAGAAAGAGGTACATCCGACATCCAAAGATGCGAAGTTTCTTTGACTCCGGCATTTTCCAAAATCCCGACAATCGATCTATCTGCGTAGTTAAAAGTGGACTGAATGAGTAACATTCCCCAACCGGCAAGTGCAGGTAAGGTTCCTATAACTACGGCGGGCGCATGTCTGCTCGGGGTTGCTTCAAATGCTTGGGATCCGATTACAATTCCAATCCAAAGAACGATTGCCATTCCTGCTTCTACAGGAATTAGAGCTTGTATGAAAGCGAGGAGCCCAAACAAGGAGACTAACGTCATAAAAATTCCGTTGAGAGTAGAATAACCGGCTCTTGCACCTAAGGCCTTCCAACCAGGATGACCTATGTAGATTGTAGTTGGAAAAGGAGATCCAAAAAAAGAACCAACTATGGTTCCTACTCCGTTTGCAAGAAGAGAATCTCTTGTGTTAAAAGAATCTCCACAAGCTTCTGCGGATTCTATGTTTTGTAAAGAACCGATCACATTGAAAATTCCCATAGGAATGATTACGGAGAGATATTCCCAAATGTCTGTAAGCCCCAGCGCAGAATATAAATCACCGATCGATAAAACAGGTAAGTAAAATCCAATCTGACTGGTAGAACCCTTTAGCAAAGCCGCATCCATGATCGGATTTCCCCACATTCCAGAACACCAAGCGAGAGTGGTTCCTAAAACTACGGATACAAGCCCACCAGGCAAACGGAACGGAAATACAACTCTTGCAAAATATTGTAGTAAAATTACTCCAAAAGGAAGAAAAGCAATGAGTGGATTTTGAAACGTACGAACCAAAAAATCCATCGAGATAAAAGTGATCGCAATTCCAGATAGAGAAGAAAGCAGAGCCGCTCTTGGAGTCACCTTACGAATTTTTTCAGCGACAAAAGAACCAAACATCTCTATTAATCCTGAAAGAAAACTTGCCACAAGTCCTACCTGCCATGCGGTTTTGTAATCTCCGGTTTTCTTATATACGGGAAGTATAATAAAGAATACAAATGCAAATAAAGAAACCGTATTGATTCCGTAGGGTAGGGCGGTGACGTCAGATCTATTTTCTTTTTTACCAAGACGATACGCTTGCCAAGAATAAAAAAGATTTCCAAGTAAAAGAGAAATTGCGGTTCCGGGAAGAATTACTTTATATATAAAATCTCCAGGAACACCACAGAGTGTAGTTAATAAAAAGGAAAGAACTAAGATCTGAATTAAATTATCGATCATCAGCCCAAAAAATCCGTCTAAATCCCCCGGCATAAACCATTTGAATCGATTCTGGTTCATTGTTTTGACTTACTCCCAAAATTCACTTGAATCACTTTGGACGAATCGCCCTCTTCATTTTTTTTCTTTTCTGAAACTGTTTTTCCACCGGGCAAAAGTTCTTTGAGAATTTCTTGTTCTTTTGTGAAAACTCTCATATTCGTCAAAGCCGTCTGGGTTTTATCAAAATAACGTAATATACAATCCCAAGGAATAAAAACCTCTTCCCAGGTATAACCAAATTGAAGCTCGGCGTAGATCCATTCTTCTCTAGAGTCCAAGTTTTTTACTCCACCCTTAGGTCCAAATACTAGAACGATTCCTACTTCCCGTTCATCTCCCACTAATCCGCGTTTACCGATAACCAATTGAGGATGAGGCAGAGCGTGTAAATAAAAAGTTCCAAATTTTTCACAGTAAAGTTCAAATAGAGAACGTTTGAATTTTCGGAGATTTAGAATTTCTTCTTTTAGATTTTGTTTATCCATTTTGCAGGTTTTGATCGGTATTTGTAGTCTCGTTCAAATAATCCCCGTGGATTTTGTATTCGGGAACCAAAGCCTTAAAAGCCAAAAAAATCTCTCTATCCTTATTAGCTCTAGCCAAGGTTAAAAGTTCATTAAATCTTGCTACAAACGTAGTGGCTTCTTGATTTTCCAAAGGAGCAGCGATTTTGATTTTCGGATGATGTGTTTTTTTAATTCCTTCTAAATCCAATAAGAGTTCTTCAAATAATTTTTCTCCCGGTCTGAGCCCGGTAAACTGAATCGGTATATCTACATGAGGTCTAAGACCACAAAGACGGATCATCTCTTCCGCAAGGTTTAGAATTTTTACGGGCTCTCCCATTTCAAGGATGAAAATTTCCCCACATTCTCCCATACCTCCCGCTTGGAGCACTAGTTGAGTCGCTTCCGGTATCGTCATAAAATAGCGAATTACGTCCGGATGTGTAACCGTAACCGGTCCTCCGTTTGCGATCTGTTCTCTAAATCTAGGAATTACTGAACCGTTAGAACCTAAAACGTTTCCAAATCGTACCGTGATAAACTTGGTTCTTGTTTCTCTGGAAATGTGTTGTAAATACAATTCGGCTGCTCGTTTAGAAGCCCCCATAATATTTACAGGATTGACTGCCTTGTCAGTAGAAATGAGAACAAAACGTTCCACACCCGAAATTCTAGAAATGTCCGCGATGTTCTTTGTTCCAAGCACGTTATTCATCACCGCTTCGGTAGGATTTACTTCCATCATAGGAACGTGTTTGTAAGCCGCGGAGTGAAAGACTACTTCTGGAGAATGTTTTTCAAAAATAGAACTGATTCTAGAAAGGTTTTTAACATCCGCTACGATCGGAACGAGTTCTATATTTTGTCCTTGTAATTTTTTTCCTAATTCATATTCGATTTCGTATAACGGAGTTTCTGCGGAATCTAAAAGAAGAATTCTAGAAGGTTCAAAAACCGCAACCTGTCTACAGAGTTCACTTCCGATTGAACCTCCAGCTCCGGTCACTAAAATGGATTTTCCTTTTAAATAGGAACGAATGGATTCTATTTCTAGGTCCACAACAGGACGACCTAACAGGTCTTCCACTTGAACCTCTCTGAGTTGATTCAATCTAGGAGAATCGAAAAATAAAGAACCCAAAGAAGGAAGGATTTTAAATTTCACGTCCGTATGTTCAAAAGAACGGATCAACCGACTGATGAGTTTCCCGTCCGGATTGCTCATCGCTATGATTACCTGTTTGACTGCGAAACGATTGATGATCTGTTCCGCCTGATCGATCTTAGCTAAAATAGGAATTCCCTGTATATGGGCTCCTATTTTTTGAATGTTATCGTCTAAAAATCCGATCGGATTGAGTTTAAGTTCGTTGTGTCTTCTAATTTCAGAAAGTAAAGTAGCGCCCACTTTTCCCGCGCCTAAGATCAAAGTAGGAAGTCCTTCTTCTTTGGATTTTTTAAGAATATACTGATCTCTAAATACTCTCCAAGAAAAACTACGGATACAAAGAAAACTTAAAAGAAGAAGTGTGTCTAAAACCGGAACCATTCTGGAAAGTTGTTCAAATCGATTATAAAACAAAAGCGCGGTGGTAGAAATAAGAGAAGAAAGAAGGGTGACTTTGATGATTTCCACAAGATCGTGAATGGAAGCGTATACCCAAATCGATCTGTAGATGTCAGATAAAATAAAAACGATTGCTCTTACCGTAATAACAATCGCTAAAGAAATGAAAAATCTTTCCGGTGAAGCAAGAAAAATAAACGACTCAAAGCGAATCCAATGTGCTAAAAAATAAGAAATCCCCATGAAGACCAAATCTAAAGGGAAGATCCACATTCTTCGATTCCATTGAGCGAACATGTAGGAAATAAAATCCGCTTGTTCTTAAAAGTCCAATCTTTTTGAAATAGTTCATTCCTATTTTTAAACGAATCGAAAAATGTGTTGCAGAAATTCTTTTCTTGCCTCACTCCAATAGTAGAATAAATAGGTTTTATATCGGGACAACTTGAAAGAAATTATCATTAACCTCCAAGGAGATCTGGACTTTAAATTAGGAGAGATCATTCTTTCTAAATTGGAAGAACTCTCTGAAGCGCCACGTAAAATTCTTTTAGACGCTTCTGGACTTGAGTCTGCTACCCTAGAAGGCACTTCTATACTCAGTCAACTTCCAGAACGTTTTCCAAATTCTAAATTCGCGATTTGTTCCGTACCAACTGGAATTGAAATTTCTGTAAAAGGCGAAAACAAAATTTCAGTTTTTTCCGATAGGGATTCTGCAAAATTACATCTGACCGCTAATTCCAAAGAAGAGATTTCTTCGTTTATTGAAAATATACTCGTTCACTGTCCTATTTGTTTTCATCTTTTGAAAATTCGAATTTCTGGGAACTACGGTTGTCCTGTTTGCCATTCCAAGTTTTTCGTGACAAAGGATTGGCGCACCTCCGCCTTTGAAAGATTATTATAATATTCTTACATTTCTTCGAAAAATCGGATCGTTTCTAAAACCTCCACCGGAACATTTCCGGCCTGGAAGTAAGGGTTGTATCTTTTTTTGATTCCCGAAACGAGTCTTCTTTTTTTGGCTTCAAAAGAATCCATCGACTCTTTGAGAATAGGATGTTTTTGTAATTCGGTTCTTAGTTGAGGAGAAAAAGGAACGTATCGATTGAGTATATCTCTGGCTACTCGATTGAGTCTGAGTTTTCCAGAGGATTCGAACAGGATCCAATATGAATAATCGGCAGCAAACATGTCTTTCAAATTTTTTCTATATTTCAAAAGTTGTTGATCGATTCCTTTTTTTGCATCGGGGGTAAGGGCTGGGGATTTTCGATAGTTTTCCAGATAAAGATAGTATTCGGAAGTTAGAGAAGGAGGAGAAGAATCTTTCCATTTTCTACCTCGAACCGTTCTTTCGATTTCCCATCTAAATTCTCCTAAAGTCCTTGTAATCGCCAGAGTCATATTCTCATTCAAAATTTGCGGAAACACAAGTCTTCCTCTCGAACTAAGTCCAGAAGTAATCTCTTGTCATAAAACTCCTCTGCTTCCGAACACTGGAAGTATGATACAATCCGGACAAATTTCTTTCATTGCAAGTTCCGGTTTGCCAGGAGTTTGTTCCAGTTCAAAGGAAATTTGTCTGTAAAAAAGATGCTTATCTATTTTATGAACGTGGTCCACGACCGAATTTATTTTTTCGCGCGTGACTAAAAACGCGTCCGTTTCTCCATACATTTGATCTTCGGAAAGAATTGGATAAGCAAGATTTGGATTAGAAGAAACTCCGATCAATCCGTTAAATAATAAATTGCTTAATTCCCAATCTAAAAGATGTAATAGATCTTCGGTTCCGCTTTCTCCTGCGTATTCGTCCGTTCCAGTTTTGCGGACCATAGAAGCACGGACTTGTTCGTAGGATTGTGCGAGATGATTTCTGGAAGGAGTTTTTTTTCCGGAAAGTATTAGTCCCAGCCATTCCGGTAAAAAGTAAACCGCAAGTTTATGATCGGACGGATATGGGTCTTGTGTGTCTTTGATTTTTTCTAGAGTTTCATAGAGTTGAACGATTCTTGTGGGAGAAAGTAAATTCTCGTCCATATAAAAGAAATATAAAAAAAGTAAAACTGGCTTTGGAACCGGAGATATGTCCGATCTATATCTCGCATAACAGGCCGAATAAAGTTCTATAAATGTCTGTATCTCTTCTGGTTTGTGTTCTTTTCGAACTAAACCAGGATGTTCTTTGAATGTTTGTACTCTTCTTTGAATTTCAGATGTACCAGAAGCACTTATAGAACCGTAGTTTAATATCTGAGACAAACTTCCTTGGAATTCATCCGGTAAGGTAGAATCTTCTAAAATTCCGCCTCCCATTTGGATTCCACCCCAAGCTCTCGTTTTTTCAGAATCTTTTTCGGGAGCCGTTTCCACTTGAATGCCTAAATCGTTTCCGTTTAAGCTATAAATCTTTGCGTCAAAACGAATCCAATCTCTATCTTCCCCAGAATACAAAACGTGAATTTTATCTCCTGTAGAAACCGGAAACGAATGATAGAGTTTTTTTGTGAATACTTTTGCATGAATCGATTTTTGTACAAAGTCCGGTCCGGGAGGTCCAGAATACAAAAGACCGGGGAAGGCTTCTTCCCCATCGGTTAAAAATACTACCGGTAGTATTTTTTTTGGATGAGGACCTAGATCGTGCACAAGATGTTGCAATTTTTTGAATATGATTGCGTCTCTCCAAGCGGGAAGTTCTCCTTGATGTGCAAGATAAGTTGCAAGTTCTGGAAGAAATACTTCTTGAAACCAAGAAGAAGACTCAGCAATTTTTTGAAGAACGGAAACTCCGGCGTTATCTAAAAAGGAATGGATTTGAATTACGTCCCTTCCGTGCATGTAGGTAAGAGGTAATTTTTTTAGAATTTTCGCTCTAAGTGCCGCGCGGCGTTCAATAGAATTACGCAATCGTTTTTCTAAATAATATCCTGTAAGTAAAAGTAGGGCTACAAAGATAGTTCCATTGATAACCGGAATCCAAGAAAATTCCGGCCAAATAAGAACTGGACGTGCTTGGGCCAAAAAAAACATGCAAAACTATATAGGCTTCTTTTTTTTAGGGTCAAGCAGGATTCTTAAAACTCTTTTCGAGAATCCTACAATTGAATTCCAAAACTTCGAACGATTCTATCTTAGATCGGATAAAGCGGGGTTTCAACTCTAAAAAGTGAATTTGAATTTGTTTGTATTACTTTTTAAAAGGTTTGTGTGTAAAATTCTATAGTCTTTTCGTAAACTCGTAGTTAGATACCCGTCATAACTTGGTAGTTCCGGTTTCGAATTCCTAAACCTTTTTATATAATTTTTATCTTAATTTCAATGTTTTGATAAAACCGTAAAACATTTTCGATGTGGGAACTCATACAATTTCAATTTACTTTAAAATTCTATTTTTTACTGATCGTGTAAAATATAAGATTTTATGAATTTTGAATTGATCCATTTTTTTACAAAGAATGTTTACATGAAATTAAGATTTAGGAAAGTTTTCTAAAAGTTCTTTATTTTTCAATTTTTGTTCTTTAAGCATTTGGTAATTTTCACTTTTGATCGTTTTAAAGTTTTGAATGATTTTCATTTTCTCCTTCATAAATTCTTTGAGAGGTTCCGCCAACAATTCCTTACCGTTCCAAGATGCTTGTTCCCCTGCTTGAAGATTCAAATCGTTCCCTGAAGAGGGGTGAACCGCAACTTCTCCTTCATTTACAAAAACTCCTTCAGGAATATCTGAATCCTCATTTTTAGGAGCTTTCGTTTTTTCTTCGCTAATTACAAATTGAGTTCCGCGAACTCCGGCGGTGTAAGAGGCGGAACTGATTTCTAGTTCTTCCTTTTTATTAGATTTTTGAACGTTTGTAAATAGTTTACCAGAGACTAAAGTAAGCTTTGCAGTGTTTTTAGAACTATCTGAAAAAAGTTCTGCAATTTCAATTTTTGTAAATGGGGCTATCCTAATTACGGCATTTGCACCTAATTGTAGATCGGCTTTCCCTTCTCCAGTTTCTACTTTTGCGTTTTTTGTTAATATAACGTTTTTCTTAAGTGTTTCCGTTTTCCCCGTTTGAGAATACTGAACCTTTCCGGTTACAAAAAGTACAATTGCGACTTCCTCATCTGCAAAAAGAATTTGAGGTAGTAATAGAAAAAAAACAACAAGGAATAAAACGTTACGAATCATATCCGAAAAATTTACATGGCTTTTTTAAAAAATCTACAATTAATTTTCGAATTGCTTATTCAGAACTAAATAATGTGAGTTCAATATAAGGACATATTTTTCACTAAACAAGAAACTTAAAATCTGTTGTAATCACATTAAATTTTGCAAAAATGTGGGAATACCACGAATTGTAATTTTAAGGATAAATCCTAATGTAGGAACTCATATTTTTTAAAAATTCATTCTTATCTTCATATGCCGAATTCATGTTAAATAACGTAAACGCCAAATATTTTGTTTTGAAATCGTGTTTTGTGATAAAAATTTAAGATACTTAATTTTATAGGATTGGTAAAAGTCGTTTCGTAATCTGAGATTCATTCTTAAAAACTTTCTTTCATTACATTCAACGAAAGAAAGTTACATCATCTTTAGAGGGAAAAAATTCAGCCTTTTCGATTGTTGATTCTGGTTTCAATAACCTGATTTAGAAGATCTGCAAGTTCTTGAAATTCATCTCCTTTTCGAATTTTAATTTTCCGAACTGGATCTTCTCCTGCTGCTAATTTTCTAAGTTGATTTTTGATATTGTAAATAGGACCGGCCATTTTATGAGAATAGAATACAGTAAAGATCGCGGTCATTCCCAAGAACAAACAGGATAAGAATAATATTCCTTTTACTTGAATTGTGAACATGTCTAATTTGTGATCGTAATCTGGAAGAAAAATTTCCCTTTCTACAAACTTTTCTTTTTCTACTCCGTTATGATCTTCAAAACCTTTTTGATACACTTTGATAGGGTCGTTTCTTAAACGAAAAACAACTCCTTTATCAAACTTGGTATAGTTTAACCAGTATAAAAAACCTAACGTTAAAACAAGACCAAAAACGATAAGTAAAGAATAATTCAATAAAAACTTAAATTGGAAATCTCGATCTACGATGTAGTTACTAAAAATTCTTTTTTTACCGGCGTCTTCTTTTGTCATTGCCATGTAATGGGGTCCTCTCGCGAACTAAATATCCCGATTTACCGACTGACTGTCAAAGAGAATTTGTTTTTAGTAGAGTTGAATTACTTCAGAGACGGATTCTCTCTGAATGATAATTTCTTTTTCAAGAGTTTGAATGTACATTGCCTTTTCATCCATATCTACGATTACACCTTCGATTTCTTTTCCATCGATCAAAATAATTTTTTCTAATCTTTGGAAGTCCGTTAGTAACTCTTGTCTGCTTGAATAGGTTCGATATTTATCTCTAGGAATGTTTTCGATCGGTAGTTTTTCGAACTCAGTTTCTAAACGATTCTTTTCAGAATCGTTCAAATGGCTGCGAACAAAACCTTTTTGATTTACGAAAATTCCCTGATTTGGCTCCAGAACTTGTTCACCTTCTGGAGCTGATTTTTGAGATTCTACGTGAGTACTGACTGCTATTCGACCTTCTAAAACTTCTACTTTGGTCCCTTGTCCGGGAACATTTTGAAAACTGAAACTTGTGCCCCGTACTTCCGCGCTTAAATTTTCAGAACGAACTATAAATTCTTCTTTTTTAAGATTTTTATGAATATGTGCTAATAATTCTCCTTTTTCTAAATCGATTCCAATTTTGTAATGTGTGGAAAGATCGATTAATCGAAAGGAAACTTCCGAATCGGAAAGTATTCTCACTACAATTCCATCGGACACTTTTAAATTTAAAATGGCTCCGGAACCAGTGATTACTCTCTGACCTTCTTGGATTCGTACTCCTGGTTTTAAAAGAATTTTGTCATTTGGATCGGAGGAGGTGAGGTAGGCCTCTCCTTCTACTTGTGAAATTTCTACGCCTCCTTTTTCAACTCCGAGAGAGGGGTTATCCTTAAGAATAGAATAATACCCTAATGTGATTGTAAAAAGAAATATCGCCGCCGCCGAAATTCCCCAAACGAATTTGTTTTTTGTAAAATATGAAAAGGAAAATACTTTAGAAGAATCTACGTTGTTGGCCTTGGCATAAAGAGATTCAAAATCCGATTTCTTGGGTGAATATTCTACCCAAGAATTGCTTAAACCTTTAGATAACCATTCTATGGAAGGACTAAGATCATTTTGTTTTCCTTCAAAAAGAATTTCTTGAATCTTTTGTTCCCTTTTCATTCCCTTTTTTTATTCCCTTTTTATTTAAACTCTACGATTAGGGTTTCAAATTCTTTTTTTCTGCGATTTCGGTCACTTTCGCTGTCGCTTTGACGATTAGACGAGAAGCTGTCGATACCGATATATTCATAATTTCTGCTATGGTAGTCAGATTGTAGTCCTCCATAAATCGAAGAATCAAGGCATATTTTTCGTCTTCTTCAAGTTCATCCAAACAGACTAATAGACGTTCTTCTAAATCCTTTAGTTCTGCCTTCCTGACAAAAGAAAGTTTTTGTTCCTGAAACTCCTGCATTTCGGAATTTCCACTTTCCTTTACCGTGGAAAACTTCCGGGAATAATTGATGGAGCGGTTCCGAGCGATCGTATAAAGCAAACGGATCGCTTGTTCCTGGTCTATATCTGTATCGGAATATTTCCTGAAAAAATTCAGAAATGTATCCTGCATCAGATCCATCGCAATTTCAGGATTCCCGGAACTATATTTATAGAGAAAATCAAAGATTTTTCCACTGTACTCTCGATAGAGAGCATCCATAAAATCTTTCCGAGCAGTCATTGGAACTAAGTTGAAATTGCGAAACCCGATTTCAAGTAAATTCCTTTGTCTTTACTTCTATTTCTATGCTAACAGGATGAGTGTTCATTTTTTGCAAAATATAGTTTTTTTTTTAAAAGGATAGTATATTTTTTTGTCTCTATCATTTTGCCACTTTTCTGAATTCAAAAGAGAATTTGAGATTGTTATTTTGTATTTTGGAGACCTTTAAATTAAGGTTTCGTCTTACAAAAGAATCAATCCATAATTTCTTGCATTAAAAGATAAATTTTTCGCAAAACTATAATTAGGTTACGGACATAATCGACTCATTTCATTGTTACAGATCTTTGTAATATCTTGTCTTTTAGATAGGTTTTTCTGTTTGGTGTTTTATTTTTGAATTTTAAATTAATGTGAGTTTTTTGGTGTAGGGAGAAAATTTCGTGCTAAAAACGTCAGACCGCATATTGAATCGATTTTTCAGAAAAAAGGACAAATAACGATATTTCAGTTATAGGTTTATTTCCTGAAAAAATTTAGATTTGAATTTTGCAGATCGATTCCTAAAATGTGGGAACTATCACAAATCACGATTTTACGGACAAATTCTAAAATTGTAAGAACTCATACTTTAAAAAATTCTTTCTTATTTTCTTACGCAGAACTTACGTTAAATATGGATCTGATGTTGGGATTTCCAATTCCTTTTCGAAGACAAACTCAAAAGCATTTTTGGATTTATTTTTTGTTCTTACAAAAATCATCTATTACACAAAATACCAAGTTCGGCCCGAATAAAGTTGCAATGGTCGTAGTAGAGAATTTAAAAATTATTATTTGATAGAAATAAAAAAGAATCTGAAATCCGAATTTCCAAAATCATACTACAAAGGATCTCAAAAAGTCTTTCCACCTGATCTTCCGGAGGCTTTCTATCCGACGAACATAGTGGTCACTCCAGTGAACGATTTAGGTAATATTTATTTTGCTGGCCATCGCATCTTCCTTTCTTCAGCTCTTGCTGAAGAGTCGGTGTGACTTCAAGACATTTCGGATCGTCACGTAAGAATTATATTTCACAAAGCGGCACTCGGGGTAATCGATACGTTCACTGGAAAAGTGTTGCAATATAAGAATCCTATGCCAATTGTTTGATCGTGGGTTGCATGTTTACGTTTCTTTTTGTAAAGGATGTATTGAGTATAATGTGTAAAGTATGTATGGATACGTTCATTTTATCATCCCAGAAATGAGACATAAGATACAAAAGAGGAAGTAGAATTATCGTCACATTAGAAATTCATTTTATAATAATGAAGTAATTCATTTCGTATTAATGAATCCGGTTTTTTGCCTAAGAAATCTAAATATTTATGGCAAAAACTAAACCAATATCACAATCACACAATGATCAACAGATATTAAAGATCATTGAAACCTTTAAAGAAGCTCAAACTAACGCACTTCAAAAGCTCGCAAGTAGGGAAGACAACGAATTTAAACCCGGAAGCCTAAACTGGTGGTCGGGGAAAGTTGGCTCTATCATTCAAAACGCCTCCGAGATCCGAGACAGATTTCAGCGTGGGCAATTCGCATTAAAAACCTTCGACGACGATGCGGCCATTCAAGCCATCGGGAACAATATCAAAACTTCAGCGCGGAAGAACTTGGAGGAAATCATTCGGATTTCTGTGACCATGTATTATCAGTTTTGCATAGATACAGATGAGATAAAAAACAAAGGAAAACGATAATGGAAACAACACTAACATTAGGCGAATTGATTGAGCTTAGGATGCTGGTTGGATTTAGAATCAGTCAACTCCAATACGAAATCGAATTTTTTGAGAAAGAGCAAAGATGCCTTGGGATGGTGGAGTGTCACAAGCGGGATATAATAACAATTGAGTCTATCAAATCTAAATTAGAAAAGATGGAAGTAGTGGCCTAAGACAAACCCATGAACGAATTCCAAATCATGTTTATCATTTCTCGTTCAAACGGATCTCATGAGCATTCGTTCAGAGTGGTTTCGAAATCTCTTCTGGGTGCTAAACAAAAGGCATCCAGAATTTTTAAGAAAACGAACTCGCTGGAGATAACAGCTATTGAGATTTTCGACATGTTAAAAAACTGCGTAGCTCACAAATTCATTGAATCAAAAAAATGGAGTTCGTTCGCATGAGAGTTTCCAAGCTCGTCGTCAAAAGACGGAAAAAAAACGCCTCTTTGCTTAGAAGGGGAACTGATTTAACTCTCAACGAAGATTACATTCACCTAAGAGACGGCTCTCTTTGGGTTGCATCTTGGGCTTGGCCTACTCGTTGTTTTCCAATTACACTACAAGGCGCAAAACAATTTTTAAGAGATGGGCGTGAGGTTTTTCTATGAAAATCAAAACAATTGAATTTAGTCACGGTCCTGTTTCGATTTACGCGCATTCGTTCGAGTCTGAAAATATAACGATGCACGTGAAGGAATTCTTATCAACCTTCAAACTGTTTCAAACTTTAACTCACGAATTGAGTCCCGGGATCGGAAGGGTTACGATTTGCTCAACGGATCAGAGCGTTATTCCATTTGAGCATTCTGATAAAATCGGAACACTGCATTTGCACTTCTCAAACGGACGAAATTCGATCGATCAGGACGTAGTCCTGTCCGCTCTCCAAAACCCTGAGAAAAAAATCGCGGTGAATCGATTGATAAACGCAATTCGAAACCTCATTCAACTTAACAAACCGGAGTTCGTTTCCGCATGAAATATTCTAAATATCTAATTTGTTTTTTCGTCGGAATGGCCGTTGCGTTTTTTCTTTCGTTTTTGATTGAGGCATTGAATCCGGAACCGCACGACGGTGCACTTTTGTTTACTTCGTTTTCTTGGTATTTGTCGGTATTCATCACTGGCGTGTTCATATTTTGGGTAGGAAAGGGCAAATGAAAGACTTTATAGACGAACTGAATAGCGAACTCAAAGTAAAAGGACTTCCGGAAGTAAAGCCCGGAAGCCAAACGCACATCAAAACATGTTCCAAGTGCGGAAGAGCCACGACAGTTCTGTATCAAATGAATCGTTGTAGAATCTGTATCACCGCAGGATTTCGGGATCTTCGTTTAACATTAGGAAGCAGTCGTTTTTTGTAATATACAATGAGACATAAAGAGGTATGGGTATGATGATTACAATATTTTTAAGCATAGTGCTGGGCGCGTTAGTCGCTCTTTTTGCGATTTTTTTATCTGAAGAGAATCGGGATCGGAAGTTTCGAAAGCTAATCAAACCAGATGGCTTTTTTTTACCACCTCTTACTTTAGAAGGGGTTTCGGATCAGACGTTAGAACATTTAGCCGATACCGCTATAGAAAAAATTGCAGCTTCGCCTGAAGACACTTCTAAGAAGCTGGAGGGTTTTCTTAAGTCTCTTAAATTTCACGAAAGAATACTTGATAATATCTTTTGTGATAAGTTTGGTTCGGTGGATCATTGTGTCATAGGAAACGCATTAGAGGACTTAATGGAGAAAATCGAATCACGGATTCGTGTATTACAAAAAGAGGAATCAAATGGAACTCCTCTTAATTGAAATCGTAGGTTCTCTTTTCGCATTCGGCCTTTTCTATCTCGATAACCTTGCAAACCGAAGAGAGACCTCGAAGTGAATAAGAAGACGAAAGACGTTCTTGAAGCTCACCTTGCCGGATTTCTCGACGAGACACTAAAAGGTATTCGGAGTGTTGCCCAAAAAGAAATCTTTAATAAAGAGACCCAAGAACTAAACGGACTTCCTCAAACAACTGAAATGGAGCCATGCGAATTTTGCGGAACCGTAAAGTCGAAGGGAATGGTTTGCCTACCTTCCAATACAAATTGCAGGAGGCGACGCAATGCCTAAGATTTTAAGAACCGTAGAGTTCTGCGAAGATGTGAAGACGATGACGCGTAACGGACATTCCAAAAGAGATACGGCGAAAAAACTCGCAAAAAAATACCTCGGACCGAATGGAAAGATTTCAACGAAGACGATTCGAATCGCGTTAGAAGAGGGTCCGCTTGCACCAAAGGAACCTAAGTTATGATTTTAGATTTAAAAGAAGCGAAACGAGCCTTGCAAGCCATATCGGCCAACTCGGAAGCAGGAACAAAGTTTAGAATATCTTTTTCCAATTCGAAAGCCAATATACTCCATTCACAAAACGTATTGAAAATTCCTTCTTGGCTTCCGTCCGGAGATTACTCAGTAGAAGTTTTCCAAGTGTCGGAAGAAGAAGAAAGCCCACGCTCTGCATTTGAATTCAGACTACCAAACAAGAATCAAATACAACCCGAAGAGGCCGTCCAAGAAACTCCAAACAGTTTACAAAATACGAATATTCTGGATGGGAATATTCCCGTTTCCGCACTCAACGCTTTATTGGCCCTTAGAAAAGAAGATCAAAAGGAAATCGATCAAAGGAGGGAATCCGATCGACTGATCTGGGAAACAAAGATTGCGTCTCTAATTGATAGCCACAAAAACGAAATCGAGAGAATCAAAGAATCGTATAGAAACGAAATCGAACGACTGAATTCAACCCACAAGTTTGAACTGGCACTAACCCAAGGGAATCTAAACAAACTCGAAGAGGCTAAAGAGCAACTTACGAAATCAATCGAAAGCAGATTGAGAAAAGAACAAAAAATAGTAATCCCCGAACCTGCTTCGAGTTTCGACGTAAATATGATCATTCAACTACTGAGCCACCCGTTGGCTTCGACTTTCATGTCAAAAATATTCGGGGTAGAAATACCGTCTGTTCCCGCTCTGGCCGGGAACCCTCAAGCCTTGCAATCAGTCATTTCGGAAGTCATGGGTATGCTCGGATCGGGAGAGGATTCGGACGCGCTTTCTAAATTATTAAACAGGGGGACTGAATGAAGAGTCAAGAAAGAGAAATCCAGGAATTGAAGTATAAGATTTCACTAATAAAGGAAATCTTTCATCTGATATTCCCAAAAGTCGAGTCGTATTTAAGTTCAAAGGATCGTGAACTTATCAAAGCCGCGCTCATAAAAATAGGAGAATAAAAAGATGAATCGAATAGTTGCGATCAACCTAATCTGCGACGACGGGTCTATGATCGTTTTAAAGGTTTCTGAGATGACAATCATCGATAAAAAGATGATTGAGATCATTCAGAAAAACGCCGCCTCGGGGGAGAACATCAAAGAAGTTCAAGAGCAACTTGAACAAGCGTTAGGAGCTAATCCTGGTTAGATGAGCCACGCTTACTACTACGACTCGAAGCGAGATAAGCGAGAACCGCCTAAACCTCGTTATACCCCGAAGGGAGACGGCAAGGACTGGAGTCGAGAACTCTACGCAACGTTTCGAGGGACTGTAATTCCTCCGGAGAATTACAAACCGGAGTGGAAAAAAATCGACTGCCTTGGTAGTGAGCCTGTAAATCCCGAGCCGGTAGGCGAGAAGCATTCAAAAAAACTAAAGGAGTAAAAAAAGACAATGGGTATTTACCAAAACGGAGCGGTTGAAATCAACCCTTCCACAGACGAAACAAAGATCCCTCGGATTCAGATAAAACTTATGGAGGGAAGCGGAAACTACTCGTTTACGATTTCTGAATCTAAGTTTCAACTTTTAGAGAAAGCAATTCTCGAAAAAAATTTGTTCAAACCGATTCCGAACGAACTGATTCCGATCGACAACGAACAAGAAGAGAGCGGAACCGATTTGGGCTCTCTCGAAGTAGACTAAAGGAGGCTAACGCATGAGTAACACATTAGGATTTATGCAAGCGAAGTTGGATAAAGAAGGAAACGAATTTTTCAACTTGGAAATCAATCTTCCTTTTTCTCCGAAAATGGAATTCTTTGTCGGAAAAAACGCAAAGAAAAATTCTCCGGAAGCAAACGACAACGCACCCGACTACTTAGTTTACTACGCAAAGAATCGGGTGGGCGCCGTTTGGAAAAAAACCTCAAAGAATGGATCTAAGGAGTATCTTTCTTGCGAAATAGTCGCGCCGCTTTCCTTACAAGGCAAGCTGAATTTTGCGTTATTTCCGGATCGAGAAACGGAAGGACGGTTCAACGTTTCCTATTCCGAACCAACTGAGAAGAAACCAACCGAGGAAGAGGTTCCTTACTGATGAGAAACAGGCTTTATTTTGTGGCTGGGAAGCTAAGGGGATAAAGCAACACCATAGGCAGGCCGGGGGACGGGAACGTCCTCCGGTTTTTTTTGTGTCCGGCATTCCGCCGGAGGCGAGGGGGGTTAGTAAATACCCCCTTGCTAACTTAATTTAATAAATCCAAAACAATTAAAGGTAAGAATATGAATTCTTTAAATCAAAGTCCTTCTTTGGCGGCCATATCTGTTCCCGAAAACCTAAAACTTCCGTTTGTGGATTGGTTGTCCTTTTCAATCGAGTATTCGGAAAAAGCCTGGGAATGGATTCGTAACGTATTTGGAGAGCCTCAAATCGAGGAAAAAGGATCGAATACCGGACACACCCATAGATTCCGCGCTCCGGGGGATGTATTCGGTGCGTTTTCTCCAGAAAGGAAAAGTCAGAAAATTTACATTTCACTTTCTTCCAAAGCGTTGTTTTCGTTTCGCTCTTCTTCTCTCGGATTGAATAGATTGATTTCCGAAGTAATCAAGTTAAACGGGCGATTCACTCGAATCGATTTAGCCTTAGATGATTATGAAGGCCATTTGAACCTACCTCATATCTATGAAATGCTAAACCGAAAGCATGTAGCGACGCGGTTCCGTGGATTTAGTAAATTCGAAGCTCCTGTAAATTTAGTCGAGACTGGAAGTCTATTCAAAGATCATAAAATAGGTCGTCACGGATATACAATTTATATCGGAGCGTTTCGAGGAAGTAATACGTTTGTCCGAATCTATGACAAGAAAAAGCAGGTTGGTCCGGAATGCGTCTGGCCGGTCTGGAATCGGTTAGAATTTCAGCTTACTCACCAAGCCGCGGATCAGTATTGTAACCCAACTTGGAATGTAGTTCCGGAGACCGGAGAAATCACAAACTCGAATGAAAGATTTCCAGATCCCAGGAGAGCAAAATTTGAAGATAGAAGTTTTCCTAAAACTGCATTTTACTATTTAAAATTTTTAGAACCGACCTACGTTCAGAAAAAAAATGATTTAAATCATTACTATTTATCTGAAAAGCAAAAACATTTCTGGGTTCCTTGCAGTTGGTGGACAAATTTTTTAAAAACGTCGGAAGGACAATCGATCGGACTTCCTAAAAATGAATCTGGATTGCAAAATATTGATAACTGGTTAAGAACTCAAGCCTCCGGAGCCGCGTATCTTCTAACCGAATTCTATGGTGATGAATATTTGAACGATTTTCTCAAAGACGGTAAGGAAAAATTTGAAAAAAATAAAAAATACCAAACAATTCTGAAAGAAGAGAGAGAAAAGCGAGAAAAAGTAATGCAAACTCGCTTCAACGAGGTTCCGTTTTAATCAAAACGGAACTTTAGTGAAACCTTCCTGAAACCTTAGTGCTACTTTAACGGGACTTTAGTAAAACCTTAATGAAACTTTACTAAAACTTTAGTGAAACATTTAGTAAATTAAAGTCCCGTCATATTCCTTTCATTCGGTAAATACTCTTAAAATTCACATTTTCTATTTGTATCCGCGAATTCTTTTAAGAAGCAGAAAATAAATCGGCGAAATTTATTTTTTCGAAAACGAAACATTAGCGAAACCTTAAAAAATAAAGGTCTTGTGCTTTTTTGAAAGTGGGTTCTGGAATCTTTTTTGTGATTCCAAATGACTTAAAAGAAATTATCCAGAAACTTCCGAAGAAGGATCAAGAGTCCTTCGAACTCATATTCAAATTGTTTGAAAAAGATCCTTCTCTTGGAGTGATCCGCTCAACCCTCGTTCCGTTGGGATCATATCAAGATACAGTTGAGGACGTTTTTCGAATCGCTTACTCATATCCGCAAGACTTAGGCGAGTATTTACACAAAAGCATTTTTGAATTGTATAACTTCATTCGGTCTCTTCCGTATTGTGCCGACCCTCCGGGGCTCGAAACAGTCAGTCGTTTTAAATTTACAAGACTTCCCTGGTTTCCGATCCGGGACTGTGACGACAAAACGATTCCGATTTTGTCGTGGGCGATCTTTCATAACGTGCCTTGTCGTGCAGTCGTTTGCGGACAGGCTGAAAAGCCTCATCACATTTACCCGGAAGTATTTCTAAACGGACATTGGTATACAGTTGATGCAACATATTCAAATCGATGCTCGTTCGGACAAAAATTATACGGAGAAAAGTTCCGAGAAGAGTTCTTCCTCAAAGACTTTGAAAAAAAATTCAAAAAATGAAACTTTAGCAGAACTTTAGTGAAACATTAGAAATGACTAAAGGAGTTTTACCCCGAAATATTCTGTACTTTTGATTTCGTCGGTGTTAGTCTATCGAAAGAGAAATCAATATGACGTTTCGATATACTTTAGAAGGTGATCAAAGAACGGAGCTTCCGGAAGACGTAGTTCTTTTACGTGTAAAAGGAAAGTATATTCCTACAGACGATCTTGGAAACGGAATCTTAAACGGAGACTTTTATGTTGAAGAGTTAGACTATCATTCTCCTTCGAGAGCACAACTTTCCGGAGAGGAAAACTCGGTGATTCCGGTTCGACTCGGAACGTTGTATCACGATGACGCGATGTCGATCGCTTTATCCGGCGACGAGCTTGGAATGTTTGGAATGGCGCGGCTCTTCGGTCGTGGTTTTAGACTTCCTTCTTTCGGACGCCTTCCATCGTTTCGCGGAATGAAAATCAATACGAGTGGACTTTCCAAAGGATTGAAAGGCGCGACAAGATCGATTCAAAAAGCAGGAAAGGACGTTTTAAAGACTGGACAGAAAGCGCTTAAAGACTACGGAAAGACATTACAAAAAAGTGTTAAAGACGTAGGTAAATTTGCAGGCAAAGCGTTAGAGGCGGTTCCGGACGTATTACAAGCTGTCGGCCAAGGACAGGGAGCAAGCCAGGAAGGTGGAGAAGAGGAACAACCGGAGGAAATGCCTGACGAATCAGGACAAGTTTCAGAAGAATCTTTTTCCGAAGAAAATCCCGGTCCTGCGTATGATGAATCTGGTTTCGGCGACTCATTAAACGGAGAACTCGGTTTTTTTCAAGCCGCAATGGCCGCGGCTCCGATGATTACCAATACTCTCAGTCAGTTTTCAAACATTCAAAATCAAAGAACACAAGCCAAAAGCCAGGCACGAGCAAACTCGATTAGCTCACTCGCTCAACTTTTGCAACCCGCGAATCGTGCACCTGTAAGAAAAGCGGTTCCTGCACAGAATAGAAATTTTTCTAATCCCGCGCTTTCAAAAACTTCCGAAGGGAAGTTCGCTTTAACGTATAGTTCGAGTCGAGGCGGGAGCGGAGAGGGACCACCTGCACCAAATCCAAACGGAAACGATGACAAGAAAGACGATAAGATGCTTCTTTATGCCGGAGGCGGCCTCGCGGCCATTATCGTTCTTGTAGTCGTTCTGAATAACATGAAAGGAAAGAAGTAGATGGCTAAGAAAAGTTCTAAGTCAAAACGCAAAACGACAAAACGTAAAACTACAAAGCGTCGGGTAACTACGAAGAAGAAGTTTTCTGGTTTGAAGTTGATTACGAAACGATACGAATCAACGAAAAAACCGAAACTTCACAAGTATCCGAAAAAACCTTCTCACAACGCGACCAATGACGATAAAGAGAAGTATCTCGAAAAGAGAAACGAAGCGCATTCAAAAAATCTAAAGCTCATCAAAGAGTGGCAAGAAAACGTCACGAGAGCTAACGCACTGAATAAGGAGATCTACGGTGGCTAAGAAAAAAGGTTCTTTTATAGACACATTGAAAGAGGGTTTTAACGGCGATACACTCATCGGAGCGGGGATAACCGTTTCGGCAATGGCCCTTAGTTATTTAGGACAAAACTTTGTGCCGGAATCAATGGACACAAAGAAAAAAGCTCGCCCTATCTTCATTCCGATCCTGGTCGCGCTGATCTCTGCATTTCTTCCCAAAAAGGAATTCAAGATCTACGGAATCATCGGAGCGGCGGTCATGCTCATGTTTGGAATTCTTCGCGCGCTTGACGAAGAGAAAGCCAAAGACAAACGGATCACCGGCAAAATCTTCGGACTCGATACCTTAGGCGGGGATCCGAACGAAAAACGAATGGTATTCAATAATTTGAATGAAGTCGGACAGTTCATCCAGGCTACACAGTCTCAAGTTTCCGGATCCGACGGAACAGTATACGATTTCGTTCCCCTTGCGGACCAAACGGTCCACGGGGATGAGAACGGTCTCTATGGAGACGACGGCCTTTCCGGAGATGACGGACTTTATGGGGACGATGATCTTTCCGGAGACGAAGGCGGCCTCTACGGAGACGAACCGGTGCGCGAATATGCGGGCGGACTGATTTAGAATTTTAGAATATACGCAATTTTAGGAGAATTTGCAATGAGAAGAACACTCACAAAAAGAACATACGGAATTGATCCTACAACCAGGAAACGAGTTGTTACGGGAGCAAGAAAACTACCGTTTTACAACCAAACTCTTAGGACCACTGCGATCTTAAAGAGTGGTGTAATGGAATACAACCTCTTCAAAAAAGAAGAACCTGCGTATCTTCGGAATTACACCGGAGAGAAAAACCCGTTTCCGAACGGAGAAGGGGAGTTCATCGCTGTAACGGCCCGTTTCTTAGCTCCGGATCAATCCACGATCACGTTTAACAACGCAACGGTAGCGGTTTTGAAAGGGTTGTCGATGATTCAAAATTCCGGTTCGTTCACGATGAAAATCGGGGACGAAATCGTCGCGAAGGATCTTCTTTCGGTGATCATGTCGCCGATTCCTTGGCTCGTTCTTCCGTTTGTAAAAGGAAATCCAAACGACGTCGTGTTTCCTCCTCCTGGAGTGATTCATTTCGAACCTCAATCGGGTTGGATGGAACGATCGAAACAAAAGATGGTCTCTTTCAAAACTCCTCTACCTGTGACGTCTCAGGAAGGTGTCGATTTGATCATCAAAATCGACAAGGATCCTTCGATCCCACTTCCTCCAGAAATCGACAACTATCTCTTAGAGTTCCAAACTCCCGCAAACATCTTTTTGAAGAGTGTTAGCGTAGAGAGATAGATTTAAGACCTAAAACCAATGAATCAAAAATCCGGATCACGACGGTCCGGATTTTTTAAAGGAACATTAGAAAATGCTTACGTTTGATTTAGTCGTATCCGGAGTTACTCAAAAACAAATCGAGGCAAGCTCGAACGTGTTTACCGATGCGTTTACAATCGCCAACAGTTTCGGAAGAACTCTGAAGGTAAAAGCGATTCAGATAAAATACAAAAAAGAACTCAAAACGGCGCAAATCAAAATTTCTCAGAACGGGGATTCCACTCCGTTTGTCAAAGAAACCCAACTCTCACAGTTGGGAAGCTCGCATGACGCAGAAATCGGCTTCAAACTATTTCCGGTGAATTTGACCTTCACGCATCAATCGAATGTCAGTATAGAGTTAAAACCCGCGGGAGTCGTTATTGACAAGGATGACGTTTCGGTATCCCTTTTTTGCGATTACGTCAGAGCCGCCGCACCTGCCAAAAAATAATAGGACAGGTCAGGTATGGAGATTTTTGTTTTTAAAAAGATTGTTTATTCGGTTCGGAATATTTTAAACCCTCCGGATTCTTCGGTCCTTTTAGAAAAAAATCTTCCTAAGAGCGCGTATAACGTCCCAGGAGAGCAGTATTTTACGATCGGAGCTTTCGACGTAAGTTCTTTAAAAACTCCTACAATCACGGGAATCCTTGCGACTCTGGCACAAAATTATTCCAAAGTTAGGCGCTCCTATCTTCCGGCGACAACTCTCCATTTTTTTTCTGTGAGTGATCGAAGCCTTTATTCTGTTCTTTCCAAATTTACCGATTCCGAATTTTCAAATTCGGATTTCAAGTTGGATGACAGACCCGTTCCGACGCTTTCAACTCTAAAGGATGAATCCTTTTCTTTGAACTTTAATAAAAACGATGTCGCTTTAAAAAATGTAGTCTCTTACAAAACGTATGGTCCTGATTATACGTTTCTTTTTGCACCTCGTCACAACCCGGTTCGTTCTATTTTTGATAACATAACCAAGTTTTGGTCGGTATCGTTTACCGATTATTTAGAATCGAAAGTGAAGGTTGAAATTCCTTCTCAAACAAAATACGTTCTTATCTTTCCGGATGCTTCCGCTCCAACTCCAATTTCTAAAACTCAAACGAAATCGGACATTTCTTTGCAAACTCTCGTAACGTTGAATATCAGCGAGGGAACCTAAATGGCTTGGTCAGAAACAGAACCGGGACAGTGGTCAAGTGATTCCGGCCTTCTCCTTGAAAATCGGCCCGGCATCGGTCCCTACGTTTATTCGGAAGAACTCGAGGACGAGATTCCGGATTCAGGTTTGCCTCTTGCGGATTTTTTCAAGAATCCGCTTCTTTCAGTCGTTACCGTCGATCCGGATACCGGAAAACTCCCGGTTTCTCTCATGCCTCCGATTGCGATTACGGATCTTTTTCCCGTCAATTCCCAGGCGGAAATGTTAGGTCTTTCTGCACAAAAAGGGGATCTTGCAATCCGAAACGATTTACCGGGCGCACCCGCTTTTATTCTTACAGGAGACGATTCCACTTACTTAGGCAACTGGAAAGAAATTACGGTCCGTTATATTTCCTGGAATCACATTCAAGGCGTTCCCTCTCAGTTTCCTCCGGCGGATCACAATCACAATCTCCTTTATTATCTGAAATCAGAAATCGATTCTGCTTTATCACAAAAACGGAATACTGGAAACATTCCCGCGATCGAAATTACGGAAGATACAAATCACAGATTTGCAACCGATACCGAAAAAACAAAATGGAACACTTCTGCCGATTGGCCGAATATTCAAAACAAACCTACGGCGTTTCCTCCAACGAATCACAATCACAACACGGATTACTATACAAAGCCCGAGCTTGATTCGGCTTTATCACAAAAACGGAATACTGGAAATATTCCAGCGACCGATGTCATAGAGGATTCTTTTCATCGATTTGTGACCGACGCGCAAATAGCCACATGGAATTCCGGTGGTTCGTCTGCTGGTGGTTTCGATGTTGGCGATGTGAAGACGTCCGCTCGAAATACTCCTCCGACCGGTTGGCTCCAAGCGAACGGTCAAACGATCGGAAACTTAAGTTCCGGTGCGAACCGAGTAGGAGCAGAATACCAAAACCTTTATATTCTACTTTGGAATGATTGGTCGAATACCGTTCTTCCAATTCAAAATTCAACCGGTTCCGCGACGGTTCGGGGAGTAAGTGCAATCGCTGATTGGGACGCCGGCAAACGTCTACCGATTCCAAACATGGCCGGTAGAACTGCGATCGGTTCCGGAACTGGAACGGGACTTACTCCGAGAGCAGTAGGGGAAACGTTCGGAGAAGAGGCCCATACGCTTACACTTCCTGAGATTCCAAATCATGATCACGGTGGTGGGGTTCACAACCATCAAATCTATCGAGCTAATTTTACGATGTCCGGCGGTGGGATCAGTATCGCTGTTGGCTATTCCTCAACCTCGACGACGGGTACGCGCAATTCAGCGGCGATCATCCAAGCGCAAGGCGCCGGATTGCCCCATAACAACATTCAGCCGTCTTTAGTCTTAAACTATTTTATTAAATATTAAGAATATATTATGAATCTTTCCAAAAATTTTACTTTAGAACAAATGACCGTCACCGAGACGGGTTTATTAAACGAACCGGACGAAAAATCAATTGAATCTTTGAAACGATTATGTGAAACGATTCTTGAACCACTTTACGAAAACGTAAAGCTTCCGATTTCAGTTTCTTCTGGTTACAGGTCTCCCGAAGTAAACAGAAAAATAAAAGGTTCTATTACGAGCCAGCACATGCGGGGCGAAGCGGTTGATTTTGGGATCAAGGGTATGAGCAAAACGGAAATCTGTAAAAAGATCATCGATCTTGGACTTCCCTATCATCAACTTATCAACGAAGGGACTGTGTCTGGTGCGACCTGGATTCACGTTTCGATTGCTCCTAATGGAGTAAAACCAAAGAAAGAGTTTTTAAACGGAAACGGTGTTTCCGGAAAAATGAAATACCAACGCGTTTCAATAGGATAACAAGAAAGTGGAAGCAGTATATTTAGAAATTATAAAATTCTTAAATGAAGGATCTCTAACAAGAGTCCTTCTCGTCCTATTTTCATTTTTCTCTTTTTTGCTCCTTGCGGGTGTGGGGTTTTTGTGGTATAAAAATCCGGACATTATCAAAGAAGCCCTGCACACGCTTTCACTTAGAAAACTTCCGGAGAAGGTCGCGGAAGAGGAAACTATTTCTTTGGTTCCCAGCCTTGATCTGATCCGGAGTCTTTTTTCAACCTCGGTGGATTTTGGTTTCACCGAAAAAGGGGCGATCCTTCATTTTCCTTCGTATATGCGAACCAGAGAACAAGACGGCCTAAAGGAACTCTTGCAATCCGTCGTTTCCTCGGTGCGTGAAATTTCCACAGAAAACCGTTTGATCGAATTCGATTTAACAAACACACAACTTGTAAATCCATATTCCGCGGGGGCAATCTTTGAAATCATTGAGGATGTCCAGGCAAACAACGGCGTCTACTTGGTTCTTTCGTTTAAGGGGAATCACTTAAAAACTTTTGAAATCGATGTTCGAAAACTTCTCTCTCGTTCTGATTCCAAATCTGTAAATGTGAGGAAAAGAAGATGAAACGGTTTTTAACATTATTCCTAATTCTTTCTTTTATCTCTTGTTCTTCGTATCAATCCAAAGTTGAAAAAAACAAAACCGACTTAGACCAGGTGGAACAAATTGTATTAGATTCTAACGATATACCAGAAAAGAATAAAGATTTTATCAAACAAACTCTAAAGGAAACAAAGAAGCTCTTGGATAAAGGAGTTTCGGAATCGGCTCTTGCAGACAAGTGGCGGGATCATCTTTTTAACAAGTGGCTCTACATTTCTTTGTTTCTCCTGGGTGCGTTTACGTTGCTTGTTTTAAAATTTAAATCGTTCTCTTGGTCTTCTTTGATTCCAAATTTTGGAAAATCAAAACCCGGAGGTGAATCAAGTGGCTGAAACTGCAACCCCCGAAATTCCTAAAATCTTTCTCTTTCGTCTTCAGAATTGGAGTCCTGAGAAAGAAAAACTTTTATACGACAAACTGAAATCGGAGGGAAAAGGTGTAATTGATTTTTGGAATCGTTTTGAAGTTCCGGAGCATCCGGAAATCAAAAATTTTTATTTCGTTCCGAACGAAGAGGATCTTGTCAACAAAGTCAAATTTGTCGGACTTTCGAATACTGCTTTCCTTTTAGATTTTATCGGTTCTTTTGATCTGTCTGAGATCCCTGAATCTGTTTTTGAAATACCGGAAAGACAAGTCGGTGTTCCTATTTCCTATATCATTCTTGGAATCGTCTTACTTCTGATTATTTTTATGGGAGTGTTGAGATAATGGCTAAACGTTATTATTTATATTACAAGCAAATCGCAACGGGAAATTTCACAGTCGGAAAACCTGCCGGCTATTCGAACTTTCTACACAATCCAGACGCGAAACGAATGTCGTTTATTCTGCCTGAAAATTCGGGTAAAGCGCAAGAGATGATCGGAAAATTTGTTCAAGACTTTCAGAGACTGAACGTAAATAAATTTTCGATTTCGAATACTTCGATTCAAAACACGTCCACGACTGGACCAGCTCCATCACCAAAACCCCCTGTAGGTTCCACAGATCCACCGAGTCCGACTAAGGTGATTACGCATTCGGAGAAGATTGAGCCGAAGAAAGAGGAAGACAATAACGATAACCGAATCCTTATAGCGGGCGGTATTTTTATTCTCGCGATCGTTGTCTATTACTGGAAGTTTGCTCCGAAAAAGAGCAAGAGAAGAAGGTAAAATTTTGTGCCTGAAACTCCATTTGATTTTGACGGGAAATATACACCATCCGGGGACGTAAGGCATGTCATTGATTGGTCTGGATACTCCGGAGAGGTAAACATTCCCGATTCTCTGAAAATCTTTTACGGATTTTTAGAAGAGCCTGAAAAAAGAAGAATCTCTTTTATTGTTCAGTCAGGAACCGTATTTCGTGAACAGTTTACCTTCAAAATCTATTCTAAAGATCCGCAAATTTCCGAGTTTAACAAAATATTCTCTCAATCGAATATTCAAATTCCAAACTTTTCTAAATCTGTTCGAACCTATGATTACGATACGAAAGGAACGAATATTCCCGGTATTCCTGAACGCGTAAAGAAAGAGGCCGAAGATTTCTTCAAGGATGCGAAAAACATCGTCCTTGCTGGTCTGGGTATTTTTATTGGCTGGCAAATTTTCGGTGATGATCTTCTCGGAAGGAAGAAATAATGTCGGTTATCAATTCCTTAGAAAACGTGGACTCTCGTCTTGTTTCGTTTATGCAGGATTTGAAACGAACTCTTCCGAACGTTTACGTTTTTGAGTCTCGCCGGTCGTGGGCAAGGCAAGCTAAGTTGTATGCGGCCTGTAAGACGGGAACAGGTTCTTGTCCGGCGGCTCCGCCGGGATCGAGCGCGCATCAATACGGTCGGGCTCTCGATGTGAACGGTTTCAGTGCGGTGAGTGATCGGAAAACGATCGAATCCGTTTTAGTTCGTCATCCTGAAATCGAATGGGGTGTTGACTGGAAGCAATCTGATCCTCCTCACTTTCAGATTCGAAATTGGCGCAAGAGCCTCGGGCCCTCTTTTTCTGAAATAATAATCGACGGAGGTTATTGGGTATGGATTGTAATTGCAATAGTCATAATATATCATCTCAGCCGGTAAACGGGGAACTCGGATTTTGGCCGTTCGATTGGATCGAACAGAAAGCGACTGAGTTTTGTATGGAGAAAGCATATGATCATTTAACTCCGATTGTAGCTCTTCTAATCGCTCTGTTTGTTTTTGTTATTTTAAGCGGAAGAGTTAAGTGGGTTTGAAACAAGATCAAACCTTAGAGAAAGCTCGGGCTTTAACTATATCACTTTCCGCTAAGGCAAAAGCAGACGCTTTGAAATCCGGCCTGAACGTTCTGTTTCGAAGAGGAAACTTTCTTATCTGCCGAAAACCCGACGGTAGCGAAACGGAAATAAAAGAGCTTCGTCCAAGGGTTTCAGGTTTTCCTACCGACTACAATTTATCCTAAACTCAAACGAGTTTTCATGCATTTTTTCCATTTTCCCCTAAATTAACATTGACAAAATGGAAGAAATGCATATCCTACACTTATTCTTTGAAAGAGGGGGTGATACATGGAAATGGCGACCGCAAAAAATCTACATTCAATAAACGTAGATAAAGATTTAATGCAAAGACTTCTCTCCGCTTTTGAAAGAGCGACAGGAGCCGAGCCTTCTATCAAGAGCTTAGTTGAAAATGCTTTGAAGGAAAAAATCGAATACTACGAAAAACGGTCGCTGGTTGCAAAAAACCGGTGAACGATAAGAACACTTCCGGTAATGTATATTTTTGTTTTACGATCTAATGAGACAAAATCTGGCTCATAATTTCAAGAGACATAAACTACATTATGGGAAGTAACTCATTTGAAAATATACTTGAAACACTGAATGTTTCCTCATCTAAAAACCTACACGAAACCTAATCAAAGATCAGTAGTCGGACTAAATTCTCGTCTCCATTTTGGAATCGTATGATAGATTGCCTTTTTTCTACACTTTCTTATTTATACATTAGGTGATCGAATTGGCGCAGCTATTTTGATTAGATCATCTTGTAGTTGGTTTATTTCATTTTTAATCGAAAAAAGGTCGAGGTTCTTGTAAACTGATTTTATATCTAATTTATTTGTACTTGGAATTTCTTTTTTTTCTTAGTGGCATATCTGTATCTTTCTCGAAATAACTTAATCACAACCTTTCGTTCCTCTAAAAATAGTTTTTATATTACGGCCCTTACTTAAAAGAGTACTTCAAATCCATTTTTACAACGTAAAAAAATGCAAGAATTAAGGAGGCCACCGAAAAGATTTGGAACAGGCACAAATAGTATATTCAATTACAAGCATTTAGGTTACATTTGGAGTAAATTTTTAGATAACGAAACAATGCATGTTTCATACTCGTTTTTCGTGAGGAAAGTTGAGTTACCAATGGTATTTAGCTTTGATTTACGAATAGATTTTTTATCGTATATCATATTTACAGTCTTTTAGAAAAATATACGACATATGCGAAGTTGGCATTCAGCCAGAGATTTTTATAAAAATAAAGAAAGAGTTACAGGCAAAGATTTATTTCAATTTGTGGAATCCATTGCAATGGAAAAAGGATATTTTTTTGGAAATAATATCGCCGGTCATCTTATTGATGAATTTTCTCATTATAAGATTCACGAGTCTACTCCAGAAAATTACATTTGTTTAGATAATTTAACCGATCTAAAATCGCCTTTCAATGGTTTTTCTAGATTTTGGATTCTTGAAATTCATTTTATTGATAAGAATAAACAATTTGGAAGTTTTTTGAACAGATTCTAATTTAAGTTGAACAGTATATAACATCGGCTACCACTATGCTTCAGGACTTGCCTTCGCTGGGTTATATTCGCTGCTGTCGGATTTAATTTTTCTAAGCTCATTCGAGCCGTTTTTAATCGTATCTTTACTTATCGTTTTTATTTTTAATTTGGGTCTTGTGCCTTTCTTTTCTGAAAGACCTCTCTTTTTCAGAGACGACTAAATATTGTATATTGTCATTTACTTTCAAATTCAAAGAGTTTTTTTAGAAAAAATGAGAACGCCACTAAACCGCTAAGTAAATTAACTGCCCAATCGAAAAAGTTCTGATATCTTAGATCAAATTTGAACAGTTAATGAAGTTTGTTTGATTAAAAACTTGGTAAAATTGAATTTAGAGCCGGTCTCAAAACTACCTATCAAAAAAGTTAAAAGCAATGATAGAGCTTGCGAGATAAAGAGATGCAAGATAATTTTCAGATTTTCTTTCCCAACGAATTAGGATAGCCCTGAATCGATTGTGCCAACTGTTAGTTCTTTCAACGACCCAACGTCTAGGTTTTCCTTTATATTTACCGATGAGAGGCTTTTCACCTTTTTTCCGAATATGAGATTGAATGTTTCTTCTTTTGATTAAAACTTCTATATCTTTGAAATCATAACCTTTATCTAAACAAATATGTTTTGGCTTCTTTCTTCTTTTTCCGGAAAATATTAGGATTGAATTCAACGTATCTTTTACACCGTGTTTGTCATGAACGTTAGCTCCAGTCAATGTAATTGCCAAAGGAATTCCATTTCCATCTGTAAGAATATGCCGTTTAACCCCTAATTTGGCACGGTCTGTAGGGTTTTTCCCAGTTAAGCTCCCCCTTTGGGAGCTTTAACCATTGCCGAATCCATCGAAGCCCAGTCCCATGCTATTTGATTCTTTACATCATAATATTTTAAAATAGATTTATAAATCTTTTTGAATACTCCTGCTCGTTCCCATTCTTGAAATCTTCTGTGACAAGTTTGGCCTGATCCAAACTCATTCGGAATGGCACGCCACTGACAGCCTGTTTTCATTCGATAGATGATACCTGACATTACTACTCGTGTTGGTACTCGATTGCGACCTCCTTTCAGATTTACCTTTTCTTTCGGGATTAATGGGGCTATTTGTTTCCAAAGTGCATCCGGTATCTCTGAATAATATTTGTCCATTTCACATTGATATTATTACCCTTTCTCTCTACAAACAGTTTTGAGACCGGCTCTAAGTATAAATATAGTACTTAATATAAATTGAATATAATATTTACTTAAAAAATATTAAGTATTTCCTCCACTTTTCACTTTAGAAATGAATTCACCTAAAACTTTTAAAATCTCACCCATTTTAAACCAAGAGATTAAAACAATTCCAGAAGCAATAAAAAGACCGTATATACTGATTCCTCCAAATCCTTCCGATATTTTTGCATCTGGAAATGCCTTTAAAGTATAAAGACCTAATATAAGGAAGAAAAGACCTACAAAAAAAGCTTGGTTTGTAATACGAAAAAAACTTTTTTCCACTACAATAAAATTATCTAGTTTTTTCTCTAGTTCTTTTGCCTTTGAAGAATCTGGATGTATCTCCAAAAGATCTTTTGCTTTGAGTTCTTGTTTCATATTTTTTACCCCAGAAAAAATTTTTGGCATATCTTGTGTGCCAGATAGATCTTAAAAACTATATTATCAAATAATCTACAAGAGTCATCTTAGATTTGCTTTCAAGATTTAGAAGTAAATTTTTTATAATATTCTTTTACAAACATTTATGATCTTTAAGTAAGTCTGATTTTTTATATATCATTGTATTAATCGATTTAAATTGAATCGTATTTTTAAATTCATCAAACATAAACTCATTACTTTGGTATCGCTTCTTGAAAACTCAAAGATAGATTTACTACTCGGATGTATGAAGAATAATATCAAAAATTAATGATTGATTTTATAAAAATGTAAAAGAAATTAAAAATTGCACCTAACTTAGAATTCTTGGCTTTTTTGAAATAGCTTCTCTATTTTAAACTTTGAAACAAGTTTAGTTTAAATACATCTAGAATGGTAAAAAAACTATTAGGGAGTTTTTAGTAATTCTGTGTATAATTTTTATTCTTCAAGTTCTGTACTGAAATCTACGAAAAAGATTTCTCTTGTACTTGTAAGATGCTCTTTCCAGAGAAAAATATATTCATTCCAAGTCCCTCCTTGCCAGTTTGTAAGAAAATAATACTTATTATAAATAGTATCATAATCTCTGAATATTACACGATCGCCAGATTTCAAACATCCTTCTTGAAGAAGCCAGATTTCAAGTGCATTAGAACCGTCATTGTATTTTGGATAGTAAGCATAATTTCCAACTCCTCCAAGCCACCAATTCCAATAATAATTTGGATAAGCAGAAGGCTCAATTTGTATAAGACCCTCCGTTATACAATTAGGATCACCTTCTTGATATAAATTGAACTTTGTAAATTCTGTGTCGCTTAAACCGTTTACCTTCAGCCATCCATTTGGTTTTTTAGAATTCGCTTGAACCTTTTTTCCGGTTGCTGCAGATGTCAAAGTCACTCTGTCGTATTTTCTTTTAACTTTAGATTTTTTTACAGATCTATCTTTTAAAAGTTTGATTTTTTGATAATCTTCAGGAAATAAAAGCAAGGAATGAAGTAAATTACTTTCAGAAGAATATTGATCTGGTAGACAATTTGAAAAGATAAATACCCAGTAAATTATCAAAATTTTTAGATCGATTAGACCCGTTGTATTTTTCTTTTTGAAAAAAAATTGTACCATTTTCATATCAATTTCCATTTAAAATTTTAATACATTATAACATAATAATTTAAAAAAGTAAATTTATAACATTAGGGTATAATTCCCTATTTAAATGAGCATGTATGTCACTTTAGTTCCAAAAAAATATCTATTCTTTTATTTTAGAATAAGCTCTTGGCATAAAAGTTTAAGGGTGTTCGATTTTATTAGTAATTATCAATATTATTTTTATGTGTCATAGTTTAAAATGATTTTACAAAAAGTGAGTTGGCAGTTTCAATTTCTTCGAAATTAAATTGAATACATTCTGTATTTTGAATATTTGAGATACTTTTTGTTTTAGGCTTATAAGTCTTTAGCATTCTTTTTATAACAAAGCCATGTGTACATAACGCTATAATGTGATTGGAAAACAGATTGATCATATTCATTAAGGAAAAATGTATTCTAATATCTGTTTCTTGTTTTGATTCTCCATTTGGAAATCGAAGTGTGTCATATTTAGAATTATGATCATTCCATTTTTTCCAAAAGTTTTTTCCGAAATAAAAATCCACTTCGTTTATCAATTTTCCTTGCGCCTCTCCCAGAAATACTTCTCTGAAGCCAGAATTCAATATCGGATTTAGATTCAGTTCGTCAGATATAATTTGACTCGTTTCTTGGGCTCTTTTTAGATCGCTACCAAATAAGACTTCGATTCCTAGACGTTTTAAAACTAACGCTAAAGATTTTGACTGAAGTTCTCCCCTCATATTAATCGGAACTTCCAGATGTCCTTGAAGCCTTCCTTCTCGATTCCAATCCGTTTCCCCGTGTCTGAAAACATATATAATATTTGATTTTTTGAATGTATTCTTCAATTCTTTAATTTCTTTTTTACAAAAGATAAACCACTCCTGAATAGATTAAAACGTAAAATGTAAATGTTAAAATCGAAGATAGTAAAATTAGTTTGTTGGTTTTAAGAATTTGTTCGATTTGAAATTCTTTTTTTGGATCCCCAAGTTTCGGTTTTATATTTTGAACTCCACTGTAAAAGTTAATTCCGCCTAATTGTATTTCTAAAGCTCCTGCTACAGCTGCTTCTGTAAGACCTGAATTTGGGCTTGGATGTTTTTTTCCGTCTCTTTTTAGAATATATAATGAGTTTTTAAAGTTATAACCTAAAAAGAAAGATGAAAATACAAGTATATAAGATGTAATTCTTGCAGGTAGATAGTTTGCTAAATCGTCCATTCTTGCCGGAAAACTTCCGAATCTTAAATACTTTTTGTTTTTGTACCCAAAAAGAGAGTCTAACGTGTTGATTGATCGATATAACATGGCCCATGCAGGTCCACCAAAAACCGCATAAAATAGTGGAGTTGTAATTCCATCTACTAAGTTTTCAGCAGTACTTTCCACACAGGCCCGAATGATCTCAGACTCGCTCAAACTTTCCGTATCTCTTGCTACTATTTTAGATACTTTTTTGCGTGCTAGTGAAAGATCGGCTTGCACTAACGCATCGTAAACTTCCTTACTATGATCAATCATATCTCGAATTGCAATCGTAGTATAAATAATTATTATAGATAAGAACTCACCTAAAATCCAATGAAGTTGATTCACAAATTTTATAAATAAAAATGGTATAATAAAAGAAATCAAATATACAAAACAAGAGGTCAAAATTCCAGCCACTTCTTCCGAAGAACAATTGTTTCTAAAAAACTTTTCTAAAGTTCTTGCTAACTTTCCGATTGCTCTTACCGGATGAGGAAGATTTTTAGGATCTCCTAGAATCAAATCTACAAGAATGGATATGGTAATGCCCCAAGGCATTCTTAGCTGAGTCCCAATTTACGATAGATAAGATTTATATTCAAAGATCGTCTAACGTGTTTGGCTAATTTATCTAAAGACTTTTCTAAATTATAAGAAACTTGAACATCGACTAAAGGGGCTTTTCCTTTCCGGATTCTAATTTGATCCAGATATTTCCTGCGAAATTGGTCCTTGTCAAAAATTCCGTGAATATATGTTCCCCAAATCCTTCCCGTTGAATCACTATGTCCTAACTCTTCGGATTTTTCGTTTAAAAGTATCACATGCGTATTGCCGACGGATTTTGTTTTACCATGATGAATTTCGTATCCTTCTACCTCTGTTTTTGTTGGGATATGAGTGGCAAAAACTCTTTTGATAGATTTAATTTTTTCTAATATAGTTTCAATTGGTAAAAGCGAAATTCCTTGTATATGACCTTGATTACTTTCAATACAATACGGATCGAAAATGTTTTTTCCGAGCATTTGATAACCTCCGCAGATTCCTACTATATCCGTTTTTTGATTCCGAGATAACGCAAAAATTTTATCTGCTAAACCGACATCGTATAAGTGATTTAAATCAGAGATTACGTTTTTGCTTCCCGGAAGAATCAAAATGTCCGGTTCTCCTAAATCTTCAGCAGTTCTTACGATCCTAACTCTAACATCTGGTTCGGCTTTAAGTGCGTCTATATCTGTATGATTGGAAATCCTAGGAATATCGATCAACACAACGTCTAACCTGTCTCCCAACATAGACGTGTCGTATAACGCTCTAGATTTGAATTCCAAAGAATCTTCTTCAGGTAATTCAAGATTTTTAATATATGGAACAATTCCTATAACTGGTCTATTTGTGTAATCCTCTATATAGTTTATGCCAGTTTTCAAAAGTTCTTTTATTCCACGAAAACGGTTGATGACAAAACCAAAAACAAGCTTTCTTTCCCATTCTGTTAGTGTTTCCATCGTTCCTAAAATGGATCCAAATAATCCTCCATGATCTATGTTCCCTACCAACAATACGTCTGCTTTTGCATATTCCGCCATTCTCATATTAACTATATCATTTTTTTTCAGATTTACTTCAGAAGCGCTACCGGCACCTTCTATTATAATTACATTATATTCTGATGAAAGAGAATCATAAGATTTTTTTACTTCTTCAAACGCAATCGATTTGTATTGATCGTAGTTTTTAAAATTCATCGAGTTTATCACTTTCCCATTGATGATTACTTGAGATTTTTTTTCGCTTGAAGGTTTGAGTAAAATTGGATTCATTCGTACATCGGGGAGAATCTTAGCTGCTTGCGCTTGTAGTGCTTGTGCCCTGCCGATTTCTTCTCCATTTAAAGTAACAAATGAGTTGAGAGCCATATTTTGAGATTTGAAAGGAGCTACTTTGATGCCATCTTGTGCTAGAATTCTACACAACGCAGCAGTCAAAATACTTTTTCCAACGTTAGACGCAGTTCCTTGAAACATAATGGAAGGAGTTTTTTTTGAGAATTTTAGTTTTTGTCGAGTTCCATAAAATATATTTGAAAATGCATCTATAATTTTTTCATTCTCTTCAGGAATTCGTACTGCAATTCGGATAAAGTTTTTAGACAACCCTGAAAAATTTTCGCAATTTCGTACTGCAATTTTATATTTTAGAAGTAATTCTTGGACTAAATTAGATATATTTCTATTACCTAATATTTTAATTAAAATAAAATTGGTATCGCTTGGAAATGGATTCAAAAATTCTAAATTAGAAAGGTCATATATTAATTTTTCTTTCCAAACTTGCATATTTTGTTTTGAATTTTTTATATAATTTTCGTCGTCGATTGCTTTTTCATATACCGAAGCGGCAAGACTATTTACATTCCAAGTGGGTAGTTTTTTAGAAATATTAGAACAAATAGAAGAGGAAGCATAACAAATTCCAATTCTTAAACCGGGAAGAGCCAAAATCTTAGTCATAGATTGGATTAGAATCATATTCTCGGTTCTATCTTTAAGAAAAGAAGATCCTTTCGTACAAAAATGAATAAAGGATTCGTCGATTACAAAAATAGAATTTTGAAATTCTTGTGCGAGTTTTAAAATTTCTATTTTATCGAGTGTTACCCCGGTGGGGTTGTTCGGATGCCCTAAAAAAATCAAAGCTTTTTGATTTATCTTAGACTTGAGTACATCTCTAACCTCGTCTATATCTAAACGAAATTGTTTTTCTTCTTTAAGAATAACTTCAACACAAGGAATTTTTCGAAGTGATACTGCCTCTTTGTATCCACTATAACAGGGAACAGCGATTAACGTATAATCTGCCTTAACTACAAACGGGATTTGAAGTATAAGTTCGGAAGCTCCGTTCCCTATAACGATTTGATCTGAACATATTTTATATTTTGAATGTATTTTATTCTTTAAAGAAGTATAATTTGGATCCGGATAAGAAATAAGATCTTCTATCTTAGAATGTAAAAATGGCCTTAACCATTCTGGAAAACCTAATGGATTTATATTAGCCGAAAAATCTAGAATTTCTTTCGGATTACACCCTACTCTTTTTGAAAGTTCGATCAAATTTCCTCCGTGTTCAAATAAGTTCATTGGAGCTTTTTATTTTGCCTTGTTTACCCTTTGATTTTAATAGGAATTCCACTGGACATAAAATAAACATAATCTGCGTTATACGCTATTGTTTGGTTGCAGATTCCAAGTAAGTCTCTGTAAATTCTACCAGTTTTGTTTTCGGGAACAAGTCCAAGTCCAACCTCGTTACTTACAAATATAACTTGTTTTACCTTGGCGTTTCTAATATGTTCCACAAGTTCTGTACAATTTTTTTTAATCGTAGTTTCTTCGATTTTCTTTTTTTCTATTTTAGATTTATATAATAAATTGTTGATCCAGAGACTAAGGCAATCGACTACTATAATCGATTTTTCAAAAAAGTATTTGGATTTAAATAGATTCAAAAGATTGAATTCTTCTTCTATAGTTTTCCATATAGAATTATCTCTTTCTTTTTTATGCTTTAGAATTCTTTGATTCATTTCTTCGTCAAAAACAGGACAAGTTGCAATAAAGTATTTTTGTCCTTTTATATTTTTTGTAAGTTCGAGCGCAAAGCGGCTTTTACCACTTCTGCAACCTCCCGTAATCAAAGTGATCGTGGACATTCGTATCTTTTTTTTTCTGTTTTGAATCTGCTTTTTTTCCAATTTGAAATTCCTTGACTTACTGATTGATAAACCGCCTTTCCAATCAGATGTCCTGAAAGTGTGTGTTTTCCAGTATAACGTTTTGTTGAACTGCGAGAAGGAGATGCAAATGCGATACAATCGGTTCCGGTACCAGTTACAAGTCCGGTCTTACTTTGTATCTTTGCTTCCAATACGGCGAGAGTCCTTGCTTCAGCAATGAGGGAAATTGCTTCTAAAGAAGTATTCAACTCAAATGGAATAGAACATTGTACGAGTATATTGATTGTTCCATACGAATTAGATTGAAAAGGTGGATCTCCAATTCTAACCGAGTTACCTAACCCCACTGTAACTACAGATCGAATTGTTAAATTTTGTTTTTCTAATATCACTTCCGAATAGTTTTCAAGAGGGACACTCGTAAGAAAACCAACTCCATTTCTAGATTCTTTTTTGTGTAATAAACTTCTATAAAAGTAATCGATTGGATCCACTTCTAGAGTTAAATCTTTATCTTGCACACGATGCCATAAAACACAGTCTACTTGTTCTTTCCAACCTCCTCCGACCACTGCCCAACTAAGAACGTTATGCGGCTCTTCAAAGTTTACTTCGAGCCAAGAATTTTTAACGTGAATCATTTTTGTAAACAGGATTGAACAAATCCTTTTGCTAAACTTGGATTGGAAGCCCAATGAGCGTGTATATAAGAAGCAAGAACCGAATTTTTAGAATAACCTTCTTCGTCAACTTGATCACCTTTTCTTCTTCTAAAATTATAAACGAATTCTACGGAATCAGATTTATCTAATTCTAAATAGGAATAGCGGAATTGATGACCTCTGAATCTTAGGCCAGCATCTCCGAAGATTGTTTCCTTTTTTGTGGTTACTTCCACATAACCTAGAGCTTTTAATTTTTTTTCCATGATAGAAATTGCAGAAATTAGACCGAGCATTGGAAAAAATTCTTCTTCGACGAGCTTAATTCCTTTAGAAAGATACATAAGACCTCCACATTCCGCATAAATTGGAATATTATTATATGATAAATCTAGAATATAATTAAGCAATGATTCGTTTTTAGATAGAGTTGACGCAAAAAGTTCAGGATAACCTCCTCCAAAGTAAAGTCCGTCCAAGTCAGGAAGTATTGAATCAGAAAGAGGAGAAAAAAAGATCAACTCTGCTCCAGCTTGTCTGAGTTGCATTAAATTTTCTTCATAATAAAAATGGAATGCTGAATCCATAGCAATTCCGATTTTACAGCTCTTTGAAACAGTATTTATGTTCAAAACCGGAATTGAAATTTCCGAAGCAGAACTTGCAATTTTAAGTATAGAATCTATTTCTAAACTTTTTTCTCCTTCCTCCCCCCAAAAATTAAATTTTTCTTCTGAAAAATTTTCTTCAGACGCAGAATACAAACCTAAATGTCTTTCCGGAAACGTTTGTTCCAGATGTTTGCAAAATCCACCTAAAATTGGAATTTCAGTAGATGCATCTTTCAAAAGCTGAATATGAGATTGACTTCCGGTAAAATTAGCGAAAGCTCCTGCTAGATTGAGATCTGGGTCAAATGTTTTCAGTCCTTTTAAAATCGCAGAAACGGTTCTTGCCATTCCACTTGTATCTAAAACAACTAACACTGGTGAGGCGAGCCACTTTGCAATTTCTGCCGTAGAACCAATTTCGGAGTTTGGAGAATGACCGTCAAAAAGCCCCATCATACCTTCTATGATTGCAATGTCTGCGTTATGACACGCTTGATAAAAAGTATTTAAAACTGATTCTTTACCCATTAGCCATCCGTCTAAATTGTGACAGATTTGTTGCGAAGCTCTAGAATGATATGTAGGATCCAAATAATCGGGTCCACATTTAAAAGTTGCAACTTTCAAACCTCTCCTTCGAAAAATTTGAGTAAGCGCGAGTACGATCGTGGTTTTTCCAACTCCGCTTCCCGTGCCCCCGATGACAATTCTGGGAATTTTAATATTCATTAAAAATCGATTCCCTTTTGCGCAGGAATTCCATTTTGATACGGATGTTTTTGGGCCTCGATTACGCTCACTAGGTCCGCATAATCCGTCAAAACTTTTGGACAGTTTCTTCCAGTAATGATAACATGAAGGTTTTTACGTCTTTTTTTTAAAGTGTATATCACATCTTCTACGTTCAACCAGCCGTGATGAAATGTATAAGTAATTTCATCAAGTATTATAATGTTATAATTTTCTTTTAAAATCATTTTGGAAGAAAGCGCCCAGGCCATTCTTGCCGCAGCTTTATCATTGTCTAGATTCTCGCTGTCCCAAGTAAAACCCAAACCCATAACGTGAAAGTCAAGTTCTGGAATTTTTTCCGAGAACATTTTTTCTCCGGTTTCCCATTTACCTTTTAAAAACTGGACAACTCCACATTTCAGTCCTCTTCCTAAGGCTCTGAATACGATTCCCAAAGCAGCCGTGGTTTTTCCTTTACCATTCCCTGTATAAACGATCACAAGTCCTTTGGAATTTTTTTCGTCTGGATTCATAAATTCTTTTTTGCCTTTCTGAAACCGTGTGAAAAATCCGCAGAGTAAAGTCTAGAATCTGCAAAATCGTTACAATCCAAAATCGGACCTATAAATATGATCGCCGTGGAGGAAATTTTTTCCTTTTTAACTTTAGATACAATATCGTCTAACGTTCCAACGACAATTTTTTGTTCAGGCCAAGTCGCTTTTTGAATAACTGCCACTGGACATTTTCCTCCATAGTAGGGGCTTAGTTGTTCTACAATTGTACGAATATGTAAAACGCTTAAAAAAAGAGTCAGAGTCGCTCCAGACTGAGCGAGAATTTCAAGCCTTTCCTTTTCAGGAACCGGTGTTCTTCCTGCAATACGTGTGATGATGATGGTCTGAGAAACTTCGGGAAGAGTCAGTTCTTTTCCTAAAACAGCGGCGGCGGCGGTAAAAGAACTGACTCCCGGAACAATTTCATATTGAATATTCAAAAATTCTAATTTCCGTATTTGTTCGGCAATGGATCCGAAGATAGAAGGATCGCCGGTATGAACCCTGGCTACGTCTTGATTGTTTTCTCTTGCGGATAGTATGACCGAAATAATTTCGTCCAACGTCATATTCGAAGAATCTAATACATTTGCTTCTTTTTTAGCTCTTTTAATTACGGCTTTTGGTACGAGTGAACCAGTATAAAGAATGATCGGACAGGTTTCGATAAGTCTCGCGCCCTTGATTGTGATTAGTTCAGGATCTCCGGGACCTGCTCCAATAATATAAACTTTCATAAGATACAACTCTTTAACATTTTAAAAGAATTCCTCTGACTAAATTCCATACTTCCAAAGGAACGAGTCCTAACCAGGAAATGTTTGTATATTCTTGTCCGTTTAAAAAAACTTTTTCGCTTTTGTTATAAACGTAGCTTAGAATACGTTCACTTATTAAAGAATTTCTATGGATGATTAATTTTTCGTAGATCTCTTCCGGTAAGATCTGATTTGGAAGAAACATCAAAGATTCGAATGAAAAATTTAGAACTTTTTCGGAATCGAGAACTTTTAATTCAAAATATTTGTTATAGTATTCCCCAGGATTCTGAAATCCGTATTTTTCGAAACATATTGGATTTTTTAGCCTTCCTAGAATATAAAACTTTTCTAAAGTTTTAAAAAGGATTGCTCCGCCTATCCTTCCTATGTAGACTAATGTGTTCTTTTCAGACTCTACTTGGTTATAACTTTTTTTAGAATTTTCTTTTTGTATTTTAGAAAGTAACCCTAAGGTTTCGACTGCTTTGATTGCAGAGGAATCTTGAGACTGGTTCATAGAAAAATCTATAGTCGTGAAAGTTGAAGTTAGGTCTTTAACTGGGGTTAAATTTTTGGATGATTCTTCTTGATCATTCACTATAGAAGTGGACTTTTTGATAAAAGCTCCTCGGATTTTAGTGACGTTCAAATTCAAGTAAGTATTTTCTAAATTTGTGCTATTTTTTAAATCTCCGGTAGAACGAAGAGAAAAACCTTTTTTCTGTCCCTCTAACAGACCTGCGTCTTCCAAAGAATATTTGTTTGTATAACCCCTAGGAGTTATCATAAAATCTTCGTAAATAAAAGTGTTGTTAGAACCTACGATTACAGTAGTGTTCATTCCAATTTCATAATTTAAGAAATTATCAAGGTCGGAAATAAATACGTTTTGTTGTTTTCTATAAGCGCTTTTTATAAGAGCAACCGGGGTATTTCCAGAACGATGTCGCTTAATAATTTTAGAAGCTTCTACAATTTGCCTTTGTCTTCGCCCAGAAGCTGGATTATAAAGAGTAATTACAAAATCTCCTTTTGCCGCACATTCCAAACGATTTTTAATTATGGACCAAGGAGTTAAAAGATCGGAAAGAGAAATTCTAGCAGTATCATGAACAAGAGGAGCTCCTACAAGAGAGGCACAAGAACTATCGGCTGTTATACCAGGAATAATCTTGACTTCGGGAGATTCTTCCTTTTTCCATCCTATCTTTCTCAATACTTCAAAAACTAATCCGGCCATTCCGTAAACACCAGCGTCTCCAGAAGAAATCAAAGTGACAATTTTTCTTTCTTTGGCGATGTTAACTGCTTCTTGTGCCCTACTTATTTCTTCTGTCATTCCAGTTTGGGTCACTTGTTTTCCAACTAATAGGTGTTTAACGAGATTTATATAAGTAACATAACCGATTACAAGATCGGCTTCTTGGAGCGCATAGAAAGCAGCAGGTGTGATATGCTCGTCATTACCCGGTCCGATTCCTACAATGTTCAACCTACCTTTTTTCATTTGTCTGCCTTTAAAACACTCTCATACAAATCCGGTCGTTTTGGATGTGGAATACGGGATATTGCAACCGTGAGATTTTTACCGTTAGGCGTATCTTTGTATTTTTGTTTTGTAAGAAGAAGAGAATCTGCACCAGAAGCAAGAAGGCTCGCAGCTTCGCTTACAGATTTTGTTCCTGTAAAATTTTTTACGGTTTCAGAAGGGGACCTCACTTGAGAAACACGATCCAATTCTTCTGGAGAAAAAAAGATCAATTCCCATCCGTATTTTTGGGAAAGTTTTAAAAAGGCGGGTTCTTCCTTTTTTAAATCGATCGTTGCAATTGCACGAACGCTTTGAATTGCAAACCCGTTTTCGTCTAATATTTTATAGATTCCATTTTCTGCTGTCTCGAAAGGAATATTTCGATCACATCCTAGGCCTAGAATCAGTGTTTTAGTGTAATATAATATAGAATTTTCATAATGTTTATTATGTGTTTTGGGAATGTTGTTTCTATCGGTAGCAATCAAAAGAATCTCATAATCTTCCGGTCGAACAAGATTTAAAGAAATTGAATATTCTACACCTTTAGGGAGGGGTTTGTCCAGAGGCCACCAATTCGGTTCCCCAGCCTCTTGAACAAATAATACTTTGGTCTCGTTGACCACGGCCGCACAACCTTTAGTTACGTTTCGATCCGGATTTTCCAGAATCCAACCAAATTCCCTGCCTAGAATGTCTACGGTTAAAGTTCCGGAAACGTCGGAAGCGGTAGTAATTACAGGAGTATTATTTAATATTTTTGAAAGTTTTTCTGTAAAAAAATTTCCTCGTCCCACGTGACCAGACAAAACACAAATTGAAAACTTGGCCCTATCGTCAACACATAGAACAGCCGGATCTATTTTCTTATTTTCTAATAAAGGAGCGATCATGCGGACTACGGCGCCGACGCTGATGATAAAAATGTGGCAGTTATATTCCCGAAATGTTTCGCGTAACGTTTTATCCATTGGAAGAGAAAGTGGTTTGGAATTTGATGGAGCGTCTTGGATAAACTTAGCGGAGACAAAAAGGTCTGCATCTTGCCAAACGGCTTGAATTCTTTTGGCAATTTCTAATCCGTGTTTTGTAATTACAAAAACAGAATATTCTTTTCTATTCCGTTTCACAGTTTTGACCTCTAAGAATACCTTTCCGTTTTCGAATTGATAAAATAACCGTCGAAAAATAGTCACAACTTTCGTTTTGAATCGTTTCTAAATTTGTAATGATTTTTTGTCTATCTGTAGTTGCATAGGAAACGTAACTTGCATTTTTAAGAATATTCAATTTTTTCAATTTATTAACAAGTTCAGGGATGATCTGCCCCACCTTTGTAAGTACGATTGTATCGAAATGTTTCACAAGTTCAGGTAATTCCTCAATTCCATAAGTTCCGGGAATTACACAGAAACGTTCTCTTCCGTCTGCTAGAGGAATTTGAAGAATAGCTGGAATTGCAGTAATAGATGAAACCGCAGGAATGATTTCTACTTCGATGCCGGGCCAACGGTCGTTTGATTCTTCTAGAAGATAACTCCAAGAACTGTAAACGGAAGGATCACCTTGCGTGATAAAGGCGACGTTAAGTTTTTTTTCTAAACGTTTACCAATTTCTGTAAATGCTTTATCCCAAGCAGGAATAAGAACTTCCGGGTCTTTGGTCATCGGGAAATGAAGAAATAATTTTTCTTGAGAAGAGTTTTCTTGGATAATAGGAGAACAAACTCTCCAAGCAAAGGGTTCCAGATGTTCGCTAGTTTTAGGAATTGCTAATACGTTCACCGAATTTAAAATTTGAACAGCTCTTAGAGTAATTAAATCGGTGGCGCCTGGACCTACTCCTACTCCATATAATTTTCCGTATTTATTAAAACTCACGTTTTCTCCGGTTTTGTAATTTTAAAAATGTGAATCGGATTGAGAGCCTCATACCGAAGATAATCCTTTAAGACTTGTCCTCTAGAAACGTTTAAAAGTGTTACTTCGGGTACAAGTTTTAATTTTTTAAAACTCTGATAAATTTGAGAAACATTGTCAATGGTCACTGCGTTTGCTACCAAACTTCCTAGAGAAGAGAGTCTATTTAAGGAAATTCTAATAATCTCATAAATGTCTCCATTGGAACCACCTACAAAGACACAGTCTGGATCTGGAAGTTTTTCCAGAACTTCCGGAGCCTTTCCCGAAACCACATATACGTTATCCGTCTTTTGAAAAACAATGTTCTGTTTACAGATTTCAATTCCTTCAGGATCAACTTCGATCGCATAGGACTTACCGTTTTTAGCAATTTGTGCGGCTTCGATGGCTATAGAACCCGAGCCAGCTCCAATATCCCAGATTATACTATCTTTTCGGATATTTAAGAATGCGATGGAAAGAATTCGAATCTCCTTTTTAGTGATCAGCCCTTTTTTGGGAACTCGTTTAGAATAACTTTCTTCTGAAACGTTAGGCACAACTGCGGGGGGCCTCCAGCTAGTCGAGTTTCTAATGAGAATCAAAACGTTTAGAGGATCAATTCCGTCCACTTCACTTAACGATTTTAAGTCGAATTTACGGATCCTTTCCTTTTCTCCTCCTAAACTTTCGCATACAAACGCAGTCCAGTCAGATTCCTTAAAGGACAATAGATAAGAAGCAATTTCTTTCGGATGATTGATTTTGTCCGTAAACAAAGCAATCTTATTAAGAAATTGTAATTTAGTAATTAGTCCTTTTACAGATCTTCCGTGTAAGGATAAAACCTCTGCATCGTCCCAAGGAATTCCAATTTTTGCAAATGCGTGTTGGACAGAACTAGGTGCTGGAATAAAATCTATGTATTCAGGTCCTACCTTTCTACAAATCAAATTTCCAATTCCGAAAAACAAAGGATCGCCGGAGGCAAGAACACATATTGTATGTTCCAAAGAAAGTTCCGCGATTTTATTAATAGTCTGAATTAAATCATCTTTGAGTACTATTTTTTCCCCGGAGAATTGGGGAAAAAAATCTAGATGTCTTTTTCCGCCGGCAAGTATTTGGGCTTTGGCAATCGCATTGACCGCGATACTCGATAATCCTGGACAACCCTCGTCACCCATTCCTATTACAGTAACCGCTTTCATTTTTCTCCTTTTTTGGAAGACAACAAAAGAAGAGCATGAAGAATTGCAACCGCGATTGTGCTTCCTCCCTTTCTACCCAAAGTAAGAATATACGGAATTGAATAAATATTAGAATATTCTAATTTTAAAATGACCTCTTTGGATTCTTTTGCAGAGACAAAACCTACCGGAACTCCTACAATAAGAGCTGGTTTAATTTTTTTTTGGCAAATCAGTCTCTCGATTTCGAACAAAGCCGTTGGTGCATTGCCGATTACTACTATAGATTCATTCAAAAGATTGAATGTATTTGCTTTTTGAATCGATTCGATAGCCCTCGTGGAATTTTTTCTCTTAGCATTTTCAATTACGTCTTCGTCCGAGATAAAACAATATGTTTTACAGCCGTAAACTTTAAGTCTTTCCGGATTCAGACCAGCTAAAATCATCTGAACGTCACATACGATCGGACATCCCTTTTTTAACGCTTGGATTCCGGAATTGATCGCTTGAGGATGAATTTTGGTAATATTTTTATAATCAAAATCTGCGGTTGCGTGTATAATTCTTCGAACTACTTCCCACTCTTCTTGCGAAAAAGAATGAACTCCAGCTTCTTCGTCAATGATCGAAAAAGATTTGTCCTCGATCTTTCTTCCTAGATTCGTCATTTGTCTCATATCGTTCATAGATTTAAGCCAACGTTTTGAGAAAAATTTTCACACTTTCCTAAAATATTTCCATCAAAGTCCACCATATAACAAGAAATCATTATATTCGTTCCCGCATGTACGGAACATTTTTCAGCTACAATTTCACAAATTTTAGTTGCAATTATTTCGTATCCACTTGCTTTACAAACTTCTAATACGTGTCTTGCTGTATTTGCATTTTGAATTTCGACCGCGATTTCTTTCGGAACTCCTACGGATCTGGCGATCATGGACAACATTTTAGTATTCACCGAAGAACCGCCTCTGTGAGTCATCATCACGCCGTCCGCCATTTTAGATAACTTACCGATCATTCCTACAATGATCGTGTGACGAATTGATTCTTTAACCGACGTTTTTATACCGGTTCCGATAAAATCTCCTACTTGGATAAAGGAAAGTTCATTCAAATTTGGTAATAGATCCATCGCAAACTTTTCGGATTTACCGCCCGTGGTAAGAACGATCGTATTAATGCCATATTCTTTGGCCATCTGAATCGCTTGTATAACACTCGCTTTAAATGCAGCCGTAGAATAAGGTTTTACGATTCCCGTAGTTCCTAAAATAGAAATCCCACCAATCAAACCAAGGCGCTCGTTCATAGTTTTTTTAGCCATTTCTTGACCACCCGGAACACTTATCTCCACCTCAGCACCGTTAAACGAGCTGCCTTGTAACTCTTCTAAAATCATCTCGCTGATGTTTTTTCTGGGAACAGGATTGATCGCAGATTGACCAATCTCAAGACCGAGCCCCGCTTTCGTGACAACGGCAACACCGTCCCCACCTTTTAACTTGATTTTGTCTTCTTTTGTTAAGCGAACTCGTGCTGTGAGTTCAGCGCCGTGTGTACAGTCTGGGTCATCACCAGCATCTTTGACAACGCTGCAGATTGCAATTTCTCCTTCAAGTTGGCAACGTTTGACCGTAAAAAAAACTTTTCTTTTATTGGGAAGAGTCGTTTCAATTTCCAAGACAGGTTTTCCCTTTAATAAAAGTCTGGTCGCAGCCTTTGCCGCTGCCGCAGAACAAGCACCTGTGGTAAAACCCTCTTTTAGTTCTTTTCCAGCCATAGTCTAACGACTTATGATCTCCGATTTTTTTGTAGAGTTAAAAAACGTTTCCATACCTATAAATTTTTCGTCCAATCCACTTTTTAAAAGAAAATCTTGGGCAACTCGGATTAATTTTCCATCCCCTGCTAAGAAAGCGCTTTGAGGAAAATCTAAAGTGGTTAACTCTTCTTTAAGAGAACGAATACATTCTTCGGATCTATTTGGATGATTGATTTTAGAAACAGAAATTACATTCAAAAAATGGAATCCCTTTGGAAGTCGTTTTAAAATTTCTTGGACGGAAATAGACTTTTCCTTAAGAAAAAGATACCATAACACATAGGTATCTTTAAGTTTATCTTTCCATCGCAAAGAATGGAGAATAGAATGGATTGCCGTAATTCCAATATCGGTAGCAATTAAAAGAATTTTTCCTTTTTTAGGCCAATCCGGATTTTCGACAAACTTCCCCCAGGGACCAGAAAATTCTAACTCGCTACCAATTGCAAGATTTGGAATATGATTGGATATAAGTCCACCAGTAACCGGTTGTATGCAAATTTGAAATTCTTCTTGCTGTGTGTCCGAAGAAAAAATGGAGTATGCCCGTTTAATTTCTTTTCCATCTTTTGTTTTAAGACCGGAGTTTAAAATTACATACTGGCCTCCTAAGAAGTTAAGAGGTCCATTTTTAGAAACGAGAGTAATAATCGCAGAACCATTTTTTTTACAAACGTTCTTAATTTCAGCTCTTTTAGAAAATTTCATCATATTGATTATGCTGGAAAAATTTCGTGGACGAAATCGTGTATTTCTTCCAAATCTCGAAAGAAGTTTTGAAAAATAAAAACAGAATTTTTTAATTCGAATTCTATCTTTTTTGTTAAGATTAAAAGAGAACGATAATATGCTATTTTAGGATCGTCTTTTTTCATTTTGGAAATTCTTTCCTCCAAATTAGTTAAAGATATTTCGTAAAATTTGATAAGCGATTCAAAATCTTTTGCTTCCGCCAAAGAACGAATTGGACCAGCAGATTCTAACGCAACTCCAACTTCAGACTGTTCGTGTCGAATTGTGATTTCGTCTTTAATTCCGATTAAATTCATCATACCCAACCGCAACGCGGCAATTTCATAACATGCCAATGTTATACTCCTCAAATCACTACATGATATTATCTACGAGCCTTGTAACCAATCGATCGTTAAACAAGTGTTTGGTGACTAATTCTTCCGCGTCATTTTCACTTACTCTTTGATACCAAATACCGTCTGGATAAACTACTACGGTCGGACCTTCGCCACATCTACCCAGACAAGAACTTTTAGAAACTCTAAAATCAGATTGCCTTTTGTGTTTTCTAATACAAGAACGGATTTTATGGATTAAAGAAATACTACCTTGATTTACACAGTCCACGCTATCGCAGACAAAAACATGTTTTTTAAAATTTCGATGAGAAAACTCGTGAGGAGCCGCCTGAGTATGAGTTTCTAAATGTCTTATACTCCAAAGCAGAGAGTTCAAACCACCAACTTTATTTTTGAGCCCAGGAATAGAAACTCGATACTCACAGTTATCACAAGGTAGGGTTGTTCTACCAGAAAGCGCCTGTGAAATCCTTTCGTCAAGTATCGGATACAAAATCGGATCTGGACCAAAATGAGAAGCTGTTTCTATTTTGATCCAAGGATATTTTTTTGAATATTCTCTGGAAATATTATAAATATTTTGTATTAGTTTTCCATAAAATAGAAAGTAAGGAATAATCAGAATATGTTCCGGTCTTAATTTTATACACATTTCTAAACTTTCTCGTAAAAGAGGTTTTGTAATTCCGATAAAACTGGGTTTTACAAAAAGAAAAGAAGAAGACTCCTCGAAAAAACGAACCACTTTGTAAAAATCTCCATTGGAGTCAGCGTCAGAAGCCCCCCGCCCCACCACGATCACGCCCGTTTTTGATTGAGTTCTAAATGGCTTGTTTTGTTTAGATCGTATATGTAATAAATTTATGATGTTTGAATGTACTCCAAGAGGCATTGCAGAGATAAATCTATGATTGATAAATTCTCGTTTTAGATCGGATAAAATTAAAGAGATATCGTTTTTGACGTGATTGGACGCAAATAAAAATAAAGGAAATATCAATATTTTATTATGTGTTTTTGAAAATTCCCTAAGTATAGTTTTAACATCAGATTTTGAAAGTTCCACATACGCGGTCCTAATTTCATATTCCGGGTGAAGATTATGATATCCTTCTACGAATTTTTTAAATTCCCCATCGTAAGAGGATTCTCTACTTCCATGTCCTACGATAAGGATTCCAGGAACATTCATATCTTAAGCCTCTGTTCACTTCTTTCAAAAACGGCAAAAAGAGAATTTGATTCTATTTTTGTGGAGCTTTCTTTTTTAAAGAAGGAATAAAATAAAATTTCAATGAGATCGCTTATTTGTGTATAAAGAGTATACATAAAATTTTCTTTCTTCAAAGGAACAAGAGTGACTAACGTTTTAAACGCAGAAATAAAACCAAAACGTTCTTTTGTTGTAAAATTTTATTTAAGTTACGGTTGCCTTATTTCCGAGGTCAAAACGTAATTCAGAATTTTCCATAGGCCGTATTCTGACTTGAAATCTTTCTACTCGACACGCCTTCCCAGGTTATCCCAGTGGCTTAGTATGCCTTTCGTCCTTCTTACAGCGGCGGATACCGTGACGGATTTTAACCGTCTTCCTATCTATATGAAATATAGATAAATCCTATGAAAAAACTGTGTTTCCAGCAAGATCTAAAACGATTTTTTTGGGAAGTATATTTTTTAATCCAACATTAAAAAAACCATATTTTTAAATTAGGATCATTTTATGAGAAAATATTTTTTGCAATAAGTTTAAATACTTAAGTAATAATATAATAAATTATATTAAGATTTGTTACTGATTTATAATGTCTAACCTTTTGAAGACCAAGCGTTTATTATGAATTTATTAAATATTATGTTAATACATTTTAAGATTTTGAATACATAAGCAAGATAAATTCAATATAAGTAAATTAGAAAAAGTAATAGTTAAACACAACAATTTATGATTTATGAATAAAAACCAGATTCAAAAACTTGATCTTATATTATTTTATAGTTTAATTTTACTCAGAATTACATAATAAAGCACTTATTTAATAGTTCATACTTTGATCATGTGAATTCAAAAAAAGTAAATCTGAGCGAATAAAAAAATCAATACAACGGAGGATCGTCGCAGCAGCTCACGAATTTTTTAGTTTAAAAGACTCGCGACCACTTTTTACTTCACTTACCTTGGAATTTAAACTCAATGTTACGAGCGCAATATAATAATCTCTTTCGTACTGGATTCATCGAACTTACGTAAAACGGCACTTTAGGATAGACATTTGAGACTCAATTTTATAGATATGATTTAATACTTCTATAAATAAATTTGAATCAAACAAAATTGAAAAATATATAATAAATTTATAATGCTTATTTTTATCATTTTAAGACTTCGTTTTTATTTTCAATGAAATTTTTCAGAATCTTGAATCGAAAAGTAAACTGTAAAATCAATGTGTTTGAAATAAAATCACATCTTAAAGGTGATCAAAATTAAAACTATTTTGTAAAAAATTTATTTTGAGTACTCGGGTTTCGTAAAGAAAAACTTAAAAATTTTTAGATGAAGGTTTTATTTTTTGAAAGGCTTATTATAATTGCGGAAACATTAAGATTAAAAACGTATAGAATCATTTTTGAGCTTTGATCTCAAGATTTTGAATTGAAATGAAAAGACTGCGAATAATACGTTAGGTCTATTTAAATCTACAAAAGAAAATTCTTTTTAATTCTTACCACTGTAAAATATTGCGGATCTATGTCGTATCCGAATCGTCAAAAACTTTTTTACTTCTTTTGTAACGATCGTGACTCAAGTGAATCATTTAGTTCCCAGAAACAAAACGATTCACTTTATAGTATGCAATGATTTTGATTCATTCAAGAACGATAATCTATCTTGATCATGAAGAAATCGCTTCGATTACAGATTATCGTCATTTATACAATTTTAACCGTTGTAAATCTTACTTTTGTAGCGGTCATGATTTTTGAAAATCAAACAGATCTTCTCATTTCCAATTTTACTTTAGAATCGGATCGTGTTGCTCGGGAAATTCTTAAAAAAATAGAATCTTTTGGAAATATTAATTTTCAAGATTCCTCTCAAACCGACGAATTTCAAACTAAACTACTGAGTATAGGACTTACAAACTTTTCAGTCATTACAGCTGAAGATAATTCTTTGGAAAAAACCCGTACTCTACTTTCAAACGGAGTTACGACGACTATATCCGATCTGAAAACAAAACTTACAAACATGAGCAATGCAAAAGCGGCTCTAAACACATCTTACGATATTGAACTTGATACGGATCATTTTATAGTCAATCTCATCTTTTATCTCAACCCGAAAACGTTTCTAATTTCTCAAATTAAAATGAAGGAAATGGTAGATCGACTTAGATCTCTTTATATACAACTTGGATTGTTATTGATCTGGGGATTTGCCTTTCATATTCTTTTTGGAATTTTTCTATATCGAAAGATCTTTGTTCGACTTTTTCTTTTAAAAGAAGTCAGCGAAACAATGGCTACTGGAAATCTAAATGCAAGAATTTCTTGGAACGTTTCGGCTCATGACGAGTTAGATGTATTAGGAAATACATTCAACGGAATGGCAGAACAAATTTCTTCCCAATTTGATACTCTTAAACTCAAAAACGCTCAGATCCAAACGGAACTAGAAATTGGTAAAAACGTTCAAGAATGTTTTCTTCCCGAAAAAAGAAAACAATTCAATCTAATTAATGTAGAAATTATTTATGAGCCAATGCGTGAAGTAAGTGGAGATATTTATGATATCATCGAGATCAGCGATACAAGAACCGCATTTTTTTTAGCGGATGCTACCGGACACGGAGTTTCTGCGGCCCTTATCACTTCTATCATTCATTACAATGTAGAAAATATCATGAAAGAGACCGTAAACCCGGCTCACATTTTCAATCGACTCAGCGACAATCTTTTTGAAACTTTACAAGGAACTTTTTTTGCCACTGGAATTTTTATTCTTTTTGAAAAAGAAGGGGGATACGCCTACTTCTGTAGTGCTGGACACAATCCAATCTACTACTATCGAAAAGAACAAAATAAAATTGTGGTATTGGAGTCGACTGGATTTGTTTTAGGAATCGGTATTCCAGACGAATATAGTGTCTTAAAAATTAAAACTTCCCCCGGCGATAAAATTCTCGTTTATACGGACGGAGTTTTGGATGCAACCAGTGAAACAACCGAACAATTCGGAGATGATCGTCTTTTAAACGCTTTTCAAAAATATGTTACTCTACCAACGACAGAACTTACAGAAAAACTTCGGGAAGAAATTCATTCTTTTGCAAATGTTTTTCCAGACGACGTCACTTTCGGAATTTTAGAGATTACTTAAAAATGAAAAAAAGTTTTTTCATCGCAATTATAGGATTCCTATTGATCATTTTTTTTGGATTGATCGTACTGGATACAAAACTCTATGAATTAAAAGTTACTCTAGAAAAAAGAAAACTATTCAATTTTTCTTTTTCGAGCGAAATTCTAAGATCTAAGTTCGAAAGTATTTTGTCCAATAGAGACAACATTCGAGCGGAGATGAATCTGAATAACTTACAAAGTTCCTTAATTGAAAGCAATCAATTAGAAACATTCAGCGTAGGAGTTCTACAGAGTTTTGGTTCTGTTTTGATCAATACAGTTCGTTTTGTTACTGGTAAACCTCCGATCGATTTTGAGATCAGTTCAACTAAAATCCGTCTTTTAGAACACGCCTTTGCTTTAGAAAGAAATCAAGCATACAAAGAAGCTTATCAAGCTTATGGAGAATCGACGGAAACATTTGCTAAGGGAACGGACGAAAGTGGATTTATTCTTTTGCATCAAGGTTTTTGTCTCGCGGTCCAAGGCGAATTCGATCACGCTCTTAAAGATTTAGAATCCGTTTTAGAAAATAATCCTGGAACTGTATTTGCAAACGACGCGGAAATTTTAATCGCGATCATACAAAGATCCAAACAAAGCGCCAAAGAAATTGAAGAAAATTTTGATAGCCCAGAATCTAGAGCAAGGGCTTATTTCGCAAAAGGAAACTACGCTAAAGTTTTGGAAGAATTTGCAAAATCCGATATGACTTCTGCGGAAATGAAATACATTCAATCATATTCTTTGGAAAAAACCGGTAATCAAAATGCTGCCATTACCGAATATGCAAAACTTGCATTTTCCAATACCGATAAAGAGATTGCGATTAAAGCAAATCGCAGATTGATGATGTTGGGTCATTATTACAATGCAGGAAGTGAAATCGTAAAGATTTCAGATAAAAACGCTGAAAGGCTTGGAGATGCAAGCGAGGCAGCGGAAATCAAAGCATCTTCCGAAAAATTAAAACATTCTAGCGTTGAAGAAAATTTATTCAATCCTAATAAAACCGGGCGCGGTGACGAAGAAAAGAAAAGTCTCTTAAGTTCAGAATTGCAGGCAGTGGTTGCTAAATCAGAAGCTTTCTTAAAAAAAGTAGAAGAAGAAACTAAAGTTGAAAGTAAAAATTACATTGCAATTCAAGTCACTGATTCTGTTCCAGTTTACGGAGATAAGATTATTATAAACGGAGACGAAACTAAACTTTTCTCAGCCCATTTTCCAATTACAATCGCAACTTATACGATCGATTCTATTGGTCTTATGAAGAATTCCATTAAAAATTCTCATAAACTTTTATTTGTTCAAAACAAGGAAAAGATTCCGTTCTTAAAAGCGGTTTTTGAAGACGACCAATCTATTACCTTAATCGAAAGAAATTCTAAAAAGAAAATCAGTCTAAATTCTCCGATTCAAATTGAGTTGTCTAAATGAGAAGAACTCTAATCTACATTTTACTTTTTACTTTTCTAACAAGTCATCTATATGCTCATAGGGTAATTTTAAAATCAGGAGAACAACTTTCAGGAGATTTAAAAGAAACCGAAGGAACATCGGATTATATCATCATCACAACCGAAGGTGAAGATATAAAGATTTTAAAAAAAGATATAGCCGAAATATTTTTCGAAGAGGAAGGAAATCTTCTTTGTATTCATTTTAAAGAACAACCAGAACCTAAATGCAGTCTAAAAATCATTAAACTCAATACAAATACAGTTTATTATGTAGACGAGAATAAGTATCTCAGAGCCTCTTTCAAAGATTTAGAATCGATTAGCATAGAAGCTCCTTCTACCAAAATTTTAGAACAACTTTCCAAAACAGGTTTTCAAATACGGATTACATCCAAAAATCAAAAGGAAGTTTTATCTCTTATTCAAAGTGTAAATGAAGGTGGAATTTCGGTTCAAAACGAATCAGATCCAACCCCGGTTTTAATTCCAAAAGAAGAAATTGCTTCAGTATTTTATAAAGCCATTCAAGAAAAAAAAGAAGAACCTCCTCCTCCAAAAGAAAAAGAAATTCAACCCATTACAATTTTAGATTATTTAATTCCTGGTTACTATATTAAAAATCAAGGATATACAAAAAGCGGGTTTGCTTTGATGGGGGCTGCTGCATTTTTTGCCATAGGAAGTCTTTACGAATTTATAGAAGCAAAAAATTCAGAAGGGAAAACTCCTTTGTTTATTCCTCAGGGGGACGGCTCTATTCTCTGGATAGAACAACCAAATGGAGAATTTAATAAACACAAAAGCTTAAATCAGCTTTTTCTAATATCTTTAGTTTGTACTTATTTATTTAACACCGCACTAGTCACTTTTCCGGCTACATTTTCTTTCTTCTTTCAAGAAATGCCGGCAAATCCCAATTTACATTCGGTAGAAAAGGATCAAAAAATCGAAATGAAAATTAACATTAACTTTTAGGAAAACAAAAATGGAAGCAACAAACAATTCAAAAGATGAGTTATCCGTAGAGATTATATCTAATTCTCACGTAAATCATTTACTAAAACCTCATATGACGATCGTAAAAACGAGCGGGGAAGTAAATATTTTTTCTTCAAAGAAACTCAAAGATTTATTCAATTCGAAAATTGACGAGGGTGCGAGAGTACTTCTATTAGATTTATCCGCTACAACACATATAGACTCCTCAGGACTTGCAGTTCTTATCAGTACACAAGCCAAACTGATGAAACAATTGAAAGGTGCTTTAATTGTATATGCAATCCCTAGCCCGATTAATAAAATTTTCGAACTAACTCGACTAGATAAACTGATTACGATGTCAATCGATTTAGACGAAGCTTTAGATAAGGCAATGACATTTTGATCATCGTTTTTTCTGAACTCGAAGTCGATTTTCATTTCGGGTTCAGAAGGAAGGAATATCTGAATTTTAACCATTCAAGACAATATCAAAAATTTTTCATTCTTAAACTCTTGATCTTTTTATCTGATCTAACAGATTGTTCTTCTTAAATTTTTTATAGTCTATTTTATTCTATAGGGAACCTCTAAAAACCCAATCAAAAAGAAGCACCCGGCAAAGATGTGAATGTTAAGATTGTTATATAATGAAGAAGATGTTTATTCTTAGCTAACTCCTTAGCGTCAAGAAAAGTTTGTATCGGAGTTTTCCCAAAACAAAACTTGCCTTGATGTGTTCGCTCATAGTTATAAGAATCATCCACTGATCCAAATCCTTTTGCAAATCTTCGATCGAGTTGTATACCTTCTTCCTGAAAGCAACTGCATAGAATTCATCTTGAACGGTTCTATGAAATCTTTCACAAATACCGTTGGATTGAGGATGTCTTGCTTTTGTTTTAGAATGGTCTATATCTTCCACAGCAAGGAATAGTTGGAATTCATGGTGTTCCCTATTTCCACAATACTTTAGTTCCTCTATCCGTTAGAATCCTCAACAAGCGAACGCCTTCTTCTTTGAACCAGGGGACCACTTTGTCGTTTAACATATCGGCGGCTTAACGCATTCTTTCTGTCGTAAAGTTTTGCCATCGCCACTTTAAATAACGTGAATTCGGTCTAAGGAGAGATTAAAAGTTGTAAATTGTCTTTAGATCTCAAATTCAAAGACGGTTTTTTTGGAAAGAATGAAAATGCAACTAAACCACTTAAAAGATTAACAGCCCAATTGCAAAAACTCCGATGTATAGTATGTTGAATTTGGCAGATATTTTTAAGTTCATCGTTAACCGATTCAATGATAGCTCTTTTTCTTAGAAGAATTTTATCAACCAAGGGCATTAATTTATTTTTCATATTCTTTTTAAGTTTTGTAATGAGTTGAATTCCCTTTTCATAAAGACTTTCAAATAGAGATTGACTGATGTATCCTCTATCTCCGAAAAGTTTATCGTAAATCTTTTTAACAAGTGGGAAAATCACTTTCGAGTTTCTGTCGTCGACGTTTCCAGGAGTGACCATAAATGATAATATTTCACCTTGATCATTTACGATTAAATGTAATTTAAAGCCGTAAAACCAGCCTGTGCTTGATTTCCCTCGTTGTGCAATGTTTTTAAATACTTTATGAGAATGGATTCTTCTGTTGTCGCATACTTTGAGAATTGTAGAATCAATGAACGATATTCCGGAACATTTTCCCATACAAGTGTTGGATAGAAAGGAAGCTATAACAGCTAACACGTTAGGCATCAGTTCAACGAAACGATTGTAACTTACCGCTTTTGGGAATTCGGATTTCAGATTCTTTTTTATTTCTATCAAATAAAAATTTTTAAATTCTCTGTAATGAGAAAGATGAAAATAAACTACGATTGTTGCTACCTCACTCAGGCTGAGCTGAAATTTACGATTTCTTTTTCCTGCCACG
>NZ_AKWY02000019.1:0-60000 GCF_000306255.2 Leptospira noguchii serovar Panama str. CZ214
TCATTGATTCTACAATTCTCAAAGTATGCGACAACAGAAGAATCCATTCTCATAAAGTATTTAAAAACATTGCACAACGAGGGAAATCAAGCACAGGCTGGTTTTACGGCTTTAAATTACATTTAATCGTAAATGATCAAGGTGAAATATTATCATTTATGGTCACTCCTGGAAACGTCGACGACAGAAACTCGAAAGTGATTTTCCCACTTGTTAAAAAGATTTACGATAAACTTTTCGGAGATAGAGGATACATCAGTCAATCTCTATTTGAAAGTCTTTATGAAAAGGGAATTCAACTCATTACAAAACTTAAAAAGAATATGAAAAATAAATTAATGCCCTTGGTTGATAAAATTCTTCTAAGAAAAAGAGCTATCATTGAATCGGTTAACGATGAACTTAAAAATATCTGCCAAATTCAACATACTAGACATCGGAGTTTTTGCAATTGGGCTGTTAATCTTTTAAGTGGTTTAGTTGCATTTTCATTCTTTCCAAAAAAACCGTCTTTGAATTTGAGATCTAAAGACAATTTACAACTTTTAATCTCTCCTTAGACCGAATTCACGTTAATTAAATAGGTACTCTATTATGTAGTTCTGAATAAGACGAATGGATAAAAATCGTTTTTAGAGACGGCTTCTATATAAAAATCCAAACAATCAGCTTGAGTAAACTTAGAAATATTATAAAAACTTAAATTATGAAAAGTGAATTAAATTTGACCGGGAAAATCTCCCGGTTTTGTTCTCCAACGTCTATGGACCCAAAAGTATTGTTCTGGAAAAAGTTTTACTTCTTCTTCTAACGCCTTTGTCCAAACTTTGGTGTAGTGACGAATTGCGGTTTCTCTATCTGGAAACGCTTTTTTATCCACAAAACCTAAGTCTTTGACTCGAACGATCACCTTTCCATTTTCTCCGCAAAGAACCGAATACAAAAGCATCTTTGCGCCTGTAAGATAAGCCATTAAAGCGGGGCCCTGATAGGTGGAGGCGGGGCGATTGAAAAAATTTACAAAAATTCCGACTTTACCCGCATTTTGGTCCGAGCCAAAACCTATCCAATAACCTTGTTTTAACATTTTGGTCACTTGACTGGATTCTTCTGTGGAAACGAGTTTGATTCCGTTTTTTGTTCTAAGTTTATAAATCAGTTTATCCACGAGAGGATTTCTAACTTTTTTATAAATCCCTCCGCCTTTCATACGGATTCCCATAAACTGAACTAAAATTTCCCAAGTCCCAAAATGACCGGAAATCAAAACGACTCCTACACCTTCTTCGTTTGTTTTCTTTTCGATCTCTAGAGATTTCGGATCGTACACCAAATAACGGTCCATCCATTTTTGATTCAAACGAGGAGCAAATAAAGTACCTGCAACTAAATTCCCGATATGAAGAACACTTTTCCAAACGAGTTCTTTCTTTTGAGATTCAGTATATTCTGGAAAAGCGTAGGAAATGTTTTCGTACGCAATCTTTCTGTGTTTTCTTGCAAACGGATAAAGAAGAATTACAAGAAATTTTCCGTATAAAAGACACAAACGATACGGTAAAATTTGAAACGGAAGATAAAATAAATAAACAAAGATAAAAGCAGGTATATAACGAATCAAGAGGACCCCGGAATTTTCTTTTCTTACAAATGGATTGGGTTCTATCCGGATTGACAAGCAAAAGAACAAGCAAATTTTCTTTGAACTCAAATTGTATGAGTTCCTACACTTTGAGTAAATCAGAATCAATATAACGAATCTTACAAGTTTATTATTTAGAGTTATATAAAAGAATACCAATATTTTGCATTCAAGCAGTGTTTTGCATAAAATCCACTACTGAATTTATAGTTCTGAGTAAGATAAAATTCTTGAATGTGGGAACTCCCTGTTTTTAGGAATATGAAAACTGAATCCGAAAAAATGAAGTGAAATACTATCGTTTTTCAAAGAAATTAAAATTTGAATCACAAACCAAATGGCAGGAACTTTTACATTTCTTTTATGAAATCAAACTTACTATTAAATTAAATACCGCAAATTTTAATCATAAAACCCTGTTTCAATACGGAATGTTGAGGATTCTGTTATATAGTTCTGAGTAATAGATTCTTTGAAGTGTAGGAACTACTGCATTATTTTTGAGTTTACTGTCTAATCTGTCAAATTGTGAGAACTCTTACATTCTCAAAAAACTTTTTGTCTACACCAAGTGTTACAAAGGAAAAAATTTGTCTTTTAAAAATACAACTCCGAGGGTTGACCGCAAAGGGTAGTTTCTAAATTCTGGAATTTGGATTTTTATTTTTTTGCGAACTTATCTTTGGTCTAAAGAAAAATCTTGTACTCGAAAGAACCCATGGACAATCTGAAAACGTCTATACATGAAATCTATCTTTCTCTTTCGGGAGAAGGGATTTCAACGGGTATTCCGACTATATTTGTTCGAATGGCTGGGTGTTCTCTTCGTTGTGGAATGGTTGTCGGAAGAAAATTATGGTGTGATACTCCGTATGCGTTGTCTCCAAAAGCTGGAGAAGAGATGAGTGTAAACCAAGTCTTGGATAAAATCCAAGAATTAAGTGTTGTAAATATTCAGATTTTACTGACTGGGGGAGAGCCTCTGGAAGGAAGAAATCGAGAATTTAGTATCACTTTAGGAAACGAAATTTTTAGAACTAGAAATTCTTCCAGTCCTTACCCAAGACCTAGGGTGGAAACTAACGGAGCGGAATTGATCGAAGGAATGGATCAATTTGTTTTTACAATGGATTATAAACTTCCTGGTTCCGGAATGGAAGATCGAATGAATTTGAAAAACTTGGAAATTTATAAAGAAAGAAAAAATCCTTTGGATGAGATTAAATTTGTGATCCGAGATAAAAAAGATTTCGAAAGGTGTTTGGAAATAATCGAAAAACACGCGTTAGTTGGAAATCTTTTGGCATCTCCAGTTCAAGGAGAGTTATCCCCCGAAATTCTTTCAGAATGGATGAAATCTTCTCTTGGTTCTGGGCTTAGACTTTCATTACAAACTCATAAGTATATCTGGGGAGATCAAAGGGGAGTTTAGTTGGAAGAAGTTTTACAACTCAGCCTAGACTTTGAATCTAAATCAAGTTCTGGTTATCGAGGAGATTTTTGTTACCTAACTAATTCTCCCGAATCTGGAATCGGAAAGATAGTTTCTTCGGTTGAAGGTAAATTTGCAATTGAATTCTCCACTTCTCAAACGAAAAAGACAGTTTCCGAAAATTCTACTTATTTGAGAATTCTTCCCAGTTATCCATTATCGCTTCGAAATGTGGAAGAACACTCTCATCTGATGAATTTGGCTCTCACTGCCTACGAATTAAAACTCACACACGCATTTGATAAACTTTCGGCTCTTTCAAATTCGAGGACTAGACTACTTCCACATCAGATTGAATCCACGTATATCGTAGTTAATAGCTTACGTCCACGTTTTATTCTCGCGGATGAAGTTGGTTTAGGAAAAACGATCGAAGCCGCTCTGGTTATGAAGGAACTTATCTTTCGAAGGGGATATAAAAAAGTTTTGATCGTAGCACCTTCTCCTTTGTTGGTTCAGTGGCAACAGGAGTTGAAAAATAAATTCAACGAAGACTTTAAAATTGTTAAACGAAGAAATTTTCACACAGACGGAGAAAAGAACTGGAGAAATTTTCAACACGTAATCACTTCCATTGACTTTATTAAAAATCCAAAATATGCCGAAGAAATTCTAAAAACAAAATGGGACATCGTAATCTTTGACGAAGCTCACAGATTGAGAAGAGACTATCATAAAATTACACGTGCTTATCTATTTGCTGAAAAAATTTCTAAGAAATGCGAATGTCTTTTGCTTTTAACAGCAACTCCATTTCGTGGAAAATTAGAAGAACTTTATTATCTAATGCATCTTATCGATCCAAACATTTTGGGTCCGTATCATACATTCGTAAATGATTATATTCTAGGAAACAAAGCGGATCTTAAAGATAAAATTTCCAGGGTTTTACTACGAAGAAGAAAAATCGAAGTCGGCGGATTTACCAAACGATTTGCCAAAACGGTCCGAATAGAATTATCGCCGGTCGAAAGGGAGTTTTACGAAGAGACGACTAATTACGTCAGAAGAGAATACAATCTAGCTATGAGAACTCAAAACCGTGCGATTGGGTTTGTAATGATTGTATTCCAAAAACTTTTGGATTCTTCCGTGTTTGCACTTTTGTCTGCGCTTACAAAAAGAAAATTTCTTTTAGAAAACAGATTTCATCATATTCAAAAAATGGAATCTAATTTGGAAGAATGGGATTTAGACGAAACCGAAGACGTGGAGGAATTTGTTTCAGGTTTGGACGAATCGGTTCAATTGGATCTTCAAAGTTTAAAAAGGGAAATTCTTTCCCTCAATCGGTTGATACTTTTAGGAAAAAAAATCAAAGAAGATAAAAAGTCCATTAAATTAAAAGAAACGATTCTCAAACTTCAAAAAGAAGGACATTTAAAATTTATAATATTTACTCAGTTTAGAACCACCCAGGATTTTTTGGCCTCGGTTCTTTCTGATTTTCAAGTCACTTTGTTTCACGGTTCTTTGAGTGCCGACGCAAAGGAAAAAGCGATCGTAGAATTTAAAACAAAAACGGAAATTCTAATTTGTACTGAAGCCGGAGGAGAAGGAAGAAATCTTCAATTTGCAAATGTTCTTTTTAATTACGATCTTCCTTGGAGCCCGCTTAAGATAGAACAGAGGATTGGAAGGATCCATCGATTTGGTCAGAAGGACAACGTGTTCATATTTAACTTTGCAAGTAAGGACACCGTAGCAGAAAGAATTTTAGAAGTACTTACAAGTAAGATCCGTTTGTTTGAAGAGTCGATCGGATCTTCTGACGAACTTTTAGGCGCGATCGAAGACGAGTTGGATTTTAATTCTTCCTTTATGAAGTTCGTTACCGGTAATAAGTCCAAAACGGAAATGGAAGAAGAAATAGATAACCGGATCAAAATTGCCAAAAAAGGTTTTGAAAAGTTAGGCGCTCTTGTTACTCCTAAATTGATCGATTTTAATCTTCAAGATTATTACAGTCATACACTTGAAGAGCGTTCGTTTAACAATACTCATTTGGAAGAATTTGTTTCTCGTTTTACCAAAATTTTTCCGGAAGAAGCGGGTTTTCAATTGATCCGGAAAAAACCGCAAATTTACGAAATTGATTCTCCGCAATATAAAGGAAAATACGGAACGTTTGATTCCGAGTTGGCGCTTCAAAACGACAGTTTGGAGTTTTTGGCTTTTGGTCATCCTCTAATAGATAAAACGGTTTCTTATCTGATTCAAAATCAAAAAGGATGGAATACTTCTTTTCATTCTATTTCTAATAAAGAATATTATGTTTTTCTGGTAGAGTTTCAATTTACTCTCAATCGGACCGAGTTATTTTACTTTGAAACAAACCCTAATACTGGTTCTGTAAAACAAATTGAAACACTTCCAGAAGAGCTTAGGGAATACAATTCTTTGACAAGATCGTTGGCGATTTCTCCACATCCCGAGCTACCAACTCGACTGGAAGAAAATTTAATTCGAACTTTTATTTCTTTAGATGAAATTGTAGAATCAAGAAAAAAAGAACTCGGGGACCAAACCTTAGATCTTTTTCAAAAAGAAGAATTTAAAATCAGAACCAGCAATCAAAACACTCTAAGACAACTCGAAGAAAAATTGATGCGTCAAGAGGCCGCGTTTAAATGGGAAGGAAAGCCAGAAAAAAAATCGGCCATGAATCGAACTAGAAATGAAATTCAAAAAGTGAAAGAAGATTTTGATCGAGAGCTTCGTAAGGTGAGAAACGGCAAAACGATTCAACATCGATTTCAACTTTTTCAAGTATATCTTCCTTCTTGAACTGGAAAAGTTTTACTGCTCGACATCCGATTTTAATCGAGGTTTCTGGAACTTAATCATTGGACCGGAGTTCTATACGTGAAACTTTCTTTAGATTGGATGAACGATTTTACACCCTTGAAGGAGGTGGGACTCGATGCGATCTTAAAGAAGATTGCGATTTCTGTTTGTGAGATCGACGACGCGGCACAGTTTCGTCCTGAATTGGATTTTGTAAAAATTGTTCGGATCGAATCTCTGGAAAAACATCCTTCTGCGGATAAACTCCAAATTGCTCAGGTTTTTGATGGAGGTTCTAAATCTCAAATTGTAACCGGAGCGACTAACGTAAAAGTAGGCGATCTGGTTCCTCTAGCGATTCCGGGAGCAAAACTAGGGGACAAAGAAATTTTAGAATCTGAACTTAGGGGAATCAAAAGTTCGGGGATGTTATGCTCCGAAAAAGAACTTTTTTTGTCGGAAGAAAGTAACGGTGTCTGGATTTTAAATGGACTTGACGAAGCCAAGGTCGGCAAGACGGTTCGTTCATTGTTATATTATGATGATATTATATTTGAAGTTGATAATAAATCTATTACACATAGACCGGATCTTTGGAGCCACTTTGGTTTTGCGAGAGAACTCGCTTCTCAACTTCGTTTACCGATTATTTTTAATCCTTTCGAATCTCTTTGGAATTTTGACTTATCTGTCAAACTTCCGCAAGTATTAGAAAATCAGAATGCACATTCTTACTACGCGTCTTCAATTTCTGGGATTTCTGTCTTTCCCTCAAAAAGAAAATTTCAGTCCAGATTGCAAAAATGTGGAATTAGAGTGATTAACAACATAGTGGACGTTTCTAATTATGTGATGTTGGAAATGGGTCAACCCACTCATTTTTTTGATAAGAAATTTTTAGAAAATCAAGGTGGAATTTCTCTCGAAGTTTCTTTTGCAAAAAAAGGGGAAAGTTTTGCGCTTTTAGACGAAACTTCTCCTACTTTAGAAGAGGAAATTTTATTGATCCGTAATCAAGGGAAACCTGTAGCAATTGCAGGTGTGATGGGAGGTAAAGAATCTGCTGTACAAAATACTACGACGGAAATCGTAATGGAATCCGCAGTTTTTGCAAGAGAAAGGGTTCGTAAGTCTATACGTTCCACCGGCATTCGATCCGATTCGTCTGTTCGTTACGAAAAAGGGCTGGAAGCAACTACAACTCTTCCTGTAATTCGTCGCGCGCTTAATCTTTTAAAAGAAAATGGTTGTTCCAAATTGAAAGCAAGCGAGCCAGTAGGATTTTTACATACTCCTCATAAAGAAATTCGTATCCATACGGATATTCATTTTATTAATGCGAAGTTAGGTGTTACTTTGTCTCAAGGGGACATTACGGATATATTAGAAAGATTGCATTTTACAGTTTCTTGGAAAGGAGAACATTTGGAAGTTTTGGTCCCTAGGTTTCGTCATAATTACGACGTGACTATTCCGGAAGATCTTGTAGAGGAAATCGGAAGAACCAAGGGTTACGATACGATCCAAGTAGTTCCTTTGTTGGCGGAAGTCAAAACTCCAATCCGAAACCTAAGTAGGGAGTTGGAAAGAAAGTGTAAAACTTTTTTTGCTATAGCTTTAAAATATCATGAAGTTTTTAATTATTCTTTTCAATCTTACAAAGAAAACGAATTTTCTGGAGACCCTAAGCTTTCGGTAAAAATTAAAAACGAAATGCCAGAAGAACAATCCGTTTTGAGAAATTCGCTTTTGCCGTCCTTATTAAAAAATGTCCGTACTAATCAGGATCGATTTTCGGATATAAAGATTTTTGAATTTGGTCGTGTATATTTTAATCTTCCAGAACCGGAAAATGAAAAGAAAATTTTTGCTTTTGCGGTTTCCTTTGATAGAAAAAGTTCAGAAACCGATTTAAAACTTTTAGAAGAAGATTTTTTGAAAGTAAAAAAAGAGATGGAGTCTTTTTTAGAATCCATTCAAATTTTTGAATATACTTGGAAAATACAACAAGAAACTATCTTTCATCCGGGCGCAAATTTGTGTTTGGTGATAAAATCCAGAAAAGATGACTCAGAAGTCTTTGTAGGTTATTTAGGATATGTTCACCCAGCAATTTTAGATTCTTTTGAACTTAAAAAAAGGGTAATTTACGGTTCTTTTGAATTTGAACGGATTGTAGAACTTTGGAATCAGAATCGGAAAGTTTCTCGTTTTGTGACACCTTCTCAATTTCCGGAGGCAGAAATCGATCTTTCAATTTTGGTTGGAGAAAAAGAAAACACAAACGTATTTACAGATCTTGTAAAATTGGAAAAAATTCCCGAATTACAAGAAGGTTGGGTATATTCTCAATTTATGGGTGGGAACGTTCCCGAAGGAAAAAAGTCAGTGAGTTATCGTTTTCGATTGGTGAACTACGAAAAAACTTTTACTCAGGAAAGAATCAAAGAAATTTCGGACCAGTTAGTCGCTCTTGCGGGAAAAAGCGGATTTGTTTTGAGGTAGAAAACTAGCTTCAAAACCTAGAAGGAACTAAAAGATAATCCTTTAGAAATTTCTAATAAATGCTGTAGTTTTATAGAAATCCTCACATTTTTACGTTTATAAATTTTATAGTGGCGTTTTTGAAAAATGAATTCCCTATCTATTTTTTTTTATGGAAACGGTCAATTGAAAGCTTTTGTTAATCTGGGCTATGGAAATTTTCAAAAACCCTATTAAAATTTAGATTTTGGTATAAGTTCAAAATTCATTCTAAATATATAATTTATAAAAATTGAATTTACTGTATAAAATTTTATTTTTAAAAGTTTGCCATCAAATTTTATGAAAGGCTAATCAAAACATATCATTTTTTGTAGACTTGTTAGAATCCTTTATTAAAGTCGTTTGGGGAAAAAATCCAAATGAATATTCATCAAACTGCATTTATTCATCCTCAGGCGACTGCAATTGGTCTTGTTGAAATGGGGCCTTATTCTTCTCTTTGGCCAGGAGTGGTGGTTCGTGCTGACATGAATCGAATCGTTTTGGGTAAAGGGGTAAATATTCAAGACAATTCTACTCTTCATACTGATTCAAGTCGCGGAATCACGATTGGAGATTATACATTAGTTGGTCATAATACTATGTTACACGGATGTAAGATCGGAAAGGGTTGTCTGATCGGAATCGGAAGTATCGTTTTGGACGAGGCTGACGTTGGAGACGGGGCAATGGTAACCGCTGGTTGTATGATTCGAGGTGGAAAAAAAATTCCTCCTGGAGCTATGGTTATACAAAAAAATGGAGAATTAAAGATTTTAGAAGGAAAAGCAAAACCCATTTTAAGTGTAGCGGGTTGTTTGGAATATATTGCTCTTTCGGATCGATTTCAGAGAGGAATTTTTGGACCTTTTACTCCGGAAGAGGAAATTGAATTTCAAAACCGTGCAAAAACGATCTTAAAAGAAATTGGAATTCCTTATTAACATTAAATATATATTTTGCGAACATACGTTTATAAGTTGGAAAAGTTTACACATTTTGAAGAAATATTTTAATTTCGAAATTATTGTATATTCCATTTTTTAAAATTGTTTGTAGAACTTGAATCAATCTTTTTTCCTAAAACCTAATTCCAAAAAATTTTGGTTAAATAGAGTTTTATTTTTTGAATTGAGGGCGTTCACTTTTTTCTCTATAATCCTAATATGCAAATCGACGTAATCGTTTCGATAAGCGTCTCCTTCTTTTATTGTAAAATCTATGATCGAAAAAATTCTACCTCGTTTGGTAGGCTTACTGATTTGAAATGGAAGTTCTTTGTGACCTTCGCCGTTCAACGAAATTTTAAATAAAGATATAAAATTGGTAGGAAATTCTGTGTTTGCCACCCAATACGATCTGATATTTACCATGTGTTTTTGTCGGAAATCGAACCAATGCAGAAAAATCCTGATTCAATTTGAAGTTTAAATAAAATGGATAACTGGAAGTTTCTTCTTCTCTAAAATAATCAGTAAGTGTAATATCATGACTCCATATTTTATTTGTCGAAAGAAAAAATAGAAATAGTATCCATAAGAATAATTGAATTTGTTTTGAAAAAAGTTTCATTTAAGTATAACTCCTTTTTGCGATTTTAAGTTTCTAAAAATTTTATTGTTTTTATTAGAATTGTTGAAAAATTAATTTTCCATCAGTTTCTGTTTCATGAAACTGTAGATTAAAACAGTTTTGTTGATCTGAACTATGGAATTTTTCAACAACTCTATTATATTTCTGAATGTGGTTGATTTGAAATTAAGCTTATAATTTAACAAACTTATTTAGAAGTTCCAAAACTTTGGGGCCTTTGGATCGTGAGTCTTTATCTAAAAATGTTCCCGTAAAAACGTGAGCTTTTTTATTAACAATAAAAATTCTTTGGTAATTATGAACTTTAACATTTTTGCCGCCGATAAATTGTTCAAACCTACTTTCTAAAAGCAAACTTTCCATTCCGTGAATTTTAGATTTTTTAGGAGGGCTGATCATTTCGTATTTTTGAAAGGCTGTCGGATAGAATCCGGTGATTGCGGAAACATAATCATCCAAGGTAATCTCCCTAGGCTGCTTAGAAAGATCTTCAACCGTATAATTGATGTTTGTATTGAATGGTTGGACTTGTGTACTATTTTGAGGATATTCAAATAGAAAAAAATTAACTCCTACTATTTCCAAAGCCTTTTTGATCTCTGGGTTTGGTGTAGCGTTTTCTGTTTGGTCTATAAGATTTTGATTGTCGCTAAAATACCAACCTTCGTAATCAAGCCCGAGTCCGAGAGCTGGAATTTGAACCACTTGTGCATTTGGATCGAGTTTATGTTCTTTTTTACAACTCAGGAATATAAGTATCAAGATAAATAATAAAAATGGAATACGAATTAGATTGTGTTTCATAAAGGATTCTCCGGAAAATGAAAAAATCTTGGATTAAGAAAAGTGAGTCAATTGATTCTTAGGAAATTTTTTTAAAAACTCAAAAACAACGATTATTCAATCAAATTGTTATTATAAGACATTACTAAATTAAAAAATTATTTTATAAAGAACAATTCTATTTTAATTAGAACTTACGTTTTTAACTCTATCTAAAGAGTTCGAATTTTTACAAAAGTTTAAATCAAGTTGTTCTATGAATTAAATTTCCGAAAATAGAAAAGCCGATCATCAAGATCGGCTTAAGCTTACGTTTTAAAAAGATCAGCGTTTATCGATTAGAACGCAAAAGAAAGTAAAACCTTAAATCTTGTAAAAATATCCGCTGCAGAAAATCCGAACAATAGAAGAAGAAACAAAAATCCGGATCCGAAAATAACCCTGTTCATCAAAGTATCGTATTTAAGATGCATAAAATATCCGAGAACTAAGGAAGCCTTTGCAGTCGCTACCGCCATTGCTATGATTACGTTCATTGCACCGAAGTCGATACCCGCAACCCAAACGGTGACAAATGTAAAAAAAATCAAAGTAGCAAAAATCAGAGAATAAGTTTTAACAGAAATGATATGGTGTGAACCGTGCCCTTCTTCTTCGTGAGCCTTTTTTACAGGACTACCTTTTAATTTTTCTTGGCCTTTTAAAACTACTTCTTGAAGGAACTTTCCTAATTTATTGTCTTTGTTTCTTTCAATAAAATCTTGGAGTTTATTTTCTTCTAAAACTTGGGAAGAAAAGTTAACGGTAAACCCCACGAGAGTCGCTTTGATAATCGCTCCGGCTCCGATTACAAATCCGGTAAAGGGAATTAAAAATCCAATGCTGACGATTACGTAAAGTGCGTAGTTTAAAAACAGTTCCATTTTTTATCCTAAAGTTGGTTGCGGATGGTTTATAGGACATACTGCCAGGGTCTGAAAAAGCCTCAAGTACATTTCAGTAAAGAATTCGTTTCCTCCATTCGGAATAAAACTTTTGGATTCTGTCTTGCATCCTTTCTTCGGAGTTTTTTAAAAATTTCAAAAGAATCCAAGAAGTCCCATACGGTTTTCCGGATGCAAAACGATCCGGAGTTAAAGGAAAAATTTCGATTTCTTGGGATTTGCCCCAATCGTAAATCCATTGTGAATAATTCGGGATCGTTCGTTTCAAAGGCAAAGTAAGAATGGAAAGGTTTTTTTCGAACGTGTTTCTTTTTTGTTGAAATAGAACGGATTTAGAAAATTCGAATAGAATTCTTCCCATAGACCATCTGTAATTGGTTTCACTGATCCTTTGTATTTTTTTTATGTTTTGAGAGTAGAATTCGAAACCGTCGATTGAAACCGGACCTTGATATTCTGGAGAAAAATTTTCGGATAATTTTTTTACGATCGGTTCTAAAAGAAAAAAGAAAAATTCAGATTCTTTTTGGGAAGTAATATAAGCGCCGTTATATGTTCCTCTTTCATCGCAGATTTGGATCGTACTTCCTAAAAATGTGGGAACTACTGCATTAAAATCATAGAGGCACGAAAAATCATAAGTTCTCTGAACCCAAGGTTGTGCCACACAGGGAAACCAAGCAGATTCTTTTTGAAGGTCAGAGCTTCCCCACTGTTCCGAAGTAATAGAAGTGAATTTGAGAATTTTATGTCTTCCCGAAAAACTAAATTCCGGCTTAAGAACAATTTTATCTGTCTGTAGTTCCGACCATTCTGAAATTAAATCGTAGAGGTCGTAAGATCTCTCTAAAATTTTTGAGGGAATATCTTGAAAATCTTGTTCTGATTTCCAACGGGTCAAAAGGATCTTAGAGTTTAATCTTTTGGAAAGACTTGCTTTTTCAGAAGAAAAAAGAATTTCCCCCGAGTCGTTTAGATTGGAAACGGAGCCCCATTCTTCCCAGATTCTAATCGGATCGATAGTAGAAGAAGATTGAAGAATTTTCTTTGAGTTTTTTTTGAAAAGTTGGAAATCACAAAATTGAATTCCTCTATCTTTCCAAAACTGAGTCCAACTCGGGTCTGGAAGCTCGTGTAAAAACAAAATCGTAGAAGGATTACAAATCGATTGGAAAAGAAAAAATAGTGTTTCCAAAGACCGATTCTTTAAATCTAATCTTTCAGGTGCTATACTGGAAGATCTTAACTCTTCTTCGAAAAATCCGTTGAACCTACAATAACGAGTCATAATACTTCGAAATTTTTTAGTTTGTAAAATCAAGAATGAGGGATCAGAATTTCGATAATCTGAATAAGGGTAAATTTATGAACATCCGTATTTTTTTATTTCTGATCATTCTTACCATTTTTGGTTTAGGGGCAGCGCCTAACAAGGTATTAACGCTGGAAGAGAAGGAAGAATTAAGACAGGTTGAAACAGTACGCAAAAGTGGTTTTACGGATATAGAAGTGGATAATCTACACGCTTCGATTGCCGGAAATATTTTAAAAATCAATAATTTACTTGGAAACGAAACGTATAAAAAAGCGCTCCGATATATTGAAGACGAACCACGTGAAGCCGGTAAGTTTTTATTTCAAGACAAAGAAAATAAACAATACCTTCAATTGGATTTAGGTCTTGGTCAATCTTTTGCTGATTATCCGAAAACGTATCTATATCAATCTAAGATTTACATTTACCCTGGAACCGACGGTAAATCTCTGGAAAAGATCATTCTTCAGTTTAAAAGGACGAACGCAAAAGGAGAGGTTTTTATTCGAGAGATGAGAAGACTCATCAATCATTCTCCTAAAGGGCCAACTTTTTTAGGAGATGGAAAAAGAACCCCTAACAATAATAGTGAAATTCTTTTAGAATTTTTTTCGAGTCACGACACAGATTTTCTTTGGCCTGATAATCCTATTCAACCCGTACCTGCAAGTGTAACCACTAAGTTAAACGACGTCACAAATCCTCTTCCTTATAACAAACAAAAACAGATCATTCTCCAATACAAAAGATATTTGAGAAAGGTAGATAAGATGGTAAGTCTTAAACTCCATACTATGGAACTGGACCAGAAGATGATGATTTCTAAAATGTTGGAATTTCAGTGATTTAAAGAAAGTTACTATAAAATTTCAAAAGATGCACCAATCAAATTTTTGCATGAGATTGACCATTGCTAAATTAAACGTGAGTTCGACGTAAGAAAATTTGGACGAATCCGGCTGCCGTAAGCAGCCGGACCGGGCTCTCAGCTCTGGTCAATAAATTGCATGCAGGAAACGTTATATAATAATCTTCTTTAGTTTTTAATTTATTGACCTCGCATCGATCCCTTTCGCGTAAAATTCTTTTAGTTTTTTGGGACAAGTTCTTAATAAATGCGAAATCGATTATTATGTTGAGTTTGAGGAAGTTTTTGTTGAATTTAGTAAGTAAAAACGTTTTAGTTTCACAAATGTGGGAACTCCTGCTTTCGTCGGGAATTTAAAGGCCTTTACTCAGAGTGATATAACAAAGTACCGGGCATTTTGCTTTAAAACAAAGTTTTGCAATAGAGTTTTTGAAAAATGAATTCTCCATCTATTTCTGTTTTATGGAAACGATCAATTCAAGCAGTTTTGTTAATCTGGACTATGGAATTTTTCAACAACTCTAATATTCAATTTTATAGGATCAGTGGACAAATTCTAAATTCAATTGATACGAGACAATGATGATCAGATCTACTTCAAAACTTTGAATGTAGGAACTCATGCAAAAATCAAATCACTAAAAATTTTCAAAAAGTAGCAAGTTGTATAAAAAAACGGTTCCTGTGGGAACTCACACATTTTATTAAGAGCTTGTCCCAAGGCCTCAAAGAATTTTACGTGACCATTCTTTAGAAATTTTTAATAAAATATAGTAGTTCCTACAATTAAGTCACATTTGGGAATTTGCAAATTTCTAATATTGTTTAATTTTTGTAGTAGTTCCCACATTTTATCAAACTCAGCAAACACCTATCGGTGTTTAGGTTTTGGGACAAGCTCTAAAAGTTATTTCGAAAATATCTTAAAACAATTGAAATCGGTATTTTAAACAAAGATAAAATATTTTCGAGATAGGATCTAAAAAATTTCTAAAGGAAGTACTTCTGTCTTTGGAGTTTTGGAACAATTTCTGATAAAATTTAGAAATTCTCTTATTTTTTGATTAAAAAATCACTAATGACCTTTTCTTGGGTTAGGTATTTTTTATTGAGATAAGAGATCGCTAAATTGATAAATCTTGGAACTTCTTTTCTCGCTTCCAACAAATCCAATTTCGTTTGAGTCAATTCGTCGATCGTAGATAGAGCTAATCTTCTTTGACTTTGATGAGATTCAAATTCGTCTTCGGTTTCAAAAGCCATCTTTTTTTCCTTATTGGAACACTCTATCAGTTACTTTAGAAAATCTTTATAAAAAATCCATTCCAAAGTTTTAAAATCAAATTTTTTTTATGTTCGATAAAGTGTGGTAGTTCCCACAAGTTACGTCGCATTATAAATTACAGATTTGTAAAATCCTTCTTTACGGTTTAATTTTCGTATGAGTTCCCACATTTGAAGTTTTAGAACAAAATCAAAAATGAGTCTTCCAATTAAATTTCTGGATAGAATTTTCACTTTAAAAACTGTTATCAAATTAAAATTCGTTTTATAAAAGCTACCTTAGAAATAATTTATTGCGCTTGATAAAAGTGAAATTTACAAGATTCTAAACTCGTCTTTGATGTAACATTTATGAAAATTAAGTTCATTCCATCCAAACTTATTTTTTTAAAAAAATTGGTGCTAAAACATTCAAAAAACCCGTATACGATTAGAATAAAACTATCTTTAAAAAATGCAAGTCATTCCCAATAGGAAAACTTCTAAGAATTTATCTTAACGTGAGTTGGGTGTAAAAAATAAAATGTGGGAACTCACACAAAAGTAACATTTTCAAGAAGTTAGTAAGATTTCTTTATAAGAATATGTAATAGTTTCCACAAAATTTATTTTATAGCTTCCTTGAATTCAAATTTCTTTATACTCTATTGCTGCTTGAATTCCTCTTTTTTCATCTACAAAAAAGTTGATTAAAAGAGAAACGATAAAGAAAATAGAGACTACTAAAAAGGAATTTCTTAAATCAAAAAGAACCTGTAAACCTCCTACGGCAACTAAACCGAATGCTGCGGCTATTTTTCCGGATAAACCCCAAAGTCCGAAAAATTCTCCTGATTTAGATTCCGGAGCGAAAAGACCTACAATCGCTCGGCTTGCGGATTGTGTGGCTCCAAGACCTGCTCCTGCAAATACAGTAGTTCCTACAAATACCCATTGTTTTGTAGTTGGGATTCCGATACCGGTTAAAAATGTTGTTAGATCTTCTACCCAATAAATCAATAGAAGACAGGCAACCCATAATAAAAGTGTAATATTAAAAGTTTTCTTTGCGCCTATTCTATCTTGAATAAAACCGAATATGATTGCACCGATTGCCGCAAAAAGTTGGATCAACAAAAACATAGCAATCTCGTGTTCTTTTTGAGTTTTAATTTCCTGAGCTCCATAAATAAAAGCGAAACTGATTACGATTCCAAGTGCCGCCATTGCAAAAAATAAAGACACAAGATACAAAGCCATATCTCTGAATTTATGGATTTCTTTCAGAGTGGAGATGACTCTTTCCACTCCGATTTTAAGATAAGAAAGTCCTTCCGGTTTTTCTTTTCCTGCTGTATATTCTCTTAAAAGAAGAAAGGTAGGAATTCCGGCAAACAAAAAGAAAAATGCTGTGTAAGGACCAACCATACGAAGACTACCGAAGTTCTCTATCGTTTTTGGACCCAAAGTGTTGACTAACGCAACCGCCGCGATTCCTCCAAAGTATCCAATCCCCCAAGCATAACCGGAAATTTTACCTAGATCTTCTTTCGGTCCTAAATAAGGAAGAAAACTGGAAGCGAAATTTTCGCCGGATGCAAAAAAGAAATTAGAAAAGATGATTAAAATAAACGCTAAAAAATATTGCCCCGGAGCAATTACGAACCAAAGCGCGCCTGTTGAAATGATACAAAAAACGTAACTATAAAATAGAAATTGTTTTTTCCGCGCGGAATAATCTGTGATTGCTCCGAATATTGGACCCGTTACAACTACCAAAAGATAGGAAATTGCAAGCGCAATTGACCAAAGAAGATTTCCGTATTCGAATGGATTTTCTTGGTTGGAAGAAGCCGGGACTACCAATTGGCTGAAAATAATTCCGTAAGTTACACTAATGATGACTGTCGTATAAGATGAGTTCGCAAAATCGAACATACACCAGCCGAGAATTTCTCGAAATGGGGCTCTTTTAATGTCTTGCATGGTTTGCCTTTCTATTTTTGATCAGAAATTTCGAAAGCTATTTTTTTGAAAACAGGGTGTCAAATGAAAACCGTAAAAAATTTCTCTTGCATAGGATTTTCGAATCTTTAATCTGAATGAAAGACCTCGTCCAATAAAATAAAAGAATATGGATTCCTCCTTTTTTAATCAAGTTGATCTCTACCAACTCATGCGCCCTCGAAAGGTTTGTGTATGCAACCAAATTTCCGAAGAAGAAATTTTGACTTCTATCCGAAATGGAAACGATACACTTCAAAAACTTATGGATGATACCGGTGCTTCAACTGGCTGCGGAACTTGCTCCAATACAATTCTTAAAATTTTAGCCAAAGAACTTAAAGTTTCGAAAGAATGAATTCTCTTCCAAACGTATCCATCAATATGGCTATGACTTTGGACGGGAAGGTTTCTCGCCCGGATGGAAAGTGGTATGGACTTTCTTCCAGAAACGATAAAAAAAAAATGGATGAAATCCGCTCCAAGGCGGAGGTTTTAATTTTAGGAAAAAATTCAATTTTAAACGACGATCCTGTAGTACATCTTCGTTATGTTGATAACGCTCAAGATCCTCGTCCTGTGATTTTAGTCAGGTCCGGAACGATTCCGAAAGATAAAAAAGTATTCCGTTTTTCTAAAGAACTCCCTTTGATTTTTTGTTTAAACGAGAATCATCATTTGATCCAAGAAAATCTTTCTTCTTGCGCGCAAATCATTCCCATTTTAGGAAATGACTTGAGTCCTTTAGAAGTTCTCAAGGTTCTTTCCGAAATGGGTTATAAGGAGATTCTTTTAGAAGGTGGACCCTCTTTGAACGATTCTTTCTTTCGGTTGAATTTAGTTTCTAGAATTTATATTACGATCGTTCCTTTTATAATCGGAAAAAAGGATCTTCCTTCCATTACGGGCGGACATGAGGAATATTTTGGTTTTGATTTAAAAAAATGGAATTTGGTTTCTTCGAAAACATTAGAAAATGAAATTTTTCTAATTTATGAAAATGAGATTTTAATTCGGTATTGAGATTTTTTTAAATCTTGTAAAATGTCAAGTTTCGTTTCTTGGGCTAAATTTTTTTAAGATACAATGAATAGAGTTGAAAAATTAATTTGCTACTTAGTTTCTGTTTTATGGAAACGCTCGATTGAAGCAGTTTTTTTAATTTAAACTATGAATTTTTTCAACAACTCTAATACAAAATGAAAAGAAGTATAGTGAAACAAATTTGGTGTGAGTTTTTATGAAACAAAAAGATTCCTTTTATACTTTTTGTTTAAAGTTTCTTCTGATTTTTTTTGTAGTGGTTTTGATTTACGAACAATTCTTTCCGGAAAAAAAAATTTTAATACAACAAGATCGACTGGTTTATTTACCGGATCAAAAGAAATCTGTTCCGTTAGAATTGGAATGGGTGTTACTTTCTGAGATTCCTGAGGAATGGATTTTTTATACCGTTCAAGTGGAAGACAAAAGATTTTATTCTCATAAAGGTTATTCTATTTCTGATATTCATTCTAGTTTAATTTCCTCCGTTTTGTTTTTTAGGAAAATTAGAGGCGCAAGTACAATCACACAACAGTTGGCCCGAACTCTTTTTTTGTCTCGGGAAAAATCATTCTCTAGAAAATGGAAAGAAATTCAAATTGCTTCCGCGTTGGAAGATGAACTCGGTAAGAATACAATTTTAGAATACTATATCAATAGCGTTTACTGGGGAAGAGGAATGAACGGATTGAATCAGGCTTCAAGGTATTATTTTAAAAAGAAACCAACTGATTTGAAATCCAATCAGTTTAAGGCGTTGATTCAGATTTTAAAAAAACCGGATGCTTACACTCGAGAAGAAGTGATTTTACTTTCAAAGAACTTATAAATTATTTTTCGAAAACAATCAAAAATCTTAAATCTATGAAAGAATGGGAGCATAAATATGTCGGTTTCTGTAACACAAGCGTGGAGTGATATGAACAAGATGGCGGATAAAATGTTCAAGGAATATGGGCTTACTCTTGAACTTCCACCTAAATCATTCCAAGAAATGAAAGCTGAGTTCGTTGAATTTGAACCTCCGAAAAGGCTTGTGGTTCGAATTCCTTATGACGCTCGTTTTACAAATCCGGTTGGGATTTTTCAAGGTGGAATGCTTTGTACCGCTTTGGATAATACATTTGGTCCTCTTTCTTATCTTGCGGCCAAAAGACCCTGCGTTACAACCGATTTGTCCACTCAATTTTTTAGAACCTTCTCGCTAAAAGACGAATACGTTTTGATCGAAGCAAAGGTTGTTTCTAAATCTCCAGCTATGATGACTATGCAGGCAGAAGTTAGAAATCCTAAAAACAAACTCGTTGCAATCTCTACTGCAAGTGTTTTGATTTTACAGGAATCGATGTTAAAAAGAATGACGAGTAAACAAGAAGATTAAAATTTTTGAATTTACTTTTTGCTTTAATTAAGGGCTATCTCAAAAGTATTTTATCTTTTTCTAAATGCCAATTATTCTAAAATATTTTAGACGTCGTATGGAAAATTTTAGAAATATAAAATATACTAATATGCTTCTTGGAATTTGCGATTTCTGGCAAAGTTATAATTGTCTTCGAAATTGGTGAGTTTACTTCCTGGAAAGAATCTAATTTTATTAAATGAAATATAGTTTTGATATTAGAAAATCTATATAAAAACTAAAAGAGATCGTCGTTCAATCAAATGTTTGTATAAAATTGCCGTTTTGCAGTTATCGCAAAAATAAAAAAACTACTTTATCAATGAAGTTTTTATTAGAAAAAATTATGCCGTTTGAACGTATAAAAACGATACTTAAATTTTACGAACAAATTGTATAAAAATCAGTAGTGCGGGTTGTTTATAATATTATCTGATTTGCGCGCAAATCACTGTTTGAATGTGAGCTGGTGTAGGAAAATGGGGGAAGGGTTTTTCAAAAATGTGAGTTTTACAATTTGTTCGTAAAATTTCGATTTGCGGTAGTTCCTACAAATTAAGTCACATTGAGAATTTTTAAACATTTACTTTTTATAATTTAGTTTTCGTAGTAGTTCCTGCATTTTCAAAATCTATCTGTAAAAAATGGATTTGTAAGAGTTCCCACATTTTATCTTTACAGAAAATTCGGGTTTTATAGGAGGAATCTCTTACATCGAATTCACGTTGTTTTAAAACAGAAATTATCTATCAGGTCGGTTCTAAGTAACTTGAGTTGGTATAATCAATGCGAAAGCGATTATAATGTTAAATTAAGGAAAATAACATTGGGTTTTTATTTTCCCAAATTTTCTTACTATAAAATAGTATTATTTTTATTGAATGTACTAAAATGAAAAGTGGTTCTATGCAAAATGTCAGTTACAATCGATTTGTTCGCAGTTTTCTCTTTCTTCTTCTGTTTCTAGTGTAACGTGTTCAATTTTTAAGCCTTTTAAAATTTCTCTTGCTTTTGACTTTATAATTCTCTGATGTTCGAAAGTAAGGTCGTTTTTTAAAACGAGGTGTGCCGTAAGTGCGTTTTCAGTGGTACTTAAAGACCAAATATGAATATGATGAATATTTAATACACCCTCTATGGATTTGAGTTCTTTTTCTACGATTCTAGATTGTATTGTTTCCGGTGTGGAATCCAAGCTTAATCTTAGACTTTGCCTGAATAGAGGAATATTACCGTAAAGAATCACCGATCCCACTAAAAGGCCAACAATCGGATCGATCCAAAAAAATCCGAGCCACTGGATCAACAAACCGGAAACGATTACACCCAGAGATACCAATCCGTCCGCGAGAAGATGCAAATAGGCGCCTTTCATGTTGATATCTTGGTCTTTGCTTTTATGAAATAAAAAAGACGATGAAAAATTTACCACAACACCTACGAACGCTACTATAGCAATCATACCGCCTGGAACGGAGCTAGGTTTAGATAACTTTTCAATCGATTCGAATACAATAAAACCCACGGTTCCAAAAATAAGAATGGAATTGAGTAGGCTTACTAAAATTGTAGATTTTTTCCAGCCGTAAGTAAATCCAGGAAAAGGTTTTTTCTCTTGCAACTTAATTGCGATCCAAGCCAGTAACAAAGAACTTACATCCATTAAGTTATGGCCCGCGTCTGAAAGTAAGGCGAGAGATCCTGACGTTAAGCCGATTCCGGCTTCGATTCCGGCGTAAATTAGGTTAGCGATCATTGCAATGATAAGACTTTTACCCGCACGGGAGTTGTGGGAATGATCGTGAGAATGGTTATGCGAATGATGATGTCCCATGAGTTGTTGTAAACGATATAGTTCTCAGATTAGGGAAGCTACAAGTTTGTAAACTGAAAAATAGGTTCTTTGTTGAGAATCGATTCTCTGGAAGAAATTTTTTTCGTCGTCTGAGTAGAAAACTTTCTCTTATATATTCTATTTTTATAAAGTAATTTGTAAACTTTCATTTTATTAAAATTCGTTTTAGAGTCTTATTTTAATTTAGTTATAGTCTTTTTATTAAAATATAATCGAGTTATTCAAAAATTTCATAGCGACGATTAACAAAACTGTTTCAATCGACCGTTTCCATAAAACAAAAACTAAGTAGAAAATTAATTATTCAACAATTCTATTATAAATATTTTTTGGTATAAATTTTAAGAGAAATCTATCGTTGAACGCAGAATTTTATTCACTCTATTTTTATAACTCTGAGTAAGACTTATAAAAATAGAGTTGTTCAAAAATTTCATAGTGACGATCAATAAAACTGCTTCAATCGACCGTTTCCATAAAACAAAAACTAAGTGGAAAATTAATTATTCAACAATTCTAATCATATTGTGAGTTTGTCTAAAAAATTAAAACGTAGATTTTTTAAAAAAAGTGATCATTTGGAAATACGTGCGACTATAATCTATCTTTGCTTAAAATGTCGATTCCAATTATTTTAAGATGGCTTTTTCTGATTTCTATAAAATTAAGTGCCGCGAATTTTAATCGTAAAACTTTGTTTCAATATGAAATATTGGGAATTTATTATATAGCTCTGAGTAATACTTTTTTTAAAAATCTACAGTTTAGTTTTATACGTCTTTCTAGTAAAACCGGTTTTGGTAGAATGGATAACTTGTTTGACGTTTTAAGAATATTCCGGTTTTGAAAGTTTATTTTGTTCTTGAGAATCAAAGTTTCTCTAAATCCGATGTGTTTAAAAAAACGTATTTATATGAACTGATAGTTATCTATATGACGTGCACCTAATATTGTGCACTCGAACGTATTTTTCTGATAAGGATTCTTAATACTTTTTTATATAACTCTGAATTGGTTATAAACTGATCCTGCATAGAAGTAAGTAGTATGAATTTTAAGATGAATTTCCCGTTTAGAGGGGAATTTTGAACGATTTATTTCAGGCCAATCCGCATTCTTAAAATATCAATGTTTTGAAATTCAAACTTTTGATTTCAAACTACTTTAAAAAATATCTAGAAAGTCATCTGAAACCGAAACAATTGTTGCAATTGTTACTAAAAAAAGTATTCATTGTCGATCTATGTCTTGGAAGAAGTTGGTTTTATACGTTTCAATTTTCTCAATTCTACTATGTCACGGTTTAAATGCGTATCAAGAGGACGGACATTTTTATACGGTTCAAACTGTTTTAAATAACTTTCAGACTTCTTCTCCACTTACTAAAGAAGAAACTGCGCTCGTCGCTTTTTGCACTCAGCTGCCGGATGAAGTTCCAGAATTGGATGCGATTTCAGTATATCAAAAGTTTGCTCTCAAATATCCTTTGGATTATACTCGTTGGGTTTTTACGGATCAGGGTTCTCCCGAAATTTTAGGTAGAATGGCCGAAATACAACAGTTGTTACACGGTTTAACTGGCGGGAATAGCGAACATCTACGAAATGTTGTCATTGTAACGTTAGATCGATTGCGCACCGAGCTTACTTCTAAAAAGGAAAAGTCTCCAGAAAAATTATGTGCGTTAGGTTTTGCTTTTCATCTTTTGGGAGATTCATTCGCACATCGTAAATTACTGAATTCTAAAAAGATGTATCCTACGGGTAGAGGTCACGCTTCGGATATGACCTTGCCGGATCATCCGGTTTACAACGATGATAGAGTTTTAGAATGGGAAAAGTATGCAAAAGGGATTCCTGGTTTATTTCGTTCCGATTTAAAAGAAATTGTAATTAAAGACGACTTTCAAAAAGCCAGAAAACTTACCGGAAATAATTATCCTTGGCACTGTATTTTTGGAAGAAAATGCGAGGATAGACTGAGAAAAATTCTTTTGCATCGATTGAAAGAATCCGATTCTTTTCCGAAATACAATCCGATCCAGAAAGACCGTTATCCGGCCGCCAACTGTCAAGAATACGTTCAAAGAGTGGTGGAACAAAAAGATATTCCTTTTACTCCCGATTGTGGTAAGTCTTGGAAAATTTATAAACAAGTTTCTTTGGACGTTTGGAAACGTCTCGGTTACTTTCAAGACGAAAACTCCCGTAAACAAATCCAACTCTACGGCGGAGACGACTTATGGCAAAATCTTTGAGTAAAGTGGACCAAGAAGAACACCCTCGTAAAAAAAGAAAAAGAAAAGTAAAAAAGAAATCTATCTTTGGGGAAGTATTGATCGTATTTGCAGGTTTTCCGATTTTGATCGCTTGGATTTCACTTCGTACTTTCTTTTGTTGGGGTAATTTGAGTTATACGGGAGAAGCTTTTTGTACCGTTTCCGGTGCAATCAATCCACTCCTTTTGGTTTTAACTTCAGTTCTAATTTTTTTGACGTTTGTGGACCTTCATAAATTGGGAGATGAACTAGAAGAATTACCTAAATGGTCTTCGAAGCGGATTTATAAAGGGTTTCGATCTCTGGAAAAAGCGGATAAACTTCATTTTCTATTTTCGTTTGTTTCTTTTTTAGGAGCTTTGGTCATTGGCTTGTATCTTCTAAATTATTTTGAATTTAGTTTATTTTAATATATAAATATTATTATTCGGGGTTGTCATGAAAAAGTACGAAGCGGTCGTGATTGGTACTGGATTTGGTGGAGCCGTGAACGGTTGTAGGCTGAGTAAAAAATGGCCAGGTAAGGTTTTGATTCTGGAACGTGGAAAACGTTATCCAAAGGGTTCTTTTCCTCGTTCTCCTCACGATATGTCTAAGAATTTTTGGAATGTTCCCGAAGAGAACAGCTCTAAAGTTCGTCCTAAAAAACTTTCCAAATTAAATCAAACTGGTTTATTCGACATTCGAAATTACAAAAATATGGACGTGGTCATTTCTGCCGGACTTGGTGGAGGTTCTTTGATTTACGCGAACGTATTTTTAGAACCTCCGGATTATATCTTTGATGAGCGTTGGCCTGCAAACGTAAAAAAGAAAAGTTTAACACCATATTATAAAATTGTAAAGGAAGTTTTAGGTTCTAGGCCAATTCCTTTAAACAATGATCCTCGTAGAGAAATTGTTAGAACGGTTCTTTATCAAAAGTTTGCAAAACACGCGGGCAGAGAATCTAAACTGGCGGACATCAACGTATTTTTCGGAAACGATTTTAAAAAACCGACTCCGATAGGACTTCAGGAAAAAAATAGATACGGAGCTGTTCAGACTTCTTGTACGTATTGTGCGGAGTGTGATATAGGATGTAATACTCATTCTAAAAACACTTTAGATCTAAATTATCTTTTTGTTGCGGAAAATAAGTACAAGGCGGAAGTCAGGACGGAACATTTGGTTCAAAAGATTGTTCCTCTTGGTCCAGATGGAAACGACAATTCTTCTTATCACGGCGAAAACGGTTATCGTGTTTATTTTAGGGATCTTTCTGGTCAAAAAAGAGAACTGGTCTCTGTGTTTACAAAACGAGTTATAGTTTCCGCGGGCACGTTAGGAAGTACTGAACTTCTTTTAAAGTGTAAGGAAGAATTTAAAACCCTTCCAGACATTTCGGATTATTTAGGAAAACAATTTTCAGGCAACGGGGATTTTTTATCTTTTGCGATCAAAGGAAAGGAACCTGCTAATCCGAATTATGGCCCGGTGATCACTCAATATACCGATTATAATTTATTTAAGAGTTATAATCCTAAAAGGGCTTTTATACTTCAAGACGCGAGTTATCCTGTTTTTGCATCTTATTTTGCTGCAGCATCTGTTCCATGGTTTTTAAGAATTGGATTTTTCTTTCATATGTTTATAGAACTTTTTAAAAGATTTCTTAATGGAAAAATTTTTGGAAAGATAGGTTATCTGATGGGCGAATTGTTGAAAGGAGATCTCTCCTATACTTCAGCAGTGTTATTATGTATGGGAATGGATAGAGCGGACGGTTCGATGGTTTTAGATCGTAAAAAAAACCTTCAAGTTCAGTGGCCACAAAAGGATAACATGCCTCTTTATGAAGCCATTTTAGGTGTGATGAAGGATTTTGCTTCGTTTATCAAAACTGATTTTTATTTTCCACTTCCAACTTGGTCTTGGCCGATTCGAAATAACGTTTCCGTTCATCCACTTGGTGGTTGTATTCTCGGAAATTCTAAAACTGATTCTGTAACATCTTCGGATTCTAAAACTTTCGGACAGGTTTTTTCGTATCAAGGACTTTACGTTGCGGATGGAAGTCTTTCTCCTACTGCAATTGGAGCAAATCCTTCTATGACTATTGCTGCTCTTTCTGAAAAAGTCGCTGAGGGAATTACAGGAATCAAACCAACTGCCAATCTTTAGTTAGGATGTGTATAACTTCAGAATGTTGAATGTGGGAACTCATACGTTTTATATGTATTTGGAAATCAGATGAGGAGACGTAATTTGTGGGAACTACTGTGAAGTTTAATAATAAAAAGATAACGTTCTCAAACTATGCAAAGAGACGTAATCAGTGGAAACTACCGCATTTTGTTAAAAATTTACTGAATGATTTGAAACGATTTTGCTTGGGATTTTGTTATAAATCTTTAAGTCATATCGATTTATCTATCAGGCTTGCAAAATTGAATACACGAAAATAATATTCGTTTTTAGGATTATTATGAATAACACAATGGAATCTTTCAAAGACACACTGGAATTGATCAGACCTTATTTACCTTCCGGGATTGTTCGAAGGCTGGCGGATTTTGGAGAACCGAGACTACAGAGGTCTCAGTCTTTTGAGGGAGCCATTTTGTTTTTTGACGTTGTGGGTTTTACTCCTACAACTCTTGCATTGGCTGCTAAAGGTACAAGGGGAATAGACGCTTTACAAACTGTTCTTTCCAATTATTATACAGGATTGTTAAAACATCTCAGTGAATGGGGAGGAGCTGTTTATCAATTTGCTGGAGATTCTGTTTTAGTCAGTTTCGAAAAAAGAGAAGGAGAAACTGCCGAGGAGGCTGCGCTTCGTGTCGCAAATTGTGCATTAGGAATTTTTAATTCGATTTCAGAATATAGTTCCAACGAACTTTTAGGAGAAACCGTAAATCTCCCAGCTCGAGTTGGTTTAGCTTATGGAGTATATCAAGAATTTATATTAGGGGAACAGGACCGGTTTTTAAGGGCCGTGATTGCAGGACCTCCCGTGGATCAATCTATTGCCTCCGAAAAACAAGCGTTAGGTGGAGAAATAATTCTAAGTTCGAGTCTTTGGAATCTTCTTCCCGATTCTAAAGTAGGTGAGAACGTAAATTCAGATTTTTTTCGTTTAGTCGATTGCGAAAAATGCGAAAACCCACTTCCACCTCCTTCTCGTTCCACTACGGAAGAAAGGTTTTCCGACGAACGTTTCTTCAAACGTTGTAGACGTTTTATTGTTCCAGAATTGTATCAAAGAGTGACAAGTGTTCACAAGGCTTTTTCTGGAGATTATAGAGAAGTAGCTTCTGTGTTTGTACGAATCGACGCACCTTTGGAGTCACATACCGATTCCAAAAACTTCAATGACTTCTTTATTTATGTTCAAAGTGTTGCTGCTTCCTGTTCGGGAACTTTTGTACTTACAGATCTTTCCGATAAAGGAGGAGTTTTTAGTATTTTATTTGGAGCCCCCGCTGCTTTGGAAAATAAAGAAGCTCTTGCTGCTCGGTTTGCGGTTCGACTGATGGAAGGTGCTTCCAATTATTCTGCGGCCAAAAATTTACAAATTGGTATTTCGACTGGAATGGCTTATTGCGGAGATTTAGGCGCGCCTTTTAGAAAGGATTTTACTGCCATCGGAGAAATGATGAATATCGCCGCGAGACTTGCGACTCTTTCAGGTTATAGCGGAATCCTAATTGATTTTCAGACGAAAAGTAAATTAGGAAAAAATTTCTCCTTTCACGAAGTGGGCGACGTAGAACTCAAAGGTGTAACTGGTGCCAAGAAGATATTTCAACTAACGTCTGAGCAAAAAAATATTCCAGGACTTTTGATCCAGTATAAGGATAAAATGATCGGAAGAAAGGAAGAGATCGATCGCCTGCATAAGATGTTAGATTCTTCTATAGAAAAAGGAGGGGTGGTTTGTAGAATTATTGCGGATGCGGGTCTTGGTAAGTCTAGACTAACCAATACGTTTATTGATCAGGCATACGATCGTAACGTAGAAATTCTGATCGGTTATTGTTATCCCTACGAAAAATTTACTCCGTTTTATCCTTGGAAGGAATTATTAAGTTTATTTTTAGGAATTTTCGAAGATGATTCTAATGAAACAAGGGTTGCTAAGGCCGAAAAAGTATTAGTAAATTTGAATTCTTTTGATATCGCTTGGGCAAAAGCGTTAGTTGCTTTGATGGGAGTTCCCGTAGAAGAAGATCCTCTAACTAGGGAAATTGATCGAAAACAAAAGAATGAAAGACTTTTTGAAATTATCATTTCCTTATTACAGGAACGTGCAAACCAAAAACCTTTGATGCTTGTATTTGAAGACGTTCATTGGATTGACGAACTGTCCACCCGTCTTTTGGAAAAACTAGCGTTCCGATTGTCTGAAATGAAAGTTATGCTTCTTCTTGTGTCTAGACCCGAAGGACAATTTGCAGAAGACTCGGTTTCTCCGAACGAAGAATTGATTCGTTTGAAAGAATTCAAACCGGAGGAAGCAAAAGATTTTCTGATTCATAAATTTAAACTGGATACAAGCCAGGAGGAATTTTTAGATCAGATTCTCAATCGATCCAGTGGAAACCCATTCTTTCTTGAATCCATCGTACACAATTTAATTGAAGAAGGAACTCTTATAAAATTAGAAGATGGAACATTATCACCTTCCGATAAAACCAGAGATATTCAAATTCCGAATACGTTAAACGACGTTTTACTCGCTCGTGTGGATCGTCTTCAAGAAAGAGAGAAAATCGTTTTAAAAACAGCTTCTGTAATAGGTCGTTTGATCAACGTTGACACTCTCAATCATTTATTACCTGTCGAATTCCGTTCGCAAATTGATAATATTCTTCAGAGTTTGGAAGGGTTGGATCTGACTCCTCTCGAGGTTACAGAACCTCTTACATATATATTCAAACATATCGTAATTCGAGATATTGTTTATAATACTCTTTTGCATTCTACCAGAGAAGATCTTCACAAGAAAATTGCTTCGTTTATCGAAAAAGAAAATGAAAACAATTTAACAGAGATGGCTGACATTCTTGCGTTTCATTATCAGCAGTGTTCGGATTTTGAAAAGGCTTCTAAATATTCTCTGATGGCAGCTCGTAAAGCTAGAAGTAAATACGCAAATAGGGACGCCATTTATCACTATGGGAAAACGTTGGAAACGCTTTCTCAGTTTGAAAAAACGAAAAGTGAAACATATTACGAAATCAAGTTAGAACTTGCTCACGTTCATCGTCAGTTCGGTGAATATTCGATCGCCGAAGTTCTTTTTAAAGAATGTTTGGAAAATAAATCTACTCTCAATTTGATTCGTTCTTATACAGGACTCGGTCAGGTTTATCAAGAGCAGGATGATATTACTCGCGCAATGGAAACCTTGGAAAACGCATTAAGAATTACTGGAATTCGTCCGCCTGGAAGTAGACCTGATACCATCCTTAAGATCGTATTACAACTTACTTTAGTTCTTAGATTCTCTTTTTTTGGCCCTTCTTATACTTCTTCTAACAAAGCGGAACGTTTGAAACTCAGATGTATTATTTTAGCTACATTAGCAAAAATGTATATTATGAAAGACGTAAAGAAATTCGGTTGGTCTGTGTTTACTCAATATAACGCGACTCAAAGATTTAAAGATCCTGTTCGTTCTTCTCTTGCAGAATGTGCCCTCGGTCAAGTTTTTGTGGGAATGAATTTGTTCGGACCTTCGAAACATTTTTTACTAAAGGGAAGAGAACTCGCCGAGAAAACTGGAGATCCTTACGCGAGAGCGATCAGTCTTTTGGTACAAGGCGGATACTATATGATGCTCAATCGTCCTGAATTAGGACTTCCATTTCTTCAAGATTCGATTTCTATTTATCGTCAAGTCGGAGAGAAGTGGGATCTTTTATCTGCGCTTTCTTCCAGTGGATTTCTCTACTATTTTCAATCCGATTTTAGAACCGCAAAACAATACTTTGACGATATTGGAGAAATCGCTAGCGATTTAGGCGCTCAGTTGCAACTTAGATGGACTCGCATTTGGTCTCCGTATTTCGGTTATCTTTTAGGAGAGGTAGAACCCCTTGAGCTTGAAAAAAAATTGATCGTGGAAGTGGAAAGAGCCGCTTCGGAAAACGACGTCATGAATGAACTTTCCACTATCAATAAATTGTTGAAGCTTTCTATTTTGGAAGGTTGGCCCGAAAAAGCGGAGTTATGGGCTAAAAGAAGTTATGCGGGATTTCTAAAATGTGAAGTGAAATTTCCTCAACTTCAAATTGGAAACATATATCTTGCAGAGGCTGCATTGTACGTGCAAAAGGAAAACGGAAATAAGAGCCTTACTAAGATTATCAACTACGGACTTAAAAATGGGCTGAAACTTGGAAAATCACTTCCGTATTTGTACGGTCCTTCTTTGGTTCTAAAAGGAAAGTTATTGTTTTATTCTGGAAAACGTAAAAAAGCAGAAGCTATTTTTAAAGAGGCAGAATCTTTTCTTTCTAATACTCAAAATCGTTGGGAGTATGCTACTGCGTTATATGAAATCGGTGAACTTCTTGGCGACACAGAACGTATTTCCACATCTAAAAAAATTCTCCACGAATTAGGGGCAAAGGCAGATCTGAAGCGATTAGAAGAAATTTCGGTCGTAAAAGAAACTACACGGATTTCTTGAATTCGTATGTGATATCCGTTCGAGTAAAATTTAAAATTCTAATATTTAAAAACTTACCCCGTTCCGTGCTATAATTTTCTTCTGAATGAAAATGACGGCCAAATTGTTGGCGTTTGGAAAGTTATTTTAAACTTACTATATGGATTTTAAGTGAAGCCAGATTATACGATTGTATTTAAAGCCGTCCCATACGAACCCGATCGAAATTTCAAAAAATAATCGAATTTTTCCCAGATATCAATTTTTATTATCATTCAATTATATGCGAAAAAACAAATAAATTAAGAGAATATAAATTTGAAATCAGTGAAGAACGGAGGTTTTTTCAATTTCTAATAGGCAAGAATTCTTATTAAGAATGGAAGCCAACGGTTATCATTCTAAAGAATTCCAAAACGAAGATGTATATTTTAATGTATAGAGAAAAATTTTATTTGAAATCACTGCACTCGGAATCTCGGCAAAAACTACACTTAAAGAAATGACCATAAGAATTTTTGAAATTACATTTTGTAATTTCAAACCTATACTTAAAATCAGACTTTCTAACTATATCATTACAGAATACCAAACGAAATTTCGAGATCTTTTTACAATCTCAAGAATGTGACGCGTGTCCGTGGTATCACGGGCATCAGAAACCAACTGATCTAAAAAGTGATTGCTACAAGGATGAGTAGAATATCCGTCCAAAACGTTTGTTATATACCTTTTAGTTTAGAGATTAAAAAAGGAATATTAAGTTTTTGTGTTTTATTTGGCTTTAATGGTATTTAAAACGAGACCGAATCAATTGTTTCTTTCTTATGATCAATTTTTATGTAAAACAATTCTATTCGACTTCGTTTATAAATTCGAAATCGAAAGATTAATTCCTTTTTGTAAAATCTAACGATAAATTAGATCCTTGCTCCAATCTCTTTCAGGCAAGGTATTTAATTTAACGATAAAGTATGAATTTGGTTGGGCATTTGTGTACCAAAGATAGATATAATCTTTCCAACTTCCACTCTCCCAAACTGCAAGAAAGTAATAGTATTTCCCGTATGTATCAAAGTCTTTGAATACGACTAAACTTCCGTCTTCTAAACAACCTTGACGTACTATTATCATTTCGAGCAGTTTGGAGCCGCTGTCGAACTTAGGGTAATAGGCATAATTACCAGCTCCTCCTTGAAGCCACCAAGTCCAAAAGTAATTTAAATATTGAGAAGATTCTATTCTTACACGCCCACCTAACATGCAAAAGGTGTCCGAGTCAGGATCATATTCTTGCAATAAATTGAATTTCGTAAATTCTGTTCCTTTTTCTTCTACGAGTCCATCCGCTTTCAACCATCCGTCTGGTCTATTATGATCCGTTTGTACCGCTTTTCCGGTATATTTAGCTATTAAGGAAACTTGATCGTATTTTCTTCGATGCCCGGACTTTGTGGGGGTAGAAGAGTTAGCATAAACAAAACCATAAACTGGGAAATGATCGGAAAATTCGTAACTTGTATATCCGTTTTCTCTTTTCCAAGTAGTTGGTGAAATTGGATCATACGCTAAATTCTGCCAAACTGGAAGTTGAAAGTGTTTTTTGGAAATAAGTATATATTCCCCGTAATTTGAGGTTCGATTCCAAGAATAATGGGTGTTATTGTAAGCGGCAATTTTGTTTTTTTGAGTATCCCATGTAAAAGGAATTCCTGCATAATTTGGTTTGTTTACTTCTAAAATATTAAGCATATTATTATATTCTGATTTATTACTTTTGTTTACATTTAAACTTCCAGCAATCAATAAGATCTCTTTGTTGGATATATGTCTCGAATCGATGAACTCTTTGATTTCATTAAACTGATTGTTTCTTACATTCACTCCCAAATCAGAACAAGCCAAATCCTCCGATTGAGTATCGGTTCCTACAATATGAATTATCTGATCTCCTTTTTTAATTTTTACGTAAGCAAATCCTTTATTATAGAATGTGTCATTACCACATCCATGATTTTTAAAGATGTATTGTATTTTTTCTTGAATGGGCCATTTACTTAAAACTACAACCCCGCCGTTGTTGATCTGTGGTTTAAAATCTCCGAGAGTTCGATCCCAGTCGTCTTTAGTTTTTCCGATTACGCCAGTTTGAACTGGATATTCCAAGCTAAGATTGTTTAAGATTATATTTCGTGCGTTTGTATCAAACGCTCTGCTGAATACGATAATGTCTTGGTTTTTTATAAATTTTGATTTTCCAAGAAGTTCTACCCTTTCTTCCTCTTTCCAAAATCCGAAATATAGATCTTCTTTTGGATATAAGAAAAGATTATAACTGAGAATATTTAAATTTGTTTCTGGTTTTGGTGGAATGATCATTCTGGTTGGTTTAATATTTTCCAATTCAAAGTTTAGATTCGTATTTTTATTAAATAAATATATTTTAATATTTTTATATTCTAATGTATAATAAAATGTACAATTTAAAGGAAATAAAAATGGCAGAATACTAATTAGAATATTTTTATGTTTAAATTTGTTTGATTTTTTGCATTTGTTTAGAGTGGAATTTCGCTTTGTTTTCATATAACATTCTCCATGTATAATTTTGTTGTCTTTTATATTGTTCGAGAGCTATATTAATAGAATGTCCAAAATTTCGTCTTTAAACGGGAAATTTAGATCAAAATTCATGGTAATCTATTTTATAGAAATCAGTTTGATTCAAAATTTGGAAAGTGACATTTTTTAAAAAATTTTATAAAGATAAATCTTTATACACTGCTTGTGTAATTAAATTTAAAACAAATTAATTTTTTGTTGGCGTAATTGGATTTGAAATGAATTTGTTTTGTGTAAATTATTTAATATTCTAGATTAATTAAATTGCATGCCAATGTGGAATCGATTATTATATTGCGCTCCAACTTGTAGGAAGTTATATGCTTTAACTAAAGCGACTGGTTTCATTTAGTTGGAAAAAACAATGGATGTCTTCCTTAAACTCAGTACGTTGCTGCTAGAATGGCATTTAGAGAATCTTTGCATTGAGTTTTTATTTGCCAAGATTTTCTTACGCCGAAATTATATTAGTTATAGTAAATTTCTATAATAAAGTTGTTGAAAAATTCCATAATTCAGATTAACAAAACTCATTCAATCAACCGTTTCCATAAAACAGAAGTAGATGTTGAATTAATTTCTCAATAACTTTATTATATTAAAAAATTTTACGAACGTTTTAAGTTTCGAAAATTTAATTAGAACTTTTTAAAACAAATTTTTTATACCCGAAAAGGAAAGACAAATTTATGAGTGATCAAAGAGAACAAATCATCCAAGAATGGAGTGCAAATCTGGATCCGATCCGTTTTACGAATCGGGAAAATGGAATCAAAGAATGGCTCGTTCAAAACAACACAAAACGATTTTTGACCCGCACGGAAGAATTACTTTCTTCTCTTCCTAAAGAAGAGATACTCCATGAATTTGTTTCCGGAATTAACACTGCTATTCAATTTTGTGTCGAGCAAAACAAGATTGCGGCTTTGGATTTTTCTTGGTATTATGGCGGAGATCCCATCGATGTTGCATACGCTTATGCACTCGATTCTTGCAAGGACCAAGGAAAATTGAGTAAAAACAGATCTCGGCCCGAAAGAAATTCCCGGAATTGAATCTGATCTGAAACATGGAAGTTTATTGGAAGATGGTTTTTCGGAACTCCCCGTTGATCGAGCGATTAATCTTTGGGTGGAAAACTTAGATCCACACGTTCAAAAAGCAAAAGATAAAAAAGAACTTCCATTTGATGCAGATGACATCTTGGTCGATCTATTTCAAATATGGAATTATCAAATCGGTTTAGAAGCTTGCAAAAACATTTCTTTAGAATTCCAAGATATTTTGAAAAAAAGAAAACCATTTTGGATTACTATGTCGCAACACGAGAGATGGGCAGTTCCGATCGGTTTGATTTGATTGTATTTGAATAAAATACCTCTGAGAGTTTGTTCTAAAACTTAAATATTACTAAGATTTAATGATAAGAATTACTGAAAGTTTTACGAGTGAACGAATATAACCTGTATAAAATTTAGTAGATTATTATAAAATTCTTAAGCATTATTATTTATGCCTTGCGAGAATAGGATAACTTCTTAAAACAAATCGAAAGATGAGTTTCAACATGGAAAGGTGAATGTTGGGTTTCGGTTTTTTAATTTGACATTGGCTCTTAAATTAAAGTTCGACTTGATAAAATTCACTTCTTTGCGGTGTACTTCTTAAGTTTTTATAAGTAGCGAATTAGCTTTAAATATATTAAAAAAATAAATATTATATAAATAAATTATTCCTATATGTTTGTATTAAAAAAATGAATAGAGTTTTTTCAAAAAAATCTATCTACAAATGATTTTATCTATTTTTTTTAATGAAAAAAGAAAGTTAATTTTTCAACAACTCTATTAAACTAGAAATTTAAAAAAGAAGCGAGAAATCATCTCGCTTCTCAATAAAAGTTTAACGATAGATTAAATCTTTGCTCCAATTTCTTTCCGGTGTTCTATCTAAGACAACACGAAATTTAGAAGCGTTATGTGCAACCTTATCCCAAAGATAGATGTAATGCATCCAATGTCCCATTCTCCACGATTCAAGATAGTAATAATCATTTGAAATCATGTCGTAATCACGTAACCAAAAAATTCCAGATTCTAAACATCTGTCAAAAGGGACTTCAATTTCAAGACTTTTAGAGCCATAATTGAACTTTGGGTAGTAGGCATAGTTGCCACCGCCACCTCTTAGCCAATACGTCCAAAAATAATTTAGATATTCAGAAGGTTCGATTCGAATTTTTCCTCTGCCACTAATACAATCTGGATTTGAATCTAAATCTCCTTCTTGCAATAAATTGAATTTTGAAAATTTAAGCATTGTTGGTTGGCCTTGATAGTAATTAGAATTTTCCTCAGCTTTTAACCAACCATCCGGTCTTTTAGGGCTGGCTTGAATTCTACGAAATGCAGAATCTAAAATTATAACGTTATCGTATTTTCTTCTATGTCCAGACTGAGTAGGTGTGGAAGAATCTGCATAGGCAAAACCATATACTGGATAGTGGTCGGAAAATTCGTAATTTGTGTATCGATCTGATTTTCTTCTCCATGTAGTTGGAGAAATAGGATCGTAAGCCAAGTTTTGCCAAACAGGTGGTTGAGAATGATTTTGTGAAAGTAGAATATACTCTGTATATTGTTGTGTTTTTTTATCTGAGTTAATAAAAGCCGTAAGAGCATTTTTCTTTGGGTCCCATGTAAAAGGAATTCCCGCATAATGAGGGTTAGTTGCTTCTAGTATATAAAGCATACTTTCATAATATGCTTTTTCCTTTTTATCTACATTCAGACTTCCAACAATCATTACGGTTTCATTTTGTAATATTTGTTTTAAATTAATGAATTTTCTGATTTCAGCAAATTGATTTTCCCTAGCGTTATCTCCTTTATCGATACATCCTGTATCTTGGGATTGAGTATCAGTTCCCAGAATGTGAATGATCCGACTTCTTTTTTTAATTTTCACATAAACAAATCCTTTGTTGTATTGTGTGTCGTTGCCACAACCATGATCATTAAAGATATATTGTATTTTTTCTAAGATGGGCCATTTACTTAAAACTACAATACCTCCATTGTCAAAGGATGAATTTTGTCTGAAAGAACCTTGAGTATCGTTCCAGCCATCTTTGGTTTTTCCGAGCACATCTGTTTGATCTGGATACTGTGGCCGAAGTTTATCTAACAGAATTTTTCTTGCGTTATCATGAAAGACTCCTTCAAACACAATTACGTCTTGATTGTTTACAAATTTTGAATTTGCAAGTAATTCTGCCCTTTTTTCTTGTTCCCAGTTCCACCAGTTATAATGTTCTTCTGAATATAAAAAAAGGTTGTAAGTGAGTACATTTATATCTCCATTATCAACTTCTTCTATGTGTCTTTTGAAATTATGGTTTTGGAATTCTATACTTTGACTTTTTGAAGTTAACAAGAGAGACATTAATAAATTATTATATTCAGATTGTTTATCAGGCAAACAATTAAATAAAAATATAAAACAGGTCATAATAAGTCCCCAGGTTTTAGATTTTTTCTCTTCTTTTTTTTGCAATATATTTCGCATTGTTTTCATACACATCTCCATTCTTAATTTAGTTGTTTATGATAGGTTACAAAGTTCAAAGAAGATAGTAATTTATTAAAAAAATATTTTTATAAACATACATTATAAAGTTTCTTTAGTAATAGATCCAAAGGAAGCCTGTTTCTTAAGAAATTATAAAAATTGAATGAATCTATTTTCGAAAATCAAAAAAATTTAATACGAATTTTAGGTTTTATCTAAAAATTTTAGAAAATAGATCAAAATTAACTTTCATAAATGCCAAAAACCCGTGTGTTTTAAAGCAAAGATTAGCTGCAGGAGCCTGTTCTCGCTTTGGGCAAGTTCTTATAATCTTTTGGAAGAATGTTTAACGAGAAATAGAAAATTTTCTAAACTTTTAGAATTTAATTTATTTTCGAAGTTTAGATTAATTTTGCAAATATGTTTAAAAGTTATCTTAAAAATATTTGTCCAAAAACCTCAAAGAATTTTGCGCGATCATTCTTTAGAAATTTTTAATAAAATGCAGTAGTTTCTACATTTTGATGTTTCGGGACAAGCTCTTACTACTGGACGCATAAATAGAATACTTAGATTAGATTGTTTCAATAATTTGAATGTTTTATCCATGCTCTAAAATAGAGCAAATCCCGCATTTGCGTTATTTTTTTTAAATAACTCTATTTTTTCCCAAAATTCGACCGTTAATAACTTAGTATCATTTTTATGTGTCCGAGTAGTAATAAAAGAAAAATAAAGTATTTTTGAAATAGAATATAACAATAAATTATTATATTAAATTTTTTATTATATATTGTTTTATGTTTTTAGAATATACTTTTAATTTGAGAATTGAATAGTTTCAAAATGTTTTTAGACCTTTCGATAAATTTAAAGATTTTTATATTAGAAGTTTGATTTTTTCAAAAGTAGTTTTAGATTTTCGTAATTTACCGCTAATTCGATGTAATAAGTTTTTTTCTTAAAAAAGTTGAGATTTGAACTTTACAGATCGATTCTTAAAATGTGGGAACTACCGCATAAACATTAGTATGGAAAATTTGTTTTAAACTTTAATATGAACCTATGCGACGTAATCTGTGGGAACTACTGCAAACTTAGATTTTACAGTAAAATTTTCAAAATGTGGGAACTCATACTTTTAGAAAATTCTTTCTCATTTTCTTGCGGTGAACTTCAAGTTAATTTATAGGAACAAATACTTTGTAATTTCTAAATGTAATAGCGTGAATTCGGCTTAGGATCACTTTTACGATCTATAGTAGTTCCCACAGATTCAGTTTCATTTCGGTTCAACCTGTGCTGTGGTTTTGAAACATGTTTTCTTTGTAAAGTAATTGTAGTAGTTCCCGCATTTTCAATTCTATCTACAAATTGAATCGACTCATATGAAAAGATATTTTGCTTTTCTTTTTAGATAGATTTTTTCTGGTTTATAACATTAAAAATATATTATATTTTAATAATTTAATTTTTATAAGTATTTTTATTTTGCTTTTTTTCCTATGAAGAACGCAATTGCACCAATTACATACAATTCATATTCTTTAAAATTTTCTTTCAGAGCCGCTTCTAAATCTGGGAGAGTGTCTTCCGCATTGTGAAAAACTCCATTTCGGTTTAATCGTTTCATTCCTATTCTAGATAAAAAATGGGTTTGGCCTAGATCGTATAAACCAGTGGACCCAAAGATTACACCTTCCGGTTTGCAGATTTCTAAAAGATTTTTAAATGCGGTGGAAGCCTTTTTGCGAATCGGCCCAGGAACACAATGGAATAAAAAACTCAACCCGATTGAATCAAATTTTTCTGTTAGACGAATTGGTTCTAGTATGTTTGCTCTGTAGGCTTTGAATTGTCCCGCGATATTGGAAAGTCTTCTTCTAGATTTGATCAGAGTGTTCGGATTTAAATCCATTACGGAGATGGTTGGTTTTTCTATGGGAAACTTTGCTTTTTGTAAAAGATAACCAGTTCCTACTCCTATGTCCAAATGATTGCCGCTTACATTTTTACTATATAAATCGATCATGTTTTGAGGAGAACAACGCCAAAACCATTTGCTAATGATGTGCAAAACGATTAGATCATAAAACCTCAAAAAACTAGGAGTATAAACCTGTTGTCCTTCAATAATTTCTTTGCTATACTGATTTTCAGACATACCAAGATCGATATATAGTTCATCTTGTTGCATATTTTATCCTCTTTTATGTTTGGAATTCACCGATAAGGGAACGATTTATTTCCCAACTGAATTCTTCAAGTAAATTCTAAAAAATATATTAGAGTGTTCTTGTATTCAAAAAATATGTAAGATTACTCTTACTCAAAGTTATATAATCGAGACCCTGATTTTTTTATTCAAACAGTATTTTATGATAAAATTCATGATATTTAATATCATGAAACACTACTTTGTGTGCCGGATTATAATCCGGCACAGATGGAAGCTGCAGTATGTTCGGCTACGGCGGAAATTGTCATTACAGGATGAAATCCGATCGAAGAAGGAATTACAGATCCATCGGCGATGAATAAATTTTTATAACCGAATACTTCTCCTGTTTCAGATACAACTCCTTTGTCCGGATTAGCGGCGAGAATACAACCTCCTAAAGAATGTACTGAGATGATTCGATTGAATAACAAAAAGGTAGCTAACGGACCAAACTGTCCGCCATAAGCGTCCCCTATTTGTTGCATAGAAGTGGTCATGTTCTGAATGAGAGTTTGGTTTTCTTTAGAATATTTCCACTTTACATCTATGTTTTTACCTCGACGTACGATTTTTCCGTTTGCGTTGTCTCTTCCGATGGCGAATAGATTTGTCATATAATTTGGATTACCCGCTCCCGGAAGACCAGGTGGTAAGGGTTTGGAAAGTAATCCTTTTTTAAATACAAAAGGAAGAATCCATTTCAAACTTTTCCAAAAGATAGGGCCAATCAGTTTTAAAAACCAATTCGGTTTAGCAATTCCTAATGAAGCAAGTACTGCCATTACAGGTTGGTTGAACGTAGGCGCTGCCATTGTAAATTGAAATCCTTGCGGAAAATAATTGATTACGGTAGTCACATCCGGTCCGTCCCAAGGTATGAGTTCATTTTTACTCGATTCTATTCCGCCTAAAAAGTCCCCATTTCCAGAATATCCTTTTCCGAGTTGTTTGCTTAGATTTGGTAAGGTCTTGTATCTGTCTCTGCTATTGAAAAGGATTCGATTGGTTCCTAACGTTCCTGCAGAGAGTATGACTCTTTTTGCATATACAGATTTTTTTTCTCCGGTTTCTGTATTTTCATAGTAAACTACATAACCGTTTTGAGAATCCGGAGCAACATGAGATACTAAGGAATTAGTTTGAAACGCGGCACCGTTTTTTTTAGCGTCTGCAATATAATTAAAGTCTAATGTATTTTTGGCTCCGTAATTACATCCGAACTCACATTCCGCACAACGTATACAAGTAGATTGTCCCGGTCTGGAAGGTTTTAACCAACTTGCGGCTGCGTCCGGATCAAAATAAGTATGTCTGTTTAATTCCGCGGCGGCTTTAAATTTATTTCTTTTTGGAAGATCCCATTCTGGTGGAACCGGTTTTACATCGAATTTAGAGGCCACTTTATCAAAATAAGGATCCAAATAATTTCTGTTAAACGGAGCTGGCCAACGAGGATCTTCAAAAACCTTATGGTCGGGGCGAATGTGAATGTTCGCGTAGATCAAAGAACCTCCACCTAAACCGGAGGCGGTTACGGTTCCGAGTCCGCTAAAAAAGTTGAGTTCGTATAAACCCAAAGACTTTTTCTTTTTAGGATAACGCCAAAGAAGATTGTCTACTTTACGTACGTCCCTTGGAAAATCTCCGGGAGAATATTTTTTTCCCCTTTCTAAAACAAGAACCTTTTGACCTTTTTCTGAAAGTCTTAAAGCGCTAATGGAGCCACCAAATCCGGAGCCAATTACAATTGCGTCGTAATGAATATTATCTTTTGACATATTTTCCTGTAAAATAAAATTATAAATTTATAAAATTCAAAATTCTTTAATAACGATTTAAAGACTGTAGTATAAACGGATACACATCTTTATAGGCGCTTTTTCCAAATATACAATCTATATGTCCGTAATCAGGAATTACGTGACGTCTGTATTGATTTGGGTTAAAGCGATCGATTAGTTTTTTGTATGTTGTTTCCGTACTTTCTGGAAGATAACAACGATTTTGCGCTCCATGAATGAATGTGATTGGTAGATTGAGTCGATCCAAATGGGGAACGTAGACGTCTTGTCCTTCTGAATTTACCACCTTGTGGGCACGGATCATCTTGGATAAATGTTCAAATGCCTTAATGTTGGAAACTCCGAACATTTCTCCCAAACCGTAATGATAGGTTTCTTCATTCAAATTTTCTAATTTATAAAGGCTACCGTAAAGAAAGGAGATCCTTCTGCTGACTGGGTTTACGTCGTGAGAAAAAAGAAACTGTGGTTGTAACGCTAAAACGCTATTAAAGAATCGATCCAACCAATCGTCGTGATCGTTAGTATATGCGGTCATATCCTTGATTCCAAGGACATCTAAAATTTCCGCAGTATGAAGTCCTACTTTAATATCCATTGAGGTGGGAACTTCTACATCCGCAGAAATTTGAGAAAGTACCACAGAGCGAACTCCTTCTAAACCAGCGAGTAACGCCATTGTAAAAGTAGTTGCTCCAAAACAATGAGCTACTACTTGAATCTTGTCTACTTTGGTAAGTTCTCTTACTTTGTTAACCGCTGCCGGATAATCTTTGGTAGCGATCGCATCTCCCGTATTTGGAAGAGAAGCAGAAGGAAGAGCAATCGAAGTTCTATAATCGAAAAGCCAAACGTCGTATCGATTTTCAAAAAGATATTCTAAAAGATTTGTATCGATCGTATCTATACTAAATATCAAACTAGAAACACCTAGTCCGGGAGATAACAGAACCGGTCCCTTGTTGCCACCTTTATATCTTAAAAGTCTTAAGTTGGCTCCGTCTTCTGCTTTGAAAAAATGAACTTCGGGAGGAGAAACCCGTAGAGGTCTTTTGGTTCTAGGTCTTGCGTCCTTATCCCAAGGAACGATGGAACTCGCGATTCCCCCGTAAACGTCATACAATACACCCGCAAAAAAAGAACCGAACTTCGCCAATCCTTGGATTGTATCTATTAGAGATTTTGCATGAATGACTTTCATCGTGGTCATTTGTTTTGCAAAGTCTTCTGGAAGAATGTGTAAAATCCCTTTTCCTAAAACGGGAGAATTTTCGGTTTCACCTTCGTAGATTGTAGTGAAGAGTGTACTCGTGTCTCTCCAAATGTTTGTAAGTCCGTCGTCTTGGATCCACTTGGCTCCTACAAAAAGATATTTTTTACCTTCTTCCGTGTTAAGAATCATACGATAGACCATGTTTCTGGTTTCTACTTTGTCTTCTCTGGAAATAAAAAGTAAAAACTCTCCATTTGTTACGGTAATGACGTCTTTAGAAAGAATAGGAGCTTTTACAGTGCCGAATAACGTTGCCTTGTGATCCGGATTATGAATCATCTCATTTAGATTTTCGCTTCGGATCGTAAGTAAAAATTCTATGGAAGAACCTTCATCCTTACCGATTTGATAACCTCTTTCTGTATCTTCTTTCGATTGAGTGGAAAAAAATCCTTTCATACATTCCGTGAATTCGATGCCTAATGTTTTTTCATCTGGGATGTCTGTATGTTTAGGATAAGAAGGAAGATTGTAATTGATTGTAAGACCTTTTTGAGAGACTAATTTTTCGCAGGCTCTTTCCGAGATCGCACAGATCGTAAGTAGTGGATTAACTCCTAAAGATCTAGGAATTACGGAACCGTCCATAATGTACAATCCATTATACGTTTCTTTACCGCTTTTGCTGGAATAAACCTGACAATTTTCATTGACTGCTGCAGTGGAAGCGTCGTCTCCCATTGGACAACCACCGAGAGGATGTACAGAAATTAAATCTTGATCCGTTAGTCGGTTCCATACTGGATTTTTAATATAGGTTCCTTGGAGTGGAACTGTAGCTTCTTTTAGTATGGTGCTGATTTTTTCAAAGACCGGTCTTTTACCGACGTTCGGCCAGGAAATTCTCAGACGATCGTTTTGAAGAAACATTTTTCCGTCGTTTCCGTCGTGCGCCATCACTAAATAAGTCTGAGTGTTTTTGACCGCACCTCGATAGGCGCCTAAAATAAAACTTAAGAATATTCTAATTTTCTCAACTATCCATTGAACAAGACCTTTTTTGGTTTTTACTCCTGTGAATTTAGAAGCAATTGCAAAAATTTCTGGTAATTGACCTCGAATTGCACCTGGGATAGAACCTTCTTCTATGATCATTCCTTCGTTTAAAGGTGCACCTTTACGTGTGTCGATGACTCCTGTAATACAAGGACCTACATTTACGTTCGTTTTTTTAGAACCAAAACCGATTCCGTTGATCGTAGTATTTCCATTATAAGAAAAACCTAACATATCTCCGTTTCCACTAAAACGAACTCCTACAGAGTCAGAGACGTTTAGTCCTTTTTCTTTGGAGCGAAGTAGAATTTCAGTAGAACCTAAAGCGCCCGCAGAAAGAATCACGGTTTTAGCTCGGATAAATAATTCGTCTTTACTAAATTTTTCTCGATCGAGTCCGAGAGGAACAAAATGAATCAGCCAAGAATCTTCTTGTTTTTCGATATAACTTACTTTTACTTCCGTAAAAATTTGAGCGCCGAAGTTTGCTGCATCTGGAAGGTAATTCATCAGAGTTGTATTTTTAGAAGATACGTTACAACCGGTTACACAATCTCCGCAATTTGTACAAGCTTCTTGTTTAACTCCAACGTGATTGATTTTGGATTGGAACGTTACGTTAATCGGAGTAGGATAAAATTCTTTCTTTAAAAAAGAAGCGGATGTTTTAAGTGCTTGGTGTTTGGCGAGATTTCGATATTGATTCGGGATTGGGTTTGGTCTTAACATTTCTTCAGCGAGAGAATAATACGGATCTAATCCGTGTTTACTTGCTTCTTCTCGAATATTTTTAGGCCAAGCCGGATCTTGAAACACTTCCGGAACTGCTCTAAGACTTACGTTAGCGTTGATAAGCGACGTGCCTCCCAAACCACAACCTACTAAAACGTTAATGTCTTTATTAAAGTGAAAATCAAACAGACCGTTTTTAGGACCAATTTGTTTATCTTCGTAGTTCGCTTGTACTTCTTTTAAAGCGGAAATTTCTTTATTAGGAAATTCTCCCGGTCTGATTTCTTTACCTCTTTCTAAAAGACAGACTTCGATTCCGGCTCTAGAAAGCCTGGATGCTGCAATTGCGCCACCATAACCGGATCCGATTACGACTGTTTCGTATTGATTTTTAATTTTTTCGATAGGTTGGGATATTTTTTGAATCAATGTTTTTGCCTGGATTAAATTGGCAGAACATTTTCAAAAAAGAGAAATATTGCAAGAAAAATAGCGATTGTAACTTTGAATATTTAAATTTTCTATCAGTAGGTTTTAGACGTTCGGATAAACTATGTTAGCCGATTTTGCAATAGCTTTTGCTACAAACGGAGGAGAACGTTATTTTTATTACCGTAAAACATTTGATTTGAACTTTCTCAAAAATCCAGACATGGTTATGTAGAATTTTTATTTTGAAGCTCAATTGATAATCTAGAAATAAATTATAGATGAGGCTATCGTTTACTCTCGTTTGGCGAAGAGTTGTTTTATGTATTCTTCCGATCCATAATAATGGATCTTACAAATTTTGATTACAAAGACCTTTTTGAATGTAAAATGTGATATTTTATGAGTTATCAGTAGTTTCAGAATCTATTAGGTTGTTGAAAAATTCCGTAGTTCAGATCAATAAAATTGCTTCAATCGATTGTTTCTATGAAACAGAAAAATTGGATGGAGAATTCATTTTTCAACAACTCTATTGTAAAACCTGGGAACTCATACAATTTTAAACGGTAATAAAAACTACTATAGAAACCTATAATTGTCGAGTAGACGTAATTTGTAGGAACTACTGCAAATCACAATTTTACGAATGAATTTTAAAGTTGTTCAGGAGCCCAACTATTAAGGAAATTCTTTTTCATTTTCTTCACGAATTCACCTTTTTAAAGTTTGTTTTAAGGAACTTTCTATAAAATCTAAGAAGGATGATTATCCGGCCAAATTTCTACATGAAATCTCTGTTTTTCGATTTTCATAGAATCAAAAATTTATTTATAGAGTTTATTTACTTAGAAATAGAATTCTGTTTCCTCTAACGGGGATTTGTCTCAAAATTCATAGTATCATTTTCATATTTTTTCGGATTGAGTAAAACCTCAAAAAACAATTCAAATTTATCACCCGTAAAAATGTGAGAGTTCCCACAGATTTTGTCTCATTCGGTAGATTATAATTTACAAATGTAGAATCTCGTGGAAAAAAATTTTGTATTAGTTCCCACATGGGACGGTTTGAAACTGGATTTTACATTTTCTTAACCAAGCATGGGACCAATTCTAAGTTCTTAGAGAAGTTCATGGAATTGATTTTAGAATTTAAATTCGGAAGTTTGATCAATAAAATCTAAATTTTCAGAATCTAAAAAAAAGGAAAAGTATGTCACAATCAACTTCAATCCTAATTTCTTATGGTTGGGATCCGAGCATTTATTTAGAAGAACCGAAACTTGTCGAAGACCTAAAGCCGGGCCGGGTGCTTTCTGTCTATGGAGAATATTCAAAAATAATAATAGATCAGGGAGAACGGAAGGGTATTTTTTCCGGGGGACTGATGGCTTCTGGAGAATCGATTGCAACCGGAGATTGGGTGCTTGTACGAGAAATTGAAGGTGACGAACTTTGTATCGTAGAAAAAATTCTTCCCAGAAAAACTTTTTTAAAAAGAAGTAATCCAGGAACAAGAAAAGGTTCTCAGGCGATTGCATCAAATATAGATCTTTTACTGGTGATCATGGGTTTGGACAACGATTATAGCCCGAGAAGAATAGAACGTTATTTGTTCTTGGCGAAGATCAGCGGAGCACAAGTTACAATCGTTTTAAATAAAAAGGATCTTTGTACGGATCCTGAAAGTAAATTTGCGGAAATCAAAACGATCGCTGGGGAAATTCCGATCGAAATGATTTCGGCTTTGGATTTGAAACAGACTCGAACAATTTTGCAATGGATCGGTCCAGGAAAGACGATTGCGTTTTTAGGATCTTCGGGCGCGGGTAAATCCACTATCATTAATTCTTTGTTAGGTGAAGAGGTTCAAAAAACTAACGAGGTAAAAGTTTCCGACGGAACCGGAAGGCATACTACAACACGCAGAGAATTGTTTCTTTTACCTTCTGGTGGGGTTCTTATGGACAATCCAGGAATCAGAGAAGTAGGTTTGTTTTCGGAAGGAAACGAAGAAGAACTTGAGGAAGTCTTTCCAGAAATTGCAATGGCCGCGGAAGAATGTCGTTTTAACGATTGTTCACACAACGAAGAGCCCAATTGTGGAGTTGTCGCAGCTGTAAAAGCCGGAAAAATCAGCGAAGCTAGATACCTTTCTTATTTAAAACTTTCGAAAGAACTAATGGCTTACCAAGCCTTGAATGACCCGGAAGAAGCCAGAAAGAAAAAACAAAAAGATAAACAAATGTCCAAAGCTTTACAGAAGAGACTTAAAGAAAAGGGTAGAAAATAGTTTTTACGGATTACGTCGCTTAGAGTTTGAACAAATTTTTTGAATATTAGAGTTATTGAAAAATTTCATAGCGACGATTAACAAAACTACTTCAATGACCGTTTCCATAAAACAGGAATAGATGGAGAATGAATATTTCAACAACTCTATTGTAATTTTCAAATTTACTATTCGAGCACATGAAAATAATGCTATGAATTATTTTCAAAAAAACTAGAATTTCAAAAAGCTATGAATTCCAGGTTAGCTTTAATTTTTGAGAGTTTCTACATCTTTCGTAAAATGGCCCATTAATTTTTGGTGCCATTTTCATACGTTCGAGTGGTAAAGAATCCGTTTTTTTATTACTTAAATCTATAAAATAGAATGTTAAAATTCTACGTTTAAAAAGGGATTTGTCTTAAAATTCATGGTAGGATTAATAGGAATAAAAAAAGATTTTTACTCTAAAATAGATCCCGTAGAATAGATCAAAAATCACTTTCCCAGTTTTTACTTTTTTGAATATGAGATTTTTATTATTATATATCATATTTCTATTTCATTATTCTCTAATGGCTGAATCTTTGTCTCCGGTTTCTGGAAAAATTTCACAATTACAGAAAAATTCTGCTCTAAGTTTTTACATATATTACTTTAGAAATGGTGCGGACGAAAATTTTCGGGAAAGAATTTTTGCAAGAGATCCTTCTCTTGTTTTTCAAAATATTCCTGCGGAAGTATTTTCTCTCGGCTTTACTAATGATACGGCTTGGTTTTACATTCCTTTAAAAAACGATACTGAAAAAGATTATCATGGAAAATTCGAAATTTTTAATCCTTATTTGGAAGAAGTAGATATTTTTTATCGATATGGTCCTAAAGATTCAATTCATGAAATTCTTGCGGGAACAAATCGTGTTTACGAAAAAAGTTTTCCTATGCTCGATTTTTATCTTCCTCCTGGAGAAGAAATTCAAATCGTTTGTGAGATCAAAAGTGGAACTCCTATGCGAATTCCTATTGTATTGGAATCAGAAAAAAAACACGACTTTACCAAACTATCCAGATCGATTTTAGTCGGATTGACTTTAGGATTTGGAATTGCAATGGGTTTATATAATTTTTCGTTGTACATGTTTTTTAGAACGAAATCGTACTTATATTATTTTATTATGATTTTATTTTCGACGGCTTATTTAACTTCTTGGGACGGATTGATTTCTCCATTCTTTAAACCGAATTATGGGCGGTATTATCTTCCGTTTATATTGATTCTTTTTTATACTTCCACTTTGTTTCTTTTTCTTTTTTCTATGGAATTTTTATACCCTGAAAAAAAGGAAAAATATGCAAAAATTATAATGCTTATATATACAGCCGTTAATCTGCTTTTAATACCTCTTTCTGTTTTTTATCCTACTCAATTGAATCGGGTTTCTTATTATTTGGGATTGGTCAATAATCTAATCATTGTTTATTTTTGTATCGTGAGAATTAAAGAAGGTTTTAAGTCTGCAAAGAATTTTTTGATCATTCATCTTGTATTTCCTATCGCTGGGGGCCTCACAAATTTAAGTGCCTTCGGAGCGATTACGATCGATTATCTTTCGCTTCATCTTTTGAAATTGGCGTTTATTTCTCAGTCCGTTCTTTTTTCAGTTATGCTCGTCCAGAGAATTAAAGAATTGGAATTTAGGCTTAAGGATGGTTTACAATCTGAGATTCATAAGAACATTGTACTTCTTAAAAAAGAAATCCAACAGAGAAGAGAAACCGAGTGGGAATTGATTCAAGCCAAAGAGGTCGCGGAAAAGGCTTCTAAAGTCAAAAGTAGTTTTCTTGCAAATATGAGCCACGAAATTCGGACTCCTATGAACGGCGTTTTGGGAATGGTTCAACTTTTGGGAACAACTAAACTTAACGAAGAACAAAAAGAATACGTCGGAGTTCTTTCTGTTTCCGCCAAATCGTTGTTACAGATCATCAACGATATTTTAGATTTTTCTAAAATTGAAGCTGGAAAAATTATTTTGGAAAGGGAAGTTTTTTCGATTCGTTCTGTTTTAGACGAAATTCACGATCTTCTATTTCCTCTTGCAAAACAGAAAGAGATCAATTTTCGTTTAGAAGGTAAATTGGAAATTCAAGAATACGTTTACGGAGATCCGCTTAGACTTCGACAGATTTTATGGAATCTTGCAGGTAATGGAATTAAATTTACGAATCGTGGAGAAGTGGTTCTTAAGGTGGCTCAAAAAAAAATTTCTAAAGATAACGTATCTATAGAGTTTACAGTTATGGACTCTGGAATTGGAATTCCTTTGGAAAAACAAAAACAGGTCTTTGAAGCGTTTTCTCAAAATGATACGTCTACCGCCAGAAAGTTCGGAGGTTCCGGTTTGGGACTTAGTATCACCAAACAACTTGTGGAACTTCAAGGTGGAGCTTTACAATTAGAAAGCAAAGACGGTGAGGGTTCTAAGTTTACATTCACGATTGATTATGATATTCCTTCTGTGTTGGAAATAGAAAAAATTCTTGAAGCGGAAAAAACGAAAGATTTGGAAAAATCTTTTCAAGATGTTGTTTCTAAGAGCACTCGGATTCTAGTTGCAGAAGATAATGAAACGAATTGTCTTTTGATCGAAAGGGCTCTTAAAAAATTGGGATATGATCCGACGGTAGTGCATAACGGTAGGGAAGTCATTGAAAGGATGCAGTTAGGAAATTTTGATATAATTCTTATGGATATTCATATGCCAGAAGTGGATGGGATTGAGGCTACAAAATGGATTCGTTCAAAAAATCAAAATTCGGAATCTCCTATTATCATTGCTTTGACGGCGGATGTAATTGAAAGTAATAAAGAGAAATATGTTTCTAAGGGAATGAATGATTGTCTAACTAAACCTTTGGATTTGCCAATTCTTAAAAATACTCTTGATTTTTGGTCCAATCGAGTAGAAGTCTCTCATTGGAAGTTATAAAATTTTTTGTAATATTGATTTTATTTGTGAATGTATCTTTCTGGCTTTTGGTAACTCGTTAAAACGAATTCGAATTTAACTTTGATCTTGAATCCATTAAAGACGAAAAAAAATTTAGATCGATATTTCCACCGGAAAGAGTTGTGATCTTATCCAATCCCGAAAAGACCATTTCAAAAACGTTGTATCGAAATTTATCTAAAAAAAACCAACCTTGATGTGTATAAGCATATAGTTTTTTCTCTTCCAGCAACTTTTCAAAAAGTTTTACCCCTAAATAAGATCTAGAATCATAATTTTCTAATATTCTAAAGGTCTCATTTAGAGAGATTGAACTGTTCTTTGGTATTCTGGCGCTTTTTAGAAAATTTAACATTCTAGTAATTATAAAAAGAGAATAAATATCTTCCCTTTCAAAATATTCGGAAGAAATTGCCATAGAAGTAAGTCTTGCAAGAAAAATATCAGATTCGTTTCTTTCCGGAAAGTTAGCTGCAATCGGAGAATTTGGAGTCAGATAAAAAAGGGAAGCTCCCATTAAAACTGGTTGCTCCGTGTTAAACCGAAGCGTTTGAATCATGGATTCCAAAGTTTCCATTGGGAGTCCTAGAATTTGATAAGAGGTAATTTGAAATCCGAGTTCAAATCCTTCCCGAACGATTTGAAGATATTTTTCGATCGTATGAGGTCTTTTGGTAGTTTCTCGAACGAGTTTATCAGAGCTGACTAACGCTAAATTCAAATTTGTAAATCCAGCTTCTTTCATTAAACGAAGAAGTTCCGGATCTAAGCTGATATAAGAGATTCCGTTCATGGCCACAAACCGAACATCTTTTTTTGGAAAGGTGTCAATTAATTCTTCACAGAGCTGTTTCATTTCCGGACGGAAAAAGGTCAGGTTGTCGTCTTCGAAGTCAAATACTCGATAACCTAATTCATAAGAATTTTTGATTTCGTTTAACACACGTTTTATGGTGTTTCTTCTATATTTGGTTCCGAAAGTTGTGTGGACCGAACAAAAACTACAACGATGCGGACAACTTCTGGAAGTGATGATAAAGCGCATCGGTTTTCCTTCAAAAAGATAATGTGCTTTCGATAAAGAGGAAAGATCGGGAGGAGGTAGATCTTGAATTGGGAAATTTTCTCCGATCGGATTCAGATATATTTTTCCGTTTTCTTTCCATCCAAGGGAGTCAACTAGCGCATAACGTTTTTCGTTTTGAAATTCGTTTAGAAAGTCGCAAATTGCTTTTTCTCCTTCTCCTCGAATGATAAAATCTACGTTCGGATTTGAAAGCATCAGTTCGGGACAGGCGGAAACATGAGAACCTCCCATCAAAACGGGAACGTTTAGAACCTTTTTTATCTCTTCCGCGGTTTTTAAAGCTTCTCTATAATAAGGAGAAAACAAAGAGGAAATTCCCACGAGATCTGGGTTCAAGGATTTTACTTCTTTTGATATATCTTCGTAAGAAGCGCCAAAATGGAAATATTCAAAAAACGTTGAGAACGGACTTTTATCCGGAACCGGGTAGTATTCTTTTAGATATTTGAGTTCGTTTGGAATAGGAATCGTTCTTCTTCCGGCGAGTTTATCCCTTAATCCTCTATGAAAATCTTTAATCAGTACTTCTACAGTCGGTAAAAATTTTTGTATGGCTCCTTTGAGATAACAAAGTCCGATCGGTTGTAATCGAATGTCGGTATCGTAAAAATCTTCTACTGGGGGCTGAATGAGTAGTAGCCGCATGTCGTCATAGGAACATAAGGGATTACAAGATCAAGTCTTCGTTTTGTTCTAAGTGAGGATTCAATTTTATCCATTGACCTAAAGTAAATTTTGAGTTATACTTCGCGCGCTATGGAAAAAAAAGATAGAATACCTTACAAACCTACACAACCGAGTATGGACCTAAGCAAATTGTTGGTTCGATTTGCAAAAGATACTTCGGTGGGAACCTTGGAAATGGTTCGCTCCGTTTTAAGTGAATCTTTGGATTGGTCTTCAAAGCGGTTATCCGAACTTTCGGGCGCACCTTTGGTTCAGAATACGAGTTTGGCTGAATTCTTTTTTAAATCCGGAGAAGCTCTGAAAAACGCAGGTGAAAAAACGGAACAGGGATTAACGGATTCTCTGATTTCCACTGCAAATGCAATGCAGGTAGCGTTAGTCGCTCTTGAAAATGCGGATGAAGTTGTTAAAAGAGCCCTTTTTGAGAATATTCCGGTTTCTAGTATCGTAGGCGAATCTTTTGCGGGAGTTGTGACTACTTCCCAGATCCAAGCTTCTTTTAGGCTTGGGGGTAAAGATACAGAATATCAAGAAATTCTAATGGATTGGAAAAACTCAAAATTACCTCATTTGATTTTATGTATCCCAGGTCTTTTTTGTGACGAAGGACTTTGGAATACAAGTGGAGAGGTTCCAATTTCTGAAACGATGAAAGAATGCGGTTATTATCCCATTTATCTTCGGTTTAATCCCGGGATTCATCTTTCTACGAACGCGAAAAAAATGTTGGATCTTGTGGAAAATCTTTTAAATACTCCAGAGTTGAAAGATAAAACGTTAGATGTTATTTCCTATAGCCAGGGAGGTTTGATTTTCAGAAGCGCCTTGTATCAGTCCAAACAGAATGGTTCCCAGTTTTCAAAAAAGATTCGTCATGCGCTTGTGATCAATTCTCCTGATGGAGGATCGTATATTGAAAAGATTGGTTTTTGGTTAGGGCTTGGAGCGGAATCGTTGCCAATTCTTCCGGTTCATATTTTAGGTTTTATCGGAAATCAGAGAAGTGACGCGATCAAAGATCTTTCTCATGGGATTATACGAGAAGAGGATTGGATTCAGAATGATCAGATGAAAAGATATTTAAACGATTTGTATTTCGGAGAACTTGACGACGTAAACGCAACTCAAGTTTACAGTTTAGTAACAAAGACAGAATCCAGATGGTCCTCTTGGATTGGAGACGGGATCGTGGAAAAACCGAGTCTTACTTTATTAAGTGATAAAGTGTATCGAAAAAAATCCAATCCACAATCGCGGGTTCATTGTTTGTTTGGAACTTCTCATTATCAGGTGTTGGCACATCCTCAGACGAGTGAAATTCTACGAGTGGTATTAAGTGATCGAATTAATTCTTAATAGTATGTACCAATCGGTTGGGATAATCACTGATGATGCCGTCGACTCCCGCATCGATCAATCTTCTTATTTCTTCCGGGTCATTTACCGTCCAGGGGATCACGGATATATTATGAGAATGAGCTTCTTGAACAAATTCTTTCGTGACGTATAAAAAATAAGGAGAAACAATATTTGCTTTTACTTCAATTGTCTTTTTAAGAACGTCTTTTCTGAGTCCGTTTCCAAATCCCAATTTCATCATAGCGCCTTGAAAATAGGTAAGAGAAAAAAGAGCGCTTGTTTTGAGTTTTGGATTTTTATCTTTTACAATCGGCAAAGCTTGTAAGTAAAAAGATTGAATTGTAGTTCGATCTACAACCTTTGCATCTTCTATCGCTTGAACTAAAAAACTTACGTGTTCTTTTACTTTTTCTATTGAGATTTGAGAATTATTGTCGTTTGGAAATTTTGTTTCGATATTAAATCTTAACTTGGGTCGGCTTGGATTTTTCTTTTCGACGTTTGTAATAAGTGTAAAAAATTCTTCGATCGTAATCAGTTCAGTTCCAGGAACTGGAATCTGTTCGGGATATTTAGGATTTTTTTTTGTTCCACAATCAAGTTGTTTCAACTCGGAAAGAGTCAGATCGTATAATGAAGTTGATATGATCTGAGTCCCATCCTTTTTCTGGCAAATTGCAGGATTGGTAAACGAATCGTGATGAATGATAATTTTATTATCTTTGGTTAGAACCGTATCCAATTCTAAAGTAGTCATTTCGTATCGAATTGCTTCTTCAAAAGCAGGCCATGTATTTTCAGGTTTTAGACCTCTGGCTCCTCTATGCCCTTGTAAATCTAAACTTCCATTTAGAGGTTTATTGAGAATGGGATAGCTTGAACAAAAGTTTATTCCAAAATAAAAAGTGAAAACGACTAAAGGTTTTAAGAAAAGGCCAACTTTAATTTTAAAATTCATTGATTGAGAAATTCTTTTAATTATTGATTCTAGAAAAGCATTTTTTAAAAAATTCTACTTTTGTTTACTTTATTAAATAGAGTTTTTGAGAAATTAATTCTCCAACTGTTTTCTATCTCATGGAAACGGTTGATTGAAGCAGTTTTGTTAAACTGAACTATGGGATTTTTAACAACTCTAATATTTATTGTATGAAAATCTTATAAGATACAAAAAGAATTGTTGCCCATCAAAAATAATCAATCTAAGAATTAAATTTTTTAATAAGCTACCATTATCAAATTAAAAATTCATTTTATAAAATTTCTTGAAAGTAAAACCTGTACTTAAATATTTTTTTGAATCGATTTTATTCAATCATTGTTTTACAAACCTCAAGGAGAATTTATGTATCAAAAATTTTGGGTCATCGTTGCGATTTGTTTTTTGGTTACACTTCCTAATATGGGCCAAAATCAACTCAACTTTCCTGATTATGGAAATCCGATTCGGTTAGAAGTTGCAAAGAAGATTGTTTTCAAAGCTCAATCAGAAGCAAAGAAAAACGGATGGAAGATGGTAATTTCTGTCGTAGATTCCGGAGGAAATTTAGTGTTATTGGAAAAAATGGACGGAGCACAATTTGCTTCCATTGATATTTCTCAAGGAAAAGCCAAATGCGCGAACAATTTTCGTAGATCGACTAAGACGATGGAAGAAACTGTTGCGGCTGGCGGAATTGGACTTAGAATTTTAACTTTGCCTGGTGTTTATCCTCTTGAAGGAGGAGAATTGATTTTGATCGATGGAAAGATTGCGGGTGCAATTGGAGTTTCAGGTGGAACCTCCGTTCAGGATGGACAAGTTGCCAGAAGCGGTTTGGAAATTCTCAAGGAATAATTAGAATCACCAAATTGATGTTTGGTGAGTATGAAACTTTTTCTTTAGAACAACAAAAAAATTTAGATCAATTTAATTTTAAGACTCATGCTATAAATTGTCGACAGATTGTAAAATTCAAATTCTTGAAAGTAGCAAATCTATCAACTACCCAAAATCTAAAGATTATGAAGATTTGATAATGGAAAACTACTGTCAAGTTTATAAACGTCAGACGACTTTTGTGGAAACTTCAGCATTTACTTTTTGTATGAGTTCCCACATTTGATCCATAAAGTTCAGATTCCAACTTTTTTCAGAAAAATGAATTTCATATATCGAATTCACGTTAGTTAAATTTACAATTTTTTAAATGAATTTGAGAGTAGAATCAAGTTTTGAAAATCCTATTCAAAACGTAAGCAAAATTCAAAGCAAAACTTAACGTAAAATTACGTCATTCGATTGACCACTTAAAATGTAAGAGTTCCTACAAATTCTGATTTTATAGATAAATTCTAAAATTGTAGGAACTACTACTTTTAAAAGATTTTTCTAATATTTTTACGCCAAACACGTATTAGGTCGTATAATGAGACTTAATTTGTGGGAACTACTGCAAAGATTATCAATAGAAAATACGGATTGAATGGGATTTTCAAAGTGTCCTGTTCAATTCAAAAGTAACTTTTAAACTGATTCGACTTAAATTATAATCCAGGTCAGAGGTGACGAATTTCCGAAGGTTGTGCTCTCCAGTTGTTATGAAGTCCGTCCGCGTACCAAAGAGGTGAAGTGACCAACTCTTCGAGATCTATGTTATCCAATGTAACTAAACTTACGCTGATAAACGCACCTCCTAATTCTTCAAGGTGACCTTTGGTAAATATTCTTACTCCGCAATTTTTACAGAATTGATGAGTTGCACTTTTGGTTCCAAATTGATAACTTCCAAGTTCGTTTTCGCCAGTGATCAAACGGAATGCATCTGGTTTGACCATAGAACTCCAATTTCTTACTTTAGAACAATAAGAGCAATTGCATTTGCTTGTTCCTTTAGAAAGATCAAGATTTAGTTCGTAACGAATTTTACCACAATGACAACTTCCATTATATTTTTTCAAACTCATATTTTATTTCCTGAATGATCAGATTTTTTAAAAACAAAATAGAATCGATCTATAAGAATTCAAGTCCAAAAGAATTTTTAACTAGAAAGATTTTTTACCATAAAACGAGATTTTAATTCAGGCTGTCAAAGACTGTCATATATTTTAAGTTTGTAAAAACTCAGACAATTAGAGTTGTTGAAAAATTCCATAGCGACGATTAGTAAAACTGTTTTAATTACCGTTTCCATAAAACAGAAACAGATGGAGAATTAATTTTTCAATAACTCTATTATATGAAATTTTTAATAGCTTTATTCTATAGAATATAACAACTTTTTAAAGTAATCGACAAATCTAATTTCAAAAAACTTGAGTTTATAATGTCTGCATAATGAATTACTTTGGATTTGTGGATAAATTGTCGTTTAGAAATTAAATTTCCGATAATCTATTATAAACTTTCAGTAAGTAATTCTCATTTTAAAGTATATAAAAGATATCGAATATTTTGTATCGAAACAGAACTTTGTTATTTAACGTGAGTTTGGCGTAAGAAAATGAAAAAGGGTTTTCAAAAATGTAAGTTTCTGCAATTTTAGAATTTGTTTGTAAAATCGTGATTTGCAGTAGTTCTCACAGATTAGTCACATTACAAATTTTTAAACATTTACTTTTTGTATGAGTTCTCACATTGTAGGAATTGATCCATAAAGTTCAGATCCAACTTTTTCAAAAAAATGAATTCTATGTATCGAATTCACGTTAGTTAAATTTACAGTATTCAATTTTCTAAGTGAATTTGAGAGTAGGATCAAGTTTTGAAAATCCTATTCAAAACGTAAGAAAAATTCAAAGCAAAACTTAACGTAAAATCGCGTCATTCAATAAGCCATTTGATTTTTTCGAGAATACCTATACATTTTTGTAAGAATAAAATGGATCTTAAAAATGTGGGAACTACTGCAGATTCCTAAAGCTCTAAAGATATAGGTTAATTTTTTGAACTTATTTTCAATGGATTTTTAAATAATGACGAATCGTAACATTCGATTGACCACTCAAAATGTAAGAGTTCCTACAAATTTCAATTTTATAGATTAAGAGCTTGTCCCAAAACCTGTCGAACGCCAATAGAAGTGAGACGCTGAGTTTCATAAATACGGGAACTACTATGAAAATTGAACGAGATTAGAACTGCTCGAAAGTTCACAAATTGCTAAGAGCCGGTCTCAAAACTGTTTGTAGAGAGAAAGGGTAATAATATCAATGTGAAATGGACAAATATTATTCAGAGATACCGGATGCACTTTGGAAACAAATAGCCCCATTAATCCCGAAAGAAAATGTAAATCCGAAAGGAGGTCGCAATCGAGTACCAACACGAGTAGTAATGTCAGGTATCATCTATCGAATGAAAACAGGCTGTCAGTGGCGTGCCATTCCGAATGAGTTTGGATCAGGCCAAACTTGTCACAGAAGATTTCAAGAATGGGAACGAGCAGGAGTATTCAAAAAGATTTATAAATCTATTTTAAAATATTATGATGTAAAGAATCAAATAGCATGGGACTGGGCTTCGATGGATTCGGCAATGGTTAAAGCTCCCAAAGGGGGAGCTTAACTGGGAAAAACCCTACAGACCGTGCCAAATTAGGGGTTAAACGGCATATTCTTACAGATGGAAATGGAATTCCTTTGGCAATTACATTGACTGGAGCTAACGTTCATGACAAACACGGTGTAAAAGATACGTTGAATTCAATCCTAATATTTTCCGGAAAAAGAAGAAAGAAGCCAAAACATATTTGTTTAGATAAAGGTTATGATTTCAAAGATATAGAAGTTTTAATCAAAAGAAGAAACATTCAATCTCATATTCGGAAAAAAGGTGAAAAGCCTCTCATCGGTAAATATAAAGGAAAACCTAGACGTTGTCGTTGAAAGAACTAACAGTTGGCACAATCGATTCAGGGCTAACCTAATTCGTTGGGAAAGAAAATCTGAAAATTATCTTGCATCTCTTTATCTCGCAAGCTCTATCATTGCTTTTAACTTTTTTGATAGGTAGTTTTGAGACCGGCTCTAAATGCGACTTAAATTGTGGAACAACATTTTACTAAAAATTTCTAAAGAATAATCGCCTAAAATCCTTCGAGATTTTGGGACAAACTCTAATTTTGAAATTGTAGGAACTACTACTTTTAGAAGATTTTTACGCCAAACACGTATAAGGTCGTATAATGAGACTTAATCTGTGGGAACTACTGCAGATTCCTAAATTTCACAGTAAAACTGAGACGTTACATAAGTGAAGTTATAAGCTCGAACGTCTCATTTAAAATCTTTGTAAATTTTCAAGAATCGATTTAAATATTCAATTTTAGAAATATTCTTTTAAATCGTTTAAAGCCAATTTATCTTAAAGAAGTCAGCTCTCTATAAGCGCGAATTACACCGTCTGCAATCGTTTTGGTGAATGTAAGAGCTACTCTTGCTTTTTCGGAAGCAATCATAACTTGATGAGCGTCTACAGAATTAGGATCAAAGACCATCTTTTGAGTCAATTCATCGGCTTCTACTTGAAGATCATTGACTGAAGTCAGAGCGGTTTTCATTGCTTCTGAAAAACTTTCCGCTACATAATCGGGAGAAACCGGCTGTTTTACGTCTTTATAATGTCTATCTTCCGTAATGGATACTTTGACCTGATCTCCTTTTGGACTTAAAGGATGAGCTTTACCACCGTTATAACCGGAGTTATACGAATGCCAAAGAGAAGAATTAGAATTGATTTCCATAATTAAGCCCTACCTATTTCTAAAGCCTTGTTAAACATCGCTTTTGATCCGTTGATCATTTGAACATTTGCTTCATAGGATCTGGAAGCGGAGATCATATCTGTCATCTCTGTAACGATGTTTACATTTGGCATTTCAACGTAACCTTTTTTGGGTCCGATTTGAATTGCATCTGGATGAGTCGGATCATAAACCAATCGAAGAGGGGTCATATCCTTTTCGATTTTCATTACCTTGACTCCCTTTCCTTCTCCCGGAGAAACTCCAAACGGATAAACAGGGCTTCTCCATTTGGTTCTTAAATTGATCGGAGTCATAACAACTCGATCTCTTCTAAAAGGACCGTCCCCGTTTGTATTTCGAGTTGTAGTGGAGTTTGCAATGTTATTGGAAATAACATCCATTCTCAATCTTTGAGCGGATAAGCCGGTTGCAGAAATGTTGATCGATGAAAAAAGTCCCATGGCCACTTCCTAATGTATAAAATTATGTCTCATTATGATCAATTCAAATAAATAAAACGAAATTTTTAAGCCATTCTCATGACTTGTTTCAGTTCTCTGTAGTTCTGATTGATTCTCTCTGCCATCATCATATATTGCATTTGAGAATTGGAGGCTTCTACGACTTCCTTTTCCACGTCCACATTATTCCCATCGGCTCTCATAGTAGTTAAGTAGTCCGTATTCGCTTTCGGTTGAACCTCTCGATAATCCAATGGTTTGAAGAATTGAATATGTCGTTCGTCTGAGATTTGTGTCGGAACTTCTTTGACGGCTTCGATTTTTTCGGATTCAATGGCTCTTTTGATCATCGATTCGAAAATTACTTCGGATCTTTTGAAGTGAGGAACGTCCGCATTTGCGATATTGTCCGAAATCACCTTTCTCTTAAAAATGGAATTGTTCATTCCTCTTTCCAGCAAATCCTGGGTTTTCATGAAATGGGTTTTCTCAAACATTATTTCTCTCCCTTCTCAAAAATCGGTTGAATTTGAGATTTCCAGAATAGATTTTTTTGAAGAGAAAGCTTTTTTATCCGAAATTTGGTATAGTATACGGAAGAACTTAGAATGAATTCCCATGTCAGAAATTCCTGAAACAATCGAAATCACTCCGGATCTGAGCACACTCTTTCACGATTATTATACTTTTCGAACGATGCTCATGGAAGCCATCGCCAAAAAACCAAAGAATATCGTTTTGAATTTGGGGAATATTCCAATCATGAATTCCATTTCTATCAGTTCCTTGATCTGGTTTTTAAAAAATGCACGTTCCGAAGGAATTGACTGTACAATTAGCTCGATTCACCCGGATCTTCTCAATACTTTTGAAGTACTAAATTTAAAAGATTACTTGGAAGTTCAGTAAATTTAAAAACCATAGGGTCATCCAAAAATTTTAGAACCAACTATTTTTGAATCTTTGGATAAAATGTGTAAGAGTTTATCCAAAGACCTCAAAAAATTTTATGTGATCATTCTTTAGAAATTTTTAATAAAATGCAATAGTTCCTACAAATTAAATCGCATGTGGCAATTTATCAACTTTTGAGTAGTTTTGGTTTTGTTCAATTTTCGTAGTAAGTTTCCACATTTTTGTAAAGCTCAGTATTCATTTCCTGAATGCCGATCCTTACAGTGACATTCTCTGAGTTTTACGAATTGTTTGACAGGCGTGTTGGAAACTCAGCAGAACGCTCTCTATGGATCGCGTTGGAAACTCAGCAGAACGCTTCCTGAACTCAGCCAT
>NZ_AKWY02000019.1:65000-280299 GCF_000306255.2 Leptospira noguchii serovar Panama str. CZ214
TTTGGATATACGGTCATCGCAATGGAGTTGTTAGTCGCAAAACCAGCGCCTAACGTTTGTGCTCTTGAAACTCTTGTATTACAATAACCTCCAGTATAAAGTGGGTCCGCTCCAGCCGCTAAAATTTTAATATGAGTATAAGGCAAATACTGACTATTCGAAATTCCGCCAAAGGCATTGTTCAGCCCACAACCAGGATAAAAAGAAATTACCGCTTTCAATGGTCTTTGATTCTCAGAACGAAATTGCAAAGTAGAATTTGTATCCACTGTTGCCAATACGCTACTCCCTCCATGAGACCAGCCTAATAAAACGATTCGATCTTTATTAACAACCTTGGATCTTTTGACGTAAGAGAGCGCGGCATAAGCGTCTGTTGGTCTGTCAGTAACTTCGGACGTTCCAACACCGGCTCCGTTGTTACATTGATTTTGAGGAGCGTTTCTAGGTGTAAAACTATCGATCAAAAGAGTAGCATATCCTAAACTTTTACCTCGACCGGCCCATTCTATATAAAGAGAAGAGGGCGGTTTGGTAGTATCGCTGTTGGAATGGGCCCCAGCACATCCGTGCATCATCAAGATCAAAGGAAACGGGCCCATGCCAGCGGGTTTTGAAAAGTAAGCTTCTAAAGTCAGTTTTTGAGTCGGATTATAAAGTTTAAATTGATAGTTTGTAAGTTCCGTTTCTTGATCGATCGATACAGGACCGGACATTAAACTTTGAGCTTCAAGTTCTTGTGCAATGATTAAACCAACTCCCGCTAAAAGTAGAGAGTCTTCTTTGTCTGAATTTTTGCATTGTAAGATCAGTAAAAAAAAGATGAGTATTAGATGAATTTTAATCAACGACTTCATAAAATATATAACAACGTAGAAGTAAAATCTTTCTACTGAAAAGAAAAATTATTTTAGATGAAACAAATATTAGAGTTTTCGTTTCGGAATAAAAATTTTATCTTTACAGTTACGTTTTTTAAAATATGAAATTTCTATCTATAGTCTTACATCCAATTTTTATTTTTCCTTGGGGAATCGTAATCGCTTTTAGCACTGGTGGTAGATACGAACCTTGGCAAATTGCCACAGCCTCAATTCCTATCATATTACAGGGAGGAACGGATTGGGGAGGGTCTTGTTTGTTTGCCGGTTGGATGGCAAACTATCTGTTTTTTTCCTTTGCGGCTCCTATATACGCGATAATTTCTATCCCCGAAATTTCAAAAGTAAGTTTTATAAAAACTCTACAATCAGTAGTAAAAGAAATGAAAGGGTATATATTTTTCTTTTTGTTGTTGGGACCGATTTGGATTTTTGATGATACAAGAATTACTCCGAATGATCATAGAAATTTATTTCTTTTCTTTTTTGTTTATTATTCATTCTTAATATTTTATGTTTCTACACTTGTTTATTTAAAGATCCGTTTTAGGATAATAATCTGCGTTATACCTTCTTTAATTTTATTTTTACTGATGAGTGACGGAGTTACAACAAAGGCAGGACAATGGAACGCCTCAAATGTAGATCCTGAAATTCATGTGCGCGGTATACGCCATCGATTGTTTCTAGATTGGCATAAACTCTGTGATTTTATATTTGGAAATGTAAAAATGGACTTCTATTCTAAATAAGATAGAGATTCTCGATTTCAAAAAGCCGTTCGTAATGGCTACGAACCGCGCCAAAAACTTTAGAATAAATTATTTTTGAATCGTTCCTTTGATTACGAGTTGCTTACCTTCTTTTATTTCCAGCTCTGTTTTTACGAAAAGTATAACCCATGAAATCAGGAAGAGTAACAATAAGATTACAGAAACAAAAAATACTTGAAACTGCCAAAAAATTAGCGTTATAGAAGAAAAGACGGCAATGAGGAAACAACTTGAGTATGGTCGGTAAATCTTGTTTCTTATGATTCGAGTTTCATCACTTAGCAAATTTTCAATGTAATAAATCATTTTAATCCGAATTCTTAAACATACATTTTTCCCAAAGATCGAAATAAAGAAATACGTTTCCTGTATTGATTTCTTTGGGACGTTCGCGCTCGCTTAACCAATTGTGACTCTAAAAATTGTTTAGGAGAGGCAATTATATCGTTCCAGGTATGTCCTGGAAAAACCGTCAATTCATAATGGCTCATGTCCCAAGAACCATAAGTATTCAAGTCGGGTAACCAAACCAATATTCCATCGGGCTCATAGCTTGTTGATGCCAAAAGGATATCTAATGCAAGCAATTCATAATATCCTTCTTTTTCTTTGTTTGGATCTATTTTATGAATGATTTCTGCAATGTCCATTTCGTCACTGAAAGGGGAAACGAAAAGGTTGATCCACTTTAATTGTTCAATTTTTCTTAACAAAACAGTATCTGGAGCGTTAGGGGTATCGCCTAGGCTCCAAATAATATTATTATTTTTGCAAGTTTTTAAATATACAATCAAATCCGTTGGAACGTCAGGAAAAGATTCGCGATTTTTTGAATCATAAGCTGATCCGGAAAAGTAAATTATTTGGTCTTTAAAAGCCATGTTGGATCCGGATCAAGAATCACTGATAACTTTCAATCGGAAGACAAGAACAAACTAAATTTCGATCTCCGTATACGTTATCCACTCTTCCAACGTAAGGCCAAAATTTATGATCTTTTAGCCAAGACGCGGGATAAGCTGCACGTTCTCTTGAATACAAATGGTCCCAGCGATCCGAAGTTACCATAGCTGCAGTATGAGGAGAGTTTTTTAAAGGATTATCAGTTTTATCTAATGTTCCGTTTTGGACGTCTAAAATTTCTTGAAAAATCAGAAGCATTGCCTCGCAAAAACGATCCAACTCCTCTAAGGATTCGGATTCGGTAGGTTCTATCATCAAAGTTCCAGGGACAGGAAAGGACATCGTAGGTGCGTGAAAACCGTAGTCGATTAATCTTTTGGCAACGTCTTCCACTTCGATCCCCGCGGACTTTTTAAACGGTCTTAGATCTAAGATACATTCGTGAGCTACAAAACCATTCTTTCCTTTATAAAGAACAGGATACACTTTTTCCAAACGTTTAGCGATATAGTTCGCGTTTAAGATAGAATTGCGGGTTGCGTTCGTAAGACCTTCTGATCCCATGAGGGCGATATAAACCCAAGAAATCAAAATGATACTCGCACTTCCCCAAGGAGCTGCGGATACGGCTCCATGTTCGTTCCCTGTTTTGTTATCTACCAAAACGTGTCCCGGTAAAAATGGAACTAGATGTTTAGCGACTCCGATTGGACCGACACCTGGACCCCCGCCTCCGTGAGGTATGCAAAAAGTCTTATGTAGATTGAGATGACAAACGTCTGCACCGATTTCACCAGGACTTGTTAAACCGACTTGTGCGTTCATATTTGCTCCGTCCATATAAACCTGACCACCACAAGAATGAACAATCTGACAAATTTCTTTAACGGACTCTTCAAACACTCCGTGGGTAGAAGGATACGTAATCATCAAAGCAGCGAGATCTTTTTTATGTTCTTCTGCTTTTGCTTTTAAATCTTCTAAATCTATGTTTCCATTTAGATCACAAGAAACAACTACAACTTGGAAGCCAGCCATCGCGGCGCTTGCGGGATTGGTTCCGTGGGCAGAAATAGGAATTAGACAAACATTTCTATAAGATTCGTTTCTGCTTTCATGGAATTTACGGATTGCTAAAAGACCGGCGTATTCACCTTGAGAACCAGCATTTGGTTGTAAGGAAACTCCTGCAAATCCGGTAATTTCACAAAGCCATTTTTCTAGTTGTTCAAAAATGATTTTATAACCTTTCGTTTGGTCTGCAGGAGCAAATGGGTGAATTGCACCAAATTCCGGCCAAGTGACAGGATACATTTCTGTGGTCGCATTAAGTTTCATTGTACAAGAACCGAGAGGAATCATAGAAGTAGTAAGTGAAAGATCTCTAGATTCTAATTTACGAATATAACGAAGCATTTTCGTTTCGGTATGATGCGATTGAAATACGGGATGTGTAAGATAAGAAGTTTTTCTATTTAAAGATTCTGGAATATTTTGAGCGTCTGCGAAAAGTTTTTCTATGTCTGTATTCTTCACTTCAAAAATTTCTAATAAATCTTTTAGATCTTCGGAGTTAACTGTTTCGTCTAATGTAACTCCGATCCTTCCGCTTTTATATTCTCTAAAATTGATTTTTTTAGAACGGGCTCTGTTTAAAATTTCCTGAGTTTTGGTTCCGGTTTGGATCGTAATTGTGTCAAAGAAAGAATCGTTTGTAATTGTAAAACCCGCCGACTTCAACGCGTCTGCAAGGATTGCGGTGAATTTATAGACGCGCGTTGCGATATCTTTCAAACCTTCTGGTCCGTGATAGATCGCATACATAGAAGAAATGACAGCAAGTAAAACCTGAGCCGTACAAATATTACTAGTCGCTTTATCTCTTCGAATATGTTGTTCTCTGGTTTGTAAAGAAAGTCTAAGTCCTGGATTTCCTTGAGAATCTTTAGAAACTCCGATCAGTCTTCCTGGCATACTGCGTTTGAATTCATCTTTGGTGGCAAAATAACCTGCGTGTGGTCCGCCAAATCCAAGAGGAAGTCCGAATCTTTGAGAAGAGCCAACCGCGATATCTGCTCCCATTTCTCCCGGAGATTTAAGAAGTGTAAGGGCTAAAAGATCGGCAGCGATTGTAGAAAGCGCGCCTACGTTATGTGATCTTTGAATAAAAGAAGTATAATCAATTACTTTTCCGTTCGTCGCGGGGTATTGAAGTAGAACTCCGAAAAAATCCTCGTTGAGTTCGATAGATTCATGGTTTCCAATTTGAACTTCGATTCCCAAAGGATTAGCTCTTGTAACGACAACGTCTATGGTTTGTGGATGACAAAGTTCCGACACGAAGAATTTTTTAGCGGTTTCATTTTTACGAACAGAGTAGGCAAGAAACATTGCTTCTGCAGCTGCGGTTCCTTCGTCCAAAAGAGAAGCGTTAGAAATTTCAAGACCGGTCAGATCAATGATCATAGTTTGAAAGTTTAATAAAGCTTCTAGACGGCCTTGAGAAATTTCCGCTTGATAAGGAGTGTAGGCTGTATACCAACCCGGATTTTCTAAAATGTTTCTTTGAATTACACCCGGAATAATACAGGAATGATAACCCGCGCCGATGTAAGAACGAAAAACCTGGTTTTGAGAAGCAATTCCTTTTAAGTCTTGAAGAATTTTATGTTCGGTGGACGCCTTTGGAAGATCCAAAGATTTTTTCAGTCGAATACCAGCAGGAACAGATTTATTTATCAACTCTTCTACGAAAGAAAGTCCTAACTCTTTTAACATTTCGGCGGTCTGTTGTAAATCTGGTCCGATATGTCTTCTTGGGAAAGTATCCAAAGGATCTGCTCCTACTTTTTCAAGATTGGTTTTGGTCTGGTTTTGTAGAGTTGAGTTCATATTGCCTACTTCTAAATTCTTTATATTAGACTTTCTTGTTATTCTAATCCGGCTACAAAGGCCTTATATTTTTCTGGAGTTAAAAGTTTGTCCAGTTCGGAAGTGGAAAAACCTTTCACCTTAATCATCCAAGAATCGAACGGTTTAGAGTTAATCTCTCCGGGATTTTTAGAAAGAGTCGGATTGGATTCGATCACTTCACCGCCAATAGGAGCGTATAAGTCTTCTGCTGCTTTTACCGATTCGATCGTACCAAAAGTTTCAAATTGTTTTATGTTCTTTCCGGTTTTTGGAAGATCCACGAATACAATATCACCTAACGCGGATTGAGCAAAATCCGAAATGCCGATAAGAGCCGTGTCTCCTTCTATTTTCACCCATTCGTGTTTTTCGGAGAAAAAATAACCTGTGGGGGCCTGTGTTTCTGCCATAATTTGTTTTTCCTAATTTAGTTTTTTCTAATGCTACCTGGAATAAAAGGTTTCATCGTTACGATGGCTTGTTTTAGTTGTTCCCGGATTTCGATCTGAATTGGTTCTCCGTCTTTGATTTTTTCAGACCGGATTAAGGCCAAACCAATTCCTTTTTTTAACGAAGGAGAAAAAGTTCCCGAAGTAGTTTTACCAATTTCGTTTCCTTGAGAATCTAAAACTCGAAAATTTTCTCTTGGAACACCTGCTTCCGTTAATGCAAATGAAACGATTTTAGAAGGAACTCCGTTTTTCTTTTGAGAAAGAATTTTTTCAGAAGAAAAATAAGGGTTTTCTTTTTCCTTAACGATCCAACCGATTCCGGATTCAATCGGAGTCCATTGATCGTTTAGTTCGTGACCGTAAAGAGGATATTTCGCTTCGATTCGCAGGGTATCTCTCGCGCCAAGTCCACAAGGAAGTAGTCCAAAAGGTTTTCCGAATTCCAAAAGTTCATTCCAAAGTTTTAAACCGACAGGAACGGAAGAATAAATTTCAAAACCATCTTCTCCAGTATAACCAGTTCTAGAAATGATGATTTCTTCTCCTTGATAAGGAGATAACATAAAACGATAATATAGAATCGAATCCAAATCCCTTCTCAAAAGTTTAGAAAAAATTTCGTTCGCTTTGGGACCTTGTAAAGCAATTTGGTGCCATTGTAAACTTTGGTTATCTACTTTCACTCCCGATATTGGAAGGTGTTTGAGTAGGTGTTCTGTAACTGCTTCATAGTTAGAGGCATTAGAACAGATCATATATTTTTCGGAAGAGAATTTATAGATTGTTACGTCGTCAACAAGTCCGCCGTTTTGGTTTAAGATTGCGTTGTACTGAACTTGAAAATCGGAAAGAGAAGTGACCGAATTGCAAGTGATCGATTCTAAAAAAGAAAGGATCGATTTAGGATCTCCAGTAATAAAAATTTCACCCATGTGAGAAACGTCAAAAAGTCCGGCAGCCTCTCTGGTTGCATTATGTTCTGCAATGATTCCAGAATATTGGACTGGCATGTCCCAACCACCGAACGGAATCATTTTGGCGCCCAAATTGCGATGAGTTTCGTAGAGAGGTGTTTTTTTATCTTGGGACATAAGGTTTTCCATGTACCAATTTTTATCAGTTCCATACAGGGACAAATTGATTTTTAAAGAAAATTTCCGACTTGGAGTATAATTTTCAAACCTCGAAAGAACTATTAGATGAGTTTAACTCCGCATCATTGGACGACTTTTAAGACAAGTTTTTTAGTAAAGAACGCGATCTGTGTGAGTTCCCACAGGAGGTTCAGTCTGTGCTATTTTTAAAAAACTTTTTTAGTGTTAAATTTGATTTATCGTTCATATAAACGAATGTATAGAAAATTTTACAAATTGCAATAGTCTTTTTGAGAGGTCCTAAATTCTAAATTTTGAAACAAATTTATAGTATGGTTTTCATAGTAAGATCAAGTCTTTATAAAAAGATCTTGTTTAGTGATTACCATCTAAATAAAAATTTATTTGTAGTTTACTTTAGTTGAATCCACATTAGTTATAAATAAATAACTGATGTTATTTGTATCACAAATAAAACTTATCAAACAATCTATAAGTTCAATCGGTACATTTTTTATAAATCAGCTTTGGATAATTTTAGCGGAATGGATTGTTGAAAAATTCCATAGTGGCGATCAACAACTCTAATTTTTATGAGTCGGGTTAATCAGTTTTTTTCATAAAATAGAAATAGATGGAGAATTCATTTTTCAACAACTCTAATTTCTATGAGTCGAGTTAATCAGTCTTTTTTCTCTGGATTTATTTTTTATAGATAAATTAAAACCTAAATTGTTTATGTAAGTTCTTTTATAAAAAACGTGAGTTCGATGTAAGATATTGGGTTTTATAGAATCTAATTTTTCTGCAAAGATAACATGTGGGAACTCATACGAAATGTTTAAAAATTTGTAATGAGACTTAATCTATGGGAGCTACCACAAATTAAGATTTCGCAGTGAAACTTTGAAAAACTCAGCTGTTCCCAATCACCGGAGTTCGCGTTAAGAGCTTGTCTATAACCTCAAAGAATTTTACGCGATCATTCTTTAGAAATTTTTAATGAAATGTAATTAAGTCGCATTTGGCTATTTGCGAACTTTCGAGCAGTTCTAATCTCGTTAAATTTTCGTAATAGTTTCTTACATTTTTGTGAAACTAAAGCACCTCGCTTTTAAAGCCCCGTTCTTATATTTAAAGAATAAATGTAGCTCTCTTTTATTAAGAAGTTTTTCTAAACGGGATGATTCTATATTTTACGGTCACATGATTATGTCCTAATGGACTTGGATTTAAGACATTAAACCTAAAAAGTTCTGTAAAACAAATTCAAAAGGCGTTTCTATACAATCTTCTAAGAATTTAAATTTTATATTTCGAATTCTAATATTGTGATAATTTTATTGTATTAAAATCTCTGCTTAAATTATTGTATTTTTATGAAAAAATTTCATATATTTGTATTGGTTTTAGTTGCAACGTTATTCGCATCTCAGTGTTCCGAACTTTCCCCTCGTCAAAAATGTTACGAGGATAATTATTGTAAATCTGCAGATGCGGATTGTATTGCTGCTTCTTTATTGATTTCTTCGTTGTTTGAAAATAGTAACTCAAAAGGAAATAACGGTACAACAAACGGTGGTAATACAAATGGCAATGCCACAACAAATTCTAATTCTTCAAGTTCCTTATTGAGTCTTTTTTATAACCCTCTGTTTTGTATAGGTTCTAAGGCGTCTTGTGAAGCGGATTGTGATAAAAAACATCCGTATTGAACAAAGAAAACTTTCTTTTCTCTTTCTTAAAATTGGTGAGAGTGAAAGAACTACTCAGAGCCAATTATTTGGTATTTTACATTTAAATCGCGCTTTGTTATAACAATTCAAGGCGCTCATTTGTAGGTACAATAACTCAACAAGGTTTTCTATGAAACCCGAAGACTAAGATCTTAGTATTAAATTTCAATATAAAACCTCTGTTATGAAATAAAAAATTATTTTTTATATATTTAATATTCGTAAACAATCATATACAAGATACAAATAAGGTTTAAGTAGCTATGAATAGGAATAGTTTATTCATAGTTAGGCGATTTATAATAAAATAGTTTTAAAACTTTTTGTGTTACTATAAGTCAATCTCAAAGATATCTTAAAATTCGGTATTTAAGCAAAGATAAAGTATTTTTGAGATAGTTTGTAATCTCTATAAAATGGAGTGTCTTAAATTTTTATTAGAGTTGTTGAAAAATTCTATAGTTCAGTTTAACAAAATTGCTTCAATTGACCGCTCGCTCCCATCAAAGATAAACTGATGGAGAATTCATTTTTCAACAACTCTATTGTAAATACTCTTATTGTTTCAGGAAAAACATTAGTACTTTATTATATACCTCTGCGTCAGATTCTGCCCAACCCTAAAAGAACTATTGTGTTTTCTTTTAGAGTTTTTGAGGGCGAGTTTTTACTAAGGTTTAATTTTTTTAATCAGTTTCAAATCGGCTTTGTTAAAAACCGTAATCTGAATATTACCCGAACTTTCTTCTTTGCCGGTAACATAAATCTTTTCTCCGTAGAAAGTTACGTTCGAATTTGGACTAATTTCTTCGGAAGACTTTGCTTGTTTTTTAAGATCTTTGCCAAAACGAGAAAGATAATATTTCTCTTCCACTTCTTCGAACGCGTAGATCTCGTCTCCTTTGATGATCATAGGAGATCTCCAAAATATATTGTCTTCCGCAAATAAGACCGGCTTTAAAGTTTCTTGGTCGATTAAAATCAGTTTATGATTAGAAGAGTGACCGTCTTCGAAACCAATTACGAGAGCCTTTCCATCTACGATCTCAAACGTTCTACCACAGATTTTGTTAAAATCTCCTCTGATAATCGTGTCGTCTTTGGTAGGATCTAACACCTGTAATTCGTTGTTATAATGTCCTTTGTCTAAATACTTTAGAGTTTTTAAGAAAAGAATTTTTCCTCCGACGACGTTTTTATCGAATTCTTCTTTTTTCTTTTCTTCTTCTTTTTTTGTTTCTAATTCTTTTTTAGTATCTGCGAGTTCTTTCTTTAATTCTGCTTCTGATTTTTTGTCATCGGAAGAAGATTTGTTATCATTTCCCGATTTACTGCTGCTCGAATCACTTTTAGAATCGGATTTAGAAGAACTATTATTGTTTTTTCTTTCTTCGTCTTTCTTTACGACTTCCTTTTCTTTTTCCTTTAACTTTTGTTCTTCTTTTTTAGCGGCTTCTTTTTCTTTTTGAATCTGTTCTTTTTCTTTTTTCTTTTCTACGATTTGAGTTTTATTTTTTACTGGATCTTTATTGAGTTCTTGAAGTTCTTTATCTGTTTTAGTTTCCTTATCGGAAATTTCTTTCTGCTTATTTTGATTTTCTTCTTTTCTACGTTTCAGCTCTTCTAATTCTTTTTTATTCTTTTCGTTTTGAAGATCTCCGAATTTATCCTTTTCTGATTGTCCGTCTTTTTTCTTATCTAATTCTTTATTTACTTCGTCTTCCAATTCGTCCGTATGAACGTCCTTACCCAAGATGTCTTCTACAAGGGGAATCAAAATCTGAGTTTTTCCGGGCCATTCCGAATAACGTTTCGAAATTCCGATTGAATTGGGAGTTACGAACTTTATTACGGAATTGGAATATTTCTTGGAGATATAAGCCTTATCTTTTCTATGAATGGCGTTGTAATACAAAATGTAAGCGGCAAGAATATCCGAATTTTTATCATCATAACCAAAGTTGAGTTTTACAAAACCTGCCAGAATTCTCTGGATAGAATTGATATGACCAAAATCGGAATCTTCTAAAACCGCGATTACATCCGCTCCGAATTTTTTTTCTTCAGGTGCAATTCTGGTTACACTGATTCCACCTTGTGTATGGGTTTTATTGGGTTCCTTTTTTAGAATTTCTGCAAGTCCGGAGCCAACTTTTTCATTGGTTCCTCTAACTTCTTCTCCAGCTCGCGCAGAAGATCGATTGATAAATCGAACTCTTTGAGAAGATCGAATTTCTTTTTCTCCGAGTTTAGAATTTTCCTGAGAAAATAAGGATAAAGAAAAACCAAAACATAAAAATACGATCCAGATCCTGAGCATTCTAAAATTCTCCTTTTTATCTCTCTAAGTAAAGAGTCGTTTGACCCGGAAATAGATTATCCTCAAGCACTCTATTGAGACAAGGATTTTTCCCCGTTCGTAGTCTTGTTTGTCGGAAGAAAGTTGATTCCTCACCTCCCTTTTGCAACCTTATCCCTTATGTATTTGTTCCAAGAAAGAATCTACAATTTTGGCGCTGGGCCCGCGATGTTGCCCAATGAAGTAATGGAGATCGCAGCGGCTGAGTTTTTGAATTATAAGGGTTCAGGAATGTCCGTTATGGAGGTCAGCCATAGAGAACCACTTTTTGAAGAAGTAATTACGGAAGCGGAAATACTTTTACGCAAACTTCTAAATTTCGGAGAAGACTATTCGGTCGCTTTTTTTTCGGGAGGGGCTACGTTACATTTCTCCGCTCTTCCGCTCAATCTTTTGAAAGAAGGAGAAGGTTTTGACGTAGCTCATACTGGGATCTGGACTAAAAAAGCTTGGGAAGAAGGTCTTAAATTTAATGAAGTCAACGTCATCTATGACTCGACTAACAATCATTTTACGGATGTTCCAGTTCTAACCGACTCTAATTTATCCGGAAAAGGAAAATATCTTCATATCACATCCAACAATACGATTTACGGAACCCAGTATCCTGAAATTCCAACGATTAAACAAATTCCACTGGTGGCCGATATGACGAGCGAACTTCTTTCCCGTAAAATCGAAGTTAAAGATTTTGGGGTTATATTTGCGGGCGCTCAAAAAAACATAGGACCTTCCGGACTCAGTCTTGCAATCATTCGAAACGATCTGCTTGGAATTTCGGGAAGAAAAATTCCGGTCCTTTTAGACTATTCTGTTATGGTAAAGAATCGATCTCTTTACAACACGCCTTCCACGTATTCCATTTATATCGCCAAACTCGTGTTTGAGTGGCTTTTAAAGTTAGGCGGAATCGAAGCGATCGAAAAGGTTAATGAACAAAAGGCAAAACTAATCTACGATTTTATTGATTCTTCCTCCTTGTATGTTTGCCCGGTTCAAAAAAGAGCACGTTCTAAAATGAATGTGGTATTTTTACTCAAAGACAAAAATTTGGATTCTAAGTTTTTAGACGAGGCGGAAAAAAACGGCTTACACGGTTTAGGCGGTCATAGGTTGGTGGGAGGTTTTAGGGCTTCTATTTATAATTCTATGCCTCTCTCAGGAGTTCAAAAGTTGGTTTCCTTTATGAAGGATTTTGAATCTAAGATTTGATGAAATTTTCTTTCTTTAAAAAATTTTTCTTAATTTTGGTTCAGATTATTACGTTAGTTGGAATTGTATCCGGAGGTCTTTCGGCTTCGGGATTAAATTTTAATACACAACTTTCAATTAAGGAATGTTTTGCAAACGAGACAACTTCTTCCGAACTTTCAAATTTATACAAATCTACTCTTCCTCTGGAAGAAAAAAAAAGAATTGCGGAAACGATTGCATATAAAGAAGGAAAATCTAGGTTTCAGTCGATAGTTTGTATCCAGAATAAGAACCTGTCGGAAGACGATCATTCTCAACTTTTTATGGATTGGAACCGTCATATATTTACATATACGGAACTGAATTCTTATTATGAAAATTATGTTCTTTCGGATGAAAAAACGAGATCTCTCAATTCGATTGAGTGGGAACTTCTCACGACACATCTCAAACAAAAGAAGGAACTTTTAATCAGATTGAATGACGCTACTGGTTTTGCTCTGAACGGGGAAAAAATTTCCGAGGAAAATTTTTCAATGATCTATCTTTCGTTATTCCTCTTACAAGTTGAATTTTGGGATGCGATGCCTAAGACGTTTCGGGATTCTATTCTTTGAATAGATTTTGTTTTGTTAAATAAGGTTCTTTGCAAAATCTATTTTCTAAAAAATAAATTTTTTATTGATGATAGTCGTAAAACCTTATCTATACAGTTTTTTGATGTTACTTGTGGTTGGATAATAAATACCTAAGTCCCTACAAAACTCGGTCTGATCTTTGTCCTTTCTCCGCGAACTTATACTATTTTGAAATCTACTAAGTTTATTATCTAAGAATTAATGTGATGCGAAAGAATTCAGCAAACGCTTGGCAAATCTCCTTCTATTGAAACTAAAGACGATCGTTGTATCCTATATACGATTTATTGACCAGAGCTGGGAACCCGGGTACGCCTGCCTGAACAAGTCGGATTCGCCCAGATTTTTTTACGTCGAACTCACGTTAAAAATTAATAAGATTTAGATTTTATAAAGGTTTCAAAAATACATTATTTTTGCTTAAAATGCCGAATTCTAAGATATTTTTGAGATAGTGTAAGAGTACTACGTTTAATTACGAAATAAAAATTTTGTGAGAGTTCCTTCGAAAACTTTTTATTCAAGTTCATAAACCAAGTGCGTTTCAAATTATTTGCTTGAAACCTAAATCCAGTCGGAACATAACCAATTTAGATCATGAAAAAAATTGGAATCGCCTCTGATCACGGAGGTTTTGAGCTAAAGGAATTTCTTCGCAAGTCACTTGTGGGAGAATTGGAAATTATAGACTATGGAACCAAGGACGAAAGTTCCGTGGATTATCCGATTATTATCTCGGACGCTTGTAAAAAAGTTCTTTCCAAAGAAGTAGAAGGTTTGATCGCTCTTTGTGGAACCGGAATTGGCGCCTCCATCGCTGCCAATCGTCTGAGTGGAATTCGCGCCGCACTTTGCCACGATCAATTTACTGCAGAAATGTCTAAACGCCATAATAACGCGAACGTTCTCGTTTTGGGTGGAAGGATTATCGGTAAAGAGTTGGCTCTCAATATAGTTCGCACTTGGATAAATACTTCTTTTGAAGGTGGACGTCACGAAAGAAGAGTGAATCAGCTCGAGACTCTAAATTCTTAACAAACTGGATGAGATCGATTTCAATTTCTAAAAAGTTTGTTCTAAAACTTCAAAAGAAATCACGACTTATGATTTCAAAATTCTTAAAAAAATGTAATAGTTTCCACGGATTACGTAGTATTGCGGACAACATTTTAATGTTTGTGGATCGTGTATTTGTTGTTAGTTCCTATATTTTACGTAAAAATTTTGATTTTAGCAGTGGTTCTTACACTTTAAAACTTTGGGATAAAATCAAAATTTTCTTTTCGCCTACGATTTTATTTTTCTTTTTTTATTCTTTGCCTCTTTTTACAGAGACCAAAGTTCTTCCGTTAGACGATCTACAAAAAAGCGGATTGGAACTTTCTGGAAAAAATACGGAGAATAAAATTCTGAAATTGCAAACTAAGAATCGAAGTCTCGGCTCAGAACTTTATCTGAATTTTGAATCTGAAAATTCTTCTGATTTGAAGGATACATCAGGAAATTATAAAATTCTAATGTCTTCTTATTTGCCAGATTCGGAAAACGTTTTTCATTCTAAAAGAAGTGCGCGTTTTTCGGGTAAAAGAACCGGAATCAAAATCGCACATTCTAATTCCGGCCTTTTGACTTCCAAAGATCTAACAAAAGAATTTTACATCTCTTTTAGTTTTCTTCCTGGAACGGTCGAAAAAGACGCGACTCTGATTTCTAAAATTTATGAGACATCTGGAAATAGTTACGGTTGGGATTTAAAGATTACGGATGATAGACTCAAAGCAGGTTTTTATTCTTTTTTTGAAACGGAAGAAAAACGATTTCTTTCTTTATATCTGACTTCTAACACGACTTTGAAAAAAAATCAATGGAACCGGGTTCTTCTTTATTTCAATCCTAACGATCGGGAAGTTGTGCTTTATCTCAATGGAAAGGAATCGGCAAGAGCTGCTATTCCTGCCAATCAAAATTTGACTCGAATCGGTTTTCATTCCGACGATACAACTTCGTTTCGAATCGCGAGTTCTTATTACGGCTGGATGGAAAATTTTTCTGTCTTTCCGGGAAAACCGAATCCTAGTTCCGAAAATACTTCCTTTCCAAGCCAGAATTTTGATCCGGAAACTCATACTTCCGAATCCAAGTTCGGAATTGGAATTTCCCCCGTTTATAAAAGTAAGTATTCCAGTTCTTTTTTAGAAGAAGTTCAATTGAAGGCCGTAGTTCCGACTTCTTCCGCTATGGAACTTTATCTGAGGGTGTCTCCGACTCCGTTTACTCCAAATTCAGAATCTCCCGCCTGGATTGCCATTGACTTAAGAAAATTAGAAAATTCTAAAATAGATTCTCTTGAGCCAGATATTTATAGGGTCCCTTTAAAATATTTTCTAAAAAAGTTTTTGGGAATTACGGAAGACAAAATTGACCTTCTTCCGTTTCGATATTATCAATGGAGAGTTAAATTTAAATCCGATCCTAGTGGAAATAAAACTCCGGAATTAAAAAATATATCTCTGACCTTTAGAGAAACAAATCCTCCCGTACGTCCTCTCGGTTTAAAAGTTGCTGAAAATGGTTTCGACGATAACGGTCCGAGTGTTTGTCTAAATTGGAAATCCAATCCAGAAAAAGATGTTATTAATGGAGGTGGATATTTCATTCACTACGGAATTCATCCAGATCGAATGGTTGGAATTATTCGAGGAACTTTGTCCGAATCGGATGAAATGCCTAATAAAAAAAATCGTCCCAAACATCCAGCATCGGATTATCTAGATCCGATTTCTGGACTTCCTACAGGAAAAAATTACATTCATATTCAAGAATATTATAATAAACTTTCTACCTGTATTGATAATAGAATTATTTCTTTGAATTCGGAAATACTTTTAGAAAAAAACCAGTTATTTTTAAAGAAAGGAACAACTTACTTTTTTAGAATCAGCGCTTATAATAAATTTTACCATTTTCAAAATGGAAAAGACCAGGTTTCCGCTTTAAGTGATCCCGTTGAAGTTTATTTTCTGAGCGAGTAATACTTTGATCATTTTTTGATCCGGAAGATTTTTATCCACTGTAATAAAACCGTCCAAATCTTTTTGGATTGCGATCGATATTTCGTTCCAAACCCATTCTATGTTTCCAAACTCTTGGGAAAGTTTTTGAGCCAAAGAAAGGTTTTCTGTTTTAAAATCCAAAATTTCCAAACAGAGACGTTTGGTCTGACTCCAGATGATTTCCTTTTGGATCGGGTCTTTTTCTTTTTCTAACAAAGGAAGGATGGAGATCGTGCCGGTGTAAAACAGATGTTGTTCTTTGATCAAACCTTCGATCGATTCTACTACGATCGCTTTTAGATCGGAAGGATCTTGAACGATGATTTCCAATAAGGATTTAGAAAGATAGTATTTCATTTTGATTTTAAGTTCGAGAGAATTTTAAGAGCTTCTAATCTTTCGTAAGAATCGGATCTATATACTTCATTTCTAAAAGATAAACGCAACATTTCTCCCGCGGATAGATTTCTTTTTTCTGCTTCTTTTTTAAGAAGTTTTAATTCTTCTTCTGTCATTAGAAGTTGAAATCGTTTATCTACTTTTGCCATTAGTTTTCTTCTCTCATTTCTTTATCGTTTTTCAGATAAGCTCTAAAATAAATCTCTGCGTCCTTCAATTGACCTAAAGTTTGATAGATACATGCGATATTGTAATTCGCTTCGTTAAGTCGAAAATCGTATTTAAAAGATTTCTTAAAAACCTGGATTGCTCTATCTTCTCTTCCTGCGTACCATTCTGACATGGCCCAAAGAAAATGCCATTTTCCTAAATCCGGATCTCTAGGAGTTGCTTGAGAAATATATTTTAAAACTTCTTCAAACGTCTTGGCTGCTAAAAGATAATTCGTTTTGATCTTTTTTAGTTTTTCCGTTCTAGAAAAAATATCCTCTGAGTGTTCGGGGATTTCTAAGTCTTTTCGATAAAATAAAGCTCTTGCATACCAAAGTTTAACAGTCAAATCCGCTGGATTTTTTTCCACGAACTTTTCTAGATAAGGAATCGATTCGGTTTCTTCCTGGGCTTCGCTCATCTTGAGAATTTTTTCTTTGACGGCTTTGTTCCATTCTTTTCGGTTTTCCTCGGTCGCCAAAAGAGAAGAGATACAAAGTACAAAATATAAAAACCAAATTGATAAGCGAACAAAATACATGATAAAATTGGAATAAACTTTAGAGATATATAAATAGGTTCTTTCCGTTTTCTGGATAAATGTCTTCTATAAAATCGTAGGAGTTTCCAGTTTGATCTATTAAAGAACGAATTTGTTTTTCTAAATTTTTTCTAGTATGTAAACCAAAAGCACCGATTCCAATTCCGAAACATATATCTTCTGGGCCAATAATTTCAGAAATTTGGGACATCGTTTTTTTCCGAAGTGATTCGAGTGTTTTAAAATCTTTTCCATGAAATTCAATTTTAAAGGATCTAGCAAGTCCCCTTTCTCCGTCCGTGGCGATTCTCATTAAATGAATTCTGGAAGAAACTACGTCTCGTTTATCTCTGAATAGTTCTCCTAAAATTTTTCGATCGTATTCCTCAAACGCTGGAATTACCGGTTCCAAAGAATGAAAGATCAAGTTTTCTATTTCCTGAGCGTTTTCTTTTGTCAATGGATCTTTAAAAAATAGAAAAAATCGAAATGGAATTCCAAAATTGGACAATGGAATTGTAAGGATTGAATTGCAAGTTTCAAGATCGATTGGATCAAACTTTTTTCTGAAAAAACGATCCATTTTCCTCTCGTCCGTAATTTCTATAATAGAATACGTTCCGGATTCTTTTCCTATGTATTGATCATCGTATAAAAAAATCATGTTTCCAGAAGTACGTTCTCTAAGTCCGTGGGTTACAAATGGATTATAACTTCCGTTTCTTCTGTCGTAGTAATGGATTGCAAACCCCGAAAGTCTTAGATCTAAAAATACGGATATATAGTATTTTAGAATAAATGAATATTCTGATTCTAATCCGTAACGAAGTTCGTCTAATACTTCCAATATTTTTCTTCGTTCTCGGATTGGAAGAGTATTTAACCATTTCATATAACCAGGGCCTAATTCCGTACGATCTGTAGAAATCTGTTCTGATTTGATTTCCTGTTTGGCGATTGGTATATTCGGTTTTTCGCGAATAGGTTCGTTTACCTTGGATATTAAGTTTTGTAGTTCGGGAGTAAAAATTTCGGAACGTTTCTTTTCTATTTCTGGCGGTATTTGTTCTGGTTCTTTGAATTTTTCAGGGTCTCTTAAAAAGGCTGGAGAAACATAACCTTCTTTTTTTAATTCGAAAGGTAAAACAAAAATGGAAGGCCCGTCTTCCCGTTTCACTTCTTTCATTGGGATCGGAACACTTTGTAAATCGAAATCTACTTCTTCGGAAGTTAATGTTTGTATTTCTTCTACTTCGGTTTTTTGGCTCGATTCTATTGCTTTTTGTTTAGCGGTTTGAAGCGCGTCGATTCTTTTAGAAATCTGGGCAATGATTTCTTGGATTTCTTTTCCTTCTTTATGAGTAAAAAAATTTCGTTTGATTCTTAAGATTCGAATCATGAAGTCAATTAAGAACAGTAGGATTAAAAACCCAGAGAGAAATAAAAAGAAAAGTCCGTCGTTTCCAGGTTTTAAGATGAGAATTCCTTTTAAAAATCCATATGAGTTTTCGGGTGTCGCATAATAATATCCGATAAACGGAGAGGAACCGATTTCAATCCGATTGACGGCGTTTTCGGATCGACTCAATTCTTCTATCAATAGGAAAGAGATTCTTCCTTTGTTAAAACTTCCCGGTTCTGCATATCCTCCAAATTTTAAATCGGGAATTAGCATAGATTCTACACCCGAAAAAGAAACTCGAAATAGATCTTCTCTGAGTTCTGCTAAAATCAATTTCTTCTTTTCAGAATTGGGAAGACAAAACACTAGGGATGGTTTTAAGAAAAATAGACGACTGGTTCCATCTTTTAAAGTTTCTTTAAGTAATTTTCCTTCCGGATCTTTACGGGAAGATAGATCGGATTCTGTTACGAATTTTAAACCGGAAACAATCGGAAATTCCAACTGTAAATTTTCTAATTCCGAAGTTGAATTGATTTGTCCTAGTCCGATTTCAAGACGGCGGAGTTCTTCGTTTAGATTAGTAAAAGCAGAATTCATTCTGTTTTTATAATATACTCCGTCTGGAAAATACGGCACAAATCTATAATAAAAAAAAGAAAGGACCGATAAAATTAAAATGGCGATTCTTAACTTGAGTCCGGTCATGATAAATCCCTTTTTAAAAGTTGTATGATCCTAAGAAAGACGTCCCTCATTTTGAGAACTTTTTCTTTATGGTCGAATTCTTTTTCCACTATGATGGAATGTACCAAAGTAGAAGATAAGATTCCTAAACCGCAGGTTCCTAGTAGGAAAGACAAAAATCCAAATATCAGGATCAGTTGTTTGGTTCTAGAACCTCTATCATAAGAAAGAAAAATGGTATGATTTCCGATTTTATTTTTTTCCCAAAGCGGGCGTTCCTTCCAGCTGATAGTCGGTTTATTAAATTCTGCTAATATTTCTTCCAGGTTTTCCGGATAATTTAGAGATCTTAAATCGTTAGAACCGATTAAAGAATCTTGTCCTATTTTTTCGGATTCGAAAATCCAATAGATTTGTTTTTCCCTGATGTTAAAGGGAAGGGACACGTGTGTCCCCAAAGTAAAACCATTCATCCAGAGAAACCATTCTCCGTTTTTACTTCGATAGATTGGAATTCCAGTTGAATCGAAATTGATCCCGGAAGGTAAAATTCTCAGATCTCCTAAACGAAGATCTTTATTAAAAATTTCTTTTGTATTTTCGCTGGAATAGACTAGACGATAAGAAGAATCGTATATCTTGATTGACCTAAGTTCTAAATTTTGAAGTAAACTTTCGCTAAGTTCTTTGGCTTGTTTGGGTAAAGAAAAATTCCGAATCGAGTATTCTATTTTGGGGCCTGCTTCAAAAAGAGGGGCCTTTTTAATATCTGACCAAACTTTTAAAAAACTTTCTCGTTTTAAAATTCCTTCATTTCCGGCAGGGTTTAAAGAAAACACCATAGAAGATTCTTTCCATTCTTTATTGAAAAAAGGAATGGAAATAGGAATCAGCCCTAATAGAATCAGTGTTAAGGCGAAGGCGATTTTTCTGTAAAGATCGAACGTCACTGTTCTTAGTATCGGTTCTTTGGGTTCAACCGAGAAGTAGAAAACCTGCGACTTGTCTTAAAACTCAGGTCGTCTTTTTACAAAAGGTAGGAAGTTTCAATTATGATCTTCTATATGTTTATTGACGGGATTGGATTTGGTCCGGATGATCCGGAAACAAATCCTTTTTCCAGATACGCAAAGTCGTTTTTTTTACCACTCGCTGGAAAATCAATCCCGCAAAATGCTACTTCTTTTTTAAAAAACACGGTATTTCTAAAGACGGATGCAAGTATGGGAATCAAAGGCCTTCCCCAAAGTGCCACTGGTCAGACTTCTCTTTGGACAGGGATTAACGCTTGTAAGGTGCTTCAAAGACATCTAAGTGGATTTCCTACGTTTACTCTCAAAAAGATTATCAGTAAATATTCGATCATTCGAATTTTAGAAGAACACGGCTTTAAAGCTGATCTTTTAAATTGTTATACTCCTGCGTTTACGGAGTACGTTAAAAAAAATCCTCGCCACGTTTCTGCTTCTACTTTGATTCAGATGGCGAGTGATAAACCTCTCAAAGGAATGGAAGATCTTCGTCGGGGTAAAGGGCTTTACATGGACATTACTCACGAGTATCTGAAAGAATTTTCCAGAGGTTATTTAGATGAATCTGACGAATTGTTTCAAATTCGAGATCCGTATTTAACCGGGAAGTCCATTGTTCGGAATTGTAAAGAGGATGATTATACTCTTTGTATTTATGAGTTTTTTTTAACGGATAAAATTGGTCATAAAATGAATTGGGAAGCGGCTGAAAAATATATCGGCGAATTGGAATCTTTTTTAGCAGGAATATTAGAAGAATTGAATCCAGAAGAAGATCAACTAATAGTTACTTCTGATCACGGAAATTTGGAAAATTTGAGTGTGGACGTTCACACTCTTAATCAGGTTCCTACGGTTCTTTATGGAAAATATACTTCGAAGATGGAACAAAAAATTCGTTCGATCGTTGATATTCCTTCTGCGATCTACGGAGTTTTAGGAATCGATATTGAACTCAAAGATGAAGAATTTATTAAAAGTGAAGTAATTTAAATTGAATTAGGTGTAAGAAAATTGGGCGAATCTGGCTGCTACGGCCGGCCAGACCGGGTTCTCAGTTCTGGTTAATGAATTGCATGCAGGAAAATTTATATAATAATATTCTTTAGTTTTAATATAGAAGCGAGACGCTGAATTTGAGTGAGCGTTCTGCCGAGTTTGAAAGAGTGTTCTTCTGGGCTACCTTCGCATCGATCCCTTTCGCGTTTGTTTAAAAAATTAGAATTTTCCACAAAGGTTAAACAACTCTGAGACGAATTAATTTTTGAGAACTTCTGCATCTTTGGTAAAATTGCTTATTCATTTTGAGTACTATTTTTATACGCTTGAGTAGTATGCTATTGAATGAGACAAAATTTGTAGGAACTCTCACAATCTATATTTTACAGTAAAATTTTGAAATGTGGGAACTACTGCAAATTACGATTTTATAAACGAATTCTGAAATTTAGGAACTCCTTAGAAATTGAATCACTAAAAAATTTTTTCAAAAACCAGCAAATTACTGTAATACGACAAAATCTGTGGGAACTACTGCAAATTACGATTTTACGAACAAATCTTAAATGTAGGAACTCATATTTTTAAAAAATCTTTTCTTACGCAGAACTAATTCACGTTACTTTATATTGTCTAAATAAATTCTTGGATCTATTTAGACGATACGATTTAGCTTTGGGGCAAATTCTAAAAACTTCAGAAAATAAATTATTGGCAAACGGATCTCAATCCAATCTTTCGGTTTCCAGATCTTCTTTACTTTTTTCCTTATCTTCCTGTTTGTAATGAAGGTTATCTTCCACTTGATCCAAGGATTCTTTTTTCCAAGCGCTTGCCTTTCTACCAATTGGAGAATCCGGATATTTATCCGTGGCTTCTTGGAATAAGGCTGCAGCCTTTTCATACTTACCGTTTTTAAAGTAAATTGTTCCTTTCCGAAAAAGAGCCGTCTGGTCTAAGGAACCGTCTTGATTTCCTAAAACTCGATTAAGGTATTGAAGAGCGGAGTCGGGTTTACCGATTGCTTCATAACTTTCTGCAATATAAAACAAAGCTTGTTCTTCTGCTTTCGAACTGACACCCATATCAAGAGCCTTTTTGAAAGTATCGATAGCCCCGTAGTATTGTTTACGAACGTAGAGTTGCCTTGCTTTTTCTAAGATACCACTTCTAAACTCGGAACTTACTTTTTCTTTTTCAGGATCAAAGTAGAACCCGGCTTGAGCGTAGTCGTCATAGACGTCGTAAGCGGACCAATCCTTACCCATTCTACGTAAGGATTTACCCCAACGAACTCTGGCCTTTACATTTTCAGGATCTTCTTGAAGAGCAAGAACATAGTTTTTACGGGAAAGATCGTAATTTCCCTTCTTCATATAATAGTCTGCAATGGCAGATAACGCGTTGGAACGAAGTTTAGAATCTGCTGAAATTCTAAGGACTTCTTCTAAATGACCTTTTCCTTCTTCGTCTCGATTGAGTTGTAAAAGAAGATTTCCCATAGAATACGCAACTCTTGAGCGTTCGTCTCTGGAAAGACCTTCTTTCTGATTTAATTCTCTATAGATTCCGAGGGCCAAAAGGCTGTCTTGATTTCTTTCAAGCGCTCTTCCCATATCATATTTAACACGGAAAGAATGTTCTTCTGGGACTTCTCTCGCAGAAAGTTCCGAAAAAATATCCACGGCTTTTTCCGCAGCTTTTGAATTGGTCTGTTTTAAGTATTCTTCGCCTTCTTTGATTTTTTCCAGAACGTTTTTTCGTTTAGAGTCTTCATCTTGAACCGTGGTTTGATATACCGCAGTTAAAAGGCCGGCGCAGATAAATAAGAATCCTGTAATTAAAATAATAGAACGGTTCATGGATTTCCTCCGGAGATCCGAGACAGACAACGCTTCGACCAAAACTCAGAGCGTTCGGTATTGTAAAATTTACTATCTTTATTGATGAAATACTTAAGTGCTTCTTTGTAATTCCCTTTTTTGTAGTAGGAGAGTCCAGTGAAAAATTTTGCTTTTCCTTTCATGTAGACTGAATTTCCGTTTTTTGTATATGGCTTCAGATCTCTAATTGTGCGGGAATATTCTTTTTTCCAGTAGGTCTCTCTGAGGATTTTATCTAGTTCGTCATTATTTCCGGAAAATTCTTCTTCTTGTTTTGTATCTTTAGAAATCTCTTCACTTTTTTCCTGTTCTTTTTCTTGACCCGAAGAAGATTCTTCTTCCTGATTTTCCTGAACCTTCTCTTCCGTACTTTCTTCTGAATTTTCTTCCTTGGATTTCTTCTCTGGAGAAATTGCAACAAAAGATTCATTTTCCACAAGGTTGAAACCTTCTTTGTCCTTGTGTTTTACAGTAATTCCAAAATAAACTTTCGCATCCAAAGATTTCATTCGGATTTGTGCTTCGGTATCCGGGTGATTGATTTCTCCGAGTTTACGCACGTTTCCGCCTAAAAATGTAGCGGTTCCGCCGCTTAAAGGTTTTAACGCTTGATAGATCGTATAAACCGTATTAGCGTCCGCTTTTTCGGGAGCCTTCCAAGATAGTTTTACGTTCAGATCTTCCACTTCGGCGGTAAGATCTTTTATGCGCATTTCATCTTCTGAATATTCTGGATCCTTAATGTTTTCCGAGCCACTTTTGTTTGGGTTTCCGATGTAAAAATATCGGGTAAAAGATTGTCCGTTGATTAGAGGTAAAACTTCTTTAGCGCCGGAGCGAACGCTGACACCGTAGTAAATTGTCTGGGATTTGTTTAAATCTTGATCCAAAAAAGTGGATTCGGGATGACTGAGTTCGGTGAGTTTTTCCGCCTTTCTCATCAAAGATAAGGAAGACATAGGTTCCGCGGAACGGTAGACCGTATAAACGGTCGCGTTTGGAATCGCCTTTTCGTAGGGAGTCCAATTCAATCGAAGATATTTGCCTTCTTTTTTAACCGTCAGATCGATCACTCTTGCGTCGTCTGGGATTTCTGGGATTTTGTTTTCCGCAGGGGTTAACGCGTGTTCGATGACGACCGGAATTGTAGTGAAGTTTCTCCCTGGAATCAGTTTGACTGTACCATTTTTAACTCGATGAGCCAAAATGACCGCGTAGTAATAAGTTCCTGGTTTGAGGTTGTAGTCGAAGATCTGAGTTACTCCTCCGGCAATTCCGCTCGGATATTTTCCCAAGGAATCTGCAACCATACATTTTTCAGGAGTGTCAATCATGGAAGAGGAACGAGCGATTATAATTTCACCGGTTTCTTTTGGGGCGTCCCAAAAAACCCGGACTGAATTTTCATCCTTTTTTAAAATTTCTGCATGAATGGAATTTGCTATACTATAGTTTTCTACCTGATTTTGATTGAATGTATGGTCCTGAGCTCCCGGAAAGGAAACGAGTATCACCAAAAAAAATAAGAGTAATATCCGGGTACCAATTTTCATAGGATCAACGTCTTTGGTACTTACTATCGGCAATTTGTTTCTTGTTATTTAACATCAAATCGGAGAATGACTTATTACTCGGATGTATTGAAAAAGTAAGCTTGTTTCAAAATTTAGAATGTAGATCTCCTTCAAAAAAGCTGACAGTTCTGGATTAAACTCAATTTTTGAGAATTTTCGTATCTTTGGTAAAATTGCCAGTTAACTTTGGGTATCATTTTCATACGTCCGAGTGGTAAGTGAATTAAAGGAATTATTGTAGGTTAGATTCTATCTTAGAAATTAAAGTAGGAAGAGAATGAAATTAGTTTTAGGTTTTATCAAAGAAGCTAGACTTTTTTGTTAAAATGTGGGAACTATCACAATAAAGATTTCTGATTTGACATTTCTGAAAGAATAGATAGACATAATCCCAATAAGAAAATGAGCGAACTGGATTATTACGAAAACCCAGAATATCAGAATTTCCTGATTTCCAGTAAACGTAGAGAACTCACACCTCCAGAAATAGTATTCAAACATTTCAATTTAAAAGAAGTCATGAACCTAGTCGATTTTGGAATGGGACTAGGTTATTTTACTTTGGAACTTAAAAAACAATTACCCAAGGATGCTTGGCTTTGGGGGGCAGAGTATCAACAAGACTTACTTGATGAAGTGCTTCATTGGAAAAATAGAGAAGAGATTTCAAATTTTACGCCGTTCTTTATCGAAAAATCGGACCATCCTCTATTACCAGAATGGATACCAGCACCCGATGCAGTATTTGCGTCTTTGGTATTATCCACGTTTCCCGACCCAGGTCTTGCAATGGATGGACTGATACGTTCCATAAAGAAAGGAGGTAAGTTGATCGTATTAGATTGGATGAAAAATGAATATTCGATCGGACCGAAAATCAACGATAAGATTTCTTTAGACAAAATGAAATTCTTAGCCGAACTTTATCATTTAGATATAGTTAAAAACGTAAGAATTTCGGAACACGTATATGGTCTCGAAGTTGTAGCTGGAAAAAATTTCGAATATAGTTTTTATGATCTTAGAGAGGAAGAAGACACGACGGAAGAATTTATACGATCTTAAGAACAAATTTGTAACTTTAAATTTTAGGGAACTTCTATAAGATCCAAATACAAATATAACACTTTAAGATTTTATCGTAAAATCGCTATTTTACGACTAAAAGCCATCTCAAAAATACTTCATTTTTGCTTAAAATGCCGATCCGATGATTCTAATATATTTTTAAAGATAGCTTGTTAATCATTAGAGTTGTTGAAAAATTAATTCTCCAATTGTTTTCTATCTCATGGAAACGGTTGATTGAAGCAGTTTATTCAGTTGAACTATGGAATTTTTCAACAACTCTATTAAATAAAAATCGAATATATAAAAATAACTTTTCTAACATAAATTCTATCACATTAATTATTATAGAGTATAATAATTAATGTGAGTTCAACGTAAGAAAATCTGGGCGAATCAGGCTTGTCACGGGTAGGCAGCCGGGTTTTGTTTTGGTCAATAAATTACATATAGGAAACGTTATACAACACATCGTTTTTAGTTTCAATAGAAGCGAGACGCTGAGTTTTCTCGTATCGATGATTTCTTTCGCGTTAATTAAATTGGAATTTTTAGAAGGATCCATTTTTAATTAGACTCATTTTAAAATGTGCCAAAAATTATTTTGAATAGGGTCATAACCAAAATGGTTTCCGTATTGATCGGATATTTCGATAATTTGAGAATGTTCCCTATTGCTTTCGACAAAATTTACGCTTTCCCAAACCGGAAGCCAACTTTCTCGAATTCTAAGATCTACGTCCGCAGTACAACTACGGCGAATGACGAATAACGTTTTAGGATATTTCCCGATTGGATACTCGGTGATTTTATCTATGTTACATCTGGGATCTTCGGCTTCTCCCAATTCGTTTAAAATGAAAATGAAAGAAAAATAAAAAAGGCCCAACATAGTCAAAGGAATTATCAAACAAATCGTTACCAACTTGGATAATTTCCAAAAAACCTTTCCAACTTGAAATACAATATATGAGAATAAAATAATATTGATTATGAATAGAGAATGGTTAATCCATGTGAAAAAATTCTTCCAAGATGGGATGAAATGTAAAAAACGCAACATTATCATCATAAAAAGAAAAAATACGATCAAAACGATGATTATCTTCATTTTATGATCTTTCATACATACCTCAAAGGAAGGAAGAATTCATTTGGTCTTAATAATACAAAGTCGCTTAACAATACCGGGCGGGGAGTTGCCGGGATCTTAGTTGAATTATTTTAATTGAAAGAGAGTATTGAGCCCACTGCCCAAATACGTATCGGGATATTTACTGTTCCATTTTTTGATTCGTTCTATACCATCATCGGAGTGAAGAAGTTGATTCCTTCGCTGAGAATCCGGTCGGAAACAGAATTCAGATTTGTAACGACCCCTCTATTGACTAGTTCCGAGACAAACGAGTGGATTGAAGATCAAAACCAAGCCGAATTCCTTGTCTAATGTTTTTTAAGAAACGTCAAAACTTGTATTTATAATACCTCTTTAATTTTTGGATAATACATATGCAAATGATTCCAAAAAACGTAAACAAGTTTTTTTGATACGATTTAAAAAATTTTGGGCACCTTTATGAAATAATCTTTTAAATAAGAAATTCGTTTTAAAAGAATTAAATTAACCTAAGAGCCGGTCTCAAAACTACCTATCAAAAAAGTTAAAAGCAATGATAGAGCTTGCGAGATAAAGAGATGCAAGATAATTTTCAGATTTTCTTTCCCAACGAATTAGGATAGCCCTGAATCGATTGTGCCAACTGTTAGTTCTTTCAACGACCCAACGTCTAGGTTTTCCTTTATATTTACCGATGAGAGGCTGTTCACCTTTTTTCCGAATATGAGATTGAATGTTTCTTCTTTTGATTAAAACTTCTATATCTTTGAAATCATAACCTTTATCTAAACAAATATGTTTTGGCTTCTTTCTTCTTTTTCCGGAAAATATTAGGATTGAATTCAACGTATCTTTTACACCGTGTTTGTCATGAACGTTAGCTCCAGTCAATGTAATTGCCAAAGGAATTCCATTTCCATCTGTAAGAATATGCCGTTTAACACCTAATTTGGCACGGTCTGTAGGGTTTTTCCCAGTTAAGCTCCCCCTTTGGGAGCTTTAACCATTGCCGAATCCATCGAAGCCCAGTCCCATGCTATTTGATTCTTTACATCATAATATTTTAAAATAGATTTATAAATCTTTTTGAATACTCCTGCTCGTTCCCATTCTTGAAATCTTCTGTGACAAGTTTGGCCTGATCCAAACTCATTCGGAATGGCACGCCACTGACAGCCTGTTTTCATTCGATAGATGATACCTGACATTACTACTCGTGTTGGTACTCGATTGCGACCTCCTTTCGGATTTACATTTTCTTTCGGGATTAATGGGGCTATTTGTTTCCAAAGTGCATCCGGTATCTCTGAATAATATTTGTCCATTTCACATTGATATTATTACCCTTTCTCTCTACAAACAGTTTTGAGACCGGCTCTTAGTCTTAGATTTAAAAGTGTAACTTACCTTAAGTTTAGCTCGGGTTCTTAAAAATAAATCTATAGACCAATAATTTGAATATTATAATTTTCTTAAACACAGAGCAGTTTATACCCACATCTTTTATTTTGCAAATATTTTTCAAAAGTAGAAAAAATTCCTCCCAAAGAATTATATGGTTTAATATTACTAACGGATCTTTGTCCATTGATAACGAATACTAAATCAAACAAATAATTTTTTTCGTTACATATTGATTAAAGTTGTTGAAAAATTCTATAGTTCAGTTTAACAAAATTGCTTCAATTGACCGCTCCCATCAAAGATAAACTGATTAAGAATTAATTTTTCAACAACTCTATTATATCGTTATTCATTTTGTCTCTATTTTTCTAAGTTTTAGAAAGATGCCTTTTTTATAATTATTTTTATGAACGAAAGGTCTGGTTCAGTTTCCAATTCAGACCCTCAATGATAAATTCTTCAGTTGATTTTGCGATCTCTTGAAATTTCAGAAAAGTTTTCCAATTAGAAATTCCTAATATACGAAATGTATTACTATGATCCAAGATTACAGTAATACAAGCCGCAAACGCGACAAATCTCCATAACAATTTAAAAACTAATTTTGTAAAAATGTTTCTGACTTGAATTCTAAAAAAATTACCGTGAAATTTAAGATGTTTTTCTTCGTCTTTTACAATTTCAAGCAAAGCAGATTTTATAAATCCGTTCGGAATTTTTTCAGAAAGTTTTTTATAAAAACAGATTCCTACAACTTCTGCGGCAAGAAGAACCATTAACTTCAAACGAATTCCGAGCAACCTTCTACCAAGATGAAATAACTTTTCTGTCCAGTTGGATTTAATCAATTCTCCTTTGAGTGCTCGAATACATTCTCCTAAAATCCTGGCGTGCCTGCCTTCTTCTTTTACAAAAAGTTTTAATGCTTCTCTATAAAAATCGTCAATTCCAAAAAGAATTGTTTTATCTATTTCTTTTGCGATTTTACCTTCTCCAGATTCACCTAACTGAAATATGGCGAGGGAGTAGGCTATTGATCGCATTTCATTGGTACTAAGTTCTAAAATTTCGAAGTCGATTTTTGGCAAAGCGCGATTTTTGTTTCTTTTAAAATGATTTCTCCAATGTTTCCATTGAACTTTGTTTTTTCTAGTTTTAAGTTTTGATTTGAATTTTTCTCGGATTTTATTCTTACCAAATAAATTCATAACAAAAGTTGCTAGAACAATAAGAACGTCAAGACCCAGGTTTTTTGATTTTAAGTAAAAACGATCGAAACAAAAAGAAATACGTGCTCCCATACCGGAATACAACTGCGAAAGCCCTGTGATACCTGGAGGAATGGACCAACGCATTTCATGAAATTTTCCGTTCCAATTTAAACGATCTATGTCAAATTGTGTGAGAGGTCTTGGACCGACGATTCCCATGTCTCCGATTAAAATGTTCCAAATTTGAGGAACCTGTTAAATCAAATAACAAATCCCTTAATTTTAGATATTTGGACTAAATCTTTAAACTTAGCTTCATTTTCTAGAATTAGCTTAAAGTCAGAAAGTTTCATTTAACCTCAATAGATTTTATTTTACGATTAAACATATTTTTGAATATTCAAAAAGTAAAACTATAAAGAAGTTATTGTATTGAGTTTCACTTCGCCAAGATTTTATTACGTGGAACTCACGTTATTTTAAGACTGAATCATATTCCAAGGATGACGTAGTATAAACCAAAGCAAAAATTCGAAAATGACGACGAAAATAAAAAATATAAACTTCAAACGCAACGCTTTCTCCTTCCAAAAACCTTCCGTAAATAAAGCGAACAAAGTAAATCCACTACCAATAGGACCAAAAAAAATCGTGTTCAATGGAAGCCCGGATTTATCTCGTATTTCTCCGTAATAAAACGTCGATCCCCAATACATCTCAGTCCAGGGCAAAATCGCGGCTACAATGATAAAGACTTGCAACGTAAACTTTGGAAAATTCATACGATTTCTTATGGCAATTAAAATCGGTATGAAAATCGAAACTACGACGCTCAACCAGAACAACACAAGAATACCCAAGTTCTGAAAATAGATTGAAAATGGATCATTCCAATCGTTTTCTTTCCAATATCGCGCTATCCATAAAAACACAGAGGCAAAAATCAAAAAAAGACTAAGAGTTATTGTAATAGGATGAGATTTAGCCATGTTCTCGTAGATAAAAAGTCTTTTGGAAATTGAACGCAATAAAATAAGAGTTATACTAATTTACGGCGCGTTCCAGAACCTTATTTTACTTTTCAAAAAGATCAAGCTGTAAGGTTATATCCCTCATCACTTAGTGAGGGCTTGCAGTGTTAAAAATGATGAGGACAGGTTCTTATAGTAAATATTCCGATCTAACGAAACACACGTCCGAAAAACATTCCCTCTTTATCCGGCTCGCTTTCGTATTCTAAAAGTTCCACGTTTAAAAACTGACCTACTTTGAGATTTCGTAGTTCGGCTTCTTCTAGTTTTACTTTGAGATAATTATCGGTTACAGCAACGCCGCCTTGTTCTAAAATCGCTTCCCTTACTTGGCCGATCATTGACAAAGAATAATTTTTATGAAGTTTTTTCGAAAGAGTATTTAAGGTTTGAACTCTTTCCTTTTTGATTTCCTTACTTACCGAATCTGAAAACGTTTCGGCTAACGTGTTTTTTCTTACGGAAAATGGAAATGCGTGAATTTTGGCGAATCCTAGATCTTGAATCATTGTTACAGAATCTAAGAACATTTCTTTGGTCTCACCAGGAAAACCTACAATTACGTCCGTTCCTAAAAACAAATTTGGAATTTTTTCTTTGGCAATTTCCACACGTTTGCGAAAAGTTTCTGGGGTATAAGTACGTTTCATACGCTTGAGGATTTCCGTGCTTCCACTTTGTAACGGAATGTGCAGAAACGGAGTAAAACGAGGATGGGCCATTAAATCCGCGAGTTCTTTTCCGACGTCTGGAGGTTCAATGGAAGAAATTCGAATTCTTGAATATTCTAAAATACTTAATATTTCTCCAAGAATTTTATTGAACGCCTTTTTGTTTTCGGAATCTCTATACCAACCAAGATTAACACCGGTCAAAACAATTTCACCAACGCCGTTATCCTGTAGAAAACGAACCTGATCTAAAACGTCTTGATAATTGCGGCTGACTCCTAGTCCACGAGCTTGAGGAATTTTACAATAAGAACATTTACGATTACAGCCATCTTGGATTTTTAGATAAGCGCGTGTATGACCGTTTGGTAAAACGTCAGAATAAGAAAAACGATCATAAGAAACACGGATCAATTCTTCCGAATCGATCAGACCTTTTTTTTCCAAAATCATCGCCGGAAGTTTGGACTTTTCCGTATTTCCTATAACACCAGCTATACCTGGAATTGCTTCGATGGATTCCTTGTCCGTTTCCGCATAACAGCCAGTAACCCAAATCTGAGAACCTGGGAATTTTTTAATCGCGTTTCGAATTGTATTTCGATTTTTAGAATCTGCTTTGTTAGTTACCGTACACGTATTGATGATTACTATTTCGGGATGTTCTTCCGATTTTGCGGAACGATAACCGTGTTTAGAAAGAGAAGCGAACAAGCCGTCCGACTCGAAAAAATTAAGACGACATCCAAGCGTATTGAATAAAACGGTTTGTTCAGCTATTGGAGAGCGCATTGAGTTTGGCTTCGATTCTTCTTAAATTATCTTTAAAATGAGAATTTTCCGGCTCTAGTTTTAAGGCAGATTCGATCTGTTCTTTTGCGGAATTCAAAAAATTCTTTGCGTTTCCGTATTTGCCTTTTTTATTTTCTTGATTGGAGGCCTTTTCGTAAACCAAAGCGAGATTGTTCAACACGTTTGCGTTATTCGGAACAAGAGAGTTGGCCCATTTCAAACTGACTTCTGCTTTTTCTATATTTCCGAGATAATAATAAATCTGACCTTCTAAAACCAAAGGGCGATAGTCGTTGGAATCCTCGGCTTTTAATTTTTCGGTGATGTTCAAAGCGTCTCTTGCTTTGCCATTATAAAGAAGAGCCGTTCCAAAAAGAAGACGAATGTCTTTATTTCTCGGATTGAGTTCATACGCGCGAGCGATTACTAATAGACCGTCGTCTTCTCTTCCGTTATTTAAAAGAAATCTGGAATAATCTAAACTGACCGCCGGATCTCCCGGTTTCACTGAAAGAGCCTCGGACCAATGTGAACCTGCGGACTTAGTTCTTCCCAAAGCAAAATGACAATGTCCTGCGAGGTAGTGTGTTTCGTAAGAACGTTTGCCTTGTTCATGCAGAACACGAATGATTTCGAGAGATTTCTCGTAGTTCTTGGCTTCGAATTCTTTGAGTGCGATAGAATAGTCTTCGTTTGTTTGAGCAATAAGAAGCGAAGAGTGGGTTGAAATCAGTAAGCTCAATAAAAGAAATAAAAATGGATTCCAAAAGGAACGAAAGATACCAGACGTTTTGTTTCCAATGAATCGTTTTATAGATTTTAGTAGTAAAAATGAAAATCGAGGCACGCGATTATGGAAGCGACTTTCACACTTTAATATCATTGATAAAAAGTTTGTCCTATTCTGGAACGGAGTTAAGGTTAGGGTGTGTTGTAAAAATCGAAACTTGCAAATCGACATTCTGGTACTCTTCTAAAATTTTTAGGCGGTCATACTCATGGATTTCGCATTAATACAATCAATGAGAGAATGAAACGGTTCCACAGGATCAATATAAACAATGATACTCGGATACTTTTGCATTAGAAAATGCTCAATCTGTTCTTCCGAAAGAACGACTTGATCCTCCGTTTCAAGAACGGGAAGACCATCCGCATTTCGATAGATGGAATATTCTTCCTGACCGATAAAATCAGTCAAAAGCATATATCCGGAGCCGTAATAAACCCCGCCTTGAAAGTAATACTTATAAAAGACTCGTACTTCGGGAAGAAATAAATCAGGATAAAAAACACAGAGAGAAATTTTCTCGATCCCTGCAATGGTTCTAATTTTCCTAAGATGAAACCAAATCTTCCGAATTAGAAGATAGGAAATCAGAATCAATACAGGGATGAGTATAGGCATCCTTAAACTAAGGCAATTTCTTCCGACCTTTCAGGATTGCCGGAAGAATTGTCGTTCCCTCCCGTTTTAGGATCAACCGGTTTATAGTCAGTCCACGGAGATTCTAGAAATTCAAGTTTTCCTTCTTTAAAATCGATTTCGATTTTTGTAGGTTCCTTATAAGCGCCTTTGAGAGTTTGGACCGCCATGTGGTCTTCTAGTTCTCTTTGGAAAACTCTACGAAGAGGTCTTGCTCCAAATTTTTCGTCGTAGCCAATGTCCATGATATGGTCTTTTGCTGCTTGAGTAATGGAAACTTGAATCGTTTTTTCACGAAGCCTTTTGTTCGTATCGATTACCATAATATCTATGATGGACATGATATTTTCTTTGGTAAGAGATCCAAAGTAAATGACTTCGTCGACACGATTTAAGAACTCTGGGTTGAAATATTTTTTCAACTGATCTCTAGTTTGATCAGACTTGTATTTCAACGCTTCGTCTTTACGATCTTCAAATCCAAGTCTTCCTCCGGCTTGAATTTCTTTTGCACCTATGTTGGAAGTCATGATGATGATCGTATCTCTGAAATTGACTTTTCGTCCTTTTGTATCGGTTAAGTTTCCTTCTTCCATAATTTGGAGTAGAATGTTGAAAATGTCGTGGTGCGCTTTTTCAATCTCATCCAAAAGAATGATGGAGTAAGGTCTTTTTCTAACGAACTCGGTCAATTGACCTCCATCGTCATAACCTACATAACCGGGAGGGGCTCCGATCAAACGACTTACCGCGTGAGGTTCCATGTATTCGGACATATCCACACGAAGCATAGCATCGTCGTTACCAAATAGGAAGTTTGCGAGAGCTTTTGCGAGCTCAGTTTTACCGACCCCAGTAGGTCCTAAGAAAATAAAAGATCCAGTAGGACGTCTTTCGCTTTTAAAACCAGTTCTAGCACGACGTACCGCTTTCGCAATTTTTTCGATCGCTTCGGTTTGGCCAACGACTCGTTTTTTAAGTTCATCTTCCAATCTGAGAAGTTTATCGGATTCGGATTCTTCCATTTTTTCCAAAGGAATACCGGTCCATAAAGAAATTACGGAAAGAATATCGTCTTCTTCGATGTTAACCGCAAAATCTTCCATCTTCTCTTGCCAAGAACGGAGTTTTTCTTCCATAGCTTGCTTTTTACGATTCACTTCGTCTCGAACTCCGGCGGCTTTTTCGTATTCTTGAGCACGAACCAATTCTTCTTTTTTAGTCGCGAGAGATTTGATTTCTTCTTCCAGATCCTTGATCGTTTGTGGACGAGCACAGTTTGCCAAACGTGCTTTAGCTCCTGCTTCATCGATAATATCAATCGCCTTGTCAGGTAAATAACGATCGTTGATATATCTGTGAGAAAGTTTTACGGATTGTTCTAAAGCTTTGTCGGAATATCTCACCTTATGATGAGTTTCGTAAGCTTTTTTAAGTCCTTGTAAAATTTGAATCGCATCGTCTACGGAAGGTTCCGCTACTTTTACGACTTGGAATCTTCTTTCTAACGCGGAATCTTTTTCGATGTATTTTCTATATTCAGCGCTTGTTGTCGCTCCGATACATTGTAATTCCCCTCTTGCTAAAGCGGGTTTGAGAATATTGGCTGCGTCAACTGCACCTTCCGCAGCACCCGCTCCAATTAAAGTATGAAGCTCGTCGATAAAAATGATAATATTCGTGGAAGAAGTAATTTCTTTCATGATCTTTTTCAGACGTTCTTCAAATTCTCCTCTGTATTTGGTCCCAGCGATCAAAGACGCAAGATCTAAAGAAAGAACTCTTTTTTCGAATAAAAGATCGGGAACACTTTTGTCAACGATCGCAAGAGCCAAACCTTCTACGATTGCCGTTTTACCCACTCCGGATTCTCCTACGAGAACGGGGTTGTTCTTTGTTTTTCTAGAAAGAATCTGAATCACTCTTTGGATTTCAATAGCTCTTCCTACAACCGGATCTAACTTTTTGTCTCTTGCAAGTTGAGTTAGATCTCGAGCAAATTCGTCCAGGATAGGAGTTTTAGTTTTTTCCTGACGAGGTTGGGGCCCTGATTGTGTGGTGGAACTTACGCCTACGGAACTTGTGGGAGGAGCCCCTAACAAACGCAAAATTTCGCTTTTTATAACATTATAATTTACGCTAAAAGAATAAAGAGCTCCACCTGCAATGTTGTTATTATCTCTCAGCAATGCAAGAAGGATGTGTTCAGTTCCCACGTAGTTGTGTTTGAGACGTTTGGCTTCTTCTTTGGAAAGTTCGATGATTTTTTGATAACGATCCTGGCCACCAGCTACGTCCATGAGTAGGGCTCCGGAAGCTTCTCGTGTTCTTCTTTCTACCTCTTTACGCAATTCATTGAGGTTAATGTTGAGGTTGTTCAGGATTTTGATAGCGACCGAATCTTCTTCTTTCAGAAGACCAAGCAGAATGTGCTCTGGTCCAATGTAGTCACTACCAAGACGCTTCGCCTCATCCTGAGCAATCTCGTTGATGACTCTTTTAGCTCTTTTTGTAAATTCCAGCATATCAGCGCCTTTATATTTGATTTTTAATGATTAGACTGAATTCGCTTTGAAATTCCCACCTATGGGAACTAGATCATTGATTTTAATTTAAGTATCGGAACGTTTTCAAAAAAGAAGCGGAAGTTAGTTTAAATTCCGGGCTTAGGCCGGTTCCACTTGTAAGGCTAAATAATAAACTAAATTTAAAAAGGAATTTTTTTGAGAAAGAGCAAAATTTTTCAGATAAAAAATGGCAAATTCGGATGAATTTTCGAGATAAAATTCTAAAAAACCAGGTATTTTAAAAGAAGAATTTTTTCGATTTTCCCAAGACTTTGTAGAGAGTTTAAAACTGATTTTGATTCCAGTACCTGCGTTCGTAGGACAGGACGTGACATAACCTAATTCAGGATCATAATCAAAATCGTTTTGATTTTCTAATTTTTCTAAAGGAGAATTTTCAATTTGTCGGAATAGTTCGGAAACGGTAGAAGTTAGAATTTCCCAACGAATATGTTCTTCATCTCCGAAAAAGAAATTTCCTTCCCCCCAAGGAATTCTCTGAGGTAATTCTTTGGTTTTCAGAAAACTGGGATCTACGTGTTGGGTTAAAAATTCTTTGAGAATTTGGGTTGGAACTCCAGAGACAATTGGATAAATTCTGCCGGAAAGATTTCGACCAATTCTTAATCTGTAGGTAAATGGAGAAAAATTTTTATCCAGTTCGAGAATTTTTTCTGATTCGGAAAGAGATTCAAATTTAAGAAAACTCTCAAATTCTTGGCCTTGCAAAAATTGAGAAGAAATCATAAAGTCTTTTTGTCTTATGTGAGTTTGGTATTCTTTTCGAAATAATTTGAGACAATGAATACAACCGATTTTTCCTTTTTGATTCCAGATGATTCGATTGGTTCCGCAATAAATACAGATTTCGGAAGACATAGGATGTTTTTTCAAAAAAATCCTACTGCCTTTTTTAGATCCAATCTTTCTTGGTGAATGAATTATTTTGTTTAGTTTTTCTATGGCTACTGAGAGTTATATAAAGAGTATAAATGATAATACTTTAGGAATTTCTAATGAAATATTGGAAGTTCCCACAGAAACCGTCCCATCCGGCCGTTGATAACTTTTCAGAGTTTTTCCGTTAGCAAACTTCGTAATCTTTTAGGTTTTGGAACAAATTTTTTATTGGATCAATAATAGAGTTGTTGAAAATTCCATAATTCAAATTAACAAAACTTCTTTAATGGACTGTTTCCATGAAACAGAAGGCGATTCATTTTTTAACAACTCTAATATATGACGGTACAGTTATTCTATATTGGAAAGGTTGATTTGTAGTATTTTTGATTACTATAATTTATTACTCGGATGATAAAAATAATATTATGTTTGAATTTGTTTCAAAACTTAGAATGTAAGACTTACTTCAAAAAAGCTAACAATTTTGAGTTACATATATTTTTGGTAAAATCGACAGTTAATTTTGGTGTTAGTCCGAGTAGTAATTAACGTGAGTTCGTTGAGAAAATGAGAAATGGTTTTCCAAAAATGTGAGTTTCTGCAATTTTAGAATTTGTTCGTAAAATCGCAATTTGCGGTAGTTCCCACAAATTAAGTCACATTACAAATTTTTAAACATTTATTTTTGTATGAGTTCCCACATTGCAGGAATTGATCCATAAAATCTAAATCCAACTTTTTTCACAGAAAAATAAATTCCTTACGTTGAACTCATGTTAATTAAACTTTTTGGATAGGTGTTTTGTTTCTCTGATTATACAAAATCGGTGAAATACCAGATCGACATAATTTGTGAAAACTCACTCCTGAGTAATATTTAGAAGTGTTCTGCTTAAGGGGATTTTTACACTTTGCTTTGGTTCTAAGTTCGAGGTATTTGACTTAATACGACGTAATCCGTGGGAACTCTCTTGTAAATCTGGGTTTTACAGAGAAGTTTTGAAAATGTAGGAACTCCAATCATAAAAATGAATATAGTTATAGGCCGTCAGAGTAATTATTTTGTGGGAACTCTCACAGTTTCCAAAAAAATGATTTCGGATTCTTTTATGATTTTAAAACAAATACTGTGTTTCGTATAATCTTTGTTTTATGTCCCTATAAATGCGGGAACTACTGCATTCAAAGGAACTCTATGAAATCCAATGAATTTTTATATCAAAACTGTCGTTTTCGACCAAGATGAAAATTAAAAAACTCCGCATAGAAGTCGTCTCAAAAGGAACTTTTTGAAAAGAATCATAAATTTATTATAAAAAGAAAATCTAAAATACTTTTTTAACATTAGAGTTATTAAAAAATTCTATAGTGTCTATTAACGAAACTGCTTCAATCGACCGTTCCCATAAAACAGAAACTAAGTGACGAATTAATTTTTAACAATTCCATTAAATATTCTATAACAGAATATTTAATGTTTTTTGAATATTCATTAAATTTGTTATATAGTTAAAAATATTTTCTTAATGTAGTCAAAAAAAGTAATTTTGGTTGTCACTATTTTTACGTAAGTGGCAAAAAATGAATTTAAAAAAGGAAGGTTCTGAATTATGAATCTTAAGAAAGAGAGTTTAGAAAAAGAAAAATTAAAAACTATACTCACCGATCTTGAAATTAGAAGTTTGATAAATGCGAGTAGAGATAAATCCGATCATTTTGTTAGGATACGATCTCTGATCATGTTTGGACTAAAACCAGAAGAACTGATTTCCCTGCGTTGTGGAGACGTTGACTTGGAAAATAAATTACTGATGATTCGAGGAGTTCGGGGAGGAAAGGATAGACATCTAAAGATTTCTCCTTTTTTACTCGGGGATTTTTACGGAACGGTTCGACATAAAAAACCGGAAGAGTATTTATTTCCTGGAAGGAAAGGTAAGTTACATCCTAAAACGATACAAAAATTTTTCGAAAAACTAAAGCGTAAAACTGGGATTCAAGCGAGTTGTTCTAAAATTCGAGAAACGATTGCAGTTCAATTGAGTTCCAAAGGATATTCGATTCAATTTATTGCGGATTTTCTTGGACTAAAAACAAGACGAGCTGTTTACCAGTTGATCGGGAAAAAATCGAAGTTGAGACCAGTAAAAAAATTTTCTTTAGATGAAATTCTGGATCTTGAAACTTAAAAATGAGTTGTAAACGCGTTTCGAAAACTTAAGTTAGTCCTAATACTCCAAAAGGAAGCCATCTTTGGAAATCAAGACGAAAAAGATCGGTAAACATACTCTGGTAGCACTCAACGGCAGGCTGGATATTGGACATTCAGACGAAGTAGAAGCGAAGTTACTGGATGATGTTCAATCTGGGCAGGGTGATATTTTAATCAACCTGGAAAATATTTCTTACATTTCATCTTCTGGGATTCGTATCTTTGTAGGTATGGTAAGAGAATTGGAAAAGCAGGGAAGAAAATTGAAACTTTGTTGTATCACTCCTCCTGTAAAAAAAGTATTTGATGTAGTCGAATTGCTGGATCTGTTTGAAGTTTACGAAACAGAAAGTTCCGCTCTCGATTCGCTTGCCTAAAATCCGGGTTTTCCCCGGATTATCCCTTGGGTTTTATGTCCCGTTTTCTTCCTGCCAAGACAACCACTTGGTTCATTCTGGCTATTTTGATCTTTTTTTTCCTATGGACTTCCTATAACAATCGACTTGAGTTCCCTCCTGTTTGGCCGGATGAGGTATTATTTTTTTCTCCTTCTCAAGATTTTGCAGAGTTTGGTACTTTTCGAACTCAGGTTTTGGAAGGATTGATTCCTGGAATGGAAAAAACAACTTTGTGGATGCCTCCGCTGTATTTTTTTTCAGGCGGTCTTTGGATGAAGTATGTGTTTCCAGGAATTGTAGGACTTAGAATGTATACGCTTGTAGTTGCAGCGTTTTGTGTTTTTGTTTTTTGTGGGATTTTATTAAGAATCGGATTCTCTTCTTTGTCCGCTTTGTTTTCCTGTTTGTTACTTGTTACGGATCTTTTATTTTTGAGAGTAGGGACAATGGCAAGGATGGAAATTCTTTGTTTGTTCTTTGCGTTAACAAGTTTATTTTGTATAGCCCGAACCGCCTTGGATGAAATTCCAAAACCTGTTGGAACAATAGAATCTTTGTTCTCCGGAATTTTTTTAGGGCTTTCCTTTTTATCTCATCCATTTGGTTCAGTGTTTGGAATTCCGTCCTTGTATCTTCTTTGGAGAAGGAAATCATTATCCTCTATTTTATTTTGGATCGGAGGAATAATTCCGATCTCAATTTGGATCGTTTGGTTATTACCTCATTGGGATTTGTTTCTATTTCAATTTGGATTGCAGTTTGGCAGAAAGAAGGAACTTTTCTCCGTTTTTTCAATTTTGACTAAGATCAAAATTCTAATCGGAGGATATGAAAATCCGGGAGTCAGAATATTATTTTATATTTTTCTTTTGGTGGGAATCGGAATCAATCAAAGGTTGCTCAACGAAAAAAAGGAACAATTTTTATTTCTATTGGTTTGGATTTTAGGAACGGTTGTGTTCTTATTTTTAGCAACGGAATTTTATTACGTGATGTATCTTACTCTTCCACTTTCTGCGTTAGGCGGAATACTTTTGGAAGAATCTGATCGAAAGAGGGTAATTTATACAGGCTCAGGATTATTATTTTGTAATCTAATTGTATTGTTTTTAGCGTATAGAAAAGTCGGTTTTATCAATCCTGAATTTGATCTGGGAAAAAAGTTTTCACAAGAAATCGCCGCAGAATTAAAATATTCTAAAAAAGTTTATCTTCAAGCGATACCTGACCCGTATTTTTACTTAAAAGAAAAATATCCAAATCAAAAAATTTTAGAATTCATTCCGGGAGAACTACCGGTTCCTTCAGAAATGTTTGTGAATACTTTGGATACTATTGACACTTTTGTTTTTAGCGAAGGTACTAAACGAAACGAAGGTGTCGAAAACTATCTGAAAGAAAATGCATCTTCTTTTTATAAGAGAAGTGTATCGGTTTCACCTTCTACAACCAGAAAACTAGTGCGCGCTCAGGCGGAAATTTATCTTCGGAAGAAAAAATGAAATCTTATCTGCGTAATATAATATTTAAATTTCATAATATTCTATTTTTATTATTGATTTCTTGTGTAGGAAAAGAAGGCGAACAACATGGGCTTTCTTCTTTATTACCTTTGGTCGGTCCTCTTTTGAAAGTAGGAATTATAGGGGATTCTTTGTCTCAGAGATCAGATGGATTTGGTCTGAGACAAAAATTGGGATTTAGATTTACCGTCACGGATTATTCGGTTTCGGGAATGGATGTTCCAGACTGTACTCGTATGATTGGATCCGTTTTAACAGAACGTCAAGATTTATTGATCTTAGAATTAGGGACAAACGATGCAATTCCGGGTTCGGTCAATCAGTTTCCCGAAAACTACGAAACTCTTCTTAGCTCTATTCAAGCTCGTAGTAATGCTATAATCTTAGTGACAATTTTACCGCCTACGATCAATCCAGGTTATCGAGAGAATATTTTTCAGATCAATTCCTATTTAAAAAGCCTAAATTCCAGATATCCGACCACGGATATGGAATCGGTTTTTTTAGAAAAAGAAAAGTCCGTTTCTTTATATTCACAAACGGACCCAGTTCATCCAAATCCGGTTGGATATGATTTAATGGGGACTGCTTATGCAGATACGATTCTTAAATTTTACTTTAAATAAATGTGAATTCGACGTAAGAAAATTGGGGCGAATCGCTCGCAAATTTTATAGTTAAAATGGCTCACGACCGCGCTTTTCGCTCCAATTCCTTCGGAATTTCCGCTACAATCGCTTTCGCATTTGTTATGCCGAACTCACGTTAAATAAATGTGAATTCGGGATGTAAAAATTTCCCTAAAATAACGTGAGTTCGGCGTAAGGTGGGAAAAAAGAGAAAGATCTTGTACTCAAAAGCGCCAGATCCATATTGAACCAAACTTTCAGCAAAAAGGAGTTCAATATGGATCTGACATCAATATTTTGTGCAATAGACGATTATTGTACACAACAAAAAATAAATTGGAACGGGAAAATATTGAGTCCCGTGGCAGGAAAAAGAAATCGTAAATTTCAGCTCAGCCTGAGTGAGGTAGCAACAATCGTAGTTTATTTTCATCTTTCTCATTATAGAGAATTTAAAAATTTTTATTTGATAGAAATAAAAAAGAATCTGAAATCCGAATTCCCAAAAGCGGTAAGTTACAATCGTTTCGTTGAACTGATGCCTAACGTGTTAGCTGTTATAGCTTCCTTTCTATCCAACACTTGTATGGGAAAATGTTCCGGAATATCGTTCATTGATTCTACAATTCTCAAAGTATGCGACAACAGAAGAATTCATTCTCATAAAGTATTTAAAAACATTGCACAACGAGGGAAATCAAGCACAGGCTGGTTTTACGGCTTTAAATTACATTTAATCGTAAATGATCAAGGTGAAATATTATCATTTATGGTCACTCCTGGAAACGTCGACGACAGAAACTCGAAAGTGATTTTCCCACTTGTTAAACAGATTTACGATAAACTTTTCGGAGATAGAGGATACATCAGTCAATCTCTATTTGAAAGTCTTTATGAAAAGGGAATTCAACTCATTACAAAACTTAAAAAGAATATGAAAAATAAATTAATGCCCTTGGTTGATAAAATTCTTCTAAGAAAAAGAGCTATCATTGAATCGGTTAACGATGAACTTAAAAATATCTGCCAAATTCAACATACTAGACATCGGAGTTTTTGCAATTGGGCCGTTAATCTTTTAAGTGGTTTAGTTGCATTTTCATTCTTTCCAAAAAAACCGTCTTTGAATTTGAGATCTAAAGACAATTTACAACTTTTAATCTCTCCTTAGACCGAATTCACGTTAAGAAAGTCTGAACGACCCCGACTTACCACAGGAGGCTGCTCAGTTCTGATCAATAAATTGTATACGGGAAAAGTTATACAATAATCGTCTTTAGTTTCAATATAGAACACGATCTATCGAACGACCTAAAACGCGACCCGTAGGAAAGCGTTTTACTGAGTTTCTTCGAACGACCATAAGAGTGAGACACTGAGTTTGAAAGAGCGTTCTGCTAACTTCCTCGCGTCGGATCCTTTTCGCCGTTATACCGAACTCACGTTAAAATAATGGAGTATTGAAGATTTCATATCTAACATGAGTTTGACGTAAGAAAATGAGAAGAGTTTTCTGCAATAGAGTTGTTGAAAGACTTCATAGTGACGATCAATAAAACTACTTCAATCGATCGTTTCCAGGAAATAAAAACTAAGTGGCGATTCATTTTTCAACAACTCTAATTTTAGAATTTGTTTGTAAAATTGCGATTTGCAGTAGTTCCTGCAAATTAAATCACATTACAAATTTTTAAACATTTACTTTTTGTAAGAGTTTCTACATTTGAGGAATTGATCATTAAAATTCAAATATTAACTTTTTTCAGAAAAATGAATTTCTTACGCTGAACTCATGTTATCTAATATTAGCGAAACTGGATTATTCGTTCACGTTTAATAGAGTTTTTGAAAAATTCCATAGCGACGATTAACAAAACTGTTTTAATTACCGTTTCCAGGAAACAAATGGAGAATTAATTTTTCAACAACTCTATAAACTATCTTAGAATGATTAAATCGGCATTTTAAACAAAGATAAAGTATTTTTGAGATTAATCTCAATTTGTATTCAAGGCGTGTTTGTTTCGCTCCAATTTTATTTTTTTGAATATATTATTGAAAAGGTCAATATAAAATTCGTTTTATAAAAATATGATATAGCTGCGGGAACTCATACGAAAATTATAATTCTAAAAAGTCGTAAATCATGCAAGGCGACTGTTTTTATGGATTCCCTACTCGAACACATGAAAATAATATTATGAATTTGTTTTCAAAAAAATCAGAATGTGGAATTTCTTTTAAAAAAGTCAATAAATCGGAGTTAAATGCAATTTTTTGAAAACATCACATCTTTGATAAATCGATCTGGAACTTTTGATACTATTTTCATACACCCGAGTAGTTTGAATTTTATTATAAGTTTCTAATGGGTTCGTTTATATTTTTCTATATTTTTGGACAAACTCGAAATTAAAATTTATCATTTTAATCTGAATTAGTATATTTACAATTTAGAATATACGGATTGAATACTTGACCTATATATAATTTCCCTTCGAAAGGAATTGCAGTGCTTCCGGCTGAAATTAAATCTCCCGGCGTAGCAAACACTTCCTTAAAGTTTCCGTCTGAAGAAATTCGAAATATTATAGTTGGGGATAAATAGTCTGGATTGCCTATGTGTCTTAAAAATTGATATCCAGAACCGTGGGTGACCGCAAAAATTCTACCTTTTGAATCTATTTCTAGATTGTCAGGTCCAAAGTTAATTAGAATCTTTTTTGGTTCTCCAAGTATCGGCTTTCCCTGTTCTCTGCGGATTTGAAATTGAAATACACTTTTATCCATATAGCCAGACCGATATAGAAATTCGTTTCCTTGTGAATCTTTTGTATATAAAATTCCGTTTCCGAAAGAAAGGGGATTACCTAGGTTTGACCAAGTTTTACCGTCATAGTAAGAAATTTCTGAGCGTTTGATTTGAAACAGATCATCCCAAAGATACTTTGGGATGTTTCCTTTTCCATGATCATTGGAAAGATAAATTTCACTTTCTGATACTACTGAAAGATCGTTTGGACTTGTTAGTAATGGGTCTGTTAGAGTTCCTACATGAGCCCATTCTTTTCCCTTTCGTTCAAAAATTTCGATTGTATGAATCTTAAAAAATTCTGGATGAGAAATTACGTAAAGTCTGTAAGTATTTTTGGTTTTAAGAAGACTCATTCCATGGGGTCGAAAGTTGGGAGGATATTTTACCGAAATTTCTTCAGGAGTTGCAGAGGGATTCTTTAAATCGATCCTAAAGATTTTTCCGGTTTGGTTTTTAATTCTTCTTTCGTGACTTGAAATATAGAGAATTTTTTCTTCCCGATCGATCGCCAAATCTTCGGGACCTGGAAGCCCTTCGATCCTTTTACAGTCCGTTCCGGAAGGGCTGATTTCTACTCCACAATTTAAAAGCCCAAAGATGACAAATAAGATTATTCCTAAAAAAGAAAGTAAGTAATCCTTACTTTTTTCTGTCTGTTTTAACAATGTGTATTGCAGCGTCCTTTTTAAATTCTTTGAACTACTAAAAAATGGGGAAGTAGGTAAGAAAAAAAGGAAAAAAGTATTTGCCATTTTTGTGCAGTGCATAAAAGTAGAGGACGAGATCCTCGAAAGCAAACTGAGAGGTAGTTATAAATGGAAAAAAAAAGATTAAATGACATAATCAACGTAGGGATTGGAGCCGTTCAGACTTCTCGTGAGATTTTCGATAAACTCGTAGATGAATTGAATGAAGGCAAAGAGAAGATCGAAGCAAGATTTGATCAATTAAAAACACAGGGCGAAAAAGATATGAGTGACAACGCCCTGAAATTAAAAGTCAATTTAGCTTGGGGACTGGTTCGTTTCGAAGAGATTCGAGATAATATCCTCAATCATTTTATCAAAAAATAAAATTTTTGCTAAGTTAAATAATTTTTATTTTTTGCTCTCTGGATTTTAAGGAAATCCATTCCAGTAAATTTGCCGTCCTTGAGAGTCTTCTTCCCGAGTTTTCGGGAAGAAGGAGTTTCTTAAATAAAGTTTCACATATTCAAATATTGAACTTGTTCCAAAACCTCACAAATCCATAAATTATAATCCTTTAGAGATTTCTAATAAACTGTTATAATTCCGCGGTTGCGCTATCTGAACGTTTACAGATTGATTCTTTAAATGTGAGAATTACCACAAAAAATAGAAGTTTATAACAATTGAATCTGTCGTATTCAAGTTTGAGAATTCAAAGTAAAACTTAAGTTTTTCTATAAAATGATGTGGGAACTACTGCAATCCACAATTTTACGAACGAATTCTAAAATTGTAGGAACTCATACGTTTAAAAAATTTTTTCTAAGTCGAACTCACGTTAAAATGGGATTTCAATTTTGATGATGGCCGCAAAACAGTGGTTTTATGCAGAAATTTGATTGGACGAGATGATTTTTTTGTAGTAGTTCCAACAATTTCCAAAGTTTAGCTGCAGATCCACGATTTGTGAGAGTTCCTACATTTATTTTTTTACGAAAAAATTGACCTAAGATAAAACAGATTTCTTATACCGAACTCACGTTATTTTACTATTTTAAATCTAAAAACTGAGCTTTCTCGATTTTAAAAGAGAATTCTGCAAATGAATTTTTTATTCAATGGGATCTCGATAAAATAGGATTTAAATTTTGATGATGGTCGCAAAATAGTGGTTTCATGAAAACATTTAATTTTACTCATCCCTATAAAATTAAATGTTTATCATAAAGTCCTGTTTCACGTAAGTTTGATAGACTCCAATGGAAAAGTAATTGAAGAATAGGGGAACTCAGCAGAACGCTCTTTCAAACTCAACGTCTTGCTTCCTGAATGCCCCCCTCATTAGAAGTACATTCGCTGAGTTTCCGGAGTTGCTCTGCAAGTTGTTCAACAGATCGAGTTCTATAATAGAATTGTTGAAAAATCAATTCTCTGCCTGTTTGTATAAAATAGAAAGAGGCAATTGAAGTAGTTTTGTTAATCTGCACTATAGAATTTTTCAACAACTCTAATAAATTAAAACTAAAAACGAAATATTGCATTATGTTTCTTTCATGCAATTTATTGATTGGAGCTGAACGCGCAGTCCGGCGACGCTCAGGTTTTCTTTTTCTGTATTCATATTATTAAAGTATAAACGATTAAATTAGATACTTATTGTGTAGTTCTGAACAATTATTTGTTTTGAAATTTTCCCAAAGTGAAAGTTATGTGAAAATAGATTAGAAAAACAGTATATTTTATTTTTCTAAATTGCTTGAAAAAAGGACTGTGTTTCGAAGAGAATTATTTGTAAACGCTTTTAAAGCCGATTTTTGTCAAAAAGTTTTGGTAAATTTTGAATCTCGGAGTGACTGGATTCGAACCAGCGACCCCTTCCCCCCCAGAGAAGTGCGCTACCACTGCGCTACACCCCGATTCTTTCTATAACAGTAAGAATTTCCTAAAAGGCTCTTCTGTAAACTTAAAAAAGAATAGATGCCTGTGTAATAGATACCTGTGAATTTCGAAATCAATTTCCGTTTAGGGAAAGAATTTCAGACGTAGTTTCTGGATCAAAAAAAATTAACAGAGAAAGTCCGGACAAACAAACCAAATGATTTGACCGTCGTGAAACTTTTCTCTAGGAACGTTGATTGCAAGTGCAGAACCTGGAGAAAAAAGAAAACTTTTTCCAACTCCGCTGATTCCTAAAAGTTTTTCTGCAAATATGGAAACGTCGGGGCTATGTCCTACTAAAAGAATCGTATCAGAGTTTGAATATTCTCGAATTATTGGACAAACCCGAGACATATCTTTACCTGCTTCTAAATAATTCAACGATTCTGTTTCTTGTTCGGGTTGAAGAATGTCCGTATAAATTTTTGCGGTGTTTTTTGTTCTTTCATAAGGACTATGATAAATCTTTGTAATTTTGAAACCGGTTTTAAAAAAGTTACCCATCTTTCGAACGTCCGCTTCTCCTTTGGCTGTGAGTGGCCTCGAACGATCCGTTCCGTCTAGAGAAGTTGTTTCCGCTTCTCCATGTCTTGCAATTATAATCTTCATGTCTTATAGAGAATTGACAGAGAATGATTCCTAAAAAATCATTGAGCCTTCTTAAATTGGAACCTAAACAGGGTCCAATAAAATTATGTTCTTCCGATTGTCTCTAAAATTGTACGTAAAAATTTCGCATTACGGGTCCGAATATCTTATAAAGAATACGGATTCTTTGAGACGATTTTAGAGAAGGCTTTAATTCCAAGGAAAAGTGCATGTCTGAATTTGCAATTGAAATCGATTCGATTCAAAAAAAATACAAGGAACAAAAGGCTCTTAAGGGCGTCTCCTTTCAAGTTCCTAAAGGTTCCGTTTTTGGTCTTCTCGGTCCAAACGGTGCGGGAAAAACGAGTTTGGTTCGAATTCTGATGGGATTTTCCAAACAAACCGAAGGTAACTTTCGTTTATTTGGACTTCCGTTCTCTATTCGATTGAGACAAAAAATAGGTTATCTTCCGGAAAAAATTTCTATTCCAGGATTTTTAACGGGAGAAGAATTTTTGACCTTCAGTGGAAAGTTAGCTGGAATGAAAAACGATTCGATTCGGCATAAGTCTAAGAGCCTTCTAGAGAAAACAGGTATTGCGGACGCGGCTTCTAAAAAAGTTTCTGGTTATTCTAAAGGGATGTTACAAAGATTAGGACTTGCATCTGCTTTGATCAGTGATCCCGAACTTTTAATTTTAGACGAGCCAGGTTCCGGTTTGGATCCGAAAGGTTATATCGATTTTCGGGAAACTCTCGTAGAAGAAAATCGGACCAAAGGCATAACAGTATTATTAAATTCTCATAGACTTTTAGAAGTGGAAAAAGTTTGTCACGAAATTGGAATTCTTAATTTAGGAACTCTTGCCGCGATTGGTCCTTTGGAATCTTTGAAAGAAGGAAAAAATAGAATCCTTATCAAATTAGAATCTATTACGTCTGAGTTAGACTCTTACATTCGTAAAATTTCCTCGGAGCAAAAAATTAAAGAAAATCAAATCGAGTTTCTTCCAATAGATAGAATTGATCTAAGAAAAATTCCAGCCGAACTTGTTGCTTTAGGAGCAAACATTTTAAAATACGAAAGAACCACGGAATCTCTTGAAGAAGTTTTCTTAAGAGTAACTGGAGGAAATGATGAATAGTTTTTCTTGGATTCAAAATCAGATTCCAAAAGTTTTTTCAATCGCATTTCTAACTCTAAGAGAAACTCTTCGAAAAAGAATCGTATATTTCATTTTTATAATATCAGCTTTATTTTTATTTCTGAATTTCACGTGTCAGATTCAGATCGGCGGTCAGAATCAATCAGGAAATCCGGATTTTCAAGTTTACGTAACTTTTCTTTTTTTTGCATTTTGGAATACTGTGCTCGCTTTGTTTCTTCCGGTTTCTCTTTTGGGAGACGAGTTGGAAAATAAAACTTATATTCCGGTTTTTGCAAGGCCCGTTTCTGCTTTGACTTATGTAGGTGGAAAATCACTGGGAGTTCTTTTACTCGTTTTTGCGAATGGAATTTTTCTGATCGGGACTTATCTCGCCAAACAACAAATTGGCGGAGGAAATTTTTCCTGGGATCTTTTGAAAGCATGTTTTACCATGTTTTTCGTTTTTTACTTTCTGATTCTTTCCGGTTTTGTAATCGTTTTAGGTTTTGGTAAAAACGTAGGTTTTTTTGGAGGACTTGCGCTTCTTGTTTTTTCTACTTTTTTAGATTTATTCATCTACGAGTCAGCGGCTGCCAGTATGGTTCAGACTTCGGATTTAAAAAAACAAATTTTAGAAGTGATTTATTGGATTCTCCCTCAAGAGGGAACTGTGTTTTTCTTTTCAAGTTCTATTCTCGCAAAAAGTCTTTCGCAGGTTCATTATTATGGAGAATATTCACTCATTCAGATTAGTGTTTGGATTTTTCTTTGTTTCGGATTTGTGAAAGTGATTCTAGATAGAAAAGAACTCTAAACGTAATACAGATTGACAAACTTTGGAAGAATCATAATTCTGTCTTGGATCTAACGATCCAAACGGAATTTGGAAATCCGTAGATGAAAATTCAGTGGTTTCATTATGAAAAGGAAGGATATTATCTTTCCGCTAAAAATCTAAACGAACCGATTGAATCTCTTAATCCTCTCTATTTAAGAATCACTCATTTTAATCAGAACATCGATAAAATCATCGGTTTTATTTTAGATCGTTATCTGCAATATCTAGATATTGGTCCTCTTCGAGAATGTATCTTTTCCATCTTAAGAGAAACTCTTATGAACGCGATAAAAGCCAATCAAAAGAGAATGGTTTTTAAAGAAGCCGGTTTGGATATTAAAGATCCAGATCAATACTTGATTGGGATGGAAAGGTTCAAGGAAGAATTGATTTCAAAAAAAGATCTCTACGCAGATCTTCTCGAACAAAACGGATTGTATGTTCTCATTACGTTCGGTTTTAATCAGAATAGTTTTCTTTTAAAGGTTTCGAATAACGTAGGAATTCTTCCCGAAGAAGACCAAAGGATTCAGGAAAGGATTTCAAAGGCTCGTTCTTATAACGATCTTTCGGAGGTTTTCGAAAATCATGGAGACGAATCGGAAGGTGCCGGTTTGGGATTAGCGATGTCGCTTTTGATGTTGAAAAACGAGGGAATTGAAGGGGATTCGTATCGGATCAAATCTGAGGAAGGAATTACTTCTGCTTATATCAAGATTCCTTTTGAATTTAAAAAAAGAAATATCAATCTCCAAAAAACTGGAGATATTTTTGCAGAGTTAGACACACTTCCTACGTTTCCAGATAATATCAATCAGATTATGAGTCTGATCAATAAACCCGACTCTTCGATTCAGAATATCACGGAACTTGTTAGTAGAGATGTATCACTTTCTACGAATATTCTAAAGTTAGCAAATTCTGCTTCATTTTCTCAAAGAACGAGAGTAGAGGACTTGGAAGATGCAATCAAGGTGATCGGACTTTCAGAATTGAACAATATCCTTTTGAGTTTGGGAACAAAAAAAATTCTAGAAGAAAAATACGATGAGTTTGAAGCGATCTGGGAAAGATCCAGTCTATCCGCCTTTATCTGTAGACGTCTTGGGGAAAGAATGGGTTGGAAAAAGCAGACAATTACAGTTTTGGTTTGTGCGGCTTTGTTACACGACGTGGGTCGTGTAATATTACTTTCTATTGATCCGAGTGTTTCAGAGAAGATATCGGAGATTTTGGGGAATAGACTTTATCCTTCTCCTTTGACCTTGGAGGAAGCTGCATTAGGGATTTCTCATACGACTTTGGGCGGAATGATTTGTGAAAAGTGGAATTTTTCGGATACAATTCGAGTTGCGGCGGAAATGCATCATAGACCTCTTTTGGTAAAAAGAGAATTTCAAGATACTGTATTTGCGATTTATCTTTCGGATATGATCATTGATATTTCCCGAGGTCTTTCCGATTATTCTATGATACAATCTGCGGTCCTTCAACATTTTGGTTTTAAAAAAGAAGAAGGTTTTGTAGAATTTATGGAAAAAACTCTTTTAGAATATAAAAACTTTACTTAAGATATATTCAATATCTCTGATATGTAAATTGAAAGAATTTTTGCGGCTTCGTGAAAAACTTGCGATTTTAGTTCTTCAGGTCTTTTGTCTAAGTTTACATCCACATGTTTTAGGGCTTTGAAACATTCGGCGCGAAATATTTGTTCAGAAAAATTTTTGGAAGAATAAACTTCCAAAGGTAAAGACTCGACCGGAGCATCTCTAAAGGACGAAGTCAGCTTTTTTCTTTTTCCCCAGAAAGCGGTTCTACAGATACATTCGAGTGCAATAAATCCGGATTCGTTTTTAAATACAGGTGAAGATTTATATTCTAAAATGGAAGAATCTACGTTTGGTTTTGGATAAAAAGCACCTGCTTTTACATCTTTTTTTAAATTCCAATTTCCGTATGCGGAAAGATAAAATTGAATCGAAGAAGGTTCGCTTGAAATCCTTTTTGCAAATTCTTTTTGTACTAAAAATGTCGCACCTTTTAACCCTTTTAAATTTTTAACTGAGTTTAGGGTAAGTTCGGAAGAAATGTAATAAGGAAGATTTCCAAAAAGGTAGGTTGAATCTTTTGAATATTCGGATAAAAAGTTGAGAGCGTTTCCTTCTCTAAGCTCAAATTCTGGAAGATATTCTCTAAGCCAATTTGAATAGATGGGATCGATTTCGAATAACGTGACTGGTTTTTGGAAATCGAGTAATCCGTGAGAGATTGCGCCTAATCCAGGACCAATTTCTAAAATTCGATCGATTTTAGAAAGAAGGTCTGAATTCAGACAATCTAGAATGGATCGGATCGCGTTCGGATCGATTAAAAAATTTTGTCCCCATTTTTTTAACGGTGCAGAAGATCTTGACTCCAGAAACTTACGGATCTCAGAAACTTTCCGAAATGGGTATTCTCTGTAACTCATCTTTTTCCAGAAACACCCAACTCTCCGTAAGCCCAAGCAGTTTTCGATTTCGATTCCAGACTTTTGAATCTTCCTTGTTCCCAAAAGGAGTTTCTAAAAGGATCCAACCGCTGCTTGTTTTTGTTTTTTGAATGAGTTGAAAGAGGGAATCCTTTTTAGTATGAAAGAATAATATTTTAGATCGATGCGAAATGGAAATCTCTCGAATCGGCTTTGACTTGAGAAAATGAAATCTGCTCTTTTGGCTCCAAGCCTCAAAATCTAAACCGGAATAAAAAATTTCTGTTTGAGGGTGATCTTGTAAACATTGAAACGCCCAGTTGAGGCAGGATTCGTCTTCTACAAAAACTTTTTTAAGAGGACGTTCTTCTGTGGAGTCGCAGTAGATTTTTTTAGAGGATCTAAATGTGTTTGAAATCGTTTTGAATCCATATTTACATTTTCCCGAAAAAATTAAAGTATCTCTGTTCCGGAATATAAAAAAGAATTTATTGTTGATGATTTTGTTTTTTTGAGGAAACCAATCCGGAGATTTGTAAAGTAATACGTGGATTCCTAAAGTTATAAGAAAAAATAAAATACAAAAAATTGGATACCATATTTCTCTGAAAGTTTTAGTTTTATATAAAGTGGAATATTCTAGATTTTGAATTTTATGATCTATATTTTTTGGTTTGTTTATCTTATCTTTGAATATTTTATTTATTGAATTTAATAAGTTGTTTTGATTTTCCCATGTAGTTTCTTTTATTTTGGTCAGAATTGGATTTTGTAAACTCGGTTTCTCTCTTTTTAGTGTTTGTGAGTTTGGCGTTTTACTTTCCATAAATGGTTCGCGTAAATTCAATACATTGTTTTCTATAGATTGTTCTGTATCTTTGAGATAATTTTTTTCTATAAAATAAGAATAGTAGAATATTTTTATACAAAGTAAAATCCAACCTGCAATTCCTATCCAGGCTGTGTCTTTCATTTCCTTATAAAAACCAAGCGGTTTGGATAAATTTTCTGATAAGTAGATTAAAATTTGAATTAAGAATTCCGTGATAGACCAAATTGGTTCTGTTAATAATATTAGTTTTGTCTTTTGTATAAGCAGGGAAAAATAAAGAATTGGGAGAAGTATTCCCGCCAAAGGAACCATGATTAAGTTGAGTAAAACAGATCCGAAACTGTAAGACCCAAACGAAAAGAGTAGGACGGGCATTGTGCCGAGTCCGGCAGAAAATGAAATCGATAAATTCTCTTTTAAAAAATAGGATATTTTATTTTCGTTCGAAAGAAAATGACAAGCGATCTTAATTGGATAAGAAAAAAAGAATATTCCCGTTACCGCTCCAAAAGAAAGACAAAATGAAACCGAATAAAATCGAGTAGGATCTACGAGCCATAAAATCCAGGCGGAGCCGAGTAATAGATCAACCGGTCGTAATTTACGAAAGAATAATCCTTGAAATAACAACATTCCCGCAAATATCCAAGCTCTTGCGAGCGAAGTCGGATAACCCAAAGCGGACAAATAAAAAAAGCCGGTAAGAAGTGGAATGATTCTAGGTATGTTATATCCTAAACTAGGTATCAAACTTAATAGTCGGAATTGAACTCCCATTAAAATTCCAAGATGTAATCCAGAGGCGGCAAACAAATGTAGAATCCCTCCTTCTTTTGCTTTTGTTTTAAATTCTTGAGAAAGTTGTTTCGATTCTCCGAAAATAAGTCCTAAAGCGATTCGATTAGAATTTTTTTCTAGTTTTGCTTCTTTTAAATCCAATAAAATTTGTTCTCTGAATTTTTCTTGGAAAATCTTTTCTGGTTTTCCAAACGGATTTTTTTGGGAAATGTTGAAAGAATTTTTTTGTGTATTTTTTTGAAATTTTTCTGGAAAAGAAGTTAAAACATATAAAAGAAATAATATTCCAAAAATAAAATATTTTGAAATTTGAAATCGTTTTTTAAAGAACCTACCGAGTGAAAATAAAAAGACTATCAAGCCAATCCAAAGTAAGGCCGTTCCGGGAAAAATTAGATCTAAAACAATTCCTGTAAGGGTTCCGAGTGAAAATTTTGAAAATGCGGAGCAGGGGATCCAATTTCTAATATGTTTTTCCATACCTTTTTACGGTTATTGGTCCAGTCGTTTTGGAAGTATTTTGACAGATTTTTTTTACTAAAAATGTGGGAACTGATAGTTGTTGCGGATAATTTTTAAGAATGTAGGGCTCTACAAGTTATCTTGAATCATCGAAGTCGGCGTTTTAAGCAAAGATGAAGTATTTTTGAGATGGTTTTTAATCACAAAAAAGAGATATTTAAAATCTATAATGTGATTTAATTTGTGGGAACTATTGCAAACCTGAGATTTTACGGTAAAAACTGTCCAATGTGGGAACTACCACATTTTGTTATTACTCGGACGCATGAAAAGAATACTTATGCTGCGCTTGTTTCAAAACTTAGCATGTGAGATTCTTTCAAAAAGCCCACAATTCTAGGTTTGGCGTAATTTTACGAAGAACTTCTAGATCTTTAAAAAAATTACCCGTTAATTTTGGATACCATTTTCATGAGTCCAGTAGTAAGGCTTTTTTTGAATTTTCAATAAAATATTAGTTCCCACAGAAACTGTTCTGCTGAATGATTTATAGCTTTTGAGATAGTTCTCACATCCATTTTTATCTTTTGTGCGAAACTTACTTTAATAAAACAAAATTTATTCTTACATTGTTGAATTATAATCCTATTCGGAACTACATAATAAATCACTTATTTAGTGGTTTACACTTTAATCATTTGAATTCAAAAAAAGAAATTTTAGGCAAATAAAAAAATTAAATGCAACAACTTCTGAACTCAACTCAAAGTTTTCTTCCTATGGGTTGTAGTTGTAGCAGCTCGCGACCGTGTTTTTTGCTCTAATTCCTAGGAATTGAAACTCAATGTTGCGGGTGCTATAGAATAATTGCTTTTGCCTTGATTATATCAAATGCACGTTAATTTAATAAAGTTCAGTAATGAGGTTAAGGTCCTGACTGTATTTTTTTAATTATAAAATTAAAATATATTTATAATCTAAAATTGATAGATTCCTAATTCTTTACGAACTCTATCTAGGACATTTGAAATTGTTTTTCGAGCTTTTGTTTGTCCTTTTTTCAGAGATTCTTCTACAAAACTTTTGTCGGCCCCTATTTTTTCTCGTTCTTTTCGATAGGGTGCAAAATAATCCAAGGTATCCTGAAGAAGTTGTTTTTTTAGATCGCCGTAACCAGTTCCTGGAGTTAAAAACTTTTGTTTAAGGTTTTCTTTTCCTTGGGCATCTAAAAATAAAGAATGAATCGCATAAATATTACTTTTAAAAGGATCTTTGGGCTCATTGATTCCGGCGGAGTCAGTCGTAATAGACATTATGGATTTCTTAAGTTCTTTTTCGGAGTCGAAAAAGTTAATCGTGTTTCCATAAGACTTAGACATCTTTTGACCATCTACACCCGGAACCAAAGCAGTCGTTTCGTCGATTTCCGGTTCGGGAATTTTAAATACCTGACCAACTTCTCGATTGAAAGTAGAGGCAATATCTCTAGCAAATTCTAAATGTTGTTTTTGATCTTTACCAACTGGAACTCGATCGCTATCAAAACCTAAAATGTCCGCCGCCATCAAAATCGGATAAAAGAAAAGCCCACCTCCTGGATGAAAACCTTTTGCCACTTTATCTTTATAAGAGTGTGCTAAACTCAATTGATTGACTGAAATAGAATGACTCAGATACCAAGAGAGTTCTGTTACTTCAGAGACGGAAGATTGAAGCCAAAAAGTACATCGATCCGGGTCGATTCCAAGTGCAAGAAAATCACAGGCGGCGTTAAACGTATTTTCTTTTTGTTTTTCCTTTGAGGAGAATGTGGTTAAAGAATGTAGGTCAGCAATAAAACAAAATAAGTCCGTCGAATCCTGGTATTCTTTAAGCTTTCGAATGACTGAGAAAAAATTTCCTAAGTGAAGTTTACCGGAAGGTTGGACCCCAGTGAGAATCCTCATGTTTCCTCCGTTCGTTTTGTATCGTAAGATTTACCGGCAAGTCTTTCGTATTCTTTTGTTAAAGATGCAAGTTCTGTATCGATTTTTTTATGTAAGGTTAATTTAGTGATCGTGAGTTTATCTTTGTAAATTACGGCGTAGTTGTAGAGAAGTTTTGCCATTTCCAAAAAGGCGAACTCCAATGTTTTTCCGTTCAGTCGATTTCCAGAAACGATCATAGAATCACAATAAGGAATAAACCTATGAAGGATTTTGATTTCTTCGATTACCTTCTCTTTAGAAACTAAAACTCTTTCGTTCAATTTGCCCGAAGTTTCGTATTGTTTGGCGAGTAAATGGTTTTCAACGAGAATATTTATCTTTTCCGCGAATTTGCCCATAAAACCCGCAGCGTCTCCGATCAATTTTAAAAGATTTTGAGTGATCTGATCTTCTACTCCTACTGTTGAAGTCGTATGTTCGTTGTAAGTCGCAAAACTATACTGAAAACTAGGATATTTTTTATTGAATGCATCTAAAAGACGAAGCAAGTTATTGATTTGTTCTATATCACTTTTAAAAAGACCGGGAAGCATGATGATTACGTCTCTACTTTGATTTTTAGAACCTACTTTGACCGTTCCTTCTAAAATTGGAGCGAACGAGGCTTGAAAATCTCTAAGTAATAAATACATCAATTTATGAGGCGTTCCTTTAAAAGAAGATTTAAGAGATGCAGACTGCATGTTTTCAGGAACGTGATTTTCGAAATAATCATCTACGATTAGATTCAAAAAGTCGAAATTCATTTTTCCTTTATCATCGATTTTAAAATATCTTTCTCTTAGACCTTGCAATTCTTCTTTTCTATTGAGCCTGGTCTGAATATCGTCTGCAAGACGAATCAAAGTAGTCTCTACTTCTTTGATAATATCTGGAGATCCTTGAAATTTAGTTTCGTTAATCGGAGGAATGTTGAGTTGTTGAACGACTTCATCCCAAGTGATCATACGTTTGGTGGCAACGATATGAAACGCTCGGATCGCATCGGACATTTTAGGTCTTCCGTCTTCTAAGTTTACTCCGTAAGTAAGTCCCGCCATAATTTGAGGCATTTTAGGAACCAGTTTTTCGTCTTTGCGAATCAGTTCGGGAACTTCTGTCATAACGATGTCTTTACAATCCGCTCGGCTCAAATGTCTTGCATAATAAAGTTCTAATTTAGTTGCACGGTTCAAAAATATTTCAGGAGAAATTTGGTCGATAAACAAACTATCCAAAGTAATAATACTGTTGAGAAGTTTATTAAAATTTAATACTACGTTGTATACGAGAGGTTTCCAATATCTCCAACCTTGTTGTTCGCAAAATCGAAGCGCTTGGATCGTAGCAATGATTTGATCTTCTTTCAAAAATTTGAATAGATTATGAACTCCCGAAGAAACTTGTAATTTTCTACCTAAAAAACCTACGTCCATTGTTCCAGATTCTTTGGCGAACTTATTGATGGCAGGATTTCCTCCAAATAAATTTGTTAAAAATCCTATCCCAGCGGAAGAAGATTCGGTTTTTCGAGGGATTTTAGCGGGGCTTTTGGAAGTAGTCGATTTTTCTGCTGTCTTTTTAGACTTGTCTTCGTCTTCGGATTTTTTGTTGTCTTCTTGTCTTTTTTTCTCGAACTCTTCGTCTACCTTCTTCATCAAATCGATACGAATAAAAATGTCGTTCGACTTCTGGATTACTTCGTCGATTTTTTCCTGATGTTCGGGGCTTCTCTGTTTTCTATAGAGATCCGCGAATGTTTTATGGGCGTCGGTCCTTGAACTTCCAGACAAGAGAGTTTATTCCTTTTCGTTCAGAGGATTTTCTACGATCTGCGCGCTAGAAGGAGCGCTGAAGTTGAACAGAGAAGCGGAAAGTCCTACGTTTGTTTGTACACCTGAAAAACTGATGGATGTGTATTCACTGCTTCCTCTTTTTTTCATTCTTAAAGATTTAGGAGTGTTATCTGAATTCATGGTCACTACAATCTCTTCGTATGTTTTTGTAGGAGATTTGAGTCGAATCGAACCTCCAACTTGAGTAACTTCTTCGTAACCGCTTAGTAAACCAAAAACTCCCCCGGAAGTTCCGCGAAGATCTTGTTTTCCTACGATAGCCCTTGCGGGAGAATAAAACCAAAGAAATCTACCATTGGAAGATACAACCCTGCCATCTGAAAATTTGACGTGTAAATAGTTCGGTTTTTTAAAGGAAAGTGTTCCTGATATTTCGTTATTGATCGTTACGCTGGCTCTGAGGCTAGAAATTTCGCTCATTCTTCCTAAGAGTGCACCTAATCTGTCTCTTCCAGGATCTCCTGAAACAGAAATGCCGCAGACTAAGATCAGTCCTGCGGCACCCGGGAGAATTCTCCTGATTTTTAAAAATGCCATAGTTTCAAACTATGCGCGAAGGTTGATTATCCAAGTACTTTTTTGAATAAAAACTCATGCTCAACTTCCTCTAACGCAATTTCGCTCTCTGAACTCAATATCTCGCTTCCTAAGGGGCGCTCGATAGATCGCGAAATTCTCAATTCTGAGAATAACCAAAAATTACGCTCCGCTATTTTTGGTTTATTTCGCTCTCTAAGGATCGCGAAATAGGGCGTTTCGAAGGTTGGTTATCCAAGTACTTTTTTGAACTCTGCAGTTACTGCAGGAACTACTTCAAAAAGATCTCCTACGATACCGTAAGTCGCTACTTTAAAGATAGGAGCGTCTCCGTCTTTGTTGATCGCAACGATATACTTAGAAGACCCCATTCCGGCTAAATGTTGGATTGCACCAGAAATTCCACAAGCGATGTAACAGTTTGGAGAAACCGTCTTTCCCGTTTGTCCTACTTGATGAGAGTGAGAAATCCACCCTGCATCCACTGCCGCACGAGAAGCTCCCAGAGCCGCTCCAAGTGTATCAGCCAATTCTTGAAGGATGGGCCAGTTTTCTGGTCCTTTGATCCCGCGCCCACCGGATACAATGATAGAAGCTTCCGTTAGTTGAACTTTAGAACCACCACTTAAGTCGGAAGATACGATTTTGACTTTTGCATTTCCTGCAGAAGGGGAAGCGGCTTCTACTGCGCCAGCGCCTGCTTTTTGAGTGATTTCTTGAGAGTTCGGACGAACTGTAAAAATTTGGATCGGACTTGTAACCTTAAAGTTAGCGTAAGCTTTTCCAGAATAGATTGGTTTTTTCGCTACTACCTTTCCGCCATCTACGGAAAATCCTACAACATCCGCGATGATTCCAGCACCTACTTTTACGGCTACTCTAGGAGAATAATCTTTTCCTTGAGAGGTATGTGGAAGAAGAACTACAGCAGGGTTTTGCGCTTTGATCATTTCCGCAACTTGATTGGAATACGTTTCTGCGTTATACTCGCTTGCGTTTACGGTAAGAATTGTATCTGCTCCAACTGCGGCCAATTCAGGAGCGTGTTTTTCAACTCCATTTCCGATCAGAAGGGCAACTACTTTTCCACCGATAGAATCTGCGATTTTTCTACCTGCAGAAGTGATTTCTCTGGAGATTTTTTTCAGTTCTCCGTCTTTTAATTCGCCAACAATGAATACGTTGCTCACTTGTGTTCTCCTTATATAACCTTAGCTTCTTCTCTCAGAGCCTTGACGAGTTGAGATGCAAAACCGTTTGCGTCCGCTGCGTCTAATTTTCTACCTGGAATTCTTGGAGGGGGAGGTTCGAGTCCAACAATTTCGATTTTACTAGCGGGGTTACCTAGATCAGCTGCAGATTTAGTTTCTACAGGTTTTTTCTTAGCGGTCATGATCCCTTTGAGAGAAGGATAACGAGGTTCGTTTAATCCTTTTTGTGCGGTAAGAGCTACTGGAGTTGAGGTTTCAACGGTTTGAGTTCCACCTTCTACTTCTTTTGTGGCCTTTACTGCAGTTCCGTTGATTTCAAGATTGATTGCAAATGCGATATGAGGAATTCCTAAAAGTTCTGCAACTTGGATGACAACTTGAGAAGAATCCGTATCGATGGATTGTCTTCCTCCGATAATTACGTCTGCGTTTTCTGCTTTTGCAAAATTTGAAATCAGTTCTGCGGTATTATTCGTATCGAAAGGAACGTAGTTATCTACTTTGATATGAACTGCTCGGTCTGCGCCCATTGCGTAAGCGGTTCTAAGAGCTTCTACGACTCTGTCTGGTCCGAGGGAAACGGCGATTACTTCTCCACCGTGTTTTTCACGAAGTCTGATTCCTTCTTCGATGGCAAATTCATCATAAGGAGAGATAATCCATTTGATTCCGGTTTCGTTGATGGATTTGTCCCCTACTTTAATACTCGTTTCGGTGTCAGGTACCTGTTTCACTAATACGATGATTTTCATTCGATGGGTACTCCAAAAAAAATTAGTGCTGTTAACACAAAAATCTTGTGTCTATGTAGTGCAAACCACTTTTTTAAACGAGTCTAAACTGTCTCATCCGTTGAAAGTAGATATTTCAACCAATAATAAGTCCAGATCATAAATCCAATTACGATCAAAACGTTTGCGTCTGTTTTTAAGAAAAATGTTAATCCCCAAAATAAAGGTAAAAGCATCCAAGTACAAAGAGACAAAAGTAGAAAGATGGATTCTTTTTGAAAGGGAGAATGAAGCGCACTTTGGAATTGAGAACGAAGAACTGACGGTTTGAATAAGTTCGATTTGTTTTTTTTTATAGATTCGTTTTTTAAAGAACCTGTTCTTTTTGTCTCGGCTTCTTGCTGTTTTGAATCTTTTTGCAATAGAGTATCTGATTTTTGAAAGAAGCTGTAAGATAAAAAGAAAAAAAGCACACAAAGGATTGTCAAAATCAGAGCGTAGATCATAAGATAGTTTTTGGAGAACAAAGATTCTCTGTCGAGCTGTTTTAGTCTTGAGAAAGAGAATATTAGAGAATATTAGAGAAGAGGAAACATGAGAGCTTTACTTGAAAAATCAAATGATTTATTTAATCCGACGGAGAACCATCTTGCACTTCGAGAAAACGTTGCAAAGTTCGCGAAAGAAAATATGGACACTCAGGCAAAAGAACACGATGACCATGAAACTTTTAATCTATCGCTCTTTCGTAGAATCGGCTCTGAACTTGGACTTTTTGGGGTTACTGTTCCAGAAGAAGACGGTGGAATGGGAATGGATGCGGTTGCTGCAGTTATCATTCACGAAGAGTTGTCCGCTTATGATCCTGGGTTTACTCTTTCTTATTTGGCTCACGAAGTTTTGTTTGTAAATAATTTTTATCATAGTTCTAATCCTACTCAAAGAGCGAAATATCTTTCGAAAGTAATTTCCGGAGAATGGATCGGCGGAATGGGAATGACCGAGCCAGGAGCGGGAACGGACGTTTTAGGAATGAGAACGATTGCCATAAAGAAAGGCGACAAATACGTGTTAAACGGTTCCAAACAATATATCACCAACGGGAACATAGGGAGTGTATTTTTAGTATATGCAAAAATGAATAAAGATTCAAAAAGAACCACTTCCTTTATCGTAGAAAGTTCTTTTCCAGGATTTAGCGTTGGTAAAAAAGAAGAGAAGATGGGAATGCGTTCTTCTCCTACAACTCAGCTTATATTCGAAGATTGTGAAGTTCCTGTGGAGAACTTAGTCGGTCAAGAAGACAACGCACTCGTTCACATGATGAGAAATTTAGAAATTGAGAGAGTAACTCTGGCGGCTCAGTCTTTAGGTATCGCAAAACGTTGTGTAGACGTTATGGCGGATTACACAATTCGTCACAGAGAGGCGTTTGGAAAAAAACTTTCCGAGTTCGGACAAATCCAAAGACTTTTAGCGGAATCTTATGCAGATTATCAAGCGGCTAGAGCACTTGTATATCAAGTAGCAAGTGGAATTCATCCGGAAAGTAGGAATTCTCTTGGCGCCGCCTCTGCAAAGTTAGTTGCTACCCAAATGGCAGAAAGAGTTTCTCGAAACGCCATTCAGGCGTTAGGCGGTTATGGATATTGTCGCGAATATCCAGTGGAAAGATTACATAGAGATTCTATTCTTCTTTCGATCGGTGGAGGAACCAACGAAGCGATGCAAAAGAATATCATTGCCGATTTGAAAAAAATCTACGAGGGCACTCCTTGAGTCGAAAAAATATTTCCCTTACGGAAAATCTTGAGGATTACATCTTTCGGAATTCCGTAAGAGAGCCGGACTCTTTTCTAAAATTGAGAGAAGAAACCGGTAAGTTGGCTCAGGCAAACATGCAAATCAGTCCTGAAGAAGGACAATTTTTAAACATTCTCACTAAAATCAGCGGAGCAAAAAGAATTATAGAAATTGGTACGTTTACCGGCTATTCGTCCCTTTGTTTTGCTTCGGCCTTGCCAGAAGACGGTAAAATTCTTTGTTGTGATATTAGTGAAGAATGGACAAATATAGCCAGAAAATATTGGAAAGACAACGGTTTAGAAAATAAGATTTTTCTAAAACTCGGGTCTGCATTAGAAACTTTGCAAGTATTGTTAGATTCGAAATCTGCACCGGCTTGGGCCTCTGATTTTGCTTTTGGACCTTCTTCGATCGATTTGTTTTTTTTAGACGCGGATAAAGAAAATTATCCGAACTATTATCCTTTGATTTTAAAACTTATTAAACCAGGTGGGCTTTTAATTGCGGATAACGTTCTTTGGGATGGAAGTGTGGCCGATCCTTCTCATCAAGAGCCTTCTACGATTGGAATTCGTAAATTCAATGAACTTGTATATAATGATTCTTTGGTGGATGTCAGTTTGGTTCCGATTGCGGACGGAGTTTCGCTCATAAGAAAGAAATTGATTGAATGAGATAGAAACTTATATTTTTGGAAAACTCTTTCTCATTTTCTTACGCCGAACTCACGTTAATTTAGAGCCTGTCCCAAAACCTCAAAGAATTTTACGCGATCATTCTTTAGAAATTTTTAATAAAATGCAGTAGTTCCTACAAATTAAGTCCATTTGACAATTTAGGAACTTTCGAGCAATTCTAATGTCCTTAAATTTTTGTAATAGTGTCCACATTCATTTTATAAAACTAAAGTGTTTCACTTCCCATGGATCGCGTTCTATATTGAAACTAAAGATGTAATATTGTATTACGTTTCTTTTATGCAATTGATTGACCAGAGTTGAGAGCCCGGTCCGGCTGCTTATTACAGCCGGATTCGCCCAGGTTTTCTTACGTCGAGCTTACATTAGAATACGTCTACATGAATATCTCCGGGTAAACTTGCGCCTAAATTTTTACCGACGATTAATATAATCCCATCATAATCGGTGGTAAATTTAAATTGAGTTAAATTTACCGTATTCGTGTTTCCTAAAAAGACATTCGTATAACTAGCTCCTGAATAGGTTGCGATTTCCGAGTTCGTGCCGTGGCAACCTTCTTTTCTAAAAAGAAAAGTTAAGTTCTGATTTGTCGCTTCATACTTAACATTGGTCGTGACACTGGATACTTGAATTGTCTGTCCCTTTTTAATCGAGATCGGCATAATTGCTTTTGGAACTACGTTTCCACTGGGTGAATTGTAATACTGAGGTTTGTATTCGAAAGTTATTGCTGTTTTATTATAAGTATCAGATATTATCTCGGAACTAGTAACACAATCGTATTGAGTGGTTGCATTTATGAGAACACTATATAAAATATAAGTACTCAGTTCATTTTCCTTTTTTTCATCTGGACAAGAAACGAAAAAAAATAACATAAGTGATAAAATTAAAATCATTTTATTTTTCATGTTTACGACAAAAAATAATTCTAATCAAAACGTCAATTGTTAAACGAAGTAGAATATTCAATAAGAAGAATTAAACTTTGTTTTAAAACTTAGATGGTTCTTTTTACAAAAAAGTGATTTGCTGAACAACTACTTAAAATTAAATTTCAAGTTCACCCAGGTTAAGATGAGTAAGAAGAAATTATTTTTTGAAATTCAAATTCTTCGATTAATGTTAAAAACAATCTCTAAAAAACTTAATTAAAATTTTTTAAAAATTAATTCTCCATCTGTTTTCGTTCTATTGAAATGGAAAATTCAAGCAGTTTTTGCTAATCTCCACTATGTATCACCAACTCTATTGAAAAAATTGTTCTTAGAGACGATCTGTCTTAAGGATTTGTTCTTGTTGTAAGGTTTTTAGAAACAGTTTTCAATTTCTGATTGAAGTACGGTCAGAATTAAATCTTTTACTTTGCTGAGTTCGTAAATCTTAGAATTTAAACATTCAATAACAGTAAACGTCTTGCTTACAGTGTGATAATTCTCTATAACAAGTAGTAGGTTGAATTGCATCAGAGCAAGAATAAGGCTGTTCCGGACTACAACCTGGAAAAATTCCGGTAGTATTACAAGCTCCGCTTTCAAAACTTTCCTCGATCAAAATATAAAACTGGCTACTTTGTACTATATTTCCGGCGTTCTCATATTGAACTCGATACGTCGACTTGATCAGTGTTTGCGTTGGAGTTCCTGAAATAATCCCTGTGGAGTTATCCAAATACAAAGAAGTTGGTAAATCGGGGGCGATTGCAAAGGTTCCTTCGGTTGGAGTTATTTTTTTGGTTTCAGGAGTATAACTTGTATTTACGTTTTTTGTAAATATAAGCGGAGAATAACTATTGTACGTTATTGAAGGAGGTTCTAATCCGAGCACGATTGCATAACAATATATGTCACAGCTAATATTAATAGTAAGCCAAGAAGACGAACAACTAAAAGTTTGGATTGCAAAAATAAAAATATATAATTTTTTTCGAATATTCATTTTTTCTCCTTTAACATATTGAAAGATTCCAAATAAAGATTTTTGAAGAAGATTCAATTTATGATTATTTCATTTTACATTTTAATAACAGTAGACGTCGTTCTGACAATCGGAAACCTTAAAATAGCAATTGGCCGGTCGAATTGCGTTCGAACATGAAAACGGTCGTTTTGAATCGCAGCCGGAAAATACTCCGGTCGTATTACAAGCTCCACTTCCCTCAGTTTCTTCTACAAAAATACTGAATGGATTACTTTGAATCTGAGTTTCTTGATTTATAAAATCTACAATATAAACGGACTTAATTTGGGATAAAGTAGGTGTTCCGGAAATGGTTCCGGTGGAAACGTTTAAAGATAAGGAATTGGATAAATTTGGAGAAATCGCAAACGAACCGTTCGTCAAAGATGCGTTTTTTAAAACGGGAGAGTAACTTGTGTTTACATTTTTTTTGAATACCAACAGAGTTTTTTCGTAAGTTATAGATGGTCTTAACGCTAAGAACAAAATAAGATTTTTAAAATTTTCATCCTCGTCGTTATCGGTTCCGTAAGGGTTGAATTTCTTTGGATCACAATTTAGAATCATGATTACAATGAATGTAACTAGTAAAACCCTTTTCATAATTTGATTGCCTTATATGTTTTTGGCAACAGTACCCTACCTTCGTTATTCGAGAAGTTTTATTTTGAGTTACCTGCGATCTAGAACGCGATCCATAGAGAGGTATAACCTTACTTATTCATAGTTGAAGAGGATTTTAGAATCAAGAAGGATTCAAAACGCACATTTTTTAAGTGTTCCCACGAATGATTCTTTTTACTTGCTAAAAGTATGTTTTTCTGATAGAGAAAATCTCTCAAACCTTCTGAATTCAGAGACTCGTTTCTGGAAACTCAATGCATCGCTCCCTATGAGTCGCTTTGCAGGTCGTTCGACAGATCGCGTTAAACTCAGCAGAACGCTCTCTATGGATCGCGTTCTAAATTGAAAACTACGACGATAAATCTTATAATGTTCCTATATACAATTTATTGACCAGAGTTGAGCCCGGTTCGGCTGCTTATGGCAGCCGGATTCGCCCAGGTTTTCTTACGTCGAATTCACATTAAAATATTATTATATGATAATTGTTAAATAATTTGGAAAATTAAAATATTTTTCCTGAATTTTCATATTAGACTCCATGGGTTAATTTAGCCTGTGTTTGTGTCAAAACTCCGGAAATGATTCTAATTGGATGATTCAAAGACAAAGAAATCGGGCACGAATCATTATCCTTGTAAATGAATCATCTAAACTTCATTAGGAATGTGTCTACTGTTCCTCTCATTTTGTTTTGAAATAAGTCGCTAGTTGTCCATCCGGTAGTGTAGAGATTTCCATCTAAATCGATTCCGATTCCTGAACCGATCATATATTCTTGTATATTTCCCCATTGCCATAGTTTCAAAACTTCTCCCGAAGAACTGTGTTTTGTTACAAATACATCTTCTTTTCCTTCTGAAGGACTGTCGCCAAACTTAATAAGTCCACTGGTTGAACCAGTTGTAAAAATATTTCCAGCTCTATCGGTTGTGATTTCGTTGATTACAGTCGATTTTTGACGTGAACCCGGACCAAATTGTCGGATCCATTGTTGAGCACCGGATGAATTATATTTGACTATGGTTCCTATAAGGCTCTCTTTCTTTTCCCCTAACGTGAAATCTATATTTGAGTATGCACCTACTAGAACATTTCCAAATCGATCTACGGTAATTGTGTTACCAAAAACTGATCCCAAGGCAGAGCCTAACTGAGCAAAGAATTGCCTATTTCCGTTCTGATCATATTTAAGAATGAAAAGGTCGTCTTGTCCGATTCCCGGATTTGTATTGGTTTTAAAGTTTGCGTTGTGTCCCGATCCACACACATAAATATTACCAGAGAGTTTATCAAATACAACTCCAGTCGGCAAAATATTGCTACCTTCGATAGAGAGTTGTTTTATCCAGATCTGATTTCCGTCTGTATCAAACTTGATGATAAAACCATTTCCGTATCTTGCGCTGTCGCCTCCGAAAGGTCCGTTTGAAGTTCCGATAATATAAGAATTTCCGAATGTATCTACGGTGATTTTTCTAGGATTAACTTCGTAGATTCCTCCAGCCGGCCCCGTTTCTTTGATCCAATTTGGACTTCCGTCCGAGTTGACTTTAAATACGAACAAATACTGATTTTTATCGCTACCAGGTCCTTTAAAAGAACTACTTTTGGAACCGGTTATATATGCATTTCCTTTGGAGTCGACTGCAATTCCTGCAACGTCGAAATTGATACTGGGACTTCCCATTTGGTATAGCCAGATTTCATTTTTCTGAGAGTCATACTTTCCAAGAAGTAAGTTTTTACCTACTATTAACTTATTTATAGATTCTTCATAGAAAGGATCACTGTCTGTATCGGCTGCGACGTAAATAAAACCGTTTTCACCGACTGCAAGTGTAGAGTCTTTTGTAAGTTTATGAGGACCTCCGCCATATAACAAACTCCATTCAAGGTTGACTGAGTTTTCTCGAACCGATTCTGGATCCAAGGAATCTAAATTTTCACGAAGGGTAATCGAGCCGATTTCTTTTCCCTGTATTAAAGAAATCAAAAGAGGGATTATTGTTTGCTGATTAGAGGTTGGCAAACAAGCCTGAAAGAATATTATAAAAATTAGAATTGTTAAACGAACCAAAATTTTTCTCTCCACATAGAATTTTCCCGAGTAATTTTTTATTTATTTGATGTTTGGGAAGAGTTCCAGTATACTTTCTATTTTTTGACTAAGAATGTCTAAAAAATTTTAAAGAGATCTTGAGAGAGGAGTAGGGTATTTTCCCCTACTTTGAAATTGTTTTTTTTGAATTTATCAATAATTGTTTATAACTTAAAAACAGCTTGTATTAGAGTTTTTGAAAAAATTCGTATTAACTAACAAAACGGCTTTTTACCATTCGTTTTAATGAAAAAATGGAATTCACGAATTTTAATTTTTTGAACGAACTTATTAATCGGACACATGAAAACAATATTATGAATTTGTTTTCAAGAAAATTAGAATGTGGGATTTCCTTCATAAAGCTATGAAATTTCAGGTTAGATGTAATTTTTGAGAACTTCTGCATGTTCGCAAAATTGCACATTACTACTCGGATGCATAAGTAGAATACTTGGGTTAGATTGTTTCAATAATTTGAATGTTTTGGTCCCGTTCTAAAATGCAGTAAATCTCGCATTTGCGTTGTTTTTTAAGTATCGCTATTTTTTCCTAAATATCGACCGTTAATAACTTGGTGCTATTTTCATGAGTCTGGGTAGTATTCTTTTCATGTTTTTGTAATAAACGAAGAATATTCAAATACGTATCATTCTAATATAGAACTGTTAAAATGGCGAAGTTGCTAAGAGCCGGTCTCAAAACTACCTATCAAAAAAGTTAAAAGCAATGATAGAGCTTGCGAGATAAAGAGATGCAAGATAATTTTCAGATTTTCTTTCCCAACGAATTAGGATAGCCCTGAATCGATTGTGCCAACTGTTAGTTCTTTCAACGACCCAACGTCTAGGTTTTCCTTTATATTTACCGATGAGAGGCTTTTCACCTTTTTTCCGAATATGAGATTGAATGTTTCTTCTTTTGATTAAAACTTCTATATCTTTGAAATCATAACCTTTATCTAAACAAATATGTTTTGGCTTCTTTCTTCTTTTTCCGGAAAATATTAGGATTGAATTCAACGTATCTTTTACACCGTGTTTGTCATGAACGTTAGCTCCAGTCAATGTAATTGCCAAAGGAATTCCATTTCCATCTGTAAGAATATGCCGTTTAACACCTAATTTGGCACGGTCTGTAGGGTTTTTCCCAGTTAAGCTCCCCCTTTGGGAGCTTTAACCATTGCCGAATCCATCGAAGCCCAGTCCCATGCTATTTGATTCTTTACATCATAATATTTTAAAATAGATTTATAAATCTTTTTGAATACTCCTGCTCGTTCCCATTCTTGAAATCTTCTGTGACAAGTTTGGCCTGATCCAAACTCATTCGGAATGGCACGCCACTGACAGCCTGTTTTCATTCGATAGATGATACCTGACATTACTACTCGTGTTGGTACTCGATTGCGACCTCCTTTCGGATTTACATTTTCTTTCGGGATTAATGGGGCTATTTGTTTCCAAAGTGCATCCGGTATCTCTGAATAATATTTGTCCATTTCACATTGATATTATTACCCTTTCTCTCTACAAACAGTTTTGAGACCGGCTCTTAGTCACCTTGAATTTGCAGGCGAAACACTTCAAAGTGAAATTTCCGAAAATCTGCTATGCAACTCTTACTGATCTCTATCAAATTGAGTACCGTTAATTTTATCACAAAACACTGATTCCATAAAAAATATTAGTACTTTATAATGTACTTATCAGTAGTAAGTTTATATTATGCTTACTGTTGTGTAAAAAATATACAAACTTACATAATTAACGTGAGTTCGACGTAACAAAATTGGGGCGAATCGCTCGCAAATTTCATAGTTAAAATGGCTCACGACCGCGCTTTTCGCTCCAATTCCTTCGGAATTTTTCAAACTCAATGCTGCTCACTATGGATCGCAGCATAATAATCGCTTTCGCATTTGTTATGCCGAACTCACGTTAATTAATATTTAATTTAGAACATGTCCCAAAAATTCCATAAAATTTTAAAAAAGCCAATAGGTTTGAAAAAAAATACTACAAGCTATCTCAAAGATATTTTATCTTTGCCTAAAATTCCGATTATTAGATATTTTTGATATAGCTCGTAATAGTCAAATGGTGGTTTTATGCAAAAAAGCAATTCATCAAATTGTTGCTTCGAAATTTTGTAACTCTTGTTGTAAATTTTGTCTAAGAAAAAGTATTTGTGCTGACTTAAGCTTTTAATTCCCAAAAAATCCTTTTTCTGAAAAATTGATAAGAAGTTCTCTTGCTCGATCTGTATTAGGGAACGTTTTATATTCTAAACATTCTGTCATACAAGCTTTATCGATCATAATTTTATTTTTTTGAATCTTGAGTTGCGGAATATTGAGAAGATTTGTGTTATAATAAAAAACCAACGCAAAGAACAAGATTAATAGAAAATGCTTTTTGATTCTGATAAATGGGTATAAACAAATATAGATTAAAGAGTAAAGAAATAGAGTATTGATATGATAACGAGATGAAAAGGCTTGTTCAAATCCGAAACCTCCCCTTGTAATTACAAGCGAACTTAAACTAAAAAGTAGAAAAGAAATCATTGAAAGGTGAAGTTTTGAAATTTTGCTGTAGTTTTTATAAAGATATAAAATAGTTAAAAATGGAATCATTCCGAAAATGAATACGAATTTAGAATCGAATACGTTAGATAATAAAGCGAATCCATAATAAGCTCGACTTAAAAAGAAAAATTTTGTATTAGAAAAAAATTCAGGATGTTCTATCGGTTTTGTATAAGGGAAGATGATAAAGTATAATAAAATGATCATTATAAAAATGAGTAACCAAAAGAATAATTTAGATTTATTTTTGAATAAAAGAGAAACTCCGCTAAGAAAGACGAACATTCCGTTTCCTTGACAAAATACTGCAATTACTGCAAAAAAAATTCCTAAAACGAAATTGATATATTTATCTTTGGAGAGAAAGTATAAAGATAAGAATCCAAAATAAATTACAGGATAATTAGAAAGGGATGCCATTGCCCAAGTTTGGGTTTCCCAATTCGAAAAATTGAATATGACTAAAAATATTGGAGATATAAGAATCAATTTTCTTTTGTCTTTGATTGTATAATAAAGTAACAAAATACATAAAACGATAAATGTGTTTCCTATTAGAATCAAATGAGAAAAGTTTATTGTATGAAACACTTTGAAGTAAATTAGGCTTACAATTCTTAGAAAAACTAGTCTATGTTCATTGTATTGAGCAAATAAAATGGAAATTTTTGAATCACTTTCTTCCCAGAGATTTAGGAAACCAAGGATTGTATTATAATCGTCTCCAAAAGGAAAATTAACTGAATATTTACGAATCGTATGAAAATATGTATAAACACTGAAAAGAAAAATGAAAGACGTAACAATTTGAAAAATCAAAATTCTATTTTTCTTTAAGAACTGAATAGTTAGGTTCATTTTTAAATTTTAGTTTTACAAAAAAGAATAAAGTGAAGCTAAGGTTTCTTTCAGAATGAAAAATTCTTTTGAATCATTTCATTCTGAAAGATATAAATTAATTTCTATCGGGTTCACATGCTATTCGGCCGCATGAAAAGAATACTATACTTGTTTCAAAATTTATAATGTGAGATCCAAGTAGTAAGTGTATTTTCAAAATTAACTTCGAAAAGATCCATTCAAAAATTATAAAGTGAGAAACTAGGTTATGAAGTTGAATCATCTAAATTTCATGAGGAATAGATCTAAATTTCCACCTATAACTTGATAGTCTTTTCCGTTGTCGTCTGTAAGTCCGGTAATATATTGATTTCCATCAAAGTCGATTCCAATTCCACCAGAATATAAAGTTTCTTTTGGTCTTCCGATTTGACGTATCCATTCGATTCGTCCGAAATAATTGAATTTTGTTAAGAAAACATCTTGGTTTCCTAATGAATCGCTACGTTCATTAATGATGTTTCCGTTGGTTGTACCCGTAGTAAAAATATTTCCATTCTCATCGGATAAAATTCCGGTGATTTTAGTTGATCTATTAATAAATTGAACATCATTTCGAGGCCCCAATTGTCTGATCCATCTTTGAACACCATCGAAACCATATTTTATTAAAGTTCCACGAACGAACGTCCTTTCATCTGTGCCAAATTCTAGATCTATATAACTATATCCTCCAACTAAAACGTTTCCGAATGGATCTACAGTAAGAGAATTGAGCATTATACTATCTCTATATAAATTTGTTTGGGCAAAGAATTCTTGATTCCCGTTTTCGTCGAATTTGAGAATAAAAAGGTCTTCACCTCCTGCACCATTGGAATAATTAAAAGTTCTATTGGTTTTAAAGTTTGCATTTTTTGATGTTCCTGCTACATAAACATCTCCTGAATTTTCATCCACTGCGACTTTCTTTGGGTAGATACTGGCGTCAACTATCGAAATCTGTTTTACCCAAGTTTGATTTCCATTAGAATCAAATTTAATAATGTATCCACCGCCAAGATTACCATTTGCATTATCTCCGAATGGTCCATTAGAAGTTCCAACAATATAAGAATTTCCGAATGTATCTACTGTAATTCCTTCTGTAAAAACTTTATAAGTGTTATACACTCCTCTTACTTTTTGAGGAGCGGCCTGTTTTTTCCAGGCGATACTTCCATCAGGATTGAACTTAATTACGAACATATCCTGATCGGATATAAGCGTTTTTTCGAATGGACCATTGGTATAACCGGTTACATACGCGTTTCCGTTTATATCCGCCGCTAAACCGGTAACCATTAAATGAGTATTTCGGGAGCCGATTCGTTTCATCCAAAGTTCATTGTGATGAGAATCATATTTTTTTAAAATTATATCTCTAGTTCCAATTTTTAACTCATCTCCAATTAGATTAGCATTTGAATCAGAAGCCACATAAATGAAGCCATTCCCATCAATTGCAATATTTGGAATCTTAATCGCATCATCGGAAGGTATTTCAAGTAGCGTAGCCAATTCCAAATAAAGCGGATTCTCGCCAAAAACAAATGGTTTTTCCTTGGGAATAACTGCGTTTTCACCAATGATAATTGGATCTTCTTCTAAGATATTCGGATTTTGATCAAGATCAATCGGTTGTTCCTCTGGATTGTAAGTAGATGAATTTTTAGGAAAACTTGAGCTTCCTTGTATTAAAGGAATTAAAAAGTTTTTTATCTCTTTAGAAGTTGGCGTACAAGCCTGAAAGAATATTATAAAAATTAGAATTGTTAAACGAACCAAAATTTTCTCTCCACCTAGAATCCTCCCGAGTAATTTTTTATTTATTTAATGTATGGGAAGAGTTCCAGTATACTTTCTATTTTTTGACTAAAAATGTCTAAAAAATTTTAAAGAGATGTTGAGAGAAGAGTAGGGTCTTTTCCCCTACTTTTAAACGGTTCTTTTTAATTAACGTGAGTTCGACGTAAGAAAATTGGGGCGAATAATAAACTCAGGTGCAACGACTCCCTGAACGCCGACCCATAGGTAGGCGTTCACTGAGTTTCCAACGCAACCCATAGGAAAGCGTTGTGCTGAGTTCTTTTCGCTCCAATTCCTTCGGAATTTTTCAAACTTAGGTGCTGCTCACTATGGATCGCAGCATAATAATCGCTTTCGCATTTGTTATGCCGAACTCACGTTAACTATAGTGTATTATAAATGATATGAGTTTGACGCAAGAAAATGAGAAAGAATTTTTTATAAGTATAATATTTTTCTAATTTTAGAATTTGATTGTAGAATTATAGTTTTACAAACAATCATAAAACAAAATCTATTTTATAACAATTTCCTTAAGATAAATTTAAAAAACGAACGCTCTAATTTTTAAATTACTCATAACTATATAATAAAGTGCCTAATATTTTGCGTGGAATCAGTGGTTTATAATAAAATTAACTGTACTCAATTTTATAGAGATCAGTAAAACAGAAAACGTTTTAATACATTTATATAGTATAATATATTACTATTAAAAAAGTAAGTTTCGTGTAAATTGAGAAAACTTCAAAAAGAGGTTTTATTTTAGGAAATCATTTTTTCCAGTTCTTTACAGATAATTTTTACAACTTGATAATTCCGAAACCATTTCTTATCCGAAGGAATAAGATGCCATTCCTTGGATTGGTGTTTATCGTTCAAAATCATTTCATAGGCAGATTGATAATCATCCCAACGATCTTGAGTTGTTTGATCAGAAGGATCGTATTTCCAATTTTTATCCGGATCAGAAATTCTCTCTTGAATTCTTTTTAGTTGTTCTTCTTTGGAAATGTGCAGAAAAAATTTCAAAGTCACGGTTCCGTTTTCTCTGAAAAGGTGTTTCTCGAAATTTCGGATCGATTCCATTCTTTCTTCGATTCTTTGATCCGAAAGAGTTCCTTGAATTTTAGGCATAATTACGTCTTCGTAATGGGAACGATTGTGAATATAGATCATACCTTTCGAAGGAACGTATTTATGGATTCTCCAAAGAAAATCAAATTGTGCCTCTTCCGAATTTGGTATTGACCAAGATTTAACGTAACAACCTTGAGGATTGACTCCGGCAAAGACGTGTTTGATCGTGCTATCTTTACCAGCCGTATCTACACCTTGTAGAATGATAAGAATCGAATGTTTTTTCAGTGCATATAATTTTTCTTGAAGATAAGAAAGATTTCTAACGTATTCTTCTGTTTTCTGAATCACTTCTTCTTTGATCTCACCTTTTGACGGAAGTGTGTTTATTTCTTTGAGGTGCATTTAAGTTTACTTTTGGATTATTTCTTAAAGAGGTTTATTAATGATAAAACCGATTTACGAACGGATCTAAAAATTGGAAGCGAAGATAGTTTCAAAAGTTGGAATATTAGATCTAACCCTTTGTCGATTAAAAGTTCAGTTTTTCTTTTATGAGTAGATTCGTCAAAAAGCCAAACGTATATGATCCCGAGTTGAAAAAGCCAAAATAATAAAGGAAGATCTTCTTTTAGATCAGAAGGAAAAGGATTTTTTGAATCCGAAATTGCATTTCTAAAAATAGAAATTGCGTCTTCTCGAATTTGTTTTGTTTCCTTGCTAAACGGAGAAAGAGGATGTTTGGGATCTCCGCCGCTTCTAGAAAGAACGTGTAAAAATTTTTCGTAACCTATAAATTGTCCAAGTTTAAATCGAATTATATTTTTGATCCTATCTTTAAGATCCAAATTGGATTTACAAAATTCACTATTTTGAATATTCGCTTCTTCTTGAGTAGTTCTATAAAATTCTAAGACAATTTCTTCCTTTGTTTTAAAGTGATAGTAAGACGCTCCTACTGCCAAACCAGCCTTTTGTGCAATGGTACGCATTGTAGTTTTGTCATAACCTTCTTTTTGAAAAGATAAAATTGCGGTTTTAAAAAGAAGAGACCGGGTTTGTTGTGATTTGCCGATCTCTTTTTGTTTTACGGTTTTTTTCCGAATCATGTCGGGATTTAAGATTCTCCGAAAGTATTTGAGATTTTCTTTCTAAATTTTGCAAACAAAAATAGATTGAAAAAGTGCATCACTCCCAGGATTAAAAGGACTGTCCCAACTTTTTTAGTCAGAACTTCGATACATTCCGCAAGATCTAAAGGTTTTTGTTCAGTGCTCAAGGAAAGGCTAATATATCCTATGTTGATTAAATAAAATCCTACAATCAAAAGATGATTGATCGAATCTGCTAATTTTTCTTCTCCGTTGAACATTTTTACAAGAAAAATTCTGCCATTATAAAAGAGAGTTCTTGCGACCCAGATTGTCATTAAAATACTGATGATCAAATATCCGAAATAAAGGCCGATCGTATAAGGACCGGAACCAGGTTTGGAATGTTTCAGGCCCTGGGCGTTTAAAAAAGAAACTACGGCTGTGTTTTGATAACGAGCGGCAACGTCTAACGCGTTTTCACCGTGACGATTCAGATAATCCAGGTATGGAAATCTGGAATAATACAATTCTATAATTTTACTATCTGGAACTTGAGCTGCAATGTGAATCGGATAATCTCCTGCATTATCTGGGGCCGGATCCATTCCGATTTCATTTGTTTTAGATAAGATAAATTTTAACATCTCCGGATCTTCGCTTTCGATCGCGAAAAAGACCGAATTGCGATCTCTATTGTCTTTTTGATCCAATAAATTTGGTTCGGAAGCAAGAATCTTTTCCACCTGTGGCAGATTTCCTTTGCGTATCTTTTCAAAAAAATCGGACTTAGAATCTGCAAAAGTCGAAAGTGTAATTCCGAATAATATCACTCCAAAAATGATTTGTTTCATAGTGCTCTCCAAAATTTGAACATGTTCAAATATAATAACAGTGTTTTCTTTTGGCAATATATTTTTGAACGCGTTCAAAAATATATTTTAAAATTCTTCAATTGATGACTGTTATTGGCAGTTGGAATTAATCAATTCTTTTGAACCTGTCCCTAATACTTTAGAATTAAATTTCTTTGGATATTAGATAGAACGTGGTAGTTTCCCACATCTTTGTGAAACTCAAACGCTTCGTTTCTGGAGTTTTTTTGGCATAAGAAAAAACGAAAGTCGTAGGTATAAATGAAACAATTGGAGGATCCAATCATGATTCAGAAAAAAATAGTGATGTTGGTGTTTTTAATTTTACTCTTTTCTAACTGTCACAAGACAGAAGATAAACAAGATAATAATTTACTTTTACTTCAAGCCTTAGTTATTCAAGATCCAGGAATTGCAGGACTATTAGCTCCTATGGATCTTGTGCGTACTATGGGCGGTTCAGGAGGAGCAGGAGCTTACTCTAAAGGTGTCGTGTCCCTTTTTCAAACAACCAATACTACCGAAGAAGCTTCTAGTGTATGTCCGTCAGGTGGAAAGGCGTTGCACACTGGCGAATGGAATGAAAGTGATTCTCAAACTGGAGTGAGCTTTCAGTATTCTCTTAAAATAAAGTTTATAGAATGTAGAGTTATAGGTCGTGACACATCTGGCACTGGATTAAATCCTATTATGGTTTTAAACGGTGAGTCTATGACGGAAGGAAGAGCAGATTTAGTATTTGATGTTGGCTTTGCTCCTCAAGATGCAAATCCTGAGCTTAGATATACTATGAATGCTACTTCTAGAAACTATTACGATTCCTATACCGTAAACGGACATGCGTATCCTAAAACTGATATTACTTTTAAATCAAGTAATGGTAAATATGCCTTCGAACATATGGATGATGTGGATAAAGCAACGATGACTGTGGATGAAACTGTAGAAATTACTGGAAAGATAGGAGAAGCAGAAGATATCAATAAAGTGATAAAGTACAAAAGTACAACGAAACTTCACTAAAAACCATCTCAAAAATACTTATCTTTGTTTAAAATGCCGATTCAAGATATTTTTAAGATAACTTGTTTCTATTACCGTCGAGTAAGAAGACTCGGCGGGTTTTCTCATTAAAACTTTTCTTTAAAAAATTATCTTAACGTAATGTAACTTCGGTGTATGGAATTCATTTTTATAAAAAAATTGAGATCTAAACTTTATGGATCAATTCCTAAAATATGGAAACTCATACAGATTAAAAATTTATAATGTACTTAATTTGTAGGACCTACCGCAAATCGCGATTTTACAAACTAAATCTTAAATTGTTAGAAACTCACATTTTTGGAAAACACTTTCACTCACCTTACTATAATAAAATTAAGGCGAATTCGGCTTTGTCAAAGGCAAGCCGAACCAGGCTCTCAGCTCTGGTCAAGTTATTGTGAAATTCCAGAATCAGATTCAATTTTTATAAAATAACGTGAGTTCGGCATAACAAATGCGAAAGCGATTATTATGCTGCGATCCATAGTGAGCAGCATTGAGTTTATTATTCGCCCCAATTTTCTTACGTCGAACTCACGTTAAAATACCAATAACGCGACCTGTCGAACGACCCATGGGGAGTGAGACGCTGAGTTTCCTCGAACGACCTAAAACGCTTTCGTAAAAAGCGTTTTGCTTTAGTTTTTCTCGCATTGATTCCTTTCGCGTTCACATTATTTTAAGTCTGCCTTAAAAATAGGATAGAAGTTAAAAATTAAATTCTTGGCCGTAACTGTAAAAATGTTAAGACCCGAGAAATAAATATATCGAAGGCCACTTTTTAAGAATGTCGAGTTTATTCGTTTAAAAAATGATTGAGTCCGAAATAGATATATCTATAATGGATATATGTCCACTAAAGAAGAATCAATCGAAACGAAAGGAATCACTCCGGCTATGTTTCATATTCTTCTTTCCTTGGCGGAAGGGCCACAACATGGATATGGAATTGGAAAATCAGTGGAAATTTCCTCGGGAGGAAACTTTCATCTTGGGCCGGGAACTTTATATAGAACCTTGGAATTGATTCGAGGTTTTGGCTGGGTCCGATATTCCAAAAAGAAAGTGGTAGAAAACGACGATCCTAGAAGACTCTATTACGAAATCACTTCTAATGGTAAGGAGATTCTTGTCTACGAGCTCAAAAAAATGGAAACAACTTTAAAAAAAGCTAAAAAATTGAATCTGTTGGGAAACTGAAAATGATTTTTCGATGTTTTCAAAACTTGATCCAAATTGTATATCCTGTTTCTTTTCCAAAAAAAATGAAAGATGCGATTCAAATTCATTTGGAAGATTCATACCGAGATGGATCGTTTCAAATATTCGATTTATTTGATATTCTAATATCTGGATTTCGAGAAAGAATTTCGAGTGAAATGAGATCAATTCGACTTTTATGGGAATATGATCATCGTTCTGTTTTTGGTTTTATGATATTGATTCCATGGAATTTGTTTTTAATCCTGATTTTTGCAAGTTTGTTTATAGGCGGCCCTGGGTGGTTGAGGTTTTTTCATAATTTTCCTTATGAAAAAAATGTTTCTGCCGAATCCATTTTTCCTTTTTTATTATTTCTCGCTGTGGTTTTACTGGTTCAGGACTTATTTTTTCTAAAAAAGAAAAGATCCGTTTTTAAAAGATATTCTTATCTGTTTTATATAAATATGAGTTTAGTAGTTCCTTTTTTTCTAATTTTGATTCTTTGAGGAGTTTATGAAAATTTTTGCACTGAGTATTTTAGTTTTAGTAGTTTTACTTGTAGCGTTCCTATTTTATATGGGTGCCTTTGATCGGGTTCTGGTTCAAGAGGAAATGAAAGGACCGTTTTACGTTCTTTCGCATGAAAGGGTTGGGGATTATAGAAACGTTGGGCTTACGTTTGAAGCACTTCAAAAAGAATTGCCTGAAAAAGGAATTCGAAATTTTAAATTGTTCTCCATTTATTTGGACAATCCAAACGAGGTTCCTAAAGAAAAGTTACGATGTGAAGTAGGGGCTCTTTTTTCGGAACCACTAACGAAAGTTCCGGACGGGCTTTCTTTAGAACTGAAAACGAGAACCATTCCTTCTAAAAAGTATCTAACTGTAGAATTTCCATTGAGAAACTTTCTTTCTATTTTTCTTGGAATTTATAAGGTTTATCCAAAACTTTTTAGAGCCTGTGAAGAAAGAGGTTGTAATCTCAAAGGAAGGGCGTCCATTGAAATTTATGAACCTCTTACGGAACACAAGACTACATATCTTTTACCTTTAGATTAGAGTTATTTACTAAATCCTATCTTAAAATAAATTAAAATGTTTTGAATCTATATTTAAAAGTAATAATATACTATTTTTGAGATGGTATATTATTACGTAAGTTTGACGTAATAAAACCGGACCGGGCTCTCAGCTCTGGTCAATAAATTGTATGCAGGAAATATAATACAATTTATCGCTTTAAGTTCCAATTTATCGACCTAAAACGCGACCCTTAGGAAAGCGTTTTGCTGAGTTAACGCGACCCTTAGGAAAGCGTTTTGCTGAGTTAACGCGACCCTTAGGAAAGCGTTTTGCTGAGTTAACGCGACCCTTAGGAAAGCGTTTTGCTGAGTTAACGCGACCCTTAGGAAAGCGTTTTGCTGAGTTAACGCGACCCTTAGGAAAGCGTTTTGCTGAGTTAACGCGACCCTGCAGAGCGACCCTTAGGGAGCGATGCATTGAGTTCAGGAAAGCGTTTAGCTTTAGTTCATTCATCGATCCCTTTCGCATAATCCACGTTAAATAACGTAAGTTCGTGGAGAAAATCAGGGCGAATAAAAAAGCTCAATGTAACTCTCCTATGATTTGTAGCACAATGATCGCTTTCGCATTAGTTATACCGAATTCGCGTTAAATAACATTCGTAAAAGTAAAATGTGGGAACTACTGCAGATTTAGGTTTTACCGTTCAATTTCGAAAATGTAGGAACTCTTACAAATTCCGATCACGAGAAAATGAAATTTAACAATCTGTAATACGACTGAATCTGTGGGAACTACAGCAGATTTAGACGTTACCGTTCAATTTTGAAAATGTAGGAACTCTTACAAATTCCGATCACGAGAAAATGAAATTTAACAATCTGTAATACGACTGAATCTGTGGGAACTACTGCAGATTTAGGTTTTACCGTTCAATTTCGAAAATGTAGGAACTCTTACAAATTCCGATCACGAGAAAATGAAATTTAACAATCTGTAATACGACTGAATCTGTGGGAACTACAGCAGATTTAGACGTTACCGTTCAATTTTGAAAATGTAGGAACTCTTACAAATTCCGATCACGAAAAAATGAAATTTAAAAATTTGTAATGCAACTCAATCTGTGGGTACTACTGAAAATTCGGATTCCACAGTAAAATTGTAAAAAACCAAGCTCATTCAAACCAACTGTTTTTTACAACAATGTTCGGTTTTATTAACGTTTAAGTTTAAAATTAATTAACCGTTCATTAAACATCATAACCTGTCCTCTAAGCGAGCCTGAGATTTTTTTAATTTACGTTAAATTACATAAGTAAAATCTAAAGTTCTTTTTAGAAATGAATAACAGATTTTAGATTTTCCACATTTCCCGAAAAACTTTCTTTTTTAGAAAAAGTCTGAGAAGAATTTATTAAATCTAAATAACCGTCTAGGAACACCGACAGGCCTTTTTGAGAATCCGGAGAATTTTTTCCCGAAACGTCCGAAAGCGCTGCGAGTGCAAATGTTTCAAACGCCAAGTCTGCGATATAAATCCGATTTAGATCTAACTCCTGAGAACTTGAATGATCTAGTAAATCTTGTAAGAGTTTCGATTTTTTACGGATCGTTTCCGCTGCCTTAGAACTTGAATCAGTGATTTCTTCTACATATTTAAAAAATGCTTTTGCAACTTTCTCTCTTTTAAACCCGCGGAGTACGTGTTCGCTTAACAATAAATGAGTTCCTTCCCAAGTTTCGTTTATTATGGAATCATTGTGTAACCTAGGAATAGCGGAAAAGTCTCCTACGATACCGTTTCCGCCTAACACTAAAATAGAATTATAGGTGATCTCCGTTGAAGTTGCGGAGCATTTATACTTTAAAAGTGGGGCAAGCACTTCTCCCGCGAGTTTTAAATTTTCAGGAGTATGAAAATGCCTGAAAATGGAAGTTAACATAGCGGTGTGTTTAAGCCTTTGGTCGCTAAGTTGTTTTAGTAAAGAAGAAAATTCTAATATTTTACTGCCATAAGCGGTTCTAAATTTGGCGTATTCGTAGGCTTCCATCCAGGCTCTTCTGGAAATTCCGGAAGCCGCAATGGATACGTGTAGTCTTGAAATCCCGATTACGTATTTTATTAAATTGGCAATTCCATGCGCGGGTCTTCCGAGCGCTTCCGCTTCTACTCCGTCATAGACGATTTCTACGGTGAGTTTACCCTTGGAACCGATAATATCTTTTTTACGTAAAATATGATGTCCGTTTAATGTACCATCGTCTTTAATTCTAGGAACTAAAAACATTCCGATTGTGTTTGTGTCTTCTACTCTTGCGGTCGTTACCCAAAGATCTCCCGGATTAGAACAAAACCATTTTTCTCCAGTAAGAATCCATTTACCATTATCTTGTTTTCTTGCGATCGTTCTGTTCGCGCTTACGTTGGAACCTCCGACTCTTTCGGTTACATATTGCCCCGCCATAAAATGGGATTGGCTTCCTTCGCCTGCAACAAGAGAAAGGTATTTTTCTTTTTGTTCGGAAGTTCCAAGAGCTTCTATAACTTTAATCATACCTTCGGTCATTGCAAGCGGACAAGTGACTCCACCTTCTCCATTTTGATTGGCCAGATAGGCAAGAGCATAACGATGTAAATCCGTAAAAGGATGTTTCCAAGATGAATGATAGTTTAGATTTACAATTCCATAGTCGTACGAAATTTTTCTAGAAAGTTTTTGTTCGTTCGAATACACAACCGCGTCAATTCGATTTCCGGTTCGATCGTATTTAACGATTTCACCGTATTTTCCTTCTTTATGAGAAGCTTCCGTAAGTTCGTCTAGAACTCCACCAACCAAAGCGCCATAACCTAAAAGATGTTCGATCATTGCTTTTTTATGTGCGGAATCGTAACTTTTGGAATATTTATCTACAAGTGTCTGTAGTATTCTGTCTTCCTCGTAAAAGTTTTTTCCTCGATTACCTTTGTAGTTCGAAATATCAAAAGGGGCAAGTCCTGGATTTGCAGATTGATTGAATGGAAATTGCATCGTTCTCTCCTGGTTGATTCAAGTGAATCGTTTTATTTTTAAAATTTGTTTCAAAATCTAAAAGTGCGGAAACTCATATAATAGAATTATGAACTCGTAAGGATCTATTATATTATTAAGAAACTCTAATGTAAACCCATAAACTTTATTTAAAAGAACAAAGTAATTTGTAAAAACTACTTTGTTCTTTTAAACCTTCTGTTTTAAAAAAGATTTTTTGGGAAAGTATAACTTTGCCTGATTTGAGGGCGAGCCAAAAAAAGAAGAACAAACGTGAACATACATTCTTAAATTTCAGAAAATCGAACCGTTTTACGACTTAGGATTCATTTTCAATCAAAGAAGGATAATACCCTTCCGGGGTTTCGTATCCCATAACGTCTAAGATTGTGGCCGCTACGTTTGCAAGACCCGGGTTAGAAAGATTGGAATTGAATCGAATTTTATTTTCAGGATCTAAAACGGAAATTGGAACTGGATTGAGAGTATGACTCGTTTTAGGAATCGGATTTCCATGAGAATCTTTTTCAACGTTTCCTTCTTTATCTAATTGAAACATTTCGTCAGCGTTGCCATGATCTGCAGTAATCAATAAAACGATATTTTGTTTTTCGCATGTTTTCCAAAGACGTTCCACACAACCGTCTAAAAATTCCATCGCTTGAACGGTAGCAAGGTAGTTTCCGGTATGACCTACCATATCGCCGTTAGCGTAATTCACTCTATAAAAATCTTGTTTATTTTCATTTAGTGCTTTTTCCAAAGCTTCGGTAATTAAAAGAGCTTTCATTTCAGGACTTTGATCAAACGGGATCACGTCCGAAAGAATTTCACGATATTCCTCCGAATTTTGATCAAAGTAGCCGCTTTTATTGCCGTTCCAAAAATAAGTAACATGACCGTACTTTTGTGTTTCGGATAACGCATATTGAGGTATGTTCGAATTCGCCATATATTCGCCTAACGTGCGATCAATGGCCGGAGGAGCCACTAAAAAACGTTCCGGAAGTTTCAGATCCCCGTCATACTGCATGATTCCTGCATATAGAACGTTAGGAAGAGAGCCACGATCGAATTTAGTAAAATTTTTTTCAGTAAACGCCAAAGAAATTTCAATCGCTCTATCTCCTCTGAAGTTTGTAAAAACGACTGAGTCTCCGTCCTGAATTTTACCGATCGGTTTTCCATGATCAGAAATTACAAACGAAGGAAGATATTGATCGATTATCTTTGGATCTTCCGAACGAAAGGTTTCAATTGCTTCTTTTGCGGAGGAAAAATATCTGCCTTCTCCTTTGACGTGAACCTTCCAACCTCTTTCTACCATGGACCAATCCGCTTCGTAACGATCCATTGTGATCGTCATTCTTCCGCCTCCTGAAGCGATCCGGATGTCCGTTCCATTTTTTCTAAGAGAGTCCAACCAGGTTTCAAAAGGATTCAAATAATCTAATGCAGATTTTTCAGGAACGTCCCTACCATCTAAAAGAATATGAAGTCTGATCTTAGGAACTTTCTCTGAAATTGCCCGTAAAATTAAAGCCTTTGTGTGATCAATGTGAGAATGAACGTTTCCGTCAGAAAAAAGACCTAACAGATGTAAGGCGGAATTATTTTTTTTAGAATTTTCGATCACTTCTTTCCAAGCTTGACCGTTAAAAATATCACCGGACGCAATCGAATTAGAAACTAATTTGGCGCCTTGATCGAAAATGCGCCCGGAACCAAGAACATTGTGTCCAACTTCTGAATTTCCCATATCGTCATCCGACGGCATCCCTACTGCTTTTCCGTGAGCTTGGATATGAAGCGTAGGAAATTGATTCCAAACTCGATTTAAAAAAGGAAGTTTTGCACCTGCAATTGCATTACCGAATTTAGGACCTTTGGGAGAATAACCAACGCCATCTAAGATAACGAGTAGAACTTTTCTATACCGAAAGGTGTATTTCTTTGAAAGCTTCATATTAGGATTCATGGAACCAGTTGACTATAGCGGAAGTCAAGAGATTCAAATATTAAAAAAACTTGGAAATTTGCTTTCCTTTCCTAAATCAAATGAAAAGATAAGAGTGTACTATAATCTGTGATATTACGTTTAATGCTAAAAATAATAGAGTGTATCAGTTTATTATAACTAAAAAATACAAGAAGTGTTTTCTTAGATTGATTGTGTGGATCGTTTGACAGATCCGAATCGGAGATAAACGATATCAATTCCTAGTTGGCTTGCAACTTTGGAAAAATCTAAAGAGAAAGTTTGATGTCGGAACTAGTGATAAGGTTTTTTCGGAGATCTAAAGTCTCACGAGAATTTAAAAATGATTTCAATGTTGTTGACGGTGCAAATGGATGAGTAAGCCGGTTTTAAATCCAGCGTTCGGTGGCGCAAACCAAGCGCAAAGCTTTTTAAAAGTTAAAAAGATCAACGAAGTAGTCAGTTATTATCTAAATGATCGACTGACCCATTCTGTTTATAAAGCGATCGTTACACAAACGAGTCATAAAAACGTTCGATCTCAAAATTTATTCCAAGTAGAATCTAAGGTTCCAGAAGCTCCCGAACTTACTACTGCAGAAGTGGCGTTTCATATCAAAAGATTATTAGAAGACGGTGTTGTGCTTCAGTTTGCTTACTTTTATATAGATCCCGCCACATCCGAATTGAAGTTGAAACCTTGTTACGTGGCTTATTCGGATGCAGAATTGGGAGATCTTACCAGAATTTATCTTTTATTAGTAGATCTCTCTGTTAATTCGATACTATCTTATTTAGAAAATAGACCTCCTCTTGGAAAAGAAACGTTATGGGAGGATTTAGAGTCGGATTTTAAAGGAGAGAATGTACAAAAATTAAAACTCTTTTTTAATCCTGAAAGTTATTTCCAAGCTCCGAATATTAGCATTCCCTTAAATCCGGAATATGTAAAAGATATGCTGCTCGAAATCACGGATGGATTGGTTAAAAAAGGAAGAATTCGAGAAATACCGGAAGTCGGATATTTAGTCGTAAAAATAAAAGAACTTCAGACGTTATTTGAGCTTGTGGATGAATTTCACTTTAAAAAAGTATTTCCTAAATATAAATGGGCCTTATCGGATGCGTTCGCAGCAATTTCTCAAGAAGAAAGAATGCACGCAAACGATCCGTCTGCAATTCCGACTACTTTATTTGGTAAAAAAAGAGCGAGAGCAATTGAAAAAGCGTTAGAGTCGGATTCCGAAATAAAATCAAAACATAAATTGATGGGAGTAGAGCTGATTCTCAATTTAAGCGATGAGATTGAAAGTGCACTCAAGTCTTCTTATCAGGAACAGCTTCGAAATCGTTTTCACGAAATGACGGATCATCTTTCCAAACAGGTTGGTCGTTGGGATAAACTTGTATTATTTATTTCTGATGAAGAATTTAGGACGTATCCGGCCGAGTTAAAAAGACTTTTAACGGAAGATAGGCATATTGCGTATTCTCCTTGGGAAACTAAAGGAATTACAATCCATTCTTTTATGAGAATGGATACGGAAACCGTTCGGTCTGTGATAAAATCACTTTCAACAGCAACTAACGTAGAGGCTTGGAAAGTATTAGGTATTCGTAATTTAATAGAATTGAACGAAGATTCTATTCATTCTGTCTTTAAAGACGAAGAGTTTGTAAGAAACTACGGGAAGGTCCTTCGTAAAGGATACGTTAGATATTTTCCTTGGTACTTTTCGATTTTGGACTTTGTAGGAGTTGCAAAACTACTTCAGGATTTATTTTTTCAAGGAGCTAAAGAAAAAATTCGTTCCGAACAATCTTATTTCAAATCTAAAAATAGGGATGTTGCTTTTAAGTTAGAACAAAGTAAAATTCAGGAAAAATTAAAAGAGGATGAAAAAATCAAAGCCTTGGAACAAAAATCCAAACTTTCAGAAGCTTTGAATCAATATTATTTCGAAAAGAATATTCCGCCCGTGTTAAAAGAAATTCTTTATGAAGTTCCGGGATATTCACCAGAGTTGATTCATCAAATTGTAGATCGCGAGAAATTTGTACTCATACAAGATTCTTCGGGAGATAAGACGGATTCGATCTTGATATATCCAAACGACGAGTCTTTTCGTTTTAGAGCAAAAGAGATTCATAAGGTTTTAACTGAAAAAAAGAAAAGTCTGGATTTTAAGTTTAGAAACAAAGATGAAGATTTTCAGGGCGAGAAAATTACAAAAACTTTAAAATATTTGGATTCTTGGTTTGCATCTAAGCCGGAACAAGCTCATACTTCTAAAGACGGTAAAAATAATTCCGGAAATTCAAATGAAGATCCTTATGAAAATTTTCGAAAGGAAATCGTAAAGATCAAGGGCAAAGAAAAAATTTCAACTTAGAAAATTATTATATTCTGATAATTACTTCAAAGTCTACGTTAAAACTTGAAGTGTAAGGGAAGTAGATCCATATTAAAAATCCTTTATAAACGGCGTAAGTTTGTGGAAAAAATGAGAACTAATTTTCTAAAAGTATGAGTTCCTACAATTTAATAATTTGTTCGTAAAATTGTGGTTTGCAGTAGTTCCCACAAATTAAGTCACATTACAAATTTTTAAACATTTATTTTTTGTAGTAGCTCCTACATTGTAGGAATCAATCTGCAAAGTTCAGATTCCAACTTTTTTCAGAATCATAAATTCCTCCACGAACCCAGGCTAATTTAAACGTGAGTTTGTGGAAAAAAAATCAGGGCGAATCCGGCTGCCTATGGCAGCCGGCGGGCTCTCAGCTCTGGTCAAGTTATTGTGAAATTCCAGAATCAGATTCAATTTTTATAAAATACCAATAACGCTCTCTATGAATCGCGTTGGAAACTCAGCACAACGCTTTCCTATGGGTCGCGTTGTGGAGTGGGAACTAGTTTTACAGAGGATTTGTCATAATTCCCACAGATTTAATATTGAGATCCAAATACTTGTGGCGTTGGTTATGATAGAAAGCGTTCTGCTAAGCTCATTCATCGATCCCTTTCGCGTCACTTAGCAAAAAAAATCTGTGGGAACTACTGCGTTTTTACAAAAGAACGAGAGACCATATCCGGATTTGTTTGAAGATTGATTTTTGGGATAAACTTTGATAGGTGTTTTAACCAGTTGAAACAATAAGAATCTGTCCCAAAAAAATTGATGCAACGGCTCTCTGAATACTGACCTGCCCATTGGAGTTTTTATGACCGAGTTTGGTTTTGGAAAATTTTAAAATCGAATCGTATAAACGAAATTAGGTGTAATTTCTGTAGATCCGTTGATTTGATTTCTAACTACGGCAGCTGAAAATTTCCATCCTTCCGGATTTGGATTTGAAAGTAAGGATTGTAACTTTTGATAATCCTTAGCCAATAAAAAAGTATGAAGCAGTTGTAATCCGTAAATAGCGCCTAACAACCATTGAGCTTGGTTGTATTGAGAGGTAGCACGATCATAACTGTTAAAATAAGGATTGGTTGCGGCCGCCGTGGTTAAAATTCTAGTGACCAAAGCGGTTGTACGAACCGTTTCATCGGAACTGGTCGGGTTTAAATTCGGATCTGCAAATGCAACAATTGTGATTGCGGTTGAATTGATTTTATAATCGTTTTCTTCTGTTATGGCTTTTTCTTTACAATTGTTAACATATAAAGCAGCGCCTGCAAAAAGTAAAAAACCAATGATCGCCCATCTTTTTTGTCCTACTTTCCATTGACCCCAACCGGGAATAATTGCAGATCGCCCCGTGATTGCCCATCTGGCATCTTGCCAAGAAGATTGAGTCGTAATCGGATGGTTAATTGGCGGTTTGGTGGTGGTAGTCTCTTTTTTTTTGGATTCTTCTTTTTTAGGACCTTTCAAATTGATCTCGGAAATTTCGGCTTTAGGAATGGTTTGTAATTTGCCATTCACTTCTATTTGAACTTCGGTTCTGGATTGATTGATAATTTTACCTTGAAGAGTTTTTCCGTTTTTAAGAACGATTGAACTTGCTGTTAGAGGTAAAGAGAATAGAATCATTAAAACGAAAATTCCCGAAGAGGTTATAAGTTTATACGTTCGAGACATAGAATTATGATTTTCAGTCATGAAATTTTAAAATTCATCTTTTGTGCAATAAATTATCTTTTTGCTTGAAAAAACAAGTAGGAATTGGTGATTCTTTATTACCGTGGCACATACTTCCGAGTTAGAAAAACTCTATAACCACAATAAAGACGATTTATTTCATTATATAAGAAAATCGTTCTATGACGAAAATTCTGCCCAAGATATACTACACGATTCTTTTCTAAACTTTTTTAAATATTATGAAAATAGGGACATTCCAGATTCTACTTCTTGTAGAATGATTTTATTTAGAATTGCAAGAAATTTGATTATTAATCATTCTAAATCTTATTATCAGCGAAACGTATCTCTCGTAGGAGAAGATACAGGTAGTAGTTTCACGTCTAAATCTCCAAGTCCTGAATTTTCTGTGTTGGAAAAAATCGATCAATCGGATGTAAAAAATATCATAGATTCGCTCTTAGACACAATTTCTACTGAATATAAAGAAGCTTTACTTTTAAGATACCAACAGGATTTGAAACTAGATGAAATTTCTAAAATTCTTGGAATGAGTATTTCCGGTGTTTCCAGATTGATTGAAAGGGCCGAGAAGGCTTTGGCCCAAGAAGGTAAAAAAATAGGTTTTCAACCTGCGAATTATATATAATAAAATATTTTTGATTCTTTTTATACTTCCAGAAGTGAAGAATTAGGACTGTTATTATAAAAAAAATTAGAAATGGAAAAAAAAGCTCAAATTGACTCATTTAGTTTTGTTTAACGAACAGGAAGCGACGCAAACACGGGCAGCATAAATATGGAAAATAAAACAAATACTCCCGGATTTGAAGGATATGAGAAATTCCTAAAAGAAAAGGGTCCAACAACCCAACTTCCTGCTTTTGATCCGAATTGGATTGGAAAGCAACCTCGTTTTATCGTAGAGGACAAAATCATGAATGTCCCCACCGCCGTTATTCTTCGCTTTCCAAAGATGATGTGGTTAGCCGCTGCTGCTATTTTATTATTTACGATTGGAGTTTGGATCACCTTTCGTACTTCAAAGCCTGAGTCTGAAATTGTCCGAGGGACTACTTTAAGAGCTGCCGTAGTTTTTGTAAAAGGTCAGGTTTCTGTTATGAGAGACGAAGAGATGAAATTGCATCGAGGCGATCTTTTAAATGAATCTGATATAATTCTTACCGGTGCGGGCGGGGCGTTGGACATAAGTTTAACCGATTCTAGCGTAGTGCGAGTGAAAGAAAATAGTAAATTGATTTTGAAACAGTTAAGAGAAGACAACGGATTTCAGATTAAAATCAATTTAGCTTCTGGTAGGGTATTAAACATAATAGAAAAAGAGAAAAAAACGAGTAACTTTTATGTAGAAACTCCTTCTGCGGTTGCTGCTGTGAGAGGGACTTCTTTTGAAGTTAATGCGTCCGAAAACGAATCTATGGTTTTTGTTGTGGAAGGAGCTGTAGAAGTAATTTCTTTGAACTCTACAAAGAATATATATATATTAGAAAAAAGTAAATTAGTGACCGTAAACAAGGACGGAGAAATCGAATCGATTGATATTTCTAAACTAAATGCTACTCTACCGGAATATAAAGAAATGAGAAAGAATCTTGGAAGTTTAGATAGCGAACTTCTTTTAGACGTTCAGAATTTAAAATCCGCAAAAACCGAAGAAGAGTTAAGCAAAGTTTATGATCTTAGTATTGAACGTATTATTATGAAAGATGGAAGAGAGTTGAGAGGTGTAGTTGTTTCTCAAAAAAAAGGAAAACTAGTGGTTCAAACTTTGCAGGGTTCATATATTCTGGACGAAGATGCAATAGATAAGATTAAATATTAAGATTAGAGTTGTTGAATTATTAAATTCTCCATCTGTTTTATGGAAACGGTAATTAAAACAGTTTTGTTAATCGTCGCTATTGAATTTTTCAACAACTCTATTTTATTTTTCTATAAATTAAGCCGCTTGATTAAGATCCAGGCGGCTTTTTATTTTATGGTTTGTAAAGTGATTTAACTTTCTAATGTTTCTTTTCAGTGTTACCCGATATTTTAAATTTTAAGATAAATTCTTGTTTATCAGGAATCTAAGCGGTCATAGATCCAAGAATCTAAGGACCAAGAACCTCCTCCGAAAAGTAAAAGTGAAAGTCCCATAGAAACTGAAAGGATGTGGTATTCAAATCCTTCTCCGTTTTGGTTACCGAACCAGTTCATAAAAAAACCGATTTCTTTGTGAGCCCATCCGGCAACTGCCAAAGTACACGTAATTCCGAATGCGGAAAGCCTTGTGCAAAAACCTAATAAAATACCGATTGATCCGAAAAATTCAGATACGATTGCTAAAGTAGATAAGGTGGTCGGAAATTGGGCGGTGTTTACTAGATAATCCATGGATGCTTCGTAGCCCGCGCCTCCGAACCAACCTAAAAGTTTTTGAGCTCCGTGTGGAAAAATACAAATTGAAAGACCGAGTCGAAGTAAAAGAGGAAAAAACGATTCTTTTGTTGAGAAGAAATTTTGAACCATAGTGATAAACTCCAAAGAGTTCTTTTCGTTGCTGAACTTTTAAAGATAGATAAGTGGATAAAAAATCAAAGAGAAAAATATATTAGGGGTGTGAGTTCCCACATTTTAGAATTCAATTTTGATCTTATACTTTCTGAAAATTATGTCACTTTAAATGAAACATTCAAGAGTCCGTTTCAAAGTTTTAAAAGCAACCAGCGCAATCATTGGATCAGATCTTCACAGGAAATAGTAGTTCCCACAGATTATGCTCTCGAATCAATTTACTTGTTTTGGAAGCACATTTTGTTGTTAAATTTATGTGAGTTCCCACATTTATAAGTCTGACTTTGGAACTACGGAAAGTCTGAGATTTTAAGTAAAAACTTTGAGATGTGGGAACTGCTGCAAAATTTTTCCATAACACTTACAAAAAAGTGATCCTGATCCATTGAAAACTAGAATGAATATAAAGGGCTGTTCGATTTTATAATTTGTAGTGGTTAAAAATGACATAATCTGTGGGAACTACCACGAATCTGGAATTTTTACAGTAAAACTTACAAAATTCAAGATACTTTAAATAAGAGCCTGGCCCGTAAAAAATGAATGTGGGAACTCACACTTTTAAAAAACTTTTTAGTTTTCTAAAAACAAACTCATTATTACTCAAAGACCATAACAAAAGTCCCGGCAATTTCTCACTCAAAACAGTGTTTTACGATCAATATTCATAAGATTTTACTATTTGAAATAGTAACAAAAATTAACAATCGATTTTGCAAGATACAGAAGTTCTTAAAAAATTATATCTAACCGAAAATTGTAAGTTTAAGACAGATAGTATATTATTATGCGTCTGAGTCGTAATTTTTGTGATAAACCTAAAGTGATAAATTACATACAGAAATTTGACCTTAAAATCGGTTGTCGAATCTTGTTGAGTCTAAAAATCTGGCTTAAGATTATTTGGCGGAATATTCATGTCTGAAGAAACTCAAGAAAAGAAGAACAAAAAAATCAATAAAATGACCGTAGCAGAAATTAATGCTGCGATCCAAACTTCCAAAGAAAAAATGAACGGCTCTTCCAGCAAATACATTTTGCATCTTAATGCAAGATTGGAAGAACTCGCAGTAAAAGGTAAGAAATAATTTCTTTCCGGTCCGTCTATTTTTGACGGACCAATTCCTGCTCGTTTTTATTTTTCCTAATATTTCTATCCTTGCTTCAATTCATCGACATAAAACATCAGTACGGTTCTAACGTATTGTTTAACGGATTTTCCTGGCATATCAAACCGGGTTCCCGCGTTTGTCTTGTGGGTCCAAACGGTTCCGGTAAGTCGACTTTGTTTAGGATTGCGGAGGGAAAATTTATTCCGGATGAAGGAAGTGTAGCAAAATCCAAAAACACCGAAATTTCAGTATTCCAACAAATTCCAGAATTTAATCCTGAAGCATCTGTCATCGATACTGCATTAGAAAAACATAAACATTATCGGGAATATTCAGAACGTTTGAAAGAAATCAATCGTAAGTTTGATCTTGTTTCTCATGATTCGAAGGAATTTACTGCAGTTCTGGATGAACAAAGTAATTTGGAAGAATATGCGTTTACATATGAAGTACACGAACTAGAATCCAAAGCTCGCAAGGTTTTAAGCGGATTAGGATTTTCTAATGTTCAGATGGAAATGAAAGTCCGGGAATTTTCTCCGGGTTATCAACATCGTCTTGGTCTAGCGATCACTCTTTTAAATCCTGGCAATTTATTACTGTTAGACGAACCTACCAATCATTTAGACAATACTTCTAAAGAATGGTTGGCGGATTATCTTAATTCTACCGGTCAATCTTTTGTACTCGTAACTCACGATCCAGAATTTTTGAATGCAACTTGTGATACGATTGCGGAACTTTCATCTTCCGACGTTATAGAATTTCGAGGAACCTTAGAGGAATATTTTGAACATAAAAATGAACTTCAAGAAAAACTTAGGGCTCAGTTTCGAAAGGAAGAAACTTATCTCAAAAAAAGAATGGAATGGATTGAACGTTTTCGCGCAAAGGCTTCTAAAGCGAAACAAGTTCAATCTGCGATCAAAAAACTTGAAAAAAGAGATAAGGTGGAGACGCCTGAAGAATCCTTTTGGGATTCCAAATCGGATTATCATTTTAATTTTATATCTTCCGGAAAAATTATTGCGAGAATTGAAAACGGAGCTTTTTCTTACTCGGGTAAAACTCCATTTATTTTCAGTGGAACTAATCTGGAAATTTCAGCAGGTGATAAGATTGCAGTCGTAGGTCCTAACGGTGCCGGAAAATCCACGTTCCTTCGTTGTTTATTAGAAATTCATAAATTAACTTCTGGTAAAATTTATTACGGACCTAAAACAAAAATTGGTTATTTTTCGCAAAATCACCACGAAGAATTGGATTCTTCTAAAAATCTGATTCAAACTGTTATATCTGCTTATCCGGATCTTTCGGAACAACAAGCTAGAAGTCTTTTGGGTTATTTTTCCTTTTCGGACGATTCTGTTTATAAACAAACCGGTCTTCTTTCGGGTGGAGAACAAAGCCGTCTTCGTCTTGCAATGCTTGTTCGTTTTCCTGCTAATGCTATTTTTTTGGACGAACCTACCAACCATTTGGATTTGGTGGTTCGGGACAATTTACTTAGAGCGTTGATAGAATATGAAGGTTCTCTTCTAATCATTTCTCACGATCCAGAATTTTTAAGAAATCTTTGTAATCGCACTATTTCTGTGGATAAAGGGCAAATCCGAGATTTTAACTGCACGTTTGCGGATTATTTGAAATACAATCTGCAAGAGACCATACCTTCGAAGCTACAACCTGAAAGTTCGGTTTCTAAAAAAGAAGAAATCGGGCAAACGCGTTCTAAGAAAAATTCAGATAAAAACAGAATCAAAAAGGTTCAGAAAGATTTAGAGCAACTGGAAACTAAGATTGAACTTTTAGAAAAGTCAAAAAAGAATTTGGAAGAAGTTTTAGCCGATCCCGACTTTTTTAAGAATCGTAGTTATCAATTAGAATTGGATAATTTGAACGAAACCCGAAACGAAATTATACGTCTGACTTCGGAATGGGAATCACTCCAATTAGAATTGGAAGAACTTTCTGGAACTTTAAATTAGGAATTACTAAAGTAAACTTTTATAAAATCAAATTTTGTCCGGAATTGTTTTTTTACGATTGCTAAATCAAAAAATCGCCAATATGCTTTTAAAGATTACTACAAGTCGTCTCAAAAATATCTTAGACTAATTGGAATAGGCATTTTAAACAAAGATAACGTATTTTTGAGATGACTTGTAGTAACTATCTAAACTATTCTTTAACGTTGTTTCTAGATTCTTTTTATTCCAAAATAGAGACATTTGCGAGAACTTCTATATTATTGTTTGTTTTGACACTGTCTTTATGCTTAGGAAATTATTAAAACGATCAGAGTTGTCTAAAAATTTATTTTTCTTTTTGTGAAAATAAAATAATTTGTTCGCTTTAATAGGGGATATGAATTTTTTTAAGTTTGTTTGACCAAATAGAAAAGCAAATTTATTTAGTTTTATATTCTATTTTTATAATGAGGAAGATTGTGTATGACACCAAAAGAGCTAAAGTCTCGATTGGATCTGAGAGAAACAGCAAAAGATTCGTTTTATCTTTTGGATGTAAGAAATCCTAACGAAGTGGATATTTGTACGATCAAAGGGACAGATCTTTTAATTCCGGTTGGAGAACTTTCCAATAGGTTTGCTGAGATCGATTCTTGGAAACAATCGGGTAAAGATGTGATTGTATATTGTCGCTCCGGTGGACGTTCCGCAATGGCCTGTGAAATGTTAAAACAGTTCGGCTTTTCAAAAGTGTATAATGTGGAAGGTGGGATTTTGCTTTATTCGGATGAAGTTGATTCTTCTATTATGAAATACTAATATAATTTGCATTTGATTGTAGAAAGTTATGTAATTTTAAAATTGTAATAGTTTTTTATATCTAATTTTTATATGAAAATTTGATTAGACAATTATCCTTTTGGGATTTTATAGAGTTCCTTTTAGGTATTTTTTAAAGTTTTGAACTAAACTTTTAGAAACTTGTTCGTTATCGCCAATGATACGTAACCTGTGGGAATTACTATGTTTTTAAAAACTAAAAATTAATTATCTCTACAAATGAATGTAAGAGCTCCTACTACATTAAAAGTTATAAAATACATGTCATATTTTTCAAGTGTTCCGACAAGAATGGGTCTTTTTACTTGGAAAAAATATGTTTTTTTGATAGAGAGAAGTCTCTCAAACTCAGCGTCTTGTTTCTATTGGCGCTCGACAAATGGGTATAAGTTTTACAGAGGATTTGTCGTAATTCCGACAGATTTATATTAGAGTTGTTGAAAAATTAGTAATTAAAACGTTTATTAAAAAATAAATGAAGGTTCCAAAGCCCTGCGGCTAAAACAAAAACGAGATGTTTAAAGTCTTTTCTAAAACATCTAATGACATCCGATGTAATTCTAAATCTTTTAATACCGGCAAAAGCATTTTCTACGAAAATCCTTTTTTTACTAATTCTTGTATTCTTTGCTTTTTGTGTAGCGGTAAGTTCTCTTTTCTTAGGTTTCTTTTTCGGTTTGATAATATTCACTTTTTTTGATGTCTATTCAATTCCTTCAAAACCGGAGTCAAGGATACATACCACATCTTTAGGAATCGCAGAAGTAATCATCGTATTCTCCGCAACTTTAAGATCGTGCGTTTTACCAGATATCGTGTTCGATAAGAATAAGATTGCTTTATCTTTACTTGTCAAAATTAAGTTTTTAATCGTATGTCTTTTCTTTTTTCCTAGAGTAGAATTCTTTTTGTAAATCCTTACCTGTTGGCCTTCTGATGGGCCTTTCTGTTCCATCTATGATTACATACTTCAGTTTTTTTAACTTCTTCAACTTTTTTTTGAGATCGGAAATTTCATTTGCGGGAAGAGTATTCATTGAACCAAGTGAAAGAAATAAAACTTCCGCCAAAAGCTTTACCAACTTACAAGCAGTAGTCCTATCCATTTTAAATACCGCTCCCAAGACGTCGTAGGTCGGATAAGTTTTTAGATAAAAAAGAATAAAAAATAAATTCTCTTCTATATCCTGTAAGATTGATTTTCTACCTTTGGTAAAATTATGTTTTATTTCTTCTTTCAAAGATAAATACGCAAGGCCAAAGGGTACGCAGAGTGTTTTGAATTCTTGATGGGAGACACCAAGCAAGGCTTGCGACATTCTAAGATTCTTTAAAACTTTTTCTTTCGATATCATTACACATAGAGTTGTATCTTCAGGTATCGGTACAAGAATTTTACCAATTTTTCAACAACTCTATTATTTAAATGAGAACCAGCATAATTGCTTTTATTCAAACTCCATCATATTCTTGTGTCGGTTGCAGAAGTAATGCTTTAAAATCCCATTTTCGTAAGTAATTGGCCACGGCTTCGGTTACAACGAGTAATCCGGGACCATCTACAAGTCTAAAACTTTTTAAATCGTCTACTTTTTCAGACGAGATGACAATGGATTTAAATTTTCTAAGAGCATTAGGCGTAAACAGCGATTTTTCTCGATCGATCGCATCGATTTCACCGATAAAGTTTACGGCGCTGAAATTATGATATTTTTCACCAGTGTCCACTCTACGTAAGGTCATTGGATAGGAGTCGAAATTTTTGACTCCTATTTCACTGAATGCTTGAATAAGTTTATCCGACATCACTGTCCAGCTCGTATCGAAGAAATCCGCCAGTTCAGTGCCGTACTCAGGATCGAGATCAAGTGTCCGTTGAGATATTGGTTCGGAAAATTTTTTACCAGAGATCCAGATACGATCCGTTGGAGTAACGATCTCTAAAGTGTTTGTCTCTTCGAAAAGGTTTTGTCGGCAAAAGTAGTACATATTCTAGATGCATAAACTATACAAGTGTCCTTTAAGTTTTTGTAAATCGATTTATCAGGTTTTATAATTTGTTGGATTTTACTTTATTCTAAAAGTGCATTTCAAAACCTTCTTGAAAAAATTAAAAATGAATATAAATCTCACAATTTAAAACGTAGTAAGGATCATTTTTTCGGTTTTACATTTCCAATTGAATTAGAGTTCTGAAAGATTTTGTTTTATTAGAATATTTCTGCAATTTGCTGATCGAAATAATATTAGAGTTGTTGAAAAATTTCATAGTGACGATCAATAAAACTGCTTCAATCGACCGTTTCCATAAAACAGAAACTAAGTGGCGATTCATTTTTCAACAACTCGATTATTAATTTTAAGTATGGTCTTTACTTTTTTAAATACACATTGTTGTTATTCGGATAAAACTTTTCGGAATTATATTCGAAAATCTAGAATTACTTTTATAATTTTAGAGTTATCTGAAAATTCATTCCTCTAAAAGAATTTTTTGGAAATATAAAAAACCTTCGGTTAACGGATCGTCTTTTCCTCCACGACGACGTTTTAGCATATTCGTAAGATCTAATACCATCAATCCATACATCCAGGCCCACATCATTCTTGCGATTGCTGGATATTCTGATTTAGGTAGTTTGAATTCTTGGCTGGCACAACCGTTTCGTATGGTTTCTAAAAATACTCTATAACTGGTAGGTAAACTTGGGAATGCCTTTCGGTGCATGTGTCCATGAACTGTATTAAACATTACTTTATGTAATTCTTTATTGTTTAAGGAAAAATCCCAATAAGCCCGTGCGATTCCCGCCAACTGTTCGAACGCGTTTTTTCCATTTTTCTGCGCGTTCCGTAAAAGTTGAGTTAATTCGGTTTCTCCTTTAGCAATCAGTACTTGTATAATTTCTTCCTGACTTTTGAAATGAGAATACGGACTTGCTACGCTGCAGTCCAATTTTTCGGCGATCTTTCTCATGGAAAGTCCGTCGATTCCTTTTTCTTGAAGGATTTCCATTGCAACTTGTACGATATTTTCTCTGTTTAAACTGTTTCTAGATCTTCTCTTATGCCGCGCCACTGTCATTTTTTAGGTTTTACTCTATCAAGTTATGAATCGTTAAATGTCTTTTTTATATTTGTAGTCTTTTTTATTCAATTCTACTTTATTAAAAAAATCAAACGAATAACAATAACTTGCTATTACGTTTTGATTCTTTCGTAAATTCCAATTTGTAATTTGTAATTTGTGTTTTCTGAAGTCGTATTTATGAGTTTCGTTTGGTTTTTTCGAGATGAAAAAATAGGCGGCTTTAATTTTATTCTACTTCTTGTGCTTGAAAGCAAAACCATTTATATTTAAAGAAAGTTTTGAAAAAAATCGAAATTTTTTTAAGGACTTAGAGGAATGTTTTCTTTTATCGTTTGATAGGTGGAAAAAACTGTGAAAATGAAATTTGTGGGAACTACCCAGATTTCAATTTTCTTACAAGACGGTTTCCAAAAAAATCGTAGGAGCTACTTCCATCACATTTTTCTGATGATTCTAAGATCGCTTGTAGTCTTTTTCTTGAGCGGAAATGAGGAAAAAATTCTTAGGAATGAAAAAATAAAGGTATGATTTTTGTTTTTAGCAAAATGTCGATTTTACACTGGGTGTTCTAGAAAAAACGGGTTTATCTGGATCTAAAGTAGGAAATCAAACTAAGGTTTAATTTTTGCGTAGCGGAAATTAGTTTTTTAGAGTAGTAATTTTGACCGAAGTTTTTGTTACGACAAAAATTCTTTATTTCAAAAATTTAGGATGAATCTTTAGAAACGTGATGGATTAAGATGGAAGAAACTCGGAAAAATGAAGTAATCATCTAAGATAGATTAGGTGAATTTTAAAGTGAAAATTTATACAACCCATTTGAACTTTTGTTATCATTTCAAATAAAATTGATTCTATACAAAATGAAATAAGTTATAAAAGTATTATGTTTTTATACTTACAATTTTTGTGGCGATCGATATTTTTTATATGGAATTTTAAAATTAGAATATTATAATTATTAGGAGTAATTATGGAAGAGGCGGTTATACTGGATGGGATTAGAACTCCGTTCGGAAATTTCGGAGGAACCTTAAAAGATTTAAGTGCGGTCGATCTGGGAGTTTTGGCTTCTAAGGCTATTTTGGAGAAAACGGGAGTTTCTCCGGACGCGATTGGAGAATCGATTTTTGGAAACGTAATTCCTACTGGAAAAGAGGCAATTTATCTTGCACGTCATATCGGTCTGAAAACGGGTCTCCCTTTAGTAGTTCCCGCTTTGACTCTCAATCGTCTTTGTGGTTCTGGCATGGAAGCTATTATCCAAGCAGCAAAAAAGATTTATCTAGGTGATGCGGACGCGGTTCTTGCGGGTGGGGTGGAATCGATGAGCAATGCTCCTTACGTTGTGCGTAACGCACGTTGGGGAGTTCGTTACGGTTCAGCAGAATTTGAGGATACTTTAGAACAAGGTCTTACCGATCAATATGTAGGTTTGATCATGGGTCAGACCGCTGAAAACCTTGCTGATCAGTATAAAATTTCCAGACAAGAACAGGATGAATGGGCAGGGATCTCTCAAACGCGTGCCGAAAAAGCTACTTTGGAAGGACGTCTCAAAGAAGAAATTTTTGCCGTTACGATTCCGGGTAAAAAACCTGTTATATTAGAAAAAGATGAATTTATTAAGGGTGCCGCTGGTGTTGATAAACTGGGAACTCTAAAAGCGGTTTTTAGAGAAGGTGGAACCGTAACTGCTGGAAACGCTTCTGGTTTAAACGACGGTGCTGCTGCTACAATCGTGGCTTCTTCCTCTTATGCTAAGAAGTTAGGTAAAAAACCTTTGGCGATTATCCGAGGTTATGGTCACGCCGGTTGTGATCCTGCTAAAATGGGGATTGGTCCGGCGCTTGCGATTCCGGCTGCTTTAAAAAAAGCGGGTCTTAAACTTTCGGATATGAGTTTAGTGGAAGTAAATGAAGCTTTTGCAGCTCAATATCTTGCGGTTCAAAAAGAACTAGGACTCAATCCGGAGATTACCAATGTAAATGGTGGTGCTGTAGCGATCGGACATCCTTTAGGAGCTTCCGGCGCCAGAGTTACGATTACACTGGCGTACGAACTCAAAAGAAGAAAAGCGAAATACGGAGTTGCTTCCCTTTGTATTGGAGGTGGTCAGGGAATTGCGCTCGTTTTGGAAAATCCAGAAGTATAATTAATATTTCGTATAACGTTTTGCAAGGCTCGAAAAGAGCCTTGTTGTTTATGTCTTGAGAGTAGGTGAGATTTTTTTGTAAGAACTTTACACTCAGACGGATTGTGAATGCTTAAACCAAAACTTAAATTACGTAGTCTTCGATTGGTAGAGATGGTTTTAATTGAATATTAGAATTATTTAAAAATGAATTCTGTTTTTATTTTTTGGGAACGCTAGATTGAAGTAGTTTTGTTAATTCGCCACTATGGAATTTTTCAACAACTCTATGATCGATTTGTTATGGTTGAAAATCAGTAAATAAAAGAATCCAATTTTCGCTTTGTCTATCGAACCAGTTTTCTTCCGGATAATAAATTCCACCAGCTTGATCTAAAATTTCTTTCATATAAGGTTCGCCAGGATCAAAGTCTTTTCCATCAAGATAAATGGAACCTCCCCATTTTTTCTTGGCTTGTGTGTGAGAATATACACCCCGTAAGGATTCTATACGTTCATTGTTAAGAGGAATCTTATATTTTTCGGAAAGTTCTTTTACGAGATGAACCACCGCTTTGGTCTGTTCCTTATTGGCTAAAAGCATTTCCGTATCTTTTCCTACAATTTCCACTTGAAAACAGTTTGAATTTGTTCCAGCCGCTGCTGCCGCAACGTCTAAGATGGAATCTAAGAGTTGATAAACTTTTCCATCTTGGTCTGCAAGAAACGTAGCGGATAAATTCCGTTTTTCTAATACGTCTAAAGTTTTTTGATAATCAGGAATTGCAGTAAAGTGTAACACGATACAATCGGGAGAAATCGATCCACGATGATTATAACGAAGCCTTTTTTCTTCAGGGGCTTTTCCATCGGATGTTTTTTCGACTGAATTTAATTCTATGGTTGGAGCGGATGTTGTACCTCTGCCTCGGTTGTATGTCTGAACAATTTTTTTGCCGGATGAATCCGTAAATTTTTCCTTGCGAATTACCCAACCAGAGGCAAACCGATCTTTCCATTCTATTTCTGGAAAAAATTTTCCTTGGAGTTTTAAAAGAACGGAAGATAACACTTTTTCACTTCCACATTCTCCGGTATCTAAAAAACGGCCGAATTTTTTCTTACTCTGAGTGTGTGTAAAAATTCCTTTTTTTGAAGCAATATCATAGTTGTTTAGAGGAATTGAATGTTCTTTTGAAAGAGTTTCAACCAGATTGACAAGAGATTTTAACTGAACCTCATTTTTTAAAATGGAATCTTCGTTTCCTTCCCAAGAAACGTGGATTGTGCTTTCGTCCATTCCAGGCGCGGCTTTGTAAAGTATTTTAGAAGGTTCTTTTACTCCGTATATACTTCCGTTTTCAAGAACGATAAAATGTATCATCCATCCTGAAGATCTGCTTTTGTCTAGATATTCTACCGCCTTTAAACCATAAGTATGATGTAAAAGAATCGATTTGACCCCAAAGAACCAACGTTTTGTACCGATTGATCTGAGAGAATCTTTACCAATTCCTAAAGTCAAAAAAGGAAGCACTTGATTGGAACTTAACACTTCCGATTCTTTTGTTGGAAAGGAACAATTTAATATAAGTATGAATATCGCTAATTTGGAAAAAAAAATATTTTTCATCTCGATACCTTATCTCGAAGACGAGTTAAATCTTCTCTTAGTTTTTCAAGGGTTTTGGAAAGTTTTCTATGGCGATTAATTATTTCTGAATATTCATAAATTTTAAATTTTATCCCGTCTTTTTTTTGGTCCTCCTCTGGAGTGATAGGGATTGATTTAAAAATTTCGGAAGATGTTTCGAACTCCCGAGTGAGTTTTAGATATTCTGTCGAACAAGCGGAAAAAAATTCTGGAGAAAGATTTTGTCTGGAAGTTTCTATCTGTTTTCCGAGAGATTCTGTTGCCGTTTTTAAAAACGAAAAAAGGGATTGGTTGTCTTGAACCAGTTCGTTCAGAGATTCTTGAAGATGGATTTCAGTTTTACTTTTAGAATGAAGGATTCCTCTTTTTGCCTTCCAGTAAATCAGATAAATTAGAATTACGGATGTGATAAAAATAAAAGAGAATAGGAAAAAGGTTCTTTTTTGGTAGATCCATTCCAAAGTTTCCCATTGGAACAAATCGGGAGAATAGGTCGCTAAAGCTAAACCGATTAAAATCATTCCTGTGGAAAAGTAATAGAATATACGAATCGCCATTCCGTTTCATAACACATCTATAGGTCATACTTGTCAAGGAACCTTCTGGTCTTAGGAAAACTCTTACATAAGTTAAGATTCTACTTCTATTTTTCCGATATTCAAAGAGATGCAAGAACCTACTCTAAAACCGAATTTTCAATCTAAGGTAGTAAATTTCGGTCTTTATAAAATCAAAAAAGCCCTTAAGGAAGAAGGATTTGAAGTCGTGGAAAAACCCAACGGAAAAATCGTTTTAGTAATTCGAGTTGGGAAAAAATGATATGTAGGTTTTATCGTTTCAAATTTTCAAGAAAATTTACAACCTTCGGTGATTGATAAAGTAGCAGTTTCTACATTTTCTGAATTTATTTGTAAAATCCGGATTTATGTTAGTTTCCACAAGTTCAAGATTTTATAATATTCTTATTTTTTAATTCCGTTTACATTGCGTCCGGATCTACATCTGGAAGTTCTACTACTTCTTCTTTTTGGGGCTCAGGTTTTAAAAATTCTCCACATTTCTCTTTGAGTTGGTCGTGTATTTTCCACTTGTCTCCGGCGAGAGGCATAACTCTGAGATAAAGTCTATAGTTTCGGATAGAACCTCTACAATAGCCTCCTTTCAAATACAATTGACCGAGTAGTTTTCTGGCTGCGGGATGTGCCGGTTCTAATTCGATCACTTGATTGGCAAGTCTAACTGCTTTATCCGGGTTATTTGCTACAAGTTTTCTTGCTTCTTCCCAGGCCGGAAGAGTTTCCTTTTCGTACTTTCTATAAAGATCCGTATTCCCCATTTGAAACAGACGAAAGATGATCGCGTCTTCTTTTCCGTTTCGACAAATTCCGTACCAAACGTCCTCTTCTTTTTCGGTAATTCGGTTGGCTCTGATTCCTGCAAGTCTGGAACCGTCTATACAACCTGTGGCTTCAAAAAGATCTTTCATTGCTTGTGGAGAAGTTGCCAGAATTCTTCTGGTTTTGTTTTCAAAACTTGCGATCTCGTCTTCCGGAAGAGAATCTTCCGGGTTTGGAAGATCTTGTAAGCCGGATAAAACTCTTAACTTGATGTTAGATTCTAACACCCATTCTGGCAAGTTGAGGGATTTTAAAAATTCATCTTCTTTTGGAAAAATTCTCCGATAGGCGGAACATTCCGAAAGAAAAAGAAAAAAGAAAAATAAAAAGAATAATCGAATACAATAGGTGAAATAAAAGCCGGAGAGAATTTTTCGAATCATCGATAACAAGAGATTTATCCTTGACTATAATATTAGGACAAAATGTTCTAATATAGATATTTTAATTTACCACAATGGTAAGATGTGATTTCTCAACAATAGAATCAATCAGGAATCTATGATCCAAGAACTCAAAGCAGATCTAAACGGAAAGGGACAAAAACACTGTGTAATCGTTTCTCGTTTTAATGAATTTATCACGGAAAGTCTACTGAAAGGAGCACTTGAGTCGTTTCGGATGCACGGAGTTGAAGACGTGACCGTGGTGCGAGTTCCAGGTGCCTACGAGATGCCAGTGGTGGTTTCTAAAGCGGCCGTTTCTAAAAAATACGATTCTATCGTTTGTTTGGGTGCGGTGATCCGAGGTGCAACTGCTCATTTCGATTTAGTAGCGGGAGAATCCGCAAAGATTGGATCGATTGGAGTTCAATATTCCATTCCTGTCATTTTTGGAGTTTTGACCACAGATACAATTGAACAAGCGATTGAAAGAGCGGGAACCAAGGCAGGAAATAAGGGTGCGGAAGCCGCAGCCACCGCCGTTGAAATGGTAAACCTGCTTTCCCTTCTTTGAATGTCAGCCAGACGTACTTCCAGAGAAATCGCCGTAATGGCACTTTACCAATTGGAACTGACTCAACCTCCTTTAAAAGAGGTTCTCAAGTTTAAATGGTACGATAAAAAAACGGAACCTGAAGAAAGGGATTTTGCCATTTCTATCGTAAATGGGGTTGTGAAAAATCAAGAACAGATCGATACTCTAATTAAGAAATACTCCAAAAATTGGGACTTTTCAAGAATCAGTATCGTAAACAAAGCGATTCTACGTTTGTCTATATACGCGTTGTTATATACCTGGGAAGTTCCAAAGAATGTTACGATCGATGAAGCGGTAGAACTTACAAAAGAATTTGAAAGTGAAGAATCTGCTCGGTTTGTAAACGGAGTCTTAGACGCAATTCTCAAAAACGAAATCAAATCCGATGGATAAAGAAATCCAAAAAAACAGGTTGTTTTTAGAGGGAATCGAGGAAGAAGAATTTTATTTCCCGGAAGACAAAGAGCCGGTTCGGATTCGCAGATCGTATAATAAACTTATCATATTCTGGATTTTGATGGGCCTTTTTGTATTGGGGGGAATTGGTTTCGCCGTTTATCATCAATTTTTCCGTACTTCTTCCACCGGTTCCGAGCTTGCAGGTGCTTTTAATAAGGATCTGATCCAAAATAAGTCAGACATAAATCGTTTATTAGAAAGACCTTATGTACCTGACGGGAACGCAAACCCAGCGCTTACAAAATGTATCAATCTTTATAAAGAAAGATTTACCAGGCAAGCATTTGATACTTGTAATGAATTTTTAGATTCTACAGGAACTCAGGAAGAGAAGTCGATCGCATTGACTGTGTTAGGTGTAATTCACGACGAGAGCGGGCGTTATCCGCAAGCGATCGAAAGACTTCAAAAAGCAATTCAATACGATCCTAAAAATTTTTACGCATATTACAATCTCACTCTATCTTACAAACACGCTGGAAGATTTGCAGACGCTCGAATGGCTGCTCTGAAAGCGAAAGAGATTGCACCTAACGATCCTAGGGTTTCGTTACTCGCCGGAAATCTATTTAACGAGCTGAACGATCCGGACGCTGCAATTGACGCATATAAAGAGGGTTTGTCAACTTCTCCGGACGATATGTATCTAACTTACAACTTAGGAGTCAGTTACTTTAAAAAAGGCGAAATTCCGCAAGCAGAAGAAGAATTTAAGAAAGTTGTAATGAAAACTCCATCCGGAAGATTAGCTGCGTTATCTCATTCTTATTTGGGAAATATTGCTTATAATAAACAGGATTATAAAAATGCGGAATATTATTTCCGACAAGCGAGTAACCTTTCGCCTAACGAAGCAAAGTATCTTTATAATCTCGCTATAGTTTTACAAAAAAATGGAAATAAAGAAGAGGCTCTAAAATATCTAGAACTTGCTAGAGACGCAGGCGCGAATGATCCCGAAATTTATAGATTGATCGCAGAAGGATTTTCCAGTCTGAATCAGGAAGAAATGTCCATTTCGGCACTTCAAAAAAGTCTAAAATACAATCCAACGAATGTGGATGCGCTCTTTCAACTTGCGGAGGTATATTATAACAAAGGAGATTTACTTTCTGCGGAAGAAACTTATCGTAGGATCGTATCTTCCACTCCAGGAGATAGTTTTACTGAAACCGCTCTGATTAACTTGGGAGTCGTTTTAGATCAGATGGAACGTTATGGAGAAGCGGTTGCGACTTTAAATCGTGTGATAGAACTTAATCCTAAAAACGCGAAGGTATATCATACATTAGGAATTGTTTATAAACATTCTGGAAATGGAACACTTGCAATAGAAAACTGGAGAAAGTCAACGGCGATAGAACCGGAAAACATACAAAGCCGTGAAGCTCTCGGAGACTATCTACTGGAAAATAAATTTTTTCGGGAAGCCGTGGAAGAATATACAGGATTAGTAAAACATAAAGACGACGCTTACAAAGTATATCTCAAAATGGCGGAAGCCTATATGGGAATGCAGGACGATTCCAATGCCGAAAAAATTCTATTGAAAGTATTGAACTCTTCAAGAGATGGCGCAGATTTGAAGAACGCACATAAAAAATTGGCACTGTTATACAATAAGTCCAAGGATCCAGATTTAAAAAACAGAGCTAAAGACGAGGCTTTTCGTTCTGCACATATGGATCCGAACGATATGGAAGGTAGGTTGGTACTTGCGAAAATTCTAATAGATTCTAATTCAATTTTGGATCGAGAGAAGGCTATTGATGAATTGACTGCGATTGTGAGATCCGACGTGAGACCTAAAACGGCAGCGACTGCTTATAATTATTTAGGGATTTGTTTTTATAAAAATGGGGAATTTAAAAGGGCGGTTCGGGCGTTTCAGAGTTCGATTGATTTAGATCCGTCTTTGTCCGAAGCCTATGAGAACAAGCGGGCAGCGTCCGCTGCGTTAGAAGAAAACACTCGCAGGGAGGGATATTTCTGAAAAATTACTTCTTAGCGTTTTTGATTTCATTCCTTTTTATAACTTCGATCCAAGCAGCCGAAACACCTAAAGACGAATTTAAAGAAAAAGTATTCAATTTTTCTAAATCACAAGCTACTGCGATTGCAGAGATACGAGCCAAAAACAGATTGGATCTCGTAAAAGAATTACCTAATATTTTTCAAAATGAATCTATTGAAGAAAAGGCTCAGATTGCAATTTTAAAACTATTTTCTGAATTAGAGGATTTGGACAACCTCGCGCCGAATTGGGTGGGGGTTTTAGACTTGGTCTTTCAAAATACGACTAACGTAAGTTTGAAAAAAGAAATTCTGTTATTGGCTGAGAAGAAAAAAGAAAAACGACTGATTTATTCGGTGATCGCGGCGTTTAGTGATCCTGAGACACAAGTAAGAACTCTAAGTTATCGACTGATGAATTTGTTGAAAGACGATAGAGCGTTACCGATTTTACTCGATATGTCTTTATCTAAAGATCCGGTACATAGAATGTATTTTTTGGAATCGTCTTTGATCATTAAGGACGAAAGGATTCAAAATCAGATTCATAAATTGGCAAATGATGAAAGTTCGGGAGTCAGAAAAAAATATCTCATAACAATCAATCGACTTGGAATGACTGAAAAATTTTCGCAGTTTCAAAAATCTGCCACCAGCGATCCTGACGATGACGTCAAGATGGTTGCATTAGAAATTCTTAAAAATAAAAAAATCCGTCAATATCTATCTTTGTTTTACAAAGGGCTTAACGATCCTAATCCGGATATACGAAGAATTTCTTTAGAAGCGTTATTGCTCTATCAAGATAAACAAGGAGCCAAAGCGGTATCAGACCAATTGATAAAGGAAGACAATTCTTTTTTAAAGGCGAGAATGATTGATCTATTGTTGGATCTTGGAAACAACGGAGGAGGGCAAGGAATTCTTGCGGTGTTGACTAATGCAGAAGAAACGGAGTTGAGAACAAAAGCGGCTTACGCGGTAGGGAAACTAGGAGCAAATACAACTGCGGTTGAACTTACAAAAATTCTATCAGAAGAAAAAGAGAATGCGGTCAAGTGGCAACTCATTCATTCTTTAGGAGAGCTTAAAGATAAAAATGCAGTACCTGCGTTACTCGTGCTTGCTAGAAATCCGAGAGAAAAACTAAATTTAAGAATTGAGGCAGTTAACACGATCCGAACGATCAATGATCCGGATAGTCTACCCTCTATCTTTGAAGCCTATGTATCCGAAAATGAACAAGCTCTTCGTACCGAATTAGAAAACACATTACGCGAAATTTTAAACCTAAAATTCCCGCCTAAAATTCCTTGAACATAAATAGAGTTGTTGAAAAACTCCATAGTGAGGTTTAATAAAACTGCTTCAATCGACCGTTTCCAGAAAACAAAAACTAAGTAGCGAATTAATTTTTCAACAACTCTAATATTTTTTTACCACCTAACTTAAGTTAGGCGCTTACGAAGTAAAAAATATTTTCTAATGGTAGTTCCTACAATCCATGTCTCCTCTGTGAAAGTTTAGCACTCCTAATGCTGGAATTTATAACTGGATGGGCGAGAAAAATTTGCTTTAGACTTTAATATAAGAACTTGTCTTAAAACCCAAAGAATTTTACGCGATCATTCTTTAGAAATTTTTAATAAAAAGTAGTTCCTACAAATTAAATCGTATTTGGTAATTTGTGAACTTTCGAGCAGTTTGAATCTTATTAAATTTTTATGGCAGTTCCCACATTGGACGGTTTTGTGACAAGTTCTAAATAAGTTCGATTCAATTTGTGGGAACTACCATAAACAGAAATCTAACACACGGTAAAATTTTCAAAATGTAGAAACTCTTACAAACTGAGATTTTACGATAAAACTTTAAACTGTGGGAGTTCATACTTTTAGAAAATTCTATCTAACGAATTCAATTTATTTTACGTTTATAAATTCTAGATCCTGTTTTTGAAACCAACCTAAATTATAGACATTGTTTTTTATGTAAGGAGAAGGAATCAAAACGAAATACCAATCAGACATTTCTTTATCGTTCAAACCGTTTGAAAGTGCAAAACCTTCAAAATTTGTATTGTATGAATCGATAATATTACCCTGAATTTTTTGATCTGAACAAGGATCTGGAATTTCTTTGTTGTCGATCACCAAGGCTGTTCTTAATTTCGCAGAACTTTTAGAAACTCTAAAACGTTTGAAATATTCGAGTTGTGTAGGCTGATGTAAAACTCCAGAATAAGAAACGGAAATTTGACTTTTAAGTTGATTGGAGTTGAAATCAAAATTAAGAATTTCTAAAGAACCATATTGAATACAACAACAAGAAGGAGTTTTTATAAAAAACGTCACAAATTTTTGAGAACGTTTAAAATCCACGATCATAGAGCAATTTGTAACCCTTAGAAGTGTTTAAATAAATTAGTACAAAATCCTGAGTAGGATATTCAGGATCATAAATTAAATCTAATTTGCCGTCTTGATTGAAATCGACTTGATGAAAGTTTTTAAGACGATTGGTTTGTTCGATTTCGTTAAATGTTTTTAAGACTTCGGATTTAGATCCTTTATTGATTTTGTTTTTGAGAAGATTGAAATCAATTTGAGTTTCTAGGTTTTTCCAATGAACTCTATGATCTTTTTGAATATGTTTTAGAATTTCACTCGTTTGTTCTAAATCTAATTTCCAATTTTCACCAAACAAAGAAATAGAAACAAAAAAGAAAATAGTCGCTATAATTGGAAAGATATAAAAATACATTCAAACCTCTTTACGATAGATTTTACAGAGTTTTTAAAACTGTTTGAAAAAATAAAACGAAATCAATTCAAAACTGTTCGGTAAATTGAAAATTAAATTTTTAGAAAAGGTTTGGCCTTTTACAAATTATCTCGTTTTGCGATCATTTTACTTTAAGGATAATGTAAGAAACTAACCTAGTTACGTAAAAACGGACACCTTTTTCTCAGCAAATGAGGTAAAGGTGAAAAATGAATAAAAAAGGAAAATACTCTCCGGAGTTTAAAGAACAGCAGTAAAGCGAACGCTTTCAGGATCGTTTACGATAAAAGAAGTCGCCGAGTCCTTGGGAATCAGTTATTTTGTGTTACGACAATGGAGAACAGAAAACTTGAAGAAGTCGGAACAACAAAATCCACCAACGGATAAGCAGTTAAAAGAGATCGAAGAACTGAAAAAACTACGGAAGGAAAATCAGAAACTCAAGGAAGAGAACGCTATCCTAAAAAAGTTTGCAGCCATGCTTTCGAGAGAACAAAATCCCGATTGATGTTCATGGAAACTCATCGATTTGAGTTTCCGATTCGAAGCATGGCTAACGTCTTAGGAGTATCACGTTCAGGATACTATCAATTTCTGAAACGAAGCAAAAACGAATTAGAAAAATATAATCCCGAACTTGTAGAGTTCATTAGGGAAACGTGGTTAACAAATCGCAAGAATTACGGTTTGGTTCGGTTGCTTCGGTAAGTGAAGAAAGTGTATTCAATTTACGGAGCAAGAACAGTTCGAAAAGTGATGAAACTTTGTGAAATTCGTGGAAAACAAGAGAAGCGCTTTCGGATTGCCACGACAAATTCTAATCATGGGAATCAGGTTGCTCCAGACTTAGTCAGGCGGAATTTCAAAGCGAATAAGAAGAATCGAATCTGGGTTTCAGATATTACTTTTTTGAGATCCTCCTTAGGTTGGATTTATCTTTGTGTAATATTAGACCTTTATTCTCGGAAAGTAGTAGGTTGGTCGATTTCGAATGCTAATGATTCCAAATTAGTCTGCAATGCTCTTTCCAAAGCGATCGAATTGAGAAATCCTCCCAAGGGTTTGATTTTTCATTCTGACCGAGGATCCAATTATTGTTCGAACGAAACTCGAAAATATTTGCTCGTCAACAAAATTCGCAGGAGCAATAGTAGAAAGGGAAATTGTTGGGACAACGCGGTCGCCGAGTCCTTCTTTGGTTCTCTGAAAAGAGAAATGGAATATGATTACTTTTATAGAATTCAAGAAGCGGAAGAATTACTTTTTGATCATATAGAAGTTTATTATAATAGGCAGAGATCTCATTCATACTTAGACTTTGTGAGTCCTGCAGAATTTGAAGAAAATGCTGCGTAAAAAATGTGTCCAATTAACCGTGACTAGGCTAAACCTATAGTTCTGAAAAAACTGAAATCTGAGCTTTATAGATCAATTCCTTAAATTTGGGAACTATTACAATTTAAAAAAATAGAAGTTTATAACTGTCGTATTCAAGTGTGGGAACTCTTACAGAACTTAGGTTTGTCCGTAAAATGATGTAGGAACTCTTACTTTTAGAACTTGTTTGTAATACCGTGATCTGTGATAGTTCCCACATTTTTGAAAATTTCACTTACAAAAAATTGAATAGGTTTTGAAATTGAAACCATCAGTTTATAAGTAAGTTTTGATTCTAAAAAAATACTTGTATTTTTAAAGAATCAAATTAATCCTGAACGTTATATGTTTCGCAATGTAACTCTACTACTGCTTTCTATTGAGCTTTTACTCCTCCTTAGTTAGGGGGAGCCGGTAGAGTTGTAAAAAAATACACGAGCCTGCTCCTCCTGGAGTGGGCTTTTTTATTTCCGAGTTCATCTCTGCTTGGAAAATCCCTCTCCTGGATCGGCTGGTAAAAGGAGAAAACAATGAAACAAGATTCACAATCGGAGAACGAGCGTAGAGTTCGTGATCTTTCTTTTTTCAAAGATCAAAGAAACGTAAAGTTCTTTTCAGACCTTCAAACTACAATTCCAAAACATTCGCCTTTCTTTATGGACGTGACTTTAAGAGACGGAAACCAAGCACTTCGTAGGCCTTGGAATTTGGAACAAAAGGAAACAATTTTTAAACAACTTTTAAAACTAGGAGTACAAGGAATCGAAGTTGGATTTGCTTCTTCTAACGAACAAGAATTTGAAGCATGTAAACATCTTTCTACAATTGCGCCGGAGAACGTAGTTATATCTTCTTTATCCAGGGCTGTAGAAAAAGAAATAGAAATTTCTTGGAAGGCGATACGGTTTGCTCCAAAACCAAGGATTCACATCGTATATCCTGTATCTGCTTTTACGATTCAAAACGTATTGAAGATAAGTCCAGAAAAAGTATTAGATAGAATTTCACAATCAGTAGCTTTCGCAAAAAGCCTTGTAGGATCAAAAGGAGAAGTTCAATTTTCGGGAGAACATTTTGGGGATTCAATGGAGAATTTAGATTTTGCCGCGAGAGCGTTTCAAACCGCATTGGATTACGGAGCCGACGTTGTAAATCTTCCGAACACGGTGGAACGTTATCGTCCTTGGCTTTTTGTTTCTATGGTAAAGGCAGTTGCTAATTTATTACCAGAGAATACAAGAATTTCGATTCATACACACAATGATCTTGGAATGGCAACTGCGACAACTGTAGAATCTTATTTTGCAGGTGCGGTTCAATTGGAAACCGCGTTAAACGGATTGGGAGAAAGGGCGGGAAATACGAATACATACGAAGTAGCCATTGCTCTTCATAACTGCGGAGTGAAAGTTCCTTTAAATTTTGGGGCGATTTATGAAACATCTCGTTTAGTTTCTTATCTATCGGAGATTCCGATTTATGAAAAAGCACCTTTGATTGGAGAAGACGTAATTTCTCATCGATCCGGAATTCATCAAGATGGGGTAGCAAAAACGCGTCATTTGAAAAAAGGCGCCTATCGCGCGTTTGACGCCGCATTGATTGGAAGACCGGAAGGAGATAAAATCGAATTTACAAATCAATCCGGTAAAAGCGCGATTTATTGCATTTTAAAAGATGCGGGAGAAAATATTACTTTAGAAGAAGCTGGTAGATTACAGCCGATTTTAAAAAAGGTTTCCGAAGATTTAGGTAGAAGAGAGCTGACTTTAGAAGAAATTCGGATCGAATGGAATCGACTAAAAGCAATATAAAAAATACCTAATATATTTTACTTAAATAGGGTTTTGTAATGAATATATTTGACGTAAGAAAATTTTGGCGAATCCGGCCGCCGCCGGCAGCCGGACCGGGCTCTCCGCTTTGGTAAATAAATTGCATGCAAAAAAACGTTATATAATAACCGTCTTAAGTTTCAATTTATTTACCTCGCATCGATCCCTTTCGCATTGGAATCAGAGTTCATTGAATTAACGTGAGTTCGACGTAAGAAAATAAGAAAGAATTTTCTAAAAGTATGAGTTCCTACAATTTTAGGATTTATTCGTGAAATCGTGATTTGCAGTAGTTCCCACATTTTAGGAATCGATCTAAAAGGTTCGGATTCCGACTTTTTTAAGAAAAGTGAATCATGACCAAACTCTCGCTAAAATATAAATTTGTGAGAGTTCCCACAAATTAAGTCACATTACAAATTTTTAAACATTCATTTTTTGTAATTTAAGTTCCCACATTTATTTTTTATGGAAAAATCAGGTTTTTATAACACAAATTTCTTAGGCCGAACTCACGTTAATTAGTCTTATAGAAATCGATTAATCCTATTTTGCAGGGCGGTTCAATTGGAAACCGCGTTAAACGGATTGGGAGAAAGGGCGGGAAATTGGAAAATGACTACAAAAATCAAATCGACGTCTAACGACAATTAAAGGATAAACCGTAAATTTGATTAAACAGGACGATGCTTTCCAAAAGGAAAGCATAACGTCTTTAAAAGTTTTTTGTAAAATTTGTTTAGGAATTTCCGTTCTCAATTTTCTGAACGGAATGAATAAAAAGTTAGAGTTTGAGTTTCTTTTTGATTAGATCTAAAAGATCTGCTACAAATTCATCACTTCTACGATTTTTATCTGCATATTCAAAGGCTTCTTTTGTAGAATCTTCTATCTTTTCATTTTTTGTGGTGATGTTTAAAAGAGAAGCCAAAGAAGCGTAAACTATATCTCCGTTTTCGGAAGAAATAATTTTGTTTTTCAAAGCGATTGTAGAGTCTCCCGGTTCCGCTATTTTACCCAAAGAGATCGCTGCGGCAGTTGCGATTTTAGGTTCGTTGTTGCGATTTAAAAGCTGGATCAGTTCCGGGATTGCGGATTTTTCTTTGTTCTTTCCAAGAGCAACTGCAGACTCGTATTTTTCGGAATCGGAACCGGAAGAAAGCGATTTAATATGTTCCTCAGTAGATTTTTCCGCGAGTAACGCGCCGGATGTAAAAAAAACGGCAAGCGCAAGAATGAAAATAGAACGAAATTTCATGAGAGACTCCTTTCCTTCGGAAGAATCGTGTAAAGAAACGAGAGAGTCAATCTAAAATTCGAAAGTGCTGTGCGAGTTCCTACAATTTAGTAGAAGTGTAAGTTTGGATTTCAGAGATAAAGTGGTGGTTAGAATATTTAGAATAGGGCTCACAAAAATTGTAATTGTTGTGATAGTTTCTCAATTTTCAAAACTAGAATAGAGTTGTTGAAAAATTCCATAGTGCCGATTAACAAAACTGCTTCAATTGTCCATTTCAATCCAATACAAACAGATCAAGAATTAATTTTTCAACAACTCTATTCTAGTTTTATCTTCAATTTTTAGAAGAGAAAGATAAACTTTTAAAAACTTGTCACTGAATTCAAAGTGAGTTCGGTGTAATTCAATGCGAAAGCGATTGAGGCGTGATCAACAAATTGAATTTATGAAAAGTTTTTGTTTTCAAGCGAACTCTCAATTTGTTGATCGGAGCTGAAAGCGCGGTCCGGCGAACGCCGGATTCGCCCGAATTTTCTTACGCCAAACTCAAGTTCAATTTTATAAGAATCAGTAAAATTCTAAGTTCAATCAAGCAAGTGTTACGATGAAAATTTATGGTACTTAATTTGATAGAGATCAGTAGTAATCAAATGTCAAATCACTCTGAAAAGAAATTGCCATCTTCAAAAAATCTAGAAGTGATCTTTTACAGACGTTTGGGAAGATAATTTTGGCGATCGGTAAAGTGCTTTATTATTTTAAAGCACTCGTAGAATGGTATTCAGTTTTCACTTCCGAGATCAAGAGAGTATACTAAAAAAAGGGTCCAGTAAATTTTGGAACAAACTTTAAATTTCTAACAAATTTTATGTCGGCAAGTTCTTTTCAATTTCATTCACTTCAATCCTTTTTTCAAAAATGGAAGAAAGAATTTTTTCCATTAAGAATTTTAGATAAGTACTTATTTGGAGAATTTTTTAAAATCTTTATCGGAACTGTGATTTTGCTAACAGGGATTATGCTACTTTCCCTTGTAAATGATAACCTAAGAAATTTTACCGCAACCAAGGCGCCTCGATACCACGTAGCACTTTTTTTAGTTTATAGTATTCCGAAGATCATATCTACAACAGTAGTTTCAATGTCTTTGATGTTTTCGATTTGTTTTACGGTCGGGCAGTTTTCCGTAAATAAAGAACTCGTATCTATGATGGCCGCAGGGGTATCTTTTTTTAGAATTGTAACTCCTCTGATCCTATTTGGAATTTTAATGTGGATTATAATGTTGCTCGCGACAGAGCTTATCGTAAGGCCAGTCAATAAATTAGCAAAGATAGAACATGACATACTAACCGAGGGAATGGGAACTCTTGCTAATAGTGTGTATCAATTTCATGTAAAAGGAAAAGAAGGTTTTTATTATTTATATTTTTATGATCCGGATAAAGACGAGATCAATGGTGGATTCAATTACGTAAGACTTCGACCGGATGGATCTCCAGAAACGGTAATCTCTTCCTTAAAAGCAAAATATAATTACGAAACTAAACTCTGGAAAATGAAAAAGGTAGAAGAGTGGCATTTCGATAACGATTTAAAACTCAGTTCTCAGGAAACTTACGAAGAAAAAGAATACGAACTTCCGGAAGAACCCGGCTACTTTAAGGTTCCTGCAGGTTCCGTGGAAGAGATGAATCTCTTTCAGTTAAAAGAAGAAGAAAAAAGAAGAATTCAAAAAGGTCTTGCCTACGGAGACGTTCTTACAGAAAAACATTCCGTTTTTGCATTACCTATGATGACGATCATAGTTACTTTGATCGGAACGATTGCGGGATATTTTACAAAAAAAACTGCGGGAGTTGCTTCTTTAGGAATAACGATCGGAGTTGTACTCATCTATTATATATTTAACTCGGCTGGAAAATCACTAGGCGAAAACGGGGTAATACCTCCTTTTGTAGGAGTTTGGGTTACCCCGAGTTTATTTTTAGGCTTGTGTTTTTGGATGTTTCGTCGAATGAATTTATAGAGTTTTATTTATCATATAAATTGAATATTCAAATTATAAAAAGTAATTATCTTTTTCCAAGAAACCTCTTTGGTGTCCCTATAAAATAGGGTCTCAATGTCTTACACTCAAATATGGCCTTATAATAAAAATTTACGGTACCGGTTTTATAGATATTACTCAGAACTACATAATAAATGGTCTAGTGCAATAGTTTATATTTCGATCATATGAATTTGGTGTAAAAAACAGGGGCGAATCTGCCGCCGGATCTTGCTTTCTAACTACAGTCAATAAATTGTATGAAAGAAACGTAATGCAATATATCATCTTTAGTTTTAATTTAGAGCGTGATCCATGGAGAGTTCTGCTGAGTTTAACGTGATTTGTCGAGCACCAATAGAAGCGAGGGTGCTGAGTTTGAGAGAGTGTTGCATGAGTTTTCCCTAATTTTGGATGGTGTGGTGGAAAGGTTTGAGAGACTCTTTCTCTATCAGAAAAACATACTTTTTGCAAGTAAAAAGACTAATTCTTGTTCTTGTCGGAACACTTGAAGAATGCGCGTTTTTGATTCTTCTGATTCTAAAATCCTCTTCAACTGTGGGTAAGATTATGATGGAGTGAGCGCTGAGTTTCAATCGCTTTTGCCGAACTTACGTTAAAATATAGATTTGCAGTAGTTCCCACAGATTAAGTCGCATTTATGATTCGTCTACGTTTGTTACCTATCTGGCCGGTCTATACCTTTTGATAACGGCTTTACTGTTATTTTAAATTGTATGAGTTCCCACATTTTAGGTCTTGTGACAAACTCAGAATGAAATTTTATACAGATATTTGATTTTAAAATAGTTATCTTTGGATTTTATAAAAAACTTGTTATTTCGTAAAAAGCTACATGTGGGAACTACTGCAATCCGGAATTTTACAGAAAAATATTGAAAATGTAGAAACTACCCATTTAGTCAATGATTGACTAAAGATTATGGATCCTTCTTGGGAATGTAGAATGGAAGAAAAAGGAAGTAGGAAATGAAAATCGAATTTTCGGCGATGGACTATCGTTCGGATGAAACATTTGAAAAAGCGAATTATCTATTCAAGGGAAGTCTAGAAAAAGGTTGGGAAATATATAGAAATGGAAAAGAGTATTTGCGTCTCGGTCCCGGATATAAACTATTAAGAACTAAACTTTGCGGAGTTTGTTCCACAGATCTTTCCAGAAGTTTTCTTCCTTTTCCACTTCCTCAAGTGATTGGGCATGAAGTTGTCGCAGAAGATATGGAGCCAATCCATGGGCTTAAACAAAAATACGTGGTAGAGATCAATGATACATTCGAAGCGAGAGGAGAAAAACCTTTCGATAAATTTTGTGAGGAAGGAATTCCATCTCATAGCCCGACAAGAAAGGTGCTCGGAATCGATAGACTTCCGGGAGGATTTGGACCTTATATTTTAGCGCCACAAAATGCAGCGATTCCGTATCATACACTTTCTGATAAGGTTGCGGTTCTAATAGAACCATTTGCAGCTTCTTTACAAGCGGTACTATCTTCTCCACCTAAAAACGGAGATGAGGTTGCTGTTTTAGGACCAAGAAGATTAGGAAGTCTTGTAGTAGCGGCGTTAGATGCTTTTCGAAATTCTTCGGGAATTCGATTTAAAATTTCGGCACTTTCTAGACAGGATCATCTCTTAAAACTTTCTCTTAAATTAGGAGCGGATCAAGCGATTGATCTAAAAAAAGAAAAAATAGAAACTCTTAAGGAACGTTATGCGATCGTTTATGATACTACTGGAACGACAAGTGGCTTTGAAGCTGCGATCCGACTTTCAAACCGGGAATTACATCTTAAAACCACAAACGGGCAAGAAGTTTTTGGGATTAAAAAATTAACTGAGTTGGTAGTGGATGAACTTAGTCTTTTAAAATTCGTCGATGAAAATTTGAACTTTCATTGGGAAATAGAAAATCGCTCCAACTGGACTGTATATATAGCACCTAATGTTGGAAAGGTGACTTTACCTTCTCATTTCAAAGTATATTACGGTGGAATTGAAGACGCTGAAAAAATACTATCGACCCAAGACTTTCAAGGACGAATTCCTCGTTTCGATTTGGGAATTGCAGGTACCGCCGAAGAGATAGATCTTTTGATTCGTCCAAACCGAAATCACGAAAATTCTTTGGTACGCCCGAGAGGTGCTATTCTTTTTCATGGAAAATCGAAAAAAAATTATATATTAGAATTTTTGAATTCTGGAAAGTCGATTCGTTCGTCCCGATGCGGAGACTTTCAACTTGCAATCAAACTATTACAAGAAAACAAAAAGGTTTCAGAAGCACTTGAAGAGAATATGATAACCCATTTTTATTCACCTGAAAATCTGAGCCAGGCGTTTGCGATCGCTAAAAGTTCGGAATCAATCAAAGTAGTGATTGAACACTTTTAAAAAAAGTGAGTTTGACTAAAAAAACTAGGGTGAATCCGACTTGCCATAAGAACCGGAGTTGCTCTCAGCTCTGGTCAATCAATTGTATGCAAAAAACGTTATACAATAATTATTTTTAGTTTCAATAGAACGCGATTTGTCGAGCGTTCTGCTGGTTCTGCTCGCGTTAAAAAAGCGAGTTCGGTGTAAGAAATCCATGAGCTAAAATCTGAACTTTATAGATTGATTTCTTAATGTGGGAGCTACTGCAAATCACGATTTTACGAATAAATTCTAAAGTTGTAGGAACCCAAACTTTTAAAAAATTCTTTCTCAATTGAGCTCATGTTAAAATGGGATTTAAATTTTGATGATGGCCGTACAACAGCGATTTTGTGCTAAAATTTAGTTGGACGATGATTCTTTTTATAGTGGTTCGTTCCTACAATTTTCAAAGTTCAGCTGTAAATCCACGATTTGTGAGAGTTCCCACATCTATTTTTTTACGAAAAAATTGACTTAAGATAAAACGAATTTCTTCCACCAAATTCACGTTAAATAAAGTAGGTTTTGAAACCGTTTTTTCTTTGTTAAACGAGTAGTAAGTTCTTACAATTCTGAAGTTTTGGGGTAAATCTAAAATGTTGAGGTTTTGGAATGAACTAAGAATTCAAAAATAAAAAACAGGAAATATTAAATTTACCTGTTTTTTTATTCTTTGATTAATCTCTCGATCGTTTTTTCTGAAAGTTGTTTCATCTGAACGTTTTTACCACTAATCGTTTCCAAAGATTTAGAAAAATGATTTTGGTCTTTCAACATTCCGACAGAAAAAATATTTTCAGATTCTACTTCTAAATTGCGGATCGCATCCGTAAGTTTGTTTTTCTTTTCTTGAATTTTTTCTTTTAAAGCGTTCTGATCAATTTCAGGATTTTCTGCAAGTTCTCTAAACAAAGGAGTTTCACCAAACAGAATGTTAATTAGTTCGCTGTTAGGTGTATTTCCTTCGTTTAAAATACCTAGCTTCATTTGTTCGCGGGTAAATTCGCCTTGAAGGTTAGAAAGTGTTTCCTGAATTTTCAAATAACGAGACGTCAGTCCCGAAGAAAATTCGGTTTTGTCCAAACTTTCTTGCTCTACACGAGTAGAAACATTTCTAGCGGAAGAGCGTTTGTCGCGAATGAGTTTTTCCGCGGAATGGATTAGATTTGTGAGTGGAACTTCCATGTTCTTTCCTCCTCTCAGAATTCAGATCCGGAAAAAGCATAAGTTTCAAAAGGACTTCTTTTTTGAAATACCCTATGTCGCATCAAAGATCTTACTTCTGGAGACAATCTATACTGAATATCGGACGGAACGTTGGAAAGAAATAAATTTTTTTTCCGAAATTATAAAAAAAATTAATTTTCTACTTAAGATAAAAATCAAATTTAAAACCTATTCGATTGAATATTAGATTTATTTAAGAACAGTATTTTGAATTTATAAGAAACCTAAAGTTAGTTTGAAAACTATTGATTTATCGTTTCTAAATAGGAACTAAACTAATGTGAGTTTGACCATGATTCTGAAAAAAGTGGATCTGAGCTTTACAGATAGATTTCTAAAATGCAGAACTGCCACAAATTAAGATTTTACAAACAAATTCTAAAATTGTAGGAACTCATACTTTTAGAAAATTCGGGCGAATCCGGCCGCTAGGTAGGCCGGATCGGGCTCTCAGCTCTGGTCAATTAATTGTATGAAGGAAACGTAATGCAATATTTCGTCTTTAGTTTCAATATAGAAAGCGTTCTGCTGAGTTCTTCTCGCATGGATTCCTTTCACGTTAAAAATGAGGTTCCTTAAAGAAAAAACCGGAAAAAATTCCGGTTTTTTTAGTTTTATTTCCTTTTAAAAAGATTTCTGATTCTAATCCAGATTTCAGGAAGATAAGCTCCGACTACAATCATACTCAAGCCACTAAGAGTCCATTTTGTAATCAGAACGTTTTCTGTAAAACGAGTTAACCCCACGTTTAAAATGCTAATATACCAACCGGTTGCGATGAGACCCAGGCCGCAAGCGTGAGGAATTATGTAATTTAAAATCGTATTCATTTTGATCCTTTTTGAGTAAATATGTAATGAAGTAGATTTTGTAAGAAAAGCAAAAGGATTCAAGTGGTTTTCGAGTTGATTAGAATGTAGAGTCTCTGAAAGTTTTCGCTATGTCAGAAATTCAAAATTGGAACGAGGATGAAGAAGATTTTCCAATCCCCGTAAAAGAAGCAGGAAAAACGGAATCTAGACTTTCCGCATTGTTGTTCAATTTACTTACTCGTCATTCTCCAATGAGTTTTACTAAAATTCGTTCATTACTTCCAGACCATTATCAGAATTTAGAAAATCCAGATTCGGATCGGAAAAAACTTTCCAGAGACATAGAAGAATTGGGAGAACTTGGTTTTTTGGTTCGTTCTACACAAGAGGGATATATTCTAGATCGAAATGTATCTAATCGAGAATTAAGATTGGACAAAGAAGAATTAAGCGTACTTGCGGAAACAATTCTCAGATCTTATCAAGAAATACCTTCTTTAGAATTGTATTCACTATCTCAAAAATTATTTGAAGGGAAATTAGACGTTTATCCAGAGTTAGAAACGGATTTAAAAACTCAAAAGAACTTGAGTCAGGTTGAGGGAAATGTTTCAGAAGAACTTTTAAAAAAACTTTTAGAGGCTTTGAAAATAAAATCCCCCGTTCAATTTTTATATTACAAAACTTTTCCGGAAGAAACCTATAAGGTAGAGGCAGATCCGATTCGATTGATCCGAAAAAATTCGGAAGACTATTATCTTTTAGCGTATGATAGAAAGAAAAAAGAAAGAAGAAGATTTATTATCCCTAAAATTACGAGAGTAGAAACGATAGCTGAAAATCCACTCTATCAACCACAAGGCCAAAAAAGGGAGAATTCTCAGGATTGGGTTTTACATCCGGCACTTTTTCAGGTTCATGAACCGATTGAAGTCGAACTGATTTGTGATCCGGAATTTTCGTATAAAGTGCGAAATTCAATATCAGAAATTCATTATGAAGAATTTTCCAGAGGTTCGTTTCGATTTAAAGTTACAAACCAAGAAGGGCTTTTTCCGTTATTGATCGAAGCGAGAGATTCGATTCAAAAAATTCAGCCTGAATCTGTGGCCGTCAACTTTCGAAAAAGTGTTGAACAAATGGCAATTCATTATAGATTCTTTTTTGAAGGTTGAGATCGATCAGAATTACCATACATATAAACAATCGCAAATTTTTCGTTTGTTTTTAAAAAAAAATATATATGAGATCGTCGCTTTCGCATCAATCGATTAAAAATTTCTTTTGTAAGAAATGTCTGCTTTTAAATCCGCAAAAAGATGAAATTCAAAAATCACTTCCTATCTAAAGTAGTTATCGTAAAAGAACGTACAATTCGGCTGTTTACTTTTGTAAGCTATATAATTTTTTTATTATATAAAGTGAGTTTGATGTAAAAATGAGAAAGAGTTTTCCAAAGATGTAAGTTTCTACAATTTTGGAATTTGTTCTTAAAATCGCATTTTGCGGTAGTTCCTACAAATTTTTTAATATTTATATTTTATATGAATTCCCACATTTTAGGAATTGGTCCATAAAATTCAGTCCCTAGCTTTTTTTAGAAAAATGAATTCTTTATGCCGAATTCACGTTATCTATGTGAGTAAAAATATTTCTAGATTAAATCTTCCGGAACTATATTTTTGAGTTTTTTGAAATAATGGAAAAATGAATTTTCTATCGTTTCTCTTCTCGAATTTTTAGCCGTTCCTAAAACTAACAAACGATCTTTAGCTCTTGATAAGCCAACGTAGAGAATTCTTCTTTCTTCTTCGATGGACTCTAAAGTAGAATCAAGTCTTACGTTCCAACCGTCAGCAACGTCAACGAATACGGTATGGAATTCTAAACCTTTACTGGCGTGGATCGTCATTAGATAACATTTGGGAATTCCCGCTCTAATATATTCAGAAATTCTAAAATTTGATCTGCATAAAATTTTTAATTCGTTTTTCGAAGTAAGAATTGCTCGATTTAGAAATGGAATTAGATCAGCAGCTTCTTCGATAAAAATCTTTCCGATAAAACCTTTACCATCACGAAAGGAAAGAACCTCTTTGTCGATCTTATGACGATTCTTTTGGATTGGAATTGAAGATGTTCGTATAATTTCCGGAAGAGAACGGTAATTCGTGTTTAAAAAATGAACCTTACAAGGATAGAAAAGATTTTGAAAGTTTAAAAAAGCTTCAGGAGAAGTTCCTCGAAAACTATAAATTGCCTGGCTGTCGTCTCCTACTACAACAATAGACGCGCTTCGAGATAACAATTTTAGAAATTCAAGTTGTTCTAAATCTGTATCTTGAAATTCATCTACAATAATTTTTTGAAGTACATTTTTGGGTTCCAAGGTCCACACCTCTTCGTTTTTAAGACCATCTAAGAACATTTTTACTAAATCTTCAAAATCTAAAAAGCCGTTGTTTTGTTTAAATTTTTGATAAGCAAATTCTAAATCTTTTTTAAGTTCTGAAAAATTTTCGCGGATAAAAGGAATGTTTTCCGCCCAAAAAAAATCGTACGGAATTCCACCGATTTCATTTCGTTCTTTTTTAAGGAATTCTCTGTAGAATTGGTTTTTTTCTTCTGAAGAAAGAATTTTAGGTTTTTTTAATGTAAATCTAGGATGCCATCGACTGAGTGCATACAAACAATACGCGTGAAATGTTTGAACTCTGATAGAATTTTTATCCGTAACTTTTTGAATTCTATTCGAAATTTCAATTGCCGCTTTGCGAGAAAAGGTTAAAACCAAAACGGATTCTTCTGGAAATAAGTTTTCAACTAAAATTCTTTCGATAATTCCTACCATCGTGCTCGTTTTACCAGAACCCGCGGCGGCGACTACCTGCACAAACCTTGTATTTTCATCGATTACTTTTTGTTGTTCTGAACTGTATTGAACTTTGTTTTTCATTTTTTTCCTCTTATGGAATACGGTTCCGAGGTTCAAAAACACAGTTCTATTTTTTTAAAATTTTTACGGAAACGTATAAAAATGATACCAAAGATAAGCGGTGGTTTTTACAAAAAAGTAAAAGTTTTTTATAAATTCTGGTATTTATATTAGAGTTGTTGAAAAATTTCATAGCTCAGCTTAACAAAATTGCTTTAATCGACCGTTTTTATGAAACAGAAATGGATGGAGAATTAATTTTTCAACAACTCTATTTTTTGAGATAACTTTTTAAAACAGACTTCAACGTATTATTTTTATACAGTTTGTAGGAATTGATTGTACTACAAACTAGAGTTTTTGAAAGATTCCATAGTGCAGATTAACAAAACTACTTCAATCGACCGTTTCCATAAAACAGAAACAGACGGAGAATTCATTTTTCAACAATTCTACTGTATAAAACGGAAAAAATAATTTTTCGACAGCCTTAACCTAACGTGAGTTTGATGTAAGAAGAATAACGTCATTCTTACGTAAATACAGAATATGCAAGTTCCCACATTTCAGAGTCAAGATTGTTTTTCAATCCTACATTCATTTTAAATTCAATTTATGGAAATGGAATAGCTTCCAAAGATTACATCTTTTTGTGGTTTGAAAGAATCTTTTACATGCAGTCCATAATTTCGTAAAAGTATTCAGGACAGACCTGATTTTTCTTACGCTGAACTTAGTAAATCCTCAAAATATTTGTCTTTGTTTTTATAACGTGGCACATGAAAATAACGTTATGTGTTTTTTAAAATTAAATTGCGGAATCTTTTAAAAAAAGATTATAAATTCCAGTATCGAAGTTTAAGAAAAATCAAAAGTGAAATGATAATAGTTACCGGTGAACTACAGAAATGATAAGAACTACTGCATTAATTTTCAGTGGCATTTTATGCGTTCGGGGTGGATCACAAACTCATCATTTTACAACGTAGAAGAATCATAATTTAATTTGTGAGAACCTTCGCGTTTTGAAAGAGAATCGGGTATTTTAAATTTTGATTATAATACTCTATTTCAGAATAAAAGTATTCGATATTCTTTATATAGTTTTTGAGTAGAATTGGTGACGTCGTTAAAAGTATAACTATTGGAACTCTTACAAAAAAAATTCCAAAATACAGATTAATTTAACGTGAATTTGGCGTAAGGAATTCATTTTTCTGAAAAAATTGGGATCTGAGCTTTACAGATCGATTCCTAAAATGTAGGAACTCATACAAAAAATAAAAATTTGTGATATAACTTAATTTGTGGGAACTACTGCAAATCGCGGTTTTACAAACCAATTCTATAAACGCAAATTTTGGAAAATCTTTTCTCATTTCTTATGCTAAATTCATGTTATTTATTCATTTGTGAAAAATTTTGCTAGATATAGGTTCAATTTCTTAAAATTTAAATGTCTAAAAATTAAGCAATGTTGATTGAATGGGCATTTACTCTTATTTTTTTCAAAAATGAACTTTGAGTGATTGTAATGAGTACAATTTTCTCATTTTGAGAAACAATTTTGAGAGAAATTGTTTACAAAATGAAGAATGTAATGTTTTAACTGGAGAAACGTATTTCGATTAGGCATACTTTTTCATATTGTGTTTATCACAATCAATTTCGAAAACAAAATCATAAGCAATAAGCTTACTTTAATAAGAATGTATTCTTTCACACCATCTATAATTAAAAATGCTTAATGAAAATAGAATATACAAAATTTATAAAGTATTTGAAAAAAATTTCAAAAAAGGAGATATAAAAAATTTTTTGATTTATTTCTTATTGCGGTGGAGTCAGATGAGTACTGAAGATTCGCTCTTCTAAAAATATTTATCTGAGGTTTCAATCATGAAAATAAATAAACTGATTCTTATCATTTCTCTTTTTGGTTTTTTATCTATAAATTCCATATTTGCCGTATCCGAAGAAGTTGAAGATCAACTTTTGGAAAAGGCACTTGTTGAAAGTGCGGTTACTAAGGAACAAAAGACTGCAGTTGGAAATTATTTGAAGGCGATTGCTCAACAAAAAGCAACCAGGGCAGAAGAACTTCGTGAACTTGCAAGAAGATCTACCGGTGGAAAATTTCTCGCAAGCAGTGTTCAATCCCAAAAGTATTTGAAACAGGCTCAAGCTCTGGAAAAAGAAGCTCAAAGATATCAATCCGTTTTAGGAAGCCTTTAATATTTTCATTCATTTTCTTTTTCATAGACTAAAATAAAAAAGGCGCTTCGGCGCCTTTTTTATTTTAGTGAAACCTTTTAAGATAGTTTGTTTTTGATCTTTTAATTGAAAGTTGTTTTAATTTAAAAAGATAAAAACTTTCTATTTTTGTTCTCAAGGTTTGATGTAGTTTTGCGGATTGTAAGTAGGATCATTTGTTTTATTCAGAACCATGTAAAATGAAGTATCTAAGATTTTTCATTCAAATAGGGTTTTCAGAAAAAAATTTACGGTACTTAATTTTTTATAGAAATCAGTAAACCTAATTTTTTCGCAAAAAAACGTGAAAACTCCTGCAAATCTTTGTTTTACAGATACATTCTTGAAAATGTAGGATTTCATACGGTTTGAATTATAAAAAATGAATATTTAAAATCTGTAAAGTTTCGTAATCCTTGTGGGAACTACCATAAATCGCGATTTTACGGACAAATTCTGGAAATGTAGGAACTCATAGTAATCATACATCTTTTTGATTTGAGATAGATTCTAAAATAACGTGAGTCCGGTGTAAGAAATTTGTTTTTCAGTAAAAAAATAAAATGTGGGAGCTCCCACAAAAAGTAAAATTTTCAAGAAGTTAGGAAGGGCTCTCTGCAAATATATAATGGGCTTCCTACAAAGTTCATTTTATTCAACGCAATTTTTTTACGCTGAACTCACGTTAAAATAAAAACAAGACGGACCTGGAATTTGTTTTATAGAATTATAAAATTCAAAAAGAACAAATCGGTCGTTGAAATTTTATATCTGTTAATAGTAAAACAATATTATCTGTTTGTTTAAATGAAAAAGTGTAAAGAAAATTGACTAGAGTTGTTAAAAAATTCTATAGCTCAGATCAACAAAACTGCTTCAATCGACTGTTTCCATAAAACGGAAACTGATGGAGAATAATTTTTCAACAGTTCTATTTTAGAAAACCTTAATAAATTAAATTTTTAATTCTTATGATGGCTGTAAAACAGCGATTTCATGCAGAAATTTGATTAAATATGATTTGTTTTTGAATATTCTAGAAATCTCTTTAATTCGTTTTTGGTTTATTAGAAATTTGTTCCGTATTTGGTTTTGCGAAACAGCTCAAAGAAAGGCCTTCTACTAAATAACAAATTGCTTCCGCGGATATACATTTATGCCCGTCGTCATATTTTTGTCCGTTTATGATGAGTTCAATTTTTTGACAGGTCATCTTTTCTTTTGCGGTTTGATTTTCTTCTTGAGCGACTAAGTTTGAAGAAAAAATCAAAAAGTAAACGATGAATATTTTCCCAGAAATGAAATTTATGACTGAATTTGATTTGTTGCGGTTATAGAAAATAAATACATTCAATTTATTTAATGTTTTTGAAAGAAATGTTTGTTTAGATTTTAGAATTTGAACTTTTTTGAAAGAAAACATTAAATTCTTGAGATAAGAATTTTCCCAAAAACCGGAACGGAACTTGTCGAGAGCCAATAGAAGCGAGACGCTGAGTAATTCAGCTTGATTTTTCTGATAAAGTACAATTAAGTTTTGAAATACGTTATAAGTCATCGTTTTAAGAAAATTTGTATATAAACTCAGTTTCATGGCGATTTTTTAGATCCTTTACTTTTAAAATATTGGTTCTGATCGAGTTTCTTTGTCAACTAAAGGATTCAGACCTTGGGGCTCTTACGATTGTTCCAAAGCCAAAAGTAACTCAATATTAATATCGGCAGTAAAAAAATTCCAATCCAAATCCAATTTAATAAATCTCTCCAAGATAAGTTGGGATCGGTCCATGAGGGTAAATAAGTGAGAATTCCTTTTGGAAAAAAACCGGATCTTTTATGAGGGTTTGGCTCCATTAAGTGATAGAGGGAAGCGGTGTGATCAAACCAATACTTTCCGATCCAAATTTGATAAATGACATAAACTTTCCAAATCATTCTTTTAGAAAAAGAACTGAATACTTTCCATCCACAAAGAACGGGCAAAAAAAATAAGGCTGCGGTGCTCCATTGAAATCTTCCTGGAAGTGAAAGGCATCCATAAGAACAAGGATGTCCTGCGTTGAGTCCAAGTTGTAAAACTAAAACTAATAATAGAAGGATTCCGATCCTTCTTGAATTTGTATCTCGAATGAGTAATAAAAATCCAATGATCCCTTGAAGCCATATCATAGGATTTTGAAAAAAGAGTCCTTGGTTTCGATCCATAAAAAGACCTAAAAACACTGTAACCCAATGAGAAAAATTTAGTTCAAACGTAGGAGGAGAATTGGTTTCCCCATAAGGGCCAAAAATCGATTGAAACCATATAAAATTACAAATCAAAAAACTCAAAATAAAAAATAGAGAAGTTCCGAGTAATATCCCTTTGGATTTAAAATTTAATTTTTTATCGGTTAGGGTCCAAAAAAGTATAAGCATTATAATTGGGAGATTCTTTACATGTAACCAAATTAGGCTTCCGATCGTAAGCCCACATAGAAATATAAGAATATTTTGATTTTTAAATATATGTTTAAACTTAGAAGTGAAGTTTTTTTTAAAAACTTCCAGAGGTGTGCTTGGCGAGAGAGGGTCTCTATATGTTTTAGGATCAATTCTAAGTAAAATCGTAAAGACTAAGATAAATAATACTCCGGTTGGTAAGTCCGGAAAAATTTGTCCTGCAGCCAAAGGAAACGGAAGACTGATTGAATATAAAACTGCGATTGCCGCAGCTTCTGTTCCAGTAAATTGAAACATTTTTCCCAATTGATAGAATAAAAAAGGTAAAACCCCCGCTAAAAGAGCGAGGCTGATTCGAGCACCTACAATTCCATAAATTGAATATCCGATCCATACAATACAAGAAGTTCCAATCGAATGGATACTATAGTATTTTCCATTTTTTTCTATCGTATGATTTTCTACGTCTACGGGACCGATAATTTTTTTTACGACTTTGTCTTCTTCATAGTTATTTTTAAGATCAAAATCCCAATCTTTTAAGATACTTTCCGAAATCATTAAATAATGTGGTTCATCTCCTGTGATCGGGATTTTCTTTTTTCTCTCCCAACTTAGAATGGTTATGATGTAATACAGGACTGGTAAACTGAGTATTAAAACGAGAAATATCTTTCGCACTTTCGAAAGAATCTTTTTCTATTTTGGATTGTCAATCAGGATGTGATTTCTTAAATTAACGTGAATTCGACGTAAAAAAAATCGGGGCGAATCCGGCTTTGCCGGACCGGGCTCTCCGCTCTGGTTAATAAATTGTATACAGGAAACGTTATATAATAATCTTCTTTAGATTCAATTTATTAACCCTAAAACGCTTTCGTAAAAAGCGTTTTGCTGAGTTAACGCGACCCTGCAGAGCGACCCTTAGGGAGCGATGCATTGAGTTTAGGAGAGCGTTTTGCTTTAGTTCATTCGTCGATCCCTTTCGCATTGGATTCTATCGAACTTATCTGAGATTTACTTTGTGATGAACATTTTAGTACTTAATTTTATAGAGATGATTCATTTTGTAAGAGTTCCCACATTTTACGTCTTTTCTATTTTACTCAGATATATGATAAAGATACCTAGTATCTTTCACTCAAACAAAGTTTTGTTGTAAAAAACTAAGGTGTTTAATTTTATAAGATCAGTAGGATAAACTGTTATAACGTTTTCTTTTATAAGTTTAGATTCGAAATACATTCTAAGATCTTTATATATAATTTTATTTTTTAAATAGTCAAAAATTTTTTTCCGCTTTTAAAAACTTATGTAAATGTCAGTAGTCTGTAAATTTTTGTAGATCGGTATTTGCGGTAGGGATGTGAAGCGTGCGAAGCAGTCGCTTTAGCGACCGAAGGCGAATGCCTTTAGCGCGGAACAAGCCCGGTCCTGCGTTTTTTACGTTCTAATCATTTAATAAAAATGAAATTTCGCAGGAACTGCCCCGAATTTAATTCTTGTATTTGCGGTTTACAGAATGTGCGCCATTTTTACATTTGAGGTGTGAATCCAAGTACAGTTCGACTGAATTTTAAATTGAATCTGATTCGTCATCTTCGAGACGGTAAACGAATGACTCTCGAAGAACTTGCCAACGTGACTGGGGTCAACAATCAAAAAGATTTAAAAGAACAATTGGGAGAACTTTTTTTTCTGGGAACGACTCCACACATTGCAGATTTGATTCAAGTCGATTACGACTCCGAAACGGATACATTCGGTTTGATTTTACCTTTTCGTTTTGATTCTAGTTTGCGTTTGAGCATTCGAGAATGGTTGACTCTTAGAAAAATTTTAGAAGAAGTTATAGAAGTTAGCTCCGATCCAAAAACAAATTCGATCGCTCGTAAAATACTTCAGAAAATCGTTTCTATTGTTCCTATTGCCGGTCAGGAAGCGCTTTCTGTTTATAAAACCAATATTCAAAACGCAATTCATAACGAAAAATCTCTCATCTTAGAATATCAATCGAGAACGGGCGAAAAACCAACTCATAGGAAAGTAGATCCTTGGTTTTTATTTCATTCATTAGAAGATTATTTATTAGGATATTGTCATGAACGAAAGGCGCCTAGAAATTTTCGCCTCGATAATATTCTTTCTTTAAAAATTGGCTCGGACCCGATCTTGCAACCGGCCGGTCAGAAAAAATCGGAGTATATCCGAGAGTTCGAAGAGTTTCGTAAAAATCGGGAAAATTTTTCCGGAATCGCTGAAATTTGGCATACTCGAGAAGTTTTCTATAACCTCAATCGTAAGCTCGATTTGGAAAGAACCGAAAAAACTAAAACATTGGATAATGTCGTTTATCATTTGTCCAAGGCCAAAATTCGAGAAGAAAATTGGTTTTTGGAATCGATTCTTCCATTCGGAAAAAATGTAATTCTAAAGAGCCCTACTCATTTGGCAAAGCGGATTTTGAGAGAATTGGAATCAATTCTTCATTAGATACGATCGAGCCGATGTTAGCTTTAAGAATATTAGAAAAGCATGAAATTTAAATGGATTCAAGATGTTTTATGCTTTTATTTCAAATTATTTTTACTAGTTTTGGAGCTTATCGCTTGCAGGTAAATTTCACGAAACAAAGACTATATGTTTAGCGATAATATTACGTTTGAATTTTTAGGAGTTAAACGTTGAATTTAAAAACATCGTCTGGTTTGTAAATTAGCGTGCCTTAAATAATTTGAAACTCTTCGATATTTTTGAGAATTAGTAGTTGTTCCTAAGTTTTCTATAATATTTCAAATTTTTTAGGACGTTATCGATTTATGATGAACAAACATCTAATTATTAGAATTGTTGAAAAATGAATCGCCACTTAGTTTTTGTTTCATGGAAACGGTCGATTGAAGGAATTTTATTGATCGTCACTATGGAGTTTTCCAACAACTCTATTGTTTAACGGAAACTTCTATAAAAAGAAATTTTTATAGAATGAAAATTTCATGAAGAAATTGATATTGAGGACGTTGTTGTAGGATTCTATAGAGGTTCATTAATGGGAAAATTGATAATACTTACAAATAAAATTTTGATGAAACACGTGCGTATAGTTTATCGGTTTCCATTTTTTTTCATAAACTGCCAGGGAGTAGGTATTGATTTCTCCTGCTAAAATTAATCTTGGATTAGAAATTCCGTTTAAACGTATTGATGGGTTTCATGAAATTCGAAGTGTATTTCTAAAAATTTCTTGGGGCGATGATATAGAAATAGAACCTGCATCTAACGGAGTTTTTGAACTTTTCTCCAATAATAAAATTATATTAGAAAAACGTAAATTATATGATCGGGTTTCCGAGATAGGCGATATTAAAAAAAACATTCTTTATAAAACCTTTATAAAGACGAGATCTCTTTTTCCAGAACTCCCGGGTGTCAAAATTCATCTTACAAAACGGATTTCTCCGGCTGGTGGTCTTGGAGGAGGAAGTACGAATGCGGCTTCTTTGTTAAACTTTTTTTATCCTTTTTTTACTTCCGATGAAATGTTTGCTCTCGCGGCCGAAATTGGTTCTGATGTTCCTTTTTTTCTAAGCGAAGGACATGCATTCGTTACTGGAAAGGGAGAAATTTTGGAAGAAATAGAAGTTCATCATGGACAAGGAATACTTGCGTTAACTCCGCAAGTGATGAACACGTCGGAAATGTACTCCTTATTGAAAAAACCTTTACAAGAGAGCGCTTCTCAGAAAAATGGAAACACTCTGTCGAAAAATCTGGTTTCTATCCTAAAAAATGGAGATTGGAGCTCTCTTCAGGGTAGGCTCTGGAATGATTTTGAGCCGGTTGCCTTCCAACTCCATCCAGAATTGGGAGTTCTCAAGGACAAATTTCTGGAGTTTGGATCCAGTTATTGTTCTTTAACCGGTTCTGGTTCGAGTATGTACGGGCTGGTTCAGGGGCTCGAGATCCAAGAAGAACTGTTGCAAAGGCTTAGGCAGGAATTCTCAAATCTCACATTCGTACGATTTAACTTTTAGAAACTGGGCTGTCGCCAAGTGGTAAGGCAGCGGTTTTTGGTATCGCCATTTCCTAGGTTCGAATCCTAGCAGCCCAGCCAATGAAATTATTAACATAGATTAAAGATGAAACCTACTCAGGATAAGGTCGCTGTGGTATTGGCCGCAGGGAAAGGCACCCGCATGAAAACGGATCAGCCCAAGGTTGCGGTAGAACTCAATGGCAAACCGCTGCTTCTACACGTACTCGATCATTTAAAAGGTTCTGGTGTTGAACGGATCGTAGTCGTAGTAGGTTACAAAAAAGAATTGGTTCAGTCTCTTTGCTCTGGGATTCCAGGTGTTACTTTTGCTGAACAAAAAGAACAACTTGGAACCGCTCATGCTCTTCTTTGCGCCGAAACGGAATTAAAAAATTTTAACGGATCTGTGATTGTTGCCTGTGGGGACGTTCCGATGATTACTTCCGAAACTTTTACAAACATAGTTAAAGAACATAAACAAAACGAATTCTCCGCTACCATTCTTTCTGCAGTTGTAGAAAAACCCACAGGATATGGAAGAATCATCCGCAATACATCGGGTGATGTTACGGCTATCGTAGAAGAAAAAGATTCTTCTGCCGAAGAAAAATTGATCAACGAAATTAACACTGGAACTTACGTGTTTGATGGAGAAGGTCTTTTCGATTCTCTTAGGCAAATTGGAAATCAGAATGCCCAGGGTGAATATTATCTTCCTGATTTAGTGAAATTATATAGAAACTCCGGCAAAAAACTAGGCGCTATGAAACTCAAAAATCATCTTGAAAGTCATGGCGTAAATTCTCCCGAAGATTTACAGATGCTTTCCGCTTTGATTAAAGGGGAGGCAGTCCATCTATGAATGGAGATATTGCTGTATTTGCAGGAAGTTCTAATAAACAAATCACTGAAGAAATTTGTACTCATTTAGGAATTCAGTCCGGTAAAATTAATCTAAAGAAATTTTCTGATGGAGAAATTTCGGTTAAGATCGAAGATAACGTCCGCGGAAAAGAAGTTTTTATTGTTCAATCTACTTCAGCTCCAGCTAACGATCATTTGATGGAATTAATTCTAATGATGGACGCTCTTCGTAGGGCTTCCGTGTCCAGCATCAGCGTAGTGATTCCATATTATGGTTATGGTCGTCAAGATCGTAAAGTAGAACCTCGTGTTCCCATTTCCGCGAGAGTTGTTGCGGATCTGGTAGAAGTAGTCGGACTGGATCGGATTTTGACTATGGATTTACACGCGGATCAGATCCAAGGATTCTTTCGAGTTCCTGTAGATAATCTTCACTTTGCTCCTGTGTTAGCCGAATACGTTAATACTAAGAAAATCGAAGATTTAGTAATCGTTTCTCCAGATTCGGGCGGCGCGGAAAGAGCCAGAGCTTTTGGTAAAAAAGTAAATGGTTCTCTTGCGATCATTGATAAACGTAGACCCAAAGCGAACGTTTCAGAAGTAATGAATGTGATTGGGGAAATAGAAGGAAAAAATTGTATTCTTTTAGACGATATGATAGACACCGCAGGTACAATTTGCAAAGCCGCGGACGCACTTTTAAAACACGGAGCTAAATCCGTTTATTGCGCGGCGACTCACGGAGTTCTTTCTGGAGAAGCAGTGGATCGGATCAATTCTACTCAATTCTCTGAAGTTGTTCTTGCGAATACGATCGCAATTCCTGAGTCTAAAAAAATTAACAAATTGAAATCATTATCCGTAGCTCCTTTGTTTGCAAATGCGATTCAAAGGATTCATACAAATCAATCCGTAAGTACGTTATTCGATTAAGGTTAGGTAATATAAGAATGAGCCAGAACACGATTCACAAAATTGCAGTTAAAAAAAGAACAACAACAGGTAAAAATGAAAACAACCGTCTTCGCTTTTCCGGAATGGTTCCGGTAAATATTATCGGAGGCGGAGTTGCTATTTCCGGAGCAGTAAACGAAAAAGAACTTCAAAAGATGGTTCACTCCGGTATCAGACAATCAACTTTGATTGAACTCGATGTTGAAGGTCAAGGGGCACAAAAAGTTTTCGTGAAAGAAATTCAAAGATTTCCAGAAATCGATAGAATCCGTCACGTTGATTTTTATAAAGTTGTGCCAGGCCAAAAGATCGTTACCAAAATCGGTATCGAAACCACCGGAGTTGCAAAAGGTTCCAAAACCGGAGGTCAATTTGAACATATCATTCACGAAATCAGAGTGAAAACTATCCCAGAGGATCTTATAGAAAATCTTACGATAGACGTCACTGAACTCGATGTAGGTGACTCGATTAAAATCAGCCAATTGAAAGTTCCTGCAAGTTGGGAAATTTTAATTAACGGTGATCCGATCGTTACCTCCGTGAATAAAACGAAAGCTCTTCTTGCCGCTGAAAGAGCGGAAGCTAAAGGCGCCTCTGCAGACGACGCTAAAGCTAAAAAAGGTAAGAAGTAATACGAAATTTCCATCAGATCGAATCTGATAAACAGAATAGGTATTCATGAAGCTGATCGTCGGACTCGGAAATCCAGGGGACAGATACAACAACAACCGTTCAAACATTGGTTTCAAAATTTTAGATGTTATTGCTAATAACATCAATGTTGAAATCAAGACCAAAAAGAAAAAGTCTTTGATTGGTCGAGGTGATTTTGAGGGAGAGGAAGTTGTACTTTTAAAACCTCAAACTTTTAGCGATCTTTCGGGAGAATCCGTTTTATATATCGCTTCGTTTCTTAAAATCCAAGTGGGAGAAATTTTAGTCATTCAAGAAGACTGGACTCTCCCTCTTGGTAGAATCGTTGTCGATAAAGGAACTCAAGAGACAGATCATCCAGGAGTAAAGTCCATTGTTCAATCTCTTCGTTCTCCAAATTTCATTCGAATTCGAATTGGCATTCAAAACGACGGATTCAATCTGAAAAATAGGGAATCTTTTTTGAAAGAAGATTTTGAACCGATGGAAAACCTAAGTTTGATTCAGATCATCAATGATGCGGAAGCTGCAATTCGTTCTATTTCTCTTGGAGATATAGACGACGTAATTGAAAAGTATCATCTTTGATATAGATCAATCTGCTGATTTTTTGTGATCTCCTTTTAGGGGTTTCCACTAATTCTTCCTTGCCTTTTTGAAGAAACGTGAAATTCTATCGGAAGGAACCTCTTGCCTGTTTTGTGTATCTCACAGGCGTCTAAGTTAAAGGGAGAACCCCATGAATAAAAATTTAAAAAACGTATTTTTCGTTTTAATTATTATGATGGTCGTTTTGATCATCGCCTACAACTACGAAAATAACGCAGGCGCTACCAAAGATATCTCCTATTCAGACTTTTTGAATATGTTAGAACCGGTAGAAGGCAAAAAACCTCTCGGTAAATTATATAAGGGAAACGTTGATAAGTATAACAAAATTCAAATTGAAAAAGATGTAATCGAAGGTTATTATATTCCTTCCGAGTATGCTGATTCAAAAACCGCTAAACCAGTTAAGTTTAGAACGACGGTTGCTCCTTTAGACAAAGATTTAATTGCTTCTTTAAGAAGAGCTAACGTTTCTTTTGACGCTCGTTCTGCGGAAGAAGGAAAATTCTGGAGTGTGATCGGAAGTAATATCCTTCTCATCGTAATTTTGATCGGTCTTTTTTGGTTTATTATGATGAGACAGATCCAGTCTACCGGAAACAAAGCGTTTTCCTTTGGTAAATCCAAAGCGAAAATGACTATGGATCCGAAAGTAAAAATCACCTTCGAGGACGTGGCGGGCTGTGAAGAAGCAAAAGAAGAATTAGTCGAAATCATTGAATTTCTTAAAGATCCTAAAAAATTTCATGCGATCGGTGCGAGAATTCCCACGGGTGTTTTGTTAGTTGGTCCTCCTGGAACCGGTAAAACTTTACTTGCAAGAGCCGTTGCAGGAGAAGCGGGAGTTCCTTTCTTCTCTATCTCCGGTTCTGACTTTGTGGAAATGTTCGTCGGGGTCGGAGCCTCGAGAGTTAGAGACCTATTCGATCAAGGCAAAAAGAATTCTCCATGTATTATCTTTATAGACGAGATAGACGCAGTGGGTCGTTTGAGAGGTGCCGGACTGGGGGGAGGCCACGACGAAAGAGAACAAACTCTAAACCAGATGCTTGTCGAGATGGATGGTTTTGAAAAGAACGAAGGTGTGATCGTAATGGCGGCTACAAACCGTGCAGACGTTTTAGATCCGGCTCTTCTTCGTCCAGGTCGTTTTGACCGCCAAGTAATGGTGGATCTTCCTGATATTAAAGGCAGAGAAGAAATTCTCAAAGTTCATTCTCGTAAAGTTCCTATGACCAGTGATATTTCTCTTCATTCGATTGCAAGAGGAACTCCCGGTTTCACTGGAGCGGATCTTGCTAATTTAATTAACGAAGGAGCATTACTTGCTGCTCGTAAAAATAAAAAAAGAGTCACTCAGGAAGAATTGGAAGAGGCCCGTGATAAGGTGATGATGGGTCCTGAGAGAAAATCGTTTTTTATTTCTGAGAAAGAAAAAGAAGTTATTGCTTATCACGAAGCGGGACATGCGATCCTGGGGACTCTTCTTCCTTATACCGAACCGGTTCATAAAGTTACGATCATTCCGAGAGGTCGCGCTCTTGGGTTGACTCAGTCTTTACCAAAAGAAGATAAACACATCCTTCCTAAAACCTATTGGTTGGATCAGATCGTAGTAGCGATGGGTGGATTTATTGCCGAAGAATTTAAGTTTGGTGTTACTTCTACCGGGTCCAGCAACGACATCCAACAAGCTTCGAATATCGCGCGTAAGATGGTTTGCGAATGGGGAATGTCCGAAAAACTTGGAACCGTAAATTATAGTGGCGATCAAACCAACGTTTTTATCGGAAGAGATATGGGCCATAGCAGTAAATATTATTCTGAAGAATTTGCTGCAATGATTGATAAAGAAGTCCGTGAAATTATTCAAACTTGTTTGAACAAAGGACGGGATTTAGTTCGCAAAAACGCTTCTAAGTTTGAAGGTTTGGCGAAAGCTCTTCTTGCTAAGGAAACGATTTCTCATGATGAATTGATGACGATTGTTCATCCTGCAAACGAAGAAGGGGCCAAAAAAAAACCGGAAAAAGCAGTAAAATCTAAAAAACAGAACGGGATTAAGACGAACCCAGCTTATAACGCCGGAATGGAATGAATTACTGGCTGTTTAAGACGGAACCAGACGTCTTTTCGATCGATGATCTTTACAACTCTCCTTCTAAAACTGCACCTTGGGAAGGTGTAAGAAATTATCAGGCTCGCAACTATTTGCGAGATCTTGTTCAAAAAGGAGATTTGGTTTTATTTTATCATAGCAGGGCAAATCCACTTTCGATCGTTGGAATTGCGGAAGTAGTAAAGCCTGGTTATCCTGATCATTTTGCTTTTGATCCTTCTCATAAATACTTTGATCCTAAGAGCAAGGCTGAAAGTCCTGCCTGGTATATGGTGGATATTAAATTCAAAAAAAAATTTTCAGCACCAATTACAACGGATGAAATGAAAAAACACAAACCGTTGAAGAATATGGTGCTTTTAAAAAAAGGTTCCAGACTTTCTATTCAACCGGTCTCTGCCACCGAGTTTCAGTTTATTTTGGAGCTTGCAGGTGTGAAACTTTGATTGGATTCTTTTTCTAATATTTTGCCTTTCATTTAATATGAGTTAGTTGCAGAGATTAAATGTTTGCTTCGAAACTTAAAAATGCAGAGGACTTACTACTTTTCTTGAATCTTGGTGTTCGAATTAATTGAACACGAATTAAACGTAAAATTTTTTTTTCTAAAACCTAATTTTTCCGTAAAAAATAAAATATGGGAACTCCTGCAGTTTGGTTTACAGCATATTTGGCGTAAGAAAATGAAAAAGAACTTTCTAAAAGTAGTTCCTACATTCGGGGTTTATCTGTAAAATTATGATTTGTGAGAGTTCTCACAGAAATTATCTCATTTAGTATTGATTGTGTTTTAAAAGTTCTCTTATCTTTTTTTAAATATCCTTGAGATAAAATTCTAATTAACGTGGGTTCGACGTAAGAAAAAACCTGGGCGAATCCGACTGCCATAGCAGTCGGACCGGGCTCTCAGCTCTGGTCAATAAATTGTATATAAGAACGTCGTTATACGCTTTATTGTCGTATTTCAATTTAGAACGCGATTTGTCGAGCGACACATAGGGAGCGATGCATTGAGTTTCCAGAAGAGAGACGCTGAGTTCGAGAGAGCGTTCTGCTAAATTCCCCGCATTGATCCCTTTCGCGTTATAATTAAAACTTATTTTTTAAGTCCTTTTAGATAAGAAACCAATTCTGGTGAAACTTGAATTGGTCTTTTGCGATATGTTTTTTTATATTCTTTCTTAAATTCTTTGTGACAAGACTTGCAAGATTGCTCATAGTCCTTTGTTTTTAAAGCTTCTTGAGAAATTTCAGTCCACTTTGCTTTTTGTTCTTCCAGTGCAAAACTTGGTATTTCTATTAAGATTTTTTCTATGTATTCCGGTTTTCCTTTTTTGGCAGCTTTGATTGCTGGCTTAGTATAGTCTTCCATAAAGTCGTGGACCGTTGTTTCGGTTTTCCTTTCCGGTTGTGCAGATAGAGTGAGATTAATCAGAAAGGATAACGTAATAGAAGAAATTGTGAAAGTACAGACTGTTTTTTTCATTTAATGCCTCTGTGTAGAAATTATTTTGAAACTCATATAATTTTTAAATCATACATTCTGATTTTATGTATTCATTTTCAAGTTTATTTAGGTTTTTATTATAAAGAATTCTGTCAATCTTAGAAGAAATAGAAACGATTACTGGATGTAGAAGTTTCTCCAGATAATTCTAGACCTCTTTAATATTTTTAAGCCAATTTTCATTTATTATTCGAACGTATGAAAATAGTACTAAAAGTTCCAGATCGATTTTACCAAAAATGTGACGTTTTCAAAAAATTGCATTTAACTCCAATTGATTGGCTTTTTGAAGGAGGTCCTACATTTTAAGTTTATTATAAGTAACGTGAGCTCGGCGTCAGGAACCGGTGGTTTTGAAAAAAGTTGGAATCTGAACTTTACAGATTGATTCTTTAAATGTGGGAACTACTGCAAACCACGATTTTAAGAATCAATTTTAAAATTGTAGTAACTTATACTTTTAGAAAATTTTTTCTCAATCAGAACTTACGTTAAAATGGGATTTAAACTTTGATGATGACCGCAAAACAGCGATTTTGTGTAAAAATCTGATTGGACGATGATTCTTTTTGTAATAGTTCCACAATTTTCAAAGTTTAACTATAAAATTTGTGAGAGCTCCCACAGATTAAGCCGTATAATAGAGTTGTTGAAAAATCCATAGTTTAGATTGCAACACTGTTTTAATCGATCGTTTCCATGCAAAAAAACTGATGGAGAATTAATTTTTCAATAACTCTATTATAGTTAGATTGTGCGAACTCTTTACAAAAAACAATAAATCCGGGTTAGGCTCAATTTTTGAGAACTTTTTCATCTTGGTAAAATCATAAAATTTACTTTGGATACTACTGATCTCTATAAAATTGAGTACCGTTCATTTTATCACAAAACACTGATTCCGTGCAAAAAATTAGGTATTTATTATATAGTTATGAGTAATTTTATATATCTGAATGAATGTAGATTTATTTTATTTATCTTCATAGTTAAGCTTTTCTTTTAGGTTTTATAAAAGTTCTTACAAAATTTTGGATAAGTTTTGATACCAGTAACAGTACAAGGAGCAATTACCAAGTGATAAAAAAGTCGAAATTCCTTTGGACGAAGTAAAACGTGTTTTTAAATTTTTAGAAAACGTTCATAATTGTATGCATCAGCCGTTGTTTTATCAAAATTTGGAATTTGTTGAAAAGTTTGTGAAAGAAAATTATATAGAAGCAAAAGAACTCTATTATCATGTTATTTGGAATTGGTTACCTAAAGAAATTCAGAACGAAATCGAAGAAAGTTAGATTTTTTTAATTTACCTTGAATTTTGTTTAGAGCTTATTTTGAGAGTATTTTATTGGATATGGAATTTTTTTATTCGTTTGATTTGTTGAGATGTGCTCCTTCGGTTTTCGTAAACTAAAAAAATCTGCGTTTGCGACGCGGAAGCGACCGAGGCGGGGTCAAGAAATTAATATTATAAAAATAAAATATTAAGTCAATGGAATTTAATTTCTTGACCAGAGCTGAGGGCGCGGTCCTGTTTTTTTCGGAGATTTTAGTTTTTACAATTGAAGTCGCACAGGATCCGCCCTTCATTTTATCTTTACGGAAAAAATAAGTTATGATGTAAAGGTGAACTCGGATTACGTTTTGTTTTGATTGTTTTTAATCTAGGATCCGATTCCATTCTCGATCGTAATATCTTACGAGCGCTTGGTTGTCTAACCGATTGATTTCAACTGGAACACGCGACATATCTTGTGGAAATACTTGAATAGATTCTAATTCTTGAATATTCAGAAATTTGAGATCTTCGGGAAAGTCTTTTTTGAATCGTATTGATTTTTGTCCCGCGAGTACAAAACCCCATTCTCCGAAGGAAGGGACATATACGTGCAAAGGCAAAGTATGAAATCCAAGAGAAGCTATTGTTCTTTCTATACACCAATAAGACGATCGAGCGAAGAGGGGAGAAGTGGATTGTATTTCCAACACGGAAGTTTCGTTCATTCTCCTTTTTAAAGTATGAAAAAATGCAGTAGTATATAATTTCCCTAAGGAGAAATTACTCGGGTCCGGAAAGTCTATCAATACTACATCAAATATTTGGTCCGATTCCTCCAGCCATACGAATGCGTCCGTGTTGATCACGGTTACTTTTGGATTCTTTAAACTTTCTTCATTCAGTTCCTTTAATATTCTATGTTCGGTAAACAAATTTGTCACAGCGGAATCTAAATCTACTAATGTTACAGATTCCACATTTTTATGTTTTAGTATTTCACGAACTGCTAATCCGTCTCCTCCCCCGAGTACTAATACCTTTTTCGGAGCAGGATGTGCAAGTAGTGCCGGATGAACCAAGGTTTCATGATAACGATATTCGTCTCTAGATGAAAATTGCAAATGTCCGTTTAAAAAAAGTCGAATTTCGTTTTTCCATCGTGTTACTATAATTCTTTGATATTGAGTTTGTTTAGATAATATGATTTCATCTGTATATAAGGATTCTTCGCTATAATATGTGATCAAATCCGAATAAGAAAATCCTAAAATTAACAAGGTCAATACTACGACTGATTGTGCTCTTAGTAAAATCGTTTTGTTATATCTTAAGGGTAACGCCCAAGTTCCCCAGAGTGCTACTCCTACATTCAAAATTCCGAATATAAACCCGGTTCGTATTAATCCCAACTTTGGGGCAAAAAAGATTGGAAATAGGATCGATGCGAGTAATGCTCCTACGTAATCTAAACTTAAAACCCTCGATACGAGTTCCTTGAATTGTAGTTCTTTTTTTAATATTCTTAACAATACTGGAATTTCGAGCCCTACTAAAATTCCTACTAAGATCACAAGTAAGAATAACGGTATCTGAAAATATCGAATCTGTCCGAAACTCAAATAAAGTATCGTCGAACTAAATCCTCCTACGAGCCCTATTGCGAGTTCGATTTCCAAAAACTTGGGGATCAAATCTTTTTCCAAATATTTGGACAACCAAGATCCTACTCCCATAGAAAATAAATACGTTCCTATAATGAGTGAAAATTGTGTTACAGTTTCGCCTAATAAATAAGATGCGATTGTTCCAGCTAACAGCTCATAAACGAGACCGCAAGAAGATATGATTAAGACCGATATGTAAAGCGCTGTTTGCAAATCGTTTCTACTTGCCTCCGGAATATCTCATAAAATTTGTATAATGAGAACGGTAAACCCCAGGATTTTCCCTTACCGTTTTGGGTACATTTTCTACTTCGTCTACTTCGTTGGAACCTCTTCCATAAAAGTTATTATACGTTAGATAACCTGAAATCCCAAGTACGTAGGCGGGATATAAAAGTCGTTTTACTAAATTCATTGAAATGTTCCTTTTAGTTTTGTTGTAAGTAATAGAAAAAATGCAATTGAGTATATTCAAAATACTTTAAAAAGGTCGATCGGTCTGTTAGAGTTTTTCTATCGATTTGGGTAAAAATTATCTTTCTGTTAATATTAATAAACTGTGATAGTTCCCACAAATTGCGTTTCTTTATGAATAGATAAACTCTGAGTAATAATACAAAGTAGTTCCTACAGATTTTATTTTTTAAGGCGAGATCTATGCTTATCTTGAAAACCACGGTAAAAATCCTATCTTGGCAAATCTAAGTTTTGAAAAAAAATATATATACTAATTCTAATACGTTTCGTTTCTTGATTAAATTATAAAAACTTGTTCTAAAGAAATTCAATGTTAGGACCCTTCTTACGAGAATATGTCAAGGAGAGAACATCTCGCTTGTCTATAGAAAACGAAACGTTGAATAACCTATGTTGATCTTTCTGATAAAATACAATTAGGTTCCGGAAGGCGTTGTAAGTTTTTGAGCAGAGTCTTTTATTGCTGAATTTCCACATTTTAAAATTTTTAAAACAGATCCTTTAACTGTATATTTCTTTCAATCGTCATCATTGCTATCATCATCTTCAAAGTTATTCGGTGCGAAGTCGCTGCTTTCATTTCGCGAAGCTTCGAAAGAAAAACTTCTAAATAAAGAATAAGGTACTGGGAGCCAGAGAGCCAGTAAAAATAAAAAGTAATATCCAGATCGATCCACATCTCTTTTGATACTGAGTGAAATATTTGCTCCTTTCCCTTGAGGATAATCGGATTCGGATTCTAATCTGAGATAATATTCTCCTGCTGGAACTTCTCCGATGATGATATCTGCGGATTTACTTCCTTCGGACCAACTTTCACCGTCTTCATATCCTTCATAATAACTGATTTCAAGGCCGGTATCATATGCTATGTCCGTTTGTGTATTGATTAACGCCAGTGAATAGTAAATAAAATGATTAGAAATATCTGGAGAAGTCATCTGAATTTCAACGTTCTTTCTGTCGTCACCTTCTAATCGAAATGTTTCTGTTACAAATGAAATGTCTGTTGTTCCACCGGGAGCTGGATTACGAACGTATATCAAATCTTTTTTAAAAACTTCCTTATCTTGAGCGTTCCAACAAAAACCAATTTGAACGATCAGCATAATTGTAGAAAGCCAAGCCGCGATCTTTATGTTTCGTTTTCGGATGATTGTAAATGGATTTGGTTGTGCGGTTCCGATTCCTTCTGGAACTGGAAGTTCCACATCTACCTGGAGCGATTTTTTAAGTTCTTCTGTAGAAATGTATTCTCCAATTGACCAGAATAGTTCGTTCTGGGTTCTTTCCGAAGAAAGCATTTTAGGTGGTGCGATAAAATCTGCAAGTTCTGCCTTGTCCCCTGCGTGGATTTTATAATAGAATTCACCAAAAGCAAAATCGATTCCTGCGGTGGAAGAGTTGAATAATTTATATTCTTCTTTTTGAAACTTCTTTTTAGGCGGATAAGATCCTTCTACGGTTCTTGGAATTGACGGTACTGGTTCAAAGACTGTCCAATGTCCGTTGGTTTCATTTAACCAATAGTAGCCGCCTGTAAAATGTAACAAATATTCTGTCCAAGGAAAAATCTGTCCCTCTGCGTGAACTGATTTTTTAACAACTCCAAATACTTCGCATTCTTTTCCTTTCAGTTTTACTTTGGTTCCAGGTGGAAGAAAAATTCGGTCCTTAATCACTTCTTGAAATTTAGAAAGAATTTTCAATTCTTCCCGAGTTGTGTCCATTACGGTTCCACAATATTCGCACGCAATGGATTTCGAAAAGTCAGGACTTCTTTGATTTAAAGAAGCTCCACAGCCCATACACTGGATTGCTTTGGCTTCTTGTAATTTTTGAAATCCTGTAAAAGTTTTTGGATCTCTAAGATTTGTAAATTGAATCTGATCAAAATTATATAACATCCCTTTAAAAAACAAAGGGGGAGTATGAGAATAATCTAATGTAGCAAACCAACCTTCGTCTGTGGCAAGATCTATAAGAACGGAAGTGGAACCTGTTTCAAAACCGATGGGCAGTTCTCCTTCTCCAGCGATACAAGTCGCTAGACCGATTTCTTTTACCATCCAAGGTTCGTCTTCGATTCGGAGAGTATCTCCTGCTGTTACAAGTTGTTTAGATGTTTTAGAAGAAATAAAATAAACGTCCGGAGGAGAATCTAAATCTTGGATCGGGTCGTGTTCGGGAAATGATTCTTTTGAAGAGGTAGGACGAAGTTGTGTGATCATATACTGACCCTGCGCTTCTGCAAGCCAGATAGAATTTCCTTCGGTAGTAAGAGCGTACCATTCGTTCCAAGTACCTAAATTGTACTTCTGTTGAATTCTTCCTACAACTCTAAAAGAGATTCCGTTTTTGGTTTTGCCGGAAGTTCCAATTTGAATCGGAGAAAGATCAGGTATCAGTTCTCCTGCTTTTCCAATATTTTCGAGAGATTGATTTTTTTGAAGGGTTAAAGTTTTACAGCTCGGACAAACTCCGTAAATGGAAACCTTACTTTGAAACGGAATGGGTGCTCCGCAATTCGGACAACTCAGTTCTAACACAAGGATCGGTTGTATGGAAGAAGAAATCCTTGTCATCTGAATTTCTAAAAAATGTGTCGGAAAAATTTCGCAAAAAGCTCTTTAAACTTTTAAGAACTTTGATTTAAGAATCTCTGAACTTGTTTGAAATGAAAATCTGTATAGACTTTCAAAATCAATCTTACTTCAAAAATTGCTCGAAACGTTTAAAGATCTTTTTTGAAAACGGAAAACCTGTTTAGACTTCTGAATAACATGCGTTTGGTGTAAAAAATTTGTCGAATCCGGCTTGCCATAGGCAGCCGGACCGGCTCTCGCTTTGGTCAATCAACTGTATATAGGAAATACTATACAACATGTCATCTTTAGTTTTAATAGAACGCGATTTTGTCGAGTGTCCAAGGCGCAAGATGCTGAGTTTCTTACATTGATCCCTTTCGTGTTAACTCACGTTAGTTCAGATTAACAAAACTGCTTCCATCGACAGTTCCTATAAAACGGAAACTGATGGAGAATTCATTTTTGTTATAGAATACGATCTGTCGAACAAACTCAGCGAATGCCTCTCTGGGGATCGGCATTCAAGAAGTGATGCATTAAGTTGAGAGTGAGGCGATGAGTTTGAAAGAACGTTTGTGCCTCAATTACTTTCGCAAAAAGTTACACTGCTTAAGTACAGCATTCAATCTTTTTTATGTCAGTTAGATTGAACTCAAGTTAAAGTAAGATTTCCCAAAATTTTAGAAATAGGTCTGTAAGATATAGATTTGCAATCTAACTTTTTACGATAACCACTACAATTTCAGATTAGATTGCTGAACTTCCCCTTTCTCCGGTTCTGATTCGTATTACATCTTCGAGAGGAGTAATAAAAATTTTTCCGTCTCCGATTTTACCATCTCCTGTTTTTGCTGCTTTTAGAATAGCGTCTACTGTAGGTTTTACGAATTCGTCGTTCACTGCAATTTCTAATCGAACCTTTCTCAAAAGATTCACTTGGTATTCGTGGCCTCTAAAAACTTCCGTTTTTCCTTTTTGCTGACCGTAACCCTGTACGTCGCTAACGGTAAGTCTATAAATTTCGTTTTTGGTCAGTTCCGATTTTACTTCTTCTAATTTGTGAGGTTGAATGATGGCAACGATTAATTTCATAGAATCTCCTTATTTAAAATTCTTTAGTAATATTTATTAAAGGATATAACCTTTTTCTCCGTGAATTTCCGAATCTAAACCGGTGATTTCTTTCTCTTCGGAAATACGAAAGCCGATTGTTTTATCGATCAAGAATACTAGAATCATAGAAACGATAAAAGAATAAGCCCCAGTTGCAACTACACTAATAAGTTGAACTAAAATTTGATCTCCTTTACTTGCAACACCTGCGCCAAGAGTCAGAGTAAAAACTCCCGTAAGAACTGCGCCTAACGCACCACCTACGCCGTGAATTCCGAATGCATCTAAACTATCATCGTATCCTAGTTTTCCTTTTAAAAGAATTGCACCGTAACAGACTGGGCTTACAAGTAATCCCATGATAATTGCTCCTTGAACTCCTACAAAACCAGAAGCGGGAGTAATTACAACTAAACCTGCCACAATACCCGAAGCGGCTCCAAGAGCGGTTGCTTTTTTAGTATGTAGATATTCGATTACGAGCCAAGCGACTCCGGCGGCAGCAGGTGCAATCAAAGTAACTAAAAATGCTCTGGCTGCAATACCGTTTACACTAAGACCTGAACCTGCGTTAAAACCGAACCAACCAAACCAAAGTAAACCGGCGCCAATCAAAGTATAAGTAAGATTGTTTGGAGCTATCAGAGCAGGACCTTCTCCTTTTCTTTTACCTAGAACGATTGCGGCCGCAAGGCCTGCAATTCCGGAGATAAGGTGAACAACGGTTCCGCCTGCGAAATCCAAAGCGCTCATTCTAAAGAGCCAGCCATCTGCCGCCCAAACCCAATGTGCAACAGGATCGTAAACAAGAGTGGACCAAAGAAGAATAAAAACTATATAACCGCTGAATTTAACTCTTTCTGCAATGGCTCCTGAAATCAGAGCAGGTGTAATCAATGCAAACATTCCTTGAAAAAGAAAGTGGATGTACTTAGGAATTGTTAATTCTAAGGTATTTTCATCGATTCCATTTAGAAAAGCGAGATCAAAATTTCCGAAATAAGGATTGGTTCCGGAGAAAGCAAAACTATATCCGAAGATGGTCCATTGTAGTGTCAAAACCAAGATCGCTATAAAACTATGCATCATAGTAGAAAGAACGTTTTTAGATCTTACGAGACCTCCGTAAAACAACGCGAGCCCGGGTATCATAAAAAATACAAGTGCAGATGCTACAATCATCCAAACTGTATCTCCTTTATCTGCTACAGGGGTTGCTGCTGTACTAACTTCTTGCCCAAATAAAATAAATGGAAGAAGTAGGGTGAGCAATAAGAGTAGTCTCTTGGTCCATTTCATAATCATTCCTATCCCCAAATCAATTTTTATTCCTTTGTTTGCAAGATTGGTACCAATTGGAAGAGAATTTAAAAATTTTCAGAGAATCAAAAAAATCTTTAGAATACATGAGTTCTCACATTTCAGAACGCATCTGTAAAATCCTAATTTGAGGTAGTTCCCACATTTCAATTTTTACGGAAAAATAAACCGGTTTAAAAGAGGATTTTTCACATAAAATGTTCAATAGCAAAAACCAAATCTGAATGTAGCTTTCTATTTTTTAAAAAATAAAAGTGAAATTGAAATGAATCCAAAACAAAGTTACAAATTTTAAATTGATTCAAAAAATACACTTTGCTGAATTAATGAGCTGAAATTTTCATTTTGCAAATTTTATGTATAAAATGTTTGTAGAGTAAGGAAAATGCTATTATTCTGCTCAAACATAAAAACCAAATCTTAATGTAGCTTTCTATATAAGAAGTCAGGGGTGAATTTTCTGAAAGTATGAGTTCCTACAATTTTAAAATTTGTTCGTAAAACTATGATTTGCAGTAGTTCCCACATTTTAGGAATCAATTTGTAAAGTTTAGATCCCAACTTTTCAGAAAATGAACCTGACTGACGAACCCACGTTAATTTTTCTACATTCTAAAAATTCCGTACTGAGGATATTCTAACTTTTGAGAATGATCCGCATAAAGAGTAATTCCTAAAATATCTCTTGTTCTGGCCGGATCGATGACTCCATCGTCCCAAAGTCTAGCCGATGAATAAATACAGGAAGATTTACTTTCGTAGTCGTCCAAGATCGGTTTGCGAAATGCAAACTGTTCTGCCTCGGATAATTTTTTTCCTTCTTTTTCTAGCTGTTCCATTTTTACCGTCAAAAGAACGTTAGCCGCTTGTTCACCACCCATTACAGAAATTCTTGAATTAGGCCACATCCATAAAAAGCGGGGATTAAACGCTCTTCCACACATTCCATAATTTCCAGCGCCGTAAGAACCTCCGATCACTACAGAATACTTAGGCACAATGGAAGTAGAAACCGCATTCACCATCTTAGCCCCATCTTTTGCGATTCCAGAATTTTCGTATTTTTTACCTACCATAAAACCAGTAATGTTCTGAAGGAATAAGAGAGGAATTTCTCTCTGATTACAAAGTTCAATGAAGTGAGAAGCCTTAAGAGCGCTTTCCGAAAATAAAACTCCGTTGTTTGCTATGATCCCCACCATCTTTCCGTAAATTTTTGCAAAGCCGGTTACGAGTGTGGTTCCATAATACTTTTTGAATTCTTGAAATCGAGAACCATCTACGATTCTTGCAATAATCTCTCGCACGTCATAGGACTTACGAATGTCCTTTTGTATGATTCCGTAAATTTCTTCCGCGGGATATAAAGGTTCTTCCCAACTGATCGAATTTTTTACGGCAACATTCCCCGCGTGATGAAATGTAGATACTATGTTTCTTGTGATTTCGATCGCGTGTAGGTCGTCTTCTGCGTAGTGATCGGTTACTCCTGAAATTGTACTGTGAACTAAGGCGCCGCCCAATTCTTCTGGAGTTACAATTTCCCCCGTTGCCGCTTTTACAAGAGGAGGACCGCCTAAAAAAATCGTTCCGTTTCCTTTGACAATTACAGACTCATCTGACATTGCGGGAATATATGCGCCTCCCGCAGTACAACTTCCCATAACTACTGAGATCTGTGGAATTTTTAGCGCAGAAAGATTTGCCTGGTTGTAAAAGATTTTTCCGAAATGATCTTTGTCCGGAAACACTTCGTCTTGCATCGGAAGAAATGCTCCCCCTGAATCCACTAGATAAATACAGGGAAGAAAGTTTTGAAGAGCGATCTCTTGGGCGCGAATATGTTTTTTTACCGTAAGTGGATAATACGTTCCTCCTTTTACGGTAGCGTCGTTTGCAACGATCACACAATCCGTTCCGCTGATTCTTCCAATTCCGGTTAAGATTCCGGCGGATGGAACTGAGTCCGAGTAAACTCCCTCTGCGGCTAAAGGTGAAAATTCTAAAAAGGAAGTTCCCGGATCGATTAGAGTAGAAATTCTTTCTCTTACGGTGAGTTTCCCTCTTCCTTTGTGGCGTTCGATTGCTTTTTGGCCGCCACCTAACTCGATTTTACGAATTAACTCACGTAGGGATTCTACTTTTTGTTTTAGATCTTCGAAGTTTTCTTTATACTCTGATGAAGACGTACGTATTTTGGATTCTATGATTTCCACAAAATCCTCCGGATTTTTATTTTTTTACTTTAGATTCGTATAAAATGCGGATCAGTTCGGTTTCGGATAACGTTAGTTCTTTGTTTCTTCTTGCCATAATTTTGCGAGCGTCTCTGAGAAACAAATCTAGGATATAAGATTGTCCCGATTCTGCCCAGGTAAATGGAGCTACATATCCTCCGATCCTCGAAGATACTACGTTTGATCCAAAGTCTATTACGGTTCCGGTATTTAACATCACTCCGATTGCAATCTTACAATAGTCTGCAATGACGGAGCCAAACTTAATGGAGCCTGTGATACATTCGTCTTGTTCTTCTCTAATTTTTACGACTCCATAGTTATTCTTTAAATCGGATGTAGTTGCGAGAGCTCCTATGTTTACCCAACTTCCTAAAATGGAATGTCCTAAAAATCCTTCGTGATGTTTGTTCGTAAAATCTCCGATTAAGCAGTTTCCTACTTCTCCTCCGATTCTACAAGTCGCTCCTATGTTCGTAGCTCCTGTAATTCTTGCATTGTCTATTTGGGAATTTGGCCCTATATAAACCGGACCTTCGATGAATGAAAAAGAAGTGATCTTTACGTCCTTATCAACGATTACCGGCCCAGACGTTGTATCAAATACTACACCTGGATATATGATCGCAGATGGATGAACATGCAAATGTTTTGATTTCCCGACTACGTGGAAATGATTTGATTTTACTTTGAGTTTTCGAATCCATTTTCGAACTTCTTTACTAAGTTCTAGATCAGCTTCTATATTTTTTGCAATTCCATCAATTAAGTTCCAAGGAAGACAAGATTCGGAAGATAATACTAAGTCCACGTCCTTGTCGTCGTAAGGAAGAATTTTAGGATTCCTTTCTAAGAAGGCCTGTTGAAAGGTTACGTTGGAATGGACATAAAAGATTTTCGCGTCTTGATAAATTTCTTTCGTTCTTTGAATTGTATTTAAAATTCCGTTTCGAATTTCGGAAAAAGATCGAATACGAGTCAATGATCGTAAACCAGCTGGAACCTCTCTTTCATCGATGAGAATTCTCTGAACCTTTGGCATGATGGTTTACTCTACGGTTACGGACTTAGCAAGGTTTCTAGGTTGATCCGGAGGGCAACCTCTAGAGATTGCTGAATAGTAGGCGAGCAACTGAAGAGGAATTACGTTCAAGATTGGACTTAGGATTTCGGGACATTCCGGGATTTCAAAACAATAATCCGAAAGAGATTTCGCTTCCTGATCTCCTTCCGTCACGATCGAAATGATAATTCCTTTTCTGGCTTTGATTTCTTGAATGTTGGAAACCATCTTTGTATAAATTTCGGATTTAGGTGCGATACAAACTACTGGAACTTCGTTTGTGATTAACGCGATCGGACCGTGTTTAAATTCTCCACCTGCGTAACCGGAAGCGTGTATGTAAGAAATTTCTTTAAGTTTTAAAGCACCTTCCATTGCAATTGGATGGTTGTAGGTTCTTCCTAAAAAGATAAAATCTTTAGCAGTGGTAAAGTGAGAGGACATCTCTTCGATCTTACTTGCTTGTGCGAGTATCCGATCAATTTTTGCGGGAAGTAATTTGATTTCTTCGATAAGAGATTTTTGTTCTTCGTCGCTGATCAGCCATTTGAGGTTAGCCATATAAATAGAAAATAAAAGTAAATTTAAAACTTGAGCGGTAAACGCCTTAGTACTTGCCACTCCTATCTCAGGTCCGGCGTCGGTTCGTATGTAAGAATCTGATTCTCTTGCGATTGTAGAATTAACGTTATTCACAAGGGAAACTACTTTAATAAACTTTGCTTTTGCTTCATGAATGGAAGCTAACGTGTCGGCGGTTTCTCCGGATTGGGAAATTCCCATAATCAGAGTGTCACCTTCTACGACAGGGTTTCTATAACGAAATTCGGAAGAGGCTTCCGTGTCTGTTTGAATTTTTGCGAAATTTTCGAGATAGTGTTTGCCAATCATTCCGGCGTAATAACTGGTTCCGGCGGCTTGGATGATAATTCGATTGACTCTGGAAAGTACGTCTTTACTCAGTTTGATTTCTGGAAAAACAATTTCACTATTTTCTAATATTCTTTCTTGAATGATTTTACGAAAGATTCCCGCTTGTTCGTGAATCTCCTTAATCATATAGTGAGGATAACCACCTTTGTCTAGGTCTTCCCAGCGAAGTTCTTGTTTTTTGAAAGTAGGGTTTAGTTCCTTTCCTGAAAAATCAAATAGTTTGAATTCGTTTTGAGAAAAGTAACCCCATTCTCCGGAGTTTACGTAATATACTTCTTCGCAGTTTCTGGTTAGAGGAGAAATATCGGAGGCTAAAAAATATTCTCCTTTTCCTTTTCCGATCAATAAAGGAGCCCCGTCTTGAGCAAAGTAAACTCGATTTGGTTCGGTTTCAAATACGGCTGAAACAGCCCATTTACCATGGATTTTTCCAAACAGTTCTAAGAAGGAATCTTTATTGGATTTTCCGTTTTTTTTACTTTCTTCTAAAAGATGAGGAAGCACTTCCGTGTCGGTTAGACTTTGAAATACGTGGCCTTTTTTCTTTAATTGACTTTTAAGTTCTAGATAGTTTTCAATAATTCCGTTATGTACTACTGCAACGGTGGAATTTGTATCTGTATGAGGGTGAGCGTTGATTTGATTTGGTTCTCCGTGGGTCGCCCAACGAGTATGACCGATTCCTACGTTTCCAGGCGCGGGAAATTCACGCAAATAAGCTTCTAGATCTTTTATCTTTCCTTTCGATTTTCGAACTAAAATATCACCTTGGTCTAAAACTGCAATTCCCGCAGAATCATAACCTCTGTATTCGAGACAGATAAGGCCTACAACTAATACCGATTCCGCGTTTTTTTTACCTGCATAACCTACGATTCCACACATATTCAGGCATTCTCCATGAGTCTTTCTGCACGGTCCAGCAGAGAATTCAGATCTTTTTTGGTCTTTGCTTCGCCTATAATTCGAATGATCGGTTCGGTGTTAGAAGGACGAATGTGGATCCAAGAATCTTCGGAAGCCAGACGAAGTCCGTCTATGGTTTCTTCGGAGAAGGTGGAAAATTCTCCGCGAAATTTAGAATAGATGTCCTGAAGATTTTTACCTGCGATTTTAAAACTCGTTTTTTGCATATGAATTGCAGGAAGTTCTTCTAAGATAGAATCGATCTTTTTTCCGGTCGTAGCCATCACATTTAAGATATGTGCAATTCCGGAAAGAGAATCTCTTCCAAAAGATGCGATTGTTGGATCGATTACACCACCGTTTCCTTCTCCTCCGAAAATCGATTTTTGACGGAGCATTTCGGAAACCACATTTGCTTCTCCTACTTTAGAACGAAATACAGGAATTCCATTTTGTCCGGCCACAAATTCGTTGATAAAACTTGTGGAAAGATTTACGACCATGTTTGTTTTCTTAGGAATTTTTTCCAAAGTAAGTGAAAGAAAACTCAATGGAAGAGTGTATTCTTCGGAGATTGCGCCTTTTTTGGGAGTAAGTATGACTAAACGATCTGCATCTGGATCGAGTGCAAATCCAATATCGGCTCCGGAAGATTTCATTTTACGCGAAGTTTGTTTGAGTGCTTCCGGGGTTGGTTCGGGAGGTCTTGGAAATGTTCCGTCTGGATTGCAGTGTAAAAGAATAGGTTTACATCCTAGTTTTTTTAGAAGTTCGGGAACTAAATAACTTCCCGCTCCGTTTACTGAGTCTATAAGAACCTTATATTTTTTCTTTCGGATTGAGTTTATATTTACTCGTTTGAGTACGGATTCGATGTGTTTTTCGGACCATTCTGTTCCGGAAACGATTTTAGAAGAAGGTTTGTATTGAATCGGTTTATAGGATTGCTTTTGAACCGTTTCTAGTATTTGTTCTAGATCGGTTGCATTTGTAAAAAAACCGCCTGGTCCTATAAATTTAAATGCATTCCAGACAATTGGATTGTGAGAGGCGCTGATCATAATTCCACCACCCGCTTTGGATAGATTGACCACCGCTTTTACTGTAGGAGTTGGGACAATTCCAAGTTGTAATACGTCTTTGCCCATTGCTTGCATTAGACCAAGGGAGATATTTTCGAGGTAAGATCCGGAAGGTCTGGAGTCGCGACCAATTACGATTTTAGAACCTTCGATCCAAGTGCCGAAGGCGCGCAACGAGTCAAAAATTACTTCTGGAGAAAGTCCTGTGGGAATGATTCCTCGGATTCCGGAAACAGAGACCATTAGATCCGGATGATTGAATACGGGACTTTTTGTATTCATAGAGGTTTGAGTTGCTCCGGAAAAGGATTATGGGCGATGACAGGATCGAACTGCCGACATCCTGCTTGTAAGGCAGGCGCTCTACCAGCTGAGCTAATCGCCCTTTATATTCCGTTGTTTTTAAGCTGCTGAAGAGTTGAGTCTTTTTGCCATTCTACTTTTTTTTCTGTCTGCGTTTTTAGAATGGATTAAGTTTGTTTTTGCAGCTTTGTCCAAAAGAGAGGTGTACTCTATAAAAAGAGTCACTGCCGCTTTTTGGTCTTTTTCTTTGATGGCTTTCAAAACTTTTTTAGCCTGAGTTCTGAGCCTGGACCGGTTCTGGGAATTAGCCGCATTTCTACGTTTAGTTCTTCGAATGTCCTTTTCTGAAGACTTGATATTAGCCAAGGCTTACACTTCCTAATTGAATGAGTTTTTACAGGTTTTCTGTACCTTAACCTCTGTCAAATGAATTCTTTTTAGACTCTTTCTTAAAATCTTAAAAACATGGTAGTTCCCACAGATTACGTCGCTTTAAGCGGTTCTATTTTGAACCGTTTCTTTCTTGTGAGAATTCCTACATTTCTATATAAAGATGCCTGAAAATGAAAGTTGATCTTACGAAAATATAGAAGTTTTTACCGATCGTATTATCTTATATCTTTTTTTGAAGTAGGGTCTTACATTCTAATCTTTTGAATCAAGCTCATACTATCTTTTCATACTTCTTCATGTTAAGTGCCGATTGATAATATTTAACCACTGAAAGCGCATCATGGTCATCTTAAATTGATTTGTGCTAAAATCGTCGTTTAGAAACGGAAATCTCAACAACTTTATTTTGTAGTTCTCTCAGAAATGAATCCTTTCGAACTACTTTCGGAACCGTTCTGATAAGGAGGACCGATATGAGGCAAAATGACTCTAGGAATATTTTTTTGACTGTTTCATTGGATCGAAACTTTTTTTCCCGTCTTCAAGAAGAGGAAGTAAATCTTTCCGAACTTGCCGAGTTGGGAATTTTACTTCTTTATGACTTTGAAAAGTTGGGGAGGTGTTTTTTGTCGATCGAAAGGGAAAAAGTTTCCACCTCGTTAGTCATTCAGGAAAGTTCTTATTTACAGATTTTTAATTATTGTTTCCATAGTTTCCGTTCGTTTGATTTGTTAATGGAAGACATTTTGCATAACGTGTATCTAGATTTTTACTTAGGTATTGGTCTAAAGTCATTTCCCATTTCGTTCGACAAACACGACGTATCCGGTTCTGAAAATTTTTTTCAACTTAATAATGGAACCGTACTTAAGGAAGATCATTAATGTTAAACAAATTTGAATATATCGTCGTCGATTCTATTTCTTCTGTGGATCCTAACTCACTTTCTTTGGGACAACTTAATCAGAAGTTTATAGACAAACAAGGGAATCGTTTTGCCCTTCGTTTTAATCGAGACACGAGAAGGTTAGAATTTGTGAGAATTACTTTAGAATCTCCTAATGAAGCACAAAAACACTTTTCTCGTACTCCCGTTAGACAAGTAGCACATTCGTTGGATCTTTCTACGACGAAAAAAATTTCTTCTCTGCAGGAAATCATGTCCAAAACCCAAGAGCAGTCTTCTGTAAAAATTCCAAAACCGAGTTCTTCTCAAACTACTAACGAAGGAGCGATTCCAAAATCGGTTTTTCAAAGGGATCATCGTAAAACCAAAGAAGTTTCCAATTCTGATTTGGATTTAAGTCAAATGGATCTTAATATTATGGATGGTCCAGCAGCTATTTCCACCAAACATGACTCAGGTGATTCTTTACTGAAAATAGAATATGGTTCGTCTGCTTCTTTAGGAGACGGGAACGTTATCGAGAAAAAAATTTCCGAACTTACAAAAATTAAAGAAAGAATTCATTCGGTTTTGAATAATCTTCAAAATTCTAAAATTTTTGAAATCACTGGTGATCCTTCTGAAAATAAGAACATTATAGGAAATTTAAATCGGGAGTTTGACATTGAATTTTTTCAAAAGCTGGATCGATTGATAAATTACCACAAAGAATTGACCACTTATCCTAGATCGGTCAACTACTACACGGCTAAATTTGAGTCTTCCAAAAAGCAAATTCTTCAATCTAAAAATACGGATGCTGAAAAACTCAAACTAGTAACTCTTTGGGAGATGCAGGAGTTGATGCTCGGGTTGGTTCAAAAACTTAAAAAGATGGTTTTAAGCGCTTTGAACGTTTTGAACACCAAAAACGATAATCACATCAAACAACTTCCATACAATCAGCAACAAATGTTTCGAGATTCTAGAACCGCGCTTCTTTATTGTTCGGAAGATATTTCTTCTTTGCTTATTTCTTTGGAAAGTTGGGTCGATACTGAATAGGAGATAACTCCTATGGAACCCTTACAAAGCTCCGAAATCAAAGCCGTTCTTGATAAACTAAGGGCGGAATATTCCGAAAATTCAAAAAAGAATTCGAAGGTTTTCGATTTGAAAGCGTTTGAATCCAGACTTACTATGATCCTTCAACAAAAAGGAAATCTTTCTCTATTCCTCAAGGATGAGATTCAATTTTTAGAAACCTTAAAAGCCAAACAGAAGGAAATAGAAGATAAGAAACAAGCCGCTAAAGGAGATACGATCAATAAGATCTTAGAAGAACAGGAAGCAAAACTCAAAAAATACCAGAGAATTGATTTCCATCCTTTGGCTAAACCTGAGATTCGTTATTTTTACGGAGCCATTCTTTCTTTTACCGAGACCGAATTACCTGCTTTGACGTATATCTTTAAAGGAACTCCTGAGTTTTCTATCTTCAAGGATATGATTTCAATTGTTGAAAGAATGGGAATTAGCAGAAGGGGTTTACCTTCGATCCGAATTGGTGAACACGTCAAAGCTCTGTTAGACGCCAACGGAAATCAAAGTGCGATGGAAAAAGACGGCCAAAATCTTTTGAAAGAAATTTGTATTGCTCTGAAAGGAATTATAACTTCTGCTCGTGAATGTATCGATAAAAAGAGGATCTCTCAAACTCTTTCCGTTAAAATAGACGAGAAAGAATTCCCGAAAGCCGCTGAATCCTATCAGAATTTGGTTTTCGGAATCGCTCTCGAAAAAATAATAGCACGAGCCGACGCGATCATTCGAGATTTCCGAATGGCTGAAATTACTGGTTTGGGGTAAGTATGAAAGTTTCCATCGTCATTCCTTGTTATAACGAAAAAAATACGATTCGTAATATTTTGGAAACTGTGAAAAAAGTCCCGATCAAAAATAAGGAAATTATTCTTGTGGACGATTGTTCTAAAGATGGAACGAGGGATTTACTCCAAACTCCTGCTTTTAAAAAACTGGCCAATCAGATTATCTTTCATGAAGTCAATCAGGGAAAAGGGGCTGCGTTAAGAACCGGATTTAAGGCGGCAACAGGGGACATTGTTATCGTTCAAGATGCCGATTTAGAATACGATCCTTTTGAAATTCCAGAAGTAATCGATCCGATTTACAAAGGTAAGGCGGACGTTGTGTTTGGAAGTAGATTTTTGGGAGGCCGTCCGCATAGAGTCGTTTATTATTGGCATCGTCTAGGAAATATGGTGTTAACCACTCTTTCCAATATGTTTACAAATATCAATCTAACCGATATGGAAACTTGTTATAAGGCGTTCCGTCGGGAAATCATTCAGTCGATCGATATTAAAGAAAATCGTTTTGGATTTGAACCAGAAATTACCGCGAAGGTTTCAAAAATTCCGGACATTCGAATTTTTGAAGTGGGTATTTCTTATTACGGTAGGACTTACGCGGAAGGAAAAAAGATTGGTTGGAAAGACGGCTTTCGTGCGATTTATTGCATCTTACGTTATAATCTTTTTGATTAAGGTTATGTATTTTTCTCAAAGTCTCAAAAAATCATCGGATTCAAATTAAATAAATTATAATATTTTGATTCTTTAAATATATGATCCCAAGATGGAAAACGTAGCGCGTTTATAAATCAGGAATGTAACGTTTGGCGTGGGTTCCTGCTTGGATTTTACTTTCATTCAAAATAAAAAAGCAGAACCGGGCTTGTTACGCGAAAAAAGCCTTCAGTATAACTTTTTCTTACGGAAAAAGTTATACGACAGATCTTAAGGGCGACTCTTTGCACGTTTGTATCTCTACCGCAAGATTTTTTAGTAAAATGTGGGAACTACTGCAAATTTAAAGTTTTAACAATTGATTCTGAAAATGTGGGAACTACTGCAAATTAAGGTTTATATTATAATGGTTTTCTTAAATACTTGTTGAGTGATAAGCAGCTCTTTAAAAAATACGTTTTCTCTTTTGATTTAAGTTCAATGAACTTTATTTTTGCAAAAGTTTTTGAGATCTACTTTAAAAAATCTGCGGTTGTATCTGGATAAATTTGAGAAGCTAAAATAAAAATAAAAATGCTGACTGCAATTCCCATAGAAGCAAACAATACGTCTTTTCCAACTTTTCTAAAAGTTTCTAAATAAGGAAGATCCCTAAAGGTCATAAAATTAAGAATGATTTCTCTTCCTGCTAACATTCCTAAAAATACCCAAGTAGTCGACATGGGCGTTTTGCTCCATTCGTGAAAAACGATTAGAATTGTTCCATAAACTAAATCTACGATCGTCGCCGCTTTGGACCATTGAATATCCGATTTTTCAGTTACGAGTTCTTGGATGGTTCCTCCATTTGTGTAAAGAATAATTCCCAGAGCAGCGACTAACATAAACATTGCGAGGATGAATTCTAAGATAGAAAGTTGTCTAGGTAAATAAATTACAATATTAGCTGCGTCTTGTCGTAACCATGCAATCCAAAGATAAATTGTAGATAACCATTGAAAGATCGCCCAACGTTTTTCACTTTTAGGATCTGGAACGTGATCTTCTGTGTATTCTTTTGAATCTATTTTTACCAGAATTCCCCAGACGAGTAACGCGGTACCGAATGCGATTCCGTAACCAAAAAATGATTTAGTCAGTATCTTTTCGATGTTACTTCCACCAAAAAGTCCTAAGATTAAAAAAGTAGTGGAGATAGGAGATTTTAGTCGGGTAATCACTACTAAAATTAAAGGAGCTAAAAGTTGTATCAGATTGAATTGTCGAATTTCCGGAAAATTTTCCAAACGTCCAAAATGAATCTGGGTACCGTTCCAAAACCAAGCGGTTAAAAAAATTAAAATCAAGGTTCCGCCTAAGACGACTAACTTTAAAATCCAATGAACGTTTTTTTTACTTTCTATAAAAGTTCCTACGGTTTGTACCGCGTCATTTCCAGCAACGGAAAATGCACTGATAAAAAATGCAAACCAACCTAAATAATAAGAAGATAATCTAAATTGATAAGAGACAATCATCAGAATTCCAGCGATCGCAACCAAAGAATAAAATCGGATTTGGTCCCGAGCGCTAGGATGTTGAAAGTCTATTTCATTTTGTTTCATTGAAAAGGTATCTGCAAAGCAAATGCTTAAAAAGATACTACTGACAATTGCATAATATATCACCAAAAAGAAGTACCCAAATAATCTAATAAAAAAAGACTGTAGAAATGGGTAATATAGCGGGAGTGAAACGAGATTTCAAAGGATTAGAGAAACGTCGTTTAAAAGGCCTGAAGCTGCGAGGGGAAGGGATTAAAAGATCTGAAGTGGCGCGTCGTCTGGGAGTGACTCGGCATGCAGTAAGGCAGTGGGAGAAACAAGTAGAGGAAGGAGGCGAAGAATCTGTTCTTTGGAACGGTCGAGCCGGTAGACTTCCTCGCTTGACGGAATCGCAAGTAGAAGAACTCACGAGCATGTTAATCGAAGGTCCAATGAAACACGGCTTCGATACTCCGATTTGGACTTGTCGTCGTGTAGCAAAGTTAATAGAAAAGAAGTTCTGTATCCACTATCATCCGGATCATGTATGGAAAATATTACGTAGAATTGGTTTTAGTGTACAAAAGCCGATTCGACGAGCTAAAGAACGAGATGAAAAAGCGATCTCGAATTGGAAGAAGCGTCGTTGGCTGAAAGTTAAAAAAAGCCCAAAAAGAGCGAAGAAAGATAGTTTTTATCGATGAAAGCGGTTTAACGCAAATACCTACCGTGTTTCGCACATGGGCCCCCGTAGGACAAACGCCTGTTCTTACACATGTAGGGTCTTGGAAAAAGATTTCCGTAATCGGAGCAATTACACAAAGGAATTTATATTTTCAAATATTAAAGGGAGCGGCTAAACAAGAAGATATTATTTGTTTTCTTAAGTCCCTACTTCGCAATATCCCCGGGAAATTGATCATCATCTGGGATCGAATCAATATTCACCGTTCCTTGGCAGTCAATGAGTTCATTAACTCTTTGAATGGTAGAATAACAATTGAATTTCTACCTCCTTATGCTCCAGAACTAAATCCTGTCGAATATGTTTGGGGTAAATGGAAACGATATCTTCTTCCTAACTTTTGTCCGGAATCCTTTGAAACTTTGAAAAAAGAAGCTAAACGTTCATTAAGAAAATTGAAACGTAGAATTAATCCTGTTAAATCATTCTGGAATCAAGCTCGGTTGTCTATTTAAATTGGTGATATATTATGCAAATGTCAGTAATAAAACTCCAGAACTCCCGTCAAGGTGTTCCGGAGAGTTTATGAGGGTAGTTTAATCTAGAAAACGTTTACCGTATTTGGATTCTATATCTCGAATATCGAATAGTATAAAAAAGTCTATGGTTTTAAAAACCTTGTCCAGCGCTGGAGTTCCACAAATTTGAGCTCCTGCTCTGAGGTAACCTTTGATCAACGCAGGAACTCTTTTATGAACTGCTTTCATATCGTCTGCTTGAAAGTTAGGATTGAAACCAGGAATTTCAAAACTTGGAAGAGGTCTTATATCAAATTCTTTTTCAGCGAGAGCGTTCTTATCTTTTAGATACGCATAAACTTCGTTTGCCGATTGTACATCCGTTTGATGTATAGAACCACATCCAAAAAGGTATCTAACGTTATATTTTTGCATATACGCTCCGAGTTCTGCCCAAAGCATAGAAATTACGGAACCGTCTCTATATTGGGGATGAACACAACTTCTACCTATCTCTGCAGTTTCGGCGTCTAATTCGTAAATTTTTGTAATGTCAAATTCGTTGTCTGAATAAAAACCTAAATTTTGTTTTGCTACGGATCTTCTTAAAATTCGATAAGTACCTACAATTTTATTTTCCTGGTTCTTATCGATTACAATCAAATGATCGCAGAAAAGATCGTATTCATCCCTATCTTTGCGAGTTGCGGCGGATTGAGGAAGACCTTCTCCCAATTCGAGATTGAAAACTTCATAACGAAGTGCAAGAGTACGCTCTATTTCTAACTGGTTTTCGGCGATCCGAACTTCCAGTTTTCGTTCTGTTTTGATTTTGTTATCCACGAAACCGGTTCCCATAATAGTAACTCCTTCGGTTTTAGAATATTCAAAACACTATTCGTTTTTTTTACGTTTAGATTACATAGGAAATAAATTTCTGTCACCTCTTAGAAGAAAATCGACGTTTAAAAGATATTTTATTGTATAAAGAATCTGAAGCGCAACGCTTCGTTGTGGCTTACAAATTGTATTTAGACGATTGCGCGTATGTTAGTTTAAGATTTTATCATTACAAAATTAATAATAGAATTTTTGAAAAATTAATTTTCCATCTGTTTTATGGAAACGGTCGATTGAAGTAGTTTTATTAATTGCACTATGGAATTTTTCAACAACTTAACGTAAGTTCGCCGAAAGAAAATCTGGGCGAATTCGGCTACCACGGACCGGGATCTCAGCTCCAGTCAATCAATTGCATGCAGAAAACATTATACAACTATCGTCTTTGGTTTCAATTGATTATAGAACAAGATCCGTTGGGCGTGCAGTGAGTTTAAAAGAGTTTTCTGCTGAGTTCTCCTACGCTTCAATTGCTTTCTATCAGAATTTATCTGAAACTGCATTTTGTGATAAACATTTAGGTACTCAATTTTATAGAGATGAGTAACTTTTATAGTTTTTGCATGAGTTCACACATTTTTTGTAAAACGAAAACGTCTCATTTCTATAATCGCGAGACGAGCTTTTAAAATTTTTTTTAAACCATTTGTAAAAGTTCAATACTTTAAAATAATTGAATTTTATATTTTTCTTATTTGTAAATAGGAAACGAATTCTTCCTTTTTTGGATCGTTTTTTCAAAAAAAGACATTTCTACAAACTAAAGTTAACTTTTATAAAATACTTAAACAAAGTGAGTTCGGGCCATGATTCATTTTTCTGAAAAAACGTAGGATCTGAACTTTGCAGGTTGATTTCTAAAATGTGAGAACTCTCACAATTTAGAATGGTGAAAGAACTATTCAAAGATGTATATTTTATTTTAAGAGACTTAATCTGTGGGAACTATCACAAATCACAATTTTACGAACAAATCCTAAAATTGTAGGAACTCATACTTTTAAAAAATTCTTTCTCATTTGCTAAACTCACGTTAAAAAATTTTCTTTGAAATCTTTAAGAGAAATATCACCTATCATAATAGTTTTTGTAATACAACGTAAACTTTTAGATGAAATGTGACGAGGCTACGAGCGATCATGAAGTGCAGAGACAATTTTTAGAACTACTGCGTTTTGGTATTATTGAGTTTTATAAAATTAAGTGCTGTGAGCCCTTATTGTAAAGGGCTGTTAGTGTAAAATATTCAGTATTCGGTTATATAGTTCTGAAGAAATTGAAAGCTTTCTGAATGATCTTTTCATATTCAATTTTATCAAAGAAAATAGATTCTATATTTGTCATTAAATATGGCTCTTCATAACCATTTTCATATGCAAAATTACTCCATATATATTTTGAACTATCAGATGTAATCTTGCAAGCATATGCACCACAACCTATATCTCCACATTCAGGACAAATATAAATTAAAGATCGTCCAGAGTCAGTTTTAGGTAGTTGTAAAAGTAATAATTCTTTATAAATATCTAAGTTATCAAACCCTTTCACAAAACAACCCATTAAATCACTTTCTTTGTCTAGTTTATTTAGCAAAGATTTTTTATTGATTAAAAAATCGAGAGATGAACGTTCGGTTGTGTAACTTGAATTCGACGTAAATCCTTTTCTGCGTAGAATCGTAAAACCAAGTTGTGATAACATTACCTAACATCCTGAATATTAATTTTTATCATCAATTTACTTTTTGTTCGTTAAAAACAAAATTCAAAATTTTCAACTAACTAGGATTCAACGACATTGAGTTTGATTGTATCCAATATCTTGGTAACTTTCTTGTCGAATTTCTTATTGAATACAAAAGAGTTTAAAGTTTTTTCAAGAAATAGAATCATTTCAACGGCTTTCCATTTAAGAATGTCGTTGTGATTTTGAATTTTACCGGAATGAAGATCGATAGAAATCCCTCGAATGGATTGGTTTTTAAAATCTCTTCTGAGTGCGATAAATAGGGCTTGCGACTCGGGGGTTAAAAATCTAAATTTTTTAGAAAAAAGTACTGCGTCATGAAAATATTCGGGTCGAATTATCGAGCCATTCAATCTGAGAGATAAAATCAAAAAACCTATAAAGTCTGAAATCTGATGAAAAATTCCGAGCCCCGGAACGTCTTGTCCGGGATACAACCTACTTTTATCCATGGTTTGAGATTTCGGATGACGTGTCTGTAGCCAATTTATGATCAAATACTTCTCTTTAAAAAAGTAGTCGTTAATTTCCAATCTGTATTCTTGAATGCTTAAACGAAGATGTAATAAAATTTCTTTATCGGAAATTAAAACGAGTCTTTGAAAATCTTCTCCCATTCCTGAAATTTCAAGTTGAATTTTTGGATAACCTTTCTTTCGGATTTCAGGAAGAATTCCAGTGATTTCTAATAATTCTAATATACTTTCTCTTGTTAGGGAATTGAAAAGATTACCCTCTTGATGTGGGAAGATAGAACCGTCTACGCCGGTTAGAAATTCGTCATATACGAAATCGAAAAATCTAGGGTTACCGTAACTCGATTTGGTCATGATAATATAATAAAGTCAAATGGTTTAAAACGAAATCTTTTTGTTCCAAGATTCCATCAAAATCCTTTGGTATTTTTTTTTTCAAGGATAATCCCTAAGTCAAAAAATTGCAAATCATAAGATCGATTAACCTAAGATTTACCAAATGGTTTAGTTTGGGTTTGAATCTGTCCCGAAAACTTTAAAATCAATCATGAATCTTCAATAAAATGTATGGGTTTCTATATTTTATTGAAACTCAGTTTATCACTTTTGCAGATTCTTTATCAAAAATATTGAGTTGATAACTGAGTAAACGTCTGAATTAAGTAATTTTCTATTTAATGGTAGTATTCTAAAAACAAAATGACTTAACCATAACTTGTTTTTTTGAAGAGATAAAGACGATCCAATTTTTATAGAATGGATTTTAATACTAGATCCGGAGACTCCACTTGAGGATAGTGACCAATTCCTAAAAGTTCTACTATGTCTGCCGAAGGAACAAGTTCTCTATATCGTTTTACGATATTCTTACCACTGATCGGGTCTTCTATACCATTGATCATTCGAATTGGGATCGGAGAATTGAGTAAAGCATTTACCCAACGCGACCTGTTTATTTTTCTCTCCTGCATGTATCGAATCAACTTATAAGCAATTTTTTCTCCGCCATCGAAAGAAACTAACTCCCAAAATTGATCTAGTTCTTCAAGACTCGGTTTTGTATTTGTTCCGAAAACAGAGGAAAAATTTTTTTGAAAAGACTTACGGTTCATAAATTCGGAAAGAATCCATCCCAAAGGACTGTGTAATAGTTTTTGTATAAACTTGGGTCTATGAGATTCCGGAAAAATTCCTCCATTGAGTAAAGTGATCGCTTGGATTTTAAGTCCTTTTGTTCCTGAATTTTTTCTATCTATAAAACGTGAGAGTAATTCCTGTGTCACAGTATCCCCTAAGTTATGTGCGAGAATTTTGGTTTCTAAGATTCCTTTGTCGCTTAACAATTTTTCGATTATATCCGCTTGTAAAAAAATAGAATAATCAATCTTAGGTTTGGATGAAAATCCGAACCCTAGTAAGTCCAGAGCGATAACTCTCCTATTCTTGGAAAGTGGTCGCCAGATTTTTTCCCAATCAAAAGACGCGGTCGGAAATCCGTGGATCAAAAGTATATTTTCACCTTTACCTTCTTCTTTAAAGAAAATTTTCCAGTTTTGATAAGTAGTATAATTTCCAGATTGTTTCCACGTTTCTAAGTTCATATGATCTCCGTTTTACTACTCAGATAGATTTTTCTGATAAAGTACATTAGATTTTGCGATTTGCTGTAAATGAAAGTTCTATAAAATTTCAAAAGAATCATCGTGTTCTTCATAAAACCGTTGTTTTGCGGTCTTCAGAAAAATTAAAAATCTATTTTAGAGAAGTTTCCTAAAAACATTAAAGAAATCTGTTACAATTATTTGGCAAGTTTTAAATAAAACGGAACCGTTGCGTTTTTTAAACCGTACTTTATGATTGAGTTTTCGGATCTAAAAAACGATTTTATTGAAAATGAAAAGTACTTTAAATGATTAAAAATTAGTAAAAGTTATTTCAAAGTATTATAAAAATCTATTATATTTATTTGTTAAGTTTTTAAAATCTGTTCCACAATTTAAAACTTTATTTTTTGAGACTCATAAAAAAACAAGGTTCTTCTATATTTGGGAACAGACATTGAATAAAATTACATTTTAAATTCCTAAGAAATAATTTATAAAGTAAACCGATCGGTAATTCGTCTCAAATCTTCCGCTGAAATTTCAAGGTTTTTTGCGGAAGAAGAAATTTCGTCCGCTCCGGAGGCGGTACCTAATGTATGATCATTAATCTGAACGATTGCTTGTGTAATCTCGTGAAAGGCTTGTTTTTGTTCGTCCATAGCCTGTTTTACGAATTCCGCATCGGCTCCTACCTTATCGGCGTTTTCTGCTACTTGTTGATTAATTTCTTCTTGAGCGTTCGTAATTTCGTACAACCTTTTCATTGCTTTGGAAACCGTATCCGTATTTTTGATGATTTCATGAATCACTTCGGAGGAAGATTGGATGCCGTTTGCTCCTGAATCCAATTCGTGATTGTTTCTTAAAATCATTTCGCTGATCGATTTGATAGAAAAGTTGGTTCTTTCTGATAATTTAGAAATTTCTTCCGCTACAACCGCAAATCCTTTTCCTGCTTCTCCGGCTCTTGCAGCTTCGATTGCAGCGTTTAATGCCAGAAGAGAGGTTTGATCTGAAATATCGTTAATGATTCCGATAATCGCAGACATTTCTCCCGAAGATTTAATTATGTTTTGAACCATGGTCTTCATCTGGCCGAGAGACTCTTCCCCTTTTACCGCTTGTAAAGAAATTCCTTGAGTTAATTGAAGCGCCTGCTTGATTTCTGATCCGATTTCACTGACGCTGGAAGAAAGGTTTTTTATATTATTATGAAATTCTATTATATTGTTATACTGACGATTTGTTCCTGCCGAAATATTGTCCATCCCGGATGAAAGTTCTTCTACGGTAGCAGACATTTCTTCCGTAGATGCGGCGGTTGCTTGTGCTCCGGCTGCAAAGGAATTGGAAGAGGTTGTTAATTTTTCTGAAAACGAGGCCAATTCGGTGGAAACATTTTGAATTTCTTTTAAAGAATTACGAATACTGAATATAAACGAATTTAAATCCTGGCTCATCGAACCGATTTCGTCCTCGTATACAACCTTGATATTGGATCTAAGATCTCCTTCCGACATAGTTTTAAAAAGTTTACTTGCGTTTTCCAATGGACTTAAACGTTTTTTTAAAAGAACGTAAAGTAGATAAGAAGAAACGGATGCAGTTGCAGCACCAGCCAAAACGATTAAAACCAAAAGTCCAAATAATGATTCTCTGATTTCTGATTTGGGTTGAACCGCTACGATCGAGGTTTTCCATGTATCTAATTTATAAGGAATTACGTAGTGTTCGTCTCCTTGAGAAAAAAATTCGGTCATATTTCCGGTTTTTAATTCTAAGATCGTTTTACCGTAATTTTCTTTTGAGATGTCTAGATTTAGAACTTGATTCTTTTCTGGGTGAGCGATAACAACACCTTCTTGTTCCATCGCAAAAACATATCCTTGTTCTCCGATTTTAATTTCTTTGATGATTTTTTCAGAAATGGAATCGAAAGAAAGTGCAACCCCTACGAGTCCGATTGGATGATTTCCTTCTAAAATCGGAACTGAAATTAATGCGACTGGTAAACCATTGATCGGAGATTTTCTTGCTTTTGCTAAATAAGCTTTTCCTTCTTTTGCAGTAAAAACGCTTTGTTCCATTTTTACTTCGGAAATTTTGATCCCTATGCTTTTACCTCCTACTCCATCTACAATGACCGTTGCATCTTTATCTAGAGAACAAACGAAAATATTTTCGTAAACCCCGTATCTCTGCATAAGATCTTGATAAAAATTTCCGGCTATGGGAGAGCCAGATTTTAATGACTCTAAAGTTCGCGGATCATTTGCAATCGTCCATGCTACGTTTACGTGATTTGTTAGAAAAGAATCAAAATCTAAGCCGACTACTGTAATGATACTTTTCATTTGGCTGAGATAGTTCTCTGTTATTTTTTTCTTTCCTACAAAGAAGGCGACTGCCGAAATAATACAGGTCAAAGCGAATAAAATTGAAATTCCAGAAATTAATAAGATGAATTTAAGATTCCTGTGACGCATTACAAACTCCAGATGGTTCTGTTACCAGACTTTCACTAGGGTTTGTTTTGAAAACACAGAACGGTGTTGGTTTGTTTGATTCTTTTGGTTTTAATTTTAAGTAAATTGAAGTAATACTCACTTAGAGAAACTTTTAAATTTTTTTTGAAAGAAGTTTAGGTTTTTTAACGATTATTTTTGTGACAGTTTCACATATCGTTTTTTGTTTATAGGCCTTTCAAAATTAAATAACCATTTGCTGTAAAACCGTCCAGGGTTTTTACTCTTTCAACCTATTTAATTATTATAATAAGAATCGTTTTGATATTAGAGTTGTTGAAAAAGTTAAGTTTTAGAATTCAATGTATTCTTTCGTTTTTTCTTTTATTAAGGAGAACAGATAATTCCGTTTTCCTAATGGTAGATGTATAATTTTAAAAGACTCAAATAAGCTTTAGGCTATTTAAGAGTATTATAAAAATATATTATATTCATTTAATGAGTTTTTGACAAACCGAACTAAAAATCAAATTGATTTCTGTAATTTTAATTCTCTTTAAATCGTATTTTGGGTTTTTGAATCGTTTTCTTGTTGTTAAATTATAAATCCAAAATTTTTTGAGAAATGAAAGAACCATAGTTGTTCGTTATGATAACGACAACTAAATCTAGAGTATAAACCTATACAATAGAATACAAATCAAATGTTCCATGTGTTATCAATGTAGAATGCACGGACCAAATACAGATTAGAGGTTCATCTATCTTTCTCAAATTGAGTATTTAAATGTTTATCACAAAATTCCGTTTCAGATAAGTTCTATGAATCCGATGTGAAAGCGATTGAAGAGTAGGAGAAACTAAAGCAGAACGCTCTTTCAAACTCAGCGTTTCCTCCCTGAACTCAATGCATCGCTCGACAGATCGCGTTTTATAATAAAAATAGAGTTGTTGAAAAATGAATCGCCACTTAGTTTCTGTTTCATGGAAACGGTCCATTGAAGCAGTTTTATTAATCGTCACATGTAATTTTTCAACAACTCTAATAAATTGAAACCAAAGACGATAGTTGTATAACGTTTTCTGCATACAATTGATTGACTGGAGCTGAAAGCGCGGTCCGATCTGCCCGTGGCAGCTGGATTCGTCCTGATTTTTTTTACTGAATTTTGATGAGACAGAACGTTTCTGAACGAAATACCGGATTTTCAAGAAAGATTGAAATTGATCCCAGCTGACTTTGGAGTCGTTTTGATTCTTAGGTCATCCAGACTTGATCCTTGAATCAGAATTGAAATCTTTTCCTGGAAAATATATATTGCCTTAGTGGCTTTAACTTTTAAAGAGATTTTAGATAGAATTCGGATCATTGATCGAGACGTGACCGAGCTGAACCGCTTGAAGTCTAGGCTTCCTGCGGACCGGCCTTATTCTTCTTCTTTACAAATTTCTTTTGATAAACAAATCAACGAACTCTTAAACGAAAGAGTGGGCCTCATGGAACTTGAGGTCCTAGATCCGCCAGCTTGGATATTGGGAGTTCCTACAACTGGGATTTCTTTGGAAACTCCGGTGCCGCTCAAAGGCCTTTTTCCGTCCGGAGATCTTTCTAAAGAAAAACCGGACGATCAAGACGTAATTAATTTCCTACGAGAACTTCCTAAAACGGAAATCCATCTCCACCTTGAGGCATGTGTCAATAAGGACACGATGAAAAGGTTGATGGTTAAAAATGGGATTAACGTAACGGACGAAGAGTTCGAGGCTAAATTCAATTTTAAGGATTTGAACGGTTTCATTCAGGTATTCTTTTTTATTCAATCTCTTGTTAAGGAACCTTCCGATTTCTCATTTTTTGTAGAAAGTCTCGCGGAATACATGAGAGGGAATAACATCATTTATACGGAAGTTTTTTTCGCTCCTTCTAAGTTTATTCAGAATGGTCTCGATTTCGAAGAAATGATCGACTTCTTAGTCAATCGAATTCGGGAGGAAAAGGAAAGTGACGGTATCACCATACGCTTGTTAGTTGATGTGTCTAGATCCTTTGGACCAGAAAATGCGATGAAAAATTTGGATCGTGTTCTAAAACTAAGACATCCGGAAGTGATCGGGATCGGTCTTGGAGGTGCAGAACTGATGGGACCTGCCAGGGATTATCAAGGGGTTTTCCAAAAAGCGAGGGAAGCAGGGCTTAGAGTTGTGGCACATTCTGGAGAAGACGACGGCCCTTGGGCAATTTGGGAGGCGGTGGAGCTTCTCAAAGCGGAAAGGATTGGGCATGGAACTTCCGCGATACAAGATCCTGAGTTGGTAAAGTATCTTAGGGAAAATCATATTCCGATCGAGATCTGTGTGACGTCTAACGTATTTACTGGAAAATACGTTAGAAAAGAACAAAACCATCCGGTTCGTTATTACTACGATCAGGGCCTTCCTCTTAGTATCAACACCGACGATCCTGAAATATTCAATGTAAATCTTACATACGAATATTATAAACTTTGGAGATTCTTGGATTTCTCTTTAGATGAGATCGTGGATTTGATCCGTCAGGGTGTTTTTGCTTCCTTTCATCCAAATAAAGAATCTCTCTGGGCCGAAATGGAAAAAAACATTCATCTCGTAAAAGCAAGATACGGTCTAAAACGATAAAAATTGTTTTGAAAGTAACTTGAGCGCTCTAATTTTTTATGGATCACTTGTGAAAATTTAACACTTCGTTTCCTAAACATCGTTTGATTTATAGAAAGACGTTGATTGAGTTTGGGTTTTTGTGATACTCTGTAAAATTTTTTTATATTGGTCCTTCTTACTTCTTTATAGAATAGAGTTTTTGAAAAATGAATCTCTATCAGTTTCTATTTCATTAAAACAGTAGATTAAAACAGTTTTGTTAAACTGAATTATGGGATTTTTTAACAACTCTAATGTAAGAGTATGAAGTTAAGATTCAAAAGCACTTCGAAATATCAAATAACGATTCCAAAGAAATTCGGGAATTTTTAAAACTTTCTATGGAAGACGTTATAGAATGGTCTGTCGACGAACAAGAAATTCATATTGAATCGGCTAATAAATCTTTTCTTAACGTGAGTTCATGGAGAAATCAGTTTTTATCTTAGGTCAATTTTTTCGTAAAAATAAAATGTGGGAACTACTACAAAAAGAATCATCTTCCAACCAAATTTTGCACAAAACCGTTGTTTTATGGCCATCATCAAAATTTAAATCTCATTTTTACGTGAGTTCGGTTGAGAAAGAATTTTCTAAAAATATGAGTTCCTACAATTTCAAAATTGGTTTATAAAATCGTGATTTGCTAAAAGGAGTTTCCACAGATTAAGTCTCTTATAGGGTTTTGAACAGTCCTTTATCATTGAACTTTTTAAGGGGAGTTCCCACATTTTATTTTTTGCGGAAAAATCAGGTTTTATAAAAGAATATCGTACATCGAACTCACGTTAGTTTTACGCTTATTCTTTATCGAAACACAGCCTTAGCCATATCTCAAAATTTGCTGAATCCTTTTTCAAATCAAGAACTGTCTCAAACCTCAAAGAATTTTATGCGATAATTCATTAGAAATTTTTAATAAAATACAATAGGTTCCTACAAATTAAGTCGCATTTGGCAAATTTCGAGCAGTTCTCTTGTCGTTAAATTTTCGTAGTAGTTCCCACATTTTGAGGTTTGGGATAAGCTCTGATTTGAATTTTACTTTTCGATCCTTTCGATTTTTGGAATCTAAGTCCCATGCAACCAAGAATGAATTTGATTACTCTCGGGGTTAGGGATCTAGAAAAAGCGGTTCATTTTTACGAACAAGGTCTTGGGTTTCCTAAAATGAAATTTGAAGGAAACGTCGCCTTCTTTACATTAAACGGAACTTGGCTCGCTTTATATCCTTGGGAAGAACTTGCCGCAGATGTGGGTGTTTCTGCGGAAGGTGACGGTTTTAGAGGATTTACCATCGCTTACAATGGACGATCCAAAGAAGAAGTGGACCAAGTAATCGCAAAAGCGGAGAAAGTCGGCGCCAAAATTGTTAAGCGACCTCAGGATGTTTTTTGGGGAGGATACTCCGGTTACTTCCAAGATCCGGAAGGATTTTATTGGGAGGTCGCTTGGAATCCCGGTTTTTATCCGGGACCCTCTTGATTGGTATTTTCATTTACCGTTTCTTTTTTGCAGAATATTTGTACGGTTCTTTGAGTATATATTCCGCCGATCGTCCAGTGAATGACGTTATCCCAGAAGTTTCTTAAAATTAGAATTTCCGGTTTTCCTTCGGAACATTGAATTTCCGGAGTATCAAATGAATTTATCAAACCTAATAGATAACCTCCTTGTTTGTAGGTTTGTTCAGGTTCGGACTCGGCAGTAGTAAAATACTGTGAATCATGGATTTGTAATGTAGTATTGTAACAATGAATCGTTGTTAAAGTTATTAAAGTAAAAAATACTATTTTAAAAAATTTCATGGTTTTACTCAGTTATAACAGGTTAGATTTAAGGTTCTCGGAGTATAAATTCCGAGAGTCAATTGTTCATAGAGAAAATCTAAAAACGTGGAATATTGACGTATTTCTTTGATCTTGTTTGGGCAATATTCGTTTACATTGACGTAGTGTTTTTTCGGAATCATTCCCCAAAAATAAAATGATTGAGAAATAACATGAACTTGAGGCGGTTGTGCGTTGAGCCTGGCTCTTTCTTCCAGATCGTTTTTACACTGTCTTCTCAATATAGGCGGCATACACGATTGAGGTGGTTTTTGTGTAAAACTTACTTGTACGTTTTGACAAGTGATAAATAAACTTAAAATCAAACATGCTATTGAGATCCTAATGATTGGATGTTGCTTTGACATTTATATAACCCTTCCCGAATATTCCTACAAAAAGATTAAAATTTAATTTTTTCATATTCGTGTTTTTATAAACGACTGCAGTATATCTGCCTTTTTCCAATAATTGATTTTCGATTTTACAAGAGTATGTGTTTCCTAAGTTTGTATTTGTACATTCTTTCTTTGAATCAAAAAGAAATCCTTTTTTAATTAGTTTAACCTTTAAATCCGGGTTTGTGGAATCGACTTGAACGATTCCTAAAACGTTTTCGGATTGGTTGATAGTAAATTCATAATTTTGAATATTTTTTTCCGGAGTTAACGTTCCGTAAACGAAAGACTGAAGACGAACGATTCCGTTTTGTTCATTTTGGTTAAATACGAGTCTTTCAGAATTTTCGTTTACTTTACAATAAATAAACCAAGTAAACAGAATTACCACAATGATTCTTAACGAATTTTGCATATTATAAATTCTGCTGTCTGTAAACTTTGACGGGTTGATTACTTTGTCCTGTGCTAACATAGACGTAATTTACTCCTAAGTTTGATACTGTAATTGCAGAATAAATTTGACGATTGGTAATATCTCCTAATCCATTTCTTCCCACTTGTTCCCAAGAATTAGAGCTATGATCTGGATTTTGTAAATTTGTTCTCCAAATTTGAATTCCGTTTTCGTTATCAAAACCTACGTAAAGATAGGATCCACTTGCTACTACCATCGTCATGCTGTGATTGGAAACATTTCCGAAATTTGTAAATCCAGTTCCATTGTCTCCAACCAAAGACCAGTCGTCTGCTTCACAACTTGTTTTGTCTCCTGTCAGAGTTGGATCACATTTCCAAAGTTGTGGTCTGCGATTGGTGTAATCTCCGTCTGTACAACCTGAGACCTTCTGTAAGTTTTTTCTAAGTCCAGAATGATCTTCTGGAGTTACACAAATTGTTCTTGTAACGTATAGTTTTCCGTTAAATTCAGAGAACTGAGAAAATGCTTTATCTGCCGGAATTAGATCGTGATCTTTTATGAGCTCTAAAGAATACCAGTTGTTAGTTGGTGAGTTATACCATTTTGGATTTGATCTAGGCGCTGAGTCTGCCCAGCTAGAACAACGATCGATTCCTTCACAAGGAGATGGATTGTCGTTTTTAGAATGTATTATACTTCCATTATGTAGAGAATTTGGAAAACCTCCGTTTGCTGCATAAAGTTTACCGTTAAACACAAACATAGAATCGATTCCCACAAAGTAGGCCCAATTGATTGAGGAATTACTTAGATTATTTAATTTTTTGTTTTTAACTTTTTTCTCGATAAAAGGTCTATTCCCAGGAGCTAAATCAAGACTTCCTAATCTGCGTAAAACCTTTTTAGTTCGTTCTACAGTGACTAAGTCTACGCTTCCACCTCCGAAATAAGGCATTCTATCGATTCTAAAACGACTTCCACTTTGTATTTTGTTTGTTTCGCAGTTACTTCCTATTTGACATCGGTTTGTATCAGAAGAATGAAACGTGATTTTATTAAAGTCGGGTGCGTTCGAATGATTGTTTCTTTTGGCAAAGCCGATATAAATTCTATCTGCAAATACATTCATAGCGCTAGTTCCAGCGGTGAGATTTCCAGTGACCGCTCCCATATCTATATATTTAAAATCAAGACCTGAGTCCGTATTGGAAGAATAGTAAAGGTAATCTAAATTTGGAACACCTCCTACTGAAGATTTGGATCCTGCCATGAACATATGTGAAATTCCGCCTAACGTTCCTGTTGCAAATACTCCTCTTCCGTCTTCATTATCAGGACCACATCCTGTGGTTATGTCAGCCGTGTTGAACGTACAACCTTTATGACCGATCGTAACATAATTAGGAACTGGGATTCCTCCGTCTCTCGACAAAGCGTTGTTACGCGATTTATCTCCCATTGTATCTTTGGTGAAAGAAAAGAAAACGGATTCCGGAGAAGTTCCGTCATAATTAAATCGGGTTGCTTGGTTTCCTTTTACATTTGGCCCTAGATAGATTTGATTGTTGTAATCTATAAGAGCTCCGAAATCGGAACCGTCTCCGAAGGGATTTGACACAACCGGACCGTCTACAAAATTTACGGGAGAATTTCCACAACCTATAAAGTTGCTTCTATCTTTCGGAGAAGATTGTAAGTTCTCCTGATCTAATGAATCGCGGATTGCTCCCCAAGGACTATCGTCAAAACCGTCGCCATTGGAATGGTTTGCAGCAATTACAGTGTATTGACCACCTGACTGAAGAAGCGTATGCGTTAGACACACTTTAGAAGAATCTGCAGGAGCTCCACCACATACGATTCCGTCCAAAATTTTTGCGTTCGTAATATTTCCTAAAGCAGAAACACCTGTAAATTTATATCTGGATTCACATTCTGACTGATTAGAACACTCCACGGACTTAATTGTTTCTTTTCCTGCATATAACGGTTTAGAAAAGGAAATGATTACGCGGTTTAAGGAATTACAAACTGCACTTGTAAGTTTAAGTTGTTCTTTTCCCATAAAATCGGCGTTATTCGGACAGCTTAACTGATTTGGAATTAAGGAAAGATCATGAATTCTTTGTTTATTTGCTACGAGTGTATAATTCTTATTTAAATTTTGTGAATGGGAAAGAGTGATCGTAAAAGTATTTTTACTTCCACTGATACTTTTTAGAGAAAAATCTGCGGTTTGAGAATTAGAATTGAAATCCGTGTTATCTAAACAATGCCCGATAAAATTAGAACTGTCAATTATTTTGTAATTAGATAAATTTAAAGCTTCTTGATTATTTACGGATTTTGAATATACTACTCGAATTGTGGTAGGTGATAAAGAAACTACGGATTGAATTTTTGGAGCTATCGTGTCTGTTTTATTTACTGAAAGAGTTGTGTGTCCTGATATTGAACCGTAGGTCGCGGTGATTATTGTATTTCCAGAAGCAATCCCTGTAACCAATCCTTTCGTTTCATATGCATTACTCACCTTTGCTTGAGATTGATTCGAACTAGACCATGTAACCGAAGAAGTTAAATCCGCTTTGGTCCTATCCGAATACGTTCCCACTGCAAAGAATTGTTTTGATACGGTCGCGTTTATATTTGTATAATTAGGAGATATTGAAATCGAAGAAAGGTTTGCTGCGCTGACGGTTAAATCGATGTTTTCCGAAATGGAATTGTAAGTCGCAGTGATTTTACTGTTTCCAATCTGTAAAGCGGTCGCTTTTCCCTTGGTTCCGGTTGAATTGGAGATGCTAATCGAAGAAGAATTGGAGCTAGACCATGTAACTGAAGCGCTGATGTCCTGAATGGTGGAGTCCGAATAAACACCAAGCGCAGTATATTGTTGGGTAAGTCCTTTTGCGATGTTATTATTGACTGGATTAATTTTAATAGATTCTAATGTGGCGGCATTTACATTAAAGTTTATCTTATTACTATTTATAGAATTGTAAATCGCGGAGATGTCGGAAGAACCTATTGAAAGTGCGGTTGCTAAACCTTTTTCATTGGCAGCGTTATTTATAGGAGTAATGTCGGATTTGGAAGAATGCCAGGTCACAAGATTCGTAATCTCTTGTTCAGAGCCGTCTATAAAAGTTCCTATCGCTTTAAATTGCTGGGTCAATCCTTTTGCTATTGAACTTGAAGAAGGGCTGATGGTTATACTTTTTAGTTCCAAGCCAGTGACTGTGATTGGAACTGGGGAGCTTTGGACGGATTTAAAGACAGCTGTAATATTTGAACTTCCTAATGTAGAAGCTGTTGCTATACCTTTTTTACTAGATATGTTTTCGATTTCAATTTTAGAGGGATCAGAAGAAATCCAAGTTACAAGTTGAGTCAAATTCTGAGTAGATTTGTCTGAAAATATACCAGTCGCTTTAAATTGTTTTGTAAGACCGTGAGGGATAGAGTTGATGTTCGGCGTTATCTCGATAGAAATAAGAAGCGCTGGATTGACATTCAAAACAAAAGAACCGGATGCGGTATCCGATAATGTTGCAGTGATATTTGTGCTTCCAGAATCGATTGTGCTAATCAAACCAGAGGATCCGAAAGTATTATCTGCCAATGCGATTTTTGAATTTGAAGAAGACCAGACTACCTGTTCAGTAACGTCTGTCTTTGAATGGTCTGTATAGATTCCAGTCGCTTTGAATTGATAACTATAACCTTTTGTAAAGGATGAATCATTCGAAGTCACTTCGATTGAAGTCAAAGTCGCCTTTGTAACTGTAAAATCGGTTACACCTTCAATTCCACCCATAGAAGCGATAACTTTAACAGTTCCTTGGTTTAAAGTGGAACCTAATCCGCGTTTGGCGTTTGTATTAGAAACGGTAAGAATGTCTGTATTAGAAGACTTCCATGTGACTTGATTTGTAATATCCCTTGTGGAGTTATCCGTAAAAATACCGGTCGCCTTAAATCTTTCCGTAAGTCCCTTTGCTTTTGAAGCAGCATTAGGAGTGATTTGGATTTCAACAAGTTTCTCAGCGGTAACGGATAATTTTGAAACCGGGCTTGTTACATTTCCCAATGTCGCTTTAATATCCGTTATTCCTCTGACCGCTCCGTAAGCGTTTCCTTGACTTTTTTGTGCGTTTGAAATCGCTGCGATTGAATTGTCAGATGAGAACCACGTAACGGAGGAAGTGATGTCTGCTTTAGAATTGTCAGAATAGATACCGGTAGCGGAAAATTTTTCCGTTAGACCTTTTGCAAGAGAAGGATTTACAGGACTGATTTGAATTGAAGTGAGAACAGCCGGAGTAACGGTAAGTTCGGTTTTGCTGGAAATTTTATCTAAGTTTGCCGTAATGGTAGACTTTCCAACTGCATGAGTTTGGCTTAAACCTTTGTTACCAGATACATTAGACACACTTGCAATTCCAGAAGAGGACTTCCAAGTGACTTGATCCGTAATATCCTTCTTAGAGTTATCCGTAAAAATACCGATAGCCGTAAACTTTTGAGTTAGTCCTTTTGCAATCGAAGGAAGAGTGGGAGATACTTCGATCGAAGTCAAAGCCGCCTGTGTAACTGTAAAATCGGTGACACCTTCGATTCCACCAACGGAAGCAGTAACTTGAACCGAACCTTGATTTAGGGTGGAGGCTACTCCGTGACTGGCACTTGCATTAGAAATGGAAAGAATGTCAACATTAGAAGATTTCCAAGTAACCTGGTCGGTAATATCTGAGTTTGAATCATCAGTAAAAATACCAGTGGCTTTAAAACTTTCCTTAAGTCCTTTTGCTACGGAAGCATTTACCGGAGAAACTGAGATAGAAACTAAAGCAGCTGGTGTAACGTTAATGTTTATTGAACCGGCTATATTACCGATAGAGGCAGAAACTGTAATAATACCAGTATCAAATGTTTCTAATATTCCATTGTCTTTAACCGAAGCGGTTGTGGAATCAGAAGAATTCCAGATAACGGAAGATGAAATGTCCCTGTTTGAATTATCCGAATATATACCTGTAGCTGTCAGTTGATCTTTTTTTCCTAAAGGAATATTTGGATTGTTTGAAGCTATTTGAATCTGAGATAGAACCGCGTCACCTACGGTGATCTCTTCTGATCCTTGTTTGGATTGAAAGGATGCACGAATATGAGCAGTACCTAAATTACTACCTGAAGCCAAACCTGAATTGTCTACTTGGATCAAAGCAGGATTGCTTGAAGACCAAACGGTTAATGGATCGTCAGAAATATCCTGATGCGAACCATCTGAAAAGATACCGACGGCCGCAAATTGACGATTAGTACCTTTTGGTAGAATACCTGAATCTAAACTTGTCACTTGGATTGAGTTTAAAGTAGCTGGTGTAACTGTGATTTTTTGTTCAGAATGTAGACCGTTGTATTCTGCTTTGAGTATGGAAGAACCCAAGGCAAGTCCTCTGACCTTGTTGCCTTGGACCGTTACAACGGAATCATGATCGTAAATGATAGATGTCGAATCCGTAATATCCTTGTTTGTTCCGTTATCAAAGATCGCAGTAACTTCAAGAGCCGTACTCGTACCTTTTGCAATTGAAGAATTTTGATAACTGAGTTCGATCTTTGTAATAACTGGATCAGAGTTACCTAATAGAAGGTGGAATAGGGATGAATCCCCGCCTTTTTTACCAACAGCTAAACCAGCGAGACTGGTTAGAAGTGGCCACGACATACAACTTTGAAAAAACATCGAAAGAAGAATTGAAATACAAAATATTTTCTTCATAAACACTCGCTCTAATTGTTTTTTTTGAAGTTTTCATTTGTGTATTTGCAGTGTTTATCTATTTATTTGAAGTTTCTATTTACGTATTTGTTATATTTCCTTATTTGAGGTTTTCATTTATGTATTTGCTGTATTTACCTCTACAAAATTTAAAAAGGACAATCGCCTAATCAGATTTTTTCGTAAAATCGTTGTTTTGCGACCATGGCAAAAATTAAAGATCAATTTTATAGAGGTTTTTATTTGGAATATCCTTGAGACTTATTAGAGATGAAAAGTTTGTAAAGAAAAATATTCTAAAATTTAGAAAAACAAACTATATAATAGAAAATGAATACTTAAGCGTCTAGTATTTGAATTTAGTAGTCTTAATTTTATGGTCTTAAGTATCAAATATTGAAGTTAAGGATTATTTAAGAAATGGTTTTAGATATAGCATAACGATGCTTGGAAATAGTTATAGAAGTTTTTATTTTTTAAAAGTATATAACTCAAGAAGTTATACGTGGTTTATCAAAAATTTTTTATTACCCAAACTCCAGTGAAAGCAAGTCCGATTCCACCAACCGTACTTAAACAGATATATCCTAAAAATAAAATGTAGTGGCCGGATTTTAGCATTTGGAGGGTTTCGTAGGAAAAGGTGGAAAATGTAGTAAATCCCCCACAAAAACCGGAGGCAAATAAAAACTTCCATTGAGGATCTAAAAGTAGAAACCGATCAAATAATGCGTAAACGATTCCGATTAAAAAAGAACCGAGTAAGTTTGCGGTTAAGGTTCCCCAAGGAAGAGATAAACCTAAAACAATTCCGAACCAATATTGTAACAAATAACGGAAAATGCTTCCAAGTGCGCCACCTAGGCCAATCCATAAAAGGGTTTTTGAAAAATTCATAATAAATTTTTAATATAATAAATTATAGTGTACGAATCTATATATTTAAAGTTTGTTTTACTGATTTTAATAAAACTGAGCATCTTAAATTTGTCTCACAAACTTCTTGTAGAGTAAAATACTGAGAGTTTTTATATAGTTATGAGATTTCCATAGAATCGGCCAAAAGATTCTCAGTGTTTTCAAAGGTTCAGAATCTTTAATTTCAAACCGATACCAACTAAAGATTAGAAAATAAAACAGATTAAAATTTCAAAAGTCCAATCTTTTATCGAATGTCTGTTGTAAAAATTGTATTTTAATTTTAGAAATAAAGTTACAGCTCCGACAGAAATTGAAAAAGTAATCAATCAAATTAATATTCCCCAGAGACAGCCATATTTGATTTACCGAAAAAAATAAATATTCTATTTTTATAATATTCATCTATTTAAATGACAGTTTCAAAAAACTTAAAGTAATTTGAATTAAAAAATTGTATAGTTTTGAAAGCACTGTAAATCCTTTTATGATTTAGAATCAAGTTTCAAGAAATTGTTGAACCCTTTACAAAATCGTCAAATAACAAAACAATCATTAGAGTTTTTGAAAAATTAATTCTCAATCCATTTCTGTTTCATGGAAACGGTCAATTGAAGCAGTTTATTCAATTGAACTATGGAATTTTTTAAAAACTCTATTGTACAAAATCTCGGATTAGTTTCCAGTGAGTTTCGGTTATAAATTCGAAAATAGAATGATTCGCATTAGAAAGAGTTATGAGTTTTGCATTGAAAAAACTTTTACTTAAAGTTTCTCCCATATAGTAAGGAACCGCTATGTCTTTTTTTCCATGAACGATCAATACTGGCAATGTAATATCTTTTGACTTTGATATTGAGTTAAATCGATCCCAAATCAAGATCTGAGGAAGTATGGGAACGTATCGATAAGAAGCCACATCTGGAATCGATGTATAAGGTGCGAAAAGTATCATTTTGGAAACTAAATTTTTCCGAGCCATTTCCACAGCAACTCCTGTACCAAGAGAGTATCCAACTGCAACTGTGTTTTGTTTCGAAAAAGAAAAATTCTTCTGCACAAAATTTATAGCAGCATCGGCGTCTGAATAAACGTTACTTTCGGAACTAAAGTAACGTTTTGCTTTTCCATATCCGGGATATTCAACCAATAGAACGGAAAATCCCATTTTTGAAAGTTTAGCTCCAAGATAAGATATACTCTGTAAAGTTCCATGTTGGCCGTGAAAAACAACGGCAAGTCTGGAGCCGTTTCGGGTAAAATAAGCATAGACGATTCTATCTTTGTTTTGAATTTGAAGTAGAGTACCAGAATAAAAAGGAAGAGTATCTTTTCCTTGAGCTAAGAAGATTAATTTTCGAGAAACAAAACAGCCAAAAACTTCTAATAGAAAAAAAAAGATACAAGAGTATTTAAGAAATTTATACATTAAAAAATTATTATTAACTAACTTGAGTTCGATATAAGAAAATCTGGGAGAATAAAAACTCAATACAACGACTTCCTAAACTCAGCGAGTGGTTGTAACTCAGGTAGTTGTCCAATTTTTTTACAAAGTTTTCAAATAGGCAAGAATGAACGGTTCTATGTCACCGTCCATCACGGCTGCAACGTTTCCGGTTTCTTGATCGGTTCTATGATCTTTTACAAGATTGTAGGGATGGAAGACGTAACTACGAATCTGAGAACCCCAGGAGATGTCTTTTTTTTCTCCGGATTTTTTTTCCAATTCTTCCTTTGCTTTTTCTTGTTCTAACTCGTAAAGTCTAGCTTTCAACATTTTGAATGCAGTATCTCTGTTCTTAATCTGAGACCTTTCGTTCTGACAAGCGACTACGATACCACTCGGCATGTGAGTGATTCGAACAGCCGAGTCGGTGGTGTTTACGTGCTGACCACCCGCACCTGAGGATCGATAGACGTCCACACGAATATCTTTCTCTTCGATTTTGATGTCTATATCGTCGTCTATTTCGGGGCTGACATGAACCGAAACAAAAGAAGTATGCCTTCTTTTATTTGCGTCGAACGGAGAAATCCGAACGAGTCTGTGAACTCCGTTTTCACCTTTGAGAAATCCGAATGCAAAATCGCCTATCACGTGTAAGGTGGCATTTTTAATGCCGGCGCCGTCTCCGGCTTGGATGTCTATTAGAGAATACTGATACCCTTTTTTTTCGAAATAACGGGTGTACATTCTAAGAAGCATTTCCGCCCAGTCTTGACTTTCGGTTCCACCGGCTCCAGGATGAATGTTTAAAAAGGCGGGTTTTAAATCTTCCGGATTTTTTAAAGCGCCTAAAAGTTCCAATTCTTCGAACTTTTCTTGGAGTCTGTTGTATTCGGAAGAAAGCTCTCCAACTCCGTTTTCGCCTTTTTCATCCAAGGTAAGATCTACTAAATCAGGAAAATCTAATATATCTTGTTGGATATTAAACCAAGGGATAAGTTTTTTTTCAAGTTCGTTCTTTTTTTGACTAACTAGTCTCGCCTCTTCTGGATTGTTCCAAAGATTTGGATCTTCTGCTTTTTCGGTAAGCGATTTGAGACGGTCCTTGTCTTGTTCCAGATTCAACAGTTTCCAACGATTTAAAAAATTCTCTTGTAATTCTTTAGAAATTCTTTTAAGTTCTTTTGCCGATTTAACTTCCATAATCATCTACGCTAAGTTTGATTAAAATTTGATAACGATTCCAATTGAGTTCGATTTAAATTCGATAATAACCTTTGTGGATGATTTCAATTCCACATTGGTTCGATCAAATTCCATAATAATTTTTTACCCATTTTCCCGAATAGAACATAATAAATAAAAGATTCAAATCGTTTGCGTTCGTGAATCTGTGGAAACGATTTCCGGGGCTAAAAAGATGTACTTCTTAACTTGGAAAATAACAAGGATTTATAGAATCCATTTGGGCGTTCCTGCACTGAATTGAATTGTAAATCAAAATAGAAAAGTAAAAAGTGCAGGCCGGGCTTGTTACGCGCTTCAGCTCACGCTTCCGGTCCTTTCTAACGAAAGGACTGCTACGCACGCTTCACATCCCTAACGCTACTTAACGTGAACAGGGCATAAGAAAATGAATTTTCTCAATGTGGTAGTTCCCACATTTAAAAAATCGATCTTTAAAGTTCAAAGCTCAACTTTTTTCAGAAAAATGAAATTTATTACGTCGAATTCACGTTACTTAATTTATTGTGGTTAATGTCTTTCTGCAATTTTTTACATAAAATGTAATAGTTCCCACACCAAATTTTTCAGTTGTATTATGGATTGAGAAAGGCACTGAAAATTTAAGATCACTTTTATAAAATTCAAAAAGAAAAATTAAATTTCTAACCAAATCGTTGTTTGATGGTCATCATAAAATTCATATTATAAAAATTTTCTTAGGATAAAACAAATCCAAAAGCATTATACCAATGAACTAAAAACGAACCGGCTTATTGAAAAAGAAAATCTTCTTTATTTTCTCTTTCTTGTTCCCAAGAAAAAACGGTGTCCCTAAGTTGAGGAGTGTTTCCTTCCACGGTAGCTACTAAAATGAATTCTTCTTTTTTTCTAAATTCTTCCGGATTCTTTTTTAAGATTAGTTTGCCTGAACGAATCAGATCCAAAACGTGAAGAAGAAAAGGATCTTTCTCCGTTCTGGAAAGTTCTTTCATTGCGGAATAAAACGGAGTAATTCCTTTATGAAACCAATCAACAATATCACTCTTCCCAAAAGGCCAAAGCTGACTTAGTTGGATCGATTCTTCTCTCAGTAAGGATTTACCTTGAAACGGTTTTTGAAGATGTCTACACTGAAAATAAAGTTCATGGTTAATTTCTCTGGGAAACGTTTTACCATAACCGGAACCGATCCATTCGATCCAGGCTTTTTTTTCTTTTACAGGTAAAGAAGGAATTAAAGCGAAAAGATAATTCTGATTTTTGAATATTCTAGAAGTGGAAAGGTGATCCAAAACTTCGTAAGGAATCATATATTGACCCTTTTGCCATTCTAGAACCAAAGGAATTTTTTCTACGTTCAGATATTCCGCAGGAGTTTCCGCGCGAACCACGTCTCCAAATTGGGTCAGAATGTAGATGAAAGATAAAAGTTCCTGACGATTCATCTTTCGGATCAACGCATCTGGATCTAAATTACGATGAAGGGCGTGTCTCAATAAATTGTATTGTTCTACCGGAAACTGAACCGGAGATAAAATGATCCCAAGAAATTTTTCCATTTTCTTGAGGCTATGTCTTTCTACGAGATCTAAGTTTCCCGAAATCAAAAATGGCATGTTAAAGGGCTCTATATCCGATGTCTTTTCTATAAAACGTTTTGGGAGCCTGGATTTTTTCCAGGAAGGAATAAGCTTGATTTACCGAACTCTTTAGATCGGCACCTTGAGCTACTATTCCGAGAATTCTTCCCCCGGATGAAAAAACTTTTCCATCTTTTTTTAAAGTTCCAGCATGAAAAAGATGAACGTTTTGACCGGAAGTTTCGGGAAGATTGAGAGGAATATTTTTTTCATAAGAATCAGGATATCCTTGCGCCGCCAGGACCACGACAACGGCAGCGCCTTTTTTAACGGTGGCTTGAACACCTTTTATTTTACCAGTGGAAGCTCTATAAAGAAGTTCTAATAGATCTCCGTCTAACATAGCAAGAACACACTGGGTTTCTGGATCTCCAAATCTACAATTGAACTCAACAACTTTGGGTTCTCCTTTCGGAGAAATCATTAAACCGGCGTAAAGAAGGCCGCGATACGGGTGACCTTTTTTACGGAATAGATCAAACATAGGATCAAAGATTTGTTCTTTCACTTTTTGTAATATACTTTCGGAGATTACCGGCGCAGGGCAATAAGCGCCCATACCTCCAGTATTAGGACCTTGATCGCCGTCAAAAGCTCTTTTGTGATCCTGAGCTGCAGGTAAAAGAAAATAAGAATCTCCGTCCGAAACCGCAAAGATGGACGCTTCTTGGCCCTCCATAAATTCTTCGATGACTACTTGATGGCCACTGGAACCAAATTTTTTATCTTGGAAAATTTCCTTAAGTGCTGTTTTTGCCATTTCTTTAGAAGTAGCAACAGTAACACCTTTGCCTGCAGCCAAACCGTCCGCCTTGATAACGATCGGAACGGATTGAGATTCTAAGTAATTTAAAGAACTTGAATATTCGGAGAATGTTTTGTATTCTGCGGTGGGGACCTTTGCTTCAACCATCAAAGATTTTGCAAAATCCTTGGAACCTTCTACTTGAGCACAAAAAGAATCGGGACCAAAAACTGGAATATTTAATTCTGCGGCCCAATCTGCAAAACCCGCCACCAATGGATCTTCTGGACCAATTACGATCAAATCGAAAGGATTTTGTTTTAAAAAAGACTGAACCGAATTCTTGTCCAAAACTTGAAACGAATCAGAGGGAAGGATCTCATGATCCGGAAAACCTCCGTTTCCAGGAAACACTTTTAATTCGTTTAACAAAGAAGACTTACGCAGATAAAAAGCAATTGCGCTTTCTCTACCACCAGAACCGATAAGAAGAACTTTCAACTTAACCTGCAAGATTTTGAATCCCCTTTTTTAGAACTTCCACTTTATCGACGAGTGTTTTCAGTTTATCTTTTTCTTTTTCCACAACTTCCGGAGCGGCCTTAAAAAGAAAACCGGGATTAGAAAGTTTAACTTCTAACTTTTCTTTTTCCAATTCGGATTTTTGAAGTTCTTTTTCTAAGCGAGCTTTTTCTTTAACGACATCTATAAGACCTTCTAAAGGAAGAACGATTTCTCCTTTGGTAAAATGAGAAACCGAATCTGTCTTTTGGATTTCGTATAACGCATCCGTACGAATGGATTCTAAACGAGCTAGTTGTAAAAGTGAAACTTCATTTTCTATAATCGCGGAACTGGAAAGATTATCGGAAGATTTAATGATCGCCTTACACTTCTTATCTGGAGTGACTCCGTTTTCGGACCGCATAACGCGTATCTTAGTAACTATTTCCTGTAGTAGATTGAGTTTTAAAACACCTAACGCATCGGATGCGATCGGATAACTTTCCGGAAAAGGAGAAGTAACAATATATTGATCCGAAAAAACCGAATGAACTTCTTCTGTAAGAAAAGGCATAAAAGGATGCAAAAGTCCTAATGCACGAATCAGTACGTCCGAAAGAACCTGTTTAGCAACTTCTGCGGAACGATGGGAAACTTTACCATATGCTCTAGGTTTAACGAGTTCGATATACCAGTCGCAGAAATCACCCCAAATGAATTCGTAGATCGCGGTGGCCATTTCATAAAAATGGAATTTAGAATGAGCCTTGTTGTATTCCTCCAGGCAACGATTGAATCTAGAAAGAATCCATTGATCCATAGGTTCAAGATCTTTTTCGATTTCCGGAGTAATTCCAGTAGGAACGAAAGATTCTTCTAAATTCATAAGAATAAAACGGGAAGAATTCCAGATTTTATTGCAGAACGAACGATAACCGTCTAACCGTGATTCATCGAAAAGAATGTCCTTGCCTTCGGGAAGAGTAGCAGCAAGAAAAAATCGGAAAGAATCCGTTCCATATTTATCCATCATCACGAGAGGATCGATAACGTTACCAACAGACTTGGAGAATTTTTTACCGTCCTTATCGCGTACTAAACCATGTATGAGTACTTTATGAAATGGTGGAGCTTTCATGAATTTCATACCCATCATGATCATTCTGGAAACCCAAAAGAAGATGATGTCAAAGCCAGTGACAAGAACCGACGTAGGATAATATTTTTTTAAGTCTTCCGTTTGATCTGGCCAGCCCAGAGTGGAAAAAGGCCAGAGCTGGGAAGAGAACCAAGTATCCAGAACGTCTGGATCGGGTTCAACTTCATTGGAGCCACAGGAAGTACAAACAGATACAACCGTTTCCGAAACTTCAAAGTGTTTACACTTTTTGCAATGATAAGCTGGAATTCTATGACCCCACCAGAGTTGTCTAGAAATACACCAATCTCGAATGTTATTCATCCATTCGAAAAAAGTTTTTTCCCACATTTTAGGAACAAATTCTACCTGGCCAGATTGAACCGCTTGGATTGCCAAGTCGGCGAGAGGTTTGATCTTAACGAACCACTGGGTAGAAAGATACGGTTCGATTACAGCGCCTCCTCTGGAATTGTGACCGACTGAGTGGACGTGGTCTTCAATTTTTTCGATCAGACCTTTTGCTTCAAGATCGGACAAAACTTTTTTACGAGCTTCAAAACGATCTAGACCTTGATAAATACCAGCGTTTTCATTCATGGTTCCGTCTGGATTCATTACGAGCAAAGGTTTAAGACCAAGTCTTTGCCCCGCGTCAAAGTCGTTGGAATCGTGAGCGGGGGTAATTTTAACAAGACCAGAGCCAAATTCCTTATCTACAAAAGAATCGAACAACAAAGGAATTTGTCTATTTGTAAGGGGTAGGTCCAAAACGACGTCTTTCAATGACGTATAACGTAAGTCATCCGGATTAGCGCAAACTGCTACGTCGCCTAACATCGTTTCTGGTCTTGTGGTAGCTACGACAACAAATAGATCTTTTTTACCGTGGATTGGATATTTGATATGATAGAGTTTACCTTTAGTTTCGCGAAACTCTACTTCTAGATCCGAGATTGCTGTTTGAGAAGCGGGGCACCAATTGATAATTCTTTCCCCGCGGTAGATCAAACCTTCATCGTAAAGAGATTTAAAAACTTTGAATACTGCTTTAGAAAGACCTTCGTCGAGGGTAAATCTTTCTCTGGACCAGTCAACGGATTCCCCTAAAAGTTTTTGTTGTTTGGTGATCATTCCTCCAGAATGAGCTTTCCATTCCCAAACTTTATGGATAAATTCCTCTCTTGAAAAATCGGTCCTTTTTTTACCTTCTTTTGCGAGTTCTCTTTCAACTACCATTTGGGTCGCGATACCTGCGTGATCCATACCGGGAAGCCAAAGAGCGGACTTGCCTTTTTTACGTTCGATTCGGATAAGAATGTCTTGGATTGTATGATTGAGAGCGTGTCCAATGTGTAAGGAACCGGTAACATTGGGAGGAGGAATAACAATGGAGAAAGATTCTTTCGAATTCGGATTTGGAATAAAAGACTTTTTCTCTTCCCAGAGAGAAATCCATTTGTTTTCTACATCTTTTGGTTCGTAGCGATCGCCTATTTGTTTTTTCATGGCCGTTAAAAACAAGTTTTATTGTTTTTTCCTAGGGTCAAGAGGATTCAAACGGGGAAAAGTGAACACAAGAAGAACGAGTTTTTTTGAGAATACTTTGATTCGTTTAGGCCATTAAAGGATGTGAGTAAATTGCACCTAAAGACAAGCAGAAAGAAAGGGAGTTGGGTTGAAAAATTCTGTTTATGAGACTTAAGATATTTATAATGGAACGATGGTGTTTTTGGAACTGAAATCGGAGAAGTAGTGGTTGAATTTAAACAGAAATGAAAACGGATTTAAAAAGAAGAGGAATGTTTCCGGGTGAGAAATTCACCCGGAAAAATGGAATTATGCTCCGTAGAAAAGGATGGACGCAATGATTGTCCAAATTCCTACCGCAATTCCAAAAATTCCCAACTTACCTTGGATGGGAGCCAGTTTTGCTAAGAGTTCTGCACCTTTTTTCTTTGCTTCTTCATTCTTAGAAAGAACATAAGTAGAGATTGTTCCAAAACCGAGGATGAACCCGAGAACAGCTTGAACGATGTTTCCGAGAAGAGCAGTTATCCAGTAAATTGGCCAATTAGGAAGCCATCCAAGACCAAGAAGTCCTTGGAATACGATTCCGTAAATTCCCCAAAAGCAGAAAACTAGACCGATCCAACCTTGATAAGGCGAAATCTTTGCAAGTAACTCTTTTGCGTCTGGTTTTTTTGCCAAAAGCAAGGAAGGCACAGCAAGAATGCTGAGCACGATGAGTGTAATTCCTGATACCATTTGTATCTCCTGTTGAAATTAAGTTGATCAACTATCCGATTAGTTTGTTTTTCTAAAAAGGATTGTATGTATCTACAGACCAGTTAACTCTTTGGAAAGTAATTTTTTGCTTATTTTTTACTTTTTAATTCTATTTTATAAAAAAAACATTCTCATAATTTTTTTCCTATATTTGGCTTTTTGAAAATTTTAAAAAGATTTCGTCGACGTCCCCAAAAAGCTCCCATCGTTTCTAAAAGAGTTTCATGGAAAGTAATTAGCAGAATTATAATAAAAACAAACATATATAATTTAAAATATTTATGGTAATCTCACGAGTTTACTTAAGCAAAACAGGTTTATTTGTGGTTTCAAAATTTTTAAAAAAAAATTAAAAGTCTGTCTGTCTTTTGTTTTTTGGTAAAAAGAATTCTATCAGTCGGATTTGCTATTTTTTATAAATCTAGGTTTTAGATATAAATATTCAATTATTATGAAATTCTCATTTTAAAATTATTTATAAAGAAAACCTCGTAAAATAGTTTTTTATTCTTTTGTTACTAATAGAGTTGTTGAAAAATTAATTCGTCATTAGTTTCTTTTATGGAAAAAGTCGATTGAAACGGCTTGTTAATCTGAATTATGGAATTTTTCAATAACTCTAATGATTACCAAGTTATTTCAAAAATATCTTATAATAATCAGAATCGACATTTTAAGCAAAGGTGAAGAGCTTGTCCCAAAAACTAAAACGCGATCCATAGAGAGCCATAACCTTACCCACAAGTATTTGGATCTCTATATTAAATCTGTGAGAATTACGACAAATTCTCTGTAAAACTGAGTTCCCACCCTTATTTTTGGGTGGGGGCGGAGGTGGAGAAGTTCGGAAGATTTTTCTCTATCAGAAAAACATACTTTTTGCAAGTAAAAAGACTCATTCTTGTCGGAACACTTTAAAAATGTGCGTTTTTTTGATCCTAAAATCCTCTTCAACTGTGGGTAAGGTTATGATGGGGCGAGGCACTGAGTTTTTCGAACGATGTGAGATTGAGTTCACAAAAATGTGGGAATTACTGCAAATTGGACTTATAGTTCATTCTAAAATGTGGGGACTACGATCACTTTTGATTTTTAGATACAAAAAAATTTAATATAAAATGCAAAAGTCACAAAACGACGATTTTATGCAAAAATTTGATTGGGCGGGATTTTTTTTTGGATTTATAGAGATTCCTAAAAAAATAAAACCGCAAAAAACAATTTTCTTTTCAGCGGTTTTATTTAAAGGAACAAAAAAATTCCAAGTATTTGATTCAGAACCCCAAAAGATAATTAGGGAAATGAACTAAAATATTAAAAGATCTAAAATTAAAATCTTTCGTTTTTTGGTTTTGCAACGTTTACTTTCAAATTGCGAGTAAGAACATTTTTTCCGTCTAGATCTTTGATCGCTTTGTCTGCTTCTTCTTTATTGGACATTTCAACAAAACCGAATCCTTTGGATTTTCCGGAATATTGATCCATGACGATTTTTACTGAGTTCACGGTTCCGTGAGCTCTAAAAAGATCGCCTAATGTTCCTTCATTCAAATCGTAAGAAAGATTTCCTACATAAATATTAACCGACATGTTTACCTCTATAATTATAAATAAAATCAAGTTATCTTGATTTTAAAACAGCGTTTCCCGGAGAAGGAAGTAGAAAAATTTTAGAGATGCAGAACTTGAAAAGAAGAGCAAACTTTAAGATAGGACTACGTTCGAAAGTTAGAAAATCGAGTGGATAACTATAATTCTTTATCCATAATATCGACAGAATTTTTCTTGGCAATATTAAATTTATTTTAACGACGTTTCTAAAAAAAGAATTTTAGAATTTGTTGAAAAGAAGGCTGGGAGACTCTATAAAGTTGAATAACTACATAAAATCTCCGTTTTGCGATTTTGACGGATAAAAAAATGGATTTGGAAACGGAAAGATTGATTTTAAGGGAATGGGAAAGTAAAGATTTGGAACCGTTTTATAGAATGAGTTCTAATCGAATGGAATGTTACCCAAATCCATTGACAAAAGTAGAATGTGAAAAATTTTTTACGAAAGTAAAAATCTATTTTAGAGAATTAGGGTAGGACCTTGAGTATTACTCATAACTATATAATAAAGTACCTAATATTTTGTATGGAATCAGTGTTTTGTGATAAATTAACGGTATTTAATTTTATAGAGATCAGTAGAAATCAAAAAAATGGATCAGCCAGACTGGTTTTTTGAAAGTCTCTTTTTCGGTTTTTTACTCCCGCAATTGAAATTGGATGGAGATTGAATTCTAATTTAGGGTATACAACCGAGGCAGCATCAGTTATGGATTCGATGAGTTTAAATATTCAAAGATTGTTTCTTTTACTTCGGTTTTAAATATTCGTTTCGAGTCCGTGATGAAAAAGATAGGACTTAAAAAAGGACCGTTTTATCATCCAAATCTTCCCGCCGAACATAGATTATCCGAAATGTTCTTTACCAAATTACCGATTCAGAATGGAACAAACTAAAACGTTTTTCGTACTGATATTTTTCGAAGTTGCGGAAATAATAGAATTACTACTTGATTTTGATTCAGAATCCATAGGTTTTTTTCTTAACTTGACAGAATGGATTAAGAACTTTTTTGAAAATAAACAGACTTAAAGACAATATTGAAATGGACCAGAACTGAGAGTCGGGTAATATTTACTTCTGAGATTGGACACTTACTCAAGTAGATCTCAAATTTTGTAATAGTTCCTACATTTTTAGAAAAGTATTTTTATTTGTCTTTTTATTCTTTTTCCTAAATTGATAAACGCGGGTGTGTAGAAATAAAAACTCCTTCCAAAGTTTTTCAGAATTGTCGAGTACCTAAAACGCGATCCATAGAGAGCGTTTTGCTGAGTTTCCACCGATCCATAGAGCACCAATAGAAGTGAAACGCTGAGTTTTTCGAACGATGTGAGATTGAGTTCACAAAAATGTGGGAACTCTTACAATTTTTAACTTCTTCCAAACTATAAAAATGAATCCTAAATGCAGCGCTTTCTGCGGGAACTCACGCTAAATTTTCAAGTTGTAACTGTCATTTTTCTTGCCAAGAATTTTGATTTTAATGAACATTGTTAATTATAGTAATGAACGATGTTCATTAAAGGAGAAAAACGAAAGTGAAAAATAAAACAAATCATTTACCAAAAGAAACTTTAGGTTCGGTTCGGGAAATTCTCTCTGACGAGACTTTTGCAAACCCAACTTATAAGGGGGTAGGCTATTTTTTAAGAGATCTGTTTTTTTTCGCCCTAGTGGTGGTTTTACTTTGGAATGTGAATGATTGGTATATTCTTCCATTTTTATGGTTTTTTGCAGGGATGACTATTTCGGCTTTATTTGTAGTGGGACACGATTGCGCTCACGAGGCGTTGTTCAAAAGTAAGTTCCTTCAATATTGGATCGGACAAATTGCAATGCTTCCTTCTTTGCACGCATATAATCAATGGGGTTATGGACACAATAGAATTCATCACGGCCATACGATTAAAAGACAAGCCGACTTCGTATGGCATCCAACTACGAAGGAAGAGTATTTTAAATTTGGAATATTCAAAAAACTGAAGCATCAATTTTTTTGGTCCACTTTAGGCGGCGGTTTTTACTATATGATAGAAGTTTGGCTGAAGGGAATGGTTTTGTTTACCGCTCCCTTGAAAGAGGCTAAAAGAGATAAATTGATTATGCTTTCTTTTGCGTTTATTTCATCAGGTTTGATTTTTTATTTTGGAGCTTCTTCTATTCCCGGAGTTTTTGATATGGGGGCCGGTTTATGGATGTTTACAAAGGTTTGTTTGGTACCGTTTATCGCCTGGAATTATTTTATGGGAATTACGGTTTATGTACATCATGTTCATTCGGAAATTCCTTGGAAAACGAAAGAAGAATGGACTCCGTTTTATGGACAAATGAAAGGAACCGTCAACTACCATATCAATCCGATTATGAATTTTTTCTTCCATAATATTTTCATTCACATGCCTCATCACGTTCATATGAAAATTCCATTTTACAATTTGAAGCGGGCTTTGAATGAGATTAAGGTTGTCTATGGAGATTATGTTTTGGAAAAGGATACGATTTTTGGAGATTATTTAAAATCAACTTCACTTTGTAAGGTGATCGATTCGGATACTGGTAAATGGATGACTTATAGAGAAGCCCAAGAGATATCTATAAAAGAGAAAAATTTAGAATCTGTCCCAGTTTGATATTTTTTTAATATTTAAAAATTCTGTCGTAAAAAGTTTTTGCTATCTAAGGTTTTGGGATTTGAATTTAAAACTTGTCCCAAAACTAGACGATAGCTTTTAGAAATTTCTAATAAATTGTCAGTAGGTTCCCGATAACTTACGTTATATCTGAACATTTGTAACTTTCAAATTATTCGTCATTAGAATTGTTGAAACTTCATGTGTAAATATTAGTAAAACAGTATTATCCATTTACTTTAATAGAGTTTTTGAAAAATTAACTTCCTCATTTTGTTTCTGTTATATTGAAATGGGCAATTGAAGCAGTTTTGTTAATCCTCGCCATGGAAAAACCTAATGAATAAGAAAATTAATTTTTCGAAAACTCTATTATTAAATTCTCATAACCTTTTATTTGAGGTTTTAGAGTAGACTCAAATTTTTTAAATCAAAGAGTTTATCGGAACACTACGTTCAAAAAGTATAGGGATTCTTACAATTTTCGATCTTGTCAAAAAATCTATAAATCATTCCAAGAAACACAATTTGTGGGAACTGCTGCAAATCACGATTTTACGAACTTATACTTTTAGAAATTCTTTCTCATTTACTTACTCCAAGTTCAATTTGACTTACAGTTTTTTAAAATTATTTTGTTAGATTATTATAATTTTTGCATAAGTCTCTGGGTTTTCTGGAAACTGAGTAAATCATTTCTGCTCTACCCAATTGTGATTTATAATAGAGTTATTGAAAAATTCTATAGCGAAGATTGACAAAATTGTTTTAATCTTCTGTTTTCATAAAGCAGAAACAGATGGAGATTGATTTAAAAAAATTCTATTATTTGAATATTATAAATTTAAAAACAAATTAGGTTCTTCGTTCTCAGAATTTGGATGAGAAAGGCTGATTCCAAGAAGTCGAATCGGTTTAATTGCTGATTTTTTTCCGTATTTGGATTCGAAAAACTCCTCAAAAAGATCCGCTGCGATTGAATAAAGTTCATCCGCTCCAAAAATAGGTTCCGATAGAGTTTTAGATCTCGTTTTTAAACTAAAATCGTAAAATTTAATTTTAAGAGTGAGGGTTTTTCCGGCGAAGTCTTTTTTTTCCAATCTTCTTTCTACTTCAATGGCGACATCTTTCAGTTGTTTGAGCAAATCATCATAATCTAATTTATCTTGATCAAAAGTGTTTTCTGCTCCAAGAGATTTTCTTTCCCGAGAGGATTCGACCATTCGCTCATCCTCACCTCTGGAAATTTTATAATAGTAAATTCCCATTTTGCCAAAATGTTGAATCAGTTCTTCTATATTTTTTGTTCTTAGATCTTTTCCAGTATAAATTCCTAATTCTTTCATTTTCCGCGTTGTGACTTTTCCAACACCGTGAAAACTGCTTACTGGTAACGGATCGATAAAAGAAATTACGTCGTTCGGAAGAACGACTGTGAGCCCATTTGGTTTATTTTTTTCAGATGCGAGTTTAGAAATAAACTTAGAATTACCTACACCTGCGGAAGCGGTAAGTCCAGTGCGTTTAAAAATTTCCGCACGAATTTCTTTTGCAATAGTTACTGCAAATGGAATATTCTTTTTATTGAATGTAACGTCCAAATAACCTTCGTCTAAGGAAAGCATTTCGACAAGATCCGTATATTCCAAAAAAATCTTTCGAATCTGTCTGGAGACTTCCTTATATACTTCAAATCGGGGAAGAACAAAAATTGCCTGAGGGGCAAGTTGTGCCGCTTTCGAACAAGGCATTGCGGAATGCACTCCGAATTTACGAGCTTCGTACGAAGCAGCCGAAACCACCGATCTACTGTTAGGAGGACCACCCACAATCAAAGGTTTGCCTTTATATTCTGGAAAATCTCTTTGTTCTACAGAGGCATAAAATGCATCCATATCCACATGAATGATTTTGCGCGTTTCCATAAGCGATTTCAGTCAGGTTATAAATAGCTAAACATTTGTAATGTCTTTTTCAATTTCTATTCCTTCTGTTCGGATCAAGGTTAAAATTCGAACTGAATCAGCTCCGTTTTGGATTAGAATTCTCGCTAACTCGTTTGCAGAAGCACCTGTCGTAAACACATCGTCGATCAAAAGATAATTTCCTCTTAACTTTCCTTTATATTCTTTTTTGATTTTAAAAGCAAGTCTTGCGTGTATAAAACGATCCGCTAAACTTTTGCCTGCTTGTTTTTGGTCGCTTGTTTTTTCGATCGGGTTTATCAAAGGAAACGGAAGAATATTCCGTAGTTTTTTTAAAGCGAAATCGCAGGACTCGAAAGGCCTTTGTTGATTTTTAGAATACCATTTTGTTTTTGTGGAAGGCATAAGTAGAATTCCTGAAAAATTCAGATGTTTCCAGGACTTTAACTCTTTTTTAAGACCTAAACTAAGATAAATGGAAAGAGAATAGACAGATCTTAATTTGATACAATTGATTACCTTGGCTAAAAAAGGGGTTCTATTCCGTAAGAATTTTAGTTCTTCAAAAAATACGTTTCTAGAATTGCAATAGAAACATTCTTTTGAAGTTTGCACTTCTTTACAAATTTTGCATAAAGTCTGTAAAGAATTCGAAACGTTGGAATGTTTTCTGTGACAGAGTTTACAAACACCGATTTTAGAAGAAAAGTAATCGAATTTTCCGCAAAATTCGCAGTTAACTGGTAAAAAAAAATCTAAAAGTTTATAGAGTTCCATATAAATTACGGTTCTCTAAAATTCTTAAAAGGAATAAAAAAACCCGGAATTTTTCCGGGTTTTTAAATAGTTTAGATTTTTTTAAACTCTTATTTTTTTGTAGGTTGAGTAGGTTTGGTTGCGGGTGCCGCTGCTGGAGCGGGAGCAGGTTTCGATTCAGACGTAGATTGACTTCCGTTATTTGCCCCCATTTCCACTTTACGAATTTGTGTTGTAGGTGGATTTACATCCACTGAGAAACTTACCTTTTTGGTTTCGCTTTCGTTTCCTACATTATCAATCGCTTTGGCTTCGATTGTATGTTCACCTTGAGCGTCGATTGTGATCGGTTCTGCATAAGGAACGAAATCTGAATTTTTATCCATTTTAATTAGAATTCTTTTAATTCCAGATTGCCCGTCTACCGCTTTGATCGCAAAAGAATTTCCTTTTCTGGAATATGTTTTTCCATCAATGATTACCAGAGGTGTGTTTCCTTGGATCTCAACTTCTGGTTTTATGTCATCCAAGGTTACTACAAGAATTGCCTCGGAAGAAGAGTTTCCGGAATTGTCCATAGCGGAATATTTAATCAAATTCACTCCAGCCTTTTCTAATTTAATAGGCTGGTTATCATAAGTTCTCATATCTCCGCCGTTGATGGAATATTTAATTTCTTTTACTCCAGAAAGGGCGTCGGTTGCGGAGATTGTATAAGTTACATTTTTGGAACCGAAGTTATATCCGTCCAAATTGTAAAGAATTTCGCTCGGAACGATTTTTACAGTCGGGGCGGTGTTGTCCACAACGACAACGAGCGCTTTAGCTGGTTCTTTGTTTCCTGCTTTATCCACGGCTCTATAAGTAAGTCGGTTAACACCTTCTTTTAAAATCGTAATTGGAGAAGTATATTTTGCGTAATCCATTTCGCCGATTTTATATTCGATATAATCAACTGTGCTGGAGTCGTCTTGGGCGGAAATTTCAAAAGAACTTTTTGAGTTCACATAAAGATCCGCTTTTTTAACTTCTTCTCCCTGAGTCGTCCCAGAATTTTGAGAAGTTTTTGCAGGAGTGGAACTCCCGGATTGTCCTTGAGTATTTGCCTGAGGAGTAGAGCCTTCGTCCAGATCTTCCTGGGCAAAAAGCGCTACGTTAACAAACATGAATAAAGCGATCGCGAGTCTTACGAGAGTAGAACCCTTCATTTTACACTCCTGTGAATTAGGTAATTAGTTTTTTGACGATATTCGGATATTGGAAACCTTTGGAAGAAGCTGTCAACTGATTCTATGAAAAAAAAAGACTTCTCAAAGATTTCATTTACCGAAAGGAAAAATCACCTTTTCCTTGTAATACTATTTTTCATTTTAATTTTCTTTCCTTTGAGATCGCAAGACAGATCTTCGGCGGAAATTTGGAAACAGATCGTCGTAGAAGATTTTGAAACGAAAGAATGGAATTCTAAAAATCTCAAAACAAGATTGTCGAAAGAATATGAGCCCGAAATCAGAACTTCTACATTGATGCTCAGTCCGGAAAGAAATTCGACTAAAAGTTTACTTTTGGAAGTTCCAGCGGAAAAAAATCAATCTTTTGAAATATTATGGGAGCAAACTTGGAAAACAAAAGGGTTTGTACAAGAATTTCAATTTCATATCTATTCTTCGGGATCGGGAGCGTCACTTTACATTTTGCTCAGAGATTCCACATTAGAAGTTAAGAAAATACTAATTACTCATCTCAATTATGAAGGATGGAAAAAGATCAGACTCAACGTAATTCGAAAAATCAGACAGGACGAAATACTATTTTCTAAACAGATACCGATCGAATTTTTAGGATTATTGTATGAAGCGCCTTTTACTATGAAACGTGGAACAAGAGATTTATTTGCAATTGATGATATTCTTGCGATTGTCAGAGATAAAAATCGAATGTTTGTAGATGAGAATCGATTGATACGATAGATAAAAAACTTCAATTACTCTGATCTATCTTACTGAAGTTGAAAACAAATTGGTTGTATCAAACGCCTCTTTATGAATAGAGTTGTAGTTCAGATCAACAAAATTGTTTTAATCGACTGTTTCTAGAAAACGGAAAACTGATGGAAAATTGAAAATTAATTTTGAGTCTGTCTCAAAACCTCTATAAAATCCTAAAAGAACCAAAATTTTAAAAAAAGGGCCTAAGTTTTGGGAAGGTTTTAATGTGTTTCTTACTTGAGAGTTATCTATAATGTTTAAAAATTTATAATGTGACTTAATCTGTGGGAACTACCGCAAATCGCGATTTTACGAACCAATTTTGAAATTGTAGGAACTCATATTCAAATTAGTCGCATTTGGGAATTTGCGAACTTTCGAACGGTTCTAATGTCGTTCAATTTTCGTAATAGTTCCTACATTGGGCGGTTTTGGACAAAGTTCTTAATTAAAAAATGAATGTTTAAAAATCTATACATTGTCGCAATAGACGGTTTTTGTGGGAACTACCACGCTTTGTGTTTATGCCGTAAAATAATTGATTCAAAAATTTAAGATGAATCTTTAAAAAATTTATTCAACAACTTGTCCTAAAACTTGCAGAACGACCATAGACGTTTTAGTTTCACAAAAATGTGGGAATTATTACGGCGGAAACTATCATAACCAAAGATTATAAGCCATCTTAAAAATACTTATCTGTAAAAGGCCGAATTCTAAGATATTTTTGAAATGTCTTGTACTTAGAGCTATATAATAGAATGCCAATGTTTTGTTTTGGAATTGTTTCTTTTTTGATAAAACGTCAAGCCCCAATTTTATAGGGATCAGTAAAAAAGCTGTAAATCATACTATATAACGGTTTTTGTGGGAACTCCAGCATCTAATTAGAAATTTCTAAAAGATGATTGTTTATGTTTTAAGGGCAAGTCCTAAATCATATTGTAAAATGCTAATCATTTAGATTTGTTGAGTTTCATTTTATAAAACTTTAAATTAAAAAAATCTCTATAAGATGAAATTTTAATTTGAATGGTCGTAAAATGAAGAAAACATATAGAAATTTGATAATCAAATTGAAAAGAAAAACCAAGTTTGTAAAGATGATCATAGATCAGTAGAATATCCCGTTTTGGTATATTCTATTTCAGGATTTAAAATGAATGCGTTTTGTTTAAATCCTTACATTCACGGGAAGCCAAGATTTTTTGTAAAAATTTAATTGCGGCCAGAAAAAACTCTAATCTTACTCAGCTTGAAGTTGCAAAACGTTTGGGCGAACCTCAGTCTTATATTTCCAAAATCGAATCCGGGGAACGAAGATTGGATGTGATCGAGTTCTGGAGAATTTTTAAAATCTTAGGTAAATCAATCGAGTTTTATTTTCAGTTTGACGAAAAACAGGACGGTTCTGAGAAAAAATCAAAAACTTTAAAAGTGGCTAGTCATAAACGCAAAAGAAAATGACGTTTTGTGAATTCGCCTATCGTAAATTTAAGAATTTTGTTTTTAAAATTTCAGAGGAAATTAGCCTTAAAATTGTGGGAACTCCCAGGTTTTTTAATAATGTGAGTTCGATTATGAATAGGGTTGTTGAAAAAATTCCATAGTGGCGATGAACAAACCCGCCCTAGTCGACCGTTTCCGTAAAAAAGAAACAAATGGAGAATTAATTTTTCAACAACTCTATTTAGGATTTGTTTGTAAAATCGTAATCTGAGGTAGTTCCCACATTTTTGGAATCGATGTGTAAAGTTCAGATTCCAATTTTTTTCAGAATCCTAGATTTCTCTACGAACTTACGTTAAAATATAAATTTGTGAGAGTTCCCACAGATTAAGTCTCATTACAGATTTTTAAATATTCGTAATTCAATAGGTTGTAATTTTCGCATTTTAAGAATTTGTTCGTAAAACTCGGATATGTGGTAGTTCCCACATTTCATTTTTTACAGAAAAATTAGGTTTTATAAAACGAATCTCTTACGCGGAACTCAGAGATTTTTGATTTAAGATCGTTTTTTGATCTATCTATTTAACGTAAGTTCGATATAACAAATGCGAAAGGGATCGATGAATGAACTAAAGCACAACGCTTTCCTAAACTCAGCGTCTCACTCCCCGAACTCAGCAAAACGCTTTTTACGAAAGCGTTTTAGGTCGTTCGACAGGTCGCTTGGAAACTCAGTTTTACAGAGGATTTGTAGGAATTCCCACAGATTTATATTGAGATCTAAATATTTGTGGGGTTGCTATGAATTTGTAGGAGCTACACATTTTATTTAAGGCAAATTAACGCGAAAGGGATCGATGCGAGGTAAATAAATTGAAACTAAGATGATATTTCGTATAACGTTTTCTGCATGCAATTTATTGACCAAAGCTGAGAGCCCGGTCCGGCTGCCTGTGGCAAGCCGGATTCGCCCCAATTTTTTAGACCGAACTCACGTTTTTTAAGTAAGAAATTCTCTTTTTAGATTATTTACGTCAAACTCACGTTAAGTTAACAAACAGTGTCCGTTTTAAAAAGATAAAAAGTTTCAGATTATAAAACATTTTTGTAATCTTTTGAAACAAATTTAATTCTTTTATAATTCGAATTCTTTTTGTTCCAAATAAAGAAAATCAAAAAAACGAGTTGAATTCCTTTTTTATATGATAAGAATTTGATCCGATGAAAGCCAAAAAATTAGCGGAAATATTGGGTGTAGAACTTAAGGGTGATGGGGAAATAGAAGTCAACGGAATTGGGGATATTGAAAATCATTCCGATATTTTATCCGATCGAATTTATTTTATCGAAGCGAAAAAACATCTAATTGGTAATCCGAAAGTAAAACAAGTTCAGTTAGCGCTTACGATTCCTTCTTTGGCCGGTGAGTTTCCTTCAGCCTTGGTGGTTGTGGAACAACAGGCAAGACTTAAATTTATAGAGTTGCTTTCTCTTTTTGAAAAGAAGCCGAAACTTCCCCCTCCATTTATTTCCGATAAGGCGAGTATTCATAAAAATGTCCGTTTGGGTAAGAACGTTACGATTATGGATTTCGCTGTGATTCATGAAAATACAGAAATCGGAGATAATTGTTTTATTTATCCAAATGTTGTCATTGAAAACGGCGCGAAGATTGGTGAAGGTACTGTTTTAAAATCTGGGGTTGTTGTGGGTTATGGTTGTATTCTTGGAAAGTGCAATCTTATTCACGCCAATACGGTGATCGGTGCAGATGGATTCGGTTTTTATGATAAGGAAGGGATACGTTATAAAATTCCTCAGATAGGAAATGTAGTCATTGGAGATTATGTTGAAATGGGAGCGTGTTGTACTGTAGATCGGGCAACGATTGAAACTACAACTGTCGGAAATCATACTAAATTTGATGATCATGTTCACATTGCTCACAATTGTAAAGTAGGGAATTACGTATTTATTGCCGGTGGAACTGTTCTCGCCGGTTCTGTTACTTTGGAAGATGGAGTTATCATGGGTGGTCAAGCTGCGGTTTTACAAGGAATCACTATGAAAAAAGGTTCTATTCTTATGGGTATGTCTGCTCTCGGCGAAGACAGCGTTGAGAAAGTTGCTTATTTTGGAATTCCCGCAAAACCTGCAATCGAAATGCATAGGATTCATTCTTCGATGTCTAAACTTCCGGAACTCGTAAGAGAACATAGAAATCGTTCTAAAAATTCGATTTAAATTTAGAGATTTTGTTTTCTTTTAGGATGTGGGAACTCTCGCAAATTTGGATTTTACAGTGAAATTTTAAAAATGTGGGAACTCCTTCGAAATTGAATCACGAAAAAATTGTTTTAAGAACCAGCAAATTGTCGTAAGGCGACGAAATTTGTGGGAGCTATTACATTCGGGTTTTATAGTTTAATTCTAAGAATTGTATATGGAGTTCCGACGATCTAAATTTTCAGTTTATTTGTAAATTACTACTTTTAGAAAAAATCTTTCAAAGCTCTTATATCAAACTCAGATCAAGTAAGGATTGAATCTAATTTTCCATTTTCAAGATTGGTAAAACGGTTCATCATCATGTCTTCTAACAATGCTAGTACAAAATTTTATTTTTTTCTTGTGATCGCAATGATCTCGTGGGGATTTGCCTGGCCTTCCGCTAAACTCATCGTAGGGGACCAACATCCAAATGTGATCATCTTCTGGAGATTTTTGGCGACTGCTGTTTCACTTCTTCCAATCGTACTCTATAGAAAGGAATCCTTTAGGTTACCGAGTCTCAAAGTATGGTTTCAAGTTATCATCGGTGGAGTTCTTTATACAGTCTACAATCAGTTTTTTCTTTTGGGTTTAAAGAATGGGCTTGCCGGAGCGGGAGGTGTTCTTGTGACCACGATGAATCCAATTTTTACTTACGTGTTTGTTCATACTTTACAGAAGAAATTACCTTCCATTCGGGAAGGGATTGGGCTTTTGTTTGGTGTGGTAGGTGGTTGTATTCTTCTTAAAATTTGGGAACTAAATTTAAATTCTCTATTCAATTCTGGTAATATCTTCTTTATTCTTTGTGCATTTAGCTGGGCTTTTTTAAGTATGAACAGTCATAGTGCGGGCCAAAACGTTTCTCCACTTTTATATAGTTTTTATGTTTTTGCGATTGGAACCTTATTGGACTTCTTTATTGCACTTCCGTACGGATTAGAAAAAGTATTGGATGCCGGAATTAATTTTTGGTTTCATATCCTTTATCTTTCAGTGGTTTCTACAACTTTCGGAACTACGGTTTATTTTTTTGCTTCTTCTAAGTTGGGTTCTAGAGCTGCAAGTTCGTTTATCTTTTTAGTTCCCGCAACGGCTCTTTTGGGGAGTTGGATTTTTCTGAATGAATATCCAAGTTTTACTACTACTGTAGGTGGAACTTTTGCCATTCTTGCTGTGTTTCTGTTAAACCGAAATCAGAATAGCAAAAATAGAAAGATATAAACGATGATCTTTTAGAAATTTCTAAAAGCCATCTCAAAAATACTTTATCTTTGTTTAAAATACCGAATTCTGAGATATTCTTGAGAATAGCTTCTGATCAAATACTGGAGTTTCCACAGAAATCGGGTTACATCTATATATTTGCGAACTTTTCAAGTAATTTTAAGTTTTGGGACAGGTTGTATAGAAATTGTAATTCAAAATTAGACCTAGTCAGAAATATATAAAAGAGTACTAATATTCTACTTTGAAATAGTGTTACGATAAAAATTTAAAGTATTCAATTTTATAGAGATCAGTAAAGGAGATTTTTTTGTTATGAATTCTAAGTCGGAAGAACGACCAAAGATAGCTGTGATTGGAGGAGGAGCAGCAGGTTTTTTTGGCGCCATTCAAATCGCTTCCGAAGGAATTTGCGAAGTTACCCTTTTAGAAAAAGGAAAACAATTTCTTTCTAAAGTAAAAATATCGGGCGGAGGAAGATGTAACGTTACGCATCATTGCCTTGATCCCGAAGCTCTGAGTAAAAATTATCCAAGAGGAGAAAGAGAGCTTCGTTGGGCTTTTGAAACTTTCGGACCTAAAGATACGATTCGATGGTATGAGGAACGTGAGGTATTTTTGAAAACCGAAGCGGATGGAAGAATGTTTCCAATTACTGATTCCTCTGAAACAATTCTCCAAACTTTGTTTCAAGAGGCAAAAAAAAACGGAGTAAAATTGAAGACAGACATGGAAATTCATTCGGTGACTTTCGAATCGAATTCCAATTTTCGAATCAAACTTAAAACGGGAGAAATATTAGAATTTAATAAAATACTATTTGCCACCGGTTCCGGTAGAAAGGCTTGGAATTGGCTCAATGCGCTTGGGCATACAATAGTAGAGCCCGTACCTTCTTTGTTTACTTTTAAAATTTCAGATGCTCGTCTGGAAAATTTGTTTGGACTTGCCTTTGAGAATGTGGAATGTTCTTTGATTGAATTTGGTTATTCACAACTGGGACCTCTGTTGATCACACACTGGGGTCTAAGCGGACCTTCAGTCTTAAAACTTTCTGCAAAAGGTGCGAGAGAACTTTTTGAGAAAAAATACGATACAACTTTAAAAATTAATTTTGTTCCTGGAATGAAAAAGGATGAGGTTCGAAAAAAGATCGAAAAAGAAAAAAATCTTCATCCGTCCAAATTTGTTTCTAAAACTCCAGTCTTCGGTATTTCCAGGAGATATTGGGAAAGAATATTAGAAATTCATTCTATAGATTTTTCTAAAAAGTGGTCTGGGTTGTCGTCTAGGGACCTGCACGTAATTACCGAAGAACTAACCGATGCAAGATTTAGAATTTTGGGAAAGGGGGAGTTTAAAGATGAGTTCGTTACTTGTGGTGGAGTAAGTCGTAAAGAAGTGAACTTTAAAACTATGGAAAGTAAAATTGTTCCAGGGATTTTTTTTGCAGGTGAGGTTTTAGACGTGGACGGAGTTACTGGAGGTTTTAATTTTCAGAATGCTTGGACCACTTCTTATATTGCGGCACGTGGTATTTTGAATTCGATTTAGAATTTTGTCTTCGTCTCAAAATCTTAAATAGTTCCCACCGATTTAAGTCGCATTGTGAATTTTTAAATATTCATTTTTCGTAATTGGAATTTGTGTTAGTTCCCACATTTTATTTTTTACTCAAAAATCAGGTTTTATAAAGTGGATCTATTGTTTTGAGTTTTCTTCTGGTTTTATTTTCACTGGATTTTTTATGGCTTTTGGATGCTTTTCGGAGATTTTGTTTTTTTACATTTCAATTCTGGATAGTATTTTATTTGTGTTATTCGCCATTTTGGTCCTTTTTCAGAGGCGACCAAATAACGTGAGTTCGACGTAAGAAAATCTGGGCGAATAAAAAACTCAATGCAACCTTCTTAGAGGCGTCGTTGCAGCTCGCATATTTCAAAGCTAAAATGACTTGCGATCTAAAACGCGATCCGTAGAGAGAGTTTTGCTGAGTTTCAAACGCGACCTTCGGAATTTCCAAACTCAATGCGGATCGCAACATAATAATCGCTTTCGCATTAGTTATACCGAACCCAAGTTAATTAAAAAAAATGAATATTTAAAAGATGACGGTTTCTGTGGAGCTACAGCAAATTCAGGTTTCACGAATAAATTTTAAAACTACAATTTTTATTAACAAAATAGTATCAAAAAACATAATTATCCCGAATAAGACGGTTTTTGTGAGAACTCACACAAATTCCAGTTTTGCAGTGAAATCCTGAAAAAAGTAGGAATTATCGTAAAAACAAAATCAAAAAGGCCAGGGATTAGGATAAGAGGAATAACCCAAAAGATTTCCGTCCGGATCCTTAAAGTATTTTGTATATTCGGTTTCTTGAATCCAATTGGGAAGGTTTTTAAAATCTTTGGATTTTAAATTGGATATTGAAAAGATCAAAGCTTTTGGACCTTTGGGAATATGATCAAATTCTAACATTAAAATTGTATTACCTGCTGCAAACCAAATAGATCTAAGAGAATCATCCGTATTTTTATTTACCCGTATTTTTTTTAAACCGGGAAGAGATATATAAAATTTTTCAAGAGTTTCTATATTTGGAGAACCAATTGCGATATGATGAATCATTTTACGATTAAATCATTATAAGTGGGATTTCTGTTTAAAAAAGTTACCACATAAGAACAACTCGGAATGATTTTTTTATTTAAGGAACGTGCCTTGTCCAAAGCAGTTCGAACGAGGTCTGCCGCAAGGCCTTTGCCTCTGAGTTCAGAAGGAACGTAAGTAGAAATTAAATTCCAAATATTACCTTCCTTTCTATAAAAAAGATAGGATTCAAACCCATCTATTTCGGTGTAAAACTTTGATTTCTCTTCGGAGTGAATAATGATTGGATTCATTCTTCAATTCTAAGATCCGTTAGGAATTTCATCAACCTGAAAGAAGAAAGTATTTTTCCAAAACTTACAGAAATTCAAGGTTTCCCACGGCTCTATGATTTAACTAATTTACTGATTCCTATAAAATTAAGTACCATAAAATTGTTATAACAAAGCGTGTTCCAGAGCAAAGTTCTAGATACTTATTATATAGTACTAAAAGCCGGTCTCAAAATTGTTTGTAGAGAGAAAGGGTAATAATATCAATGTGAAATGGACAAATATTATTCAGAGATACCGGATGCACTTTGGAAACAAATAGCCCCATTAATCCCGAAAGAAAATGTAAATCCGAAAGGAGGTCGCAATCGAGTACCAACACGAGTAGTAATGTCAGGTATCATCTATCGAATGAAAACAGGCTGTCAGTGGCGTGCCATTCCGAATGAGTTTGGATCAGGCCAAACTTGTCACAGAAGATTTCAAGAATGGGAACGAGCAGGAGTATTCAAAAAGATTTATAAATCTATTTTAAAATATTATGATGTAAAGAATCAAATAGCATGGGACTGGGCTTCGATGGATTCGGCAATGGTTAAAGCTCCCAAAGGGGGAGCTTAACTGGGAAAAACCCTACAGACCGTGCCAAATTAGGTGTTAAACGGCATATTCTTACAGATGGAAATGGAATTCCTTTGGCAATTACATTGACTGGAGCTAACGTTCATGACAAACACGGTGTAAAAGATACGTTGAATTCAATCCTAATATTTTCCGGAAAAAGAAGAAAGAAGCCAAAACATATTTGTTTAGATAAAGGTTATGATTTCAAAGATATAGAAGTTTTAATCAAAAGAAGAAACATTCAATCTCATATTCGGAAAAAAGGTGAAAAGCCTCTCATCGGTAAATATAAAGGAAAACCTAGACGTTGGGTCGTTGAAAGAACTAACAGTTGGCACAATCGATTCAGGGCTATCCTAATTCGTTGGGAAAGAAAATCTGAAAATTATCTTGCATCTCTTTATCTCGCAAGCTCTATCATTGCTTTTAACTTTTTTGATAGGTAGTTTTGAGACCGGCTCTTAGTAGGAATAAAAACAGTGTTTTCGAAAAAAGGCGACGCCTTTTATTTTTGTTACTCGGAACTATATAATAAATATAATGTTTTTGCAAGGCATTTGAATTTCAGAAAAAGTTCTTTTTGTCGCTCTCGAAAAAAATCGTAGTATCGTATCTAAATCTTTCGAGAGCGAGTAGAAGGTTTTTTAAGATCAATTTTTAGTTTAGCTTTTCTTCGATCAAAGAATCTACGGAAGCTTTTCCACCACCTTTAACCAAAAGTACCAAGGAAATTCCTACAAAAAGAAGGTGAAACTCATATCCTTCTCCCTGTTGATTTCCAAACCAGTTCATAAAAAATCCGTTCGGTATATGCATTAGTGCCGCTCCGATCATGATTATTCCGATCCCAAAGGCGGACAATCTTGTCAGAAAACCGAAGATAAGCCCGAGTGCTCCGAGCGCTTCTCCGATGATAACTAAAAATGCAATTGGTGCAGGGATTCCCATTCCTGTAAAAAATCCCATGGTACCCGAAAATCCGTAACCTCCGAACCAACCCAGTAGTTTTTGCGCTCCGTGTGGGAATATTACAATTCCTGCAACTACTCTAAGGATTAAAGATCCTAAGTCTGAATCCGTTTTAAAAAATTTTTGAAGCATTTTATTTCCTCCTAAATGATTCCAGGTTTATTCTTTGATGGTAAATAATTTAAATTCAAAGTATTGAGTATATTATTTAAATTGGGAATTGTTTTTTTGGTAATGTAAAAACTTTCAAGTATTTCACCAGGGCAGAATGTAATATAAAATCTGTCGGAAATAAATTTGTCGAAACGTTTTTTGTAAATTGTGTTTCGCAAAGATAAAATTGTATAACACGTATTAAATAAAGAGAATTTGCACTATCAATTTTTAATCCAGAGACTTTTCTAGATTTTTTGTTAAAGAAAAAAAACTCTCGATTGCAAAGTATATATTCTAATATTAAACTATTTAGATTCATATTATTTTACTCAAAGTTATATAATAGAGTCGTTGAAAAATGAATTCTCCATAGGTTTCTTTTTCATGGAAACGGTCAATTGAAGCAGTTTTCTTAAACTGAAATATGGAATTTTTTCGAAATTCATGGTAATCTAATATATAGGTCCTTAAAATTTGTTCTTATGGAAGCTCCAAATTTTTTTAAAATCAATACGTTAACTTTAATATTCTTTTTTTGGATAAGTAAAAGATTCATATTGTTTTCAATCCGATTTCTTTACAAAAATTCCCTAAATCCAAAAGTTCATTTTCTGATAAATTTCCGAATTTATGAACTAAAGAACTTAATAAGTCAGGAAACGCTTTCTGAATGAGTTTTTTTCCTTCAGAAGTTAGATGAATGATGATATAACGTCTGTCTTTTTCGCTTCTAACTCTTTGTACCAACTTTCTTTTTTCGAGGTTATCAACGATCTGAGTAATATTGCCTTCGCAGGAAAATAATTTTTGTCCGATTTCTTTTTGGCACATTGGACCCAAATGGAGTAAGGTTTCTAAACAACCGAATTGACCTGTGGTCAATCCATACTTAGAAAATACTTTTTCTTCCAATTGACGGATCGAGTCGGAACACCGGCTGAGTTTGATAAACGCATTCAAAACCGCTTTTTCGCGACTATTTCCTTTGTAGTGTGTTCCCATAAATACTTTAAATTTAAACTATTTAATCTTAAACTACTTGTACAGTCAAGGAATTTTTAAATTCAAGATTGTTTCTATTTGTAATTTCTATGTTTTGGAACTTGTGCAACTATTCAGTGGTTTTTTAGTTTATGATTTAAAACAAACACCAGAAGATTTTCAAGTTCAGGAAATTCTTCCTCCGGATTTGATCCAAAAAAACGGGAAATGGACGATCTTTAGACTTCAAAAAACTGGCTGGAATACGTTAGATGCTCTTTTGAGGATTTCTAAGGAATCTAAAGTTTCTATTTTTGAAATTGGTTATGCCGGAAAAAAGGATCGTCACGCCTCTACCTCTCAATATATAAGTTGTCAAAAACCTTTGAGGGTTCCCAAAGAACTCGCAAATGTAATTCGATTGGATAAAATCGGTTTTAGTAGAAAATCTTTAAGTACAGAATTAAATGTTGGCAATCGATTCAGCCTTGTTCTAAGAAATTTGCTCGAAAAAGAAATCGAATCGATTCAAAACAATTTCGCAAAGATTTGTAAAAACGGTTTTATTAATTATTACGATTCGCAAAGATTTAGCCGTTTTCACTCTGAGTTCCGACTTCCAATTTTACCGTTTTTAAAAGGGGACTCGGAGACTTGTCTAAAGTTGATTCTGACCGATCCTTTCCCCGGAGAAAAAAAACAGGCTCGGGACAGAAAAAAAAATCTTCATGATCTTTGGGGAAATTGGTCTCAGTGTGAAAAATGGTCTAAGAGCAAATTGGAAAAAAATATTTTCTCCAATTTAAAGAGAGAGAAAAATCCGACACAAAAAACGTATTCCGATTTGATTCTTCGATTCCCGGAAGAAGAATTATTGATGTTAGTTTCTTCGTTTCAGTCTTTGATCTGGAACGAATTCGTATCCGAACTTTTCACTTCCGAAAATTCTGTGGGAGTTTGGATTAAAACGAAAACCGGCCCTTTGTTTTTTCCGGGAGAATCCTCTATTGAATCCGTTTCATTTTCCAAAAATCTACCAGTTCCAGGTAATCCAGGAATTTCTAAATTAGAATATTCTAAAAAAGAAATGAATATTTTAAAAGAAATATTGTCTCGAAACGGTTTGAAAGATACAGTTTTTGATAATTCTCCTTTTCCAATTGTAAAAATGAATTCTTTTGAACGAAAGATAAAAATATTTCCAAATGATTTTCAAATCGGAGATTTTGAAGAAGACGATCAACATACCGGAAAAAGAAAAGTTAAAATATCTTTTCAGCTTCCTTCAGGAGTGTATGCAACCATGTTGATTAAACGGTTGATGCTTAGATCGAATCTTTGACGTTCGTTTTCTAAATTTTTTCTTAAAATGCCGAAACTTAAAATAGAGTTGTTGTATTGAATTTTGATTCGCTCAAATTTTTTTTCTGAATTCACATGATTTAATTGTTAAATAGGTACTTTATTATGTAATTCTGGATAATGGAAAAAGATTAACTTTTTAACAACGTCTAGTAAATTTGTAAGCATGTAGTTGCTTTTATATTTTATTAGAAATTTCTAAAATAGCATCTTTCATGGCTCTCAAGATTTTGGGGTAGATCAAAGTTTCCTTTCTGAGAATTTCTAATAAATCTAAGAATTTGTACTAAAACTGTTCAATGTGGGAACTACTTCGAAAATTGAACTGCTTGAAAGTTAGTAAATTGCCAAATGTGACTTAATTGTAGAAACTACTGAGTTTTATTAAAAATTTCTAAAGAATGATCGTATAAAATTCTTTTAGATTTGGGACAAGTTAGAGTATTTGAAAAATGAATTCTTCATCTGTTTTGTTTCTATTTCGTAGAAACTGTAGATTAAAACAATTTTGTTGATCTGAACTGTAGAATTTTTTCTCTAAACATAAAAGTTCTTAATTTTAAAAATTTCGATCAAATTCAAAAAGAATAATCTATTCATCTTATATAGAGTGTTATAGTTCTGAGACGACTTACTAGAGTTGTTGAAAAATGAATTCTCCATCAATCTCTCTTTGATGGAAACAGTCGATTGAAGCAGTTTTGAACTATGGGATTTTTCAACAACTCTACTGTTTTTGGGACAGAAAATTGGACACTTGACAATTTAGTTCTAAGTAAAATTAAACTTCTAAATGAAATTATTCTTTTAAAGACTATATAAAAGAATACCTAATTTTGTACTCAAACATGTTTTTGTGATTGTGACACTCAATTTTATAGAAATCAGTAATGACATCATTAAATAAAAAAATCCATTTTATTATAGAAGTTTTTCAAAATCTCTATAATAAATCGTTTCTATCAAATTCGAAATTCATTTTATAAGAGTTATCTTTAAAAAATTTTCAAGAGAAGTTTGATTTAAAGAACACTATAAATCACTCAAAAATGACTTAAAATGTTTCAAAGTGATGTTTAAAGACAAAAGGAAGATTTTTGAGATGGTTATTAGAAGGCAGTAATAAGTATAGATTTTGTAAAACCAAACTCATTCTTCTTTGTCCAATCATTCAATTTAAAAGAACCATAAAAGGAAAAATCCTTGTTCATGGTGACGAAACTATCATGCTGTCAGAAAATGACGCAGCTCAAAAGATCCCTCAATTTATTCGATTCTATATCTCTTATGTTTAGCTCCATGGTAGGGCCGGGGATTTTTATCACAACGGGATACATTCTTCATCAGGTTCCAAATCCTAATATCGTTTTGCTCGCTTGGATTTTAGGAGGATTTCTTGCGGTAGCGGGAGCAATGTCTTATGCAAAATCTGCTTCACTTTTTCCTTACGCGGGAGGAGATTACGTTTATCTAAAAGAAGCCTATTCGCCGATTGTAGCATTTGCGAGTGGATGGCTTTCTCTTTCTATCAATTTTTCGGCATCTATTTCTCTCTCTGCATTAGCATTTTCTAAATCGCTTTTTTCACTGATCAACCCTTCTTGGGATATTTATTTTTTTGAAATCCCTTTTTTAGGATTAACGATTTCGATTGGAACCGCGCAGATTTTGGCGATGAGTGCAATATTTGTATTTACGATTGTCAATTTTTTCGGAATTTCAATTGCATCTAGAATTCAGAATTTATTCACAAGCGTAAAAATTTTAGGTTTAGTATTTTTTGTAATTTTGGGATTTGTAATCGGAAATTATGATATTTCTCGTTTTCAATCTTTCTCTTTGTTTCCTTCTAATTTAAAAGGTTTTGAACTTTTACTCGCGGGAGTGATTCCGGTAACATATTCTTATCTTGGATGGAACATGATAACTTACGTTGCCGAAGAAGTAAAAGATCCGGATAAGAATATTTATAAAGCGGTTTTGTATTCCTGTGCGTTAGTTACTATTCTTTATATACTAATGAACTTTCTTTTTTTGAGTTCGGGATCGCTTTCCGAATTATCGGGAGATAAAATAGGAATTACCGCGTCCTCTGCTCTTTTTGGTCCTAAGGCAACTATTTTTATCACTGTTTTTATTTGTTGGGCGTTTTTAGCTTCAATCTCCGCTTATATCATAGGAGGTTCAAGAATTTACTTTGCTATGGCGAGAGACGGATTCTTTTTTCAGAATATGGCAAAGCTGCATTCTAAACATAAAAGTCCTTATATGTCGCTTCTCTTTCAATGTTGTTACGCTTGTTTATTTTGTTTTGTAAAAGAGATCGAAAGTCTTCTCTATCTAATTACTTGTTCCACTTTACTTCTCGCTACGATTACAGCTTATACGCCGATTCTTTTTGAAAAAAGAAATTATAAATTGAAGTTTAGAATTCCAGGATATCCTTATACAACTTATTTATATATCGCTTCCAATCTTTGTATTATCGTGACGTTACTTTGGAATAAATCCACTGAAGCCTTTTGGGGAATCGGCTTTACGTTTCTTTCTATACCGATGTATTACTATTTTAAAATAATGCAAAATACTTTATCAAAAAAATCTACTATTCTTGATACTGAATCTCCAGAAGTTTTGGCAACGAGTTTGCTTCCAGAAAACGAACCGGTTCCGATTACCAGTGGAGAGCCGTAATCGAAATTAATTTTTACTTTGAAGATAAAATATAGATTCAGACTTCATTCTATCTTAGGAATTGTTTCTATTTTACTTTTAAGTTGTAAAACTTTTCTAGTTATATTCAATAATTCAAATTCTTTACTTTCCCAGGATCTTTTTTTGGTCTTAGGAAAAATAGGAATCTTTTTGGGATTGCTCGCATTTTTTACAGGCTGTGGATTGGGAAAATATAGTTACGTTCAAAATTCTAAATATACGGAAATACATATACTTTTTTTGTTAGCCGGTTTAATTTTGCAAGTTCCGAGTCTTTCTGAAAATCATTTTAACTTTTACGCTAATTTAGCGGCTTGGTTGGGTTATCCTTTGATTTTAGTCGGTTGGATTTATGGCAGAAAAATTCGACAAAGGAAATAAGATTTTACCTCAAAAATCTACTCGGAGTTATATAATAAGACACCTAACGCGAATTCGACGTAAGAAAATCAGGGCGAATCCGGCTCGCCACAGGCAGCCGGACCGGGCTCTCAGCTCTGGTCAATAAATTGTATGCAGGAAACGTTATACAATAATCGTCTTTAGTTTCAATTTATTTACCTCGCATCGATCCCTTTCGCGTTATATCAAATTCACGTTACCTGATATTTTACTTTAAAACAACGTTTTGCAATAAAAACTTACTGCGTTCAATTTATAAGAATAGAGTTGTTAAAAAATTCCATAGTTAAAATTAACAAAATTGCTTTAATAGACCGTTTCCATAAAACAAAAACTAAGTGGCGATTCATTTTTCAACAACTCTAATAAGTAAAAGTGCAGAAAGGGAACTTATACAATTTTTAGTTCGAGATAGCTTTTTCAAAATCAGGATCGCGCCTAAATTCTTTAAAATCCCTCTCCATTCGAAACGAACTCGAAGGTTGTCCTAACGCGCGTGCAAGTCGAACGGATTCGAGCAATGACTCTTTATTTCCGGTTAATGCGTGATAACAAGCTGCGTTAAAATGGATACGAGGATTTTTTAGATCTCCTTCCAGTAAACCGAAAGCCATTTGAAAACATTCTGCGTCTTTTGTATTGGCGGCGAGAGCCAAAAGGTCCGCTACAAATCTTTCGGGGAAATTTTTTTCCAGTGGGACACCTTTGGTTTTATCCGTTTCGTGTCGCGTACGAAAATCGTTTTTAAGTTCGGTGATTTTAGTTATAGCGAAACTTTTCGCTTCTGAGTATTTACTAAGTGTAAGAAAATGATCAAGTTGTTGATACGTTTCTACAATTACGTCTGTTACAACTTGTGTTCTGGCGGGTTCATTTTGTCGATTTGCATCTTCTTCTTCAAAAATGTTTTTTAAACGGTTTAGAAAAAGTGTACCAATATTGATATCACCTAATGTTTCTGGAACTCCAAGAGAATGATCAAAAAAGTAAAGTTGTTTTTCTCCAAGAGAATTTTTCTCTTCGGGGTTATAAATCCACCAGTTATTAGATTCAGTCAAAGGGGAATAAACGTCAGAAGCGTGTGTCGGCCAATTTTTTCCTGCATTAGCAAGGTAATTTGGTAGAAAACCTCCATGGTTTCCTAAATACAAATCATATTCGTCAATTTTAATATACTCATGTTTTGATAATTTTTCCTGAAACGACACGGGCCAGTTTAAGTATTCAGTAGGTAATTGAGAAATTGGCGGACCACATTTTACAATAAGGTTGTAGTCTTTAAAATAAAGATTCAATTCAAAATTTTCTTCGTCGATCTCCGGCTCCTGTTTGTCTATCTTATCTATAAATAGTCTGAGAGTTTTATCGGCACCGGGGCTATCCGCTAAATAGGAGAAATGTTCGGTCAAATTTTTAGAGTTTACTAGTTTCCTCCATTCTTTAAGAAAGCCAGAAGAGACAGATTTTTTTGTATCGACTTGGGTTCCTTGTTCTATATAACCTTTTTTTAATTTTTCCGTGAGTAATTTTGTAGCTTCTTGAATACATTTTTCTTCGCTGTCAAAGTTTTTTGTCTGGCTTTGTCCAGGAGTTCCACTTTTGCCATATGTGACTGTAAATGTATTCCCCGAAGTTTCTATATTCCAGAATTTATCAGATTGATTATCTTGGAACGTTAGTTGGTGTTTCATTGAATTCCTTCTTTGATATGGATTTGAATAGATTAAGTTTGAAAAATTCTTTCTAAAAATTTAGATATAACAGAGCTTTTGAAAAATTCCATAGTTCAGATTAACAAAATTGCTTCAATTGCCGTTTCCATGAAACAGAAACTGATAGAGAATTAATTTTTTAACAACTCTAATATTACTAAGTCGTATGAAAATAATATTATGAATTTCTTTCTAAAATTAGTATGTAGGATCGTTTACGGAAAAAATAAAATTTTGCAAGTGTCCAATTGTTAAAATTTCTAAATCTTTGTAAAATTGATCCTTAATTTTAAATCCTATTTTTGTAAACTTTCGTAGTAATAACGAAAATAGGATTTAAAGTCTGTTCCAAAATTGTTAAAAGCGTATAGGAAGAACATCGCTTTCGTTTCACAAAGCTTGTGGGAACCTCAACTGCTTTAAAGATGGAAAAACAGTTTAAAAAATGAATCTAAGTTATTTCAAAAATTTTCTGGAATTCAACATAGGAATTGTATTCACTATGTTGTCGAATTTGTGGGAACTATTACGTTTATCAAATATTGATTCGAACTTTTTAGATTAACGGTGAAAAAACGATGTAAGAATTTATAATCACCTAAAGAGACATAATTTATATCTTCACAAAACCAATTTGCTAGTTTCAATTTTCTGCTTTGTGCAGTAAGAAAAGAATTTTTACAAAATACATTTGACTTAGAAAGATGTGATTTATACTTTGGTCCCTACGGCTGTTTCAAAAATGAGACAGCCCAATCTGTATAACTGGATAAATTTTTTTCTTCGTTTGGATATTCATTCATACTAAGTAAAAGAAATTCTTTTCGGGAAGCATTGAGTTCATTCACAACATATATACTGCGATAGAGATGTTCTTGGAAGTAGAGGTGCTTTCAGGAACACAAATGTAAAGATTAGTAAAGACAATTTTGATTGAGTTGATGTTGCGCACGAACGAGATTCGCGTGATATCATATTTCGAACGAGATCGGTAATTCAAAAAATTTTTACAGCTACACATCATTCTACATGGTTTAAGAAATGCTTCTTCTCATGATTGAGAAGATAGCCC
>NZ_AKWY02000018.1 GCF_000306255.2 Leptospira noguchii serovar Panama str. CZ214
TTTCCAGGTCGTTCAGAACATTTACGTACGTTGTATCTTTGTTTGCGCGCGCGTTTTAAATTGCGAAAACGCACGCAAGACGCAACTGAAAACATTTCAGCTCCAAGCTGTAGCTAAGTCCAAAAATTCTTCTAAAGAAGAGGATTGAATTCTGATTTCCAGTTCCCATTTTTTTGCATAGAGCATGCGTCCTACGTCGAAAATATCCATTTCAATGGTATCGGCCAGTTCCGAAAGTTCTTCAACATTCATAGTATGAAATGTGTCGTTTGCGTCTCTCCACTCCGGAAGAATTTGAATTTTTTGCTTGGAGTAGATACTCAATGTTTTTTGAATATTCTCCAAATATTTTTTTCCGGAATCCCAAACCGAATTTCGACATTCGACTTTCCCCCGATAGGATTCTAATTTTGAGTTAAAAATAAGACGGTTCTCCGCCAAAAGACCAGCTTTTCGTTCTTCCAAGTCGATCACCCAACCCGAGTTCGTATATTTCTGATATGGTAAAAAGTTTCCGCTCGGATTTTTCAACGGTTCCCGTTCCGTTTCTTTTTCCAAATCAATTTCGTCTTCCCAATTTTGTAGAGTCCTTTCAAACATCGTCGTCTTGTTGTAAACTTTTTTCGGAACGAAATCTTGTGCGGTTTCATTTTCCACCTTGGCTCGAAATATATCTCCGATTTTCGGATTATAATGCAAGGCATGAATGACTTCATGGGCATTTGGGTCGAAATCGTTCCATGCGTCTTTACCCGCCAATGAATTCGGGTCGGTATTAATCCAAATTACGTTTTTAGAATGTTTATCGATAATATAATTCATTATGCTACCCTCACTTTGTATTTTACTGCTACATATGCTGGAGTATTTTCATTCCCCCGGCGTGGCGTCCCGTTGACCCCGTCGGTCATTGGTTCTAATATAACTAAATTTGTATTGCCTGCGTTTGTCCCGCCTCCGGCTAACCAATATCCCCCGACTCCTCCAATAATTCCCATTGGATTGTTATAGGAAAAATTGTGACGGTGGTCCTGCATCGCATCCTGTCCCGCATACCCAACCGGTCCACCGTCATAATTTCCGCCCGCAGCCTTTGCTCTCGTCCCATGAACTCCTGCACCTCTCACGAATATACCGCGTCGATCAGGAACATTAAACGTCGTTGAACCGTCCCCAAAGCCATATTCCAAATTCGTAATCATATCCCCAGTTTGAGAAGACGTAAGATCGAGTATGGAACCAGTCACCATTACAGAAATCTGAAAGTCATTTGTCGTCGGATTTCGTACATAATAATTCACTAATGCAGTGATTCCTCCTCCAGTAAAGGCAAACTTTACAAGCTGACCTTCCGTGAAGCCGTGAGCATTTACAGTGATTCGATCCGTTGCTGGAACGATTCCAGTTACCGTTTTATGAACCAAGTTCCAAAGGGTTGAAAAAGTAGTTCTTGGAATAGATTGTCCATTCGCATCTTTGAATATAGATGTGGAAGCAATGTTTAGATTGTCTTCTATAACACTTCCCAGCGGAATCAACAAATTCAATATATTCATATCGGTTGCATCGGAGCGATCCTTTGCATACTGATCGTTCTCGTAGAGACGATCTAGTTCGTCGTCGATTAGGTCCCCGTCCGCTGGTGTATTTTTGGACCAAGTTCTTGTTTTTGTCGGATTAAAAACTGCCATTTTTTTACTTTAACTCCTGTTCAAAAATTACAAATCGTTCATGCAATTTAAAAGGTTGTTCGATCTTAAAATAGGATCGAACTTGCTCTTTCATTTGTCTCAAATCCATTTCCCGATAGAATTCAGACTCAAGTCCGTTTCCATTTTTTTGAAAACCTTTCTTCTCACAATATTGCAAGAGTTCAGAATGATCCGAAAACACTGCAACCGGAATCATTTCGATTCTTGCTTTATCTTTCCCTGCAATTTCAATCATGGTCTCTCTGACAAGAATTTGAATCATTGGAATTCCTCATTTATTACGAAATCGTAAACTATTAGATTGTCTTTTGGTTTAGAAGGGAAGGTTTTAAGAAAAAGCAAATTGCCGTCTTCTTCAAAAAGTGCAAGTTCGTTGATACTTTGCCCAATCAATTCGGATTGCTTGATTGTCGTTTTAAAACTTCTTGTCCCATCCGGATTGTTTTGAATCTCGGCGAGCTTTCTAAAAACTTCATTTTGCAAACCCGTATCCGAATCTTGAGGAGGTCGAGGAATTCCAGAAATTAATCCACCTGTTCCGAACGCGATTTCATACGGTTGAATTCCCACCTTGTCTCCGGAAAGAATTGTGAAACCGTTTAGCGGCCACGTCCCGTCAAACATGGATGAACGAAGAGCAAAGCCATATAATTTTCCTGATAAGGTAGATGTTTCAAAGCGATAGTTTATAATCGAACGAACCCCACCGGCGCGGATCTGTGCGATCGCCTTATTGAATTCTGGACTTACAACGACTGTATCGATTGAACCTGAAAATATGACTCGAATCGTAGCCGGTCTTTTAGAACTTCCCGAAAGCGGATACTCTCCATTGAGTGTCAGAGAACCGTCCAAGAACATTGGGACACCTGAATAACAAAGCTCTTGAATTTCGTATAACGTTCCAGTTCCCGCAAGAATCTGAGAACCGATTTCGTTCATCGAATAGATGTCACCCTTTGATTTCTGCTTTTGTCTCGCTATGGAAAGGAAAATGCGATAACGAAAATCATCCATTCCGTTCCGAGGCTGTTTGAGATTTTTACCAATCAGGTCGAGAATCGCTCCGTTTTGAATTCTATAATCCGAAACACCTCTGATTGATTCGAGTGTTGTTCGAACTTCGTTTAACAATTCAAGATCCGCTTTCCATTTCCTACCGATTTCAGAATCAGGATCACGGTTAAAGAGAGACGTAGGATATTTTTGCAGAATCGCATCAATGCTTTTCATAGAAAGTTTACCTGAATGTTTGCGGTAACAAGTTTTGCTCTTTGTCGACTGCTAATAACAAGTTCATCTAACGTCGCAGGAGCAGACAGACCGACTCTAACTGCCATAGATTTGATTCCATGAACTTTAACGGAATCGTATTCGGACAGACCGCTTTGTGCGGCGATCAGTTTCCATGCGAAAACATCTTCGCCGGTTCCGTCACCTTTGTAAGAAGTGGAAATCGGACCGATCGCATCAACGCCACCGAGCACCTTGATACAATTTGTTTTTACGATTGTCTCGGAACCGGTTTCCCAAAGAGTCAGGTCTCGCAGAATATCGATTTTCACGAAGATAGGAACGTCAGTTGGTCGATTGAAATAATAGGTGCGCGCAACTCCCTTGTTATCAATGAGAGTTGTTGAATTCGATCCCAACGACTCGATACCACCCGGCCAGTTTTTCAGAAAACAATCTCCGATTTCCGTAGGAGTTCCACCTTCAATGACTGCTTCCATAGAGTGAGGATTTCGGCCTTCAACGTCTACGAAATCAGTAACGTTTTCGTAAACTTTTGCGGACAAAACCGATTCAATATTATTTAATGCGCCTTGAACGTTTGCAGCCGAACTTCCGCCGTTGATTCCGGAATCAATAAATCGATTTAGATATTCTGAATCTGTTTCGATCACTCTGCCACCTCTTGCAGGTTCTGGATTTGTTACAGAGTCGATTCCGGTAAGAGCCGTATTGATCGTCGTGATCAAATTTGCACTTACGTTACCCGAGATACCATATTCAATATTGAGAGCTTGTGCGTTGAGTAAAACGCTTCCTCCGGAGACAGTTCCGGATTCGATCGTAATAAACTGGATTCCACTACCAGTTTGACAAATTGTTCCTATATTCACAAACGAACCGTTTACGCCGGAAAAACGCAAACCTACGATTGCCCGTTTGGCTGGTTGCCGTTCGGAACCGAGAGGATTCAAAACTCGATCCAACGAAACGCCGGTTGCGGTATGAGCGAAGTTGGAATAGAAAATATCTTCCGCAAGCTTATGAATTTCGTCTAACTCATCCGCGAGGACTCTCATGCGGATTCCGTCCTCGCTTAAAATTGAGAGGTCGATGTCAGATCCAAGCCCAGTCCGATACTTAGCTTCCAGATCGGAGATGATTTCGTCCCTCGTTTTGCGTATGAATCCCTGTGAAGTAACTCCGGACATTATACTGCTCCCGTAACTAAGCCGTAAACTGTAATTGCAGAAAAATGAATATTCAGATTCCTGCTATCACTTGGCTCTTCTACGATTTCGATGTTTTCAACTGAAACGGTTTCAGGATCCCTTTGTAAAATTTTTTGTATTTCGAAGAGGACTCTATCCTTTGGAACTTTTTTTGAGAAAATTGTATTCCAGTCGACGCCCTTCAATGGTTCGTAAACAGATTCTCCGAGGCACAGTCGTATTGAATGCCTGATACGTTGTGAATAGTATTCCAAACCTTCGATTACAACCAGCTTTCCGTTGATGCGAACGATGTCGTTGTTCTCAACCATCAAGCCCTTCATCCGATCTTCACCTTGTGAGAAATAATCTGATCGACTTCCGCTTTACGCGCGGTCAATGCTGCAACGATCACAGGCGATAGGCCCGCCGGAGAACCAGGAACCGTATTCGTTGTAAATGCAGACGCGTTGTTTATAAAGACATCCAGAATCATTTTAAGAAATTGTGATAGAGTTTCACCCAATACGGCTGACTCTGAAAGATCGATAAGCCCACCTCGAATTTTGATCGTATCGTCATCCAATTGAATTAAAGATTGACCTTGTTTGTGTCCGATTAGTAATCCTGGAAGATTTGCTGTGAATGCCGGAGCGTCAAGATCTCCTTTGAATCCGGATTGCACACAGGCGCTTTGAAGATCGAATAAAGACTCAGAAGCTACTGTTGAGATTCCACGAATTGCGTCTGACGTATCATGCGTCGAGAACGAAACCCAAACTTTATCCCCACGTTTGTAGTCTGGCTTGATAAAGAAATCACCCGCCCAAAGAGTTCCGACTCTAATATTCGAGAGAACCGGAAAGTCGATCTCTTCCCCTTGTCCATTGATCTGTTTAAAAAGAAGTTTTACGTTAGCCGTCATCAACGAAGGATTAAACGATTCGATCGTTCCAGGAAGTCCAACCTGAACGTTTGCGAGTTGCTTTTTGATCGCTTTGAGAATCACGTCGTCCAGAGTGATCATAACGGAAGGACCTCAAGTTCGGTATAGTTCGTAGGTTGGAATGTAGAGAAGCGATGTTTTCCTTTTACGATTCTACATTCTCCATCTAAACTTCCGCCTTTGACTGCAATCACCTGATTTAATTTGAGCTTGTGACGGAAAAGGCTTGTAACCTTCCAGGTTTTTTGATTTTTCTCAGGAACTCCAATAAGCCCGGAAGATTGTCTAAGAAGATCGTGCTTGGTTTAGAAGGAGGATCGAGCGGGGAGATGTGTAAAAGTCCGTCTTGCATCCAGTATTGAGATTTTGTTAGCTCACAGAAACTTTTAACGCATTCTCCTAAAGACTTTGTTGCGCTAAAATTGATTACTTTATCTTCTCCTAATGTTATAGATCCAGGTTTGATGTTGCCTTGAGTTAGAATATCGAGTATGACAGTTTGTGCAGGAAGGTTACTATACGTTTTCATAATATAGAAACTATTCCAGGAACCGGCATTTGATGAGATAGTGAATTCTAAAATCTTATTCGGCCCCTCCTGTTTCATTTTGGGAAGAATAACTTCCCCGCTCACGACCAAACCGTTTTCATCTTTATACCCTGCGCTTAACATCGCAGTGGGATATAGGAATTCTTTTCCCCTGGCTTTTGCTCCTATCATTTCCATCGTGTCGTCGTTGACATTATAGATTAAAACTTTCGTTATATTCAGCTTCTCTAAATCAGACTCGAATTCGATGTCAAACGGAGGATAGGTGAACTCTTTTCCGAGACCTGTCTTCGGAAGAATTTCCAAAGAAACAACACGGCCGTAAAGTTTCGGATTTCCGATCATACCGTTTTCTCAATGATATAAATTTGAACCGTAGATCCGAGCGTGTCTCTGTTGACAGAGATTTCCACAAACTCATCTCGATACAGATCATCCAGATCTAAAGGGATGAGTTTGACATTGTTTGGAAACCCATCCACTACAAAGTGATTCAAGGAAATTCCGTAGACAAGCTTTGTTGAAAATAGAATATTACCTTCCGAGTCTCTTACAAGAACCGTAATAAAATCACCAACTGAATTGTAGTTGAACTCAAACTCATAATCCTTTCCTTCAATTTCACATTGATTTCGAATTGGAAAAGAGTTTGGTTTGAATTGTAAGTATTTAAACGTTGGCATATTAAGATTTAACCTTAAAAGAATGATTTAACAATGGCTTTTGTTTTAGCAGGATTCTTTTACTTGGGTCTACGTTCACTTCTTTGATCGGCTGTTTCCCTCCTGATTTCACAGCATTCAAATTCCTGGTCTTTGCCTCTACAATTTGGACCGGATAAATCGATAAGGTTATACTAATATCATTTCCAATATCTTTAGATTCAGAAAACGTAATATCTCCGATTAAGAGATTTGGAATTTCATCGATAGATCTGCCTAAGTATCGCTTGTCTGGATCATCCGGCGGAACGTATCGAAAAAAAGACGGAAGCATCGATAGGATTTTAGTGAAAATCCCGCCGGTTGTATAACCAAGCATTGTTAGAAACGTTCCCTCCGTTTGCCAACGAATGAGCGTTTCTAATTTTTCGTCTACAGTCACTCGACGGAAAGAAAATATTGCGATAGAATTTGAAAGGATCGCACTGAGTGAGATTCCTCTTTGACCTGGAATTACGTGATCCGTGACTGAGGTCTTTCCTTTCTCTTTTTCGATCGGGTGTCCGGTTATCTCGGCGGGATACGAATGTTGTATCTCAAGAGACACATTGAGTTCGATTTCATCGTCGCCGTCTGTTAATGCGATTGTAGTTCGGGCTAAGGGGCTTTCCATTATAACGCCTCCGGAGAGAGTCCAGCGGAAAGACCGAGTTTGATTGCGATTTTTTCCAGCTCTCTCTCTAAAAACTTTGCAAAGATCGTAGCGTTTTCCTGTGGTGAACCCGCTCCTAACGTAACATTTGCAATATTGACCGAGATTCCTCCGGAAGATTTGGATCTTCCAAGTGATCCTAAGTCCTTTACTGCAACCAAGTTGTCGTCCGGATGTGTGTGAATCACCTTTCCGGATTTTGTAATGATTGCATCTTGAACACTTGTCGCGTTATCCGCTTTTCCAGGTGCTCCAAAATTGAAGATCCCGGAAGGTAAGATTCCAGAAAATGCTTCTTTGATTTTCGGGCCGATGCCTTTGAATAGGTTTTCGATAATTTCGGGAAGTGATTTAAACCACTCAACGATTTCATCAAAATAAAAATACAAAGTGCTAACCGGAAAGAGAGCCATGATCAAAAACTTTCCGTATTTTTTGGCGAGGTTGATTAAATAATCAAATGCTTGTCCAAATATTTTTTTAATATCAAAATCTTTGAATGGACCGAGAAAATCCCCTATGATCGATTCGCCTCCATCCATCCAAACAAGAAGGTCGTCTACAATCAAAACGATTGCGGCGATAGTTGCCGCGACAGCCGCGCCGATTGCTATAAAAGGAAGCCAAGGGGCAATAGCCGCCCAACCAGCCACTGCCATTCCATACAGTGCAGGAATCATTCCGCCGGCAGTTGCGGAAGCTGCAACAACCATCTTCGCGGCAATGGCTACCAAAACTCCGGTAAACACCGAACCAAATATGACCAACGCTCCTTTTACTCGATTGAGTGCGTCCTCTCCAACAGTAAAATATTCTAATATACTAACGAACGTAGACAGAAACGGCTTCATTCCTTCAAGAAGGACTTTTCCAAACAATGCCTTCAGGTCTCCCATCCTTTGATTGTAGGCTTGAAAGATTGCCGAGGCTGATTTTAGATGTGATCCATACGCATCTTGAAGCGCAGAATTTTCTTTGAGTGCGGTAGAGATCAGCCTTTCTCTGGCAAGACGTTTCGAGACTTCAGTCATTGCAGAGTTGTTGATCTGATTAAACTCTTTGGTATATGAAGAGAAAAGCACACCATTCTTTTTCAGAAAATCATCGGAGCCGGTTTGAATAGATTGATAGGCTTCATTCATTGAAGCGGAAAGTTCATTGCCAGCTACTTCCGCAACTTGCGAGAGCCCGGAAAGATTCTTGGAAATGAAATCAACGGACATCCCCGCTTTCATCGCGTCATTCGCAACTTGCGAAAGACCCCCTTCCGAGGCCAGACCTTTTGAATTCTGAATCGTTTGTGTGATCGCAGATTGTAGCTTTGGATATTGAGTGCCAGAAAGAGTCTGAAGAATTCCATTTTGTTTTTCTAATGCAGTAGCCGCTTCGATCGATGCTGTAGCAAATGATCCAACGGCGAAAGCGATTCCGATTGCCGCAACTTGCTTGAGCATTCCGGAGAGGGAACCCGCACTATTCGCCGTATCAGACATTTCCTGATTAAGCTTTTCGAGTTCTTTGTCTGTGAGTCCTGCAGCTTTTGCGGTTGCGATCAGTTCCGAATCCAGTTTTAAATCTTCACGGGATTTTGAAATCAAACGCTCTATGTTTGATTCTGTAGTTTTAAACTTTTTGGCGAGTTCGGAAATTGCGGGATCAGCTTTTCCGGCAAGGCTGTCTCCAATGGATTCACCGAACTCTTTAAAAGCGGCGGCCTGGGAATCCGTGAACAAATCGAGAGAACCACCCAGATCAGAGAATTGTTTTTTTACAGTATTCAATTCTTCCTTATACTCTTTCAGGGCGTCTGTAGCATCACCTTGGTTTGTTTTAAGAGCTATCTTGAGTTCTCTGACTGCCATTTATTCTTACTTTTCCTTTATACATTCGAATTTTCTAATACGATTAAGATCAGGCTCCTCTGATCAACTTCGCCAAAAACTTCAATTCCTCTGTCTTCTCTTCCGCTTCTCGTTTTTTCCTTCGATCCACAACCTCCATGATCTTCGCATATAGAATTGTAGGTGCGTCTTCGATCTCGCTTTGGCTAAACTGTGCTGCTCCCAAAATAAACGGTTTCCAGATTTGTAATTCCCGATCGACTTCTTCGTCTATCCATTTTAACCATTCTTCGATCGAAGGGACCTCTTCAAAATTTGGGAACCGGTTATTCCAACTCCCACTTAAGAAATCGGTTAGCCATTCTTAGCCACACCTCCACATGATTCGGTTCGATGTTGTCTAACGTAGGTTCAAAATTGTGTGAGACTGGTTTTACACAAAACTTAAAGAACTTATCCAGAAGTTTGTCTTGATTCAAACCGTCCGTTAAGGATATCGATTCTTGTCTCCAACGAAGGGCTTTTCGATTTCCAGGATGCTGAAGTTTGTAACTATGTCCGTCAACGAATTGAATCGTTGCGACTTTCGCATCGTCGTCGATTTCAACAAGAATTGGGTCGTCAGACGGAATCGATTCTGTTTTGGATTCGGATTTTCGTTGAACCGTCTGACCTGTATATTCCGCTACGTTTCGTTTTGCTATGGGGTCTCGTTCGTTGTTCATGCTGTTAAAACTCCTTTATAATCCGGAAGAAGAAAAACCCAAGTCCGATCCTTATACTCCTTTCCGCGTTCGATTGTAGGTCTTTCCCAAACTCTCCCTTGTGCGGAGAAGCCGAGCATACCGCCATCGGATCGGTCTTTCATCGTAAACACACATGGAAGTCTTCCTTCTCCCATTGCGAAAAAGAACTCATTCTCAGGTGAATCTCCCATGAGGACGATCGTGAGTTTGGCCCGTCCGTCATACACCTCTGAGATATTCCAATCGCCCTTGATGCCAACTTGAGATAGGATGTATTCTTTGGTTACGGGTTCGATTTTAAAGAAGCCATCCGCTTGGCTCATTCCGGAAACTTCACGTCCGTTACAGTTTACGTTTAGTTTCTTTGGGTCCCAAATTCCATTCATTCGATTGCTCCTTTTAGGTAAGTTCACCGTCAATATCGACTTCGTTAATTGCTCCTCTCAAACGACACGAAAAAGTGACGTTAGGCAAAATACGATTGTTCCGATCGTTCGTCGGAATCTCATCGATCGTTTCGGGTAAGTTGATTTTGTATTGATAGTCTCCTAAATCGGAGCGCGCTTTGTCCGCATCCGTTTCGACAGGCGCGATGATTCCTTGAACACCGGCTTGAACGAAAACCTCTCGCATCCGTGCTTCAATCATTTGAATTCCTTGAATCGTGTAAGGAACTACGTCGGAGTTTAGGAAGAGACTTGTGATGTTCTCTCGGAGTCGTGCTTTCAACCAAACTCGATTTTCTACCACATCTGCATAAACCTGAGCGGTCGAAATTCCTGGATAGGGAACTTGCCTTCCTCCGAAATCAACGATCAGATTTCCCTTGTCGGAAAGGATAGAACTCGCTTGAGAGTTCGTGTATCCGGAATTCTCCACGCCATCCAACGGCAAATATGCGTAGTTATACGATCCAACCCTTCGAGGAGCTGTATTTCCAACCCATGCGGCCTCCGGGAAAGAATCAGGATTCTTGTGAATCATCAAATATTCCCAAATCGAATTTCTTCCCACGAGTGCGGTCAAATCATCTGTGCAAGCAAAGAACATTTTCTCGATGGAGGCGAGATAGTCCCCTAACGTGTATATTTCATTTTTGTTATGCGTAGTCGCAATGGTTTTAAACCAAGCGTCTTGTCCTGAGTTTCTGAGAGCTGCGATCTCAGTCGCCGCATTCGCCCATGTAGTCAAAAGTAAAACAGCGACTGTCTTTGGCCTTGGCGTTTGTCGAAAGACCTGCGTCGCTTGGATGTATTCCTTATCCGTAGAAAGAAAGCCGAGTCCCAAAAGATCATCCGCGGAAGTGATTTCCATGTATCTTTCATAATAGAGAGGTGCTTGAGCAAACGCTGAAACAACACCGCTTCCGGTATTGGCAACTTCTACAACGTCTACGATCTTTGTCGCACCTGCCACGTTGGAGACTGCTTCCGCCGCGAGTTTGATTTGATGGGCGGTAGAGGTTGCGATTCCGCTTCCGTTCGTTGCGACGTTGACCGTAATTGTATACGGATCGTTTTCCGTTCCGGTTCCGGAGCGAACTACGCTGAGAGCCGTATTGTTTCCGTTGATGACGTATTTTACTTGGATAAAAACAACGCCCGACGTTGCGGATTTCCAAACGAGCCCACTCGTAGCGGTTCCGATTTGAAGAAAATAGATAGGTGCTTTGATCCCCAAAATCATCGGTAGTCCGAATCCCATTTGAGAAACGGGGGTGTTTCTAAGAAAAATATTGATTGAAATCGGATCGATTTTGGAAATGGTCTGTGCGCTCATGCTTCCTCCTGAAATTCAACCGAAGGCGCGCTTGCGGTTGTTTTGCCCTGTGTTTCGTTGAACTTCCTGGATCTGAACATAACGTCAAATCCCGCCTTGTATTCGTATTGCGTTGATTCCAAAACGGTGGTTCTGTCTTGGACATCTCCGGTTATGAGTTGCGGAGTAATTCCAAACTTTTCGCATTCTGTCATCCCTTGAATCGAATCAAACCAATCAACAGCCATCTGGCACAAATCCCAACATGTAGAAATCGATGAGTTGTGCAGGAATGCGAGACTGATCGATGCCGTTTGATTTTTCCGAAAGGCCTGTTTGAAGTCTTCCGCGCTCGTTGCTTCTATCCAGGAAGACGCGGACTTTGTCGGATCTTGATTTAAAACAAGAATCTTATATGAGCCGAAAGGATACTCAGGCGTATCGACATTCTGATCACCTAACTCAATTTTGATTCCGGGATAGGATACTTCCAAGACTGCCTGAAGTTTATCCATCACGGATCGTATATATTCGTATTTCATAATTTACGAATCTCCTTTTTGCAGACGTAACGAATGTATCCAGCTTCAAACGTCATATCCTTAATCATCGTGACGAGGTATTTTACTCCGTTGAACTCGAACTTATCCTCGTAATCAATTGGAAGAGCGTTCCCAAGCTGATAGAAGTTTCTATCTTCCGATGTATATGATCCTTCCGACATCGCAATCAGTAGTCTTGTGCTCACAGTGGTCACTGGTAAATCCAAAGGAACTCCGCTTTCGTATGTAGTGATGACTTCTCCCTTTGCGTTCTTCGTTTTCATCTTCTTGTAATACACAACCGGCCGTATGAACGGTTTAAGAGATTCGGAAACACCCGTAAGACTCATGTAGCCACCTTCCCATCTATTGCGTAGTTGATCGCATTAAATAATCTTAATTGATCTCGCAAAGGTTTTGCGTTTCCTTTTAAATTTGTAGTCAATCCAGAAAGGTCTTTGAACGGAGGATCATTATTTACAATTCGGTTTTTGATTTCGGAAACGGCTCTAAGCCCGACTCGATGCAAAACCTGTATTGCCTCAATTTCCGCATTTAAGAAATCTTGAATTCCTTTTTCAAATTCTGCCATCACAGCGTCTTGGAAGGATTGCAAATCAAAGGTTCCGCGTAGCCAGGATCTTTCCGGGATAACGACCTTTTTAGTAAGAATGAAGAGAGGGACCAAATGACCACCTTCCGACTTTGCGAGCATTGCCGATGATTTTCCTTTTTTCGGAGGAATGAATTTAAGACCTGAGATACTCCGAGGACTCTTTCCGCGAAGTTCCGGAAGTAAAGGAATCGTCAGCCATTTTGAATTCTTTGGCCTGATCACTGCGCCAAATTCATTGGCCCCGGCACTCTTCAATAAATCACTATCAACGGAACCTACAAGGCCGACTGTGATCGTTGCCGATTCTATATATTCCAAATCCTTAATGAGTTGATCCAGATTCGTATTATCTTCAATTATCGCTGGCATTATCCGATTCGTCCCCTGAATCCAAGGATTTCAGTTCGTTTTTGGTTATATAGATCCAGCCAAGATACTTGCATACCCGGTGAAATATTCGTATCGTAGTTACGAGAAATTCCGTCCGCCGATTCTGCCATCACTTCGTTCTTCATACGATTTGCATTGAAGAGCAAGTAAGCCGCTCGGGCACGTTGAAGCTCATTGAATCGCGGGTGAGATTCAGAAAGCGTAGTGTTACCAATGACGCTTGCGACAGCATCATCAAGAAACAACTGGAGTTCTGAATCTGTTAAGTCCGCGATTGGATCTCCGACATACGCTCTAAGCTGTGCTATACTTGCTCTTGGCATGGTTGACGATCCTTATACGGTTTTAACCGTATGAGTTCCATAGCGCATCACGATACCTTTGGATTGGTAAACGTGAATTCCGCCGATCTTTTCATAGGCCCTTACTTTCATTTGTCCGGCGTAAGAACTGAACGGTTCTTCTGCCACTTCCAAGTCTCTTGCGATGATGATTTCCGCAACATCGGAAGCATCGTCGAAAACGCAAAATCCACCGACGGAGTCGTTCCCGATTTTTTTGTTCAGGATGTTGTAGGACAAATCCTTCGTTCGAATAAAACCACGCGGAAAAAAGAGTTCTTTATTCTGAAGAAGCCACTGCAGCGTTGTTACGTTTGAGCTACTAGAAACCGGCATGAGTAGACGAAGATAATCTTCATCATCGATCAGGATTCCTGCTGCTGAGAATTTACCACTTCCTTCCAACTCCGCCTTAGCATCAACGATGTCTGCAAGGATCTGCTCTGGAGTCTTATATTTCCAGATGCGTTTAGAAACTCCAGTCTTGCCATTTTCTACTTCAGAAATCTGATCTTCCTGAATTCCAGGCCAGTTAAAAAGACCGCTTTTAATTTTCTTACCAGCCAGACTCCAGCCGTGAAAAATAACCCGATTTTCCTTCTCGGCAATATAACGTCTCGTTCCGTTGAGTCGTTTTTCGGACACTGGGTATTCGCTACCTTTGCCGGATTGCCTACGCGCTTCCGCCGCGTCTAAATCATCCTGTGTGATCCGAAAGCCGGCCTCGATAACCAACAACTTGTCAGTTTCCTTTGTGGCTTTTTCTCCAACTAAGGGCAAACCGTCTGAATCCGAACCGGATTCCCTGATCCTTGCTGAACCGGTATCCTCTACACCTTCAGCCGAATAGGCATGTGAGTAGGTTGGCGTATCTGAATTCACGTTGAAAACATTTCTTGCTACAAGTTCGTTTTTTCTTGGAGTCAAGAGTTCTGTCTTAATGTGTTCTGAGTCTTCTTTTCTAAATATTGCTTCAGGCATCGATAATCTCCTTAGTTATCCAATGTGATTGTGAAACCTGACACGAGGTTCAGTTCCGCTATTCCGACATTTTGGTTTGATGCAAACTTAACCCCTGTGATAACGGCAGTCTTTCCAGGGATAGCGGTTCTACGAAACGACCCGACGACATTTGTGCCTTCTTGAACAACTCGAATACGAACCGTATCGAATTCCGTAGTTGCTTCCTCGCAAGGAACCCAAACGTATCCTTTATCAAAGAAGGTGCAAAGTTCACCGTCGTCGTAAGAAAGATTTTTCAGGTCTCCTGCGGCATTAGAATAGGATGTCACCCCATCAAATCGCAAATTGGAAGAGACTTGAACCGCGTCAGCACCTATAACAGAAATACCTTCTCCGCCAGAGACGAGCATCACTGCGGAACCAAAAGGTAATTTGCCGATTGAAACAACGCTTCCTCGCTTACGCTCGTCTTTCGAATCTCTGGAGGAGGTTCCCAATAGTCCGGGTTGTTCGTTATACAATCCGCCTTCAGGAACCGGAGCTCCAATGAGAGCGAATAATGCACCGATTGGGAAAAATACTTGTAGGAATTCGGACGGAATTACTTCGAAATATGAAATCCCGAAAATCACAATGTAAAACAAGGTTAGAAAACTTAACAAAATTTTCAGATTCATGTTACTTATCTCCTCTTTTGTTCATTTTCAGCCGTGCTTCCTGAATTTTCTTCAAATCATCAGCATCTTGCCTTGGAGTTGGTTTTTGTTGTTCCTGGTTATTCGAACCGCCTCGAACAGACGCTTTTTCGCGAGCAAGCTCTACGGCAGATTCATAGCGAATGTCCAATTCCTGATCGTCGATTGAATCAAGCTTTGCAGAAGGTAACGTTTCTTTGATGACCAGCGTCTTTAGATCTCTTGCAGAAACCCCGTCCGTCGTCGCGTCCGGCTTGATCGACTTAACAGTCTCGATCAACTTTATCCGGCTCTGAGCAATCGAGTCCTGAGTTGCTGGTGCCATTGCGGAAGCCAGAAGTTTTTTCATTTCCGCAAGGGCATCGGTTAAAGTTGCAACTTGTGCTGTTAGAGATTTGATAAGATCATCTTTTGTCTTATTTTGCTCTTGTTCCTGTGAAGGCGATTGCTTACCTTTATCGATAGGTTCCGGTGCGGGTTCAGTTGTTGCCGTAGAAGGCTCGGAATCATTTCGAGCGACTCCTAAGTTCTTTAGAAAATTACGAAATTCTTTTATCAGGTCTCGTTTTTCAGACATATTTTCTCCTGTTTGATTTTCATCCGTCGCAATGACGGCAAAGTTTATATCTTCCGGAAAATCGGCATGGTCGAGGTAGACGCGAACGGAATCACCCGCGCGGCCTTTGTCAACATGAGCGGCGTGGTTAAAACGAATATCTCTCTGAACTACATCGTATTGTTGTCCCCTGAAGGTGCCTGGCGTCCAATCGAGTTTCGAACGAAAGCCCGACGATATTTGCACCTTATCACGTCGTTTTAACGAATCTTTTAATTTTGCGTCCCAGATAGTTTCATTGACCCAAATTCCGTCGCCCTTCACTTTTACAGAGTCACCAAGAGAGCCTTTCGCATATAACGAATAGTTCGTATCGTTGATCAGCCCGTCGTTGTCTGAAATAGGAGGATGATTTTTAGTAATGGGTCTCCCCGGTATAGACGCGAGAGTTTCCGGAGAGAAAAGTTCTTCCGGTAATTTTGCCTCTCGAACAATTCTTCCATCAGAGTGAGTATAAGGGAATACACCGACACGAGCGAGGACGAGAGGGCACCGAAGAACGGCTTCATCCTCTATAAGTCCTTCCAGCTCGACAGTTGCAGAATCGTAACGAATTCCGTTTTCCGGTTTCACGCATTGAATAATAACGTAAACCTACCAGAGAAACAAGGTCGCAAGGTCACACAAGAGACCGCAATTTCCGACGTTTTTAGTGGAGGTGAGGAAGATTTTTTAGAGATGGAAACTACTTACGAGAATCGAGATCCGATTCCATCTGAGATACCATTGAGAGATTGAAATCAAAAATGTTTTGGGCTTCGTCTTCGGAAACGTTTTTAACTTTCATAATTGCTGCGACCACTTCGTTTCTTTGTGCACTGGGGTCGCCCAGTTTTCCATAAAGTTCAGCGACCTTATCCGGTGTTAAAGTTGGAAGTATATCTGAAACTCGTTTCATTTCAAGTAACCCATCGTTTTAAATATCTTATCAAGAACCGATAAGACAGGTTTGAAGTCGTCTTCATCCCAGTAATGATTTACGAAATTCATACTATTCTTTTTTTGAATTTGAGCAAGGAGATTTTTAGAACCGGTTCTTTCTGCTGTCCAAATCTCCGTCGCTCTCGCAAAGAGCTCCTCCGTCGTAAGAAAATAAGGAATCAAGCTTTTTTGAGTTCTGCTCAATGCAACAGGAACATCGAGGCCGGGAACTTTTGTTCGCCCCTCTCTACCGATTTGTTGTAGTCGCTTATACAACTCCGTTTTTTGAACTACGTTTTTAAACTCCGCGAAATCAGGCCCGGAATGACTTTCATATCGTCCATCCTTACCCAACCAACGATAGTCCATTGCATGCGCGAACTCGTGAACAAAAGTCGATTGGTATGTGTCTTTAAATTTCAATCCGCTGTTGATTTCAATTCGATTCGTATTCGGATTAAAAAGGCCCGCGATGTTTTTCTTTAAATTAGATCCGGCGAGATAATGGACTCCGATGTTGGTTCGATCCTTTGGAAATTTCAAAATGGAATCCAGATCGGAAATCGTTTTTTGAATGTTGGCGTGAACTGTCGGATCGGGAAGATTCAGATTTACTGAATGTAAAATCGGAACGATTGATTGAGTTTGAGGACGTGGGGGAAGTATAATTTTGGGGGAAGAACCAGAAGGCTTCGGATTATTCTTTTTAGATCCCTGTGGTCCCCATGAAGGTTCTGCCCAGCACCGACAACGATAATCGTCACCGGGAGCCAGTCGAGCAGGCAGCCCACCTTTGCGATTAACAAAGGGAAGTTCTCCCCACTTGTAAAATTTATCTGCGACATGTGAATGAGAATCTCGAACCTTAGAGTCTTTTTGAGTTCTCCAAACGAAGCCGGGAAATCCGGCATTTGTTTGCCTGAGTTTGTTTTGTTGGCTGAAAAATTTTCCGGTTTGGTCTTTCGCCCAAAACTCCGCACGACGTTCGGAAACTCCAGTTGCGTTTTGGATTTGGGTAGCAATGTCCTGATACTTCAATCTTTTGGTAAGTCCATCGGTTACGATTTTCTGAACAGCTTCGAAGTGGTCTCGGAAAGCGTTGGACGCAAGACTCGATTGTTCCTTTATCATCTTGTTAACTCGGTCCCAAATTTCGCCGGACTCTTTTTGAGAGACTGGAATTCCAGGAACGCGAAACAACGATCGATCACCTCCTACAACCCCAGCGCGAGGCGGGAAGTTCATACTTTCATATTGTTTGTTAATGAACGAATTCGTTTTGTCCCGAGACCACGCATCGATCATTTGAACGTTTTGTTTGATCTGGGATTCGAATTCTTTTCGAGGAGCGAAATCCCCATATTGATTTTTGAGTTGGTTGAGCAAGACTCGGAGATCGGAAACATCCAACCGAACAACAGGCTCAAAGAAATAGCCATCCGCACGTGCCTCTTTAGAATAGGTTTGAACACCGTTGAGGATTACAGAGTTTACCTGTTTGGCAAAACGGGAAACCTCATCTCTCCAAAGTTTGGAATATTGTAGTTCTAAACTTAGCGGATACACGGTTTTTTCCCCTTTTTCAGTGCAGGATGGAAAAATGGGTTTACGACGGCAAAAGGCAGGTTGTTATTTTTAAATAGGACTTGTTCAGCATTGTTCAGCAAACCGCAAGTTGGCCAAAGATACCCCCAAAGTCCAAAAACCCCGGAAAATGGCCTTATATTCGATTCTTGGAACATTCAAAATTACTGTTAAACAGGACGATTAAATTCTTCAGGGTTTGAAAGACCCGGTTCGCTAAAATCTAAGTGGCCGCTATCATCTCGAGAGTAATCGAAATTTTCCATTTCAGGAAATCTCTTTTGCTTAACCTCCCCAGGTGAAAGGGAACCGATTGTTACATAGATTTGATCCGCTTGAGCGTTCTTGAGGTTTGTATCGGCTTCGGATGCAGGGGAAGATTTACACAACGTTTTAAATTTAAACTTCCAGTCGAGAGATGCGAAATCGCCATTTAGAAGTCTGTAAATCTGTCCCTCAGTCGATCGGATTCGTAATTTGATAAATTGGTCTATGATGGGACGGACTTTGAGTTCCTGAAAGCGAGAAACATCCTCGAAATAACTTACGTCGTCCGATGGATCACTATTCCCAATATTGATTACGGATTGTGTTCGCCCTAAAATTTTCGAAATAGGTATTTTTGAGAGACCTGACAAGACTTTAAAAATGAATGAAAACAGAGTTTCGAGTTGTGAATCAGAAATCCCCGAGTTTCCAAGACGAGTAAGAGTCTCGTCTTTTCCGAGCATTGCAGTGGACTGAGTGGAAAGCGTATGTCGTAACAGCCGAAGAAACTCCATCGTTTTTTCGGGAGAAGCAGAGTCCAATTTGTCCGTTGTAAGAACCTTTACGGCCATCTCAAAAATCATGGAAGTCGTCGACCAAAGGGCCGTATCGATTGCAACAATCCCATCGTAGACTTTTTCTACTAAGGAAATGCCCCTCTGAGAATCCCAGTTCCAGCTATTGACCAACCAGTGTGACCGGGAAGAATCTAACTCTACGCCAGATACAGAACAAATCGGCTCGTTATAGAACTTAGAAAGCGGATCGCTCGTTTTTCTCCTGACGGAAAAGCGACTCGCATCGATTATGTTTATGAATTCGAGATTCCGAATCGTTTCGGGCATTGGTTGACGAAGCATGAAATCGGTCTGTGGAATATCCGATTTAATTCCCCAAAAAAGCAGAGAGCCACCGTGATTCATCCGAGAGCCTTGAATATGTTCTGTAATTTTTTCCTGAAGCTTGAACTCCTCCATTTCATTCATCAAAATTCTGGATATGTTTAGGCCTTTGATACCTGAGTCCGGATCATCCTTATCTCGATTTGTTTCGATTTCGATCCATGCGCGGGTTGCATCTTCCGAGACGGAATCAACTATGTTGGCGAGGAAACCGTTTGATTCGTAAAGCGCGCGTGCAGTCACTGGAAAAATCCGTTCGGGATTTGGTGCAACACCTCGTAGTTTATCTCTTCCTGTAATGCCTTTACCGGATGCCATGTGCATCAGGGTATCGAGTCGGGCAACGGATTCAGATGCGTCCAATTTTGCAACGCGGACGGATGTATCGATTCCTAAGTTCTTATAATAATTGCGACGCTTACGAGCCATTACCACCTTCCTTCGTTTAGGAGCATTTCAAAAAATCCGATCCGATTTTTCATTCCTTCCGCCTGGGGGCCGAATTTTGTTTCTTTGATGAGACCAGCCAACGAATCCGGGGCGTCGTCGTGGCGTTCTATGATTTCCGAATATTCTAAAATCTGCTTGATATACTTCGTAGAGACAAAACGAGAAAATCGAATTTTATCCCAGTTCATTCGGACGTATTGTTGAATTCTAAACTCTTTCGAACCGGAACTCATAATTCCCTTACTGGAAATGTTTCGCCTATTCATTTCTATTTCTAATGCTGTTTCCCCTTTGTTGTTTTCTATGAAAAGGCGAGTTACGTTATGTTGTTTACAAAGCTTCTCAACTCGATCGTAAGATTCTAAAAGTCCTGCACGCCATATTTCACCAGCGCAAACATAGAACTTCTCTCCGTTCGGTCCACCCGCAGAAAATGCATTGAAGTCTTTTTTCCTATTCGCTTCACGAAACGCCGGGTCCCAAAACGCAAATATCTTTACATCATTTGGAGTTTCTTCATATTTCGGGTCACTGAAAATTCTTTCGGCAACATCCATTGGAATTTGTTGATAAAGAGCACTGAATCGGGTTTCTCCAATCCGAGACCTCAGTTTCAAAACATTCTCAATTTTAAATCTTTCAGGCCAAAGAGAAGTCCCGTCTTCTAAAATTGCAGGAAGACGGAGAACATGCCATTCACCTTTTATCTCAGGCTCAAACAGCTTCAATTTCGGACTCCTTATCTTCTCCGGTTAATCTTCCGGTAAGGTCATTGCGCAACCAACGAGTATGAGGAATCAAGATAATCCCGTTAGGAGAAAGACGCGTTTCTCCAACAGACATAAAATTCTCGATGATTTTTTCAGAGATTACCTCCGATGTCGCTTCCTCTCGATTCTTATACGGATCATCGACAACTAACAAATCTGCGCCGTCTCCGTTGAATCCTCCCTTGAGTCCTGCACTCAAGACGAGTCCGCCAGATGTCGTTTCCCATTCAGCAGCCGCTCTCATGTCAGGACGAACTTTTACTTTTGGAAATATTTGAGAAAATTGTTCTGATTCTACACAGTCTCGAACCCAACGACCAAAACGCGCGGCTTTCTCATCTGAATAGGAAAGTAATATTACGTTTTTATCTGGATGCCTACCGATAAACCAAGCAGGGAAGATTCGAGTGCAAATCTGACTTTTGCCCCTTCGTGGTGGCATGTTAATAATGCTTCTCGTGACTTCCCCTTTCTCCATTTTTTCGAGAAGGTGAATGATCGATTTTATGTGGAGAGGGTCTTCGAATTTTGGATCAATAAAGCGTGCGAAAGCTGCTAAGGATTCTTTGCCATACTTTTTTCCGTATAAATTGCGATCTTTCTTCTTAACTTTGGAAAACTCTTTTGTTCCAAGTTCATGAATCGACTCTAATATTTCTAAACCCGAAGACATCATGGAACCTGATTTACTTTAGAAAGTTTAAATGCTTCGATTTCTTGATGAATTTCGAGAGCCAAATTCTTTTCCCAGTGGTCGCTGATTGCTCTTCCAACTGGTTCACATCGTTTAAAGATTTTTAAAACGATTCCAATTATCTCACTTGGATTCAGTTGTGCTCCATATTTTTGCGGCAACGTCAATTCAAGTTCTGAGATTGCTTTATAAGCATAGATAGCGTTATCAAGACTCGTAAGTTTCGGAGTCTCTTCCGTAATTTTCTTATACAACAAGTCTGCAATCGTCTTAGTTCTTTTTTGAATTTCTACCATTCGATTTTCAACGATGGCCTCTACTTGTTTTTCTGCCCTCGCGACGAGACGGTTCCGTTTATCATCCCATGTTAAACCATCCCTGTCTTTTTCCTTCGACCATTCATCGATAGTTTTTGCGGTAGTCTTCGTTCCATATTCAGAACGGATTTGTTTCGCTACGCTATTTTTAGAAGACCCAGAGCCGGAAATAGCATAGAGGAAAAAAGCGCGTTCTCTTATAGCTGGTTCTGTGCTCATTTCTATTTTCTTACGATTAATCTGGTTGTTCTTCCGATGCAACCGGAGTGTCGTGAGCGTAATTGATTGCCGCGAATACTCGCTTCATCAGAATTTCGTAAAACGTTGTCGTGAAACAAAAGTTAAGAAGCAGAATCACTGCATAGTATCCGAGTTCGGGAATGGAATCCCCAGATGCAAATCTTACAAGTTCGAACACGAGCGCTATCACAGTTGCAAGAATCAGAACAAACCGAGCTTTATCACGGCGGACAAATTCGGAGTTGAAAAAACGAAACGCCCACTGGCTCAAAAACAATACGAGAGCCACGTAGAGCGGAATGAATAATCCAATGATAGCCTGAGTTAAAATTTCCATAATTATACTCTCCTTATATTAGATTTTTGGATTTTAAAAACTTCGCCGGGTCCATCGGTTTGGGCCAGGACTGTTCCTTTTTATTCCAAGGCCAAACTTCAAAATGTAAATGTGGTCCCATGGAATAACCGAGATTTCCAGATCTTCCGATGATCATTCCGGCCTTTACGTTTTGTCCCTCGGAAACGATGGAATCGACATGTTTGAATTTGTATTGATTTCTGGTATGGATTCCAACAGCGATTATGTATGGAGTCCAAGCTCTACCTTTAGGAATCTTATTTTTAGAAATCAAATCCATCCAGGTTCCGGATTCGTAATCATAACGAAATCGAACCGGATACTTTTCGTCTTTCTTGAGAACTGTTTTAATAATACAGTCTTCAGGAATTTTGATTTTCCTTTCGCCTCCTAAATCGATCCCCAAATGGAACTGTCTCGAAGGTTTTCCGTTTATACTCAGAATTCTCCAACCAAACGGAGACGTTATGTGTGGTTCATCGACTGGGCATACAAAGACCGGACCGAAAACTGGAGGAAATGTTGGAAGACTTGCTTCCGAACCGATCCGATTCGTTTTTGCTTTCGATAGAGTCGAATCGTTCCAGTAGTGTTGTGTTTTCTGGATCGCGTCGAAATCAAGAAAATGTTTTTGTATTTTAAATGAAGCGGATTTCAAAAAATCTAATATTGGATTCATACGATTCTTCCTCCCAAAAGGCTACTAACAACTGGAAGCCCGTTGCGCCTCAAGGCCAGAATTGCCGCTACAACCAAAACAAGAACGAGCAACAGAAAGATTCCAAACCCAAGGATTGCGTAGTAAGTCCAACGAATTCCTTCACCCTTTCCGGCTTCTTTAGATACCTTAGTTAATTGCACGTCCTTCTTCTCGTTCGATACGTTACAACGATTCAACGCTTCGTTTAGTCGTCGTATCTCTTTCGCGTTTTCGATGTTACGCGCATCGCATCGATCCAGTTCTGACATTGCTCGTTCCGTTGCACCTGGACGATCCTCGATCAAAGCCGTTTTCGTTTCTTTAATTTGTTTACTGTCTTCTCTTACGGTTGGCGGAAGTTTTTGAAAAACCGCGCACGCACCTAAAAGCAAAATTATAACTGAAATCTTTTTCATCCTGCTCCTCCGTGATCTTTGGTCGAAATTGAAATGTGCTCAGCATCCCCAGCGAGTATTCGGAAATTGGTGGCGTGATTTTTGAATCGATCCTTCGGAAAGTTTATGTTCAAGAAAATTCCGTTTTTCTGAACTACATCGATTAAGATTTTTGAGAGTGCGCTAACTGCCGCAGAGGATATGTAATCAACATTCAAAAGAGAGAACGTCAACTTTACATTCGGATACGGGTTACCGAGTTTTGCCCGGACTTCGCTGACAAGATTAAAAAGAAAGTCATAAAACATTTCTGTGTCGCGGACTCGAAGTGAGTTTATGAATTGTATAGACGTTACGTGTTCCTGAATGAACCGCGCACCCGGAAGAGAGTTCGTCTGAATTTGAACGACAGAGATTGTATCTTTTGAATCCAGTCGTTTTGTGATGAGTTTGGAAAGAAGTCCGAAAATGGATCCAAGCGGCTTTCGATAAACCAGAAGGACCATAAAAAATAATATTATGGAAACAAGAAATAGAGAGATATGATCGATTTGTAGAAGTGCTTTTAATTCATCCATGTCACCAATGCTAACATGGGAAATATCGAATGCACAACGTCGGCATTGCCCCCTAAGTGCCGCGATTTCCGCTCGTTTATGATTCTTCTCGATCGCAAAAACGACTTTGAAAAAATTCATCCACTCCAATGCGAGAATAGAGAACCGTTCCATCGTAAAACTTCCAAAATTTTCCTAAGAGTCCTTCGCGGCGATAATAGCTAATTCTTCGCACGCTTCGCTTGAGTAGAGCTGCAACTTGTTGCGGCGTCATGGTATCTTCCGGATCTTTGGGTATTGCTGGATTCGTTTGTAAAGTAGCAGAACGTTTTTGCTTTAACTCTTGGATCGGTATGTTTTTAAACAAAGAACCTTCGGTCGTATATCCTGTTACAGTTTGTTTAATATTTTGTTTATTAGATTTCTGAGAGGTCTTACTTTTTTTGGCCATACGGCAGACCAAAACTAAGTTTTCGAATTGTCAAGTCCGGTTGGATATTGATTGTTTTCATCTGGAGTAAAAAATGAAATCAATCAGTATCACAATTATCTTATTTATCTTTTTCTTAAATCCGATTTTTGCGGAAGAGAAAACCCGTATGTGTATAGAAGGAGATTGTCAAAACGGAAAAGGGAAATTACAAAATGAAGAAGGTGTAATCGGAGAAGGTAATTTTAAGAACGGAAAATTTCATGGTTTAATAAAAGTGTATGAAGCAAATAACCTCGAAAGAATTTCAACGATGTATTTTATCAATGGAAAGATCGATACATCTAAACTGGTTTATAGTTGGTTTGATAACGGAGATCATTACGAAGGATTCTTTGATTCTAAAATGGATCCTCACGGAAAAGGGAAGCTAACGTATCTGGATGGAAGTGTTCAGTGTGTTTACGAAGGCTCTTTTGTAAATGGCAAGAAACACGGCCAGGGAAAAATCAAATGCGAAGACGGAACCACCGAATCCGGAGAATGGAAGAACGACAGAAAATATTTTATAGTTGAACTCGACTTTGTATGTCGCTCGCTCCAACGAGTAGACAAGTGGGAAGGCGGAACCGTAAACGGAAAACTGAAGTTCCGAATCATGCGGAACGCAAATGATTTACAAACCAACTTAAAAAACTGGGAGGGAATCCAGGTCGGCGACGATTGGAACGGTTACACAATTGCCGAAGCCGAATACTTTGACAAAAACGTGATTGCCACATTTCTGCTTTTTATTCCATCAGGGATGAGCAAAGATTTTGATAAACTTGTCGCGCGGACGAGAGATATTCAAATTCATGGAAGAGCGATCGCCGTAGCTCATGCAGAAAAACGTTATCCTGTTATATACGTTGACAAAGTGCAATGAAGAGAAAAGGAAAATGAATCGTCTCATCTCATGTGAGACGATTATGAAAACTACAGACGACAAATTAAAAACTCTTCTTTATAATTTTGCAAGAGATTTAAAAAAAGAAACAGCCTCGCTCAAAGAGCTGATCGAGATATATCACATAAAAATTAGTCATGCTTTTCAGGAAAAAGTCGGTCGAAAAAAATCTTAAACAGCTTTGAGTCGGATCGACTGAGTTCCAAAATTCTTTCTATATCCTTTCTTATCCCCGATTCATCGATCTGTCTGATAAAAACTCTATCCCGTTCAATTTCCTCAAACCGATCATGATTTTCCGGAGTCAGTTCGGAGAATATTTCCGCTGGGACCTTTTTCTCTCCATCCCCAAATAATATCCAAAAGGGGTTATATCCGAGTGATTTCATTAACGCATACGCAAAGTCAAAGCCTACGGGCCTCGCACCTGATAAATACCCATTTAACGTGGGAGGCTTGACATTTCCCGCCTCAGCCAATTGGTTTTGCCGAAACCCTGTCTCTGATAAAATAATCCTGATTCGATCGGAAGGATTATTATTTTTGGCATATTTTTGTTGAGAATTTATCATTGACTTTTAAAAATAACACAGAATCATTCGCGCATGTGAATCGTGTTTTATTATCGGTATTTTTTTGTGTCAATCAAGGATTATTTTTGCTGAGACGTCATGATTTGTCTATAGCAGTTAATATACTAAAACGCTACAACAAAAATTCCGGGAACTGGGGTTGGAAGATGGATATTCAAAATAGTAATTTTAAACTGGACGATAAAGACGAGCATCCGTCTGTCCCCATCCTTACTGATTTTTTTAAGACTCATATTCACGAATTTTTAAATACAGGCTTAAGGTTCGACGTTTTAGCGCATTATTTAGCAGTAGAGACTTCCATTATTCTAAAACCATGGATCAATAAAAGTGATAGTTGATCACTTTTTCCAGCTATCCAGTATTGCACGTATTACACTCGATTCACTCTCTGTTAAATCTCGGTTTAGATCTAAAATTTTGTCCACGATACTCTTGGCAACAGGCCGTTTCCTAAGGATCTGAATTATTTGAAACTCAGCATTCAATTGATCATCGCGCCCTTTCTCAACTTCGGGATCAGAAAACATATTCCCAACTTCAGTCAAAAGCCAGAGCGGATTTACATTATGTTTAATTTTTAACTTACGAATTGCTTCGGCTGAAAGGTCTTTAGTCCTCTCATTAATTAAATCATTAATTCTCCCTGGCGATAACTCCAAAGAGTCGGCCAATTCCTTTTGATTCATATTTAGAACTTGTAGTAATTTTTCAATTTGCTTTTTCAAAAAAATACCGATTTCGGTAAAAATTTTAATAGACAAATACCGTATTCGGTATTATGCTAACCTACAGGCTACCCCGTGCATAGAGAAAGCATCGGAAAAATAGGCCATAAAATCAAGGAGAAATCAAATCAAATGAGCGCAAGGAATATTGAACTGAATTGGATGCACCGATTTCTGAAGTTCTCAAATTGGATGCCTTCGTATTTTAAAATCTCGCTCCATTGGATCGCGGTTGGGTATTTCATTCCTTGGAATTACATAGAAGAGATTCAGGCAAATGGATTGCGAATCTTAAATCTAAAAATGCGTAAGGGTTTAAGTGAATACGATTCGTCACGGCAATTCCTACACGTAGTCATCACAATCATAAGCATTGATTTTTATACAAACATCTATTCGCGTGAAGGCTTCTATATTCAAGCCGATGCTCATGTCCTTGGAGTTAAGGCATGAACGCGATCCAACAACGGGAAGAGATTCAGCGCGAAATTGTATATCGTTACAAATACGTAAGTAAATTCGCAAAACATAATAATCTAAATGAGCGATTAACGTATGAATTTTTTGCCGGACGAAACAACAATCGCAGAGTGATCGCCGCACTCAACACAGAAGGATTCAAAAATATCCAACTGGTTCTCACTAAAGATACAGGAAGCGCGGCATGAATCCAACGCTCGGAATCAAAATACATCGCAAACGAGTAGCTGACTCGGTGCTCAAAATCGAGAACACATCAGACAAAAGTCCAATAGAAATCTTACTCTCTCGTTGTGCAATCTATGAATATTTCATCGATGATGCCGGACTAAAGAAACAATTCACCAAGTGGGTAGAAAAGAAAAAAATTCAGGATAATCAAAATGGCTAATCTTAGAAAATATGATCGCGTCCGCAGCCGTTTCCTTTGCGACCACGTTAAACTGTTGAAAGGCCACGGACTAAACGTCTACACAGTTTTTGATCGTTGCTGGAGCAAGGTCCCGGATGCCCTCATCAAAAAGCTCAACGGAGAAGAGCTATCTCAATACATTCGTCTGCACATTCTGCCTACGGAACTTTCCACCCAAGCCCCTCAAAACAAAGAAGGGTATAAAACGAAAAATCCAAAAAGCCACACGGTAGAAAAATTCGCATGAAATTTGTTAATCCAATCTTTCCAACATCCGACTTGTCTGATTGCAACCCAGGCAATTCCTCTTCCCTCGGTGGAGGTAACTCCATCGAGGGCATTTTTTCGGATACTATTGCTATTTCAAATATTCCACGATGCTCCGGATGCGGACAGTCCTCAGTAACAGTTTACCAGTTCAAACTCTGTAAGACATGTTTGAATTTGTCTTTCGTAAAACTGAGACCCTTAATCGATTCGGTAAGAATATGACTCTCCTGACGGTGGCAAAATTCTTTTTAGAAAATCCTAATGTTGGATTTCGTCCGACACACGTTGCACGAAACCTTAAGCGTTCGGAAAAAACAATCTACCGAACGATTCAAATTTTAATGTCCTGGCAATTCATAGAGGAATGTAACGGGATCTACATTCTCAACCCCGATACGATTGAGGGTAAAAGCCAAATTAAAAAAGCTAACGGAACCGGAGCCGTATACATATTGATCCACCTCCTTCCGGGCAAAAGCTTCTTTTCTGGAGAATTCAGACTCCTGACAGGGATACAATCCCTCGAACGTGCAAAGCGCAAGTTACTGCAAACAAATCTAATCTTGCCAGACCAAGAGAACGGTTTGTTTTTTTCAGAAAGTTTTCGCTGGCAGCTTGTTCCAAAAATTCAAATCAAACTCGCACAAGCTACGAGCCACCTACGGAGCCTCAGGAGGATTTATGGAAAATGAAAATATGCCATCATTAAAAAAAAGCCTAATGATGGCACGTATTCCCAGAGGCAGACATTTGCCATTAGAGTTATTGAAAATCTGTAAGATTAGAGAAGGTAGGAATACATTACGTGCAATCTCGATGGCATATAACGTAAACCAGGGAGACCTATCCCGTGTTATATCCGGCAAGCGAAACACAAAAGCTCATATTCAGATTTTAGAAATGGAATTTGGAATCTCCATCGAAGAAGTCCGAGCAATCTGGAAACGAGATGCGGAACGAAAACGAGAGTTAGGCAACACGGCCAACGAACTCAAAGATCAAACTTAATCAAATGGGTAGAATATGACAACCAAATCAGCGTTAGACGAATACAAAGACGAAATAGAAGACTCGGACAACAACGTATCGCAACCGGAAACGGCCCTGACAATTCCGAGCGCAAGCGAGGCGAGAGAGTTCTCGCCGGAACAGCGAAAGGCCTTGGCTCAATTGTATATCACTCAAGCCAGGGTGAACATCTTTCAAACCGCTCTCTCATTAACAGCAATTCGCAACCTCGAACTGTTTCATGAGCTTGGATATTCCGGATTTCATGACTGCGTAGAGCAAGAACTCGATATGAGCGGCAGAGTTGCATTAGAATATGTGAATGCGATCGAATCGTTTGGACTGGGTGACCGAGTTAAACAACTCATGGAAGCATCTCCGAAACGATTCCTGCAAGCTGCCAAGGAAGTCCGACTCAAACAACTCGAAGGGGAAACCTTAACCCTTTCCGACGGAACAGTCGTTTCCGCGGAAGAGTTTTTAGAGGAGCGGATTTCCTCTTTAGAAAATTCTTCAAAGAAAAAAATCAAATCCCTGGAAACGGAAAATCAAACCGTAAAGGCCGAAGCGGAACTCCTCCGAAAAAAACAAGCAACCCTGGAAAAGTCGATCCAGAAGAAAGACGACCAAATTGATGTTCTTCGGAAATCCAAGGACATCGATCCGGATAAACTCCTAAAAATCAAGAGTCAAAGAGAGGCGGAAAAAATTATCGATGAGTGTAACGCATCGATCCTTGACGCGCTGCAACGAATTGAATCCATCCCGGAAGAATCTCGAAACGGTGGGTTAGGAATCTATCTATCTCGAACAATCGCGACAATGGAAATCTCGCTCAAAACATTAAAGATGGCGTGGTCGAGCCATATTTTTCAAGGAGAGACGCAAGAGTGAAACAATTAGATCCAGATTTGTTTTACGAATTCTATTCGGCTTGGAAAGAGGCTCCGTCAAAACATTCCAAAGGTGAAATGATGCGTAAAGCAGCCGCCACCTTTGGGTTGTCGGAAGACGCAATCCGTAGAAGATTCGAAAAATTTAATATTGGATCAGAGTTAGCCGTCGTCTCAGGTCAGATAAAATCAAAGCGAAAATCAAATCTAAATCCTGAACGAATGGATCTCCGGGAAACTGAAGCGAAGATAATTGCCGAGATTGTTTATTCAAATCTGTCTGGCAAAAATCCGAAACCACTCTCAATGAAACTTGCGTTAAGGAGGGCACGAAACAGCGGACAGATACAACTGCCTTGGACCGAATCCACCGCAAACCGGTGGTTGAACCGTCTCGGTCTCGGACGTCATGAAATGCAATCGGAAGAGGCATCACGAACGTGGAAAGAACCGTATTCGAATTCTACGCACATGGTCGACGCGTCCGTTGCAGCCAGGTATTTTTTAAACCCACGCGGTAAAATCGAACGCCGCTGGTTTCTGGACGACAAAGACGAAGAGACCGCAATGCTCAAAGACAACCTGATCAAAGTGTGGATTTATTCTCTCGTAGATGTTTACTCAAAAGTATTTTATCTTTGGGCCTATGGCGGAAAGGCGATTACGCCAGGAGCGAAACATCGGGGCGAGAATACGGCGGACTACTTTGATTTTTTCAAGCGCGCTTGGATGCCTAAAGTCGATCGCCGGAACCCATTTGAAGGAACTCCAGAATATCTTTATAACGACAAGGGGTCTGGACTCAAAGGTGCTAAAAACGCACTTACGCGACTCGGTGGAATCATCGTTAAAACACACACACCAGGGCGGCCCAAAGCAAAAGGTCCAGTCGAACGTAGAATCGGAATTTATAAAAACATCATAGAACCCGCGATCGACGGCAAGAAGTTTGCAGACCTCAAGGAATTGAATGATTTTCTAACGTTATATACCATTCACGAAAATCAAATCAGTGGACGATTTGATCTCTGGCTTGCAGGAACAAAAGACAAACCAATCAGGCGAATTACAGAGCAAAACTTTTACGACGCTACAGTAACATTCGATAATCGAGTCGTCAACAATTACGGCTGTATCGAATATCGAAATCATTCCTATGGAGTCGCTTTGGATTTGGTAGGCCAAAACGTCACTCTCTTCAGAGACCGCGAAGGAAATCTCGTAGCAGAGGATAAATTAGGAAATCTTTATATTTGCAATCCGGACGGAGCAAGAAGTATATCGCAACATACAGGATACCAAACGCAATCATCGGACACATGGCTGAAAACCGATCGTATGAAGTTACGTGAAGATATCCGTGATGGCGCCAAGAGACAACGTAAAATTTTTACGATCGAAGATCTTTATCCAGAAGCAGAAATGGAAAACCTACGATACTTTCCTGCAAATTCAGTCCCTGTCGAAACTCCCGCAACGATGGCACCAAGTGAGTTCACCGAATTGGAATCGGCGTGGAGCTACATCGAACGACGTCTTTTAATCTATCGTTCCGAAATGCCAGTTGAACTTTTTGAAGCCGTCCAGGGACGACTGAATTCAAGCCTTGCCCTCAAAGGCTCGATTACTAACCAAGAAATATATGAACTTTTGAATATTCTGAATAACATTGATTTTGAATCTAACGATTCTAAGGAGAACGCGGAATGAGTTTTGTAGATACGGAAAACACAAATAGGGTAATTAGAGCAATCAAGCATGCCGTCGACAGTTCCGGTTGGGAGTGCGTCGTCGGACATGTTGGCGCAGGTAAGACGTTTCTATACGAACACATGCTACATTTTTGGCGCGATTATCCGAATAGGTTTCAAGTAATTGAAATGGGAAGATGCTATGAAAGTTTCGATTACAACATCAATCAGATTATGAAAGTGATGATCTCTGAACTTAGTCCGGATAGAGAAATTCCCGGAAACGCTCATGCGAAACAACTGATTCTTAGAGAGATCCTTACTGCCGCTTTTAAACGAAAGCGTAAGATCGTTCTATTATTCGATGAGTCACAGGCTCTCTCTGGCAAACTTCTTAGAGACCTAAAAAAGATTCATGAGATTAGCATTCCCGAAAAAGAAAATCTTTTCTCAATCGTCATGTTTGGAAAAAACGAAGGCCCTTGGCTTCGCTCTTTGATTAAGACTCAAGAGATTGGATGGAGAATTCGCAAGACGAATTTGGAACCGCTTAAAGACAACGAAGTTCTTTCATTCGCAGAGCGAGCTTTCGAAGTCAAATTCGAGTCTGGACAGAATGGACAAAAGTCTCGTCAGATTTTTATCCAGAACACATTCCCGACTCCACTCGGAGTGAAACATCAGATCCAAAAAATCGAGAGAACATTCCCTGGATGGAATCGAGTTCTCACTTATGATCAAGCAAAGATCATCTTTCCACAATCCTTTGGAGAAATACTCAAAAAACTTAAGATCACTCAACGTGAAGTAGCAAGAAGAGTTCGAGAAATTACGGGTAAAGAATTAAGCAAAGCCGCAATCTCTACATATCTAAGCGGTGACGAAAGTGACATTAAGAAATCAAGACTGAGTCTTGACGGTCAAAAGATGACGTTCGAAGCGGCTATAGATCTAATCAGAGATCGTTCACCGGGTGATGTTCAGTCTGCGGAAGTCCTCCTAAGAACAGCAAACGAATAACGCAATATTTTAATATTGAGAGGTAACATGAAAATCGCAAACCAGGAAGAACACAATAACGCTCTGCAAAGAGTAGCTGAAGTCAAAAAACAGATCTCTGAATTTAAAACGAATTCGGGAGATCTTGAAACTGAGGTTACACTTTTAGAGGAGGAGAAGAAAGAAACGATCCAGCTTTTAGAAGAGGAAAAGAAAGTAAAGATTCAAGCGATCGATGACAAAATCAAAACCGTAAAAGATCGATTGAAAACCGCAAAGGAAGAACAAAAGAAAAATCTCAAGTCACTCGAAAGTGAATTGAAGGATCTTCAATCTGCTTTGGGTGAATTCGTCGTGGATCAAGTCGCGGTATAAAGGAAGGAGAAACGTATGGCGATTGCAAAGAAGAAAAAGGTTGCGAAGAAGAAAGTCGCTACCAAAAAAACGGGAAAGAAGAAGAAGCTAAAGAATCAGGTTCCACCTGCTAAAGTCATTCCTTCCTCTGCAAGCGGAGTCGCAGTAGACATGACTCCTGAGAATTCGGAACCGAAAGAATAGGAGGTCATCGTGGCTAAAAAGGAAAAGACGAGTAAAAATACATTAGTTGATTTACCGGATAACAACTACGTAAACCGCGATGACCTCACCCAAGCCGTGTGCAACAGCTTGGGGAGTTCAAACGCCAGAGAGATCGAATCACGAGCGAGACAGACGACCAAATCAGCAAGCTCCAAAACGATCTTCAGGAAAAGATTTCCCCATTGGACTTAAAAATCCAACACATTGCGGCTGGGATAAAGCACTTCGTGGATCATCATAAGGAAGATCTCTTTCCTGATCCAGAGTATAAAACCTGCAAATTGACCACAGGTATTTTAAAGTTGAGAAGAATTCCGGCAAGTGTCAAGACACGGGCAACGCAAAAACTCTTTGATAGAATTCTTTCAGAGAATGGTCTTCTCAAAAAGTTTAACAGTCTCGTTTCTCGATTAAGCGGTGTCTTCCTTCGAGTTAAGTTGGAGTTGAACAAAGAACAGATCCTTGCGGAACCATTGAAGGCAATGCAAAAAATCGGGGTAGAACTCAACGAAGAATCCGAGCGTTTATACATCTCTCCATCCGAAACGGATGTAGAAATCGAAGCGATCGGAGACGCCGCATGAACGAACTTCCGCTAAAAGTTCGCAAGGTTTTGGAAACCATCCAAGACCTTGCAGCAACAGATTCAAACCAAAGCGACAATGTTGATCAGATATTTTATCTCGTGGAATGGATCCTGGATAAATATCCGACTGAGTCAGGACTTTAGTTATGAGCCACGAAGAGGATCCCATTGATTTAAAACGCTCGGAGGATCTTTGGATAAATCACTGTGAAAACTTCCTTCGTCGCGGTTGGACTCCAAGACGTTGGAAGGATCTTCCAGACTACTTAAAAACTGAACGGATGCGAAAATACTATGTCGAGTTAAGAAGGAGAACAGAAAGCAATGAGCATTCAAATTAAAACGATCCAAAGATACGAAGAAGTGACTCAACTTTTGTATAATATTCGAAAATCTCTCTTCTTTGATGATCTAAAAAAGCATGAAAGAGAAACATTAGAAGATCAAAAAAACTATCTCGAACCTGAGAGAGTCGCATTGAAAAACTCTATCGATTTCCATCAAGCATACGACCTTCTTGATTCGGATTCAGAGACCGCAATTATGAAACTCACTGAGCTGGGTTGGTCTGTTGAAGAGTGGGAATTCGAGAATGATACTTGGAGAAGCAAAGATCAGCATGAGTCAATTAGAAATTTTTGAATTGGTTCTTATGTATACGGTCATGGGAACTCTCACTATCTGGTTACTGGTTGGAATTTTTACTCTTTTCCTCTGGTATCTTATATTTCGAGTTCTATTCAAAGAACCGATCCGAATCGAAAGAAGTGGTTATCAACCACAAGAAAATTTAAACAACAACGGAAATAAATTTCCACCACAGGAAGGGTCAGGAGGGGCATAATGAAAATCGTAACATCCTATCATCATAAAACCGATAAACTGCTGGCAGCCGGATACGTTGTTTTTAATATTTCAAGATTTTCCCCTCGCTGGATTGCAAAGGGGAAACAAATTCAATTTAAAATACTGGCTCCCACAAAAGAAATGCTAAATGAAGGATATGACTGGAAAAAATTCGATTCTATTTTAGAAAATTTGAATGTTATGGAAATAATTGATCAACTCAAAACACTCTCCAACAATAATCCAATTGCATTGTGTTGTTATGAAAAAGATCCGGTTGAATGCCATCGATCTCGTGTAGCACTTTGGTTTATCAAAAGCGGATTTCATGTAGCGGAATATAGGGAGGTAGATAATAAGTGAGAGAAAACATTTTTAAAGAGATCTCCGAAGAACGCGATAAACAAGATTTAAAGTTCGGTCCACAAAATCACAAACCTGTGGAATGGTGTATGATACTTGGAGAGGAAGTTGGCGAAGTTCAAAAAGCCGCCCTTGAATCTTACTTTAGATACGAAGGTAAAAATCATGATTACTCTGAGTATAGAAACGAACTGATACAAGTTGCCGCTGTATCTATTTCGATGATTGAATGCTTCGATAGAAATCGGAAGTAAATGGAGATACTATGGATGCACCGAGTCAAACGGGGTGTATGGGATATTATCGGAATGGGTCTTGTAAATGCCGGGATTTTGAAGAGGAATTTGAAGGATCAAATCGAACCATTTCTCAAAAAAACTATATGAAGGATACAGTTGAAGAAGAGAAAAGAAAGCAACGTTTGAAACAGCTTTTTGCTGTTGGACGAAATATAGGGTATTCAAAGGAAACTCTTCAAGAGATTAGCTCGTCTTTGGCAATGGGTGAAAGACTAAGTTTTCTTTCCGAAAGCCAAATTCAAAAGATTATCGATTCATTAAAAAAAGCACATCCAGGAGTCTTCAGAAGATCACAGAGACGAGATAAGAAGAGATCCATTCCAAAATCTCAGGTCTTCTCAATTCCTTCAATAGACCAGAAAGAAATGACCAAAATACTTCTCTCTCAAGTGAATAAAATTGCACCGTATCAGATTTCTTTGGAATCGATGGCTCAAAAAACCTTCAAAATTCCTTCCGAAAAACTCTCCTTTCATCAATATCAATCACTTATTGAAGCTCTTAAATCTATGAAATCTCGTTTCGAAAGAGAAACAAACCTTAGAAATTCTTCTCAACTTTGAACCAAAAAGATTCTTAAAAGAATGTTTTTTAGTATTTTTTTATACTTTTCAGTCTCGTTTTAGATGCGTTTCTGGAAGTATACTTGTGGGTGGGGACAACAAGATTTAAATTTCGAAGTAAAATCCGGAGAAATTTTATCTTTGATTGGAGAATCCGGTTGTGGCAAATCTCTCACTTCACTTGCACTGACTAAATTAATTCCTTCTAATATTTCCAAAATACGGTCCGGAGAAATTTTATACCAAGGAAAAGATCTTTTAAAACTTCCTTCGGAGGAATTGAGAAAATTTAGAGGAAAAGAAATCGCGTATATTTTTCAAGAACCTTTTGCCGCTCTCAATCCTTTACTAAAAATCCAAGACCAGATGATCGAAGCGTATTTGATGCACGTTTCGCAAAACCGAAAAGAAGCCGTTGAAAAAGCCGAGTTTCTACTTTCTTCGGTTGGAATTACGGATATTAAACAAAGATTATATTCTTATCCAAACCAGATGAGCGGCGGAATCTTACAAAGAATCAGCATTGCAATGGCGCTTATGTGTGATCCGTCTCTTCTCATTGCGGACGAACCCACAAGTGCGATTGACGTAACTATTCAGGCACAGCTGGTTGAACTTCTTTTACATCTTCAAAAACAAAATCGAATGTCTATACTATTCATTTCACATGACTTCGGACTTGTGGGAACGATCGCGGATAGAATCGTAGTAATGTATGCGGGAAGAATCGTCGAAATCGGAAAAACAGATTCGGTCATCGATTCGCCTAACCATCCTTATACGAAAGATTTATTGAAATCGATTCCCTCTCTTGCAAAGTCGGTGGAAGATTTACAACCGATTCAGGGAATTGTTCCTTCTCCGGACCAATATCCGTTAGGATGTCATTATTCCACTCGTTGTCAAATAGCAATCAATTCGTGCAAAGAAAATAAACCTGATTTATTTTCCATACAACAATCCGATTTAGAACCACATCTTTCGGCTTGTTTTCTGGCAAAAAACCCGGATAAAAATTCATGATTCGAATTGAAAACCTTACAATCAGTTATTATACAAAGTCCGGATTCGGCTTTAAAAAAAATCGAATCATAGCAGTAGATGGAGTTAATCTTGAAATCGGAAACAATGAAATTATAGGACTCGTAGGAGAATCTGGCTGCGGCAAATCCACGTTAGGAAGAGGTCTTGTAAAATTATTAAAACCTGAATTTGGGTCGATTTATTTTGAAGATAAGGAAATCACTTCTTTATCTTCCTCCGAGTTTTTTCCTTTTAGAAAAAATATTCAGATCATATTTCAAGATCCCTATTCTTCCTTGAATCCTAGAATGACAATTGCAGAAATTCTAATGGAAGGTTTGGAGATTCACGAAAAAATATCCAAGGAAGAAGCAGAAACTAAGATCAAAGAAATTTTAGAAAAAGTAAATTTATCCTCTAGTATTCTTTCCAGATTTCCACACGAATTTTCCGGAGGGCAAAGGCAAAGAATCGCAATCGCACGCGCCCTCATTTTAAAACCTAAATTTGTCATTTGTGACGAATCGGTTTCCGCTTTAGACGTTTCTACAGGTACACAAGTACTGAAACTTTTAGTCGAATTAAAAAACGAATTCGGTCTTTCCTATTTGTTTATTTCTCACGATCTAGGCGTGGTAAAATCGATTTCAGATAGGATTGCGGTTATGTATTTGGGAAAAATTGTCGAACTCGGTAATACAAAAGACATCGTATCTTCTCCTGCACATCCCTATACAAAGGCACTTTTTCAATCCACGTTTGACGTATATGATCGAAAAAAAAATAGAATTCCTCTCAAAGGAGAAATTCCAAGTATAGTCAATAAACCTACGGGTTGCCATTTCCATACTCGGTGTCCAATCGCCCAAGATTTATGTAAATCCGAAGTTCCGGTTTGGAAAAAAATTAGAAACGATCGAGAAGTATTGTGCCATTTTCCAACAGATGAAATTTGATGAAATTTTTCAGACGCATTCAAAAATTCTTATATACCTATCGAATTAGATTTCTTACAATAATTTTAATTCAAATTATTGCGGTTATATCTTTCACGTTAGTTCCTCTTCTAATTCGTCAGGACTTTTATAAGGATTTCATTCTTACCGCAATTGAACAAGAAACAGGTTTAGAAATTAAAGTAGGTTCTTCGGATTTAATTTTGTTTCCGTTTCCTGGAATTGAACTGAAAGAAGTTCAAATTCGTAAAGAGGAATTGATCATTGGGATCAGCGATCGTATTAAAGTAGACATTTCCTGGTTTGGTTTATTAGGTCAGAAAGTAGAAATCAGGGACGTTTATATTTCGGGTGGAAAAATCAATCTTCATAAAAACAAAGATAGCTCCGTAGATCTGATTGAGTTTTTTCAACAAGATAAAGAAGATTCAGAAAACTCAAATCACATTCATACTATTAGAATTTTTGATCCTTCTTCCGTTGTCGAAAACTCTTTGTTTAGTCCGAAAGAAATTTTTAAAGTAGGATTAAAAAACGTTGAGATCGAAGATTTTTACGTACACTATCAAGACGATACTCATCAAAAATCATATGAAATTTATCTTTCAAATTCCGCACTGAACATTTCTTTTTACGGAAACAATTTTGTTCTAACCTTACAGGGCAAATTGGACGGTCAAAGTTTTCAAATTTATGGAAGTGCTAACTTAGACGAGTTTCCTACAACTTACGAAAATTCTAAATTTCAATCTACGATTACTTTAGACAAATGTTCTCTTTCAATTTTTAGAGATTTATTGACTATTTTTCCAAACGCCGATTTTTCAAAGACGATCCTAAATGGAACAATCAAAATCGATAAAATTCCCAATCGATCAATCTACTTCAACGTTATTGCACAAGCGAAAAATTTTGCTTACAAAGGAGGAAATCCGTTCGGAGACATCAAAGTAAATATGGAATTCAGATTGGATCTTCCAAATAAAAAACTAGAATTTCCTTACATCTCTGTTCTCTGGCCTGGAATCGCGGAAGGAAACGCAAAAGGAACGGTTTTATGGAATTACAAAACAAACGTTTCCTTTCAAGTTACCGCGAACTATGTAGATTACCACAGCGCACTTCGATTAGGAAAACTTTTTGAGTTCACTAAAAAATTTGATGATCCAAATAGGCCCAATGGAGTTTTTTATTTTAGTGTGGATCTCAAAAACGTATACGCATTAAAACATAGAATCCCAGTTTTAAAAGCGGAATTGAAATATAGTTATCCTTGGATTTATATACCTAGTTTTCATGCATATATATACAACGGAGAAATATTAGGAAAATCTAAAATTGATCCTTTCAAGTCCAGGTTTGAAGTACAAGGTGAAGCTTATAGAATTCAATCCGATCGTATTCTAATGCCTTATGTAACTGATTCAATCATCAGTGGAGATATGTTTAGTAAATTCAATTTTGTTACGGAAGTAAATAACCGTTCTTCTGATTTTACTACCGAATTTTTTAAAAATATGGAAGGTTCCGGAAATCTCCAAATTCTTAACGGGGAATTATTCGGTTATGCAAACTTCATGATTCCGGTTTTAAATACTCTTGGAAAGATCATCTCATTTAATGGAATCGATGGTAGAAAAGTAGAATTCGCTTCTTTAAAATCAGATTTTACAATCGAAAACAATCACCTTTATTTTCAAAATCTAAAACTGCAAGGTAAGGGCTTAGAAGCGGATGGAAAAGGAAATATCAGTTTTGAAAAAAACATAGATGTACTTATCAATTTAAGACTTGGTGGAAATATAGTCGGTAGGGCTTTCAAAATTCCTATCATTTATAAAGGAATTTTTAAACAATCAATTCCTTATATAGATCCAATCTGGTTGGGTTCCGTTTTTGCAGGAAGTACAATTCTTGCTCCGTTTTTTACTTTCGCAGGTGGGCCATACGGAGGAGGAATTGCTGGTTCGGTTGTATCGGAATACGTTAGAGACGCTTGGGAAGGATTTAAGAGTTTATTTTCATCTAAAGAAGAAAAAAAGAAAAAATAACTTAAAAACATTAAGGAAAATTTATGAAAGCAAAATTATTCATTCGGATTGCATCAGCGTTGATGTTCGTTTTTGCTTTGGGTCATTCGTTCGGCCATTTTACAAGATACAAAACTTCTGATCCTCAAGCCTTAAGCACAATTTCTATAATGCAACAAACTAAAATTCCTATGCAAGGAGTTACAAAAACTTACGATCAATTTTATACCGGAATGAGTTTGAATTTGAGTATCGTATTGATTTCATTGATGATACTTCTTTGGATTTTATCCAATCTTTCGGAAGCGAATCCTCAAACCGTGCAGAAACTTTTGATTCCTATTTTATTTTGTACTTTTGGTTTTGGTATTACTGGATTTTTCTATTTCTTTTTTGTACCAGCCGTAGTGGCATCGTTAGGTGCTATTTCTATTTTAGTTGGAATTGTTCTTTTAGGAAAGGGTTAACTGCAAATTTTGGATTTTTATATTTATAACCTTAAATTTCAGAAGATCCAATTTTATTACCTATAAAACTGAGCTGTGTTTTTACATTGAACTTAGTTTAACGTGAGTTCGGCATAACAAATGCGAAAGCGATTATTATGCTGCGATCCATAGTGAGCAGCATTGAGTTTGAAAAATTCCGAAGGAATTGGAGCGAAAAGAACTCAGTAAAACGCTTTTTACGAAAGCGTTTGAACTCAGCACAACGCTTTCCTATGGGTCGCGTTAACTCAGCGTCTCGCTTCTATTGGCGCTCGGGAAACTCAAAACGTTGCTGCCTGCTGTCGCAACATTAGGTCGTGAGCCATTTTAACTATGAAATTTGCGAGCTGCGACGACGACCCGTAGAGAGTCGTTGCATTGAGTTTATTATTCGCCCCAATTTTCTTACGTCGAACTCACGTTAGTTTAAAATATTTTGTTTTTCCCAAAAAATTTCTTCATAAACCGTTCCGCTTGGAAAGTTCTAAGAACCGTTTCTGGTATGGACATTCTTTTATTGGACGACGGTCAAAAAATTGAGTCTGCTTTGGTAGAAGGTTCTGTTGGTACAGATTCTCTTTTAGTTCCAGATGTTTATTGGAATCGTTTGAATCTTCAGGAAAGAAAAGCCCTTCGGAGCAAACTCCCTTTTCTATTGAGAAAATATTCTAAGCAAATCGCTTCTATGAAACGCCTTCATAACCGGGCGGGTAAAATCAAATACAATCGGGACGTTGGTAAAATGAAAAAGTTTAGTATTCGAGTTCATACTGGTGTTTGGGCGACTTTAGGCGTGTTGGCTGCGGCTCATGGGGTTTCGAGGTGTTATCTTTTTAATTACATGCTTTGGCTGGAGGACCTTGGTGGAAAGGAGGATTTTTTTGTGAAAAATTTGAACCGGGGAGTTCCTAGCTTTCACTGGACTTACGAAATGACTTGGAAGATCAACAGGAGACAAAATCTAATCTCAAGAGAATTAAAATTTGAACCAAACCCGATGACAGATAAATACCCATACTACCTAACGTTTAATTTGGCGTAACCAATTATTATATTGCGATCCATCGAAAACGACTCATAGGGTGATTCCAGAGCTACCATTGAAACTCAGCGGGTCCCATCTGAACTCAGTGAAACGTTTTTTACAAAAGCGTTTCAGTCAGGGACTCATTTTATTAATTTATAATATTCTTTTTTATTAATTCAACTTGTAATAGTTCCTAGATTGAATTTTTACGTAAAATCCAGATCTAATCCTTCTTGAATTAAAATTCGAAGAGCGTTGCTAGTTTCAACTAGTCCCTCTCGAATTTTATAATCAAAATACATATCTCCATCTAAAACTTCCTCTTGAAAATGTTTTAAGACAACACCTTCCACTTTTGCAAGTTCAAGATCATGACTCGTTACAAAAACAATTGTACGATTTTTTTTGAGTTCTTTTAAAATTCCCTTACAAGCAAGAGAACGTTCTCTCGTATTAGTCCCTTTTAAAATTTCATCTAATAGAACAAGATGAGACGAATTTTTATCCCTGATCTTTTTTACGATCTCGGAAAGTCTTCTCACTTCCGAATAAAAAAAAGAAATTCCTTCTTCTAAGTTATCCTCGTTTCTCATACTCGTATGAATTTTTAAAACGGGTAATGAAAATTTGGACGCGGGAGTCGGACCACCCGCCATGGCAAAAATAGAAGCCACACCAATCGTACGAAGATAAGTGGTTTTTCCAGACATATTCGAGCCCGTAATCAGTACTACATCTTGTTTTCCAGTAAAATCCAATGGATTAGAAACTCTGGAGCCAGAAGGAATCAAAGGATGAAAAAGATCCTTACCTGAAATTCCTTCTTTAGAATTTTCAGAAAGAATTTCCGGAAAACAATAATCAGGAAACATCCATTTCAAATTCGCAAAAGGAAATAAAGAATCAAATAAGGTTAAATCCTCGATCGATTTTTCCAAAAGTATAAAATGTTTTTCTCTCCATTTCGAAATTTTCTGTAAAATCCAAAGATCGTAAAGAAACAGATTATTTAAAATCAAATGTAAAAGAGGAGCTTCGGTCAGAGAAACACGTTTTAAAATCAGATCCAAATCTTTATAAGCAGATCTTAATTCTTCCTTGGAAGTATCCTCCAAAAGAAATCTACCATTTTTATCCCTGATTTTCAGGCCTTTTAAGTATATTAGAATTTTCTGAAGTCCCGAAATACTTCTAGAAATAGAATAATACTGTCTAAAAATTTCCAAAGAACGGGAACGATACAGCCCAAACAGGATCAAATTTAAAAATAAAACGGAGGCAGGAAAAGGAACCCCTAAAAGTAAGTTTGCGGGGATAAATGCAAGCACCAAAATCGTAATTGGTCTATATATCTTTTTCAACCAAGGGTAACTTCCCCAAAATTTGGATGCATTTTCATCTCGAATTAATTTTGTTTCAGTTTTAGTACAAATGTGAGAAACATCTTGATTTTCCTTTAGATAAGAGGCGAGCCTAAGTATTTTAGGAATTGCTAATGTTTTTTCAGAAATCGATCGAACAATAGACTGACGTAAAAGTATATTCTCCCTATTGTTAGGCGAAGAAGAATTTTCTAGATCCAAAAGGGAAATCAATTTTTGTTCTGCATTGTAAGTGAAAGTAGTATCCAACCAAGAAAATAAGCCATTTTCTTGAAACAGATCTAAATCTCTGGCTAAAGGAGAAACTTTTTCCAAAACAATTTTAGTTCCAAATTTTTTACCAAAACCTTTGATTGAAATTCTTGCAGATTCTCTTTCCAAAACAAAAATCCAAAGCCGAATTTTTTCCCGAGTTAAAAGAGTCTTTTTATATCTCCGGACAAAAAAGAAAAAAAGAAAAAGAAAAACTAGAGAAGGAAGATAATAAAGAATTGAAGAACGTAAATAGTAGAAAACAGAAATCCAAAGTAAAAAGATGGAAAAGAAAACAAGACGAGATAATGAAAGTTTGGAAAGAAGAACGGAAATTTTATCGTAAAGTTGATTTAACTTTTCAGCTCTGCGTTTAAGCAAATCGATCCGAGTAAAAGAAGTCATCCAATAACGGAACTTATATTTTCGTAGTGTTCATTTTCTCGTTTATAAATTTCAAAATCCAACAAACGAACCAACGACCCGAAGTCCGGCATTACCCAACGTGAAACCAATTTACCTCGATCCTTACCTTTGATCTTATCCATATATACGTAGCCAAATAAATCTGTGCCGTATTCATAAGCGACAAATCTTCCAGTCCTTTTACCCGTATTGTTGATCATTCGGATCTGCATTTTTTTGCAATTTTATTGTTTTGAGAAAATTAGTACAAGAAAAAAACACTCAAGGATTTTCCAATTTCTTCGATAGATAGTTCTGGGAGTCAATTGCTTTCTCAAGGATGAGAATAAGCGGGATTCCCAATAAAAACAAAACTTAAAACCAAACCAGAAAGTCGCACGGAGGCGCATATGTTTTATCCAGAGATGGACCCAGATCTAAAAAGTTCCTTTCTTTCAATCGACAAAACAGTAGCAAACCTAATCAACAATACCATTCTTCCAGAAGCCGGCCTAAAGGCAGGAAATCTTCTCAACGTAAATCAGATGAAAAAGTTAAAGGAAATCCGCAAACGCAGATTTAGATCTAGCGAATGGAAAAACTTTTTGAAAGACTAAAATAACGTGAGTTCGGCATAACAAATGTAAAAGCGATTATTATGCTGCGATCCACAGAGCAGCATTGAGTTTATTATTCGCCCAATTTTCTTACGTCGAACTCACGTTAAATTAGAGTTGTTGAAAAACTCCATAGTGAAGATTCACAAAATTGCTTCAATTGTCTATTTCAATACAACGGAAATGGATCAAGAATTAATTTTAAAACAAAAAAGCCCGCTGCATTGGCGGGCTTTTCATTTATTTCACTTAAAAACGAAATATAATACTTTAGTATTTCGTTTTGGTAGAAGGCATCTTTACATTTAAAATGACATCCACTTTAGTCACATCTCCTTCTCTTACGTTGATCATTGAATTGTTGAGATTCAAATCCTCTGCAAAAGAAGCTTTGATTTCATAATCCCCTGGCTTTAGATTTGTGAACCAGAAATTTCCTTCGCTGTCTGTATTCAATTTTTGAATTCCAGTAACACTCGAAATCGTAGGCATAAAGATCGGCTGATTAATTACAGGATTATCCAAAGTTTTATAAAAAACTTTTCCTTGAATAGCACCAAAACCGCTCATAGAAACGTTGATCGGAAGTTCATTCTTCTTATTTGGAAGAACTGCAAACGTTTCCTGGATTTCTGGATAATCATCCGCCTTAATCGTAATTTTATGAACTCCGGCTGGAACCTTGTTCAATGTGATCGTGTAGATATTACCAGGAATCAACTGTCCTTGTCTTTTAACGGCGCCCCAAAAATTGGAAGAATTAGAGGTTATAGTAGAAGAAAATTCTTGATCGTCTATATAAACTTTAACGTTTCGATTTCCTTTTCTTTTTTTCTTGGCGAAAATCAAAATATCGGGCGGAAGATCCGAAAGTCCATATGCACGATCTTGAATAATCGTAGTCTTTAAAACTAAATCTCCTCTTTCATTTGTAGGAACTACAGGAGGTTCTTCCGGAGTTACCACTGGTTGTGAAGGATCGGGTTTGACTGGATCTGGTTCAGGTTCTACAGAAGGGGCGGGAGGTTTTGGAGGATCAACCGGCTTTGGAGGTTCCGGACTTTTTTTACCCGAAAGAAAAATGCCAGAAGCGTTTCCGGAAATCTGAGGCACTTGTTCATGTTGGAATTTCTTTGCCATCTGAACGGTTTCTTCTCTTGATTTGAAAAATGCTTCCAGAGCCGTAACAACGTTATCTTTATTTAAATCTGCAGAACCTAGGGCTTTTCCAAAGTTATAAGTAAAAATCCCATGATTGATACTTCCGCCAACTTCAATCGCAGTTTGGTTATCATCTGCAGAAGAAATGATCGTTTTATCTTGAAAGAAAAAATCTTCTGCGTCCTGTTTTACGGTTCCATTACTTCCTTCGGGAATCGGAACATCAGCGGAACCTCGAGTCGATTTTCCTTTTTTAGCGATCCCACCCGAAAAACAACAATCGAAGATAAATACAGTCTTAGGAGATTTTATTTTTTCTAAGTATTTATTCAGTTCATCGTCTGGAAGGTGAGGCCTGTCGTAACAAATAATAAGATTTCTCATCCCATTTTTTGCAGACGCATCTCTTTGAAAAGCACCGTGTCCGGAAAAATAAAGCAGAACGGTATCGTTATCTCCCGCTTTCTTTGCTAAAGCTTTGATTTCTTTTTCTATATTATCTTTTGTGACTTCTTTTCCGAGAACGATTTTAACTTCATCAAAGTTTCCTACCTTTCGAATTTCATCGTTCAAATAACTTGCGTCCGCTTCACAAAGATTGAGTTCCGGAATTCCAGCCTTATTGCCTGTATAGTTAGTTCCGAAAATAAGTCCGTATCTCTTTTGTGCAAATGCATCCGTTGCAAAAAATAAAATCAAACAGACAACGATTGCTGATAACTTGGATTTCAAACCTAGCCTCCTAAAGATTCATTTAGAATGGAATCAAAGTAACAAAAGAAATCCTTTTGTCATTATTTTTTTAAATCAAGAATTGAGACTCTTCAATTTAAAAAAGAATTATCTAAAATTTATTTGGCCGAATTAGAATCGAAAAGTATATACTTTACGACCGATTCGTAAAAGAAACAGAAAGAAATCTATCTCAGATAAATCGTATTGTAACTCCAAGTTGCAATTCTATATCATAATAATTTACAGAATCTAAAATTCGACTTATTTTATAAAAAAGGTTAAACTAAGTAAACTCAATGCAGACACTGATTTATCTTATTTCGAAGAGATTTGATTCATTTTTGGTCTCAGAGGCCAGACATTGACAGTTGTCTTCCTGATGAACTTATGCCCAAATTCTATCGCGATCACTGGGATCGAAGAATTCGAAAACGAAATACAAATCTATAACATTAGAGTTATTGAAAATTCCATAGCGACGATTAACAAAACTGTTTTAATTACCGTTTCTATAAAACAGAAACAGATGGAGAATTAATTTTTCAAAAACTCTATTAATTATACCTAGATTTACAAGAACTCAACATATAGTTTCAGATTACAAAACTCCTATTTTAACGTGAGTTCGGCAGAAGGAATTCATTTTTCTGAAAAAAGTTAGGGACTGAATTTTCTAGATCAATTCCTAAATGTGGGAACTCATACAAAAAGTAAATGTTTAAGAATTTGTAATGTGATTTAATTTGTGGGAACTACCACAGATCAAGATTTTACAAACAAGTTTTAAAACTATAGAAACTCATACTTTTAGAAAATTTTTTCATTTTCTCCGCAAATTCATATTTTCACTTATGGACAAAAAACAGAAAATGCAATGTCTATCAGCAAAAGAGTTTTTAAATACAAAAACTTTTTTCCTTTCAATCATTGAATCCGAGAAAAAATAAAAAACCCGGAAAATGATAAACATCCGCCGGGTTTTCTTTAAGAATAAATTTGAGACGAAATTATTTAGATAACCATTTCATCATACTTCTTAATTTCTTTCCCACAGATTCAATTGGATGAGATGCATTTTTATCTCTCATATTTTTAAAGTTCGGATAGCCCGCTTTTGTTTCGGCCATCCAATTGGTAGCAAATTTTGCCCCTTTATCTTTTTGAATATCGTTGAGAACTTCTTTCATTCTCTGTTTTACGCCTGGATCGATCACTCGAGGACCACTTACATAATCCCCGTATTCCGCAGTATCAGAGATAGAAAATCTCATTCTTGCCAATCCACCTTCGTAAATTAGATCCGTGATCAGTTTCACTTCATGAAGACATTCGAAGTATGCAATTTCAGGATCATATCCGGCTTCGGTTAAAGTTTCAAAACCCGCCATGATCAGATTGGAAAGTCCTCCACAAAGAACTACTTGTTCTCCAAAAAGATCCGTTTCGGTTTCTTCACGGAATGATGTTTCCAAAATTCCAGCACGACCCCCACCCACTCCTGCCGCATGTGCAAGAGCTCTTTTTTTTGCTTCGCCAGACGAATCTTGATGAATTGCAATCAAACAAGGAACTCCTCCTCCTTCGGTATAAACTCTACGGACGAGATGGCCTGGACCTTTAGGAGCCACCATATACACGTCTACTTCTTTTGGAGGTTTGATAAAATCGTAATGAATATTAAACCCATGAGAAAAAACGAGCGCGTCTCCTTTTTTAAGATTCGGTTCAATATCTTTTTTATAAAGATCCGCTTGAATTGTATCCGGTGCTAGAATTTGTATGATGTCCGCTTTTTGTGAAGCTTCTGCGACGCTATACACTTCGAAACCAGCGTTCTTTGCGTCTTGAACGGATTTGGATCCTTCTTTTAAACCAATAATTACTTTTAACCCGGAATCTTTCATGTTTTGAGCCTGGGCATGTCCCTGGCTTCCGTAACCGATTACCGCGATGGTTTTACCTTTTAGCGAGTTTAAATCACAATCGGCGTCGTAATAGATATTTGCCATTTTCTCTTTCCTCGAATGTTCCTTTTTACTAAACATTTGAAAAAGGATAGAATGACAACTGAAATAACCCTGGAAAAGTTCGCGGATACTTTGTAATTTGAGTTTTGCAAATTTAAACCTCCTTAACCAAATCCAGGTCCTTTATTTAAGGATGGGAAATCTAAGATAATAAGCTTAATAGTAAATCGAAGTGATCTTGATATAAGGGATCAATATTTGTTCTCGTCGATTCGTTCGGAGTTTCTATTTTTTAGGCTCCTTTAGTTTATAATTTTTTTATGTAGAAAACCGTTCTAGATCTAAAGCATAAAAATAGGATTCTGGTTCACAGTGTAGTTTTCGAGTTACTCGGTTGTTTGGCAGGTCTAAGTGCAGGATATAACTGTAAGACCAGTGAAATGCGGGAACCCCCGCCCGAACCGTATTCAAGATAGAATTCCCGACCCCAAGAGCTTCCAATTTCAAAAGATAATTAAAAAGATAACACTTAGACACACCATGAGCCTGAGCCAACGTTCCCAAAAGAGTCCAACTTCCGGAAGGAACACGAACATTGATTCGTTTCATTTTTAATTTACCTGGACTAGGTTGATATAAAGTTCTGTCCGCCTTGTTGCCGAGACGTTTCGACGAAGAAAGATATTTCCCATAAATTTTCAAAAGCGCAGGAATTCTTTTAGTAAGCAACTTAACGTCTTTTTCAGGAAAAAGAAGCCAAATATCTTCCGGAATCAAAAGAGTCACAGTCTCGGAAGGATCTTTTTGAAGTGCAGAACTAATTTCATGGTCAGAGTTGAGTAATAAAACACCCATACTCATTACGGTTCTCGCAAGGAGTAAAACGGATCAAATTTGAATCAAAAAAATCACATATTTCAAAAAAACTCAAAGGCCAAAAACAAAGAAACCTAGGCTTATTATAATTTTAGAATATAGTTTTTTAAAATAACCTGAGTTTAATGTTAATAGTGTAGTTTCTTGCACGTTCTAAATCAACAGTATAACATAAATCTGCAGTAGTTCCCACATTTCAAGAATCAAGATGATTTTTCAATTCTACATTAGAGTTGTTGAAAAATTAATTCTACGCCTGTTTTTATTTTATGGAAACGGTCGATTAAAGCAGTTTTATTAAACTGGACTATGGGATTTTTCAACAACCCTAATGTTAAAATTTATATGACTTCCCACATTTTATGAAGCTCAGCAAACACCACACTCTACGAATCGGTGTTTAGGTTTTGAGACAAACTCAAAATAGAAGTTTTCTTTAAAAAATATACATCTTTTCACTGTTAGGTGTTTATTTCTGCAAGGATAAGCGTATCTGACTGTGTTTCCAATTCTCTGACAACCACGCTTAAATTTTCACTTTTTGTAACCAAAGATTCCATAGAATTTTGAAGTAAGGAAATTGCTTCTACAATTCCTCGTAATCCCATCTTTTGTTCGGAAGAAGCAAGTTCTATTTCCGAAGACAAAGAACGTAAACGATCTAAAGTAGAAAAGAATTCGGAATTAATTTTCCTCTGTTCGTGAAATAAATTCGAAAACTCATCAAATCGAACAAACAAATCTTGAATTAAGGTATCTTGTTCTTTTACATGCCCTGCAGTTGTTTCAGCAGACTCTCGACCCATTTGCACATGATTAGAAGAATCTCGAATGATTTTTGAAATTAAATCCGCATTTCCAGCACTACTTTCTGCGAGCTTAGAAACTTCTTGTGCAACAACTGCAAAACCTCTACCCGCCTCTCCGGCTCTAGCCGCTTCAATAGACGCATTCAAAGAAAGTAAATTAGTCCTATCCGCAACTTCGGACATGATTCGATTTACCTCCCCCACACTTCTAAAAGAATCTCCCAAAGAAGAAAGAGAACCTGACAGTTCTTCTACAAACTTAGTGACCATTACCCCAGACTTACGAACCTTATCCATACTTTGATCCAAGGTTTGGTTGAAATTAGAAATTTTTTCTATAATCGATTTTAAATTATTACTATGAAGGATTAAACTTTCAATATTTTTAAACTGATTTTTTACATTATATGAAGAATTCTCAGTTTGAGATTGAAATTGTTCCACTGTTGAGCTAATCTCTTCAAAAGAAGAAGCGTGCGTAGAAACTAAAACAGAAAGATCATCCATAAAACTTTTTAAATTCTTGGAGGAATCTTTCAGATATAATGCGGAATCTTTCATTTTAGAACTTCTTTGAGCAATTAGTTTATGAGATTCTTCTAATGCTTCCTGTCTGTACTTGGAATTTTCTCTCAATCGCATAAACAGTTTTACAAGAATTCGAACAATTACTGCACAAGCAAATACGAATAAGATTTTTGTAATTTGTTCCGAAACAGAAGCATAACCCAACGAATTAGCAAGTTTCTTTTGTTCCGTCAAAATCAAACCGTATCGTGCCGCAGTCAAAACCGCCAAAGCCTGTGCCCCCCCGGACAAAAACCCGATCCAAAGTACAAAATTAGGAGTTAACAAAAGCCCGGAGGAAACTATATATAAATAACTGATCCCGTATAAAATAGGACTTTTTACCACGCCTGTGGTAAAATCGGGATGATCCATAGTTGCACCCACCATAACCAAAAACTGAACAAAAACATCCATCAGAAGAAATGCTTTGCTGAGAGTATGAGATATACTACCTGTTTTTCGAATTTTATAAAAACTATAGATAAAATTAAAAAACATAGCGGTCGTGCCACTTAAATATAAAATATTTTGAATTGAATTAGTGCGTTTCCAGTTGATTAAAATTGAAGCATAAAAAAGCAAAATCAAGCCAAATCGAATCCAATTGATATAGGCAGGACCCGAGGCAAAGATCTCTTCATCGGTTTTTCTTTTTATTTCTTTTTTTAAGGGCATAGCCTAATAGTGTTACGTACTTTGAAAAATCAATGGTTTTTCCAAAAACTTAGAGTAGAAGTACATTAAATATTCATTTTATCAAAATTTCTGAAATAACTATTAATCATTTCAGAAAATTCTACTAAGTAATTTATATGCAAAATTAAAAATCATTTTTAAGACAAGTCTTAAACAAAACATTTCCTAAAACATAACGAATTCCCAAATCGTTTAATAAAAAGACTAAAAGCAACGATGAATTTTTTTGTATCAAACAATAAAAGTTTACTTCATTTTACGAATAAAATATTTTTTGAATTTCCATTCCATATCTTTACAATCATAACCTTTATCAGTACGTGAATTTTGCAGATTTTTTTATTTTTTTCTAAAAACCTGCGAAAGTTTCATTTCGAAAAAATGAATGTGGTATTTAATTGCAAAAAATTCTAACAAATTTCGATGCGAACTCTACTTATTTTAAAAACTTCTGCATCTTTGTAAAATTCACTATTAATTTTAGTAAGCATTTTTACGTATCTTAATTGTAAATCTAATTAAAATAAGTTAGATTTTACAAATGCTGTAGAATCTAGTAAGGTTGAATTTTAAATAGTTTATTATATAATCCTAAATAAACATTATAGAGTTATTGAAAAACTTTAAATTATTACGAGGAAAACAAAATGTCCGAACATAAAATTAGTTTATTTTGGAAAAAAGGACCCGAAGATTTTAAATACGATTCTTACGATAGGACTCATTCGATTTGGTACGAAGGTGGTCAAAAGTTACATGGCTCATCCACACCGGAAACTTATGGAAAAGCAGAATATACAAACCCAGAAGAATTACTAGCTTCTTCCGTATGTAGTTGTCATTTTTTGACCTTCCTTGCAATCGCATCAAAAAGTAGATTCATCGTTTCCAATTACGAGGATAACGCAATCGCAATTCTAGAAAAAAACGAAGAAGGAAAGATAATAGTCACTAAAATAGAACTTTACCCTAAGGTAATTTTTGAAGGTGATAAAATTCCAGACTTAGATACGTTAGCTGGTCTTCATGAAAAAGCTCATAAAAATTGTTTTATAGCAAATTCAATCAAATCTAAAGTGACAATCCATCCTAATTAAAATATATTTCCATAATATTTTATTATTCAAAAATTACTAACACATTATATTTTATAAATATTATAAACTCTGCAATAATTACCTTAGGGACAATTCATAACAATCTTATTTTAATTACACAAGTATTAAGTAATTATAGCGTTCTCTATTTTACTCAAAACTTTTTCATTGACTATATTATAATTTCAAAACACCTATCATATATCTTAACTACTTATTATTTATAAAATTAGGAGAGAAATGTCTTTATTACCGACCGTATGTATTATAGGTGCAGGTCCTAGTGGAATCGCAGTATGCAAAGCGCTTAAAGATAAAGGAATTCCGTTTGAGTGTTACGAAGCGGGAAGTGAAGTCGGTGGGAACTGGAAATTCAAGAACGATAATAAAATGAGTAGCATCTATAAGTCTCTGCATACCAACACTCATAAAGACAAAATGGAATACAAAGACTATCCTATGCCAAATTCTTACGCCGCTTATCCGGATCATCAAAAAATCTCAGAATACTTCATAAACTACGTTAATCATTTCGGATTTCGAAATCATATTTTTTTTAAAACTCCAATAACCCACGTAAAACGTAAAGAAGACGGAACATGGTCAATAGTAACTGAAGATGGAAAACAAAAATATTATGATGTACTCATAGTATCCAATGGACATCACTGGTCTCAAAGATGGCCCAAGCCGGATTTTTCAGGAAAATTTACGGGAGATATCATTCATTCTCATTCGTATGTAGATCCCAATAAGCCAATTCAACTGGCTGGAAAGCGTGTTGTGATTCTCGGAATGGGAAACAGCGCTATGGATATTGCAGTCGAACTCTGTCGTCCAGGAATTTCATCTAAAGTTTTTTTAGCGGCAAGAAGAGGAGCTTATATCATTCCCAACTATCTCTTTGGAAAACCTTTAGATAAAATCGCTACTCTCTTTCCTGTTCATACTCCATTTTGGTTAAAAAGTCTTATCATAAAATTTGCATTAAAATTAGGAGTAGGAAATGTTGAAGATTTCGGTCTTCAAAAACCGGATCATAAACCAGGGGCTGCCCACTTTACAATTTCTCAGGACATTCTCGTTCGATTAGGCAGGGGAGATATAATTCCAAAACCAAATATAGAGTCGTATAACGGTAATAAGGTGATATTTGTAGACGGCAGCGAAGAAGAAATAGACGTAGTCATTTATTGTACCGGTTACAACGTAAAATTTCCGTTTTTTGACGAAAACTTCCTATCAGCAAAAGACAATCATCTGCCTCTATTTCATAGAATGATAAAACCAGAATTTAAAAATCTTTTTTTCGTAGGGTTATTTCAACCTCTTGGACCAATTGCTCCTTTATCCGAGTTTCAAGGCAAATGGATTTCCGAATATCTGGTCGGAAACTATGAACTTCCATCTGAAGAAAAAATGAATCAATCAATTGAAAAATATGAATCCAAAATGAAAAGACGTTATATAACATCTGCAAGACATACGATGCAGGTGGATTTTGAAGGTTTTTTGTATGATATGAAATCTGAATTGAAAAAAGGGATCAAAAGAGCGGCTAAAAATGGAAATAAACTTCCAGTCCGTGCCCTTGCTCGAAACAAATCAATTTTGTCTGATGACATCTCTGCAAAACAATTTAAAAACAAAGCTAAATTACTTTCAGAAATTTGAATTCGTTTTCTATGAAAAATATTCTAAAGAAAACCCAAAACGCTTTTAATATACGTCCTTAAGTTTTTACAAATTTTACGATTAACGAGTAAAAGGAGATTCACTTATGAAATTTCGAATTTTAAAATATGAGACGATTTCCTATTTTCTCTTTCTATTTTTCAGTCATATACTCGGAGCAGAATCAGCAAAAATCGTTTCAGGACCAATTTTAGGATACTCCACTTTAAAAGAAGTTCTGGTTTGGGTTCAAACAGATCGAAAATCTAATGTTAAATTAGAATATTCTGAAATTGGAAATTCAAAACATAAAATTTTTTCCGAAGAAATTCAAACAAAACCAGAGACTGGTTTTATCGCAAAGTTAATTGCAAACCAAGTTGAACCAGGTAAAAAATATAATTATAATATACTTATAGATGAAAAAAGAATTCCGGCAGAACACTCTCAGGTATTTCAAACCCAACCTTTTTTTCCATACGCTTCTAATGAAGACCCTCCTTCTTTTTCCTTTGCTCTTGGAAGTTGTTCTTATATAAATGAACCAGAATTTGAAGCTCCAGGAAAAACTTATGGAGGAGAATATTTTATCTTTAATTCGATTCTTTCTAAAAAGCCAAATTTTATGCTTTGGTTAGGAGATAACATTTATTTAAGAGAGCCAGATTGGGATTCAAGAACTGGATTTTTTCATCGTTACAGACATCAAAGGGGAATTCCAGAACTTGCTCCTCTTTTTGCATCGGTTCATCATTATGCAATTTGGGACGATCACGATTTTGGTCCAAACGATGCAGACTCTTCTTTTTGGATGAGAGAAACTTCTGAAGAAATGTTCAAACTCCACTGGGGAAATCCAAATTATGCAAAGGAAGGTATTTACGGTTCATTTACATGGAGTGACGTTCAATTTTTTCTTTTAGATAATAGGACATTTAGAACAGCTAACAATAATAAGGTGATAGGTCCGAGACAAATTTTAGGAGAAACACAATTTCAGTGGCTTGCAAATTCATTGGCTTATTCAAAAGCTACTTTTAAGTTTATTGTTATGGGAGGACAATTTTTAAATCCGAATCCGATCTTTGAAAATTACGCCACTTATTTAGAAGAAAAAAATAAAATTCTTTCCGCGATTCGGGATTTAAAAGTTAAAAATATAATTTTTCTAACTGGGGACCGCCATTTTACGGAATTGAATTTTTTAAAAGAAAAAGACATACCGATTTACGATCTTACGATTTCTCCACTAACATCCAGGCCCCATTCTCCAAGCTCGGAAAACAATCCTTTACGTGTAGAAAAAACTCTCGTCGACAAAAGGAATTTCGGAACCATTTCCATAAGCGGAAAACGAAATGAAAGAAAACTAATCCTACAGATTTTTGACGTTTATGGAAAAGAACTTTGGAAAAAAGAAATTCTTTCAAATCCCTGATTTAGTATGAAACGATCGATGAGTCTTATCATTACATTTTTATTATCTTTTATTTTTTTAATTTTGTTTCTAATTTGGTGGAATCAAGAAAGACTGATTTTTTTTCCAGAAAAACTTTCTGAAAATTTTATATTCCATTTTCCGAATGAATTTCAGGAAATCAAACTCGCCACTCCCGATGGAGAAATGAGTTATGGACTTTTTTTTCCTTCTAAGAGTAATCTTTCTAAAAAAACAATACTATTTTTTCATGGAAACGCGGGAAGTTTGAGAACATGGGGAAGAATTTATGAAGATTTTCTTCCACTTGGATGGAATCTTTTAATTACAGATTATAGAGGGTATGGAAAAAATTCCGGAAGTATTTCCGAAAAATCGATGAATTCCGATGCGGAATTATGGCTGAGTTATTTGCTCAATGAACTTAAAATTCCCAGAAACGAAATTGTAATCTATGGCCGGTCGATAGGAACAGGGGTAGCGATCAATTTAGTTTCTAAAAATCCAGATTTGAATTTATTTTTAGAAACCCCGTTTACGGATTTATTAACACTTGCACGAAATTATTATCCTTTTATACAAACTTGGATGTTAAAATTTCAATTTCAGAATCTGGCTAAATTAAAAAATATTCGTTCTAAAATTAGAATCTTTCACGGAACACAAGATCAAATCATTCCTTATTCTAACTCGGAAATCATATTCAAAAAATTGAAAGAACAAAATCAAGATGTAATTCTTTTTACAATTTCAAACGGTTCTCACAACGATCTAACTATTTATCCGGAATATCATCGTGCTTTGAAAAATAGTTTAGACGAATTATGACTATAAATATTGTTTAATATTTATTTGCAAGGTTCCACATCCAATAACTTATCCCAAAATTGGAAAATTAATAGAATAAGAAGTAATTTGTGAGAACTCTTACGTTTTATTCAGAATAAGTTTTTGAAACAGATTCTAAGTTTGAATCAATTCTCATAAAAATATCTTCCAGGAAAGAATTTCCACCAAATCTAAAAAGAATCTTCATCTAATTAACGTGAGTTCAGGCTAAGGAATTCATTGTTCTGAAAAAAGTCGAGATCTGAACTTTATGGATCAATTTCTAAAATGTGAGAGATCATACAAAAAATGAATGTGTTAAGTATGTACAAGTAGGTTCAATGTTTAAAAATTTGTAATGTGACTTAATTTGTGTGAACCACGGCAAATCGCGATTTTACGAACCAATCCTAAAATTGTAAAAACTCACATTTCTGGAAAACCTTTTCTCATTTTCTTATATTGAATCCAAGTTAATTAAATTTTTACATAAAATCGCCGTTTTGCAGACATTAATCAAATTAGAAATTCATTTTATAGAATTAACTCGTTTTTTGAAATTTTAAAACTTGAATTAAAAGTATTCCGGAAAAAGAACTCTAAGTTTTTTTACCGTCTCCAAATTTCTTTTTTCGGGAGCTGTAATGATAGAATAACGTGTACTATTTTTGAGACTCAAATCATCTCCGTTTCCAAGTACATGAATCAGCTCAGAAAGAAGTTTTTTAGCAGTCTCTGCGTTTTTAGTCAAATTTGCGATTACCATTTCAACCGTGACGGATTCTTCACCTTCTCTCCAACAATCATAATCGGTGGACATACAAATCATCTGATACGCAATCTCGGCTTCACGAGCAAGTTTTGCTTCTGGAAGAACGGTCATATTGATGATATCAGCACCCCAAGAACGATAAAGGTGAGACTCCGCTTTAGTAGAAAACAAAGGGCCTTCCATACAAACTAAGGTTTTATCCAAATGGATTTTTAAACCGATTTTTTTAGCGGTTTGTGCAATTCGTTCACTTAAATTGCGCGAGAAAGGTTCCGCAAAAGGAGCGTGTGCCACAACTCCATTTCCGAAATAAGTAGAGTTCCTAAAACGAGTACGATCAATAATCTGAAACGGCAAAACAAAATCGAGAGGTTTAATTTCTTCTCTCAAACTTCCAACCGAACTAAATGCAACGATTTCCTCAACACCGAGTTGTTTAAGAGCGCATATATTTGCGTGATTTGGGACTTCGGGCGGAGAAAGAAAATGTCCGATTCCGTGTCTAGGTAAAAACGCGATCAATTTTCCTTTGTATTTACCGATCTTAATTTTATCAGAAGGTTTACCCCAAGGAGTGTCAGGAAAAATTTCTTCGATCAACTCCATTCCTTCCAAACTATAAAGTCCGGTTCCACCAATGATAGCCGCTCTAACGTTATACGACATGACCCCGCTCCCTAAAGAGAAAATTTTCAAATTTTATTCAGGGACAGTTTTAAAAATCGTACTCAAAATGTAAATCGGAACTGTTTTTGCAAAACGATTCTAATGATTTCAAATCTAAAAAAATTTGGGCGTTCCTGCTTTTGAATCGATTGTAAAACAAAGGTTTATTGTAAAATAAGCAGGCCGGGCTCTCAGCTTCAGTCAACAAATTGAAACGAAGAATAAAACAAAATTTTGGCATTGAAACAATTTGTTGACTCCGCATCAATCCCTAACGCTGCGATCCGTAGAGAGCAGCGTTGCTGAGTTACCCACGCTGCGATCCATAGAGAGCAGCGTTGCTGAGTTACCCACGCACAATCAACAACTCGTTGAGCACAATTGTTAAAAATATCATACTATTTTAAAATATCTTCAAAGATTCAAACAACACTCAAAGCTTTTAAATCTCTAGATTGGGTTTTAATCTGCAAAACCCCGTCTTGAATTTTTCCAGATTCTTGAGTAATCTCATTCACTTCTTTTTCAAGTTCGAACATAGCTTTCATCATTTCTTTTTGAGCGACCATCTGGTCTTCCGTAGAATGAAATAAATCATCCGATAACTTTTTCACTCTTTCTAAATTTTTAACAAAATCGTTAACGATCGCAGTCCCACGTTCATACAAACGACTCATCTCTTCTATTTTTGAAACGGTAAGATTGACTTTAATACTTTGATTCTCTGTCAAATGCCCTGTACCTTGAGAAGCGGTATTCGCTTCTTCAATAAATTCGAGAGATTCTTGAACCACTTTCGCAATCATCTTTGCATTTGTAGCCGTAAACTCTGCAAGTTTACTAACCTCTTGAGCAACCACAGCAAACCCTCGACCTGCAGAACCTGCACGAGCCGCTTCTATAGAAGCGTTCAAAGAAAGAAGATTAGTTTTATCTGCAATCTCTCCTAAAATACGATTGATCTCATCCACACGTTGAAATGAATTCGAAATATTTTTCAAAAACTCGCCGGTTTTTTCCACAGATTCTTTTACAACTTTCATTTCGGTTTTACTTTCTTTCGCATTAACATCCAGACCTTTAGAATGATCTGATATTTCACCAATTACTTCCAAAAGAGTTTGGGCTTTTTGATTGAGCTCGATTAAATTCTCATTTTGAATACGAATCGAATCTGCATTTTTTTCGGATGATTTAGATAAAGAAGTTATTACTGCGTTGACTTGTTCTAAAGCAGCTGCCTGCGACTCCATCTTTTCGCTGGTTAAACTTGTAAATTCTGAAAAGTTTGTTACCGAAACTTCCAAAGTCTCCGCCGAAGAATGAATTATCTTTCTGTTATTTTCCAGCTGATTTAAAAAATTCTTATTTTCTTGAAAATAAGAAGAAGCTTCTTGATATAACTCATCAAATAAATTCATCAATCGATAAAGGATTAAACTTACACCTGCCATAAAGAAGATTTTAGTAATCTCCGCGCTAAGTTTAACATAACCGGGTTTCATATTAATCATGTTGTCTTCCGAAAACCTAAGACCATGAAAGGCTGCGTTAATCAACGCTATTGAATAACCAAAATAACAAAACATACCTGTAACTAGTACAAATTTCGGCCTGCCTAAAAGACCGGAATAAGCAATAATAAAATAATATACTGAATAAAGAATTGCATTTTTAAGAACGGGGGAAATCAATTCCGCGGAAACCATACTATCTAAAAAAATCGTCACACTCAACATAAGAGAATCAAATATAATAAATAGATTATGAACCCATTGTTTAATTTCATATTTTTTATAGAGAATAAAACCAAAAAGCGTATAAACAAACATAAAAAACGCAGCGGAAGAATGAATGATTTTAATCTGAGTTTGAAGTGTTTTGAAACTCGCGGCTAAAGAAATCAACACCATAAACATAATTGTCATTCTAGAATAATATGTAAGTGCCTCTCCCTTCTTGCGAATGGATTCTATAGATTGTTTGGACATAAGCCAAACGTTTTTATAATTTAATTTCAGTAAATGAAAAGTGAAAACCTATTTGGAAATACAGTATCCGTATTATAAAACGACAAACTGCAATTTTAGAATGAAGTATTTTGACCAAGATCTTTGTTTAAAATCTGAGATTTGAAGTTGAAAGTAGTTAACGGAAAAACTTTTAACTGAGTTTTGCAGTTTTGAAAAATCGTATGAGAACTCATACGATACAACGGTTTCTGTAAATTACCACGTTTTATTGAAGATTCAAAAATAATTCATTCTAAATTTTTGGAACAGACTCTGAATATTTCTTCAGAACGATTGAGATCCCATTTTGACTTTACTTGCTTCCCAACCGATCATAGCCATCTTTCTTTCAGAACCCCAGCGATATTCTCCGATCCCACCCGTACTTTTGATCACTCTATGACAAGGAATCAAATACCCGATTGGATTTTTACCGATAGCAGTCCCTACCGCTCTAGAAGCATTTTCTTGCCCTATCCAATCCGCAATATCCGAATAAGACGACAATTGCCCTTCCGGAATTTTGAGAAGAGCTTCCCAAACTTTGATTTGAAATTCGGTTCCTTTCAGATGAAGTTTGATTTTTTCATTCCCATTTAATGTATTATCAAAAAAACGAATGACTCGATTTTGATTTTCGTCCGTTTGCTCAATTATATCTGCTCTATCCCATTGTTCTTTTAACTCAGAAACAATTTGTTCTTTCGGAATATCATAAAAAAATAAATTACAAATTCCTTTTTCTGTGGAAGCAATTAAATAATTCCCAAAGACACTTTTTTGAAAACTATATCGAACTTTAAGATTTTCACCACCGTTTTTAAATTCTCCCGGAGTCATCCCTTCGATTTTTACGAACAAATCGTGCAGTCTACTCGTTCCGGATAACCCGGTTTCAAAGGCAGCATCAAACAAAGTAGCTTGAGGTTTGGAAAGAATCGATTTAGCATTTTGTAAAGTAATATATTGCAGAAATTGTTTCGGGCTAACTCCCGCCCATTCCGTAAACAGCCTTTGAAAATGAAACGGACTTAAGTTTACTGACTTTGCAACTTCATCCAACTCGGGTTGAGAAATTGCATTTTTTTGTATAAATTGAATTGCTTCCGCAATTTTTTGGTAGTGGTTCATATTTAAATCTTATCCGAAGTCAGCATTTTAAAAACCCGATCCTTGCTGTTTTTAAAATATTTTGTAAGTTCTCAATCGATTTTTTTGCAAAAATAGTTTTTTTATTCGCACTTAGTTTCTTTGTATAATTTCTTATTCTGATCAATTAAAGCTCTAAAATAACAATCCGAACTACTTTTGAACGTGATGAAACAACCTTTTAGGTAAAAAGACTATTTGAATACCGATCATCCATCCTCTCATGAAATTCAATAGTCCAAGTTATGCAAAACTATCTGATTATGGAAATCAATTCTCTAATACCAAAAACTTAACCCATAGAAATCATTAGAACAAGTCACTAAGTTATCCTTTCTTTTTTGCGTTGAAATTTTTCATAAAAGCTAAAACTGACATTATGAAAAGTCTTAAAGATAAAGAATGATTTAAATCAATATAATTCTACAAAACTCAAAATAGAGACTATATAAAAAATGAAAAAATCAAATATCTGGAAAATTACCGAGTGTATCAATCCTATCTACGCTGAATGTTGGCTTAGAAGTCCAGTAAAACTTGTTGAAAAGTTTCCGTGTGATTCGTGCAATATCGGAGGCAAATATGAGACACCGAGCCCATTGACCATTGAATGGGAAGAAGGATCAAATGATATAGGTGATTTTTCGTGGCCTACAGGTGGACGCGTAATTGTCAAAGAAACCGTTTTTAATGCGCTCAATGAAATTGTCGGAGAACTCAGTTCCGGACCCGTAAAAATGATACAGGATCCAAAATTGCAATCTCCAATAAGAAAAATGAAAAGAAAACCCAGGGTGTATTTACCCTACCAAGGACCGCTTCTTGTTGAACTTATAGTAGATAAACAAATATCATTTTTACCTAATACAACTACAAAAATTATAGACCAATGTGAAATATGTGGGAGAACACAAAGAGAGCTAATAGGTGTAGAAGAGAAAGAACATTTTTGGAACGCATCATCTAAGAAGCTTATAAGAATAAATAATACGCGAGAATCAGAAAAAGGATTATTTGTGTCATCTTCTGACATTGGTAGTAATGCTATATTTTTTCGTGTAGATGAATTCAGTGATGCAATATTATGTACTGATGAAATGAAAAAAATACTTCAAGAAAAAGAATATACTAATATTGATTTTCTTGCTTATGGTGAAGTGAGATGAATCAAACTTTATGAAAATATTCAAAACAATTGTTTTAATCCATGAAGTTTTATACAATCGAGTTGTTGAAATTTCTATAGTGAAGATTCATAAAATTGCTTCAATTGTCCCTTTCAACACAATCGAAACAAATCAAGGATTGATTTTTTAAAAAATTAAATACAGAAGTATTATAAAATTTTTATTTATCTTGAAAATTTATAAAAAATTCAAATATAGAAAAATCAAATTTCTAAGCAAACGTAATTCATTTTAAAAATCTTATCAAACTAAAAGCTCCATTTTGGACTTATCCCAAAACCTGTCAAATCCCAATAGAAACGAGACATTGAGTTCTGTAAAACGTGGGAACTATTGCAATATTTAAAACTGTTCGAAAGTTTGCAAATTGCTAGATGCGACTTAATTTGTGGGAAATACTGCATTTTATTAAAAATTTCTAAAGAATGATCGCGTAAAATTCTTTGTCTAAATTTCCTATTTTAAAGTGAATTCGACGTAAAAAAATCTGGACAAACCCCACTTTCATTAGTTTGAAAATCAAATCTCTACATGAAGTCTCCGTTATACTGTATCAAAATTAATACTAAAACAAACTACGAGTGAATCAATTTCACAAGTTGATCGATTCCTTCTTCAAATAACGCTGGGCCGGGCTGAAGGATAATAGAAGAATCCAATTCATAAACTTTATGATTTAGAATTGCATTTACATTTTGCCAATCTGGATGCTTTTGAACCCATTCAAAGTTCATAGGTTTTCCGCACCAAGAACCAATATAAACGTCCGGGTTTGCTTTTGCAACATCCGCTGCACAAACGATTCTATCCTTTGCTAAAGATTTCGTTTTAAGATGTTCAAAACAATCTTTTCCCCCAGCAAATGTAATGAGTTCTGAAACCCAGGAAATCCCGGTTATGATCGGTTCATCCCATTCTTGAAAAAAGATAGATGGTTGACTTCTAGAAGAATATATTCTTTCAATTTCGTCTAACTTTCTTTTCCAACCTTCAATGAGTTTTTGGGTCTCATTTCCTTTTCCTACTATAGATCCTAAAAGAGACAACGTATCGAAAATTTCCAAAATCGTTCTTTGATTTGTGACAAGTACGTTCAACCCTTCAGCAATTAGATCTTTTGCAAGAGCCGATTGTATATCCGAAAACCCGATTACTAGATCTGGTTTTAGTTCCTTAATTTTTTTCACATTTCCATTGATAAACGCAGAAACCTTAGGTTTTTCTTTTTTAGCTCTGAGTGGTCTAACTGTATAGGCGGAGATTCCTACAATTCGTTCTTCAACTCCAAGCAAGTAAAATAACTCGGTCGTTTCTTCAGTAAGACAGATGATTCTTTTCGGGCCGATCAAACTTTTAACACCTTTTCTAAAATAAGTCCGGAAAAATCAGCTTTGCTTGAAATAGATTGTAATATAAAATTTATATTATTTAGGTAAATTGAATAGAGTTGTTGAAAAATAAATTCTCCATCTGTTTTTGTTTTATGGAAACGGTAGATTGAAGTAATTTTGTTAATCGTCACTATGGAATTTTTCAACAATTCTAATATATAAAAATACTACTCAGTAAGAATTCAATTTCCATTAAATAGGAAGTTGCCGAGTAGAAAAAGTTGTTTAGATTTCTTTCTAACTGAGCAATTCCATTTTCTGCGGTTTGGCTTGATTTGTTAAAAACCAAACCTATATCAACTGTGAAATTTCTTTTTATCTTCGATCAACTTTTGAACCACAGATGGATCTGCAAGAGTAGAAATATCTCCTAAACCTTCAAATTCTCCTGAAGCGATTTTTCTTAAAATCCTTCTCATAATTTTTCCGGAACGTGTTTTTGGAAGACCCGGAGCCCAATGGATCACATCCGGTCTTGCAATCTTACCAATCATTTTTTCCACAGTTGCAATAAGTTCCTTTTTTAAGGTATCGTTAGTCGTAACACCTTCTTTAACGGTTACATAAGCATAAATTCCCTGGCCTTTTATATCGTGGGGAAAACCCACTACGGCTGCTTCGGCAACTGATTTATTTTCAACAAGTGCACTTTCCACTTCTGCGCTTCCGATCCTATGACCGGAAACGTTGATCACATCGTCCACTCTTCCAGTGATCCAAAAATAACCGTCCTTATCTCTACGTGCTCCGTCTCCCGTAAAATAATATCCTTTAAACTGAGAAAAGTAAGTTTCAAAAAATCGTTTTGAATCTCCGTAAACCCCGCGCATCATTGAAGGCCAAGGACCTTTGATACATAGATTTCCAGAAACTTCTCCTTTATCCATAATCTCCTTACCTTCGTTATCCACCAAAACAGGTTGAACTCCAAAAAACGGTAAAGTCGCCGAACCAGGCTTTTGTGGAATAGCTCCTGGAAGCGCTGTAATCATAATCGATCCCGTTTCCGTCTGCCACCAAGTATCTACGATCGGACATTTTCCTTTTCCTATGTTTTTAAAATACCATTCCCAGGCTTCAGGATTGATCGGTTCTCCGACCGAGCCCAAAAGACGAAGCGAACTCAAATCTCTTTTTTGAATATGATTTAAACCCTCTCTCATCAAAGCCCGAATCGCCGTCGGTGCGGTATAAAATATATTTACCCCATACTTATCAATGACGTCCCAAAATCTCCCAGCGTCCGGATAAGAAGGAACTCCTTCAAACATTACAGAAGAGGCTCCGTTGGATAATGGACCATAAACTAAATAAGAATGACCAGTTACCCAACCAATATCCGCAGTACACCAATATGTATCTTCTGGTTTAATATCAAATACATAATGAAATGTTAAATTAGTTCCTAAAAGATAACCACCGGTAGTATGCAAAACTCCTTTTGGCTTTCCGGTTGAACCTGAAGTATAAAGAATAAAAAGAGGATCTTCCGCATCCATTTCTTCCGGTTTGCAATAAGAAGGAAGCTCCGGATCGTTCATCAAAAAATGATACCAATAGTCTTGACCGTCTTTCCAAGTAAGACCGGATTCGTTTCCAGTGCGACGAACTACGATTACGGTTTTTACTTTTTCTCTGGAGTTTTCAAGAGCAAGATCCACGTTTTTTTTCAGCTCAATTTGTTTTCCACCCCTAAGGCCTCCATCTGCAGTGACGACTAACTTAGGTTTACAATCGTCGATTCTACTTTGAAGCGCTTCGGGTGAAAATCCGCCAAATACCACTGAATGGATCGCACCAATCCGAGTACATGCAAGAATTGTAATGGCTAATTCCGGAATCATAGGAAGATAAACGAGAACCCGATCCCCTTTTTTTACTCCGAATTTTTTAAGAACGTTCGCAAGACGATTTACTTCTCTGTAAACATCGTAATATGTAAGAACCTTCGATTCCGCGGGATTGTCCCCTTCCCAAATTAAAGCGGCTTTGTTTTTTAAGGAAGTTTTTATATGACGATCTAAACAATTATAAGAGACATTCAGTTTACCACCCTTAAACCATTCTACTTTTGCATTTTTAAAATCGTGGCTTAAAACCTTAGTCCATTTTTTGAACCAGGTAAGACGGTTAGCCTCTCTTGCCCAAAACTTGTTCGGGTTTTCTATGGATTCCTTATAAAGAGATTTATAATCCTTAAGACTAATGTTCGCATTCTTTTTAAATTCTGCGGACGGTGAAACGACTCTTTCTTTTGCCATAACTTCCTCCGAATTCGGCAAAGAATGTTTCTTTTTTTTTCTCTGTCTACCAAATTGCGAAAGAAGTTTTTTAGAAAATTCTTCTGGAAAACAACTCCTTAGGTAGAACCTGTACGAATCAGATCTAGAAATTCAGAACGAGTAACCATGTTTTCTTTAAAAGCGCCTAACATACACGAGGTGAAAAGTTCAGAATTTTGTTTCTCTACCCCCCTCATCATCATACAAAGATGTTTTGCTTTGATTACCACGGCAACACCTTGAGGATCTAAAACTTCTTGGATGGCGTAAGCAATCTGCTCAGTAAGACGCTCTTGAACTTGCAACCTTCTGGCAAAAACATCCACAATTCTAGGAATCTTACTGATCCCTATAATCTTTTTGTTTGGTAGATAGGCCACATGCGCCTTTCCATAAAAAGGAAGAAGGTGATGTTCACAAAGAGAATACATTTCTATATCACGCACAAGAACCATTCCTTCTGTAGGTTCTTCAAAGATGGCTCCATTGACAATTTTTGTAATGTCGGCGCGGTAGCCGGATGTCAGAAATTCGTACGCTTTTTTGACTCGTTTTGGAGTATTGATAAGACCTTCCCTAGTTGGATCTTCTCCGATCGATTTCAAAATATTAATTATATCTTCTTCCAATTTAAACTCTCTTGTCCGGTTTTTTTATTTTAAAAATCAGTAAATCTTTCTAAAACTGTCTACAATCCATTAAATATCAAATTAAGAATAAGACTTAATTTAACATAAATTCAGAGTAAAAAAATTTGGGCGAATTCCCTCACTCCACTACAATAGCATTATTACTCACGTTAATCTATAAAAAGCAACATTTCCTTTTTTTGCTATAGTATTCATTTCTTAAATCTTCAAACACACATAACTAAAAAACATTTATATCTTAGAAGTCTTGGATGAGCCCTTAATTCTTTTCTGACTAACTTCTCAGGTAACCTTTTTCAAGAATTCTTATTTTGAAAAGTATCTTCCATCGGATTTTCATTTTCTTGCAGATTTCCAACATCGATCCATTTTTGTCCGATCATGGGAATCCAAGAAACAAACCGCAATTTTGCGATCGGATTAGACGCTCGTATGATTTCTCATTCCGGCATCGGAATGAGGATTCGAGGGCTTTTAAAATATCTAGGCCCAATTGCAGAAAAAGAAAAAATTCAAATCTATCTTTTTGGCGATATAAAAACGATTCAAAACGAAGGAATCGTTTGTCATGAATTTTCCGGTTTTAAACAAAATCAAAATCCAATCACAGATAAACGTAAAACGATTCGAAACATAAAAGATTTCTCATATCCTGTAATTTCATATCGTACCCCGATCTATTCCTTTTCCGAATTTTTAGGTCATCCTTGGATGAATCAAATGGACTTTCTAGACATTCCTCATTTCAACGCACCTCTTATTTATCTTCATAAATCAATTGTAACAATTCATGATATTATTCCGTTTCGAATGAAGGAATTTCATTCAAGTTTCGTAAAACAAATTTATATGCAGATTGTGTTTCGTTTGATTCGATCGTTTTCAAAAAAAGTTGTGTCCGTCTCTGAACACACTGCGATGGATTTAGAATCTGTATTCGGTTTTTCTAAAGAAGAAACGAAACTAATTTATAACGGTATAGACCATTCCGTTTTTTATCCGGCCACCACTTCTGAAAAAAAGAATTTTTTAAAAAAATATAATCTCAAAGAAGGTTATTTATTGAGCGTTGGAATTGGCAAAGGTCATAAAAATTTAAACTTAGTTTTAGACGTTTTAAAAATTCTTTGGAATTCTAAACTTTTAAAAACCAAATGGGTGTTAGGTGGCACATCCGGAAAAATCCCAGACTATTTACAATCGTATACAATCGGTTACGAAGATCAAATTCTTTCCATAAAAAGACTAACCTTAGACGAACTTCGTTGTCTTTATTCCTGTGCAGGTCTTCTCATCTTTCCTTCAAAATACGAAGGTTTTGGATTTCCTCCTCTGGAAGCACAAGCCTGCGGTTGTCCAGTAATCTCTTCCAACGCGACAGTAATGCCTGAAATTTTACAAGACAGCGTGTTGTATTTTTCTCCTGAAGATCAGGCTGATTTAGAGAACCTTCTAAAAGATTTTTTAAAAAACCGTAGTTCCATGAAAAAATTGATCTTCAATGGCAAAAAAAACTCCGCAAGATTTTCGTGGAAAAAAGCGGCTTCTGAAACTTTAGAAGTTTATAAAAACCTTTTAGAAAAAATTTCTAAATGAATTCATATATTCAAAAAATTTGATATTTTTTAAATACAAAAATTTATAAGTTTCAAATAAAAATAATTACGATAATTTACATAACGTTTTTTTAAACTACGCGTGAAAGTCTTAATCCATTCTGAAAAGAAAAAAGTGGCACGATAGGCAGTCTTGATACATCCAAAATCATGTTAGTTTAAAATAGATCGAATCCCTTTTTCAAAATCCGTTTTGAATCGAAAACCCAATTCTTTTTGAATCCGAACCGAATTTACAATTGAAGATTCCTGAATGTATTCTAAATTGATTTTTCTTTTAGAAAATTTAGATAATAATATATTTATCATATTCAATAAAAAAAATATTAAACCTTTTAGTTTTAACTTAAGAAAAAATTTTTCCGGATTTAACTTTGAAAAAATAATTTCTATATCTTCGGAAGATAAAGCGATTGGATATGCTACGTTGAATATTTTTCCGGAAGCTAAATTCCATTTTTTTAATACAATCAAAATAGCTTCCACAACGTCAAAAGAATAAACAACAGATTTTTTAAAATTAGGATTTCCGGAATAAAGTAAAATCCCATACCGAAATAATTTTAAAAGTTTATTTAAAAAACTTTTATTTGTCGGACCGTAAACGGAAGCGATTCTAAGAATTACAAAAGGATTTTTAGATTTCTTTACCATAGACTCACACTCTATTTTTGAAATCGCATAAAAAGTATTTCCGTTTAACGCAGATGTTTCAGTAACGGGCCGATCCGAAAAACCATAAACCGAAGAAGAACTAGAAAATAAAATTTTAGTCGTACGATTTTTAGAAGCAAACTGAAGTATCTTTCGGGTTGAAAGTTCGTTCCCTTTTTTATATTCTTCCAAGGTGGAAGCCTGACCGCTCACTTTTCCCGCAAGATGAATGATAAATTCTGGTTTTTCTCGGATCGAAAAATCAGAATCATCCTCAAGATCCACTTCATAAAAAATAAAATTAGAATGAAACCGAATCGTATCCGGAAAAGAAGAAAATTTTCTTCCAATACAAATCACTCTATAACTTTTAAGTAATTCAGGAACGAGCACTAAACCCAAGGAACCGCTACCACCAGTTACTAAAATTGTTTTTTTTAAATTCACTTTCTCGTTCATGAGACCATCGTGATACTTTAACAAGTATAAAGAAGAATTTTTTAAGAGTTGTTTTGATTTTTACTCTCGACAGAGTAAAAACAAAAACGATAGTTGTGCTTCAAAATTCAAACTTAGAGAAAACAATGATAAAAAATATTTTTTCAACGATTTTAATTCTAACATGTGTCTTAACGTTTTTCTTTTGCAGTTCCGAAGAAAAAAAACAACCTACTCGGCAAGAATATCAACCCAATTCGGACATCAGAACTTTTGAAGTAGGAATGATTAAGGAAGGGGATAAACGGATCAAAGCGGAAGCGGTTTTGGGAACACCTTCGGTAGAATTGAACACACAAGACGGTGCGGTTTTAGAATGGTATTTGGTTTCCACCGATTATCAAAAAAATTCTTATAAAACGTTAGCCGAAAGGCCTGCAACCATTACCGAAGATACTAAGTTTATTAAACTGACAATTGATAAAAAAGGTGTAATTAAAAAAATGGAATATAAACTCTAATCTAAGAAAGTCGTCCCAAAGTTGTGAAGAAACCAAAAACCATAACTAACCCACAATCTGAGAAGTACTTTGAATTACAAGGATCAAAAATGCAGATTTTTTAAGTGTTCGGACAGAAATGAATACTTGCAAAAAGTATAATTTTCTGATAAAGAAGAATCTCTAAGTACACAGCCAACCTTTTCACGGAAGATCGTAATATTTCCGACGGATTATCTTCAGATCCAAGTAATTGTGGAGTTGGTTATGATTACAGGCAAAGACTGAATTAATCGAACACCAATAAAAAACGTTTTACTGAGTTCAAGAAACGAAACGCTGCATTCCACAAAAATGCGGAAATTCATATCAAATTATATTAGAGTTGTTGAAAATTTCATATCTAATATTAGTAAAATAGAATTAATTTAACGTGAGTTCGACGTAAGAAAATTGGGGCGAATAATAAACTCAATGCTGCTCACTATGGATCGCAGCATAATAATCGCTTTCGCATTTGTTATGCCGAACTCACGTTAATTTATTCACTTTAATGAATAAGGAACAGAAGAAAATTAATTTTTCAACAACTCTAATATTCAAAAATCATTCGAAATGATGGTTCTTATGAAAACTAACGTTCTTTGTCAGGAATTCAAAAATGATTGATTATCAGATTTTGAGACAAATTCTTTCTAATCCGCAACGTCATCTTCCAGTAAATCTAATCCAGTAAATCCTATCAAAAAATCCAGAAGTTCCACGGGATTAAAACCAATTCTGAGCCCCGCGTAAATACCTAAATAAACCTCGATCTGATAAAGAAAACTTTTTGGATAACCATCTTTTCTTTTATTAAAATTTTGTAATGCATTTTGTACGGCTGGATCGTTTTTATCTAAATTTTGTTTTTCTATGAACCTTTTGTAAAACTCTTCCTTCTTTTTTCTTCTTCTTTCTGCAACAGGAATGTTATAAAAAGAAAGATAACGTAGTTTTTGACTTTTGATATTATATCTTTCGTTTAAAAATTCAGGGACCTTATCTCCTGGAGTTTTAGAGTCTTCTAAATTTTTTAATTCCTCCGTAGTTTCTAAAGAAATTGTTTCTGGTGATTCAGTTTCAGAAGTTTGCGTTTCCACTCCTAAAGGAAAAAAAGTATCTCCTCCTAAAATTCCGAAGATCAATTGTTGAGATCGATACGAACCAAAATAACCTCCTCGAAGTCCATAACCTTTTCCTAAATCTCTTTTGCCGGAAGCGGATTCTCCACCTTGAAAAACAAAACCTGCGGCTAAAGGACCGATTCTAACTCCTGCCCCATAACCTGGAGTTTCCACTCCTACAGTAAATATATCTTTTAAATCGTTTTTTCTATTTTGAAAATACGTGGCACAATTGATAAAGCTGATCAGAAAGTAACTTAAGAATAAGTAAAAAAGAAAAAATCCGTTATACTTTCTTGTGGAATTCGATAAAGTCACATACCCACTCTCTTGTGATTTATTGGTTAGGCAACCCGGAAAAAGAAAATGAAAGATTCGTTTTCTGATTGTTTCTCAAATTCTTAAGGTCTCAATAGAAAATAAAATGGAAGAAATAAAATCATCCGTAATCATCCCTGAAAATATCGCCGTTTTGGGAGGCGGGCCGATGGGGATTTATCTTTCTACATATCTTTCTCCCAAGGCAAAAGAAATTTATCTATGGTATGACGATCGGAAAAAAGCCGCAAAAATAGAAAAAGAAAGAATCGCTTCCCTACTTGAAGATTCAATCTCAGTTCCTGAAAACGTTCGTATTAAAAGTGAATTTGATTTTTTAAAAAACGGTTCTTGGGTAATAGTCATAGCAGTACCTTCTAGATTAATGGAAGGAATCTTGGACGAATTGTCTAAAGTTTTGGATAAAAATTCTTCACATTTTATTTTTACGTTTACAAAAGGACTTCTATCCACATCCACAAGGAAAAAAACAAACTGCATTACATATTCTGAATATTTGCAAAAACTGTCCGTCACAGGAGGATTTAAAGATGTAGAATATACCGCCGTAAACGGACCGAACTTATTGGGAGAACTCAAACGAGGACACCATAGTTTTTATTCCTTGGCTTCTTCCGGAACTAAATCCATCGAAATTTTTGAAAATTTATTTTGTGGTTCTGGTAATCATACAAAAACCTACGAAGATATAGCAGGTTTAGAAGTGTTTGGAGCAATGAAAAATCCGATCGCGATCGCTTGTGGAATCGCCTCCGGAATTCCAGAATGTGGAAGCAACTTCGAAGGAGAATTGATCAGTTTAGGTTATTCCGAAATTACTACTTTTTTGAAAGCGCTCGAAATTCCAACTCAACTGGTTCAAGAATATGGACTTGCCGATCTAATCGCTTCCTGCACTTCTCGGTATAGTCGAAATAAAGCATACGGCCACCGATTTGTACATAAATTGATTTCGGGAGAAGATCGCCCCAATTTGATCGAAAGGATAGAATTATTTTTTAATCCCGCAGAATTCATTCAAAAAGAAGTAAGCCAAAGTGAAAGCCACGTAGAAGGAGCCTTTGCACTTGCTTCGATTATTTCTTTAGCCGAAGAAAAAAATACAGAAATTCCACTTTATGATACACTATTTCAAATACTTACTAGAAGAGTTTCTCCAACTGAACTGATTCGTTTTGTATCCAAATCCACATCCGACGAAGTCCGCCACATTTCTAAAATCGCCACGAAACGTTCCGGTTTGGGAATGGCTTCTGGAAAAAAATTTCAGGAAGCCTTGAGTAAAAATGTACTAAGGCGTATCAATGGACAACCTGGAATGACGGATCGTATTCTCAAACAATCTTCTCTTCTTATAAAATCTTTAGAAAAAAGATACCAAGAAGCGAAAGAATCTAACGATGCCACCGATCTATTACAAATCCCTAAAGAGATACAATTTTGGGACGAAGTAGAAAAAAAATTTCAGGAAACCGGGAACAAGGATTTAACAAGAATATTAGATTTTTATGTTACTGAAATCGCTGACGATTATAAACCTTTTTTAAGGGACGCATTGATTCATTTGATTGCTCCGGCTCGGTATGTTTTAAGCGGTTTTAAATCAGGCGCGGGATTACCCAAGATAGGCGGTTGTATCAAAGAAGTTAAGGCGCTCGCTTCTAGATATGATATACTCTATACTCCGACTCATAGGTCTCATTTGGATTCGATCGAAGTAGCCTTCGGATTAAAATGGTTAGGATTACCAGTGCCTAGATACGCCGCGGATAAAAAAGTAATGGCTACCCCTGGACTTGCCAGCGTTCTAAAATCTTTAGGCGCATATATGGTAGATAGAAAACGAAATCGAAATATTCTATATTTAGAATGTTTAACTCAGTATTCTACAATGATGTTAGAAGCTGGAATTCCCACATTGGTATATCCGGAAGGAACCCGTTCAAGAACCGGGGGAATTTTACCGATCAAAACCGGAATTTTATCCACATCTGTAGAAGCATACAAACATACCGGTTCCGAAGTGATCGTTGTTCCGATCGTATTGTCTTATGAAAACGTTCCCGAAGACGAAGAATTTTGTGGCAAAGATAAAAAACCAGGTTTTAAGGATTTTTTCTATAAAAGAAAAGAAGTATATATGGATCTTTGTGAACCTATACCGGTTTCAAGATATATACACGAAGAAGATCCCACAGGATCGATAGGATTTGAGATTACTCAAGGTTGGAAAAAATATAGAAGAATTCTACCGAATCAACTTGTAGCGCGTATGATCTTAGAAACCGGAGGAGAAGTTGCAACGGACGAACTTAAAAATCTAATTAAAGAAACGTTACTAACCAAAAAAGGAAATTATCTCATTCAGGATTCAAATGAAATTTTGAAACGAGGACTTAAAATATTAAAACAGAGAAAGATAATATTTTTGGACAACGAAAACATAAAAGTATTAGATAAGGATTTAATACAATACTATGCGAATATGTGTTCAGACGATTCTTCTTACTCATAACTAAATCATAAAGTATCTAATCAAATGGTTTATACTTCAATCATGTGAATTCTGCGTAAGAAGAATTGGGCGAATCTGGCTTGCCACAGGCAGCCGGAGCGTGCTTTCAGCTCCAGTCAATAAATTGCATTAAAAAAACGTTATACAATATTTCGTTTTGAATTACAATTTAATTATAGAACGCGATCTGTCGAACGATCCATGGAGAGTGAGACGGCTTTAATTTGAGAGAGCGTTCTGCTGAGTTTCTCTACGCTTCAATCACTTTCACATTGGATTATATCGAACTTACAGGAAAAGGTATTTTACGTCGTGATAAACATTGGGGTACTTAATTTTATAGAGATCGGCGATGAAAACGAACCAAACAAAGAACATTTAATTCATATCATATGAACGAAATTTCTAGAAACTACTACAAAAATAGTACAAGTCTAAAATCGTCCAAATACCACCATTCAAAACAATCGTGAAAAGAAAGAATTCGTAGTTCTAAGAAATCTGAATTTTACAGACAAATTTTGAAAATGTAGGAACTCATACAATTGGGAAACTACGATAAAACTCACGTAAAATCTTATAAAATAGACATAATCTCTAGGAACTACCGCATTTATTTTATTACTACAAAATCCAAAAAAATCAAATTTTGTATGAAATTGTAGTTTTATAACTACGATCACCAAACAAAGATTTTACGAAAAAACAATTAAAGATCGTTAGCTTTTGAATTGAATAAAAATCCACTCAATCAATTTTAATTTTAGAAGCCAAAAGAACCGCACGTTTACGAAGAGAAGAAATATCTTCTCCTTTTGTAGAATAGGAAAGAGTAACACCCATTCTGCGATACGGTCTTGTAATAGGTTTTCCGAAAATTCTAAAGTCCGATTCGGGCATTCCAGATACAATATCCAACCCACTGACTTCGGGAATTTTATTTTCCGTACTCGCAAGAATTACAGCGCTTGCACCTTTTCTTTCCAAAGTAATTTCTGAAATCGGAATTCCTAAAATCGCTCTAAGATGAAGTTCAAACTCATTGAAATTTTGTGTTCCGGCTAACGTAACCATCCCGGTATCGTGCGGCCTCGGAGAAAGTTCCGAAAAATAAACCTTATCTTCGGTTAAAAAGAATTCCACTCCCCAAATGCCAAAACCAGTCAATTCCTTTGTTACTGCATCTGCCATTCTCTGCGCTTCTTTTAGTTGAGCTTCCGAAATTGCGGCCGGTTGCCAACTTTCCTGATAATCACCTCTTTCTTGTCGATGACCGATCGGTGGACAAAATAAGGTTTTGCCGTTTTTCTGAGTAACCGTCAAAAGAGTAATTTCCGATTCAAAAGGAATGAATTCTTCCACGATAATTTCCGCAGCACCAGCACGACCTTTTGTTTGAGAAGCTTCCCAAGCTTTAGAAATTTCCTCCCGAGACTGAATAACCGATTGTCCTTTCCCAGAAGAAGACATGAGCGGTTTTACAACACAAGGAAAACTTAATATTTCCGTCGCTTTAATCAGTTCTTCTACAGAAGAAGCATACGCATATTTAGCTGTGAGAAGTTTTAGATCCTTAGCAGCAAGATCACGAATTGACTTACGATTCATAGTAAAATTGGCGGCTTTTGCCGAAGGAACAATCTGATAACCTTGTTTTTCGTATTCGTAAAAACGTTCGGTCCTAATCGCTTCGATTTCTGGAACGATCAAATCCGGTTTATGTTTTGCTACGACTTGATCCAAAAGATTTCCATCTAACATATTGATAATTTCTTTTTCATGAGCAACTTGCATAGCGGGAGCATTGTTATAAGAATCGACCGCGATAACGTATTGCCCTAATCTCTGAGCCGCGATTACAAATTCTTTACCGAGTTCTCCAGAACCTAAGAGAAGGATTTTCTTTTTCATAGTCTAGGACAAGTTGGAAGAATGAGTGGAAAGATCAAAAAGAAAATTAAAATTAACAACAAAATTCTATCGTCTAATTCAAAGTTGTAGCCGTTTCTTACATTTTTAGAATAAATTTTTACAGTAATTAATATATTCTAAAAATCAAATATATAATTTATTTATTTTTTATTCTAGAATTTTGATAATCAACGTAATCAATTTCGTTTTTATTTAAACGAATTGCTCCCTTAGGAGTATGCAAAATTAATGTGTTGCCAACTTGAGTAACGATCGCACCCGAAAATTTTGAACCGTCCTCTTTTACTACAGTTTCAAGAACATTATAATATTTATAAATTTCAGATTCATATTTTAAAACGTTCGCTTCTATCTTTGCTTGAATTTTGTTCAAGGCTTGATCCAATTTGGAACTTTGATCTCGCTCAATTTCTGAAGAAACCGAAGAAATAAAAGGTTGAATTTCATTCGAATCTTGTTCGGCTAAAGCCTGATCAATTAAAATCTGGTCTGCATGAACAAGAGTTTCTATCTCTGCAATTTCTTGAGGAGTTTCTACAAAAGTAGCTTTTTGAAGACCGAAATTTTCGATCTTCTGAATCATAGTAAACTCTTTAGAAATATCTTCTTTGTTTTCCACTTTTGTCGCAATGAGCTGAATCATTCGATCCAGACTTGGCTTTATAAGAGAAACCTCGCCTTTTTCTAAAACAACTTCGTTTTTTTCTAAAAATATTATAAATTTATTATATTCCTTCTCATTCATCGTTTTGAATTTTTCTAAAATTTTACTCGGAATTTTAAAATTCATCCCAACTGCACCTTCATAAACTTTTACTTCAGGAGATTGAAGACCATCCGCAAGTTTTAATGTAAAAACACTTCCTCGAACACCCGCGACCGTTGTGGAAGTGGAAATAAAAAAAGACTCATCCGTTTTAAGTTTGTTAGTCCTAACCAACAATTCTCCAGATTGAAAATAAAGATTTGTTTCTTTATGTTGTTTGTTTGGAAGATTTTTTAAAATAAGTTCTGTATAAGGTTTTATTCGAATCAGATTTCCATTTCCAGATTGAATATCAACCGATCCGGAAAAAGTTCGAATCAGATCGCATTCTTGCAAAATTAAGCCTGTGGAAGAAGGTAAAATTTTTCCATATCTAACAATTTCAACTTCGCCAGTATGAAATATTACAACCATTTTTGAAGAAACAATTTCTTTTGGAAAAAACAAATACGCAATGAGATTGCAAGAGAAAAACAAATTCAAGATGAGAGTAAAAATGAGAAAGATTGAAAAAAAAAATTTTTGCATCATACTTATCCACATAATCTTTTAAATTCAATACAAAGCCCTTTTTCAAAAGAGATCATAATAATGAATCAAAAACATTTTGTAAAAATATTTTATTTTAAGACCTAAATCAATTCAAGCCACTTGAGTAATACAACATTTCCGTCAAAACAAATTTTTAAAGAATAAGCGCAAAAAATTATTTAAAATATTAAAATTTATAAATATAATAAAAGTTAGAATTAAAAATTTTTACGAAACGTAGATTCGTTTTTAAGTTCTTTTCTACGGTAGGCGTTTGGATTTGTTCCAGTAAACTTTTTAAATTCCATATAAAACGCAGATTTAGAACTAAATCCCGCACTACTTCCGATTTCAGCAGTAGTTTTATCTGGATGATCCAGAAGAAGTTTTTTAGCCTCTTCAACTCTATATTGATTAATTAAAGAAGGAAAATTATTGCCAAATTCTACGTTAATAATTTCAGAAAGTTGATGGAGGCTTAAACCAAGTTCTTTTGCTACGTTTTCTTCTTTTAAAGATTTTTGAAGAAATACTTTTTTCTTTTCCAAGAGATTCTTAACACTATGAACAATTTCTATCACATTTAAAGAACTAGTTGTGGATTTTCTAGTTTGTATTGAATCTTTATCTTCAAGCTTCTGAGACTTTTTCCGATTGAAAAACTCATTTAAAGAAAAACTTACTAAAATAGAATGAAAGGGTAAAAATAACACGACCCCAAACACCGAAAAATAGTTAAACGGATAAAAATCAAAATGAAAAATAGTTTTATAAATATCTAATACTAAAAACACAGCCCAAGACGCAGTATAAAGAAATCCAATTGGAGAGTTAGGACCTAAAAATTGATAATGTACTCGAATAAAGTAAAATGAAGAAAGACCTACGGTCACGACTAAAAGTAAAATTCTATGATCATACCAAGAATGTAAAAGAGGAATTAGGAAATATAAAACTCCTAAAGCTCCAGCAATCCAAAAAAATACTGAACGATAAACTTTCTTTTGGTTGGTTTTATCTACCGAGAATAAATATAAAAATAAAAATACATAAGAAATCCCAAGAAACAAAAAATAACTGTGTCGAAATAGATTATTTGTATTCCCCGCAATTTCTGCGAAAGTACGTCCGTGAAGAAAATAAAATGTAATAAGGACAGAAATGATATACAATAAAAAAGAAACGAAAGTAAAATTTCTAAATCGATAATAACCAAAAAGAGAATAAAAAATTGCAATCGCTACAATTCCTATAATTGAATAAGAAATGATCGATCTAAGTCTTTTACGAAGTTCAAATTCCTCTAAACCCATAATTTGAATTCGATAATTAATATCTTCGTTTGATAAAACAAAAAGGTAGAAAATTCTATTTTCGTTAGGTTCTATATCTATTCTGAAATGAGGTAAGTTCGTAAGAATTTTTTGATCTTCTATACGATTTGAATAACCAGATTTCGCAGAAACAAACTTTCCGTTTTTATCAAAAAAACAAAGTTGAGTATCGGGAACGTTCAACCATCCGAGTAAAAGAATTCTACTTTGAATCGTGGATTCGGAATTTTTAACGCTAAATCTAAGCCAATTTCCAAAAGGTGTTCTTTTGACACGTAAAACTTCAGTCGGAATTTGATGCCATTCTAGATCTTCCAAACCATCGATATGATCTGGAGAACAACCTGCAAATTGTTGACCCCTATATCTGTATTCTATAAGGGAACTTATATTTTTTGAAGAGGTTTCTTGGGTAAGTAATACCGCTTCTGGATGAGCAAAAACTGGAAAATTAGAAATAAAAATACCAAAAGCCAGTACAAAAATTCTAAAATTAGAAGTTGGGGTTTTATACATTCCGATCCGCTAACCTTTAATTTAAAACATTCATTTCAACAATATCACTGTTTTAAAAAATATTTCTAAAGCAAATTTAGTTTTTATTTTCTCCGTAAAAAACTTCAATTTCTCTCTTTTTAATGGATTGGATATTTCTCAAACAATCCGGCACACTATTGCTTTTTAAAATCGAAAGTTACATTTAAAAACTACAAACGCCCAAGACAAAAATTGAAAACTGAGGCTATCAAGTTAAATATAACACAACTAACTCAAATATACAACATAACCTTTCTTAAAAGTTGTGTTGCTCATTTTTAGTACAACATCCATAGAAAATTATAACGTTAAATGAATTATTTTGTCCCCTTTTTATGTTTGGTCCACAAATTGCAAAAATAGTCTCGGAATCCAAAGAACTCAATTTTTGAAAAAGTGATTGTCCAATTTTATAATCTTGGAAAGTCTATTCCTTCAGTAGGGATTGTAGAGAGTAGGTTTCAATTTCTTTTCCTTCCCTTGTAAAATTACAGATTATTTTATCTCAATTTGTAGGTTTTAAATTGAGATTTGATATTCTTAAATCATGGAGTTAGCTGATTATGGACACGCACGCAATTTTAGAAAATGTGCTAAACCCACCAGTGTTGTTTTTCTTCCTTGGGATGGGGGTAGTTTTTTTTAAATCGGATTTGGTTATTCCCGAATCCCTGTCTAAATTCTTTTCAATGTATCTTCTTTTTGCCATTGGCTTTAAAGGAGGACACGAGTTATCCAAAACCGCATTCAGTCAAGAGCACCTTTTCACTCTGATTGCATGTTCAATTATGGCAGTTATAGTTCCGATCTATGCCTATTTTGTTTTAAAAATTAAACTAGATAAGCACAACGCCGCCGCCTTAGCAGGTTCGTTTGGTTCTATTAGCGCCGTTACGTTTGTAACCGCAGGTGCTTTTCTACACAATTTGAAAGTAGAATACGGTGGATTTATCGTCGCAGGGATGGCTCTGATGGAATCTCCTGCAATTGTAATCGCGGTGGTTTTAGACCGTTTGAATAAAAATAAAATGAACGGAGGAGGAGCAATCAACTGGAAGGCTCTGTTACACGAAGCTCTTTTCGGCTCTTCAATTTATCTTCTAGTTGGAGCTTTGATCGTAGGTTATATTACCGGGGATTCTGGTTGGAAAGCAGAGAAAGTTTTTGCGGATGATCTATTTAAAGGAATTCTTACATTTTTTCTTTTGGATATGGGAATCTCTGCCGCTCGTAGATTTAAAGAACTCGCTAACGTTGGAGTATTCCTAATTGTAGCGGCTATTGCATTGATGGTCGTAAATGCAACAATCGGTTTAATTCTGACTAAATTGATCGAAATGCCGGTGGGAGACGCCTTGATGTTTGTCGTCCTATGCGCTTCCGCTTCCTATATTGCCGTACCTGCCGCTATGAAAGATATGATTCCAGAAGCAAATCCGAGCGTCTATCTTACGGTTGCGCTTTCGATCGTTTTTCCGATCAACATAGTCGCGGGAATTCCGCTCTATTACTATCTCGTGACTTCAACTTAAGGAGAAGATTTTGTTTTCTCGACAATTATTTCTAAGCTCGTTTTAAAATTCTAATTTTATTTTATGATTAGATTCGAGTTCTCTGAAAGGTTGTCGAGAAATTGGATTTAGAATTATTCCAAACTCGTAGGAAATAAAAATTAAGTTTATCAAATAATAAAATCCTATAATAAGATTTGGCATAATTCTACCGAGTTTTATGTGAACTCTTTTTAAAACTTAAAGAGAATTCATAAATGATTATATTCATTTTTTTAAAAATACTTTTATTGAATGAATTATAATTTGATTCCTATTTAAACAAATAAAGAATCTTTTCTGATGGTTCTTTATTTTGTATTAAATAGAATTTCTTAAATAAAAAACGAAGGGTTAATTAAATGACTTCGAGCCAAAAAAAATATTCTGTAAAAATAGGTTTCATTTTTTTCTTTCTCCTCTCCTTTGAGAGCGGAGCGTTATTATCTCAAACTGCTCAGGCAACGGAGAATAAACCTTCTATTGAATCCCCCAAGCAGGTAACCGACACAAAACCCGAAGACGCGGATTATGTTTCTCCTATGAAAAAAGAAGGCGTAAGCGCTGATTACAATCGACACATGTTCATCGACCCTGATCTTTCCAAAACAGTGAACAAATACTCTAATAAACTTTGGGTCAACGATTGGATCAAGTTAGGATTTTATCTCAGACCTAGATACGAATCTAGAAACAATCTCAACTTTGATAAATCCAACCACGCTTATACCGATCGTATTATGCAGACTTCTGCATTTTATTTTCTAATCGATCCGAGTCCATATGTAACTTTTAAAATCACTGTTCAAGATACCAGGGTCTGGGGGGGTGCTTCTCCAGCAAACGTAGGAGATATTCGTTCCGGTTTTTTTAGCAACACCCCTACTCTCAGCTCCGACCCAAACGTTCCCGGCAGGCCGAACAATTCGGTCGCTTCCAATAATACGAGTATTCGAGAAGCTTTTGTAATGATCAAAAAACTTCCATTAGATGCGAAAGTACAAGTCGGTAGACAGATTTGGGCTTATGGAGATCAAAGAATGTTAGGCGGCGCAAACTGGACCATCAACGGCCTTTCCTACGACGGCGCCAGAGTTATGTTTGACTACGAAAGTTTTAGCTCCCATTTTTTTGTAGCAAGACCTTTTTGGACCCAGAGTGGCGTCAACGGAGTTGTTTCAGCAAATGATCCTAAATTAAATTCGACCCTAACAAACACAAACCCTTCTGCTTCCCAATCGGACACAACTCTTTTTGGTACTTATAATACTTTCAAAATTTTGAATGAAGTTGTTTTAGATATTTATAATATAGACGTGGTTAAAAAATGGATTCCTCAAACCACTCCTACTTCTACAGCAGATGATGTTTTAGCTCAAAACCGAAAAAAACAAAACGATATGCTTTATACGACCGGTTTTAGACTTACAAACAGAACCAACAAAAACAACCTTCCTCAAGGAAAAGGTTGGGACTGGACGATCGAAAGCGCTTGGCAAAACGGTTATAACGGTCAAAGAATTCATCAAAAGTTTTTTGGTTACGATCTTCCATCTACAACCGAAGACGGGATTCCTCTTGCTAATACTAAAACGGAAAGAGTCAAATATTCAGGACAATTTCATGTTGTCCAGACTGGTTATACTTTTGCAGAAAGGTTACGAGTAGGCGCTCAATATACTTATGCTTCTGGAGATAACAATAGAGCTGATGGAAGTCTTTCTACTTTTCAAACTCTTGTCAATCCTCGTTTCGGAGTAATTCCTTATTGGAACAACGTGGCGGGTCTTTCTGAAAATATTGATACCAAAAATTTAAGTTCTTGGAACGCAAACATCACCTACAAAAACGAAAAATGGGGTATGTTTCAAATCGCTTATATTATCAACGATAAAGTTCAGAAAAACGACGCTTGGTACGCGATCAACGGAGGTGCAAATTCTATCGCAGGTTCTGCGCTTTCTTCTCCCGTAGCAACATCGACTAACGTATCTGGCGGAACCGTTGCCGCCGGTTCCACCGAAAATTATACCGGAAACTCTTTTACACAACCATATTCGACGGGTAGAAATATTTATAACGAATTGGATCTAACTTGGATGTTTCAAATCAACGATAACGTATCTATTTGGACAGGCGCAGGTTTCTTGATCGCTGGTAATTCGATTCGAAACTATAGAAACAGTCCTTTGATATACAACACAACAACAAATGAATTCGAATTAAATTCCGCCGCGTTTATGAAACAACATACCTCAGCAAACAACGCGAGCGTATTTTTCTTTCAATTGAACGCCGCACTTTAAGAGGAGACTTAAAAAGCTGATGATCGTTTTATCTTATCTGATAGTCTTAATGTCGCTTATTGCGCCTTTTTTAGCGGCAAAAGTGCTAGGTAAAAACTTTTTAGAACAAGACTCGGTTTTATTCATCGGTCTTACTCTTCAAGCCATTTTGGGATTCATTTCTTCTATTTATGTCTATGGATATGAACATCGTAAAAGAACTACCGTACTTTTAGGATACTCTGTATTTTTTCTAAGTACGGGTCTTTGTTATTTAGTCGGAAAAACGTTATGGCTGATTCTATTTTGGGAATTGTCAACCGTCAGCGCTTTTCTTCTTTACCAAGGAGGCAAATGGACTCCTAATTCCATCAAAAGTTTTATCGCGTTAGTCGTCGCGGGTGGAGTAGGAGCATTTTGTTTTACGTATTGGATCTATTCGCCTAAAAGCGAATTTGGAAATATATTTTTGGTAGCCGGTCTTTTAGTCAAAGCCGCTTTTTTCGGTTTTCATTTTTGGCTTCCAGAAGCACACTCCGGTTCCCCAGCCCATGCATCAGCCGCTTATTCCGGGATTTTGGTAAATCTTCCCTTGATTCTTTTCCATCAACTTGTAGCACCTTGGTTTGGAAATACGATCTATATTAAAATATTAATTCCTCTCGCCGGTTTTGGAGTCCTTTGGGCAGGTCTTTCTTCCTTATTTTCAAGAGACGCAAAAAAGGCGATTGCTTATAGTACTGTGGAAAATATGAACTTTCTATTTCTCTGCATCCTTCTTTCTGCCTTGTGGAAAGACAGCGAAGTAGAAAGTTTAAAAGTGTTGAGCAGATCTTTTTCGTTTTTGTTCATCTTATCTTTGATCCATCATAGTATCAGCAAAACGTTTCAGTTCCTTTCGATCGGATACCTCACTAAAATATCAGGTTTTTCGAATGTAGATCAAAATACAGGAGTAGGTAGAATTTCAGGACTTCCAACTTCTTTGTTAAGTTTGGGAACTATAAGTTTTCTTGCAATTCCAGGAACGACCGGATTTCTTTCTGAGGCCACCTTTGTAAAGTTAGTTGCTGGTGTTTTGGAAATTCCGGGACAAAGCGCAATTTTGATTCTCCCCCTTTTGATTTTGGTTTCTTCTGGATTAGTTTTAGGCGCGGCCGGACATTTAAGAATTTTTTTAGGAATGGTTCTATCCAGACCAAGAACAAATTGGCCAGAACACAAACCTTCCCGTTCGGTATTTTATTCCATTTTTTTAAGCGGTATTTTGATCTTAATCGTTTCCTTTGGAATTTCAGCTTACGCTCTTTATCATGCACCCACCAAAGAATGGTTAGACGAAGAATGGTATAAAGGTCTTGCAATCGTAAACTTTATCGGACTCGGAATGATCGTACTGGTTGGAATCATGGGTTTGAGAACCAAAATTTCTAAAAGAAAACTTTGGGATTGCGGCGGAAATTACGGAGGTGCAGACGTTGCAATTCCTTCCGACGGAATTTCAGACCCTCTTTTCCCTTCTTTGGGAAGATACTTTACCAACGCGGAAGGGAATTCCCGTTTGGATGAAGGGATACTTCAAGGAATTATAAAATTCTTAAATATGTTTAAAACAAAACCGAACGAAACTAACGAAGAATCGATCTCGATCAATCTCGCTTTTTCTTCCGTAACTGTGGTAATTCTTCTATTCGTGATTATCGGTCTTAAGTTGACCGAGGGAGACTTATGGAAATTATTCTTAAATACCTTGACTCGATAATTCGGGTCTTATCGTTTATCGTTCTTCCATTTTTATGTGGAGGACTGGTTCAAAAAATAAGGTCCTATTCTCAAGGAAGAGTGGGTGCTCCCGTTTTTCAAATTCTCTACGACACTTGGAGAATGATCCGCAAAAAACCTGTGGACGGACCTTTTTCAGGATTTTTTACGGAGGCTTCTCCTCTTATAGCCTGTTTATCCGGACTTGCAGTTTGGAGTTTGACTAGTTTCGAATGGGGGTCTTTTCTTCTAATTCCATTTTTAATCGGAATTATGAGATTTGCGTTGTTCGCTTATTCCGTCGAAAACGGTACATCTTTTGCGGGAATGGGTGCAGCGAGAGAAGTTATACTCTACGTGTTTTGCGAACCAATTATGATTCTGGTTCTCGTGGTATTTGAATCACATTTAGTATTTAATGCGAACTTTGCAAGTCTTGCGTTTGGTGGTTTATTTCTTTTAGGAACTTCTTTGATAATTTTAGCAGAACTCGCCAAACCACCGTTTGACGATCCTAGAACCCATTTGGAACTTACTATGGTTCACGAAGCCATGTTGCTTGAAGCGTCCGGAAGCAGAAGGGCTCTCTTTGAATTGGCGCAACAATTTAAAACCTGTGCGTTATTCCTATTCGTTGCTAAGATGGGAGTTTATCACGGAGAATTCTTTTTAAGTCGTTCCGTACCTACTTTTTGGCTCGACGTAGTCGCAGTTATAGGAGCGCTTTTCGTTTCAGTTTGTGTGGGTTATATAGAAGCGAATAGTACTCGAAGAAAATGGCTCTGGGTTCCAGAGTTACTCGGTTTAAACTTCATCTTCATGCTCTTTTTGGGCATTCTTCTCAAATTAGGTTGAACCTAAGGAAAAGTTATATGGGAACAGAATTCAGTTATCTAATTTTACTTTTAATCGGAGTGGTGATTCTTCTTGAAAATCGTTTGAAAAGACTCGTTCTTCTTCTTGCCTTTCAAAGTGTATTTCTTTTGGTCCCTCTTTTCGAAGACGGTGGATACGGCACTCACAGTTTATTTCTAGCAGGAATGATTTTACTTTTCAAAGTGATCTTGACTCCTTGGATCCTTTTTTTGACCGCAAGAAGAACAAACTCAGTAGAATCTACTTTTCCGAAAGTAGGTTATATTCCCACCTTTGCACTTCTTTTGATAGGAGCTATTTTCGGTTTTCTTATATTAGGTTTTACTAAATTTAGATTCGGCCAAGTAAATCAAATGTCCTTTTTATATACCTTTCTTTTATTGTACGTAGGAATGGTGGGATTTGTAGTCCGTCGTCATTGGGTCGGAGTGATCGCTTCATTTGCAGTTTTTGAAAACGGAACCTTTCTTTTGACTCAGATCTTAAGAACGGAACTTCCTTTAGGAATTGAATTCGGTTCTTTCTTGGACGCTGTGTTCATCATAGGAGCAGCTGCAACTCTTAGAATTAGTATGGAAGGTTCTTCCGAAAACGAAAAAGAAGAGGTGTCTGTATGAATCTTTTTGTACTAAACGGAATCGGAGTTGTTGTTTTATTTCTGATTTTACTCGCATATATTTTAGCACCTACTAAGGGCCAAAAAAAAATAGCGATGTGGTCTTTTTTAATGATCCTTTGTACTGGGCTTACATTTGCTGCTTGGAATTTAGAAGGATTTGCTCTCCAATGGGTTTTGATCGAAGCGACTACTTTTACGGGAGCCTTACTTATATCTTCCAGTAGAACTTCAAAATTGTTTCCGATCGCATGGAAATTTCTTTTAATCAATTCTTTCGGACTTGGAATCGCGTTTTTAGGAATCATCATTATAACTGCAACGTTACACGGAATCGATCATCCCGTAGAAGTTATTGCGGGCAAATTATCCGAACATCCAGAAAACCTATGGCTTGAAATCGGACTTTGGTTAGCAATCTTTGGTTATTCTGCAAAGTTAGGTCTTTTTCCAAATCACGTGTGGGTCGTGGATACTTATGGAGAAAGTCCAAGTCAAATCTCCGCATTAATCGCAGCATTTGTTCCAGTTGCGGTAAGTTATGCGCTACGTCCATTCATCCACATGGATCATCAATTGTATCCTACAACTTTCAGCGCCTCAGATGGATTATTGATTTTAGGAGTTATAACGATGTTACAAAGTATCGTTGCACTCTATCAAAGAAACGATCTCCGAATGATGACCGCAAAGGTCGCTTTGTTTCATAGCGGTGCGATCGGAATTTTTCTTTGGATGGATTTACCCGATCCAGTTTTCAACTTCGTGATGGCGGGAAACATAGTTTTGAAATCAGTATTATTCTTAACGATGGGAATCGTAAGAATGGACGCAGGCAAAAGAGAATTGAGTAAGATTTTTCTTTCTGAAAAAATTAACAAAAAAGCACTTTCACTTTATACCGCGTCTTTGTTCGTTGCGTTTGTACTTCCAGGCTCTCCAATTTTCGTAAATGATCTTTTACTTTTGAAAGTGGGTTGGATTCAAGGTCAATGGTTCGTAATCACGGTTCCGTTTTTAGGATTGATCTTCTTCGGTGTGTTACTCTACAAAACGGTTCCACTTTTTAATTTAGAAGACAGACCTTTTGCAAAAGAATTTGCGGGTACTTTACAGATCCGTATGACCAACTCTCTTTTACTTTTTCTGATGGTATTGGGTCTCGGGATATGGGGTTTTTATCATCTATTGCAAGGAGAATTTTGAATGCGCAGCGTAACTGGTTTCTATCCGAGAAAAGGAAAAAAAGGTTACAACCGTTTCTGGCTTTCGAGCGAAGGAATAGAACATGAAATTATAGAATATTCCGAAAAAGAAGCTTTTGAAGACACGGCAAATCCGATTTGGATTCTCAGACATTCTTTAGGAGTCGATCAGGGAGAGGAGGATTATTCCTCTTATGATTTTGAAAGGTATATTACAGCCGATCGCAAAACAGATCTGGAAAAATTCGTAACTAAAAAAGGTATTAAAGATTTAGTATATAAGGGATTAAAGGTACCGATTCCGGCCAGTCATTATTCTCACGCAGTCGGACCGATACACGCAGGTGTGATCGAACCTGGACATTTTAGATTTATCGTAAAAGGTGAAGAGATTCAAAACTTGGATATTCGACTTGGATTTCAAAAAAGAGGTTTGATCGATTTAATCAAAGGTAAAGATTCCAAAGATTCCATACCATATGCAGAAGCAATTTCGGGAGATAGTACAATTTCTTACGCAATTGCATTTTCTAGAATTTTTGAAGAAGCACAAAAGATCAACGTTCCTCAAGAATTGGATTTTGCAAGACTTGTGCTCTTAGAACTCGAAAGAGTTGCGACTCATATAGGTGACATGGGAGCCATTGCAGGTGACATTGGTTATTATCCTTTACAAGGAGTTTGTTCCTTACAACGAGGAATTCCTCTCGGAGTGATGGAAGCATTAACCGGAAATCGTTTTGGACGAGGAGCATTATCTCCAGGTAAAATCCTTTTTAGAAAAGGACTCAATCGAGACAAATTAAAAGAACTTTCGGAAAGAATTCGTTCCGTGACAGAAGAAGTCGTAGGACATTTTGAACGCGCCGCCGGAACATCCACAAACCGAGAAAGACTTCAATCCTGTGGAGTCATTAGACAAAAACAAATCAGACATCTTGGATTTATAGGTATGGTGGAAAAATGCACCGGTCTAAATAGAGATTTACGTAATTTAGAAAAATCTTATGCGTTTAGTTCTCCAATTTCGCTCGAATTGAACAGAGATCAGATGAGAGGAGACGCGTGGGCCAGATTCTATCTACGTTATGAAGAACTAAAAAATAGTAGTAAGTGGCTCGTAGAAGCGATTCCTAAATTGGAAGCGGCGCTTGATCTTAAACTTGGAAAATCAAACCCAGTCAAAAAGGGAACGTATTACTCCGCAGTAGAAGGTTGGAGAGGACCTGTACTTGTATCCTTGGATTTGGATGCAAACGGCACGATCGAAAACGTTTATATCCGAGAAGTTTCCGTTCCGAACTGGCATGCACTGGAGCTAGCGGTAAGAGGAGAATACATAGGAGACTTTCCGTTAAACAACAAATCCTTCAATTTAAGTTATGTAGGAGTCGATTTATGAAAATTATATTCGAAATATTGAATATCCTTCGTCCCGCCAAGACGATGAACTATAAAAAAGTATCTCCTCTAAATCCAAATGCGAGAGGAATTCCAGTTCCGGTTTTATCTTCGAACGAATCTTGTCTAACTTGCAAATCCTGCGAACAAGTTTGTCCAACTCATTCCCTCAAGATTATATCTAAGGATAAAATGAGTTTTGATTACGGCGCCTGTCTTCAATGTGGGAAATGTTCCGAAGTATGTTCCAACGGAAAGATTATAGATTCCGGTTTTGTTCACGTATATTCAACCGATCGCGAAGTGTTACAAGTAGTATATACAAATGGAATGCCAGATGAAAAACCCGAAGTAGAAACGGAAGAAGTGAAACAATTCAGAAAAATTACTAAAAAAACCGGCTTTCAATTTAGAGAAGTAGCAGCTAGCGGAAACAATACAACCGAAGCGGAAATCAATGCAAGTTTCAACGCTCTTTTTGACAGTGAAGCAAGTAAGATTCGAGTAGTAGCTTCTCCAAAACACGCCGATGCGCTAGTGTATTCAGGGCCAGTCGGACCAAATATGGAAGGACCTTTAGATACTGCTTGGGAAACAATGCCTTCTCCAAAAGCACTTATAGCCTGCGGTTCGGAGGCCGTGTCTGGCGGACTTTTTAAACTAGGTAAACTTCCAAAACAACCGGATTTATTTATAGGAGGAGATCCTCCTCGTCCCGATGTAATCGTTTCAGCATTTCGTTATCTAATGGGAACCAGGGAATTTTCTTTTAGAGCAGAACTTGCAAAATACGTTCAAAATTTAAAGAATCATAAATAGTTTAACAAGAATTTGGCGTAAAAAATTTAAAAAGGTACCTTCTTTCAAATAATTTGACGAGGGAATTTAATTTCCGTGGAATCCTAGCGCCAGGTTTACTCTAGAAAATTTTTATTGATCTAATTCGTTGCAGAAAAATTAAATTGGATTACTCTAATTTAAGAATTTCCAGCCAATGGACAATATCTATAAAGTTTTAAAATTTATAAGTTCAAACACAAAAAACAAAATTCCTTACTTTATCATCTTACTTGTTTCTTTATTTAAAATAAAAAGAATCATTCTTTATTACACAATCTACAGTTATTTAGAATGGATTGATAATAACGTGGATAACGGTTTATCGAATGTAGAAGAAGTAGAAAAATTTTTACAAAATCAAAAAGAGGTATTGTTCTTTAATCGAGAACCAAATAACGAATTTGAATATTTAGGAAATTTAATATTCTTATCAAAACATAGCGAAAATTATAAATCTCTCTATGAGTCGTTTTTAGAGATTCAAAAAAATGATTTTAAAAGAAAGTTTAAACTATTGGACCAAGTTTCCCTTGAAAATAGAAATACAGAACTTGGAATCGTAACATTAAAAATCTGCGCTTCCATTTTCAAAGACAAAAAAATTCTAAATGACAAAACACAATTAGAAACATTATCTAAATTTTATATCCAAGTGGATAATTTAATCGATTATAAAAAAGATCATAAGATCGGTTATATTAATATTCCTCTGGAAATTTATTCTTTTAAAACATACGAAGAATTTTGTTTTTCCGACCCAAAGATAATCGATTATTTGGAAAATTTGAAAGCGAGTTTATTATTAGAATCTTCTAAATGTGAAAACATTTTGAAAAATTATCCATACTTTTCTGTTTTCGGAATATTTCTTAAGAGTATGTTTTTTCAAAAGAAAAATAAACTTCAAAAATTCAAATTAAAAACATTGTGAAACTAAAATATTCTAAACTAATCATGGTAGGTCCAACCAATTCCGGAAAAACGACAACTTCCTACAAATATAATAGTGAAAAATCTAGAATTTTTAACTTTGACCAAGAATATAAAAATAGACTCAGCACTAAACTTGTCGACAGAAAGAAATTCAGAACAATCCATCAATCCGTATTAGATAACATTATAAAAAATGAAAGCGATCTTTATGTATATGAAGGATCACATTTAATACTTCCTGATTTATTTAACACAATTATAGGAACGATAAAAAGCGAAAACTTGGCGTTTATTTTATTTGATTTTTCTTTTTTCGATTTATGTATAAGAATGAAAAATAGGCCATCGTATCAAAATACTAAATTTGAAAAGTTCATACTCTTACTTGTTAGTTATATTCTTTTTTCATTAAATAAGAATATTCTTACCAAGAAGCTGAAAGAAAAAAACATTAAGTATATTGAAATTAAAAATTCAAGTTTATTACCCGAAGAAGTAGTTCGTTTAATAAATTACCAACTTTCCATCTATAACGTCTGATTTTTTACAAATGCCGTGTAAGCCAAAACTAAATTTTATAATACGGTAAAATAGTAAGAAAAAAATACGATGATCAAATGCGGTAGACATTAATATAATTTTAATTTTAGCGTTTCTTTTTTTTAATCTATAAACCAAATAAAAACCAACTAATCTTTTTCCTATCGTAATATCACAGAAAAAAATCTCAAAGTTTTCTTTTAAAATTTTTCTATATCCGCTACGAATATTTTCAGCATACTCTATTTGAATCCTTTCTTGTCGTGAAAGTAATAAAGAATTCAGTTGTTGCGCATATTTCCGGTTATCGTCTACGATAATGATTTTTTGGTTTGAAGATATTAGAATTAAATTTGATTTTTGATTTTCCATAAATTCTAACTATTTTAAAATTTCTTACTACTGTTCGTGTAAAATTAAATAACTTAAATTTTCATCGCAATATTTTATTCTATTCCAGAACAAAATATTAGGCACTGTTATATAGTTATGAGTAAATGCAGCATCATAGAATGTCTATAGTAATTATTTGAACATATTTTCATTCGGTATAACGCGAAAGGGATCGATACGGGAGAACACTCTCTCGAACTCAGCGTCTCGCTTCTGGAAACTCAATGCACGCTCCCTATGAGTCGCTCGACAGATCGCATTAATCTAGACGATAAATCGTATAACATTCCTGTATACAATTTATTGACCAGAGATGAGAGCCCGGTCCGGCTGCTTACTTATGCAGTCGGATTCGCCCAGGTTTTCTTACGTCAAACTCATGTTAATATAGAACTAATAAATAATTCTAAACGTACAATCTATTTTTCGAATATTCAAATAAATTTACCCATTCTTTCTGTAGAATAAAGAGCTTCTCTCGATTTTAAACTCATGCTTGAAAACAAAGTTTCCGAATTGATTCCGCTTAAAATATCTACCGGATATGTAATTCGATTATCTTTTTTGGTATGAATAGGATAAAAACGTTTTTGATCTCTATACGAATACGTAGTTAAAACCACCGTTTCCACATTTTGAAAAACCTGTTCTAAATTTCTAAGTAATGTATTGGTTTTAGAAGAAATATTTTCGTTAATATCTTCCCAAGCTGAAAGTTCCCCGGAAATTTCAATATTAAGATGTATTAAAATAGGGTTTTGATCGGATTGTTTAGCCCGATTTTTCTCTAAAACTTTTCTAGCCACATTTAAAGCGTCTATATCGTTCCCTCTTCCCGTTTTAACAAGAATAGCCTTGTTTCTTTGAAGCAATTCGAAACCGTCTCCATAACAGATCAACTCCTCGGCGTGATCCAAAATTTTCCACCTTTGGACTTCGTTTAAGTCAGACAATTTTCGTTTATGATAAAGAGAATAGGTAATATTCCAAACGGATTGATACAATAACGCGGGAATCAAAAGGGGAGGAAGATCTTTGACAGAAAAAAGTTTTTGAGTCAATGCGTTGAACAAATCTGGTTGAATCAATTTTTGTGAAACAAAATCGTCTGAAACAATAATACCGGTTACTTCTCGAATTAGATACGTTTTCATACAAAGAGAGGTTTGAAAATCGTTAAAAAAAAGAAGTTCCGGTTCTAAAAGTAATTCTTCCGGAGTTTTAAATCCTACATACCTCGCCGTGGAAGAATCTTTAAGTGGATATTTTAAAAAGGAACGATGAAAAATATCGGAACAATGTTTAAAATCGAAATCTTGAATGAACTCGGTTGTATCTAAAACATTTCCGTTTTCAAAGATTAAAGTTTCCGCCATCGAATCGGTATTTGTAATTCCTTCCATAACGTAAAGTCTGTCTTTTTTAAAAATTTTACGAACCACTTGTGTCTGTTCCTGGATTGCTTTTCTTGCAGCTAATTCGTCGTGATTGTGAGCGGCACAACCTAAACCGGGTAAATCAGATCTATGCATATATGCAATAAACAAAGCGGGAGTATTAGGAGTGTTACAAGTTGCGTCATTAATCAACCGATCGATTCGATTCCAAAACCAGAAATTGTTTAAGTTAGTCGATACGATATTTCCGTCAGTTCTGCCAAAACGAATCGTAGTAACCGGATAACCTTTCAATTTACTTCCATGAACTCTACCGTCGATACATTTAGTTACAAGGACCTTGGGAGCACGAATGCTAAATTCGTGGATAACATGTTTCATCCTATGAATGGTTTCGGATTGAAGAATATTTTCTTCCAAATATCGATCTAAATACCGATGAACTTCTTGCACGATTACCTCTTCTTTTCCGGTAAGTTAAAAAACTTTGATCTTTGAAAACGAAAACGTTTTTTATTCGGACCGAAAATTAACATCCAATCATAACGAATAAAAGATAATTGTAAAATTCATTTTCAATCGATTTCAGATTTCATAATAAACTTTTCCATTTGATTCTAATCTATCGTTGAACGGTTTTGTAAAAAATTTTATAAACATTGATTTTATTGTAAAGATTTTTCGACACTCGTGTTACAAAGAATCTTTTATAAAATAAATTTTTAATTTGATTATAATTACCACTAAACACTTTATAAGCAATTATCCAGAGTCTAAACAAGCGTTATTCGTTTTTAAATTTATGATACCTTATTGTAAAGATCAGTGAAGCTAAAATTTTATTGTTATCTTTGGGTTTTATAAACTTTCGCTAAATTATTTCTGAAATAACCTTTATAAAAAGAAAATAAATCAAATTGTTTCCGAACAAGTCGTGAAAAGTTTATCTCAAAATGAATCATAGATTTCTTACATCGAATTCACATTATCTTAGAATTTTCGGGAAGCAATCAACAAATGGTTGAAATCCATCAATTGCTTAAATAGACTTAATCTGTGGGAACTACCACAATCTCAGATTTCACTGTAAAACTCTGAAAGTAAAATTAATTGTTCCGACAAACTCATTGATTTCAAAATTGGATAGAAATAAAATTTAAAACAATAAAGCCAGTTTTACTTAATCCTAATTTAAAACTAAAATCCTATCCTCCAAAAAGCAGTCCCCTTGAGTTGCAAGGTATCAATAAAAACATTATATTTTTCTAAAGTATTTAAATCCGAAATATAACCTTCCCCTTTATTGTTTTTGATAAAGAAAAAACCATCTTTGTTTAAGGCAACTTCCGAATTTTCTTTAAATTTTTCCAGATCCTTTTGTGTCAGAATTTGAACTCTACCATTTCGATTCCAAAAATATCCATAAAGAGGAAGCCCAAGCCAAAGTTTTGAATTAGGAATTCGTTTTAATAGAAACTCTAAATTCTTTTTTGTCAGTGGAATAGAAGTAACAGGACCAGGGTCGGTTTTTGTAGAATGAAAATCATAACTCATCAAAACAAATTCATCAATAGATTTTTCTTCAAGAAGATCAGAATGAACGATCAAATTTTGATTAGGAAACTCTAATTGAGGAAATATAGCAACGGTAATAACTTTTTCTTTAGAAAGTTTTTGTTTTAACTTTACTAAAAATTTTTTATAATTTCCAATCTCGGACTTAGGAAGAAACTCTATATCAAAGTGTAATCCTGCAATTTCCGGATTTTGTTTTAAAAAAACGATCAGGTTTTCAATCGCGATTTTCATAGTAATATCAGAGCCTAAAAAACTAGAACCGTTTTTAGAAACTGCAGAAATCAAAGGAATTAGTCTGATTTTATAATTTTTACTTAATTTGATAAAATTCTTAGGGAGTAATGAAAACTTAAAATAACCATTTGATAAAATGACGGCTCCCGTATAACAGATCGTGTGCGATTTTGAAAAAATATCTGACCAATAAGATGTTGGCTGTTTCTTAATGGATGTAATTAAAACGTAATTCCAATAAAAAGGTAAATTGATTCCCCAAAGAGGATTTCCAACAAACAACGACAATGCGGTAATAATTTTTAAGATGTTCACGTCTTACGGATTATAAAAATCGATTTATAAATTTTCAATCAATCTGGGAACCTTTCAGGCCGATTTTTTATTTAAACGAAAAGAACCGGAAGTATCCGGGAGGAAGCGAATTAGTGGTTATCCATGCGGATTTAGTAGAAGCAATCTGCGAAGGTTTGGACAAACTCGGAATTTTAAATTCCGGTCACAGACCCAAAGTAACCTTTCATTCTTCTAGCCTCAATGAAATCTATCTCGCTAAACTTCCTCATCATTCTTTTGGAGTAAAAGTCATTTCTAACAAAGAAATGGCAGAAACTGAAAAAGAATCCTTAGAACAACTTTTTAGAATTGGAGTACGTGTTCCTGAATGTTATGGGATTGTACAAACCGGAAGTTTTTGGCTTTTAGTGATGGACTACATCGAATCCGGATCGGCTTCGACTGCAAGAGAAGATTTAATTCGAAGTTTAAAACTACTCTATCGCAAAGATTCTAATTCTTGGGGATGGAAACGAAATAATTTTATTGGAACTCTCTCCCAAAAAAATCAATGGTATTCTAGTTTTGAAAAGTTCTTTTGGGAAAGTCGTTTATCAACTCAATTGGACCTGACCCTTTCTCGTAAATTGATTACGAATAAAGATGCAGAAAACGTAAAAGAAGTTTTTCAAAAATTCACGGAAGAATGGTCTCTCAATCAAAGTAGTCCCAGATTGATACACGGAGACCTTTGGTCAGGTAATATACTCACCGGTAAAAATGGACATTCTTATTTGATTGATCCTTCTATCTCTTTTTCACATCCGGAACAAGATCTAGCAATGCTGAATTTATTTGGTAGTTCTTTAAATTTAGAAGAAATGCAGAAAATACTTTCTTGTTGTGGAATAGAAAACTCAGAACATTTTAAAGATAGAATTCCGTTTTGGCAGATGTATCCGGTTTTAGTTCATATCAATCTTTTTGGTCCTTCTTATTTATCTTCTCTTCGACAAATTCTACGTTATTATGGTAAAAGTTAATTAAAGTTGTTGAAAAATTCTATAGTTCAAATCAACAAAATTTGTTCAATCGACCGTTTCCATAAAACAGATGAAAATTCATTTTTCAACAACTCTTATTATAATTGTTTTAAAATTCAAAGATTATAAAAATTTGATATTGAAGACTAATAGAAACTCACAAACATTCAGTTGTGTCGGTTTTCGTGAAAATGATTACATTTTATTAAAAACTTGCAGAGTTCATTGTAATTAGATTTTTTTGAAGTTCTGAAAATGCTTACATATAGAGAAAATCAGAAACATAAGAATCCCATAATATAACCTAAAATAAAATTATAAAAGGACTCACATTGAATCTAAATTTAAAATCATCCAAGTCGGAAGAAAATTTGATAGAAGTTCAAAATGTAACTAAACGTTTTAAAAATACAATCGCAGTCAATGATCTAAGTCTTCAAATTCGTAAAGGAGAATTTGTTGCATTGTTAGGACCAAATGGAGCCGGAAAAACAACCTTGATCGAAATGTTGGAAGGAATACAAAAACCGGACTCCGGGTCCATATCGATTCTTGGAACTACTTGGAAAAAAAACGAAACCTTTCTCCGATCCAAAGTGGGTTTGGCTCTTCAGGAAACTAGGTTTATGGATCGGATTACGGTTCAAGAAACTCTAAATCTTTTTGGAACTTTTTATAAAAGCAAAAAGGAAAGATTAAACGAGATTTTAGAATTGATCAATCTGGAAGAAAAACAAAAAACATACGTTGGTAATCTTTCCGGAGGCCAAAGACAAAGATTAGCTCTTGGAATTTCTATATTAAATTATCCTGAAATTCTTTTTTTAGACGAACCTACAACCGGGCTAGATCCAGGAGCAAGAAGAGATATTTGGAAAATTTTAGATCGCCTTAGACAAAATAAAACTACGATGATTCTCACTACCCATTACATGGAAGAAGCGGAAACACTTTGCGAAAAAATTATCATCATGGATCATGGAAAAATTTTAGATCAGGGATCTTTAATGAACCTTCTCGGAAGAACGGAAGGAGACGAAATCATTCGACTTTCCATGCAGGACGGTTCTAATCCAGAAAGTTGGATTCCCCCTTGTAAATTTTTTTGGGATTCTTCAAAACTGGAAGCGAGGATTTACGTTTCTTCAATTACAGAATATCTGCCCGAATTGATGCAGACAATTTCCGCATCCGGAAAAAAATTAAATACCTTAGAATGTCATAGAAAAACGTTAGACGACATTTTTCTAAGTATGACAGGAAGAGGACTGGAAGAATGAAACAAATATTCCAACTCGTCAGCATTCAACTCAAAGAATTTTATAGAGAACCTGCAATTCTTTTTTGGGCCTTCGTATTTCCGATCGCAATGGCGGGGGTTTTAGGAATCGCATTTAAAAACCGAGGTTCGGAAGAAGTAAAAATTGCAATATTAGAAAATTCTTATCAACTCGACGAGCTCAAAAAAATTCTAGATTCAAATCTATTAGATAGTTCTGTAAAAATTAGAAACAAAGAAATTTCTAATTCTTTTTCACTTCCATCTCTTAAATTTTTAATTCTTTCTAAAGAAGAAGCGATTCGAGATCTAAAACGAGGAAAACTCAACGTAATCGTAGAAAGAACAAAAGACCAAAAAATTCATTTCTCTTTTGATTCAGACAATCCAAACGGCCAAAGAGATTATCTTTTGATCTTGGCAAAAATGCGTTCCCATAAAACTGATTTTGAATCGATAGTGGATCGTTTGGATTCGAAAGGAACTAGATACATAGATTATTTGATTCCCGGAATGCTCGCGATGGGAGTAATGAATTCCTGTCTTTGGGGAGTCGGTTGGAATCTGATTGAAATGAGGATGAAAAAACTTTTACGAAGAATGTCCGCAACACCGATGAACCGGTTGTATTTTCTTCTATCGTTCTTTTTTACCAGATTGATCGTAACCGTGGTAGAATCGGCAATATTACTTGGTTTTACCCAATACACATTTGAAAACTCGATGGAAGGTTCCATTGGAACAGCACTTGCAGTTTATCTTTTCGGAAATTTTGCGTTTGTCTGTATCGGAATTTTTATCGGATCAAGGGCAGCCAGCTCTCAAGTAGGAAATGGGCTGATTAACGCAGTGACGTTTCCTATGATGGCGCTTTCGGGAATTTTTTTCTCCTATCAAAATTTCCCGGAAATACTACTCCCAATGATTCAAAACCTTCCTTTGACTATGATGGCGGACTCCTTAAGGGCTGTCTTTATCGAAGGTGCAGAGTTAAATTCAGTAATTCCTACTTTAATTTCGTTATTTTTATACGGAATTGTCTTTCTTTTTATAGGAAATAAAATTTTTCGCTGGTCTTGATCGGTAGAATAAAAATAGTTTTAGCGATGTTTTTCCCTCATTTGAGACAAAGTGTATATTCGATTTTTCTAAAACCGTTGTTTCTTTCTTTAGATCCCGAAGTAGCACACGAACTTGCAAAGAATCTTCTTGGAATAAGTCAAAAATTTCCCGGATTTTTAACGCTAATGGAATCGATGACATCTTATCAAAGCGATCGTTTAAAAACAAAAGTCGCTGGAATCGAGTTCGAAAATCCTTTGGGAATGGGGGCAGGCTTTGATAAAACGGGAGAACTCTACCCCTTTCTTTCGAGAATGGGCTTTGGTCATATCGAAGTAGGAACAATCACAGGACAAAAACAATCTGGAAATCCGAAACCTAGAGTTTTTCGTTATCCACAAGATCAAGCCTTAATCAATCGAATGGGTTTTAACAATCCAGGGGCAGACTCCGCAGAAAAAATCATTTCCTCCCAAAAAAAAACTAAAATCCGAGGTATCAACGCAGGAAAAACGAAAATCGTTCCCGAAGAAAAAGCGGTCGAAGATTACGTTTATACTCTCAAAAAACTTTCACCTTACGCAGATTACGCGGTTATTAACATCAGCTCCCCAAATACTCCCGGATTGAGGAATTTTCAAAAACAGGAAAATTTTGTATCTTTAATTCAAGGAATCAGAAAAGATTTAGGCAAAAATTTTAAAATTCCTTTATTTGTAAAATTTGCCCCCGATATGGAAATAAAAGAACTCGAAGCCTTACTAGAAACTTCTTTGAGTCTAAAAATCGACGGAGTCATTTTAACCAATACAACTATCGACAAATCTTATCTGAAAGAATATCCTAACGTGGAAAAGGAAGGAGGACTTTCTGGAACTCCTTTAAAAAACCGTTCCACAGAATTCGTTCGAATTGCCTATCGAGTTTTAAAACGAAGAATTCCAATCATAGGAGTTGGTGGAATCGATTCAGAAAAAACCGCTTTGGAAAAAATTCTTGCAGGAGCTGATTTAATCCAAATTTATACCGGTTATATCTATCAGGGTCCTTTTTTACCTATGAGGATTTTAGAGTTTTTGGATCGATTCTTAGAAAAACAAGATTTAAAAACCATATCGGATCTAGTGGGAAAAGAAAAGGAAATTCGATTAGATTCAAAATAGTTTAAGATCATATTTTGAAAATAATCTGATTTTATGGATAAATAATAAGCGAAATAAAACACTTTAGAATATTAAAATTTTATTAAATATGGGTTAGGAATTCAAGGTTATGTTAAAAAAATCTTCGGCTTTGATTTTAATTTTTTGTTTTTTTGCATGGGGTTGTCCTTTCAATCGAGGAAAAGACGACAATTCTAAAAACTTAGAACTTCTTTTAGGATTGTATTTGCTCAACGAAGCAAATTATTACTGTGCCCCAGAAGAAAACGTTCGAACAAGCGGAAGCGCACCGAATTTTAGCATATCTACTTCTAGTCTTAATCAAGTTCTTTTGACAGAAAGTGGAGCATATCCGGATGGTGGAACGGCATATCTAGTAGGAACAATAGAATTTCCCGGAATTGGCAGAAACAATCCGCTAGGAATCGTTTATGCAGAACAAAATCATCAATTTGCATCTAACTCAAATCGTTTTATGTATCCTTTATGGACAAACAAATCCGGAGATTTAATTCAAGACAATCAAAAGAGCGAGTCACCCGGATACAGATCTGTTACGACCGCTTTTCCGATAGGCGCAACTCCTGGATACTACGCACCTAGCGCCGATTATAATAACTTTAACAGCAATTTATTGGGAACAACCTTTGTTGTTCCGGCTGGCTCAAGTACACCGGTTATAACTAAAAAAGTTACAAACAACACACCTCAAACTTGCGAAGAATATAAATTTCGCGCAGAACAAAACGGTCTATTGGGAAGTTCTTCTTCGGGTTTAAACAAAGTTTGGCAATCCAGAAAAAAACTGAATATCAACTTAATCTTTATTCCAGGCGCAGTAGCTACTCCTACGGTTGCAGGTATGGCTACGATGATCCAAACATTAAAAGATATTTATGCTCAAAACACAGTAAAGATCGACGTGACCGTGACGGCTTCTGTTGCGGCGGCAGGTGCTCCTTATTTAACGATTCAAAATATTACGGACGATTATGGAGACGTTGCTAATTCATTAGGAAATCTTTATAAAACAAATCCAAGTAACGTACAAGATTCAAATTCTTTGAATATATACATTACAAGGGATTATACGGTTTCGAGCGACGCACCCACTGGAATTTTAGGAATTTCCTCTGGCATACCTGGAATTCCGGTTACAGGTACACCTAGATCCGGTATGATCGTATTCATAGAAAATCATAGAACTGCTTCCGGATGCGGAGCACAAGGACAAGATTTGATCTGTACATCCGATCAAGTTTTTCTCGCAAAAACAATCGCTCATGAAGGCGGTCATTATTTAGGTCTTTATCATATAGTCGAAAAGGACGTTATCAAAGGACGTTATTCCTTGGATCCTCTACCGGAAACTCCAGAATGTAAAGATCAAAACGGAAACAATATAGTAGGTTTAACGGAATGTTTAGGGGAAGGATTTTACAACAGCGGAGGATTGAATCTAATGTTTTGGGCGGGAAATCCTAAAATCGATCAAACTCAATTGACGGGAGAACAAGGTTGGGTGCTTCGTTCGCATCCACTTGTATATTAAATAAATGGAATTTAAGAATTTTATGATAAATTTAAAAACTAATTTTTTCGGAGTGGCCGTTGTATTTTTATTCGGAATTTTTTCCGTAATTCAGGCTCAAACTTTAGATCAGAACCAATATCAAAAAATTAAAGCGATAGTTACACAAACGGGTCACATTGAAAAAGAAACTTTAATTCGAGAAATTTATACGATCAACTCTAATCCTCAGGAATATCTAATCGCGATTGCCAGAGACCCGGATTTGAGAGTATATGCTCTATCCCAGATCAACGAATTGATTGCCGATTTCGGAGGAAATTCGGCTATGAATTATTTAGAATCGACCATCGCCAACGAGAATACACATCCTTCAATCAGAAGTTCCGCCGCTTTCTCTTACGGAAAAACATTTTATTTCTCAGATAAAATTCGCACTGAGAATTTTTTAAATCGATATTCTGCAAATGATCAAATCGGCATGTCTATTCGAAATACTCTAAAAGGATTACGTGCTGGAAAAATAAATTCAATCCGATTTTCAGAACGATTGAAAAAGGAAAATTTAAATCGAATTCAAAATAAAAATTTAAAAAAACCAGATTCATCCAATTAGTTAATTAGAGTTGTTGAAAAATTTCATAGTGCCGATTAACCAAACTACTTCAATTTACTATTTCCATAGAACAAAAACAGATGGAGAATTCATTTTTCAAAAACTCTATTAAACGATCGATAACTTGAAAACGAGTTTTCGATCGTAATTTAAGATGGAATTTGTATCTGACTGTAGAAAAATTTGTTTGGTTCTAAGATTACTACTTATAACTACATCATAAAACACTCAAACTAATAGTTTATATTTCAATCCTATGAATTCAGCAAAAGAAAATCTGGGCGAATTCGGTGCTGGTGGATCGTACTTTCAACTCCAGTCAATCAATTGCATGAAAGAAACATAATATAGTATTTAGTCTTCTTTAGTTACAATTTATTATAAAACACGCTCCGTAGAAATCCATAACCAACCCCACAAGTTGAAAAGGATTTTAGAATCAACGCACATTTTTCAAGTGTTCCGACAGATTTATATTGAGATTTAAATGTTTGTGATGATAGAAAGTGTTCTGCTGGTTCCCTATGCTTCAATCGATTTTGTATTAAATTCTATCTAACTTACGTGAAACAGCACTTTATAATAAATTAATGTGAATTTGGCGTAAGAAAATGAGAAAGCGTTTTTCCAAAAATGTGAGTTTCTAATAATTTAGGATTGGTTTGTAAAATCGCGATTTGCAGTAGTTCCCACAAATTAAGTCGCATGTGTAATTTGCAAACTTTCGAGTAGTTCTAATGTCGTTCAATTTTTGTAGTAATTCCCACAATATAGAAATTGATCCATAAAGTTCAGATCCCAATTTTTTTCAGAAAAATAAATTCCTTACGCCAAACTCGCATTAATTTAGATCTCAATTTTATAGAGATCAGTAAGATTTGATGAAAAATTTGAGAGTTCGCGCAAACGTTCAAAATGAAGTAATCTGTAAGGATTTTTTTAGAAATTTTTAAAGAATTATTTTTTAAATATTTTAGAAAAACTTAATATTTCAACCTTAAATTGAAATTCTCATCCCTCAAGGCGAGGTTTCAGTTGAATTTCCATAAATTTGTCTACAGATCCCTTTTTCCTTCCAATCCAATTTCCAATCCGTCGAAGAATCTTCTTTAAACAACTTTACTGTCAAATTCGAACACGTATAACGGGCGTTAAAGTCTACTACTACGTATTCCCCTGAATAAAGATACCAATGTGTTTCCAAATCGATTCCTGAAGTAGATTCACTTATTTTTAGATTTTCGATCGTTTTTCCTTTCCACCGATCTTGGAGTAAACTTTCTTCGATCAATTTAAGAACTACTTCTTTATCTAGAGATTCCTTTCCAGGATTAGAAAGTATTATATTTTTACCAAAGCCTAATTCTGAAAACAACCAACCTTTTGTACGAATGAAAACGTAGTTTACCCCTACTTCTGTACGCGTTACACTACCATCTTTGCGTTTTACCGTGACTAAAAAAGGGAATTTATATAAAATATCCGAATTAGATTTTGAATTTTCTATTAGAACGGGTTCTCCATTACTTTCTATCGATTGAATTTTATCTCCGATATTTTTCTTTAGCCAATAGGTTTGAATGTCTTTTTTCGCCTTTTCCTCGTCAGGTGGACCCGCCAGTTGTCCGACTAACAGACCTGGGATTAAAAAAAGCAAAGCAGTTCCTGCTAACGCAAAAACATTTTTCATAGCCCATTATTAACGCCTTCTTTTACGTCTTGTCAATGAATTTAAAGTTGACCGGAGAACCGGAAAACGAGAGACAAAATTCATTGAAACAAATTCACCTTATCAGACATTCTAAATCGGACTGGGAAACGGAATTTAAATCCGATCATGAAAGACCTCTTTCCCAAAGAGGTAAAAAAAACGCTCGGTTTCTTCGAAAGTATTTAGAGAAGATCGAATTTAAAACAGACTTATTTTTAATTTCGGATTCCAAAAGGACCATAGATACTTTTAAAATCATAACCAAAAACCGAAATTTATCCCTTGAGGCAACAACTACAGAAGATCTATACGAATCGGACAGTGAAGATATTCTTACAACTATCAGAAGTTTGAATAGGAAATTTGAAAACATAGCTTTATTGGGCCATAATCCGAGTATCGAAGAGATAGCAAACAAACTCATTCGAGGAAATGAAGATTCTTCATTTTCAGAATCTATGTTCCTTAAATTTCCAACATCCGGTTTCCTTAGTATACAAATTAAAGCAGAGTCTTGGAAAGAAGTTGGAAAACTACCCGGAAAAATAATCAGATTCTGGATACCATAATGAACAAAACCAGTTCGGATATTCTACATCCTCGTTTTAGCAGAGAAGAAATTTCTCAAAAAGTAAAATCTCTCGCTTTAGAAATATCAGAAGATTATAAAAAACTAAAGCCTATTTTTATCTGCGTATTAAAAGGAGGCGCCTATTTTTTTACGGACTTAACCAGAGAAATTCCTTTTTCGATAGAAATTGATTTCGTTCAAGCAAAATCTTATTCTGGAACTGTGTCCACGGGAAAAATCGAACTCTTAAAAGACATAGAGACTGATCTCTCGGATCGTCATGTAATTATAGTAGAAGACATTTTAGATACCGGGCTTACTCTTCAATATTTAGTAAGGCATATTTTTACTCGTAATCCCGCAAGTCTGGAAATCGTAACTCTTCTTTTAAAAGAAAAAAAAGGTATTTTAGAATTTCCCGTAAAATATATAGGTTGGAGAATTCCAGACGAATTTGTGGTGGGTTACGGCTTGGATTTTGATGGAAGGTATAGAAATTTACCAGACATACACATCTTAGAACCTGGCGAATCTCAACTACAAGTTTAACTTTTTATCATAAAGCACAGTAAGGACTATAATTTGTCACAATCTAAAATAGATTCCTGATCTTTATATTAAAAGGAAATCTGAGAATAATAGAGTTGTTGAAAAATGAATCTCCATCTATTTCATGGAAACGATCGACTGAAGCGTTTTGTTAATTTGAGTTATAGAATTTTTCAACAACTCTATTGATTTCTACTTTTTTTAGATTACTACTTCAAAATTCTGAATCCTAAATTTTTATGATCTAAGTTTTTAGAGGATCGATAAAAAAAATGTTTTTTACTTTAATAATCTTTCATACCTTAGCATGCAAAGCGATTACAGTCCGCCCAAACTCAAGTTTTTTCTTGTAAAAAAATAAAAGCTGTAATCGGCGTAGGACGATCATAAATGGAGCACCATTCACTCTCCCTTCTAAACGATATTGCGTTAAGTATTATTTTCGCTACGTTCTTTTCGCATATCGCCAGAATTACAAAACAACCATTAATTCTAGGTTATGTGGCGGGTGGACTTTTACTCGGACCAAATTTAGGTTTTAGTCTTGTGATCAACGAAGAAAGTATCGAATTGATTTCTGAAATCGGATTGATTCTTCTTTTATTCATCATCGGTCTTGAAATCGATTTAAAAGAACTGGCGCGTATGGGAAAGTCCATGTTCGTTTTAGGAATTGTTCAGTTCGTATTTTGTGTATTATTCGGACTTTTATTTTTTAAATGGATTCTTGCGGGCTCAACAGGTAGATTCGATCTTTTATACTTCGCAATTGCACTCGCAATCAGTTCCACCATGATCGTGGTTAAACTTCTGCACGATAAATTTGAAGTCAGTACAATTGCAGGTCGTCTTACAATTGGAGTTTTAGTTCTTCAAGATATATGGGCGATCATTTTTATGGGAGTCCAACCCAATTTACAAAACCCTCAGATTTTAAAAATTGCAGGTTCATTAGGAATTGGTTTAGTTCTAATATGTGTTTCTTTTTTGATTAGTAGATTCTTTTTATCTAAATTGTTTCACGCTGCGGCTTCCAAACCCGAATTAATTTTAATTACTTCAATCGCTTGGTGTTTTTTACTTTGTGGGTTTGCAGAAAAAGCAGGACTTTCTAAAGAAATGGGAGCCTTGATCGCTGGAGTGAGCATCGCAGCTTTTCCGTACGGCGCGGACGTAATTGCAAAACTTTCAGGAATCAGAGATTTTTTTATTACTCTTTTTTTTGTCGCTCTCGGAATGAAAATTCCAATTCCCTCCGTTCAAATCCTCAGTATTTCTTTGATCGCCGTTGTGTTTGTTATCTTTAGCAGAGTGATCACGGTTGCAACACCGGTTTATCTTTCCGGGAAAGGTTTAAGAGCCGGAATCGTTACCGGTCTGAACTTAGCTCAGATCAGTGAATTTTCTCTCGTGATTTTATCTTTAGGAATGGGTTACGGCCATATTAGTAAAGAATTAGAATCCACCGTTTTGACTTCTATGATTCTTGCATCCGTAGTTTCGACTTATATCATTTTGTTCAACGATCCTATTTCAAGATTCATTTTAAAAATATTGAATATAATCGGCTTAAAAGAAAAAGAAGATGAAGAAGACCAAACCGAGTCTCATATCACTGGCCAATCTAAAAGAGACATTGTAATATTAGGTTATTTTAGAATCGCACAAGGTCTTTTAGAAGGAATTGAACGCGAAAAACCGGAATGGCTCAATCGAATTTTAATCGTGGATTTTAATCCTGTTTTTCGCCAATCTTTAGAAGCGAAAGGAATTCGTTGGGCTTATGGTGATTTGGCGAATCCGGAAACGTTACATCATCTCGGAATCGAAGAAGCAAAATATGTGATCTGTACAATCTCTGATATGATTCTTAAAGGAACTACCAGCCGTAGATTATTAGAATCTCTTAAAGTTATCTGTCATCGAACACAACCTTCTATTATTCTTACCACAGACGACGTTCAAGAAGCCGAAATTCTTGTAAAAAGCGGAGCCGCACACGTAATCGTTCCAGGCAGAATCAGCGGTATGTCTCTTTTTAAAGAAATGAAAACAATTGTGGACCATTCTAAACAGTCAATGGAAAACCAAACCTATGATACTAAGAAAAAAAAGCCGATGAGAAAAAAGATCGCTTCTAAAACTAAGGTTAAATAAACAAATTGGTTCGTTCTCCTTGTAATAAAATTTGTTCTATGGATTTTGAATCTGGCTTTTGTAAAGGATGTTTTAGAACATTAGAAGAAATCTGTAACTGGTCCAGTTATTCTGAAATAGAAAGAGAAAATTTATTTTTAAAATTAAAAATCCGTAAAATGGAAAACATTTCTAAGTTCAATTGCAAATAACGTTTCTTCAGTTATATAATTTTGAGTAATTGGAAAAATTAATTTTCTAAAAATTTGAATATTAAAGTTGTTGAAAAAATCCATAGTGGCGATCAACAAAATTGTTTTAATTGACCGTTTCCATAAAACAGAAACTAAGTGGAAAATTAATTATTCAACAACTCTAATTATATGAATATAAAAATAATTAAAATTCTCTTAGTCAAAATTTTTATTAGTCAAATTGGCTGTTCTGAGATTATAAGTAGAGAAGATTGTGTTCCTGGATTTAATTATGAATCACAATATTTTTGTTTCTATCAAAATATTATGAATGAAAGCAGAATTGATGAAAAAATAATAAAAAATATTTTCATTGGTGAAGCTTTAGAAAAAAATAAAATATTTATTGAACCTTTCGATTTTGACAATCACAACTTGTCTGAAAATTTTAAATATCTTAATGTTCCAAAAAAAATCAATGCTATTGCAATTCAAAGTTCATCAGTGCAAAATATCTCTGGTAATTACAAAGAACATCTAAAAAAATACATTCCTAATTTATACAAAAATTCATATTTCTTTAATAAACCTTTCTCGGAACCAATTTACGATTTATTAAATTTCCAAATTAATCAGGAAGTTGAGATAAATTCTATAATTTTTGGTATTTTCGGATATAAATTTGATCGTTTTGACTGCTCAAATCGCGGAAAGAAAAGGCCTTATTCAAAAGAGGAATATACTAAAGCAATTTCAGATCTTAAGGAAAATCATGAAACTAAAGACAGAACTTTAGATTTCAAAAAAATAGACGAAACAATTTTAAACGCAAGATATATTTGTAGTTTAAGTGACTCAAAATCAAATACTAGTTTTATTCTTTCATCCTACGAAACAAAAGGATTTGAATATGCGGGCACTGTATATTTAGTAGATTTTTTTAATAAGAATAAACTAATTAAAACGATCGAAAAGTATAACTATGATGGGCCGTATTGACAGAGACTACTAATTTATCAAGTTAAGAATATTCAATTAAGTGCAACTTCTACATCCCATCATGGTTCATTAATATTATTTTAATACGTCGGTCTTTATAAGTTTATTCCAGTTTTTCAGAAAGCATTAGAAGCAATCGATCTAGATCTTTTTTAAGATCGATAAGGCTTTTTTTATCTACTTCCAAACTTTCAATCATTTTTGAAGGAACACAAGTTGCCTTATCTCTAAGTTTTTTTCCTTTGATAGAAAGATAAATTTTTACGGAACGTTCATCCTCTTCGGAACGTTTTCGCATTATAAATTCTGAATCTTCTAAACGTTTAAGTAGAGGTGTTAGAGTTCCAGAATCTAGATATAATTTTTTTCCGATTTCTTTTATACTGCAACCGTCCTCTTTCCAGAGTATGAGCAAAACTAAATATTGTGGGTAAGTAATACCTAATTCTTCTAATATAGGACGATAAACCGCTGTTAGAGCCCTGGAACAAGCATAGAGCGGAAAACAAATCTGATTTTCTAAAAAAAGATCTTTTACGATTTTTCCCATTTTTAAAGACGTTGGTTTTATTTTTACAGTTTTAAAAGACTTTGAATTTCTTTTTCTATATTTTCTGGAGTTGTAATAGGAGAATAACGTTTGATTACATTCCCTTGTTTATCCACTAAAAACTTAGTAAAATTCCATTTGATTGAATTTCCTAAAAAACCCGAAGCCTTTTTTCTTAAAAACCGAAATACAGGATGAGCGTTATCTCCGTTTACTTCTATTTTTTTAAATATTGGGAATTCTACTCCGTAATTTCTCTGACAAAAATTTTTGATTGTTTCATCTGAACCCGGCTCCTGATGTTTAAACTGATCACATGGAAAACCTAAAATTTCTAATCCTTCAGTTTTATACTTATTATATAAATTTTGCAAACCTGCATATTGTGGTGTAAAAGCGCATTCACTGGCGGTATTTACGATTAAGAGTACTTTTCCTTTATAATCTTCTAATTTTTGTTCTTTTCCGTTGTTCAGAGTAGCTGTTAAATCATATAATGTTTCGTTCATATTGAACCTCTATTAAATTGTGCACAATTTAATTTTATAAAATGTAATTTTTAAACTTTAGTCAACAAAATTTTTTATTGCAAAACCTAATTACAGCGCAAAGGATCGATGCGGGGTCAAGTTATTGGATTTCAGAATTACATCCCACATCGAGCCGCTTTACAATAACTTGACCAAAGCGGAGAGCCTGGTGGTCGGTAGTTTCAAAAAGATTTTTCTTTGACAGAAAGTTTAAACCGACCATGCGCCCAAATTCGTTTTTTTAAAATCTTGATTTTTTAAAACAAAAATTAGAATCGATACCATGACTCCTATTTATAAAGTTTTAATTCCTTTACCTTCCGTCGATTTTGATCCTTCCGAAACTTCAATTCCCTGGAAAATATTAAAGGAGAATGGTTATGAAGTATTTTTTGCAACTCCAAACGGTAAACCTGGATCTGCTGATTTTAGAATGCTTACCGGTAAAGGTCTTGGAATTTGGAAACCGATTTTAATCGCTCATAAAAAAGCTAGAACCGCTTACAATGAAATGATCTCTGATCCGAATTTTCAAAATCCAATCTCTTATAAAAATTTAAAAGCAGAGAATTTTGCAGGACTCATTCTTCCAGGTGGACACGCCCCCGGTATGAAAGAATATTTAGAATCAGAAGAATTACAAAAATTTGTAGGTTCATTTTTTGCCACCGGCAAACCAGTCGGAGCTATTTGCCACGGTGTCGTTTTAGCAGCTCGAAGTAAATTGCCTGGAACCGATCGTTCTATTCTTTACGGAAAAAAAACTACGGCTCTTTTAAAATCTCAAGAAATGGCGGCTTGGAATCTTACTAGACTTTGGTTAGGAAATTACTACAGAACTTATCCTCAAACGGTTGAAGAAGAAGTAAGATCGGCTCTAAAAGATCCAAACGATTTTCACTTTGGCCCAAAGCCGATTTTTAGAGATAATCATAAAAAATTAAAATGGGGTCACGCAATTACGGACGGAAATTACGTTTCTTCTCGTTGGCCAGGAGACGCACATTCTTTTACAGTTTCTTTTATGAAATTATTATCAGATCGTTAAGTTGAAATAATGCTAGATCATAATTTACTGATAAACCTTATTGTATTTCTTTCGGCAGCGGTAATTTCAGTTCCTCTTTTTAAAAGAATTGGATTAGGTTCCGTAGTAGGTTATCTCGTTGGTGGAACTATAATCGGTCCCTGGGGAATCGGTTTAATTACCAACGTAGATAGTATTTTACATCTTTCCGAATTTGGAGTTGTTTTACTTTTATTTTTGATAGGGCTTGAATTAAAACCTCAAAGACTTTGGATTTTAAGAAGGCCCGTTTTCGGTTTAGGAGGTCTTCAAGTTGTTTTAACTTCTCTTACTTTTTTTACATTACTTTCATTTTTAGGTTTGGAAAAACGCCAAGCGATTGTAATTAGCATTAGTATTTCATTATCTTCTACTGCATTTGCCCTTCAAGTTTTGGGAGAAAAAAACGAGCTCAACACTACACACGGCAGAAGTGCTTTTGCCATTCTCTTATTCCAAGATCTAGCAGTAATTCCGATTATGGCTACACTTTCTTTTTTAACAGAGTCTACCTCCGATCCTGGATCTCATGGAAGTATAAAGGAAATCTTATTTGCTGTCGGAACTATTATCACCGTCATTTTAGCAGGAAGGTTTTTAGCGAGACCTTTGTTTAGATTAGTCGCTTCCAGTGGAAATTACGAAATTTTTACTGCCCTATCTCTTTTGATCGTGATCGGAGTTTCAATTCTAATGAAGCAAGTAGGATTATCTATGGCTCTTGGATCTTTTTTAGGAGGAGTTATACTTGCAGACTCTGAATACAGACACGAATTAGAATCTAATCTAGAACCGTTTAAAGGATTATTTCTTGGATTGTTCTTTTTAGCCGTCGGAATGTCGATCAATCTAGGAGAAGTTTTAAAAGATCCAATTCTTGTAATAGTACTTGCATTTATTTTAATATTTATTAAAGCGATTATTCTCTACTCCATCGGTTTAATTACCAAACATTCTAAGGAAGTTTCTCTTAATCTTTCCACGATTATCTCACAAGGAGGTGAATTTGCATTTGTAATTTTAGGAGTTGGAGTATCTTTATCCATTCTTCCAAAAGAAAGAGCCGATTTAGTAATTGCAGTTGTAACTTTTTCTATGGGTCTAACTCCCATCCTTGGAATTCTCAAAGATAAATCAGCAAAATGGATTTTCAAAGAAAATCAAAATTTAAAAGAAGATACTATAGAGGAGCAAAATCGAGTTATTGTGGCCGGATTCGGAAGATTCGGTCAGATTATCGCGAGAATGCTTTTTGTTCACAAAATCGGTTTTACCGCATTGGAACATAACCCAGACCAAGTAAATTTAGCAAGAAAATTCGGCTATAAAATCTATTACGGAGACGCAAGCAAATTAAGTCTTTTAAGATCTGCTGGTGCAGAACATGCGAATTTATTTATATTAGCTATTCAAGATATTGATGTTTCTTTAAAAGTTGCCGAATTGATTAAAAAAAATTTCCCAAATTTAACCATCATAGCAAGAGCAAGAAACAGGGAACACGTTTTCAAACTAATGGAATTGGGAATTCAAATTATTCGAAGGGATACTTTTGCTTCCGCATTGGAATTAGCCGGAGAAACCTTAAGTCAATTAGGTTTTATGGATTCTGAAGTGGAAAAGAAAGTCAAAAAATTTAGGGCTCACGACGAGTTGACTTTAAAAGGTCAGTTTCAAATTCGAGGAAACGAAAAAGAATTTATTCAATTTTCAAAAAATTCAATGCGCCAATTAGAAGACGCTTTTGAAGCAGATCGTCAGGAAAAAGAAGGAAAGATCGCTGGATAATTTGTTTTTTCTGTATCGTAGTAATTCCTTGGTTTGGCAAAATAATATTTTTTTGTATAAACCATTCAATAAATTATTTCAAATTTATAACAGCGATTTGGCGAAAAACATAAATTTATAATTTGTTTTTCTTTATCTTTTAGATCGGTTTTAATAGATATGTTCAATTGGAGACTTTTTTGTTTTAAACTTTTTACTAAGTTTAAAACAAAAGAATCCAATTCTCTTCACTATTCTCTTTGGAGTGGCTTTCTAAAAGCCGCTCCTATTTTTTAGGATATCCCAAACTTCACGAAATTGAGATTAAAATAATACACAACTTATAACGTTATTTTACTCGCACAAGAATTTGGACATTTTGTTTTACGGATCGAAATAACACATAAAAGAAACTTAATAAGCTTAGTTTGTATTTTTTATTAAGCCTCGCCTCTAATCAAACAATTTGTATCCGAGCCTGCATTAAAAGAAATTGACAGGCGGCTCAAAAATATTAAAATAACATCTCCATAAAATATGAAGCAATCGCGAAAGGAAGGATTTCAAATTCCTGAAAATTTCTACAACTTTCTGAAAATACGCTCAAACTTTTGAAAAAGTAAATTGGCGAAAATTACCTGAAACTGAAAAACGATCGATCGGCATTTTTGACATTAGATGGAATGAGGTATCGACTCAATATTGTATAGAATTTGATTATGATCTCGAGACTAACAATCCACAAAGCGCAATGTTAAAGGGTTGTATCAATAACAAATCAGTCATTGATTACTCAAATTTTATCAAAGAAGATTTTGCAGAAGACCCCGAAAATATTTGGACTACTACTCCATTATGCAGGATATTCTTGTCGATTCTCAATCGAAGTAATTTTACTCTCGTTAAAGAATGAATCCTTTATGGCGCTGCCTAAACAACAACCGATTATTTAATGTTCGCTTATTATCACGATGAAATAGCGTCTCGGTTATCTTCGATAGCTCTAATAAGATGGAAACCAAGTTGTATCCCGAACTGAAAAAAAATAATTCGAATGCCGATCCCAAAAATTCGGGAACTCATTCAAACGTTGAATGGAGATACGACGAAAAGGAAAATAGATTAACGTTACCGAATATTCAAAGTGAATTCGAAACGATGCCTCTCAATTTCGTAGAGTATCCCCTAACTCGCCAACTCGAATTGGAATATCACCTTCTCAAAGAATTACCCGAAGAGATGATTTATATGAAATCGCTTAAAGAGTTAAGGATTCAAAAGAATAAAATTACCCATTTCTCTGAATTTTTACAGGACATGACATCTCTCGAACTGATTGAAGTGGGTGAAAATCCGATACCAAAGGAAAATTGGTGCAAAACATGAAACAAAAAAATTCGAAACTCCAAATCAATTTCAAAAAGTAGAAATCGACTTTTAATAATTGAGAAAAAAATATTCTATATCGGTCTGATTTTTCCTTAGACTTTGAAACCGATTTTAATCAAAAAAACTTGAAAAGGTTCTAAATCCAGAGGATCCCAAGTTTAAGATTAGTTTATGTATGAAATCGCAATTTGCAAACGGGTATAAAAGGTTAGATACATTTTATAAAGTAACCTTATAACGATCTCAAAATTTCTTCTCGTTTTCTTTTATACTCTTCTTCGGAAATTAATTTCTTATCGAACAGATTTTTCAATTCCAACAATCTCTTTTCCGAATCTTGAATCGCCTTTTCCTTTTGCGGATTTTTTACTTCGGCTTCCGGCGGTGCGTTCGGATCGGTTTTTACGATTACGTGAAACTTCTTCGAATCACCTTGAACATCTTTATAATACGACAACGTCCCGGTTGCCGAGTCGGGGATAAAAACTTCCAATGAAGTTTTAAGATTGGATTCGGATAAGGAATAATTCGACCAATCTTGAAACGCATAAGGCGTCTGAAAGTCTATGAACTGATTCAATTCAAAAAAGATAAAATGAATCGAGTTCATCGTCGGATACAATAAGAATACGGTTCTTCGGATTCTTCTTCCGGGATTGATAGTATCTTCCTTTTTTAAAATCCAAAGTTGATAGACTTGCGAAGGAGAACGTTCGAAATTTTGAAAAGATCTTTCTGCAATTTCTTGACTCAATTCTTTCGAAAAAATTCTAAACGCAGAATCATTAATCAGAGAATCGTTTCGATTTCCCATTTGATACAAAGAGTCTGCTATTAAAGTTTTGAAATTATTTTTTCCAGCGTTTTGAAGATAAGATGTGTTTCGATCCAACCAAGCTGGTAGGTCCGGTCCGCTTTCAAAAGAATAAAATGCGATTGTATCAGAAGAATAATTTAGCTCTTTACGTATTCCAGCAAAACAAAAAATTGAAAAAACAAGAAACAACATAACTATTATTTGATTTATTAGAAAGTTCATAGAATACAATCTCAAATAATAAATTAGAATATACTTAAATTATAATTTAATAACTCATTCGGAACAGGCTCTTATATTTGAGTGTAAAATTTACAGAACTTTTATAAAGCAATTATTCTTTTTTTCCGGAGTCTTTCTTTTTTAAAATGTTTCCAATCTTACCAAGATCCGCTGGTTTAATTTTAGTTTCTGCGGCTTTTTTATTTTCCTCTTGAATGTCTTTATAAACTTCAGCTCTATGTACAGAAACATCCCTAGGTGCCTTAACTCCAATTTTAACCTGATCACCTTTTATGTCCACGATGACGATTTCTATATCGTCTCCGATCATAATCGATTCGTTCGTTCTTCTCGCTAAAACCAGCACTAACCGATCTCCACTGCTGCCGATTCAAGAATTTTTTCTCGAACCGAATGAGATTCGTTTCTAGAGATAAACTGTTTTCCTATAAGTGTTTCTTTATTGATCAGAATCGGACCCTGGGTATTTGCGGTCATCATTGAAGGATCTTCCCCTGGAACCGTTACAATTACCAACGTTAGACTCTCTTCCAGCTCGGTTATTCCAATCCCACCTAATTCCTGTTCGGGTATCAAAGGTTTGTATTCTTTTTTAAAAAGGGAAGGAGGAATTACCACAAACGCAAGATCCACTTCTTCAATCGATTGAAGCCATTTAAAAACAGATTCCTCTTCTTCTTCGATCAATGCAAATTTTTTATATTCTTCAAATCCTAGTAAACCTTCCGGAAAGGACAAAATTTGTTTTTCGGATACTTGTATTTTCCCAAACGGCTTTGTTTGAATCTCGATTCCCATTTTAAATTTTACCTTAGAAATTTATTTTCTAGACTGTGTTTTATCTTAGAAAATCCATCAATGTCGGTTTAATAATTTTTGATCCTACATTAAGCGCATATTGATGTACTGTCTCCAACCATTTCATATTCATAATGGTCTCCGGAAAATCGATCCCTTCATTTTTGGATAAAAGTTCGGTCATGTAAGACTTATCAAAGTCCACTCTTTGAGCGTGTTCTTCCATTCGATTCATTCTCGCGCCTGCGATTGCACGATAACGTAGAATATTTTCCATCGCCAAATCTAAATCCTGTAGGTCGCGTCCGGAAATTCTTTCTTGATCCTTTTGAATCAGATCATTTCTAAACTGGATCATCACGTCGAAAACGGAAAGTCCGGTTACAGTTGCAGACTTAGAATAGTTGTTAGGTGGTTCAAAAGTTGCAGAATCCACAAGCCCAATGTCTCTTAAAATCGTTCCACCTTCCACGTCTTCCATCCAGATTTGATGGGGGGCCGTAGAGCTTAAACTGATATTGTCCTGCGCCAATTTGTTTGCCTTTACTTCTAAAGGAGAATTGTTAATCTTATCAATGATGTCGTCTATCGTATCTCCTGCGGATACATGTATCTCTACTCCATCAATCTTAAATTTTTGATCCGAGGATACCACATAACCGGAGTTATCTACCTTACTCGTGATACTCATATTGGTTCCCCAGAATACTTTGTTTCCGGGTATCGTTACAGGAATATACTCTCCTTTTTCGATCTCTCTGAGTTGTTCTCCTATATCACCTCTATATTCTACGCCTATGTATTGATTTTTGAGTTCGATTCCTTGAAGTCCTTTGATCTTGGATTCGATCGGTTCAAAAGGAGGTCTTTCGATTACATGACCTCCAAATAAAGGACGACCCGTGGCATCTCTTGTGTTAGCAATGTCGACTAACGCTCTTAAAATTTCGTCGATTTCTTTTCCGATCGCTACCTCAAGTTCAAAACCTTTATCTCCTTGATAGATACCGTTGGACGCTTGAACCGCCAACACTCTCGCCCTTTGAAACAAAGAGCCGATACGATCTAATTCCCCATCGATTTGTTGCAGGCGAGAATTTCCGTCATCTATGTTTCTTTGAAATGTTTCCAACTCATTAAGTCTAGAACGGAAAAACATCTGATTTGTGGCACGGCCAGGTTCGTCTGATGGAAGACGAATTCTTTGTCCCGTAGAAAGTTGGTTTTGAGTTTCGTCCATGTTGAGCTGATGTCTGTTTAAATTATGGATCAGACTGTTGTTCTGCATCATGTTCGTTATACGCATCATAAAATTTTCTCCTTACTCGCTCGTGTCACTTAAGCAATCAAACACCCAATCGATTGATGATTGTATCTAAAATTTCATTCATAGTATTGATCATCTTCGCAGACGCGTTATAAGCATGCTGAAACTGAACCATGTTGGCCATTTCCTCGTCCAGGTTAACTCCCATAACCGATTGTCTCATATTTTCTAATTCGGTCATAAGATCGTTTTGAATTCCAAATTCCTGTTTTGCTTCTCTCGCTTCAGTTCCCAACTTAGAAATCAAAGTGTTATAAAAGTCGTCGGTCGTTTTAGAATAATCGACCATAACCGGACTGTTTCTCAGAGCGGACGCCACCATCAAAGCGTTCCTTCCATCCTTGTGACCACCGGGAGAATTATAATCGCCGGTACCTCCTACGTCCTTACCTCGAGCAGCCGCTATGTTTGCAACGTTATTTGCAATTGAATCGGAAACTCTAAAATGAGAAGAAGGATGAAAATGAGGAGTCAACGTAACGTCTTCTGAACGAGCTTGTAACTTATTGATTTCTCCAAGACGTTTATAGTCATATGCACCGGAAGGCCCCGAAGCCATTAGAATACCGGTCATTCCCACGAGAAGATCTCCGGAATCTTCGATATGTCTTATGATAAAATTCTTATTTGGATGATCATCCGCAATCGTAGCTTTTAAAGCTAATTGATTGTCATGATTCATATAAGCAACAACACCAGAACGAGAAGCATTGATCTTCTTGATAATTCCGTTTAGCGTGTCATTAGAAGAATATGGAATCAAAACGGGAGATTCTTTTGTATCCGACTGATGAAAAGTGATCGTTCCATTAATTCCGATTGGACGATCCGGATCTAATGTATTTCTTCCTGTAATTCTAAAAACTGCGGTTACGTCGTTTTGACCATCTCCGTTGGAATCATATTCCCCAAATGTATTGATAGATAAGGAACGAATATTAAAGAAAGATTGATTTGTATTTCCGTTAACTCCAAAACCGTCTTTATGAATTTCGTTTACAGCATCCATTACGTTTATTGAAAGTGAATCTACTTGATCAATCTTCTCGCGGATGATCTTGTCTCGTACTTCAATCAGACCCTGCAATCTTCCTTTTCTCAAAAGAACTGGATCTCCAGTTGCGGACCAAAACAGATCCAAAAGCCCGTCTTTAGAGGAATTTCCTATAATATCGATTTTGTTCGCTTTATTTCCTTGAACTATAATTTGCTGACCAATAAAAACCATCAGTTCATCCTCATCGGAACGACCGATTGTAATGTCTACTAAGGATGAAAGTTCTTGTAAAAGTGCATCTCGTTTATCATAGAGATCGTTTGGTCTATCGCCTAATGCTTCAGATTTTCCAATTCTTTCGTTTAAAGTACGAATGTTTTCTGCGATCGTATTTAAATGATACGTTTTTGTTTCGATCTCACGATTCGCTTGATCTCTGAGTTGTGCGAGTTTACGATAAACGTCTTCGGTTCTACTTCCAAGTCCATTAGCTTTTTCTAAAACGACAGAACGATGTGCGTTGTCTTCGGGATAGTTCGCTAAATCTTCCCAAGAAGACCAAAATTTATCCATCAAGGTTCTAAGAGTGGTACCATTGGGTTCGTTAAAAACAGTTTCTAATTGATACAGATATTCGTTACGAGCCGCCCAATAATCTTTATTTCCAGAAGTTTCAATAATTCTATCGTCAATAAAATTATCTCGTATTCTTTCAATGGAAGCGATTTCAACTCCTTGACCAATTTGTCCTGGAAGATTGGCGCGATTTAAAGAAGGATCGTACAATGGATCCATTGCTGTCATTGTGACCCTTTGTCTCGCATAATGCTTGTTATCTGCATTAGAAATATTATGACCTGTGGTTTGAAGCGCTTGCTGGTGGGCGGTTAAACCCCGCTTTCCGATTTCAAGTCCTGAAAATGTAGAACCCATGGCTTCCTCCTATAACAAATGATTCGATCGATTTACGCTGACGCATTTAGCATCAAAGATTGTCTTTTGGTTTGTTTACGTTCTGGATTTTTTCCGGAACTATAAGTGTTTATATCAGATTCCATTACTTTTTCTTTCATCGCTTCGATTGTTTTAGAAAGAACCTCTTGGCGAGTTAAAATCAGTTTTTCGTTGGATTTAATTTTTTCTTTCAGTCGCTGCAAAATCGATTTTAAAGAAGAACCAAATTCTTTTAATCGATAATTGGAATCCCTATCAAGACGATTTAAAAAATCGGACAACGCTAGCGCACCAGTTTCAGGAAAAGCAAAATTTTTAGAACGGTACACTTCTTCGATTGACTTCATTCTAACCCTCTCGATTTCAGAAGCCATCACAAGTAGTTCATATGTTTTTTTTATAATCGTCTCAAGAGACTTAGCATCAGCTTGAACAATTGCAGTCGACTTTTGAATTTCCAACTCCAAAACGTTTGAATAAAGATTGATCTCGTCTTGAAAAAGTTTCGTAAGTTGTTCTAGCCATTCCTCTTGTTTCATCTGTTTTATCCGATCCTGCTAACAAGAATCGGTAAAATTAGAAATTTGCTTAGGTAATTTTCGAAGAAAATCTTAAATGTGAGAACTCTTACGGATAGATTTTTTCAAACCATATCCGCAAAGAAATAAAATTCATTCATAGATTTAAAACGTGGGAACTACTACGAAAACTTAAAAGAATATACGATCCAAATCTATTAAACGATAGAATGAGACGTAATTAGTAGGAACTATTACATTTTAGTTTTACTCAGAATCATATAATAGAGTATTCAATTTTGTTTTATAAAAAATGAGTTCGGTATAAAAAACATAATTCATTTTTCTGAAAAAAGTTGAAATTTGAACTTTGCGGATCAATTTCTTAAATGTGGGAACTACCACAAATCACGATTTTACAAATAAATTCTAAAAATGTAAGAACTCATACTTTTAGGAAATTTTTTCTCATCTTCTTATTGCACCTAACCCGGAACTACTGACATTTGCATAATATATCACCAATTTAAATAGACAACCGAGCTTGATTCCAGAATGATTTAACAGGATTAATTCTACGTTTCAATTTTCTTAATGAACGTTTAGCTTCTTTTTTCAAAGTTTCAAAGGATTCCGGACAAAAGTTAGGAAGAAGATATCGTTTCCATTTACCCCAAACATATTCGACAGGATTTAGTTCTGGAGCATAAGGAGGTAGAAATTCAATTGTTATTCTACCATTCAAAGAGTTAATGAACTCATTGACTGCCAAGGAACGGTGAATATTGATTCGATCCCAGATGATGATCAATTTCCCGGGGATATTGCGAAGTAGGGACTTAAGAAAACAAATAATATCTTCTTGTTTAGCCGCTCCCTTTAATATTTGAAAATATAAATTCCTTTGTGTAATTGCTCCGATTACGGAAATCTTTTTCCAAGACCCTACATGTGTAAGAACAGGCGTTTGTCCTACGGGGGCCCATGTGCGAAACACGGTAGGTATTTGCGTTAAACCGCTTTCATCGATAAAAACTATCTTTCTTCGCTCTTTTTGGGCTTTTTTTTAACTTTCAGCCAACGACGCTTCTTCCAATTCGAGATCGCTTTTTCATCTCGTTCTTTAGCTCGTCGAATCGGCTTTTGTACACTAAAACCAATTCTACGTAATATTTTCCATACATGATCCGGATGATAGTGGATACAGAACTTCTTTTCTATTAACTTTGCTACACGACGACAAGTCCAAATCGGAGTATCGAAGCCGTGTTTCATTGGACCTTCGATTAACATGCTCGTGAGTTCTTCTACTTGCGATTCCGTCAAGCGAGGAAGTCTACCGGCTCGACCGTTCCAAAGAACAGATTCTTCGCCTCCTTCCTCTACTTGTTTCTCCCACTGCCTTACTGCATG
>NZ_AKWY02000017.1 GCF_000306255.2 Leptospira noguchii serovar Panama str. CZ214
AATCGATTCAGGGCTATCCTAATTCGTTGGGAAAGAAAATCTGAAAATTATCTTGCATCTCTTTATCTCGCAAGCTCTATCATTGCTTTTAACTTTTTTGATAGGTAGTTTTGAGACCGGCTCTTAATTGAAAAGCAATGGCAAAGGATGTGCGTCCTTATTCTTTTTTCAATTTCGTCTTTGTTATTTTTTCGATTTATAATTTATCGTGATTTTGATATTTTTCTAATTTAATATCGATTCTTGAATTTTCGATTGGAAATAGTTACAGCATGACCTTGGGAGCTAGATTACATTTTCTTGGGGTTTGTTTTCTGCTCATTGCTTCCTTCTTTCTCTTACTCTTCACCGGAAAATCGGAAATTGTTTATTATATTTCAATTTCTTCTGTTCCAATTTATTTAACTTTTAAATACGCATTTACTAGGATAGATCACGCACCTCACTTTTTAATTTTATTACAGTTTTATTTTTGAATATGGTGATTATTTCACTTTGTCCAACATATTCTACTGAACAAAGAACGTCTTAGTGTATTCACACTGAACGATATTAACCTCGCAAAAACTAATATATAATGAAAATAAAATATATCTTTGACGAAAGGATCGATGCCGGGTTCGCTCAGAATTTCTTGCCTCGAACTATAGAATTTTTCAATAACTCTAATTAGATTATTATGTAAAGTTTTAAAATAATATTTATAAAATAGAATATTCTAATATTATTGTTATAAAAATTTAGAACTAAATAGTAGAATCGCTTTGATGATAATATTTGTCCAATTATTTTGTGTCCCATTTAAGGCAAAAAATCGTTTTACATTGAGATTTTAAAGGGCAAAATTTTATAAAAATTGGAAAAATGAAATCACTTTTTAAAAAATGGATTAGAAAAATAGACTTTCATTTGAAATGTTGGTTTAAAGGGAAGTTTAAAAAACATTATGAATTTCAAATTATTAGTTATACTTTTTGTGATTATTTTTGGGATTACCACAAATTATTTTGGAGATTCTTTACCGAAAATGGAACAACAATCGAAAGCATTTGAATTTAACCGACAAGGTGTGACTTTATTAAACAAAGGAAATTTGGTTCAGGCTCGGTCCTTTTTTGAAAAAGCGATTAAATTAAATCCTCAATCTCCAGAATATGTAAATAACGTAGGAGTAACTTATTTAAATGAAGGTAAATTAGACCAAGCGATCGTTTTTTTTGCAAAATCCGCAGAAAGAGATCCGAATTATGCGAGAGCTTTTTACAATTTAGGTGTCGCTTATCAAAATCAACAAAACAATGAAAAAGCGGTTCAAAATTATCTAAAGGTTGTAGCGATAGATAAAACCTTTGCAGAAGTATATTTCAATTTAGGTATTGTTTATGCTCGAATGGGAAATAAAAAACAAGCGATCGACAGTTATCAAAAGTTTATTGAAGTCGCGCCTACAGAATACGAAAAACCAAAAAAGGATGCAAAGTCTAAAATCGAAGAACTTAAGAAAGGATAAATAAACACTCAAATCAAGTTTAAGATTTTTGAAATTTATGGCGTGAATGGATTTTCAAAGATGTATTCAATCAAATTGATCTAAAAAATAACTGTAAAAGAAAATTACCAAAAATACTAGAGTCGCTGGAAAATGAATCTCCATCTTGTTTCTATTTTATAGAAACGGTTATTGAAGCAATTCTATTGATCGCCGTTATGAAGTTTTTCAACAACTCTAACAATGATTCTATCAAAAGTAGAATTTGAAATCGTGGAAAAATAGATTTTAACTAAGAGCCGGTCTCAAAACTACCTATCAAAAAAGTTAAAAGCAATGATAGAGCTTGCGAGATAAAGAGATGCAAGATAATTTTCAGATTTTCTTTCCCAACGAATTAGGATAGCCCTGAATCGATTGTGCCAACTGTTAGTTCTTTCAACGACCCAACGTCTAGGTTTTCCTTTATATTTACCGATGAGAGGCTTTTCACCTTTTTTCCGAATATGAGATTGAATGTTTCTTCTTTTGATTAAAACTTCTATATCTTTGAAATCATAACCTTTATCTAAACAAATATGTTTTGGCTTCTTTCTTCTTTTTCCGGAAAATATTAGGATTGAATTCAACGTATCTTTTACACCGTGTTTGTCATGAACGTTAGCTCCAGTCAATGTAATTGCCAAAGGAATTCCATTTCCATCTGTAAGAATATGCCGTTTAACCCCTAATTTGGCACGGTCTGTAGGGTTTTTCCCAGTTAAGCTCCCCCTTTGGGAGCTTTAACCATTGCCGAATCCATCGAAGCCCAGTCCCATGCTATTTGATTCTTTACATCATAATATTTTAAAATAGATTTATAAATCTTTTTGAATGCTCCTGCTCGTTCCCATTCTTGAAATCTTCTGTGACAAGTTTGGCCTGATCCAAACTCATTCGGAATGGCACGCCACTGACAGCCTGTTTTCATTCGATAGATGATACCTGCCATTACTACTCGTGTTGGTACTCGATTGCGACCTCCTTTCGGATTTACCTTTTCTTTCGGGATTAATGGGGCTATTTGTTTCCAAAGTGCATCCGGTATCTCTGAATAATATTTGTCCATTTCACATTGATATTATTACCCTTTCTCTCTACAAACAATTTTGAGACCGGCTTTTAGAACCTGTCCCAAAATCTAAAAGAATTTTACGCGGTTATGATTTAGAAATTTTTAATAAAATGCAGTAGTTCCTACAAATTAAGTCGCATTTGGCAATTTGCGAGCATAGTGTCGTTAAATCTTTGCAGTAGTTCCCACATTTTATGAACTCAGCTGTCCTTACTCGACAGGTTTTGGGACAGCTCTTAGCTAAAAAGGAAATTGAAAACAATGAAAGCAAGCTTTTCTATAACTACTTCATTTTTCAGTTTCAAATCAAACAGCTATTGAAAAATTATTTTTATACGCCCAATCGCTTAGTTCTTTTTCAAAAATTAGTTTTTGTACCTAAAATTGAATCATCTTGAAATCATTTCTCCGCTGTTTTTAGATAAAACCAAATTTAATAAATTTATACCTAAATTAAATTAGTATTGACTGAAAATTTGGGCTGATAGTAATTAGGCAAAAGAATTTGTGATATTTTAATAATAAATAATCACAAATTTGGGATTTGTGGCAAACACATGACCATAATAACTTTTGCAATAGTTAGAAGACAAAATTATTTCATTAGAAGTGTCGTAAAAGTTCTTCTATGTAAGTTTTCTAATTTTCTTTTCGCATTAAAAATCAATATAACTAAACAAGATCATTTTTGTCCGAAAAAAAGAATCGTTGGTAATTTTGCGATCTTCTTTGCGCGTATTATTGTTCTATTTTTTTTTATGTGTGTTGATGTCTATGCTTCCGATAAAAAGGCTTTAAGAGTCAATTTGGAAACTGCGACTCAGATTGCCTTAACGAATTATTATTTGTTATTATCTCTCAAAAATAAAAACACCGCAATCAAGGAACTTATTTCAGAACGATGGAGAGATTTGCTACCTACCTTAGGTGTTAATATGACAAGACAGAAATACATTATCGAACATTCAAACGATTACGTTTACAATGCGATTTTGGTCAATTTGGACCAAATCGTTTATGACGGTGGCAAGAAAAAACTCGATCTTGATATTGCTCAACTAGAGGAAATACTAAGTAGGGAAGATTTTAAAATTACTTCTTCTAAAGTTAAGTTAGAAGTTGAAAAGACGTTCATTAATACGTTAGTCGCTCTTGCTAAGGTGGCTTTGAATAAGAAATCGGTGGAGCGCGCTAAAGAACAACTGAGACTTGCAAAACTAGAGGCAAAACTCGGTTTTACCACACAAATTCAAGTTTTAAGCGTAGCCTCCCGCCTACAAGAAATCGAATTCGCATTGGTGAAATCCGTCAACGAGTATCTCAAAGCTAAAAACGATTTGAAGTTGGTCATGAGTTTGGACCGTCAATTTGATCTTATCATTGAGGGGAATTTACTCACAGACTTCTATCTTTCCTATCCCAATTTTAAAAGAGAAGTGTTGATCGACAACGCTCAAAACCAACGATCGGAAATAGTCAGAATTAAAATTAACAATAGAAAATTATCCAAAGAACGCGAACTAGCCGAAAACGCATGGATTCCTCAGATTTCGGTAGGTGGTTCTTACGGAAGAACCGGCGTAACCTATCCCTTACAAAATGATACATGGAATGTAAATGTTAAAGTTGTTTTCCCTTTGGGTGGATCCACGAATACGACGACAGAAAATTTAGGTATGCGTTATAATAACCAAGCTAGTTCCGGTTTTGCCGGTACTGTAAATCCTAACTTTAATGCCGCAACGTCCAACAATCTGCAAGTTTTAGATAATATGAGTTATTCAAGAAAGGTAATGGAGAGCAAGATTAAACTAGGAGATTCTATTGCTGAAAAAAAACGCCTAGAACAATCTATTGCAATCGAAGTTGAAAAGGCCAGTGATTTCGTTAAGGAATCTTATGATCTAATTACGATCGGTAGTGGAATGGTTTATTTTCGTTATGAAAGTATGCGTTTAATGAATACTAAAATTCAAGTCGGAGAAGCAAAACGATCAGACATACTTTTTGCCGAAACCGAGCTTGTTGGCGCTCAAGAAAAACTTGTAGATGCAATCGGAAAATATTGTACTTCCGTTTACGAATTGGAATGGGTTTCGGGTATGCCGCCCGATTCTTTGAAGTTGTTCAATTATAAACCGAATCACGGAAATACAATTTTACCCCTGATTTTAGAAAACAGACCCATTCCTAAATCGAAAGTAAGCGAAAATTTTAAAGTTAAAGATATTGAGGAATATTTCAATTCACCTGAAACCGACTCTGAGGCAGACTTGGAAACATATGATCCTCTGAAGAAGTAAAACTATGAAAAAGCATAAACAATTTAAATATTTTATTTTAATAATATTCTTATATTCGATTTGTTTTCTCTCTATGAATTGCAGTAAACTTGAAAATAAATTCAAGAATTGGATTCCTTTGGACAATAGTCCAGCTTCGCCTAAAGTATTGTATTCCATTCCGTCTCCGGGACAAACTGGCGTTTTAAGGGATCAGAAAATCGTAATGACGTTTAATAAACCGATCGACGAACAAAGTTGTATCGGCGCTTTTTCGGTTCAACCGGGAGTTACAGGACTTTTTGAAGTTAATGGAAGTTCTTTGACCTTTACACCAAATAAAAGATGGCAAGGTGGAATTACTTATTTAGTAAATCTTTCCAATCGATGTGAAGATCAAGACGGTCGCGATTTAGAAAAACCGTACAGTATTAGTTTTTCCGTAAGTACCGACGTACTTCCTCCCGACGTGATTTCGATCGGTGGAAGAAAAAACACAATAGGTTGTCTGAACACCGATCCGATTATGGATTTTGTAAATTTTCAAAATAACTTTTATAGTACTACCGACGTTTGTGTCAACACTCCGCTTGTGTTGACATTTACAAAACCGATGGATAGGGGAACCGTAGAATCTAACTTTCTCTCCGTTCCACAAATGGTAGGGTCTTTTGTTTGGAGTAATAATAATACAGTTCTTACTTTTACTCCTAGAGAAGCTCTTACGACTGGTCTTACCTATGTTTTAACTGTTTCACAAACCGCACAAGATACGTCCGAAAATCCATTGGGTAAAAATGTCTCCGTAAGTTTTACAGTAGGAACGGAAATCGTCAAACCTCAAGTCCTAATGCAGGACGGATTTATTCAAAACGTGGGCGGTTGTTCTCCTGGTACTCTTGCTTCTACTTTATTTCCGGCAGGACTTTTTAATGCAGTAGGTTTATGTACCGGTATTGTCCCTGGTTTTCAATCCTCTCCGATTATGATTGATTTTTCGGAAGCGATGAATTTAGCCACAACCGATTCGAATATTAACATATCTCCGAATATCAACGGAATCAAAACTTGGTCCACAAGTCCGAACGGAAGTTGTGGATCTACCGGTCCTTGTGGTACGACAAGCCGACTAACGTTTACGCCTGTAATACCTTGGCAGCATTCGGTTACTTACACCGTTACTGTTTCTGGAAATGCAACGGACATAGCGGGAAATCCGGTAGGCCAAAATTATTCTTTCTCGTTTACGGTGGGTCAGGATTTTCAAATTCCAAGAGTGATTTTTCAGGATGGTTTCCTAAACACGGGAGCAGGTTGCGCACCCGGCACACTTGCCTCTGTGTTAGATCCGATCAACGGAATCCGGGATAAAACCGGAGCTTGTTCGGGCCTTTCTACTGCTTCTGCAAATACTCCTATACTCATACATTTTAGCGAATCCGTAGTCCAGTCCACGGTTGAAAACGCGATAAGTATTTCTCCAAATATCATAGGAACTAAAACTTGGCTTACGAGTGGTAACGCGTTATGCGGCTCTACTGGTCCTTGCGGAAACGGCAGTCTTTTAGTATTTACTCCGAGCCAAGATTGGCAGAACACAACTTATACAATTTCAATTCCAGGTTCCGCAATGGATTTAGATGGAAATACATTAGGATCTTCTTATTCGTTTTCTTTTACGTTCGGAATCGATCTTCTTCCGCCCAGAATGGATTTTACAACGGGGCCGTTGTTAAGCGACTTGGCTCCAGTCTGTGGGAATTTAGGACTTACTCCGATCCCGAATCTTACCACTAACGTTTGTAGTCAGACGAACGGAACCAGATTTAGAGTTCGATTTAACGAGCCGATGGATCAAGCGGCAACTACAAACGCATTTTCGTTAACTCCATCCGTGACGGGATTAATTACTTGGCCTTCTCCTACCGAGTTGTTGTTTACTCCGTCTCAGAATTTGAATTTGTTCGCACAGTATAAACTTACAATCAGTACTGCGGCTAAGGACCTTGCGGGTAACGCGATGGTTTCTGAATTTATTAGCTTTTTTACGACTGGAAACGGAGGTCCGGTAAACAATACTCCGCCTACCGTACTCAACGTGTTATCCGACGTTGCGACCGGTCCGGGAGGTTGTGATGGCGGGATGGACGATTCCTTAACACCTTCCTTTGTGACGAACGTTTGCACAGATAACGTAGGAACGGGGCAAGGAGCGTCATTCGAAGTTATATTCAGTAAAAACATGGATCAGAATTTGACGTCTCAAGCGTTCTCGATTAGTCCAAACATTTCAGGACTTATCTCTTGGACGTCTCCGACTACACTTCGATTTATCGCAACTCAATCTCTCAATCCGAACACTCAGTACGTGATTTCGATCGGTCAAAACGCCACCGACTCAGGTGGAATTCAAATTCAAAGCGCTTATGTTCTTTATTTTCTCACGTCACCACTTGGAGGTTTTCCTGCTGTAAACTCCATAGACGTGTTTTCTGGCACAACTGCAAATTGCCAAGCGGGTCTGGGAATCGTTTCTAACATTTTAGCTGCGACAGTCAACAACGCTTGTACTGGAAATCCAGCGATCAACCCGATCGTGGTTACCTTTTCCGAACCGATGAATTCGTCTTCTCTCCGATCCGGTTTTACGATTTCTCCTTCAGTAACGGGACAATTTTCTTTTCCGACTGCAAATCAGATGATCTTTACTCCGGACGTAGCTTTTCAATACGGAAGGAGATATAATATTTCTCTTGCGACCTCGATAACAAATACTTCGAGCAAAGGACTTAGGAATTCTGTAAATGCTACTTTTGTAGTGGGGGCTTTGGATTCGAACCAACCGGTGGTAACCGGAATCGATTTTGAAGTGGATGGGGACGGGGATAATTGTGTAGCCCCACCTAACGACGTGTTAAACGCTCAAAACGGTACTCTTACGAATAACGTGTGCACGGGTGTTCCGATTGTAATTCATTTTAACGAAGTAATGGATCCAGTTTCTACACAAAACGCGTTATCTGTCTCTCCTTCTGCGAATTTTGCGATCACTTTTGCAGGGAGCGACATGACTTTGACTCCTTTGATTGCGTTAACCAGTAGGCAAAATTATACTTTAACAATTTCTACTTCGGCGAAAGATTTAGCGGGAAATTCTCTACAAAATTCATTTTCTCTAATATTCAGAACTGAGAATAATTCACCGCAAGTAATCGCGATCGGAAGAGGAAACCAAGCCAACTGTAACAGTATGGCGGTTACAACAGGATGTTGGTGGCAGGCGGGAACTCCTTTTCTTCCTGCTTCCTCCTATTCCTTCACTCCAGGGTTGCAGGTTTGTCCTGCAGATTCTACTTCGGACAACATTGTAATCGTTTTTAATCAACCGATGAATACCGTAAGTGCATTAAACGCAGTCAGTATAAGCGCTGTATCTCAGGTCCCGAATAGCGCTTCTTCTATTTACAAAGGTAAGTGGGTATGGAGCGACAGCGATAGAGTTTTGACCATTTCGATGACGGACGTCAATTTAGTGTGCGGTTTTGATATGTTATTTAATACGGGAATCGGCGGAGCAAATTATCCCCTCTATTTGATTCAAATAGATCAGTCTGCCACGAATACAAACGGGACTGCTTTATCTTCGCAGTTCAATTTTTTCTTCGAAAGTAATTAAAAGAGTATATTTATGAATAAAATTTTCCAATCGATCGTATTACTTTTATTTTCGACGATTTTATATAACTGCTCGGCAATTTCCAAGTTATTCCGTTCTTCCGGAAGTTATCAGGTATATGTAATGAAGTCTGAAGAAAATACTTCTTTGGCTTTAGGAAAAATTGTCAGTAGGGACGCTAGATTCTCTCCTTATCTTATGGAAAACTTTAAGGATATGCTTCAACTCCAATTGATGGCGGAAGGTTATTCTATAAAGGAAATGCCAGAAGAGAAATCCTTAAGGAAATTAATTTCGAATTCCGAATCCGTTGACTCGAATGAAAAAAAAGAAACTATCCCGATAGCGACCGAAACCCAAGCTGCGGAAGGAAGTGCAAATGTAAAAGATTTACTTCCGGAAAATCTGCGGCATGTTTTGGATAAGGGAACAGTAGTAGGATTTTCTAATGTATCTAAAGAGGTACAATTTGGTGATTATCTTTCCAGCGACGAGATCAAATCTTTATCGGAACGAACGGGGATCCATTATTTTGTTCAAGGAGCCATTGGTAATAACGATTCTGGAAATTTATTGGAGGAAGATTTCAATTCTCTGGTCTTTCTTAAAATTTATGATTCGAACGGAGTATTAAAAGGTGGAGTCACTTATGTGGTCAACGGACGTACCTTAAACGATGCCAATCTGTTAAGAGAAGTCTGCCAAAATATTTCCAATAAGATTGGTGCCTTATTAAAACTATGATACATAGATATTCTCGTAAAAAATTTCTTATTCCTATTTTGGTATTCATTATCGCTTCAACGTATTCCTGTAAAAAAGAATCCGAAGAGTTAAAGTCTTTAAAAAGAGACGCGAATATTGCTTACGCAAAACGAGATCTGAACGGAGCATTTGCGCTTTTTTCGCAGGTTTTAGAAATGGATTCCGATTCGACGAATACCATGATCATGTTGGGCAAGATTTATTATTATAAAAAAGATTTTGAAAAGGCGGAGGAGATGTTCAAAAACGCTGCGAGTAGTGAAAAATGTAATTCGAACGCAGAATACTGGCTTTCAAAAATGCAAAGTTTACGCGGAGAGGATCGGGTGGAAGTGAAAGAACGTCTCGAATCCGTTATAGACAATATCCCTAATCGATGGGAAGTACAATACACATTGGGGACATTGATGGAATCTGAAGGGAAAATTCAGGAGGCTCTTTCCTTGTATGATCAAGCACAAGCGGAGTCTGCTAAACTATCTCTTTTATATCTGCGTTTGGGAAAGATATATCAAAAAGCACAAAGAAAAGAAATGGCGGATCGTTATTTTGAAAAGGCTAAATCCATATCCGAAGAAAATTCCGATATGTTCAAAATGATCGAGTCCGAAATAAATAGGGCACGTTAAACTATATGTCTGCTTCCAAGTTACAGATTTTTAGGAACGTCTTAATGTCGAAAACGGCTAAAATGGCATTATTGATCTTTTGTTTATTCGTACTTTATAAAGTTTTTATACAATCGGATCTAAGGTCTTCCATTAGAGATAAAAGAAAAGAAGGCAAATTTGAATTTATCCTTAGTTTATTCAAAAAAAAAGACAAAGATTACGTTATGGACTCGGTAATTGTAAAAGCGATTATGGTTCATCCGGAAAAGATAAATCCATCAATTCACTCTTTAGGAACCGTCGATTTTTTGGATAAGGTAGATATAGTTTCTAAAACCGCAGGTATCATCGTAGAAATTAAAGCTAAAGAAGGGGAAAAAGTTAAAAAAGGGGAGGTGTTGCTTCAAGTTGACACTCTTCAGTTGGAGTTAGAAAGAAAAAAAAATCAGTCCGCTTTACAAAGCGCGTTTTCTTCACTCAGCCTTAGCGAGGAAAAATTCGCAAAAGCCAAAGAGAACATTGAAGTCAGAATGCTGGATATAGAAAAAAGAAGGACACAAACCAAAGAAGCCAAAGCTGAATTAGCTAAAATGAAAATGACCTTTGCCGGTAAGGAAACTCTCTACAGAGAAGGTGGTATCAGCAAGGAAGAAATAGAACACGCTCAAACTTCACTTATCACGGCGGAGGCCAAATATCGTATGAGCGTAAAGGATTTGGAAATGGGAATGGTAGGTTTTAGGAACGAAGATATTACTTCGAAAAATATGAAAGTTCCCGAAGATCCCAAGGAAAAATTAAAACTATTCGTTGATATTAATACCCGTATCGACAAGGCGGAAGTAAATGTCGCACATTCTCAAGTAGAAGCCGCACAGGCAGCTCTAACGTCCACGGAGGAGTTAATTCGTGCCGCTACGATCCGATCTCCGATTGACGGAATTGTAGCCTACGTGAACAAACACGTTGGGGAATACGTAAATCCGGGAGCGGTAAATAGTCCAGATCAGGCGATTTTAGTTCTTGTAAATATTCATAAAGTATTCGCAAAATTGAATATTCGAGAATCTGATATGACATCGATCCGTAAAGGTATGGATCTTGAATTTACAGCAGACGTATATCCCGAAAAGAAGTTTTACGGAAAAGTAGGAGTTATCAACCCAATCGTAGATCCTAAAACTCACACTATAGAAGTAAAAGCTTTAATCAAAAACGAGGACCGATCATTAAATCCAGGAATGTTTATAAGGGGTTCCATTTTTACGGGAGAGACAAAAGTGTCCCTTTTGGTTCCATCGGAATCCTTATTCGCTAAAGATAACGACGCAGCATGGATTTATGTACTCAATGATGGGATCGCATTAAGATCCAAAGTAAAAACTGGAAATCAATACGAAGATAAGATTGAAATACTCGAAGGTTTAAATCCTGGAAGTATCATAGCCGTGGAAAAACTTACCCAACTCAAGGACGGTATGAAAGTTCGTCCAGAGATGGAAAACAGTCTTAAATAAAAGTGAAATACCTTCAGCGGATAGCAATCGATAGACCGGTCACGACGGCTATGTTCTATCTACTTTTGATTTTGCTTGGCTTAATCTCTCTAAAAGATCTGGAGGTGAATTTGCTTCCGGATATGGAATTTCCCCGCCTAACGGTGATTACAAATTTTCAAAATGCTGCCCCTGAAGAGGTTGAAAATTTAATTACAAAACCTTTAACCGAATCTGTCGGTACAGTGAAAGGAATCGAAAAAATTTCTTCCGAATCGATGGAAGGAGTTTCTTTTGTTACTCTACAATTTGGTTGGGGAAACAAAATCGATTACTCTGCAATGGAAGTGAGGGAAAAAATAGATCTAATTCGAGGGATCCTTCCCGAAGATGCGGGCAAACCAATCGTCACAAAATTCGATCCGAGCCAATCCGCAATTCAAGAGATCGTTTTTTTCCCCGTAGATAAATCCAGAACACACGAACTAAGGGGATTTATTAAAAGAGAAATCAAAAGTTATTTGGATCGTGTGGACGGGGTCGCGCTCGCGCAAATTTCAGGAGGGTTTAAAAAAGAAATTCTCATCGAAGTAGATCCTTCTTCTATGTATGCCCATCAAATATCCATTAAAGACATACAAGGTGCAGTAGAAAGTTCTAATATAAATTATCCTGCGGGTCACATTGAAGAAGGTTCTAAAGACGTATTGATACGAACGATGGGTGAATATCGGGATTTTCGTGAAATTGAAAAGACCAACGTATCTAAAAACGATAAGAACATTCCGGTTCGTTTGGGAAATATCGCCCAGATTCATGAAGGGTATAAGGAAAGGAAAGGGCTCGCAAGATATAATGGGGAAGAATGTGTAACCGTATCGATCTATAAGGAATCCGGAAAAAACACCGTAACTGTATCCGAATCCGTCCGCTCCGAATTGGAACGACTCAAGGAACAACATAAAAATGTAATCAAGGCGGATATTGTGTACGAAGAATCCAGATTCGTAAAACAATCCATAGACAATATCACCGGAGAATTGATTTCCGGAGGTTTGCTTGCCTTTCTTTCTCTTATATTCATACTTCGTAATATGGAAAGTCCGCTTATACTTTTGACGGTGCTTCCCATATCGGTTATTACTACGTTTTTACTGATGTATCTCAAAGATCTTACTCTCAACGTTATGACGTTGGGAGGTTTGTCCTTGGGAATCGGGATGTTGTTCGACTCGGGTAACGTAGTATTGGCTGCGATCGAAAGACACGTTAGGAACGGACTTCCCGTAAAAGAGGCTTCCTTAACAGGAGCCAATGAAGTGGCAGGATCGATCACTTCCGCAGTTTTGACCACGGTGATTATATTTTTACCAATCGTTTTTTTAAAAGGAATCATCGGAGTTGTATTCGGAGAAATGGCATTAACAATCACCTTTTCGTTGTTAGTCAGTTTAGCCGTATCTCTTACACTTATACCGATGTTGTCGGCACTTCGAGGAAATAAGGTATGGTCTCGAAAATTTGATCAGTGGTCTTTCTTTAAAAAGGTAGCGACTTGGGAAAACGAAATAGACGTTCGTTTTGTAAAAGGATTAACAAACTGGCTTGGAAAACCGAAACGTTTTTTTATGGGAATCGCGATCTGTTTTGTAGTAGTTCTAATTTTAATTTCATATGTAGATAAAGAGTTCATACCCAAAGTAGATACTGGAGAATTTAAAATAGAAATACTTAATGTAAAAGGTTCTTCACTTTCTTCTACGTCCGAACTTGTCCAAGAATTAGAAACGAAATTAATCAAAGAAAAGGAAGTAAAACACGTCATTTCAAATATCGGTTACGATGAAGAACAAATTTTATCCCGTTCCGGAGGGGAAGTCGGAACTCATCAGGCTCAAGTAAGAGTTGTACTTTCTACGGATCGATCGGAAAAGACAAAGGACTTCATTCGTAGATTTAGGGAGAAAATTCAATACTCTCAGAATATAGGAATTCATTTCTATCCGGAAGAAGATATGCTTTCAAAAATACTTTCTCCTGATTCTAAAGCGGTCACTTTGGAGATAGAAGGAAATGATCTGGCCACTTTGGCTTTTATAGGCGAAAACGTAAGAAATGAAATTTCTAAAATCCAAGGTATTACAGATTCCAAAAGTAGTTTAGAATCTGAGAACCGAGAGTTCCAGATTCGATTTGACGAAGACAAAATGTCCGTCTATGGATTATCACACCAATATCTTGCCGGAATTTTAAAAACGGCACTTAAAGGAACGATAGCAACAAGGTTGAGAATCAACGACGAGGAATTTGACGTTAGACTTCGTTATAGACAATCCGATCGAAAATACAAAGAAAATATTTCCAGAATTATAATTCGTACACCGTCGGGGGAAGCGGTCTTTCTTGATCAAGCGGCGGAAATTCGGGAAGGAAAAGGATACGCTTCGATTCTTAGAATAGGTCAAAGTCGAGTGAATAGAATTACGGCTAACGTTGAAAACGTAAAACAATCCGCCGTAATTTCAGAAGTCGAAGAGTATATAGAACGATTAAAATTACCCGTCGGATATAAAATTCATTTCGGAGGAGAAAAGGAAAATATAGACTCTTCAATGCGGGAATTGTTATTCGCTTTCGTATTAGCTGTCGTTTTAATTTACATGCTGCTTGCGGGACAGTTCGAATCGCTTTTAATTCCATTAATTATGTTATGTACAATTCCTTTGATTCTAATTGGAATCATACCGGCGTTATTAATAACGGGTAATAGTTTTAATATCAGTTCCTTTACCGGAATTATACTCCTGGTGGGAATTGTCGTGGATAACGCCGCTTTATTCTACGAATACGTAGAAATTTTAGAACACGACCAAGTTTCGCTTAAGGAGGCAATTATCGGAAGCGGACAAATTGTACTCCGTCCGATTATTATGAACAATGGGACCACTCTTTTAGGTTTACTTCCGGTCGCATTAGAATTGGGAGAAGGAACTGAATTCCAATCACCTATGGCGGTAACCGTAATCAGTGGACTAGCCGCTTCCGTTGTACTTTCTCTTTTTCTGATTCCGATCGCATTTTATTATATTCTAAAATGGCAAAGAGCAAGAAAAAAAGCGATCTAAAGGAATATACGACTGTTCCTGAGCGTGGAGGAAAACCATTCGCTCTGGTTCTTTGGGTGGAAAAACATAGAACGGGAACGGTAATGATTTTTCTGAGTCTGATACTTTTAGGGGTTATTGCATTTCGTTTTATACCCATATCCCTGTTTCCAGAAGCGCCTTATCCTGGTCTTACAGTGGAAACGGAGTATTTCGGCGTCGGTCCTGAAAAAATCGAAGAAATCATCACAAAGCCGATTGAAGAATCCGTATCTACGTTAGGCGGAATTCAACATCTATTTTCCGTCTCCGAGGAAGGAAAATCAAAAGTACATATTCAATTTGATCAGAATGCTGATTTGGAAATTAAATCATTGGAAATAAGAGATAAGGTAGAACAAGTCTCTTATAGATTTCCTAGAGAAACGCAAAAACCGGTCGTACTTCAATACGATCCGACTCAAAAACCGGTATTCATCATCGTTCCTAAAAGTTCTTCATTGAACATTATGGAGATACGAGAAATATCCGATCGTGAAATCAAAAAGATCATAGAAGGAATTCCCGGTGTTAGCGAAGTCGTAGTAGCCGGAGGAAAACCGAGGGAAATTTTAATTTCATGCGATGCGCAGAAAATGATCGGATTCGGCGTGGATATGAACTTACTTTTATCCGTGTTACAGGAGGCGAATCATAACGAGAATCCCGGAGAGGTTACGGAAGGGTCCATTCAAATTCCGGTATATGTTAAAGGTAGAATACGGAGTTTAAAGGAAATAGAATCCTTATCTTTGCGAAAAGATGAATCTGGAAAACTAATCCGAGTGGGCGACGTGGCAAAAGTGAGCTTTTCTTACAGAGAGGAAAATTCTGCGGCGAGAGTGAACGGACAAAATACGGTCAGCATATACGTTTATCGAGCGGGAACGGCTAACCTTTTGGCGGTTTCTGAAGAACTTAGAAAAGAACTCAAAAAAGCAGAAAATACAAATTTGAACTTTGAAATTTTATATGACCAAGCGGAAACGGTCATACAGGCTATCAGAAACTTCTTTTTTGCCTCGTTAATTGGGTTTATACTTTTTATTATTGCAGCTTCCTTAATATTCCAAGAATTTAAATCTTCTTGTTTATTTGCGTTCTTGTTGGTTTGTCAGTTTTTTATCGGATCGATTTTTATGTATTTCCTAAAAATCGATTATAATCTTGTTACGATCGTAGGATTAATTTTAGGTTGTGGATGTTGCCTATGCGTTTTTATAGTTAATCAATTATTTTCTAATTATGGAAAAAACTCAAATTCGATTACGGGCGAGATATTCACCACGATATTGTTGGTATCTGGTGTATTTCTTCCGATTTTATTTACTACGAAAGAACTGAAAAGTATTTACGGCGGCTTAGGTTTTGTTTTATCTGTAAATTTTTTTATCAGCTATTTGATTTCAATTACGATATTACCGAGTCTTAGAACCAAATTTCAAATCGACATTAAAATTTTTAACGTTCCAAAAATCTTAAAAACTTTCATCCATAAATTGGACATTCTATCATATTACATTCATAGAATGAAAGAGGATATAATCGATAAAACTTTGTCGGTTATTGATTATTCTAGAAAAAGACCAAAAGTATTTTTGTCCGTTTATATTTTATTTATCCTAATCGGTATTTATTTTTATTTTATTTCCAAACACGAGTTTATCAACAAAGTAGAGGAAAAACAGCTGATAGGGAACGTAGAGTTCCCCTCTGGAACTAGTTTTTCAAGAATTAACGCAATTACGGAACGGATCGAAAAAAGTCTATCAGAATTATATAATATTAAAGAAGTCAATTCAAAAGTGGAAAACGGTAAGTCTACAATCGTAGTGAAGTTTAATGAAAGCGTATCGAATGTAGATGAAATCGGAAAAGAATTAGAAGAAATCGTAGGAGACATTAAACCCGCTTTTATATATTTTTCAGGAAGCAACGACGAAGCTTTATTAAAGGAAGTAACGATCGACGTAATCGGAGACGATCTAAATAAGATTGATCAAATTACAAGACAAGTTTCTTCCGTAGCACAAGAATTGCTTCCTAACGTTAGACACGTTTTATTGAGATATAAACCGCCTAGAGAAGAGGTCCGGGTAGTTATAGACAAGGAAAAAAGTGAATCCTTGGGAATCCGTTCCCAAGATATAGGTCGATTGCTACGTTACGGAATTCAAGGTGGAGTCGCTACAAAATTTATAGAAGAAGAAAGAGAAGTAGACATTAGAATTCGATATGATTCGAATTACCGGGATCAATTTACAGATCTGAAGGAATATAAAATTGATACTGAAAAAGGTAAATCAGTGCCTTTGTTGGAAATTGCATCCCTAACCAGAGACACTACACCCGTCAGGATTTATAGAAAAAATAAAAGAAGGGTTTTATCGTTTAGTCTTAGAATTGCAGATATGAGTTTAACCGAAATTCTACCCAAGCTCGAAAAACTAAAAGAAGTCGAACTTCCTAAACAATACAGAATAGAATTCAGCGATAGCCTGCAAAAGGTATTAGAACATCAAAAAAAAATGAACTTCATTTTGAGTTTCGCTGGATTGATTCTATTTATGATTCTTGCATCTTATTTGGAATCCTTAAAAGGACCTTTTTTATTATTATCTGTATTACCTTTGCCGTTGTTTTTTGTTATCATAATCATTTATTGGATCGATTTACCTTTGACCATTCCAGTTTATATCGGCATGATTATCATCAGTGCGTTCGGAATATTAGAAACTTTTATACTTCGGAAAGAACTTTCTCCTTGGAAAAATCAGGGAGAAAAATTTGAAATTGGTTTAATGCCGTACGACTTAAAAGAAAAAATAAGAACCTTACTATCGAAATTTTTTCAACTTTGGTTTTTAATCATTCTATTTTATTTACCATCCATTTTCAGTTTTGGAACCGGTGCGGCGATGCTAAAAACCGTTTCCATTACATTGATTCTTGGGCTGATTGGAATTTGTTTTTTTACTCCAATCGTATTTATCACGTTTTACTTATATACTACCGCGATCACAAATACAATTACGGACGTGTATCGGCAAAGCATAGACTGGACAAACTTAAAACTTATCGAACTTAGGAGAAACACAAGATGACTGTATTGAGTTTTTTAAAGAATACATTGTTTAAGCCGGAATATTATTTTAAGATTTATTCGTTACAATCCAATCAAATTCAATCGAACTACCCGGTTAAGAATTTTTTTATTGTATTGATTAGCCTTACAATATTACTCACGTGCACGAGGGTTTTACAGGAATCGTTTTTTTCTTCGGTTAAAGTTACGGTGGCTCAAGAAGCTTCGGCAAAGGTGGAAGAAAATCGAAAAAATTACGGACAAAATCAAGGAATCGTTTTTATCTTACTTTCCAAAATAATCTACGTTTCGATTTGGATTTTAATTCCAATCTTACTTTCGTTAATCCGGCTTCCAATTCTTTATTTTATTGGAGAACATAAAACCCGATTCAAAGAACTTTTCATTACAACTCTTGCAACCTCTCTTCCGCTTCTATTATCTAGTTTTATAATTTCGGTTATGTATGATTTAGTCTTATCAAATTACACGATTGGAAACTTTGAAACATTAAAATTATTCTTTTTGATTTGTTTTATAATTTTACTAGTATCTTGGATTTGGGAAGGTAGATTGTGTTTTTATGCTTTTACGGGACAGTATAATCAAAATAACGGAAGAGCTATTTTAACTTGGTTATCCCCAAGTTTATTGTTTATAAATCTACTTGCGATCAATCTTGTAATTCAAATTTGGTTTCGTTAATATAGTTGTGGGACTTTGGAAACAACAAATTTTGAAAGAAAGAATGATTACGAATCTCTATAAATTGAGTATCTAATTGTCTATTATGTTGTGCCACGACATTGAGTTTTTTATCAGTCCAGATTTTTTCTATGAATTCACATGAGTAAAATGTAAACTAGTATTTTATTATGTAGTTCTGAGTAAGAAATCTATAGAATTTTTAAATCCATTGGACTTAAGATTGATTTGAATTCTTTCGAAAGCTATTTATATGGATTTACTTTAAGAAAATCAGAATATAATCATTCAAACTGGTTATCTTTTTTTTGGTATCTCTGACTCTTTTGAAACTTGTTTTCCTTCCTGCCATTTACCGCTATAAAGAATTTTCTGATCTTTAGCAACCAGAACTCCGTACCCGTTCTCTTTGTTATTTTTCCATTGGCCTACGTATTTTTTTCCATCCCAATAAATCTTAGAACCAAATCCGTTTTTACAATCTCCGTTACAAGTGTCTTTAAAAAGGGAAAAGTAGCTTCCCCCTAACAGTAGAACCGTAAGCGAAATTACTAAAATCGAAAGTTTATTTCTCAAAAAAAACTGAACCATACACGCCTTCTAAAAAATCTGAAATACAAGTTGTAGCATTGGCGCTAACAATGCAAGATAACCAAATGTAAAAATGAATTTTTTATAACGACGACAAAATAAAAGAAATTTAGAATGATTTTGTTGAGTTAAACCTAAGACTGAAGATTCTTCATTGAAGACATACATTTTAGAAGAAGCTTTTTTCTTCTTTTCTTTTGTGGTTGGAAAATCAGTTGGATTAGCCAACTCCGCTCCGAACCATAGAAGTTTTTGTTTGGAAAAATTTTTTCCAAAAAGATATTCTGGTATAGGATGTAACTCGGAGTATTCGAGGATATCTACTTGACATTTTTGACATTCATTTAAATGCTTCCTAATTAAAAACGGAATTTTTGTTTGTTCGTTTGTTTTTAAAAAGTCCTCAATATTCCAATCTTTGCATATTTCCATATTCAGCCTATCTAATATTTTTCAATTTGATATTAAGTTATCTCAAAAATACTTTATCTTTGCTTGAAAAATTCTTCGATCATTCTAAGATATTTCTAATTTGTGATCATTTTATTATATAGGATCACAAATTAGTTAAAATAAACCAATTGCCGATTTTACGTCCATTATATTTTTATAAAAATAATCTTCTTTTTAAGTTTATTGGAAAATTTTCCTGTAATACTTTAAGGACTGTAATTCATTATGTTACTAAAATTCGAAAAAACTACTTCCTGAAGAATCAATCTCTGAAAAAAGAATAGAGTTGTTGAAAAATTCCATAATTCAGATCAAAAAACTGCTTTAATTTACCGTTTCCATGAAACAGAAACTGATTGAGAATTAATTTTTCAACAACTCTAATAAACTTGTAAAAGAAATTATTCAGTAATTTAGAAAACGATATTCTCAGATGACCAAATCTCACAAAATCAATGAAGATCTCTGTTTATTGTAATAAACATCTACCTGATCAAAAAGTATTTGTTTCGCTTCTTGAAATCTATAAAAGTAATTATATTCTATTTCTCTTTTTTGGAGAACCAAAGAAAAACTTTACGACCGCATTGTTTCAACAATTTCACTTTCTGCTATTGCTCATTGGAATTTTGTTACTGAGCAAATATTTTCGAGTTTCGTTCGAACAATAATTGCTTCTCGGGCCGAATGAAAAACTAAATTATTAGGAGGATTTTTGTATTCGATCGTTTTGGAAAATGGAGCAATCAAGGTTACCTGAAAAAAAGTGGTAAGCTTGGAACAAAAAACAGGACACGATAACGTTTATCAAACCTAAATTTGGAAAATGAAAATCTTATCACATCCTAAACAGCTTTCGATATAAATTAAAACTTTACGATGGATCGTATAAGAAAATTAGCATATAATTATAAAATGTCTGGTTACGGCAAATTCATGATTTTATATGAAAAAAGAAGCGAATGAATCATAGGCGAATCTATTAACTCTACTTAGAATTGAGCTTTGGACCAAAGAGAGTAGGTTTTACATATCTTCATCTTATTTAGTGTAAGTTCGTTGTAAGTTGGGAAGAAGAAAGGTCTTTTGCTCAAAGTGCCAGATTACATATTGAATCAAGCTTTCAGCAAAAAGGGGTAAAATATGGCATGTTGACGATCCATTTTCAGATAGCCTGTTGAATTAATTTCAGAAAATATAATGTGTGGAAAAATAGATAGTAGAGTTGTTGAAAAATTACATAGTAACAATCAATAAAACTGCTTCAATCGACCGTTTCTCTGAAACAGAAACTAAATGGCGATTCATTTTTCAACGATTGACTTAGAGGGAAATACGCCATCGAATTATAACGATGAAAACATTTCGAAAATCAGAATATTTTAAAGTTATTAACAACCAAGTGAATTTCTAAGTTTGCTGTTCGTTTACTTTCTATAGATCGTGAGATTGGGTCCGGGTTTTTTTACAAAAAATTTCCCCGGAGAAGGGGTGAGCGGAGACTTTGGCTCCGCTCAGGGGAAGGCTTTCCCCTTTCTGTATTCTGGATGGAACAAATGTTTTTGGTTGTAACTCAATCTAATTGGCTTTGATTTTCGGAAACATCAGCCAATTTTGAATATTATTCCTCGATTTAATTTTTGTGCGAGTCTCTATAATCTGAGGTTTGTTTTAAATGAGATTTTTAAAAGGAAATAGTAATCGTATTTAGTTAGTAAGGCAAATTGTAGTACTAATCGTGATTTTATATGTTTGCAATAATCACAGTATTTATAATTTTACGTAAGTGAATGACTCTAGTAATAAAGCTGAAGCTGGAAAATACATTCGAAAGATATCAATCAAAAAAACGAAGAGGAAAAAAGATGAGTAAGATAGTAAGTGTAGTCGTGATTTTAATATTCATGACGAGTTGCTTTACGATCGGTAAAGTAGGATATATGTCGCCTGCACCACATGACAAGGGTGAACTTTCGCAGGAAATACTTGGCGAAAAATGCGCCTTTGTTGTGACGAATATCTTGAACGATATGAATCGTAATTTGGCTAACAAAGGGAAATCTGATTTAACGAATGTAGGGTTGGAATTTACACGTTTGAATTGTGTGCAAACAAGGAGTTTGAAATAAGATGAGAAGTATGTTAAAATCGATAACTTTGTTTTTGTTTCTATTGTTAAGCGTAAATTGTTCATTCAACTGGGGTCAGTTTAAAAGATATTCTGTGGAAATACCTACCGATTTAGAAGTGGTTGGTAGCGGTACTCGCGTAAGCGGGAGTGATTGTATTTTTTTACCGACTCGTTGGTATGTAAATAGTATTGCCCAAGCTGTACGGGATGCTTTACAATCTGCTCCAGGTGCTACGGGCCTGCAAGACGTAGAAGTAAAGGCAAAATCGTATCAGTATATAATCATGGGTTGTATCGAGGTGGAAGGAACTCCAGTGAGGGAAGTTTCTACTGTGACAAAACCTACGAAGAAAAAATAATTTATTTCTTTTGAAAACTAAAATTGGAAACGAGAAATAGATTAAAAAAATAGAATGTATTAGAGTGAGTTTTTGGAACCGAAGAAAGAAAAAATGGATGGATTCAAATTAGAGTCGAACAAAAAAGTAATAAATACACAGGCAGTTGCATATATGCTGACGAGATTTGCGAAAATAAAATCAAGTGCGTGTAGTACGACAGTGACTAACGTTCTTATAGAGTTGGAGAAGGTAGCAGAGGCCGGGCTTTCTGCTTTTAGTAAAAAGTTTATCCAAAGTTATAAACTTGTTTGTGTTTTCTTCGGATTTGTTTGCTTTGTGTTGAGAGTTTCAAAAGATTTAGTTAAAATTGGAAATCGACTTATACAAATCGATAATTATATTTTTGCGTTGAGTTACGAAATAATATTTATAAAATAGAATATTCTAATGTTATTATCAAAATTTAGAACTAAATAGTAGAGTTGGATTACTCTAATGATAATCTTTGTCCAATTATTTTATGTTCCATTTAACATAAAAATCGTTTTTATATTAGAATTGTTGACAAATTTCATAGCTCAGCTTAACAAAATTGCTTTATCGACGGTTTTTATGAAACAGAAATGGATGGAGAATTAATTTTTCAACTCTATTGAAATCTTATAAAAATTAGAAAAATGAAAATCATTATCTATTAACTTAATTCAGAATATAAAACCAAGTTTTCAATGCTCAACATAACAAAAAAACGTAGTCTTTCGAAGTCGTTTTGGGGAATTTTGGCCATCATTTTTTAATAGCTTCGACAGAAGGATGTAGTGGAAATACTGAGTTAGAGCACGGTTTATCGAAGCGAAAGCGGAAAGAAATTGCCCTTTAACTAAGATTAAGATTTAGGTATGAACGTAAACACGAACTTTATGAACGAATTTGGCTTAGATTACAACTTTAAGAGTGGTGACTTACATAAGCGCAAGTTTTAATATATCAGCAATCAAAACGGACAATCGAACCTGTCGTTGTCTTACAACACATGAAATCTATTATAACTCTTTTTACGACTGAAAAGGAATTTAAAATTCTTTCTGATTTAAATGTTATCAGTGAAGGATATTCAGATCAGCTTTCTCTGAAAAGGATGGACAGGATGTCTTTTGGTTGATTTTTGGAAAGTATCATCCAGAATCAACTTACTTGATTCAAAGAGTGCATAGGGGATAACAAACATGTCCGGACATTCGAAATGGGCTACGATCAAACGTAAAAAAGATGCGATCGATTCTAAACGCGGAGCCATTTTTACAAGAGTGGGAAAAGAAATTACTGTAGCTGCAAAAATGGGAGGAGGAGATCCGGAAGGAAATCCAAGACTTAGACTTGCAATCTTAAAAGCAAAATCCGTAAATATGCCCAAGGATAACATAGAAAGGGCCGTTCGAAAAGGAACCGGAGAACTAGAAGGGGTTACTTACGAGGAATGCCTTTACGAGTGTTTTGGTCCGGGCGGAATTGCGATCATGGTTTCTGCGGTGACAGATAAAAAATCCAGAACTACACCTGAGATCAAAAGTATTCTTACAAAATTAGGAGGGTCTCTCGCTACTTCTGGGTCCGTTAGTCGTCTTTTCGAAAAAAAAGGGGTAATCGTTTTAGAATCTTCTCAAATCAGCGAAGACGAACTCGTTGATGTTGCCGTTGGCGGAGGTGCGGAAGATGTGATTAATGAAGGTGACGTCTATCGTGTAATTACTACTCCGGACGATTATGAGACCGTCTTACACGCTTTAAACGAAAAAGGACTTAAATCCGAAGAATCAGAAATACGTTATATCCCTTTGGTAAGTTCCGAAATTGCAGATAAGGAAGTTGCAGAAAAGGTAATGAAATTGATCGATCAATTGGATGGACACGATGACGTGACTTCTGTAACTTCTAATTTTGAATTGGCAAGTTCTCTTGAAAAAGAATTTGAATGAATGACTTTTGAATTTTAGAGATATTGAAAAATGAATTCTCCATTTCTGTTTGTTTTTATTGAAATGGGAATTAAAGTAGTTTTATTGATCTGAACTATTGAATTTTTCAATTACACTTTTTATCTCGTTTACGACTTTAGATTTGAACGGGACGGTTTTTCAATTTTAAAGATGACGCCTCGGTATTTTTTCCGGAAATAAACTGAAAAAAATTCTGATTAAAAAATCTAATTTAGAAGTTGTACTGTAAGTTTTTATGAAAATGCAGTAGTTCCCACAGAATGTCTCTTAGGTGGGTTGTTTGTTTTTGGTAGGGTTAAGAAATGTAGAAAGTTTCTGAAAATACCTGTTGTTTAAACTCAAAAACAAGGGTTGCGGTTTGATCTACAAACAGTGTAATATTTTATGAGCATTAGTAAATTAAAAATTTATTTTATAACAGTTCTTTTATGTTTAAAGTAAATATTATTACTTGGATGCATAAAAACAATACTATGGTAAGTTCGTTTCAAGATATAGAATCTGAGATCTCTTTCAAAAAAGCCAATGATCTTGCGTCAGACGCAATTGTTAAAAACTTCTGCATCTTTGTAAAATCGATCGTTAATTTTGGATATTATTTTCATGCATCCGAATAATAATTCTTTGAGAATTATCGGCATCGATCCAGGTTCGCATAGAGCTGGTTATGCGGTTTTAGAAAAAAAAGCTTCTAAAATCAAAATTTTAAATTATGGAACCGTAGAAGTTCCTTCCCGAACTCCTAGTCCTGATAATCTTTTGATATTACGGAAAGGACTTAGAGAAATTTTGGAAGAATTTAATCCTTCTATTGCTTCCGTGGAAGAAATGTTTTTTGCCAAAAATAAAAAAACTGCGTCTCGTGTATTCGAATCGAGAGGAGTTCTTTTAGTTACTTTAGCAGAAATGAATATTCAAGTTTTAGAACCTACCGTTTCTCAGATCAAAAAAGGAACGACTGGAAGTGGAACTGCGGATAAAAAACAGATTCGTCAGGCTTTAAAACTTCTTTTAAATGTCGATTTGTTAAAAGGACACGACGATTCTTGGGACGCGATCGCTGCGGCTTATGTCGGACTTTCAATGACTTCTAGTCCTTTATTATCTAAACTTCTATTTGAGCGCTTATAGAAGTAAGACTGAGTTTAAGAGATGACTTAACGTGACGAAGTTGCAAAACCCAGCACGTTGCTATTAATTCTATTTGTAACGTAAGGCGACATGGAATTCAAACCCCGACTGTGGAGATATTCAGAGTTTGAGTTTTACAAAAATGATTCATCCTAAGGTTTTGGGACAGATTCTAAATTCAAACTTTTTTATTCGACTTCATAAGTAATTAGCTTTTAGTTTTAAGGCTTTGGAGCGTCTTATTTTTAATAACCTAATTGTAGTTAGGTATTTAGCTGTTGATATTTATAGAAATAACATGAGTCCGACGTAAGAAAATTAGGGGAATCTGGCTTACTGTAGACAGCCGAACCAGGTTCTCAATTCTGGTCAATAAATTGTATATAGGAAACGTTATATAGTAATATTCTTTAGTTTTAATATAGAACGCGATCCATAGAGAGCGTTCTGCTGAGTTTAACGCGATTTGTCGAGCGACTCATAGGGAACGTGCATTGAGTTTTTCGCATCGATCCCTTTCGCGTTGATTCACGTTAAATTAAATAATATAAATTTTTATTAGAGTTGTTGAAAAATTCCATAGTTCAGATCAACAAAACTGCCTCAATCAATCGTTTCCATGAAACGAAAACTGTTGAAAAATTAATTTTTCAACAACTCTATACAAAGTCCTGTTTTGGTGCAAATACCGGGTGTTCTGTTATGAGTAGAAATTTAATCTTTTTGTTTTTGATTTTATGATGATCGTAAAACTGCGATTTCATATAGAATTTAATTTTTATTGACCTTGTAAATTGATTGGTATTTTAGCACAAATTCGTAGGGAAAATTCTTGGAAATAAAAAACTCAATGCAACGATTCTCTGAATGCCCTCTCCAGAGCGACTATTGAAGCTCAGCAGATGCTCTCTTTACGGATCGTTTTATGTCGTAACATAATAATTACTTTCGCATTGGTTACGCCAAACACACGTTGGGATTTCATACATTCTCATAAAGTTTTCCGAGAAATAAAAAATAAACTAAAACAAACTGATTTTGTTAAATTTGTTTCAAAATCTTAAATCAATGAAATGGCGGTAGTTCCCGCAGGTTATGTCGTTTTGATTATTGATAGTTTTTAACAATGATTTTTATTACTAAATTTTTGCAGTAGTTCCCACGTTTTGGGAAATGAAAGTAGTTTCTAAAGATCGCGGTGTGATCAATTTTAGGTAAAACTTAACTTAAGCTCGATGTAAGATTTTGTTCTACAAAGCCTAATTTTTCCGTAAAAAATAAAATGTGGAAGCTATCACAAATCCGAGTTTTAGCAGTTAAATTTTGAATAAACGTGGGAACTCATACGAACCGAGGTTATAAAAAGTGAGATTAAGGATTCATAATGTGACAAAATCTGTGGGAACTACTATAAAACTTGGATTTTGCAGTAAAACTTTTGTTTTCCACGAGTTGGAATTAAAAAGAATCGTAAAAAACGTGAGTTCAACGTAAAAAAATCGGTGCGAATCAGGCTTGTCATAGACAGTCGACTATATTCTCAATTCCGGTCAATAAATTGTATATAGGATACAATCCCTCTTTAGTTTGAAAAAGCGTTTTGTTGAGTTCTCTCACTAGTTACAACGAATTTACGTTAAAATAAAATTCGAAAGAACTCGTATAAAAAATTAAACAACTTAAAAATGTTTCAAAATATATTCAAAAATAATAATGTTATAATCTATTTAAAGTATTTTACGATCGGAATGGTAATTTCGATTGTAACTTTGATTTTAAACACATCGTTTCAAGTTATGGGAGTAGATCTTTCCGAATTTAAGTATCTATTTTTTTCCTTTCTACCTCTATTCTTAAAAGATTATATACAAACTTTGGTTGCGAGCGGTGTTTTGTTTGGAGTTTTGGGTTTATTTATTTCAACTGCGTTTGGTAGGCAGAACAAAGACCAAAAAAAACAAACGTCTGTATTTCAACAAGAGGCAGAAGGTCAATTTACTAAAAAAGAAACCACGATTCAATCAAAAGTATCAAGTTACAAAAATAAAATTTTAAAAACTAAGCTGCATATTTTGCCGGATCAAGTTCCGGAAAGTGAAAGAAAAAAAAGTAGATTTTTATTTTCTAAAGAACTTTTGGTTTTTGGAATTTTTATCTTTTTTCTTTGGTGCCATTCTGTTATCGTTTATCCACAATTATACGGAGAATTTTTCTTTTATCGATTCGGATTATTACGTTTCTTTTTGTTTTTCCTGACCGATTGGATTCCTCCTTGGATTCCTCAGTTGATTGCACTTGCGATTTTATGCGTTTGTATAGTTTTTCATTTTATTTCTTTAATTAAAAATAAAGAATATGTAAAACTTATATTTTTTATTTTTATATATTTATTTCTGATTTATTTCCATGCTTTGGGAAGTTTACTTGGAATTTTTATAGCTACATTCGTTTATCTTGTTATTCAAATATTTGAAAATCAGATTATTTTCTCAGCCACAGAGATAAAAAAAATATTTGAAAAACAAAATCGATTTCGAGCGATTTTATTTTTTATATTTCTTCTTTTTTTAATTTATTTTTATTTTTCGGAAAATGGAGTCGGGATTTTTATTGTTTCTTTTGCTTGTCTCGCCGTGTTTTTATTTAAGAATATCAAAGTTTCGATTTTGGTTGGATTCATTTCCGTTTTATTTGCGATCGTTTCTTTTTTAAACGCAAAATCTAAAACTGAAACGGAAATTTCACCGGTTTTTTCAAATCTTCCCAACATTTTAATTTTGAGCGCGGATAGTTTGCGTTACGATAAAATGGGATACTCGCAAGGTAAAAAAGAGCTGACTCCTAATATAAATTCTCTATCTAATGATTCTATAATATTCGAGGATCATCATACTACAATTCCTAGAACCTTCCCGGCCTGGGCCGATTTATTAACAGGGCAACCCAGTTTTATACACGGAATTCAGGATATGTTTCCGGATCAAAAGGACCGCCAAGGTCTTACTTTTAAAACGCTCCCGAAACTTTTATCACAACTTGGATATAAAACGAATGTGGTTTCTTCGTTTGCGGGAGATATTTTTCCAAGAGCGGATTGGGGTTTTCAATCTATCCAAGCGCCTATCTTTCACGCTGGAACTCTTACTTCTCAGAGAATTTTAGAAACTCAGATTTTTCTGCTTCCGATTGTGACCGGTTCTATACCGGGGGCAGGGGAATATTTTCCGGCTATTCGAGGACTTCCTAGTTTAGGAGACGATTCTAAAATACTTTCAGATCTTTGGAGCGGTTTTGAAAAAAACGAAAGTCCTTTTTTTACAGTATTTTTTTCCTCGGTAACACATTTTCCTTTTAGCCCGCCATACCCACATTATAAAAAATTTACAAATTCAGAATATTATGGAAAATTTAAATACTTTAAGTTTGTAGATCCAGGTGATTCCTCTGAACCTTCTTTAGAAGATAAGGAACAAATACGAGGGCTATTTCAAGCTTCGATCAATTCCTTTGATCAAGCGGTCGGTACAATTGTTGAAAGGTTGAAGAAAAAAGGAATTTATGATTCCACATTGATTATCTTAACGAGTGATCACGGAGAATCTTTGTTTGAAGAGGATCATAATCACGGACACGGGGAACATTTAAGAGGAGAGGGGGTAACTCATATTCCTCTTTTAATTAAATTTCCAAAAAATCGGGGAGCCGGAATTCGATTTTCCGGAATCAGCAGTTCTTTAGATTTGTTTCCTACTCTTTTGACATTTGTCTCGAAAAAAATCCAAAATACTTCCTTAAGAAATAAATTTTTGAAAGAACTTGAAAACCGATCTGGAAGAGATCTTTCTTTTGCTTTGAACTCTACAACCTGGAAAGATTCTAGAAACGTATATGGAGAAACAGGAATTTGGTTCAGCGATTTAGGAAATCATTTCTTTCAAAAGGAAAGAATTTTTTATCCTAACATTCTTCATCTACATTCAATTGAATCGGGAGAATTTCCTTTTATTTCGATTGGAGATTCTTACGCAAAAGAAAGTATCATCGTTTCTAAACACAGGATGTTTCAGAATTCTACTCGTAAATTGATTTATATTCCTTCCGAAAACGGAGTGATTTGGCGTTGTTACGATAGGATCAATGATCCTTGGAACATAAAACCACTTTCTAACTCTGAGTGTTCTTCTTTAAAAAATTCTTTGATTTCGTTTTTGATCTCTTCTGGGAAATTTAAGAGGGCAGGAGAGTATTTGTTTCCTTTATAAAATATAGAATTGATAGATTGGATTTACACTTCATTGGACGACTCGAATTTGTACTCAAAGCCGTCAATTGATGCTTGAAGGATAGGGCTTAACTAAAAACCTGTATTTTAATATGCCTAGAAGAGAAGATATACGTTCCGTCCTCATCCTGGGTTCCGGCCCGATCGTAATTGGGCAGGCATGTGAATTCGATTATTCTGGAACTCAAGCCGCTAAGGCTCTGAAAGAAAAAGGGATTCGCGTTATTTTATTGAATTCAAATCCGGCTACGATCATGACAGATCCGGATCTTGCGGATGCTACTTACGTGGAACCGATGACGGTTCCGGTCGTTCAAAAAATTTTGGAAAAAGAAAAACCGGACGCAATTCTTCCCACAGTAGGAGGTCAAACTGCTCTTAACCTTGCACTTGCTTGTAACTCCGCGGGTATTTTAGAAAAATATAATGTAGAACTGATCGGCGCCAAAGTAGACGCAATCAAAAAAGCAGAGGACAGAGAACTTTTTAAAAAGGCGATGGAAAAGATAGGAATTCGTGTTCCTGCTTCCGGACTTGCAAACAATCTCAAAGACGCGGTTGAAATTAAAACTAAATTAGGACTTCCTCTGATTGTTCGTCCGGCGTTTACACTTGGAGGAACTGGTGGAGGTATCGCTTATACCGAAGAAACTTTTGAAGAAGTGGTTTCCAAAGGACTGAAGGCTTCTCCGATCAGTCAGGTTCTTTTAGAAGAATCTGTTTTGGGTTGGAAAGAATTTGAACTCGAAGTTATGCGGGACCTTGCAGATAACGTTGTGATCATTTGTTCGATAGAAAACATAGATCCGATGGGAGTTCATACGGGAGATTCTATTACGGTCGCTCCGCAACAGACACTTTCTGATAAAGAATATCAAAACCTAAGAGACATGTCTATTTCTATCATTCGCGAAATCGGAGTGGAAACAGGAGGATCTAATATACAGTTTGCGGTAAATCCTGTAAGCGGAGACGTGATCGTGATCGAAATGAATCCTCGAGTTTCTCGTTCTTCTGCTCTTGCTTCTAAGGCGACTGGTTTTCCGATCGCTAAAATTGCCGCGCTACTTTCTATTGGATATACGTTAGACGAAATTAAAAACGATATTACCCGTGTTACTCCTGCTTCTTTTGAACCTTCAATAGACTATGTGGTAACTAAGGTACCTCGTTTTGCTTTTGAAAAATTTCCCGGAACAGACGATACGCTTGGAGTCCAAATGAAAGCGGTCGGAGAAGCGATGGCAATCGGAAGGACTTTTAAAGAAAGTTTTCAAAAAGCGCTTCGTTCTTTAGAAATTGATCGTTACGGTTTTGGTTCTGACGGATACTTTCAAGAATTATTATATTCTAGAAGTCTAAACAATGACCAAAGAAAGGAATGGATTGATTCTCATTTAAAACGTCCAAACGACAAACGTATATTTTACGTAAAACTTGCATTTGACGAAGGTTACACCGTGGACCAAATCCACGATTTATGTAAAATCGATCGATGGTTTCTGTGGCAGATGGAAGACCTTCTCAAATTGGAAAGGGAATATTTGGAAAAAGGAAATTTGCTCCTTACTAAAATGAAACAAGCAGGATTTTCAAATCGTCAGCTCTCGTTTCTTAAAAATAAAAAACAGATTTTGAATTTACTCGATGGAAATCTGAGAGTTGATCTGAAAAAAACGGAAATTCAAAATCTTCTCAAAAAAACGGAAGATGAGATCGAAACCGAACTAGGTTCTAAAAAAATTCTTCCTGTATATAAAAGGATAGATACTTGCGCAGGAGAATTTGAGGCATATACTCCTTATTTTTATTCTTCTTACGACGACGAAGATGAATCCGATGTGACTAACGCTAGATCTGTAATGATTTTGGGTGGAGGTCCGAACCGGATCGGTCAAGGGATCGAGTTTGATTATTGCTGTTGTCAGGCTTCGTACGCACTCCAAGATTTAGGCATTGAATCGATTATGATTAACTCCAATCCGGAAACGGTTTCTACCGATTATGATACTTCGGATCGCCTTTATTTTGAGCCTTTGACTCTGGAAGACGTTTATCGAATTTATCAAAATGAGAAACCGGAAGGAGTGATCATTCAGTTCGGAGGTCAGACCCCCCTTAAACTTGCAAAGGATCTGGAAAAAAAGGGAGTTAAAATCTTAGGAACAAGTCCAGATTCTATCGATCGTGCGGAAGATCGAAAACGTTTTATAGAAGTATTAGAAAAATTGAAACTAAATTCTCCGGAAAGTGGAATTGCTACTTCTATGGAAGAAGCGCGGGAGATCGCTCATAAGATTGGGTATCCGGTTTTAGTTCGTCCTAGTTATGTTTTAGGTGGTAGGGCTATGCTTATCATCAACGAAGAGAAAGAACTAGATCGTTATATGGAAAAAGCAGAGGAGATTTCTAAGGACAGACCTCTTTTGATCGATTCCTTTTTAGAAGATGCGGTTGAAGTGGACGTGGACGCTCTTTGTGATGGCAAGGACGTTTTTGTTACTGGAATTATGGAACATATTGAAGAGGCTGGAATTCATAGTGGCGACTCTGCTTGTGTTCTTCCTCCACAAACACTTTCCAAAAATATGATGGATGAAATCCGTAAGGCCACGGTGAACCTTTCACTTGAACTTCAAGTTAAGGGCCTTATCAATATTCAATACGCAGTTAAAAACGAAATACTTTATATTATAGAAGTAAACCCCAGGGCTTCTAGAACGGTTCCTTTTGTGTCTAAGGCGTTAGGTCACCCGATTGTAAAATATGCGACTCGAATTATGATGGGGGAATCTTTAAAAAGTCTTCCTCTTCCGAAGGAAATGACATTTTCTCAGGTTTCTGTTAAGGAAGTAGTTCTTCCGTTTAATAAATTTCCGGGAGTGGATACAATCTTAGGTCCGGAGATGCGTTCAACTGGGGAAGTGATGGGGATCGCTTCCACCGCAGGAGAAGCGTTTTTAAAATCTCAGTACATGGCGGGAGACGAACTTCCTTCTCAAGGAACCGTTTTTGTAAGTATCAACGATAAAACTAAAGCAGAACTTCTTTCCTATATTAAAGATCTTTCAGAGTTAGGTTTCAATTTGATTGCCACTTCAGGAACTCATAAATTTCTTTCAGAAAATGGAATTCTTTCTTCTAAGATAAACAAGGTGTACGATGGAGTGTTTCCAACTGCGCTTGATTATATTCGAGAAAATAAAATTCATCTCATTATAAATACTCCTCTTTCGAGAGTTACTAGAGACGATAGTTTTACGATTCGTCAGGCGGCGATCCGTTTTAAGGTGCCGTGTTTAACTACGTCTAATGCAGCTAAGGCGCTTATTAAAGGAATGGTGGAAATGAAAAACAAAGGTTTTACGATCCATTCTCTTCAGGAAATCCATTCCATGCCTAAAATTCTGTAAGTTTTAATATTTTAGAATATTTAAATTTACTGATACCATTTTTGCTTTTTCTTTTTTAAGACAGATTCTTTATAGGAGTTTTCTAAACCTTTAAATTAACGTGAGTTCGGTGTAAGGAATTCAGTTTTTGAATGTTTGTTTTAAAGCGAAAAAAATAAAAGTAAGTGTAAAAACTCACATAAAATTTCATAGCTCAAGATTAACGAGACTGGTTCAATTGACCGTTTCCATCAAAGAGAAACTGATGTAGAATCAATTTTTTAACAACTCTAATATATTATTTACACGCATTTTGTTTGCGAATCATCTCGTTCAATTTTTCCTCTTCTTCTTGAGTGATGTTGTGTCTTTTCAAAACGGATTCGGCTAGAATTACCGCAGAAACATCTTTGTTGGCGCAATGATTGAAAAATTCAATCGCTTCAGCCCTTGTATTTTGATTTTCTTTTCCTAAGCGGATTCGATGTAGTTCGAGACGTTTTTCTTTTGTGGAAAGATCCACGATCAAATAATCTGCATAACATTCTTTGATTAGATGATCCGGAAGATCCGTAATTGGACATTCTTTTTTTGTGAGATTTGGTTTTTCATTTTTTAATTCCGGTTCGGTTACGGCTTTTTGAATTTCGGAATTTTTTTGAATAAAATCCACATTTTCTTTATTTTGAATGATTTCCGGTTCTTTAGGAAGTAGGATTTTGTTTTCCACGATAGTTTCTTTTTCAAGAAGTTGGTCTAAGAAATAATCTATCATAAAAATTGAATATTTTTGGACCTTGTCCTCTTCGTAGAAGCCTAAAATTGCTTTTTTAGCCATCTTTTTATTGTTTAGAATTTCCGCCTTACTTGCCTTAGACGATTTCAGTTTTTTTACCGTTGCGGCTAAACTCTGATGAAATTTTTTTCGATAGGATTGATTCCAATTGAATGCGGATTCTTTTAATAAATCTTGAAATAGTGTAAAACTCCGATCTCTTTCTTTCAGTTTTTTTTGTATCATATCCCGATATAATTTTTTGAGATCCTCATCCTTGTCTTTTGAAGATTGGTCTCTAATATTTTCAATAAGTTTAGATTGTTCTTTTTTTTCCGAATCGGTCCAAATATATAAGGCATTTAAAACGTCTTCCACCACGGTCTGAAATAGATCTCCGATCAAAGTGCTCGGTTTTATTTTGCTACTTTTATTTGTAACTAATTTATGATAAATCAATTCATATTCCGAATTCCGACTATTCTGTAATTCCGCGTATTTATCCGTAAGATTCTTTTTTAATATTCTCCAATCTTGATATATGTTTCCACTTTTTTTTAGAAAAGAAATCAAAGCGACCGTTGAAACCTTATCTAAGGAATTTTCGTTTTTTCTAAACTCATCCCTAAAGTGATCCAATGACTTCGTTTCAATTTCCCTATAGTGGTTACTGATAATTTCTATTTCCTGAAAAGATTCTGCATTGATAGGAGTATGATCGGGTGTTATTGCTGGCAAGTGACTACTCCTTCCATTTTATAGAACATCCCATCGAGGGCATCTGATTGATAGGAGCGGGATTTCCTTTTACGAGTTGATGAACCGCATATTCTAATTCTTTTCTAGAAACTTGTTTTTCATTTTTCCAGTTGTCATCCATTCTTCCATGATAATACAATCTCTGTTCTCCATCATAGAGATAAATATCTGGAGTACACATCGCTTTTAGCTTTTTTGCAACTTCTTGACTTTCATCTACTAAGTAAGGAAAGGAAATTTCCCATTCTTTAATTTTTACAAGCATCATCTCGGGTGAATCATCCGGATAATCGGGATGTATATTTGGATTGATTGCAACGGTTCGAACTCCGAGAGAAAGTATTTCTCCTGCAAAACGAATCAACCTCGGCCAAATTGCTTGTGCATAAGGACAATGATTACAAGTAACTATCAATAACAATCCAGTAGAACCGGACATTTGATCGGAAGAATAAGTTTTTCCGTTTGGATCGGCCAAGCGGAAAGTTGGAAGTAAGTTTCCCAATGGTATTTTTTCAGATTCAAGAAGTGACATGATTTTCGCCTTAAAATGAAATCCAGTTTATTTCATAAAATTATTTTTAACAGTAAATAATCCGTTTTTTTATGGAAAACTATTAAATACTTTCGAATATTTTTATTTTCCAATCGCAATCGTTTCTTTTTTTAAATCTTTCTAATAGACCGTCCATTTATGATTTGGTGTAAATTTTTATTATTGTTCTTGGGTTGTTTGAAAACGCTAATCATTCTTACTTCACGTATTTATAAATCAGTTAACAAATTTTTTACTTTTAATAACCTTTGAGGTGGTTCTATTTGATTTTTTCGAATTCTAATTTTCCAAATCACTTTTTTTAGTCTTCTTTTCTTATGAATTAAGATAGTTATTTTCTTTGGAATTGGACGATAAATTATTGGATCTTATATTTAAGCAATATGATAGAATATCAAAAATTCTGCCTCTAAACTTGAATTTGTAGCAAAATATTATATAGTGGTTCATAATCGATTTTATTTTTTATCAAAAAATTATTGAAACAATTTTTATTCTTTCGCGATTTTATTTTAAGATAATTTATAAAGCTCGAAAAGATGGAATCTTACTCAAAATTATATAAAAGAGCCGGAAATTTTACTCTGAAACAGAATTTTGAAATAAAAATAGATCCTAATTTTTGTGTTGAATTTTCAAAATATACTTAAGTATAGCATAAAAAACTAAACTTTTTATTTCTACATGGACAGATGATAATGATCTTATGAGTTTTTTTAAAAATTTAGAATAGAGTTATTGAAAAATTTCATAGTTCAGATTAAAAAACTGCGATTGTTTCCATAAAACAGAAAACCCGATGGAAAATTTATTTTTTAAAGATTCGAATGGTTTAACTTTCTTATGATGTAATTGTCCTTGACTTGCTAAAGAACTTGAGTGACTCGTAAACTAACGAGAAAAGGATCGATGCCAGGAAACTCAGCAGAATGCTCTTTCAAACTCAGCGTCTCACAATTGAAGAGGATTTTAGAATCAACGCACATTTTTCAAGTGTTCCGACAAGAATGAGTCTTTTTACTTGCAAAAAGTATGTTTTTCTGATAGAGGAAAGTCTCTCGAACCTTTCCACCTCCCACCCCACCACCCAAAATTAGGGTGGGGTAAGTTTTACAGAAGAGTTGTCGTAATTCCGACAGATTTATATTGAGATCTAAATGTTTGTGGGTAAGGTTATGGCTCTTTCAAACTCAGCGTCTCGCTTCTGGAAACCAATACATCGCTCCCTATGAGTCGCTCAGCAGAACGCTCTCTATGGATCGCGTTAAACTCAGCAGAACGCTCTCTATGGATCGCGTTCTATATTAAAACTAAAGAATATTATTATATAAAATTTTCTGTATGCAATTTATTGACCAGAGCCCGGTCCGGCTGCCTGTGGCAAGCCGGATTCACCAAGATTTTCTTATGTCGAACTCACGTTAAACGATGGTGCGGACTGGAATCTTATTTCCGAACATTAGACATTCGATGATTGGACTCACCGTAAAGAAATTCACTCTGGGTTGGGCAAATCAAAATGAGAATGTATGTTTGACGTGGGACTTTCACTTTTAAAGAGATGTAATCCTTGTGATCGCTTCCTCTACGTCTTCTTTTTTACCAAAAGCGCTGAGACGAAAATAACCCTCGCCCGCGGGACCAAAACCGGAACCTGGAGTTCCTACCACTTGAGCTTTATTTAAAAGTCTGTCGAAAAAATCCCAAGAAGAAAGATTGTCCGAAGTTTTTAGCCAGATGTAAGGAGCGTTAACTCCACCGAAAACTTCATAACCAGCTTTTTTTAAACCGTCACGAATCTTAGAAGCGTTTGCCATATAATAAGCGATAGAAGTTTGAATTTCTTTTTTTCCTTGAGGGGAATAACAAGCTTCCGCCCCTTTTTGAGTTACATAAGAAACTCCGTTAAACTTAGTAGTATGTCTTCTACTCCAAAGAGAGTTTACGCTGACTTCTTCACCCGAACGAGTTCTTCCTTTGAGTTCTTTAGGAATTACTATATAAGCACATCTTAAACCTGTAAAACCTGCGGTTTTAGAAAAAGAACGGAATTCAATTGCAACTTCTTTAGCGCCTTCTATTTCATAGATAGAACGAGGGACCCCGGGTTCGCTTATAAAAGCTTCGTATGCGGAATCATAAAGAATGATAGAGTTATTTTTTTTAGCATATTCAACCCAAGCTTTTAAGGATTCTTTTGTGGTTACGGTTCCGGTCGGATTGTTCGGATAACAAAGATAAACGATGTCTGCTTTTTCTTTCGGAATTTCCGGTTGAAAACCATTTTCTTTTGTGGCGGGCATATAGATCAAATTAGAATATCTGCCGTCTGAACCGATTTCGCCGGTTCTACCCGCCATTACGTTTGTGTCTACGTAAACCGGATAAACAGGGTCTGCAACTGCGATCTTAGAATCCGTAGAAAATATTTCTTGAATATTACCACAATCGCATTTAGAACCATCGGAGACAAATATTTCACTTTCGTCTATTTTGATTCCTAAAGAACCGTAGTCATGATCCGCAATTGACTTTAGTAAAAATGAATATCCTTGTTCAGGACCATAACCATGAAAACCTTCCGAACTCCCCATTTCTTTTGATGCTTCTACCATAGCATTCACCACCGAAGGAACGATCGGAAGAGTAACATCTCCTATACCCAAACGAATAATTTTTGCCGAAGAATTTTTTTCGGAGTAAGTCTTAACTCGTTTTGAAATTTCTGGAAATAAATATCCCGCTTTTAGTTTTAAATAATTTTCATTGATATTCGCCATCTTTTTGATCCTTGTCGATTCGTTTTCTTCCGGCAAAACCTTCTTCGTAACTGTGTTCGTAAAGAAGATCCTCCTCTCCTAAGTGCCAACAATAATATCCGTTTCCATTGTCGAAATCTATTAACCAGAGCCCTTTGACTTCGATTCCAAATTCTTGGATTTTAGAAGACCATTCTAAAATCAATTTTCGAATTTCTTCCTCTTTGTTTTCCATTTCGTTTTCGGGAAGAATTGTATCTCGAATTTGAACGGCTAATTCCGATACATAAGAATAATATTTTTCCGTAATTTCTTTGACTATAGGTAGGATTTTACGAGCTTCTTGATATGTCCAGAGTTTCCGTTCCAAGTAGATTAGAAATCCTGTCCTAAAGAAAGGCAAAGAAGAGTCATACGACTTACAACTCCGTATCTTGCTTGTCTAAAATAAGCCGCGTTTGGTAGATCATCTACGTCCGTGGAGAGTTCGTTTACTCTAGGAAGAGGATGAAGAACCGTAGTTTCTTTTTTAGAAGCAAGGATCAACTCTTTGTTAATCTTAAAAAGATCTTTCAGTCTTTCGTATTCTTTATGATCTGGAAATCTTTCTTCTTGAATTCTAGTCACGTAAGCTACGTCACAATCCCAAACCGCTTTGATGTCCGTCGTTTCTTCTAAAGTAAGAGGGTAACCTTGTAGTACTTTTTTATAGGACTCCGGCAAGGCTAGTTCGGGAGGAGAAATCAGAAATAAACGAACCTTATAGTGTCTGAGTAAATTGATAAGAGAATGTATTGTTCTTCCGTATTTTAAATCACCTATAAATGCAACCGTCAAACCGTCTAACGTTCCTTTTTCGGAGATAATTGTATAAAGATCTAAAATTGCTTGGGTGGGATGTTGTCCTGCTCCGTCCCCAGCGTTGATGACTGGGATTTTTACCGCTCCCGCTGCGATTCTGGAAGAGCCTTCAACGGGATGTCTAATGACTGCAATATCCGCGTAGGCTTCTACCATCTTCATGGTGTCATACAACGTTTCTCCTTTGGAAATAGAAGAAAATTGAAACCCAACTGTAGAAATCACTCTTCCACCAAGACGTTCCATAGCCGCTTCGAAAGAAAGTCTGGTTCTTGTAGATGCTTCAAAAAAAAGAGAGGCTAAAAGTTTGCCGGTTAGAATTCCAAATGCCTTGTTTTGTTCTACAAGACGTTCCATATCTTTAATTTTCCCGATCAGAAAATCAAGATCTGATTTTGAGAATTGTTCCGTATCCAATACATTCTTATGATTATAGTACATTAAACGACAGAATGTAAAAAAACTCTCTTTTGACAATCAAATTGATTTATGAGGATCTGATTTTTCTGGAAGGATTAAAAGTCCTGAAAGTTGTCGAATGGATTGTATCCATAAAGAAAGATCCATTTGATCTTTTGAATTTAAAAATTGAATTGGAAGACGGTTCCAAGAACAACCCGGAAAACGATGATGTACTCTATGATAGTTGAAGTTCAGAAAAAGATAAGAGAAAAATTTAGGCAAGTATAGGTTGTATGCGGAATTCACATCGTCTAATTCTTTTCCATAATGATAAGAATGGTCTAAAAAAGAAACGATCCATCCTCTCAGAATTAGAACTAAAATTAAAAAAATTGCATTTGGACCACAAAGATAAAAAGCACATCCAAATAAAATGAAAATGAGTAAAGAGTCGATTCTTAATTCTCGAACGATTTCAGGTTTTTGAATTTGTTTAAAGAAAGTCTTATATACCGGAAACTTAGAAAAATATTTTTTGGCAATGGGCGAGGTAAAAGAAAGAGGTAAACTTAAAAGAAAACTTCCTGATACTTCTAAAAAGTACGTTCCCACAAAAAGTCTGACGTAATATAAAAATTTTTGGAACAAAATAGGGCCAGCGTTTTTTTCAATGAATTCAATTCTTTCTCCTTCGGAGCGATTGAATTTATGATGAACCAGATGAGCCGTTTTCACAATTTGATAAGTGGTTCCAAAAAGAACACAAAGGAATCTTCCCCAAAAACGGTTTTCATTTCGAGAGTTCGAAAAATTTCCATGAACACATTCGTGAATCAATGCCCAATGTGTGTAAGAAAAAATCGTAGAAAATAAAAGTAATAGAGTCGGAATCAAAATCGATTTTACAAACCAGAATGAAATCGATATATTTGTATTAAAAATATAGAATATAGGAAAAGATTCTATAAGAATCGAAATGAAATTCCAAAAGTATATGGAAATAAAAAATACGCTTAACAATAACGCGATCGTTCGGTTTGTTTTTTCTGGAATGTTTCTGCGAGGTGTTTGGTACATTTGAGATTCAAAAAGAGTGAAGAAACTAACTTTTTTAGGCAATTGAAAATGAACCTACAAAATGGTATACTTTGAATTTTAATTTAACTAAAGTTTGTCGTAATAAAATTTGAGCGAATCCGGCCGTTTGGGTCCTTGGCTCTGGTCAATCAATTGCATGAAAGAAACGTTATGCGGTATATCGTCTTTCGTTTCTTTTATAAAAACGAGAGGCTTTTGAGCTAAATGACTTATTTATGTCAAATGACAAAAAACAAACGATGTGTTCAAGTGGTGTTTTAAGAATGTGTTTTCATTTAATATTCAATAGCTTGCAAAAAAAGAGAATTTTGTTCTTAATTTTCTTTTGTTTTTTAGTAAAACTTGAGGCTGAAAATTCTCGTGATAACAATGGAACTTATTACAATTTAACCAAGGCACTCCAAAATCCATTGGATGTTCTGGCTTTGGAACTTTATGATAGTCAACTCACAACTTTGCCAAAAGAAATTGAGCAACTGCAAAATTTAGAAAGTTTACGTTTGGACGGCGAGAACCTCACAACTCTTCCCAAAGAAATTGGAAGATTACAAAAGTTAGAATATTTAAATTTAAGTAACAATCGGCTTGTGACTCTTCCTCAGGAAATCGGGCAATTGCAAAAGTTAAAAGAGTTATCTTTAGAGAAGAATCAACTCACAACTCTTCCCAAAGAAATTGGAAGATTACAAAATTTGCAAAAAATAAATTTAAGTAGTAATCGGCTTGTGACTCTTTCTCAGGAAATCGGGCAATTGCAAAATTTAAAAGAGTTATATTTAGAGAAGAATCAACTCACAACTTTACCTAAAGAAATTGGAAAACTAAAAAAGCTAAAAAATTTATATATTTGTGATAATCAACTTACGATTCTTCCCGAAGAAGTTATACAATTACAAGAGTTAGAAGAGTTATCTTTAGATAACAATCAACTTACAACTCTTCCCAAGAAAATTGGGAAATTACAAAAGTTAAAATTGTTGTTCTTAAGTGATAATCAATTTGCGATTCTTCCTAAAACAATCGGACAGTTACAAGAGTTAGAGCATTTATCTTTAGATGACAATCAACTTGCAACTCTTCCCAAAGAAATTAGAAAATTGCAAAAATTAGAAAATTTAAGTTTAAGTAATAATCGGTTTGTGGTTTTTCCTAAAGCAATCGGGCGTTTGCAAAAACTAAAAGCTTTATATTTGAGTGATAATCAACTCGCGATTCTATTCGGACAAAGTTTACATCTGCAAGAATTGGAATATTTACATTTAAATCATAATCGATTTACAACTTTTCCCAAAGAAGTCCAACAACTACAAAATCTAAAAGATCTACATTTGAATGGTAATCAACTTACGATTCTTCCCAAGGGAATCGGGCAATTGCAAAAGTTAGAATATTTATTTTTAGATAATAATCAACTTACAATTCTTCCTCAGGAAATTGGACAATTACAAAAGTTAAAAGAGTTATCTTTAGATAACAATCAACTTACGATTCTTCCCAAGAAAATTGGGAAATTACAAAAGTTAGAATATTTAAATTTAAGTAATAATCAACTCACAACTCTTCCTAAAAAAATTAGAAAATTGCAAAATCTTCACTTTCTAGGATTAGAGGGTATGCCCGCTTTGATTTCTCAAAAAAATAAAATCGAAATATTATTTCCAAATCTAAGACAACCCCAAGATTAGAGAAACTATTTTTGGGTTTTGCTTTTTATTTTCTTGAACGGTATTCTCATTTGAAACAATCAATGAAAGTATATAGAAATATAGTTGTTGAAAAATTCCATAGTTTAGATCGATAAAGCTGCTTCAATCAAACGAGAATTAATTTTCAACGACTCTAATATAGGATTGAGTTTCTTGTTCATTTATAATTTTAAATATTATAAATGAATAATTTATTTAATGGCCTATTTTACTTTAAGTCAAGAAAATTGTTTTAATTTGCGAAAATCCATTTCAAATACCCAATATAGAATACAAAAAACGGATAAAGGAAATGTAATAAAGATCATCTGATTGAATTGAAACGCTTCTTCAAATCGTAGGTGCAAAAGACACCAAAAACCTCTGACAGTGCCACAGCCAAAACATTCTCGTTTCAATATGAGCCTAAAAAGACAAACTGTATAACGACCACTCATATATTCCGGAGGAATATTATAAAATACAAAAGTTCCAAAGGACAATAATAGGAACTTAATCTTTTTTTGAAATTTTAGCATAAAATCACCTTATGCCATTCTAATTTAAGAATTTGATAATAACATAAGGCAAATTTATTTTCTGACAATTTTACTAGTTCCTTGTAATTGGATTTCCTTGGGAATCTTTATAATTTCCAAGTAGGATCATGATTAAATCGATTAAAGTCCAAATTCCACAACCGCCACCCGTGATTAACATAAGGATTCCGGTGCCGATTTTACCTGTATAAAACCTGTGGACACCTAAAACTCCTAAAAATAAACACAATAGAAACGTAACTAGCCAGTTGTCAGATGGACTTCCTTTTTGACGGACTCCACATTTAGGACAAATTTCAGCGGCCTTTTTTATAACCGCCCCGCAGGAACTACAAAAAATTTCATCCACACCTTTGGAAATATTATCGCTCAAGTTATTTTCTCCTTTTGTGTTAAAATTATAAACTAATCGAATCTATTTTTTAATCTAAAAGTAGAACGGATACAATTATATTGCCTCGTAACTTTTATGAAGTAGATAAAAATTAAGAAATAAAATAGATTCAAATAACTTACTATAATGAAAGGAAAGTCTGTAGAAGGTTCTTTTAGAGTAAATCTAAAAATATAATTTTGTGATAAATTCTATTGAATATAATATCATTTGAAACAATTAAAATGAAAAACATTTACTGAATAAAATTTATAGTTTCTGATGGATTTACATTTATAAAATAAATCGAATCTTGATCTAAATTAGAGTTGTTGAAAAATTCCAAAATTCAGGTTCAATAAAACTGTTTTAATCTATCGTTTCCGTAAAACAGAAATTGATGGAGAATTCATTTTTCAAAAACTCTATCTTACAAATGTTTGCCGCCGCCTCATTTTTTTTGATCGTGTAGTTTTTTCTTTTAGGGGTGATTTCAAAAAGATCCAAACTGGATAAATTTTGGTCTATGTTTTAGATTGATCTTGTAAAATTTAAAATTAAATTATTAAAGTATAATATATTGAAATTTTTTTATAAAAATATAAAATTGGGAAAATTTTTTTTATCTAAAATTCTGTAATTTATTTTCTTTTTCGTCGTAAAAATTTTACGTTTTAAGCAGCAAAATTTCTGGATCAATGAGCTGCAGCGACTTTAAATTTTTATTTTTGAATTTTATAAAAGGTTTTTTCGAGAAAATTGAAGTTGAACGATTTATGGTAGGTTCAAGATTTTACTTTATGATTTGTCTTAAAGTTTAAATTGAATGTAGTTCAATGCGGAGAGAATAGAGTTGAACTTAAGCAAAGCGTTTTTTTATAAAGCGTGACGAATTCTACAAAATGCGGGTAGTGTTTTTGCAATAAAAATTGGGATGACGAAAAGAAGGAAGTTCTTAGAATGAACGATCAATTTATTGGTCAAAGAATTGAATTTAAGCGCAGTTTGGTACGATGTTGAATTTACCAAAAATAAATCGATTGATTATTCAAAATAGCGAACCGGTACAAATCAAATATTATGAAACATATTTTATTTTTCTTAACTATATTATTTCTTTTTGAAAGATGTTTTCCGATCGATCCGGAAAGAATTCGTTCCTCTCACTTTCAAGGCGGAAAATACCACAATATTGAAGAAGATGTAAGACTGAATAAAAGTTTTTTTTCAGTTCTACGTTGGAAAATTTTAGGACCTACGGATCCACCCATGGTAGAAGGAGATCTGGAAAAAATTCCGGATGTGATTCCTATAAAAAAAGAGGATTTACTCGCCCCAGAGGGAAAGGTGAGGATTGTTTGGCTTGGACATGCGACCGTATGGATTGCTTCCAATTTCCACGGAAAAAGAATGCACATTCTTACAGATCCGATATTTACGGGAGTTCCTCCTTTTGTTAAGCGACTTACTAAACTTCCGATCGAACCTGAAAATTTGCCCGGAGTGGATGTTGTGGCAATTAGTCACGCTCACAGAGATCATCTGGATATAGATTCGATTCAAAAAATACAAAAATTATTTCCGGAAGTTACAGTTCATTTTCCTTCTGGAATGGGTGAATTTGCAAAGGACGAAGGGTTTGAAAATGCGGTAATACAAGAGTGGTGGACGATTACTGAATACGCAGGAGCCAAAATTCATTTTCTTCCCGCAAAACACTGGAGCAGAATGGGACTTACTGATATGAATCAGTATCATTGGGGAAGTTATGCATTCGAATTTGAGAATATTAGAATATACTTTGGCGGTGATACTGGTTTTTCAAAACATTTTTCGGAAATCGGAAAACGTTTTAATCAGGGTTTTTCGGCGACCTTGCTTCCCATCGGAGCGTTTAAACCTAGATGGTTTATGGAACCGGCTCATATTGGCCCCAAGGAAGCTTTGGAAGCTGGTTCTATCCTTCGTTCTTCTTTAATTCTTCCGATTCATTGGGGGACGTTTGCGCTTGGAGATGACCTTCCTTCAGAAGCCCCACTTTATCTTAAAAAGTTGCATTCCGAAAAAAAAGATAAGTTACCAGCTCTACAAGTTTGGACGATGGGTGAAATTGTAGATTTATGAACCAATTCTGTTTTTACTACTCGAGCGTATAAAAATAGTACCAAAAATAAGCGATCGATTTTACCTAAGATGTATCAATTTTCAAAAGTTGCGCCTAACACGTAATTGTTGATTTTTGAAGGAATTCTAACTTTTGAAATATGCTCGTATAGTATTGCTACAAAAATTTACTTTTATTCTTTTTCGTAGTTACTACGATAAATAAGAAATTAAAATTCGTTTCTAAATCAATTTTAGAAAAACTGCGACTGCGTGTTTTACGTCTTCCTTCCCGTCTCTTTCAAAAAAAGTAGAAGGTTTTCTTTTCCATATATTCTCTTTTTTTAATGTTTCATCCAATCGAAATGAAAATAAATCTTCATTGGAGATATACGAAGAAGGTATTTCTTCGTTTAAACTTTTGTGAAGATACTGAACTTCGGGAAAATTTCCTCGATCCGTATAAAGAACTGGAGTTTTTGCATATACTGCTTCGCTTAAAATTCCATAACCTGGTTTAGTAATTACAAAATCACAGGCAGTCAAAAGATCAGGATAATGAAGATTAGAAAGTTGTATAATCCCAGTTTTTTGTTTATTAGGAATTTTTGATAAATTAAAGTCTGTCCCCGAAAGTACGATAGTATATTTTTCGGGATCAAATTTTTCCCAATTAAATCTGTGTGTTTCTACTCCATAAGCTCCAAACGAGAATAAAAGATGAATTTTATCTTTTGGAAGTTTGAAAAATTCTTTTGCCTCATTTTTGGTTAAGAACGGTTTTCGTCCCACAAGCCCGATTTGTTTTTGTTCCGCTAAAGAGTTTGCGGGGCAATTAAAAGGAAGAAGTAGGCCAAACGTAGCGTGATAATATTCTTCGTAGATTGTCTTGGTAGCTTGTTTGAAAATTGTTGATTCGTTAGAGTAACCGGAGTAGATAAAATCCCAAGTAAAGTTTCCAATAAATAAGGAAGGAACCTTGAGTTTGGTCGCAATCATAAAAGGGAGAGACGCCGAGTCTGAAATAATCAGTTTTGTTCCAAAATCCAAACAGGACTCAATTTCAGAAATTTGAATATATGACTTTTGTAAATTAAATTCTTCGATAGCGGCTTCCGTGGCGGCGATGTCTATGGAAAGAGAATCTTTTTGGACCATGCCGACGTCCAAGTCTTTTTTGCGTATATTTAGACGTTTTAGATTTTTAGAATCTTCTTCCGAAAGGGCAAGAGTATCTAGAAATTTTTCTCTGACGGTTACAAGATCGATATTTAAATCAGGAAAACTTTTAAGTAAATGAAGAATAATTTCCATAGACCGGCTGATATGGCCGAATCCGTGACCGCTAACGTAATAAGTAATTTTCATAAAACGGAAACCTGTCGAATCACTTCATACATAACGATTCCTGCGGACATGGCCAAATTGAGGGAGTCTGCTTCTCCGAACATAGGAAGTGAAACGTATTCGTCGGAATTATCTCTTGCATAAGTAGAAAGGCCGTATTGTTCCGATCCGAAAACGAGCGCTATTTTCCCTTTTAGATCTGCGTTATAATAATATTTTGTGGCTTCTGGTGTTACGGCTAACGTTTTATATTGATTCTTTTTTAAAATTTCATAGATTAGTTTTGTTTCTCCCAGATAAACTTCTAAAGTAAAAAGAGCTCCTGTAGAAGCACGGATTACATTCGGATTGAAAAGATCCAACTTAGGATCGGCCACAAGTACGGTATGAAATCCAGCTCCTTCTGCGGTTCGTAGGATCGTTCCTAGGTTCCCAGGTTTTTCCACACCTTCGATTACTAAAATCGGTTTCAAATTTTTGAATGTATTAGATTTGTTTTGAAAGGTGTCTAATCCTGTTTCAAAAAAAAGAGCGGTTGCGATCAATCCGTCCGGTCGATCTCTATAAGAAATTTTTTCAAAAACTTTTTTAGGAACTTTGATGTTTTTTGCTTCGATCAAACGAATGAGTGAGAATTCATTTTCTCCTAAAAAACATTCTGGGGAAAAGAGTACGTTCTGAAATTTTATCTTTCCAGATTTTTGCGCCCTCAAAATTTCACGATACCCTTCTATAAAAAAAAGCCCCGAAGTTTCTCTGTGTTTTTTTTCTTTGAGATTAGAAATCGCTTTCAGCTTTTCGTTTGAAAAACTGGTAATTTCTAAAAATGGAATATCATTCAAAGCGAAAGTCTCTCCGATACATAAATACAATTAGAACCCGCTGGGTAAAGTCTTCCGCTTATTTCCGGAATGGAAAGTTCTCCTAAATAAAAATTTCCTTTGTTACCGATTCTACCGTCTAAAATTCTTTGCAGAGCCAGAGGACTAAATCCAGTAGAGTGACAAGTAAGTACTATAAAGTCTGGTTTGTTTCCGGAGAGTTCCATTAGAAGATCCATTAGTTCTGGAAGATCTTTTTCTATCTTAAATACTTCTCCGCTTGCACCTCTTCCAAACGTAGGGGGATCTAAAATAAAACCTCGATAGTCTTTACCTCGTTTGATTTCGCGTTTCAAAAATTTCAATACGTCTTCTACCATCCAACGAACTTTTTTTTGTGCAAGATCGGAGGCGTTTGCATTATCTCGCGCCCAGTCCACCATTCCTTTGGAAGAATCCAGGTGACAGACGGACGCTCCTCCGTTTAACACAGCCAAGGTGGAAATTCCAGAATATGCGAATAGATTTAGAACCTCATCTTCTTTTTTAAGTTGAGAAGCAAGTTTGCGGATTTTTTTCCAGTTTTCTAGCTGTTCGGCAAAAATTCCAAGATGACCGAACGGAGTAAACTTTATTTTAATAGAATATTCTAAAATATGAATATAAAATTCTTCTTCCGTTTTTTTGTGCCAGTGCCAGGAGCCTCCTCCTTTATCTGAACGGACGTATTCTCCATGAACGTTTTTCCATAGGTTTGGTTTTGTAGGTGGCCAAGCAGAAACGGGAGAAGGACGGATGATCGTATAAGGCCCGATTTGTTCTAATTTTCGGAAATCTCCCGAGTCGATTAATTTGTAAGAACCGGATTCAATTACTTCTTGATTTGTTTTTGAAAATTTTTCTACTGAAGCCGGTTTTTTTTGCGAAATTGTTTTTGATGGTTCAATTTTTTTTGCAGTTTTCATAGATGTGTACTTTAAAGTAATTTCCTTCCGGAAAATTTTTTCTGATCGGATGATCCACTTCCGGTTTTAAACTCGTAAAACGTTCGAACTTCCATCCTTTTAATTGAAGAATTTTCTTTGCCAGTGATTCTAATTCTTCCGATCTAATTCTTCCTGAACAAGAACAAAGTATGATCGTTCCAGATTCTTCCAAAGAAGAAAGACTATTTGCAAAAAGATAGGAATAGGACTTGAGGGCGTTTGTTTTAGATTTTGCATCTGGAGTGAGATTGGGAGGATCAATTACGATCATTCCGAACGTTTTGTTTTGTAGAATTTCTTCTAATTCTTTAAAAATATTTTTCCGTATAAATCTATGTTTACAATTCCCTTTATTTTTGTTTAAACTCAAAACTCTTTGAAAAGAATCCAAGGCTTCTTTGGAACCGTCCACAGAAAGAACGGAAGCTGCTCCGGCAATTTCTAAACAAATTGAAGTGAGTCCGGTATGAGAAAACAAATGAATACAATTTTTATCTTTGCTCAATTCTTTTTTTTCGAGAAGAAATCTGCGCAGGTTTCTGAGATCTAAAAAAATTCCTCCTTTTTGACCTGGAAGTTCGATCGGAAAATTTATGTTATACAGTTGTATCGTTTCTCTGATTTTATATTTTTCTACGTAAGAAGTTTCTTTGTGTACGGAATGTTTTGTTTTTTCTTTTGTAAAATTAATTTTGTTTCTAGTTGATTGTTGTTTTTTACCTCTCCACAGCCTTTCTCGGTCAAATTCTAAATTCTGTTTTTGTAAAATAGAATTATGGAATGTATTACCTTGTGATGTTTTGAGAGGGTCTGAATTCGATAAGTTAGAGTTTTGCTTAGTATATTTTAATTTTTTTTTGGAATTGTTATTTGATAGGTTAGTGTTTTGTAAAAAAGTTGAAGGATCGCTTTCTAAATTAAAATTGTCTAAAATTTTTTTTTCTAATGTTTCCAAAGACGATACTTTTTTAAAATTTAGCTTTTGAGAAATTGAATTTTGGTTAATATCGGATTTGTCCAATTTGGAAGGAATCAAAGTTTGAGAATGGGTTGCCGAATCTTTTTTTTTGAAACCAATTTTGTCTTCGCCAGTTTTTTCGGGAGGGTCAAATAAAATTCGTTTTGGTTGTGGTTCTCCTAATTTAGGATTTTTGCATATATCGTATAAATTCCAAACTAACCATCTTCCATATACAAGTAAAGAAGAGGAATAAATTTGAACCACCCAAGTAGTATTCAATCGGTCAATTGTAACTCCCGGAAAAAAATCGTTTTCTCCGTGTAAAATTCTATATGCGTTTGTGATTTTTCTAAGTTCGTTTCTTTTTTGTAAGGCGGAGATCAAATTTTCTCTGATTTTTTCTTTTGAAAAAGAAGGTAAAAATTGAATGACCCGAATTGCCACGAGGCCTGTCGTAGAATAAATTCCAATCGCCAAAGGGGTGTTAGTTGTTGATACTAAATTCAACCACTGTCCATTGACAAAGGAAGACGTTGCGGAAGAAAGATTGCCGCTGAAAATCCAGGGATGTCCGCGTCGGATGGAAATTTCACTCTTCCGGTTCAGTTGATATCTTCGGAACCGGAAGTTTGCAAAGTTAGAGTTCAGGCTTTTTTCTTAGTGTCTTTGTAAGAAGTTTCAGTAGATCCGGTGTATATCTGTCTTGGACGACCGATTTTCATATCCGGAGATTCTATCATTTCTTTCCATTGAGCGATCCAACCCGGAAGGCGTCCCATCGCAAACATTACAGTGAACATGTTTACCGGAATTCCCAATGCTCGATAGATAATTCCAGAATAAAAGTCTACGTTTGGATAGAGTTTTCTTTCCACAAAATATGGATCATGCAGAGCGGTCTCTTCCAGTTCTTTAGCAATATCTAATAAAGAATCTTGAACACCTAACCTTTTTAATACGGAGTCACATGCCTTTTTAATAATCTTTGCGCGTGGATCAAAATTTTTATAAACCCTGTGACCAAAACCGGACAGACGGAAAGAGTCGTTTTTATCTTTTGCTTTTTCTACGATTTTCTTTACGGGTAATCCGCTTGCCTGAATCTCTTGCAACATTTCTAATACTTCTTGATTGGCTCCTCCGTGTCTAGGTCCCCAAAGTGCACAAATTCCAGCGGAGATAGCGCCGTATAAGTTTGCGAGTGAAGATCCCACCAAACGCACCGTAGACGTAGAACAGTTTTGTTCGTGATCCGCATGAAGAATTAATAATAAGTTCAACGCTTTTACGATTTCCGGATCGATTTTATAATCCTCGCTCGGAACGGAGAACATCATGTTCATAAAGTTAGCGCAATAGTCTAAACTGTTCAAAGGATGAATTGTAGGTTGTCCAATGGATTTTTTATAAGCAAACGCGGCGATTGTAGGAAACTTAGCAAGAAGACGGATCATAGAAATATGTCTATGTTCCGCGTTTTCTGGATCGTAAGAATCCTGATAGTAAGTGGAAAGAGATCCAATCATAGAAGACATGATCGCCATTGGGTGACCATCTTTTGGAAATCCATTGTAAAGACGTTTCAGATCTTCGTGGATCAAGGTATGCATTGTAAGTTCGTCGTTCCACTTTTTCAATTCTGAGTCTGAAGGAAGTTTTCCGTATATCAGTAAATAGGCGACTTCGGTGAATGTGGAATTTTCGGCCAGTTGTTCGATTGGAATTCCTCTATATCTTAAAATTCCTAGTTCTCCGTCTAAAAAAGTTACCGCGCTTGTGCAGGCTCCGGTGTTTAAATACCCATTGTCTAAGGTTACGTATCCGGTCTGTTGACGAAGTTTAGAAATATCGATTGCTTTTTCTTTTTCAGTGCCTATTACGATCGGGAGTTCGTATTCTTTCCCGTCGATTTTCAGAATTGCTACCTCTGTCATGTGATTTCTCCTAATAAATGTTTGTCGTTTTTGCGGCGGCGTTCAAAAATTGCGCTTCAGTGGTTTCAGATTCCTATCCTATTCTTTCTATCAGAGAGACAATCTAAAAAATTTAAAGTCTCTTATACTTTCGTAAATTCTGATAGTTGTAATAATTGGAACTAACGATTCTACAATAATCACGAGGTTCTTTGAGAGGAAGTTCTTCTAAGAAATGATTGAAGTCTCCACGATAATGATTTCGTTTCCATTTACGAAGATTTCCAGGACCTCCGTTATAGGCGATCGAAGCCCATTGAAGATTTCCATGAGAAGCAACTAGATAGCGTAAAAATCTTGCACCCATTTCGATAGAAACTTCCGGATCAAAAAGTGAATAAGAATTTAGATTCATTCCTTTGGCTATTTCTTTACCGGTAGGACCCATGATCTGCATCAAACCTCTTGCGTTCGAAACCGAAACCGCATTCTCTTTAAAAAAAGATTCTTGTCGCATGATCGCGTAGATAATGTCTTCCTCGATTCCAATGTTTTGGGAAATGGAAGTTACAAGACCTCTATGTGGTCTGGGATAAATTCTGGCTGCAAGCTTAGAAGGAAGTAGAATTACATCGTCGCTGATTTTTTCTTTTTTCATCAGAGATCGAGTATGAAAGACAGTAAGATAAGGAGTTCCGGTTTGTTCTCCAAGTGCGGCTAAAATTTCATCCTTTTCGTTGTCACCAATTCCTTGTTGTAGTTTGTATTTTTGAACTAGGGAAAGTGCATAACTCATTTCTCCTACTTCTAAATATTCTTTTGCAGATTGTAAAATTTTATTTCCTCTAATTTTAGAATGAGCAGAATCGATTTTACCGTCTAACTGAAATGCTACGGACTGAACGGCAAAGTCTAAATCCTTTCCTAAAATTTTTCCAGACAGTTCTGGAATCCCCGCAGTTAAAGAAAGATATTCAAATAGACTTTCCTTGTTTGAAGTAGGATTAGAAGGAAGTGGGAGTGCTGAAATTTCCTCTTGGAATTCTTCTCGAATGACTCTTGTATAATAAGAACCAGGAATGAATTTATAATAGGATTTAAGCCAAGAATTAAGTTCTTCTGTCCTGCCGTTTTTTTTCAGAAAACGAAGATACCAATACACGAGCCTTCCTTTGACTGGAAGATCTGGAATTTTTCTAAGAGCGTCTTTCCAATAAGCGTCACCTAAAAAATTTTCGTGATTACCAGTCAGAAGATCGATCAATTCGTCTTGTCGGATTAAATTTGTGGGACTTTTTTCTAAAGAGTCTATTAGATTTCTAAAATATAGATCTTTGTTTCCTTGTTTTTTAAAAGCCCTGGCGTAACTATAAAGAACCTCGTCGTTTTTTTCAACTCCGGATTCGTTTAATAAATCTAGAGCCTTGCCTGAAAAGTTCTGGTTGGTAAGTTCTCTCGACATAACCGCGGTAAAGTCCGGATTGTATTTTGCGAGATTTGAATTTCTTCTAAAAAAATCTAAAAGTAATTCTGGTTCATAGGAAAGGATCACTCTTGCAGTATTACGAAATGCTTCTCCTTTAGAAAAAGAAACTTTTTCAAGATTTTTGGATCCGATCAGATATTTTTTTTCAGAAGAATTTAGAAAAGGAAGAAACAAGGCTGCCCTTTCCGGAGTAAGAGAGGAATAAAAAGAATTCCCTTTCCAGATTTGAAGATCTTCCAAGATGAATTTTTTAACCGAAGAAAGAACGGAAGGGTCTTCCAAGATGGAATAAAAAATGGATTCTGCGTTTTCGATGTTTCCTGATTTGTAGAGAGATTTCGCATAACGGTACCAAATCATAGGGGAAAAATTTTCGGATTTTTCCCGATCGGAAAAACTTTTAGCAAAGTCTAAACATTCTCGGATCATTCCGGCTTCGTAGTAGATCTTAAAAATTTCTGAAATTGCGTTTTGACTGAGAGGATCGTTTTCTCTCGGCATTTTTTTTAAAAGATCGATCAGTTCTATTTTGTTTAGAAGTTTTCTGCGGGAGGTTTCTTCATAAAGCTTCCAGAGGGAAAGTTTCGTAATAATCGAATTAGACGGTAAGGGAGAATTTAGAATTTCCAAAAGATCCTGTCTTCCGGGAGAAAGAACTAATTTACCTTTGAGAATAGAAACTAGATAGTAGAATTTTTTATCTTGATGTCCGTCTGGATGTTCTTCGTGGTATCTAACTAACGCATAAACTTCGGATTCTGTGCTGGGATGTCGTTCCCGAAAAATACGATGTATTTTTTGAAGACTATAAGATTTGATCAGATATTTGAGATCATCGTTTGCGTAAATATTGCCGAAAATAAAGACGAGTAGGCTGGTCAGGGCGAATTTTTTCATTCGTATTCTTTAGTTACCTTTTCGGCCTAAGGATTCAATCGCAAAAAGGAAATTCTCATGCAAATCCTGGAAAAAGAAAAAACGAACGATCTTTGGCCTGAAATTACGCTTTCATCTTACGTGGAAAAAACTCCTACGATTTTAATCAAAAAAAGAAAACCGGAAGGACCCGTTCCACGAAATCCGGAAATCATCCGACTCAAATCTAAAATTTTAGAATATTTTTCAGGAGCACTCAACAAAGTACATTCTCCATTTTCCAGTTTGAGAATCGACTTATTTGGTGAGTTTCGTTTTCAAACCGATGCGACCTCTCCTTTTGAAGAGGAAGGTCTTTCGGAAAGAGAGAAAAATCTTCTTAAGATATTCTTTGAAGAACTTTTGGAAAGAGCACTTGAGGAACACCAGGCAGACCCAGAAGTGTTTCAGGTATTACAATCTTTTCTTTTACATGAGCAGAATTTAGAAGAATATTTGGAACTGACACAAGTTTACGATCAGGATCTTCCTTTTATCGTGGAAGCAAAACGTTTTTTAGCTCTTATGGGAAAAATTGAATATTCAAATTTCCTAAAGGAAGAAAGTTCCTCTCTTTTTCAAAAGTACGGAGTTCTTTGGAAATCGGGAAGTCTTAGTTTAGAAGATAGGGAAATGATTTACGATCTGGTTGTAACGGGCGAAGAGCCAGGACTACTTGGACTTGCTTGGATACTTTTTAAACACGAAACAACCGGGTTTAGAACCGTGTTTCCGATTGAAAGAAGGATTCTTACTTTGATCGAATCTTTGAGTTCCGAGGAAAAAGAATCTTTTTTTAAAACGTATTCTACTCGACACGGTTATTTGGAAACTTATTTCGTTCTTAGAAGAATTTATCCTCAGGAATATAGAAAGGCTTGGCTTGAAGGAGAAAAACAAAAAAACGGGAGGTCTGTTTTATTGGGTTCTTTGCAGGATAAAATTTTGCAAAGTCAGGACGAATCATTGGAAAAACGTTATGCGTTATTGCAAAAAAATCATCTCGTTTATACTTTGAGTCCTTTTGAACTTCTAATTCTACTCAATTCCACCGAATCTTCTAATGTTCAAAAGGAGATCGGTGGAGTGGAAAAAAAACTTCCAGATTCTTATCTGACTAGAAGAGCTAAATCGGTGGTTTATTTTTTTGAAAAAAAATTCGAAGAGTTTTTAAAGTCATTGGAACGTTGTGGTCGTTTTCGTTTTTCTCCCGAGATGCTTTACTTACAAGGTTCGGCTTTAGTTGAAATCGGTAGAACTCAGGAAGGGATTAAACTTTTAGAAAGCCTTTTGATTAAATTTCCTGACGCGGATTATCTTCGTTTGGTTTTAGAAAGATATAAGAAAAATTGAATTTACTTATCATGAATTTCAAGACGCAAGAATCTCTCCAAGTTTTGGAACAGATTCTTGGTTTGCTAGTTTGTTAGGATTTATTTTTTGAGGCTTGAAAAATAAATAGTTCTAACGGCTAACTTTTGTTAAGATAGTATGGGTATTGGTTTGTCATTGGGTTGGGTTCGAACTGTAATTCTCTCGAAATTAGATTTTGTTTCCTGTTTATCTTCCAAATCATTTTGTAAGTCCAATGAAAGCTAGGAACTCCTTGGTTCAAACGTTTCACAAAAAAATCCTCTTCTCCACTCAGGTCCTCCAACCAAAGCATGTAATTAAAAAGATAACATCTCGAAACACCATGAGCGGCAGCCAACACACTCAAGTTAGCCCAAACCCCAGTATTTACACGAATGCTAAACTTCTTCATCTTTACAACTCCCCGATTGTATTTGATTTTCCCTGCCTTATGATGAAGGCGTTCCATTGCAGCGATACGCTTAGAATACTTTCTCAATAAAATGGGAAGTTTCTTGCGAAGGTCTTTTCTTTCTTGGGGATTCAAACGATTCCAGTAATCACTTGGAACCAAAAGAGAATCCGTTCCCACCGAACTTTCTACGAGAGCAGACTCAATTTTCTGATCTTCATGCAATATGAGAATATCCATACTTGAAGCGGTTCTTTGAATATTCACAACGGAACGGTTAATAGAAAAAAAATTAGAAAAAAAACAAAATCCCGAAAAGACGTTTAACTTGAATTCGACGTAAGAAAAATTTGGGCGAATCCGGCTGCCATAAGCAGCCGGACCGGGCTCTCCGCTCTGGTTAATAAATTGTATACAGGAAACGTTATATAATAATCTTCTTTAGTCTCAATTTATTAACCTCGCATCGATCCCGTTCGCGTTAATTCACGTAAGTTAAAGGTCTGTCTCAAAGTAAAAAAACACTACTCGTACGCACGAAAGAAATACTACGTAGCGGTTATTTAAAAACTTAGAATCTGATGCCCTTTCAAAAAGGCTGGAACCAGGAGAAACGTAATGACGTACAAACTTTAAAAATAATGAATATATTTTTACAAAAAAACAGTCATCTATAATAGAACTTTTGAAAAATTAATTTTTTTATTTCTTTATAATTAAAGTGAACGGGATATTGCTATTTTTACTACTTATAACTATATAATAAAGTACCTAAAAAATATTTTACATGGGATCAGTGTTTTGTGATAGAATTAACGGTACTTAAATTTATAGAGATCAGCCATGTTAAATATGAAATTTCCAACAAATCTAATGAAAAAAATGGTTCTACTATTTTGTTTTATATCGATTTCTTTTTTAAATGCAGACGATTTAAATATAAAAATCTTAACCGAAAAACAGATCGCGAATTTACCAACCCCCCAGGTTTTGAGACAAATCCGATCGATGGAAAAAAAACTTCATAAACTAAATGAAATTCAAATCGGATATTTGGATCGATTGAAAGTAGCTCTTCAATTTAAAGAAGAGAAAAGGGCAAATAATTATAAAAAAGAAAATACAACAGACTATGTTTATTATGATCCTTCCGTAAGTTATATATATACACCATTGAACGCAAATCTAAACCTGATTCGAAGGGGAGCAAAAAAAAACGAGGTTCTTAAATACTTAAAAACAATATATCAATGGGATCGATTGGAAGAGATGAGTAACTTGGACCCAACGAAAATTCTAATTGTATCTCAGAAAACGGTGTATGAAAAATATTTCTATACAGAATATACAAAATACTTATATTATAAAGTACATTGTAAAGCGAACGATTTGGTAGTGGGAGAAGAAGAATGCGGACCTTGGACTGGATATGAAGAAAAACTAAATCGTATGTTAAAAAAATATAAAATCGATGATACTTCTCCATTAGAAAAAAATTGCCAATGTGGCGGTTGCTAAACTTTGTAATGACTTTGGCTGAATCATTTTATCCAATTTCCGATTTTTAAATCCGGGACTTTATGAAAGCGTTATTAGAGTTGTTGAAAAATGAATTCTTCATTTGTTTCCGTTGTATTGAAATGAATAATTGAAGCAGTTTTATTAAACTCTATTATAGAATTTTTCAACAAGTATGTTTTCGGTTTTCGAATCATTTTATCTAAAGTTCGATTTTTTAAATTCGGAATTTTATAAAAGTGTTATGTTATTATTACAAGCTATCTCAAAAATATTTAAGTATAATCGAAATTGGCATTTTAAACAAAGAGAAAGTATTTTTGAAATGGCTTTTAGTAACCAATGTATCATTGAGGTATATAGTGGTAGAACCAATCAATAAATCAAAATCTTAGATAGTAGTTCCGAAGCCACTTTCCATTCTCCAGATGTTTCTATAATTCCCGCTTATTTTTAGAATGAGCAAACGTAAACTTTTAATGATCACTCTATAGGGAGGGATTTGCAAAGTTGGTTCCATTCGATTTCTTCTTTAGAACTCCTTGACAAAAGTTTTCAATTTGTGCGAGACTATGTAAAACTCAATGGCAATCAGTCACGAACAAATTCTTGAATTACAGAAATACCAGAAGATGATTCATCAACTGGAAAAAATCTCGAGGGAATCGAAAAACGACGAACAACGTTATCGTGTTTCTAGAGATCTAGAAAAATATAAAACGAAGATGAAGGATATTTCTCCGGAGGGGATTCCAGATAATCTGGACGTGACTGCGGAACAAATCAAACGTTATAAGGAAAATCCAAATGAAGCCGGTAGAGTACTTGCTAAATATCCGATCATGAAAATTTCTCCGAACTCAAACGATCCTGAAGTCAATCAGATTGGAACTTGGATCAACGTGATGGACCGGGAATATCTGCCTGTATTAAACGAAACTCATGTTCGTTTTGATTTTTCTCATACGAATGAAAAAGACGGAGTTGTCAAGTATATGGAAAACATTCGGAGGAATGTTAAGGTTCTCACCGAAACCATAGAAGAATTTCACGCAGCGGAAAAACAGGAATTTAGAGAACAGTTGAGCAGAATGAAGAACAAACAAACCAGAATTTTCATCGCAGAAGCCTACGAGATGTTTCAAAAATTCAACGAATTTTTAAACAAGGTCACCAAAGAAGCAAAGGAAGTAGGAGGTGTGATTATGAATCTGGAAGATACAATTCGTTTTAATCCTAGGTTTGAAAGAGCCACAGAATTGGAAGGTAAAAGTATTATGGACGCCCTTAAGGAATTCCAGGAATTCACTTCCGAGGCCTTGGATCGAATCAACGTTCCTAATATCCGCTAATCAACTTCTTCTTTTCTAATTTTCAAGAAGATACCTTGAAAAATCCTTTTCCGTTTGGCGGGATCTGTACATTTAGTGATTTAAACTCCCTCCGAAAAGGACAAATAGGAAACACAGGCGCATGGCACTCGTTAAAAATTCATCCGAAGTTACGAACTCCACCATCGGAGAAAATTCCTACTTCAGCGGAAAATTCTTTATTAACGGATCTCTTAAGATCGACGGAAAATTTGAAGGTAAATCCTTACAAGCCGAGCAACTTTATATCGGCGTTACTGGTAAGGTAAAAACCAATATCACTGCTGCCAGCGTTATTATCGAAGGAATTGTAATCGGAAATATCACTGCAAGAAACAGGGTAATGCTTCTTCCTACTTCTAAAATTTTGGGAGATATTCGTACTCCGGAATTGATCATTCAAAATGGAGTGATCTTAGAAGGACGTTGTATGATTTCGAACGATCTTAAACATTCCGCAAAAGATCTTATTGATTTAGAATATTCTAAAGATTCCCTCAGCGTTGAAAAAATCTTCGGAAAACAATCTGGGGCTAGAGAATAATTCGGAAGGTTTTTCTTCCGGAAAAAAAAATTCCGGAATCAAAGCAAACTTCAAAAAAAGTGAACCGGATTCTGATTACAGAAGGAGATCCTTGTGGGATCGGTCCGGAGATCTTTCTCGATACACTTTCCCTTTTAAAAAAAATCTCTAAAACAAGACCAATCGTTTATTTTCATTCCGGTAAATATTCACTTCCAAAAGAATTTGTTTCAATTGCTCCGATCACAACTTCGGATTCGGTTCGGGCAAGTTCTTCTTTCCAAGTTATTGAATCTACCTTATCCAGTTTTGTGGCCGAAACGTCCGCTCAGGTTTTGGATAAAGGTCTATTCTCAATTTCGCATAACGCACTCTCCAACAAGGAAATTTCTGCTTTAAAATTTGGTAAACCTTCGGTGTTGTCCGGAAAATCTGCGTTAGCTGCTCTTTCTCTTGCTGTCAGGTTTCAAAAAGAAAAGGGAGGTGATTTGATTACTCTTCCGCTCAGCAAAGAATGGGTAATTGCTTCCGGTGCCTCTACGTTTCGAGGTCATACCGAGTTTTTAGCGGAAGAGTATCAAACGAAAACGTTTATGCTTATGTCCGGAAAAGATCTTCAAGTTCTTCCATTAACGACTCATGTTCCTCTTGTAAAAGTTCCAGAGTTTTTGAAAGAGATAGATCTAAATTCCCTTGCTGATTCTATTTTTTCTTGTCAGAACATTGATTTTAAAAAACCGATTGCGTTCCTTGGTCTCAATCCACACGCCGGGGAAGGTGGTAAAGTCGGAAAGGAAGAAGTAGAGATTTTGAAACCGATGATCCAGTTCTTAAAAAAGAAAGGTTTGAAAGTGGAAGGGCCCCTTTCCGCCGATTCGATGTTTGGTGAATCTCCTAGAAAAAAATTTGGTCTTTATCTCGCTTGTTATCACGATCAGGGTTTGATTCCTTTTAAAATGTGGGAAGGAAAAAAAGGTGTAAATTTAACGTTGGGTCTTCCGTTTGTTCGAGTTTCTCCGGACCATGGTACTGCTTTCGATATTGCAGGGAAAGGACTTGCAGATTCGGCTAGTTTTGTAGAATGTCTGAACCGCGTTGTGAAAGATTTACAAACGAAACGTTCCAACGAAGAAAAGTTTCGTTCTTAGACAGGATTGGAATGCAAAAGTGTCGATGTTAAAAAATAGAAGCGAGGATTTATGCCTGGACTTTTAGAACAAATCGTATTTCCGATTTTCCTTTTTTGGTTCTGCGGATTAACTTTGGTTTTATTTCGTTCCGATTTTGAATTTGTCTGGAAGGTCGTTTTTGTTTTTGTCTTTATTTTTTATTTCTTCCAATACTTTCCAGAATTAAAGTCAAGTTATGAACGTTTGACTCAAAGTTATCCTGTGGAAATCGTTTCTTGGATCTACGGAATCGGAAAAGGTTTTTACTTTTTTCTTTTGTTTTTATGGCCCGTGTCTTTATTGAGAATTTTTTATTCTGCTTCTCCCCAAGTCGGCAGATCTCTTGCAAAAACTCTTGTGAGCGCGACTTTATTCTATTGGTGTGTTTTTTTACTCTACAGTCATTTTTCAACGGAAGTGGATAGTTTTTTTAATACTACCTTTCTGAAATTCTTAAACTTTTCCGTAAAATGAACGTCGTCTAAAGTATAGATGAATCCAATTTATTTACAATCTTTTGGAGAATCGGAAGAAGCGAAGAAACATTTTTTGACCGCCTACGATTACCAAACTAAGGGAAATCTCAAACTGGCTTCTAAACATTATAGAATGTCCATTGCCGCAAAACCCACTTCGGAAGCATGGACGTTTTTAGGCTGGTCTTATTCTCTTGCGGGTAAGTTAAATCGTGCGATCGAATTTTGTAAAATTGCAATTGAAACGGACCCTACATTAGGAAATCCTTATAATGATATAGGAGTTTATTTACTTCAGCAAAAACGTTTTCAAGAAGCACTTTCTTGGTTTGAAAAAGCGAAGTTGGCTCCTCGTTACGAGGTTCCGGTTTATCCTTATTTTAATGCTGGGTCCTGTTTGGAAATTTTAGGTCATATCGAGTTGGCTCGTTTAGAATACGAAAAAGCGATTCAAATTCAGCCGAATTATCCTCCTGCAAATCTTGCTTTGAAGAGAATTTATATTCGTTATAATTGATGAAGATGGCTCTTTGTATTTTATAAAAATATGGAAGCGCATACAAATTTATTCTTCGAGTTGGTTTTAATGATTTATGAAGTTTATTTTTACTTTGTAAAGTGAGGTTTGGTTTCTCAGCTTTGCTGAAGAGTCGTTGCTATCTTTCGAATTACATGTCGCAATGTACCTACCGGGACTCGCCGTTACGCAGTCTCACATCCTGTTCGACTTAGCTCCACGGCGTCTTTTTCGCTCATTCGCCATCCCTGGCTCATGTCACATTTGCGACGCTCTCTAAGGATCGCTGCAAATGCTCTCGCGAAAAAGCTTCGAGTTGGTTTTAATGATTTATGAAGTTTATTTTTACTTTGTAAAGTGAGGTTTGGTTTCTCAGCTTTGTTGAAGAGTCTTTGCTATCTTTCAACTTACAGGTCGTAATGTACCTACCGGGACTCGAACCCGGACCACAGGCTCCGGAGGCCTGTACTCTATCCGTTGAGCTATAGGTACGTTCACAAATGAGTTTTGTGGAGAGTCTTGTGTTGTCAAATGGAAACCCAAATAGAGAGGAAAGTCCTTGAAAAAGGAATTGGGTATGAAATCGTCTTCCTGAAGATAGAGGTTAGAGATGAAGGTTTCGTTTCTGAATACATGGAAAAAACTTTTTTTACACAGGTTAGTTTCCGTCTTAATATTGATTTTTGCATTTGGATTTTTCAATCCAGTCTTTTCAGTCAGTGAAGAGGAAGAAGAAAGACTTTTGGAAAAAGCACTTGTAGAAAGTGCAATTACTCCAGGACAAAAACAAGCGATCGCAAATTATCTCAAAGCAACTGCCATAGCCAAAAGAGCCAGAGCCAGTGAACTGAGAGAATTGGCAAAACTTTCCAGAGGAGAAAAATTTCTTCAAGCAAGAGTTCGCAAAGAAAAACTATTTAAAATGGCAGATTCGTTAGATCGTCAAGCGGATCGCCATGAAATCACTCTTAAGGATTTTCAGATCGAAAGCCGTTGATATTATACGTCAAGATAAGAAATCTGAAAATTCGAAATGGCTTATAGAAAAAAACGAACCAATCATGCGAAATTAAAAGTTTGGAAAAATTGGGTCAGCCAAAACCATTTCCATTTAGAGTCTATTGGTTTACCCTTAGCCATTTATCAAGACATAGATCATTGGGAAGATTTTCTGGAAAACGGACACTTGCATTGGCATATAGACGGCCCACCGTTTGACGTTAAAGATTTTACTACAAATTCTATAAAATTATTACATACCTTTCTTGAGCGTAATTATTTTGAACGACCACCCATGTTGTTGCAAATGTTGAGAGCGCGACTGGTTAAAAACATAACAGTATAATACGTTAGTTATGCTTTAAAGAGCCAGTTAATTGTGGACTTGAGGTTATCTCAAAATTTCCAAAAAATCATGTTTGCTAAGTTCTTAAAATAGAAGTTCCTACATTTATGGAGAAGATTTTTACATAGTCTTATGGGAGTTCAAAAGTATTTTCTTAAAGTATGAGTTCCCACAATTTTAGAATTTGTTCGTAAAATCGTGACTCGTGGTAGTTCCCACATTTTAGGAATCGATCTGTAAAGTTCAGATCCCAAATTTTTTCAGAAAAATGAATCATGGTCGAACTCATGTTATTTTAGCGTGGGTTCACGTAAGAAAATCAGGCCTTGTCCCAAATAACTTCTTCTAAGAAATCAGATCTACATGAACTGCATTGTAAAAAATT
>NZ_AKWY02000016.1 GCF_000306255.2 Leptospira noguchii serovar Panama str. CZ214
TTTCCAGGTCGTTCAGAACATTTACGTACGTTGTATCTTTGTTTGCGCGCGCGTTTTAAATTGCGAAAACGCACGCAAGACGCAACTGAAAACATTTCAGCTCCAAGCTGTAGCTAAGTCCAAAAATTCTTCTAAAGAAGAGGATTGAATTCTGATTTCCAGTTCCCATTTTTTTGCATAGAGCATGCGTCCTACGTCGAAAATATCCATTTCAATGGTATCGGCCAGTTCCGAAAGTTCTTCAACATTCATAGTATGAAATGTGTCGTTTGCGTCTCTCCACTCCGGAAGAATTTGAATTTTTTGCTTGGAGTAGATACTCAATGTTTTTTGAATATTCTCCAAATATTTTTTTCCGGAATCCCAAACCGAATTTCGACATTCGACTTTCCCCCGATAGGATTCTAATTTTGAGTTAAAAATAAGACGGTTCTCCGCCAAAAGACCAGCTTTTCGTTCTTCCAAGTCGATCACCCAACCCGAGTTCGTATATTTCTGATATGGTAAAAAGTTTCCGCTCGGATTTTTCAACGGTTCCCGTTCCGTTTCTTTTTCCAAATCAATTTCGTCTTCCCAATTTTGTAGAGTCCTTTCAAACATCGTCGTCTTGTTGTAAACTTTTTTCGGAACGAAATCTTGTGCGGTTTCATTTTCCACCTTGGCTCGAAATATATCTCCGATTTTCGGATTATAATGCAAGGCATGAATGACTTCATGGGCATTTGGGTCGAAATCGTTCCATGCGTCTTTACCCGCCAATGAATTCGGGTCGGTATTAATCCAAATTACGTTTTTAGAATGTTTATCGATAATATAATTCATTATGCTACCCTCACTTTGTATTTTACTGCTACATATGCTGGAGTATTTTCATTCCCCCGGCGTGGCGTCCCGTTGACCCCGTCGGTCATTGGTTCTAATATAACTAAATTTGTATTGCCTGCGTTTGTCCCGCCTCCGGCTAACCAATATCCCCCGACTCCTCCAATAATTCCCATTGGATTGTTATAGGAAAAATTGTGACGGTGGTCCTGCATCGCATCCTGTCCCGCATACCCAACCGGTCCACCGTCATAATTTCCGCCCGCAGCCTTTGCTCTCGTCCCATGAACTCCTGCACCTCTCACGAATATACCGCGTCGATCAGGAACATTAAACGTCGTTGAACCGTCCCCAAAGCCATATTCCAAATTCGTAATCATATCCCCAGTTTGAGAAGACGTAAGATCGAGTATGGAACCAGTCACCATTACAGAAATCTGAAAGTCATTTGTCGTCGGATTTCGTACATAATAATTCACTAATGCAGTGATTCCTCCTCCAGTAAAGGCAAACTTTACAAGCTGACCTTCCGTGAAGCCGTGAGCATTTACAGTGATTCGATCCGTTGCTGGAACGATTCCAGTTACCGTTTTATGAACCAAGTTCCAAAGGGTTGAAAAAGTAGTTCTTGGAATAGATTGTCCATTCGCATCTTTGAATATAGATGTGGAAGCAATGTTTAGATTGTCTTCTATAACACTTCCCAGCGGAATCAACAAATTCAATATATTCATATCGGTTGCATCGGAGCGATCCTTTGCATACTGATCGTTCTCGTAGAGACGATCTAGTTCGTCGTCGATTAGGTCCCCGTCCGCTGGTGTATTTTTGGACCAAGTTCTTGTTTTTGTCGGATTAAAAACTGCCATTTTTTTACTTTAACTCCTGTTCAAAAATTACAAATCGTTCATGCAATTTAAAAGGTTGTTCGATCTTAAAATAGGATCGAACTTGCTCTTTCATTTGTCTCAAATCCATTTCCCGATAGAATTCAGACTCAAGTCCGTTTCCATTTTTTTGAAAACCTTTCTTCTCACAATATTGCAAGAGTTCAGAATGATCCGAAAACACTGCAACCGGAATCATTTCGATTCTTGCTTTATCTTTCCCTGCAATTTCAATCATGGTCTCTCTGACAAGAATTTGAATCATTGGAATTCCTCATTTATTACGAAATCGTAAACTATTAGATTGTCTTTTGGTTTAGAAGGGAAGGTTTTAAGAAAAAGCAAATTGCCGTCTTCTTCAAAAAGTGCAAGTTCGTTGATACTTTGCCCAATCAATTCGGATTGCTTGATTGTCGTTTTAAAACTTCTTGTCCCATCCGGATTGTTTTGAATCTCGGCGAGCTTTCTAAAAACTTCATTTTGCAAACCCGTATCCGAATCTTGAGGAGGTCGAGGAATTCCAGAAATTAATCCACCTGTTCCGAACGCGATTTCATACGGTTGAATTCCCACCTTGTCTCCGGAAAGAATTGTGAAACCGTTTAGCGGCCACGTCCCGTCAAACATGGATGAACGAAGAGCAAAGCCATATAATTTTCCTGATAAGGTAGATGTTTCAAAGCGATAGTTTATAATCGAACGAACCCCACCGGCGCGGATCTGTGCGATCGCCTTATTGAATTCTGGACTTACAACGACTGTATCGATTGAACCTGAAAATATGACTCGAATCGTAGCCGGTCTTTTAGAACTTCCCGAAAGCGGATACTCTCCATTGAGTGTCAGAGAACCGTCCAAGAACATTGGGACACCTGAATAACAAAGCTCTTGAATTTCGTATAACGTTCCAGTTCCCGCAAGAATCTGAGAACCGATTTCGTTCATCGAATAGATGTCACCCTTTGATTTCTGCTTTTGTCTCGCTATGGAAAGGAAAATGCGATAACGAAAATCATCCATTCCGTTCCGAGGCTGTTTGAGATTTTTACCAATCAGGTCGAGAATCGCTCCGTTTTGAATTCTATAATCCGAAACACCTCTGATTGATTCGAGTGTTGTTCGAACTTCGTTTAACAATTCAAGATCCGCTTTCCATTTCCTACCGATTTCAGAATCAGGATCACGGTTAAAGAGAGACGTAGGATATTTTTGCAGAATCGCATCAATGCTTTTCATAGAAAGTTTACCTGAATGTTTGCGGTAACAAGTTTTGCTCTTTGTCGACTGCTAATAACAAGTTCATCTAACGTCGCAGGAGCAGACAGACCGACTCTAACTGCCATAGATTTGATTCCATGAACTTTAACGGAATCGTATTCGGACAGACCGCTTTGTGCGGCGATCAGTTTCCATGCGAAAACATCTTCGCCGGTTCCGTCACCTTTGTAAGAAGTGGAAATCGGACCGATCGCATCAACGCCACCGAGCACCTTGATACAATTTGTTTTTACGATTGTCTCGGAACCGGTTTCCCAAAGAGTCAGGTCTCGCAGAATATCGATTTTCACGAAGATAGGAACGTCAGTTGGTCGATTGAAATAATAGGTGCGCGCAACTCCCTTGTTATCAATGAGAGTTGTTGAATTCGATCCCAACGACTCGATACCACCCGGCCAGTTTTTCAGAAAACAATCTCCGATTTCCGTAGGAGTTCCACCTTCAATGACTGCTTCCATAGAGTGAGGATTTCGGCCTTCAACGTCTACGAAATCAGTAACGTTTTCGTAAACTTTTGCGGACAAAACCGATTCAATATTATTTAATGCGCCTTGAACGTTTGCAGCCGAACTTCCGCCGTTGATTCCGGAATCAATAAATCGATTTAGATATTCTGAATCTGTTTCGATCACTCTGCCACCTCTTGCAGGTTCTGGATTTGTTACAGAGTCGATTCCGGTAAGAGCCGTATTGATCGTCGTGATCAAATTTGCACTTACGTTACCCGAGATACCATATTCAATATTGAGAGCTTGTGCGTTGAGTAAAACGCTTCCTCCGGAGACAGTTCCGGATTCGATCGTAATAAACTGGATTCCACTACCAGTTTGACAAATTGTTCCTATATTCACAAACGAACCGTTTACGCCGGAAAAACGCAAACCTACGATTGCCCGTTTGGCTGGTTGCCGTTCGGAACCGAGAGGATTCAAAACTCGATCCAACGAAACGCCGGTTGCGGTATGAGCGAAGTTGGAATAGAAAATATCTTCCGCAAGCTTATGAATTTCGTCTAACTCATCCGCGAGGACTCTCATGCGGATTCCGTCCTCGCTTAAAATTGAGAGGTCGATGTCAGATCCAAGCCCAGTCCGATACTTAGCTTCCAGATCGGAGATGATTTCGTCCCTCGTTTTGCGTATGAATCCCTGTGAAGTAACTCCGGACATTATACTGCTCCCGTAACTAAGCCGTAAACTGTAATTGCAGAAAAATGAATATTCAGATTCCTGCTATCACTTGGCTCTTCTACGATTTCGATGTTTTCAACTGAAACGGTTTCAGGATCCCTTTGTAAAATTTTTTGTATTTCGAAGAGGACTCTATCCTTTGGAACTTTTTTTGAGAAAATTGTATTCCAGTCGACGCCCTTCAATGGTTCGTAAACAGATTCTCCGAGGCACAGTCGTATTGAATGCCTGATACGTTGTGAATAGTATTCCAAACCTTCGATTACAACCAGCTTTCCGTTGATGCGAACGATGTCGTTGTTCTCAACCATCAAGCCCTTCATCCGATCTTCACCTTGTGAGAAATAATCTGATCGACTTCCGCTTTACGCGCGGTCAATGCTGCAACGATCACAGGCGATAGGCCCGCCGGAGAACCAGGAACCGTATTCGTTGTAAATGCAGACGCGTTGTTTATAAAGACATCCAGAATCATTTTAAGAAATTGTGATAGAGTTTCACCCAATACGGCTGACTCTGAAAGATCGATAAGCCCACCTCGAATTTTGATCGTATCGTCATCCAATTGAATTAAAGATTGACCTTGTTTGTGTCCGATTAGTAATCCTGGAAGATTTGCTGTGAATGCCGGAGCGTCAAGATCTCCTTTGAATCCGGATTGCACACAGGCGCTTTGAAGATCGAATAAAGACTCAGAAGCTACTGTTGAGATTCCACGAATTGCGTCTGACGTATCATGCGTCGAGAACGAAACCCAAACTTTATCCCCACGTTTGTAGTCTGGCTTGATAAAGAAATCACCCGCCCAAAGAGTTCCGACTCTAATATTCGAGAGAACCGGAAAGTCGATCTCTTCCCCTTGTCCATTGATCTGTTTAAAAAGAAGTTTTACGTTAGCCGTCATCAACGAAGGATTAAACGATTCGATCGTTCCAGGAAGTCCAACCTGAACGTTTGCGAGTTGCTTTTTGATCGCTTTGAGAATCACGTCGTCCAGAGTGATCATAACGGAAGGACCTCAAGTTCGGTATAGTTCGTAGGTTGGAATGTAGAGAAGCGATGTTTTCCTTTTACGATTCTACATTCTCCATCTAAACTTCCGCCTTTGACTGCAATCACCTGATTTAATTTGAGCTTGTGACGGAAAAGGCTTGTAACCTTCCAGGTTTTTTGATTTTTCTCAGGAACTCCAATAAGCCCGGAAGATTGTCTAAGAAGATCGTGCTTGGTTTAGAAGGAGGATCGAGCGGGGAGATGTGTAAAAGTCCGTCTTGCATCCAGTATTGAGATTTTGTTAGCTCACAGAAACTTTTAACGCATTCTCCTAAAGACTTTGTTGCGCTAAAATTGATTACTTTATCTTCTCCTAATGTTATAGATCCAGGTTTGATGTTGCCTTGAGTTAGAATATCGAGTATGACAGTTTGTGCAGGAAGGTTACTATACGTTTTCATAATATAGAAACTATTCCAGGAACCGGCATTTGATGAGATAGTGAATTCTAAAATCTTATTCGGCCCCTCCTGTTTCATTTTGGGAAGAATAACTTCCCCGCTCACGACCAAACCGTTTTCATCTTTATACCCTGCGCTTAACATCGCAGTGGGATATAGGAATTCTTTTCCCCTGGCTTTTGCTCCTATCATTTCCATCGTGTCGTCGTTGACATTATAGATTAAAACTTTCGTTATATTCAGCTTCTCTAAATCAGACTCGAATTCGATGTCAAACGGAGGATAGGTGAACTCTTTTCCGAGACCTGTCTTCGGAAGAATTTCCAAAGAAACAACACGGCCGTAAAGTTTCGGATTTCCGATCATACCGTTTTCTCAATGATATAAATTTGAACCGTAGATCCGAGCGTGTCTCTGTTGACAGAGATTTCCACAAACTCATCTCGATACAGATCATCCAGATCTAAAGGGATGAGTTTGACATTGTTTGGAAACCCATCCACTACAAAGTGATTCAAGGAAATTCCGTAGACAAGCTTTGTTGAAAATAGAATATTACCTTCCGAGTCTCTTACAAGAACCGTAATAAAATCACCAACTGAATTGTAGTTGAACTCAAACTCATAATCCTTTCCTTCAATTTCACATTGATTTCGAATTGGAAAAGAGTTTGGTTTGAATTGTAAGTATTTAAACGTTGGCATATTAAGATTTAACCTTAAAAGAATGATTTAACAATGGCTTTTGTTTTAGCAGGATTCTTTTACTTGGGTCTACGTTCACTTCTTTGATCGGCTGTTTCCCTCCTGATTTCACAGCATTCAAATTCCTGGTCTTTGCCTCTACAATTTGGACCGGATAAATCGATAAGGTTATACTAATATCATTTCCAATATCTTTAGATTCAGAAAACGTAATATCTCCGATTAAGAGATTTGGAATTTCATCGATAGATCTGCCTAAGTATCGCTTGTCTGGATCATCCGGCGGAACGTATCGAAAAAAAGACGGAAGCATCGATAGGATTTTAGTGAAAATCCCGCCGGTTGTATAACCAAGCATTGTTAGAAACGTTCCCTCCGTTTGCCAACGAATGAGCGTTTCTAATTTTTCGTCTACAGTCACTCGACGGAAAGAAAATATTGCGATAGAATTTGAAAGGATCGCACTGAGTGAGATTCCTCTTTGACCTGGAATTACGTGATCCGTGACTGAGGTCTTTCCTTTCTCTTTTTCGATCGGGTGTCCGGTTATCTCGGCGGGATACGAATGTTGTATCTCAAGAGACACATTGAGTTCGATTTCATCGTCGCCGTCTGTTAATGCGATTGTAGTTCGGGCTAAGGGGCTTTCCATTATAACGCCTCCGGAGAGAGTCCAGCGGAAAGACCGAGTTTGATTGCGATTTTTTCCAGCTCTCTCTCTAAAAACTTTGCAAAGATCGTAGCGTTTTCCTGTGGTGAACCCGCTCCTAACGTAACATTTGCAATATTGACCGAGATTCCTCCGGAAGATTTGGATCTTCCAAGTGATCCTAAGTCCTTTACTGCAACCAAGTTGTCGTCCGGATGTGTGTGAATCACCTTTCCGGATTTTGTAATGATTGCATCTTGAACACTTGTCGCGTTATCCGCTTTTCCAGGTGCTCCAAAATTGAAGATCCCGGAAGGTAAGATTCCAGAAAATGCTTCTTTGATTTTCGGGCCGATGCCTTTGAATAGGTTTTCGATAATTTCGGGAAGTGATTTAAACCACTCAACGATTTCATCAAAATAAAAATACAAAGTGCTAACCGGAAAGAGAGCCATGATCAAAAACTTTCCGTATTTTTTGGCGAGGTTGATTAAATAATCAAATGCTTGTCCAAATATTTTTTTAATATCAAAATCTTTGAATGGACCGAGAAAATCCCCTATGATCGATTCGCCTCCATCCATCCAAACAAGAAGGTCGTCTACAATCAAAACGATTGCGGCGATAGTTGCCGCGACAGCCGCGCCGATTGCTATAAAAGGAAGCCAAGGGGCAATAGCCGCCCAACCAGCCACTGCCATTCCATACAGTGCAGGAATCATTCCGCCGGCAGTTGCGGAAGCTGCAACAACCATCTTCGCGGCAATGGCTACCAAAACTCCGGTAAACACCGAACCAAATATGACCAACGCTCCTTTTACTCGATTGAGTGCGTCCTCTCCAACAGTAAAATATTCTAATATACTAACGAACGTAGACAGAAACGGCTTCATTCCTTCAAGAAGGACTTTTCCAAACAATGCCTTCAGGTCTCCCATCCTTTGATTGTAGGCTTGAAAGATTGCCGAGGCTGATTTTAGATGTGATCCATACGCATCTTGAAGCGCAGAATTTTCTTTGAGTGCGGTAGAGATCAGCCTTTCTCTGGCAAGACGTTTCGAGACTTCAGTCATTGCAGAGTTGTTGATCTGATTAAACTCTTTGGTATATGAAGAGAAAAGCACACCATTCTTTTTCAGAAAATCATCGGAGCCGGTTTGAATAGATTGATAGGCTTCATTCATTGAAGCGGAAAGTTCATTGCCAGCTACTTCCGCAACTTGCGAGAGCCCGGAAAGATTCTTGGAAATGAAATCAACGGACATCCCCGCTTTCATCGCGTCATTCGCAACTTGCGAAAGACCCCCTTCCGAGGCCAGACCTTTTGAATTCTGAATCGTTTGTGTGATCGCAGATTGTAGCTTTGGATATTGAGTGCCAGAAAGAGTCTGAAGAATTCCATTTTGTTTTTCTAATGCAGTAGCCGCTTCGATCGATGCTGTAGCAAATGATCCAACGGCGAAAGCGATTCCGATTGCCGCAACTTGCTTGAGCATTCCGGAGAGGGAACCCGCACTATTCGCCGTATCAGACATTTCCTGATTAAGCTTTTCGAGTTCTTTGTCTGTGAGTCCTGCAGCTTTTGCGGTTGCGATCAGTTCCGAATCCAGTTTTAAATCTTCACGGGATTTTGAAATCAAACGCTCTATGTTTGATTCTGTAGTTTTAAACTTTTTGGCGAGTTCGGAAATTGCGGGATCAGCTTTTCCGGCAAGGCTGTCTCCAATGGATTCACCGAACTCTTTAAAAGCGGCGGCCTGGGAATCCGTGAACAAATCGAGAGAACCACCCAGATCAGAGAATTGTTTTTTTACAGTATTCAATTCTTCCTTATACTCTTTCAGGGCGTCTGTAGCATCACCTTGGTTTGTTTTAAGAGCTATCTTGAGTTCTCTGACTGCCATTTATTCTTACTTTTCCTTTATACATTCGAATTTTCTAATACGATTAAGATCAGGCTCCTCTGATCAACTTCGCCAAAAACTTCAATTCCTCTGTCTTCTCTTCCGCTTCTCGTTTTTTCCTTCGATCCACAACCTCCATGATCTTCGCATATAGAATTGTAGGTGCGTCTTCGATCTCGCTTTGGCTAAACTGTGCTGCTCCCAAAATAAACGGTTTCCAGATTTGTAATTCCCGATCGACTTCTTCGTCTATCCATTTTAACCATTCTTCGATCGAAGGGACCTCTTCAAAATTTGGGAACCGGTTATTCCAACTCCCACTTAAGAAATCGGTTAGCCATTCTTAGCCACACCTCCACATGATTCGGTTCGATGTTGTCTAACGTAGGTTCAAAATTGTGTGAGACTGGTTTTACACAAAACTTAAAGAACTTATCCAGAAGTTTGTCTTGATTCAAACCGTCCGTTAAGGATATCGATTCTTGTCTCCAACGAAGGGCTTTTCGATTTCCAGGATGCTGAAGTTTGTAACTATGTCCGTCAACGAATTGAATCGTTGCGACTTTCGCATCGTCGTCGATTTCAACAAGAATTGGGTCGTCAGACGGAATCGATTCTGTTTTGGATTCGGATTTTCGTTGAACCGTCTGACCTGTATATTCCGCTACGTTTCGTTTTGCTATGGGGTCTCGTTCGTTGTTCATGCTGTTAAAACTCCTTTATAATCCGGAAGAAGAAAAACCCAAGTCCGATCCTTATACTCCTTTCCGCGTTCGATTGTAGGTCTTTCCCAAACTCTCCCTTGTGCGGAGAAGCCGAGCATACCGCCATCGGATCGGTCTTTCATCGTAAACACACATGGAAGTCTTCCTTCTCCCATTGCGAAAAAGAACTCATTCTCAGGTGAATCTCCCATGAGGACGATCGTGAGTTTGGCCCGTCCGTCATACACCTCTGAGATATTCCAATCGCCCTTGATGCCAACTTGAGATAGGATGTATTCTTTGGTTACGGGTTCGATTTTAAAGAAGCCATCCGCTTGGCTCATTCCGGAAACTTCACGTCCGTTACAGTTTACGTTTAGTTTCTTTGGGTCCCAAATTCCATTCATTCGATTGCTCCTTTTAGGTAAGTTCACCGTCAATATCGACTTCGTTAATTGCTCCTCTCAAACGACACGAAAAAGTGACGTTAGGCAAAATACGATTGTTCCGATCGTTCGTCGGAATCTCATCGATCGTTTCGGGTAAGTTGATTTTGTATTGATAGTCTCCTAAATCGGAGCGCGCTTTGTCCGCATCCGTTTCGACAGGCGCGATGATTCCTTGAACACCGGCTTGAACGAAAACCTCTCGCATCCGTGCTTCAATCATTTGAATTCCTTGAATCGTGTAAGGAACTACGTCGGAGTTTAGGAAGAGACTTGTGATGTTCTCTCGGAGTCGTGCTTTCAACCAAACTCGATTTTCTACCACATCTGCATAAACCTGAGCGGTCGAAATTCCTGGATAGGGAACTTGCCTTCCTCCGAAATCAACGATCAGATTTCCCTTGTCGGAAAGGATAGAACTCGCTTGAGAGTTCGTGTATCCGGAATTCTCCACGCCATCCAACGGCAAATATGCGTAGTTATACGATCCAACCCTTCGAGGAGCTGTATTTCCAACCCATGCGGCCTCCGGGAAAGAATCAGGATTCTTGTGAATCATCAAATATTCCCAAATCGAATTTCTTCCCACGAGTGCGGTCAAATCATCTGTGCAAGCAAAGAACATTTTCTCGATGGAGGCGAGATAGTCCCCTAACGTGTATATTTCATTTTTGTTATGCGTAGTCGCAATGGTTTTAAACCAAGCGTCTTGTCCTGAGTTTCTGAGAGCTGCGATCTCAGTCGCCGCATTCGCCCATGTAGTCAAAAGTAAAACAGCGACTGTCTTTGGCCTTGGCGTTTGTCGAAAGACCTGCGTCGCTTGGATGTATTCCTTATCCGTAGAAAGAAAGCCGAGTCCCAAAAGATCATCCGCGGAAGTGATTTCCATGTATCTTTCATAATAGAGAGGTGCTTGAGCAAACGCTGAAACAACACCGCTTCCGGTATTGGCAACTTCTACAACGTCTACGATCTTTGTCGCACCTGCCACGTTGGAGACTGCTTCCGCCGCGAGTTTGATTTGATGGGCGGTAGAGGTTGCGATTCCGCTTCCGTTCGTTGCGACGTTGACCGTAATTGTATACGGATCGTTTTCCGTTCCGGTTCCGGAGCGAACTACGCTGAGAGCCGTATTGTTTCCGTTGATGACGTATTTTACTTGGATAAAAACAACGCCCGACGTTGCGGATTTCCAAACGAGCCCACTCGTAGCGGTTCCGATTTGAAGAAAATAGATAGGTGCTTTGATCCCCAAAATCATCGGTAGTCCGAATCCCATTTGAGAAACGGGGGTGTTTCTAAGAAAAATATTGATTGAAATCGGATCGATTTTGGAAATGGTCTGTGCGCTCATGCTTCCTCCTGAAATTCAACCGAAGGCGCGCTTGCGGTTGTTTTGCCCTGTGTTTCGTTGAACTTCCTGGATCTGAACATAACGTCAAATCCCGCCTTGTATTCGTATTGCGTTGATTCCAAAACGGTGGTTCTGTCTTGGACATCTCCGGTTATGAGTTGCGGAGTAATTCCAAACTTTTCGCATTCTGTCATCCCTTGAATCGAATCAAACCAATCAACAGCCATCTGGCACAAATCCCAACATGTAGAAATCGATGAGTTGTGCAGGAATGCGAGACTGATCGATGCCGTTTGATTTTTCCGAAAGGCCTGTTTGAAGTCTTCCGCGCTCGTTGCTTCTATCCAGGAAGACGCGGACTTTGTCGGATCTTGATTTAAAACAAGAATCTTATATGAGCCGAAAGGATACTCAGGCGTATCGACATTCTGATCACCTAACTCAATTTTGATTCCGGGATAGGATACTTCCAAGACTGCCTGAAGTTTATCCATCACGGATCGTATATATTCGTATTTCATAATTTACGAATCTCCTTTTTGCAGACGTAACGAATGTATCCAGCTTCAAACGTCATATCCTTAATCATCGTGACGAGGTATTTTACTCCGTTGAACTCGAACTTATCCTCGTAATCAATTGGAAGAGCGTTCCCAAGCTGATAGAAGTTTCTATCTTCCGATGTATATGATCCTTCCGACATCGCAATCAGTAGTCTTGTGCTCACAGTGGTCACTGGTAAATCCAAAGGAACTCCGCTTTCGTATGTAGTGATGACTTCTCCCTTTGCGTTCTTCGTTTTCATCTTCTTGTAATACACAACCGGCCGTATGAACGGTTTAAGAGATTCGGAAACACCCGTAAGACTCATGTAGCCACCTTCCCATCTATTGCGTAGTTGATCGCATTAAATAATCTTAATTGATCTCGCAAAGGTTTTGCGTTTCCTTTTAAATTTGTAGTCAATCCAGAAAGGTCTTTGAACGGAGGATCATTATTTACAATTCGGTTTTTGATTTCGGAAACGGCTCTAAGCCCGACTCGATGCAAAACCTGTATTGCCTCAATTTCCGCATTTAAGAAATCTTGAATTCCTTTTTCAAATTCTGCCATCACAGCGTCTTGGAAGGATTGCAAATCAAAGGTTCCGCGTAGCCAGGATCTTTCCGGGATAACGACCTTTTTAGTAAGAATGAAGAGAGGGACCAAATGACCACCTTCCGACTTTGCGAGCATTGCCGATGATTTTCCTTTTTTCGGAGGAATGAATTTAAGACCTGAGATACTCCGAGGACTCTTTCCGCGAAGTTCCGGAAGTAAAGGAATCGTCAGCCATTTTGAATTCTTTGGCCTGATCACTGCGCCAAATTCATTGGCCCCGGCACTCTTCAATAAATCACTATCAACGGAACCTACAAGGCCGACTGTGATCGTTGCCGATTCTATATATTCCAAATCCTTAATGAGTTGATCCAGATTCGTATTATCTTCAATTATCGCTGGCATTATCCGATTCGTCCCCTGAATCCAAGGATTTCAGTTCGTTTTTGGTTATATAGATCCAGCCAAGATACTTGCATACCCGGTGAAATATTCGTATCGTAGTTACGAGAAATTCCGTCCGCCGATTCTGCCATCACTTCGTTCTTCATACGATTTGCATTGAAGAGCAAGTAAGCCGCTCGGGCACGTTGAAGCTCATTGAATCGCGGGTGAGATTCAGAAAGCGTAGTGTTACCAATGACGCTTGCGACAGCATCATCAAGAAACAACTGGAGTTCTGAATCTGTTAAGTCCGCGATTGGATCTCCGACATACGCTCTAAGCTGTGCTATACTTGCTCTTGGCATGGTTGACGATCCTTATACGGTTTTAACCGTATGAGTTCCATAGCGCATCACGATACCTTTGGATTGGTAAACGTGAATTCCGCCGATCTTTTCATAGGCCCTTACTTTCATTTGTCCGGCGTAAGAACTGAACGGTTCTTCTGCCACTTCCAAGTCTCTTGCGATGATGATTTCCGCAACATCGGAAGCATCGTCGAAAACGCAAAATCCACCGACGGAGTCGTTCCCGATTTTTTTGTTCAGGATGTTGTAGGACAAATCCTTCGTTCGAATAAAACCACGCGGAAAAAAGAGTTCTTTATTCTGAAGAAGCCACTGCAGCGTTGTTACGTTTGAGCTACTAGAAACCGGCATGAGTAGACGAAGATAATCTTCATCATCGATCAGGATTCCTGCTGCTGAGAATTTACCACTTCCTTCCAACTCCGCCTTAGCATCAACGATGTCTGCAAGGATCTGCTCTGGAGTCTTATATTTCCAGATGCGTTTAGAAACTCCAGTCTTGCCATTTTCTACTTCAGAAATCTGATCTTCCTGAATTCCAGGCCAGTTAAAAAGACCGCTTTTAATTTTCTTACCAGCCAGACTCCAGCCGTGAAAAATAACCCGATTTTCCTTCTCGGCAATATAACGTCTCGTTCCGTTGAGTCGTTTTTCGGACACTGGGTATTCGCTACCTTTGCCGGATTGCCTACGCGCTTCCGCCGCGTCTAAATCATCCTGTGTGATCCGAAAGCCGGCCTCGATAACCAACAACTTGTCAGTTTCCTTTGTGGCTTTTTCTCCAACTAAGGGCAAACCGTCTGAATCCGAACCGGATTCCCTGATCCTTGCTGAACCGGTATCCTCTACACCTTCAGCCGAATAGGCATGTGAGTAGGTTGGCGTATCTGAATTCACGTTGAAAACATTTCTTGCTACAAGTTCGTTTTTTCTTGGAGTCAAGAGTTCTGTCTTAATGTGTTCTGAGTCTTCTTTTCTAAATATTGCTTCAGGCATCGATAATCTCCTTAGTTATCCAATGTGATTGTGAAACCTGACACGAGGTTCAGTTCCGCTATTCCGACATTTTGGTTTGATGCAAACTTAACCCCTGTGATAACGGCAGTCTTTCCAGGGATAGCGGTTCTACGAAACGACCCGACGACATTTGTGCCTTCTTGAACAACTCGAATACGAACCGTATCGAATTCCGTAGTTGCTTCCTCGCAAGGAACCCAAACGTATCCTTTATCAAAGAAGGTGCAAAGTTCACCGTCGTCGTAAGAAAGATTTTTCAGGTCTCCTGCGGCATTAGAATAGGATGTCACCCCATCAAATCGCAAATTGGAAGAGACTTGAACCGCGTCAGCACCTATAACAGAAATACCTTCTCCGCCAGAGACGAGCATCACTGCGGAACCAAAAGGTAATTTGCCGATTGAAACAACGCTTCCTCGCTTACGCTCGTCTTTCGAATCTCTGGAGGAGGTTCCCAATAGTCCGGGTTGTTCGTTATACAATCCGCCTTCAGGAACCGGAGCTCCAATGAGAGCGAATAATGCACCGATTGGGAAAAATACTTGTAGGAATTCGGACGGAATTACTTCGAAATATGAAATCCCGAAAATCACAATGTAAAACAAGGTTAGAAAACTTAACAAAATTTTCAGATTCATGTTACTTATCTCCTCTTTTGTTCATTTTCAGCCGTGCTTCCTGAATTTTCTTCAAATCATCAGCATCTTGCCTTGGAGTTGGTTTTTGTTGTTCCTGGTTATTCGAACCGCCTCGAACAGACGCTTTTTCGCGAGCAAGCTCTACGGCAGATTCATAGCGAATGTCCAATTCCTGATCGTCGATTGAATCAAGCTTTGCAGAAGGTAACGTTTCTTTGATGACCAGCGTCTTTAGATCTCTTGCAGAAACCCCGTCCGTCGTCGCGTCCGGCTTGATCGACTTAACAGTCTCGATCAACTTTATCCGGCTCTGAGCAATCGAGTCCTGAGTTGCTGGTGCCATTGCGGAAGCCAGAAGTTTTTTCATTTCCGCAAGGGCATCGGTTAAAGTTGCAACTTGTGCTGTTAGAGATTTGATAAGATCATCTTTTGTCTTATTTTGCTCTTGTTCCTGTGAAGGCGATTGCTTACCTTTATCGATAGGTTCCGGTGCGGGTTCAGTTGTTGCCGTAGAAGGCTCGGAATCATTTCGAGCGACTCCTAAGTTCTTTAGAAAATTACGAAATTCTTTTATCAGGTCTCGTTTTTCAGACATATTTTCTCCTGTTTGATTTTCATCCGTCGCAATGACGGCAAAGTTTATATCTTCCGGAAAATCGGCATGGTCGAGGTAGACGCGAACGGAATCACCCGCGCGGCCTTTGTCAACATGAGCGGCGTGGTTAAAACGAATATCTCTCTGAACTACATCGTATTGTTGTCCCCTGAAGGTGCCTGGCGTCCAATCGAGTTTCGAACGAAAGCCCGACGATATTTGCACCTTATCACGTCGTTTTAACGAATCTTTTAATTTTGCGTCCCAGATAGTTTCATTGACCCAAATTCCGTCGCCCTTCACTTTTACAGAGTCACCAAGAGAGCCTTTCGCATATAACGAATAGTTCGTATCGTTGATCAGCCCGTCGTTGTCTGAAATAGGAGGATGATTTTTAGTAATGGGTCTCCCCGGTATAGACGCGAGAGTTTCCGGAGAGAAAAGTTCTTCCGGTAATTTTGCCTCTCGAACAATTCTTCCATCAGAGTGAGTATAAGGGAATACACCGACACGAGCGAGGACGAGAGGGCACCGAAGAACGGCTTCATCCTCTATAAGTCCTTCCAGCTCGACAGTTGCAGAATCGTAACGAATTCCGTTTTCCGGTTTCACGCATTGAATAATAACGTAAACCTACCAGAGAAACAAGGTCGCAAGGTCACACAAGAGACCGCAATTTCCGACGTTTTTAGTGGAGGTGAGGAAGATTTTTTAGAGATGGAAACTACTTACGAGAATCGAGATCCGATTCCATCTGAGATACCATTGAGAGATTGAAATCAAAAATGTTTTGGGCTTCGTCTTCGGAAACGTTTTTAACTTTCATAATTGCTGCGACCACTTCGTTTCTTTGTGCACTGGGGTCGCCCAGTTTTCCATAAAGTTCAGCGACCTTATCCGGTGTTAAAGTTGGAAGTATATCTGAAACTCGTTTCATTTCAAGTAACCCATCGTTTTAAATATCTTATCAAGAACCGATAAGACAGGTTTGAAGTCGTCTTCATCCCAGTAATGATTTACGAAATTCATACTATTCTTTTTTTGAATTTGAGCAAGGAGATTTTTAGAACCGGTTCTTTCTGCTGTCCAAATCTCCGTCGCTCTCGCAAAGAGCTCCTCCGTCGTAAGAAAATAAGGAATCAAGCTTTTTTGAGTTCTGCTCAATGCAACAGGAACATCGAGGCCGGGAACTTTTGTTCGCCCCTCTCTACCGATTTGTTGTAGTCGCTTATACAACTCCGTTTTTTGAACTACGTTTTTAAACTCCGCGAAATCAGGCCCGGAATGACTTTCATATCGTCCATCCTTACCCAACCAACGATAGTCCATTGCATGCGCGAACTCGTGAACAAAAGTCGATTGGTATGTGTCTTTAAATTTCAATCCGCTGTTGATTTCAATTCGATTCGTATTCGGATTAAAAAGGCCCGCGATGTTTTTCTTTAAATTAGATCCGGCGAGATAATGGACTCCGATGTTGGTTCGATCCTTTGGAAATTTCAAAATGGAATCCAGATCGGAAATCGTTTTTTGAATGTTGGCGTGAACTGTCGGATCGGGAAGATTCAGATTTACTGAATGTAAAATCGGAACGATTGATTGAGTTTGAGGACGTGGGGGAAGTATAATTTTGGGGGAAGAACCAGAAGGCTTCGGATTATTCTTTTTAGATCCCTGTGGTCCCCATGAAGGTTCTGCCCAGCACCGACAACGATAATCGTCACCGGGAGCCAGTCGAGCAGGCAGCCCACCTTTGCGATTAACAAAGGGAAGTTCTCCCCACTTGTAAAATTTATCTGCGACATGTGAATGAGAATCTCGAACCTTAGAGTCTTTTTGAGTTCTCCAAACGAAGCCGGGAAATCCGGCATTTGTTTGCCTGAGTTTGTTTTGTTGGCTGAAAAATTTTCCGGTTTGGTCTTTCGCCCAAAACTCCGCACGACGTTCGGAAACTCCAGTTGCGTTTTGGATTTGGGTAGCAATGTCCTGATACTTCAATCTTTTGGTAAGTCCATCGGTTACGATTTTCTGAACAGCTTCGAAGTGGTCTCGGAAAGCGTTGGACGCAAGACTCGATTGTTCCTTTATCATCTTGTTAACTCGGTCCCAAATTTCGCCGGACTCTTTTTGAGAGACTGGAATTCCAGGAACGCGAAACAACGATCGATCACCTCCTACAACCCCAGCGCGAGGCGGGAAGTTCATACTTTCATATTGTTTGTTAATGAACGAATTCGTTTTGTCCCGAGACCACGCATCGATCATTTGAACGTTTTGTTTGATCTGGGATTCGAATTCTTTTCGAGGAGCGAAATCCCCATATTGATTTTTGAGTTGGTTGAGCAAGACTCGGAGATCGGAAACATCCAACCGAACAACAGGCTCAAAGAAATAGCCATCCGCACGTGCCTCTTTAGAATAGGTTTGAACACCGTTGAGGATTACAGAGTTTACCTGTTTGGCAAAACGGGAAACCTCATCTCTCCAAAGTTTGGAATATTGTAGTTCTAAACTTAGCGGATACACGGTTTTTTCCCCTTTTTCAGTGCAGGATGGAAAAATGGGTTTACGACGGCAAAAGGCAGGTTGTTATTTTTAAATAGGACTTGTTCAGCATTGTTCAGCAAACCGCAAGTTGGCCAAAGATACCCCCAAAGTCCAAAAACCCCGGAAAATGGCCTTATATTCGATTCTTGGAACATTCAAAATTACTGTTAAACAGGACGATTAAATTCTTCAGGGTTTGAAAGACCCGGTTCGCTAAAATCTAAGTGGCCGCTATCATCTCGAGAGTAATCGAAATTTTCCATTTCAGGAAATCTCTTTTGCTTAACCTCCCCAGGTGAAAGGGAACCGATTGTTACATAGATTTGATCCGCTTGAGCGTTCTTGAGGTTTGTATCGGCTTCGGATGCAGGGGAAGATTTACACAACGTTTTAAATTTAAACTTCCAGTCGAGAGATGCGAAATCGCCATTTAGAAGTCTGTAAATCTGTCCCTCAGTCGATCGGATTCGTAATTTGATAAATTGGTCTATGATGGGACGGACTTTGAGTTCCTGAAAGCGAGAAACATCCTCGAAATAACTTACGTCGTCCGATGGATCACTATTCCCAATATTGATTACGGATTGTGTTCGCCCTAAAATTTTCGAAATAGGTATTTTTGAGAGACCTGACAAGACTTTAAAAATGAATGAAAACAGAGTTTCGAGTTGTGAATCAGAAATCCCCGAGTTTCCAAGACGAGTAAGAGTCTCGTCTTTTCCGAGCATTGCAGTGGACTGAGTGGAAAGCGTATGTCGTAACAGCCGAAGAAACTCCATCGTTTTTTCGGGAGAAGCAGAGTCCAATTTGTCCGTTGTAAGAACCTTTACGGCCATCTCAAAAATCATGGAAGTCGTCGACCAAAGGGCCGTATCGATTGCAACAATCCCATCGTAGACTTTTTCTACTAAGGAAATGCCCCTCTGAGAATCCCAGTTCCAGCTATTGACCAACCAGTGTGACCGGGAAGAATCTAACTCTACGCCAGATACAGAACAAATCGGCTCGTTATAGAACTTAGAAAGCGGATCGCTCGTTTTTCTCCTGACGGAAAAGCGACTCGCATCGATTATGTTTATGAATTCGAGATTCCGAATCGTTTCGGGCATTGGTTGACGAAGCATGAAATCGGTCTGTGGAATATCCGATTTAATTCCCCAAAAAAGCAGAGAGCCACCGTGATTCATCCGAGAGCCTTGAATATGTTCTGTAATTTTTTCCTGAAGCTTGAACTCCTCCATTTCATTCATCAAAATTCTGGATATGTTTAGGCCTTTGATACCTGAGTCCGGATCATCCTTATCTCGATTTGTTTCGATTTCGATCCATGCGCGGGTTGCATCTTCCGAGACGGAATCAACTATGTTGGCGAGGAAACCGTTTGATTCGTAAAGCGCGCGTGCAGTCACTGGAAAAATCCGTTCGGGATTTGGTGCAACACCTCGTAGTTTATCTCTTCCTGTAATGCCTTTACCGGATGCCATGTGCATCAGGGTATCGAGTCGGGCAACGGATTCAGATGCGTCCAATTTTGCAACGCGGACGGATGTATCGATTCCTAAGTTCTTATAATAATTGCGACGCTTACGAGCCATTACCACCTTCCTTCGTTTAGGAGCATTTCAAAAAATCCGATCCGATTTTTCATTCCTTCCGCCTGGGGGCCGAATTTTGTTTCTTTGATGAGACCAGCCAACGAATCCGGGGCGTCGTCGTGGCGTTCTATGATTTCCGAATATTCTAAAATCTGCTTGATATACTTCGTAGAGACAAAACGAGAAAATCGAATTTTATCCCAGTTCATTCGGACGTATTGTTGAATTCTAAACTCTTTCGAACCGGAACTCATAATTCCCTTACTGGAAATGTTTCGCCTATTCATTTCTATTTCTAATGCTGTTTCCCCTTTGTTGTTTTCTATGAAAAGGCGAGTTACGTTATGTTGTTTACAAAGCTTCTCAACTCGATCGTAAGATTCTAAAAGTCCTGCACGCCATATTTCACCAGCGCAAACATAGAACTTCTCTCCGTTCGGTCCACCCGCAGAAAATGCATTGAAGTCTTTTTTCCTATTCGCTTCACGAAACGCCGGGTCCCAAAACGCAAATATCTTTACATCATTTGGAGTTTCTTCATATTTCGGGTCACTGAAAATTCTTTCGGCAACATCCATTGGAATTTGTTGATAAAGAGCACTGAATCGGGTTTCTCCAATCCGAGACCTCAGTTTCAAAACATTCTCAATTTTAAATCTTTCAGGCCAAAGAGAAGTCCCGTCTTCTAAAATTGCAGGAAGACGGAGAACATGCCATTCACCTTTTATCTCAGGCTCAAACAGCTTCAATTTCGGACTCCTTATCTTCTCCGGTTAATCTTCCGGTAAGGTCATTGCGCAACCAACGAGTATGAGGAATCAAGATAATCCCGTTAGGAGAAAGACGCGTTTCTCCAACAGACATAAAATTCTCGATGATTTTTTCAGAGATTACCTCCGATGTCGCTTCCTCTCGATTCTTATACGGATCATCGACAACTAACAAATCTGCGCCGTCTCCGTTGAATCCTCCCTTGAGTCCTGCACTCAAGACGAGTCCGCCAGATGTCGTTTCCCATTCAGCAGCCGCTCTCATGTCAGGACGAACTTTTACTTTTGGAAATATTTGAGAAAATTGTTCTGATTCTACACAGTCTCGAACCCAACGACCAAAACGCGCGGCTTTCTCATCTGAATAGGAAAGTAATATTACGTTTTTATCTGGATGCCTACCGATAAACCAAGCAGGGAAGATTCGAGTGCAAATCTGACTTTTGCCCCTTCGTGGTGGCATGTTAATAATGCTTCTCGTGACTTCCCCTTTCTCCATTTTTTCGAGAAGGTGAATGATCGATTTTATGTGGAGAGGGTCTTCGAATTTTGGATCAATAAAGCGTGCGAAAGCTGCTAAGGATTCTTTGCCATACTTTTTTCCGTATAAATTGCGATCTTTCTTCTTAACTTTGGAAAACTCTTTTGTTCCAAGTTCATGAATCGACTCTAATATTTCTAAACCCGAAGACATCATGGAACCTGATTTACTTTAGAAAGTTTAAATGCTTCGATTTCTTGATGAATTTCGAGAGCCAAATTCTTTTCCCAGTGGTCGCTGATTGCTCTTCCAACTGGTTCACATCGTTTAAAGATTTTTAAAACGATTCCAATTATCTCACTTGGATTCAGTTGTGCTCCATATTTTTGCGGCAACGTCAATTCAAGTTCTGAGATTGCTTTATAAGCATAGATAGCGTTATCAAGACTCGTAAGTTTCGGAGTCTCTTCCGTAATTTTCTTATACAACAAGTCTGCAATCGTCTTAGTTCTTTTTTGAATTTCTACCATTCGATTTTCAACGATGGCCTCTACTTGTTTTTCTGCCCTCGCGACGAGACGGTTCCGTTTATCATCCCATGTTAAACCATCCCTGTCTTTTTCCTTCGACCATTCATCGATAGTTTTTGCGGTAGTCTTCGTTCCATATTCAGAACGGATTTGTTTCGCTACGCTATTTTTAGAAGACCCAGAGCCGGAAATAGCATAGAGGAAAAAAGCGCGTTCTCTTATAGCTGGTTCTGTGCTCATTTCTATTTTCTTACGATTAATCTGGTTGTTCTTCCGATGCAACCGGAGTGTCGTGAGCGTAATTGATTGCCGCGAATACTCGCTTCATCAGAATTTCGTAAAACGTTGTCGTGAAACAAAAGTTAAGAAGCAGAATCACTGCATAGTATCCGAGTTCGGGAATGGAATCCCCAGATGCAAATCTTACAAGTTCGAACACGAGCGCTATCACAGTTGCAAGAATCAGAACAAACCGAGCTTTATCACGGCGGACAAATTCGGAGTTGAAAAAACGAAACGCCCACTGGCTCAAAAACAATACGAGAGCCACGTAGAGCGGAATGAATAATCCAATGATAGCCTGAGTTAAAATTTCCATAATTATACTCTCCTTATATTAGATTTTTGGATTTTAAAAACTTCGCCGGGTCCATCGGTTTGGGCCAGGACTGTTCCTTTTTATTCCAAGGCCAAACTTCAAAATGTAAATGTGGTCCCATGGAATAACCGAGATTTCCAGATCTTCCGATGATCATTCCGGCCTTTACGTTTTGTCCCTCGGAAACGATGGAATCGACATGTTTGAATTTGTATTGATTTCTGGTATGGATTCCAACAGCGATTATGTATGGAGTCCAAGCTCTACCTTTAGGAATCTTATTTTTAGAAATCAAATCCATCCAGGTTCCGGATTCGTAATCATAACGAAATCGAACCGGATACTTTTCGTCTTTCTTGAGAACTGTTTTAATAATACAGTCTTCAGGAATTTTGATTTTCCTTTCGCCTCCTAAATCGATCCCCAAATGGAACTGTCTCGAAGGTTTTCCGTTTATACTCAGAATTCTCCAACCAAACGGAGACGTTATGTGTGGTTCATCGACTGGGCATACAAAGACCGGACCGAAAACTGGAGGAAATGTTGGAAGACTTGCTTCCGAACCGATCCGATTCGTTTTTGCTTTCGATAGAGTCGAATCGTTCCAGTAGTGTTGTGTTTTCTGGATCGCGTCGAAATCAAGAAAATGTTTTTGTATTTTAAATGAAGCGGATTTCAAAAAATCTAATATTGGATTCATACGATTCTTCCTCCCAAAAGGCTACTAACAACTGGAAGCCCGTTGCGCCTCAAGGCCAGAATTGCCGCTACAACCAAAACAAGAACGAGCAACAGAAAGATTCCAAACCCAAGGATTGCGTAGTAAGTCCAACGAATTCCTTCACCCTTTCCGGCTTCTTTAGATACCTTAGTTAATTGCACGTCCTTCTTCTCGTTCGATACGTTACAACGATTCAACGCTTCGTTTAGTCGTCGTATCTCTTTCGCGTTTTCGATGTTACGCGCATCGCATCGATCCAGTTCTGACATTGCTCGTTCCGTTGCACCTGGACGATCCTCGATCAAAGCCGTTTTCGTTTCTTTAATTTGTTTACTGTCTTCTCTTACGGTTGGCGGAAGTTTTTGAAAAACCGCGCACGCACCTAAAAGCAAAATTATAACTGAAATCTTTTTCATCCTGCTCCTCCGTGATCTTTGGTCGAAATTGAAATGTGCTCAGCATCCCCAGCGAGTATTCGGAAATTGGTGGCGTGATTTTTGAATCGATCCTTCGGAAAGTTTATGTTCAAGAAAATTCCGTTTTTCTGAACTACATCGATTAAGATTTTTGAGAGTGCGCTAACTGCCGCAGAGGATATGTAATCAACATTCAAAAGAGAGAACGTCAACTTTACATTCGGATACGGGTTACCGAGTTTTGCCCGGACTTCGCTGACAAGATTAAAAAGAAAGTCATAAAACATTTCTGTGTCGCGGACTCGAAGTGAGTTTATGAATTGTATAGACGTTACGTGTTCCTGAATGAACCGCGCACCCGGAAGAGAGTTCGTCTGAATTTGAACGACAGAGATTGTATCTTTTGAATCCAGTCGTTTTGTGATGAGTTTGGAAAGAAGTCCGAAAATGGATCCAAGCGGCTTTCGATAAACCAGAAGGACCATAAAAAATAATATTATGGAAACAAGAAATAGAGAGATATGATCGATTTGTAGAAGTGCTTTTAATTCATCCATGTCACCAATGCTAACATGGGAAATATCGAATGCACAACGTCGGCATTGCCCCCTAAGTGCCGCGATTTCCGCTCGTTTATGATTCTTCTCGATCGCAAAAACGACTTTGAAAAAATTCATCCACTCCAATGCGAGAATAGAGAACCGTTCCATCGTAAAACTTCCAAAATTTTCCTAAGAGTCCTTCGCGGCGATAATAGCTAATTCTTCGCACGCTTCGCTTGAGTAGAGCTGCAACTTGTTGCGGCGTCATGGTATCTTCCGGATCTTTGGGTATTGCTGGATTCGTTTGTAAAGTAGCAGAACGTTTTTGCTTTAACTCTTGGATCGGTATGTTTTTAAACAAAGAACCTTCGGTCGTATATCCTGTTACAGTTTGTTTAATATTTTGTTTATTAGATTTCTGAGAGGTCTTACTTTTTTTGGCCATACGGCAGACCAAAACTAAGTTTTCGAATTGTCAAGTCCGGTTGGATATTGATTGTTTTCATCTGGAGTAAAAAATGAAATCAATCAGTATCACAATTATCTTATTTATCTTTTTCTTAAATCCGATTTTTGCGGAAGAGAAAACCCGTATGTGTATAGAAGGAGATTGTCAAAACGGAAAAGGGAAATTACAAAATGAAGAAGGTGTAATCGGAGAAGGTAATTTTAAGAACGGAAAATTTCATGGTTTAATAAAAGTGTATGAAGCAAATAACCTCGAAAGAATTTCAACGATGTATTTTATCAATGGAAAGATCGATACATCTAAACTGGTTTATAGTTGGTTTGATAACGGAGATCATTACGAAGGATTCTTTGATTCTAAAATGGATCCTCACGGAAAAGGGAAGCTAACGTATCTGGATGGAAGTGTTCAGTGTGTTTACGAAGGCTCTTTTGTAAATGGCAAGAAACACGGCCAGGGAAAAATCAAATGCGAAGACGGAACCACCGAATCCGGAGAATGGAAGAACGACAGAAAATATTTTATAGTTGAACTCGACTTTGTATGTCGCTCGCTCCAACGAGTAGACAAGTGGGAAGGCGGAACCGTAAACGGAAAACTGAAGTTCCGAATCATGCGGAACGCAAATGATTTACAAACCAACTTAAAAAACTGGGAGGGAATCCAGGTCGGCGACGATTGGAACGGTTACACAATTGCCGAAGCCGAATACTTTGACAAAAACGTGATTGCCACATTTCTGCTTTTTATTCCATCAGGGATGAGCAAAGATTTTGATAAACTTGTCGCGCGGACGAGAGATATTCAAATTCATGGAAGAGCGATCGCCGTAGCTCATGCAGAAAAACGTTATCCTGTTATATACGTTGACAAAGTGCAATGAAGAGAAAAGGAAAATGAATCGTCTCATCTCATGTGAGACGATTATGAAAACTACAGACGACAAATTAAAAACTCTTCTTTATAATTTTGCAAGAGATTTAAAAAAAGAAACAGCCTCGCTCAAAGAGCTGATCGAGATATATCACATAAAAATTAGTCATGCTTTTCAGGAAAAAGTCGGTCGAAAAAAATCTTAAACAGCTTTGAGTCGGATCGACTGAGTTCCAAAATTCTTTCTATATCCTTTCTTATCCCCGATTCATCGATCTGTCTGATAAAAACTCTATCCCGTTCAATTTCCTCAAACCGATCATGATTTTCCGGAGTCAGTTCGGAGAATATTTCCGCTGGGACCTTTTTCTCTCCATCCCCAAATAATATCCAAAAGGGGTTATATCCGAGTGATTTCATTAACGCATACGCAAAGTCAAAGCCTACGGGCCTCGCACCTGATAAATACCCATTTAACGTGGGAGGCTTGACATTTCCCGCCTCAGCCAATTGGTTTTGCCGAAACCCTGTCTCTGATAAAATAATCCTGATTCGATCGGAAGGATTATTATTTTTGGCATATTTTTGTTGAGAATTTATCATTGACTTTTAAAAATAACACAGAATCATTCGCGCATGTGAATCGTGTTTTATTATCGGTATTTTTTTGTGTCAATCAAGGATTATTTTTGCTGAGACGTCATGATTTGTCTATAGCAGTTAATATACTAAAACGCTACAACAAAAATTCCGGGAACTGGGGTTGGAAGATGGATATTCAAAATAGTAATTTTAAACTGGACGATAAAGACGAGCATCCGTCTGTCCCCATCCTTACTGATTTTTTTAAGACTCATATTCACGAATTTTTAAATACAGGCTTAAGGTTCGACGTTTTAGCGCATTATTTAGCAGTAGAGACTTCCATTATTCTAAAACCATGGATCAATAAAAGTGATAGTTGATCACTTTTTCCAGCTATCCAGTATTGCACGTATTACACTCGATTCACTCTCTGTTAAATCTCGGTTTAGATCTAAAATTTTGTCCACGATACTCTTGGCAACAGGCCGTTTCCTAAGGATCTGAATTATTTGAAACTCAGCATTCAATTGATCATCGCGCCCTTTCTCAACTTCGGGATCAGAAAACATATTCCCAACTTCAGTCAAAAGCCAGAGCGGATTTACATTATGTTTAATTTTTAACTTACGAATTGCTTCGGCTGAAAGGTCTTTAGTCCTCTCATTAATTAAATCATTAATTCTCCCTGGCGATAACTCCAAAGAGTCGGCCAATTCCTTTTGATTCATATTTAGAACTTGTAGTAATTTTTCAATTTGCTTTTTCAAAAAAATACCGATTTCGGTAAAAATTTTAATAGACAAATACCGTATTCGGTATTATGCTAACCTACAGGCTACCCCGTGCATAGAGAAAGCATCGGAAAAATAGGCCATAAAATCAAGGAGAAATCAAATCAAATGAGCGCAAGGAATATTGAACTGAATTGGATGCACCGATTTCTGAAGTTCTCAAATTGGATGCCTTCGTATTTTAAAATCTCGCTCCATTGGATCGCGGTTGGGTATTTCATTCCTTGGAATTACATAGAAGAGATTCAGGCAAATGGATTGCGAATCTTAAATCTAAAAATGCGTAAGGGTTTAAGTGAATACGATTCGTCACGGCAATTCCTACACGTAGTCATCACAATCATAAGCATTGATTTTTATACAAACATCTATTCGCGTGAAGGCTTCTATATTCAAGCCGATGCTCATGTCCTTGGAGTTAAGGCATGAACGCGATCCAACAACGGGAAGAGATTCAGCGCGAAATTGTATATCGTTACAAATACGTAAGTAAATTCGCAAAACATAATAATCTAAATGAGCGATTAACGTATGAATTTTTTGCCGGACGAAACAACAATCGCAGAGTGATCGCCGCACTCAACACAGAAGGATTCAAAAATATCCAACTGGTTCTCACTAAAGATACAGGAAGCGCGGCATGAATCCAACGCTCGGAATCAAAATACATCGCAAACGAGTAGCTGACTCGGTGCTCAAAATCGAGAACACATCAGACAAAAGTCCAATAGAAATCTTACTCTCTCGTTGTGCAATCTATGAATATTTCATCGATGATGCCGGACTAAAGAAACAATTCACCAAGTGGGTAGAAAAGAAAAAAATTCAGGATAATCAAAATGGCTAATCTTAGAAAATATGATCGCGTCCGCAGCCGTTTCCTTTGCGACCACGTTAAACTGTTGAAAGGCCACGGACTAAACGTCTACACAGTTTTTGATCGTTGCTGGAGCAAGGTCCCGGATGCCCTCATCAAAAAGCTCAACGGAGAAGAGCTATCTCAATACATTCGTCTGCACATTCTGCCTACGGAACTTTCCACCCAAGCCCCTCAAAACAAAGAAGGGTATAAAACGAAAAATCCAAAAAGCCACACGGTAGAAAAATTCGCATGAAATTTGTTAATCCAATCTTTCCAACATCCGACTTGTCTGATTGCAACCCAGGCAATTCCTCTTCCCTCGGTGGAGGTAACTCCATCGAGGGCATTTTTTCGGATACTATTGCTATTTCAAATATTCCACGATGCTCCGGATGCGGACAGTCCTCAGTAACAGTTTACCAGTTCAAACTCTGTAAGACATGTTTGAATTTGTCTTTCGTAAAACTGAGACCCTTAATCGATTCGGTAAGAATATGACTCTCCTGACGGTGGCAAAATTCTTTTTAGAAAATCCTAATGTTGGATTTCGTCCGACACACGTTGCACGAAACCTTAAGCGTTCGGAAAAAACAATCTACCGAACGATTCAAATTTTAATGTCCTGGCAATTCATAGAGGAATGTAACGGGATCTACATTCTCAACCCCGATACGATTGAGGGTAAAAGCCAAATTAAAAAAGCTAACGGAACCGGAGCCGTATACATATTGATCCACCTCCTTCCGGGCAAAAGCTTCTTTTCTGGAGAATTCAGACTCCTGACAGGGATACAATCCCTCGAACGTGCAAAGCGCAAGTTACTGCAAACAAATCTAATCTTGCCAGACCAAGAGAACGGTTTGTTTTTTTCAGAAAGTTTTCGCTGGCAGCTTGTTCCAAAAATTCAAATCAAACTCGCACAAGCTACGAGCCACCTACGGAGCCTCAGGAGGATTTATGGAAAATGAAAATATGCCATCATTAAAAAAAAGCCTAATGATGGCACGTATTCCCAGAGGCAGACATTTGCCATTAGAGTTATTGAAAATCTGTAAGATTAGAGAAGGTAGGAATACATTACGTGCAATCTCGATGGCATATAACGTAAACCAGGGAGACCTATCCCGTGTTATATCCGGCAAGCGAAACACAAAAGCTCATATTCAGATTTTAGAAATGGAATTTGGAATCTCCATCGAAGAAGTCCGAGCAATCTGGAAACGAGATGCGGAACGAAAACGAGAGTTAGGCAACACGGCCAACGAACTCAAAGATCAAACTTAATCAAATGGGTAGAATATGACAACCAAATCAGCGTTAGACGAATACAAAGACGAAATAGAAGACTCGGACAACAACGTATCGCAACCGGAAACGGCCCTGACAATTCCGAGCGCAAGCGAGGCGAGAGAGTTCTCGCCGGAACAGCGAAAGGCCTTGGCTCAATTGTATATCACTCAAGCCAGGGTGAACATCTTTCAAACCGCTCTCTCATTAACAGCAATTCGCAACCTCGAACTGTTTCATGAGCTTGGATATTCCGGATTTCATGACTGCGTAGAGCAAGAACTCGATATGAGCGGCAGAGTTGCATTAGAATATGTGAATGCGATCGAATCGTTTGGACTGGGTGACCGAGTTAAACAACTCATGGAAGCATCTCCGAAACGATTCCTGCAAGCTGCCAAGGAAGTCCGACTCAAACAACTCGAAGGGGAAACCTTAACCCTTTCCGACGGAACAGTCGTTTCCGCGGAAGAGTTTTTAGAGGAGCGGATTTCCTCTTTAGAAAATTCTTCAAAGAAAAAAATCAAATCCCTGGAAACGGAAAATCAAACCGTAAAGGCCGAAGCGGAACTCCTCCGAAAAAAACAAGCAACCCTGGAAAAGTCGATCCAGAAGAAAGACGACCAAATTGATGTTCTTCGGAAATCCAAGGACATCGATCCGGATAAACTCCTAAAAATCAAGAGTCAAAGAGAGGCGGAAAAAATTATCGATGAGTGTAACGCATCGATCCTTGACGCGCTGCAACGAATTGAATCCATCCCGGAAGAATCTCGAAACGGTGGGTTAGGAATCTATCTATCTCGAACAATCGCGACAATGGAAATCTCGCTCAAAACATTAAAGATGGCGTGGTCGAGCCATATTTTTCAAGGAGAGACGCAAGAGTGAAACAATTAGATCCAGATTTGTTTTACGAATTCTATTCGGCTTGGAAAGAGGCTCCGTCAAAACATTCCAAAGGTGAAATGATGCGTAAAGCAGCCGCCACCTTTGGGTTGTCGGAAGACGCAATCCGTAGAAGATTCGAAAAATTTAATATTGGATCAGAGTTAGCCGTCGTCTCAGGTCAGATAAAATCAAAGCGAAAATCAAATCTAAATCCTGAACGAATGGATCTCCGGGAAACTGAAGCGAAGATAATTGCCGAGATTGTTTATTCAAATCTGTCTGGCAAAAATCCGAAACCACTCTCAATGAAACTTGCGTTAAGGAGGGCACGAAACAGCGGACAGATACAACTGCCTTGGACCGAATCCACCGCAAACCGGTGGTTGAACCGTCTCGGTCTCGGACGTCATGAAATGCAATCGGAAGAGGCATCACGAACGTGGAAAGAACCGTATTCGAATTCTACGCACATGGTCGACGCGTCCGTTGCAGCCAGGTATTTTTTAAACCCACGCGGTAAAATCGAACGCCGCTGGTTTCTGGACGACAAAGACGAAGAGACCGCAATGCTCAAAGACAACCTGATCAAAGTGTGGATTTATTCTCTCGTAGATGTTTACTCAAAAGTATTTTATCTTTGGGCCTATGGCGGAAAGGCGATTACGCCAGGAGCGAAACATCGGGGCGAGAATACGGCGGACTACTTTGATTTTTTCAAGCGCGCTTGGATGCCTAAAGTCGATCGCCGGAACCCATTTGAAGGAACTCCAGAATATCTTTATAACGACAAGGGGTCTGGACTCAAAGGTGCTAAAAACGCACTTACGCGACTCGGTGGAATCATCGTTAAAACACACACACCAGGGCGGCCCAAAGCAAAAGGTCCAGTCGAACGTAGAATCGGAATTTATAAAAACATCATAGAACCCGCGATCGACGGCAAGAAGTTTGCAGACCTCAAGGAATTGAATGATTTTCTAACGTTATATACCATTCACGAAAATCAAATCAGTGGACGATTTGATCTCTGGCTTGCAGGAACAAAAGACAAACCAATCAGGCGAATTACAGAGCAAAACTTTTACGACGCTACAGTAACATTCGATAATCGAGTCGTCAACAATTACGGCTGTATCGAATATCGAAATCATTCCTATGGAGTCGCTTTGGATTTGGTAGGCCAAAACGTCACTCTCTTCAGAGACCGCGAAGGAAATCTCGTAGCAGAGGATAAATTAGGAAATCTTTATATTTGCAATCCGGACGGAGCAAGAAGTATATCGCAACATACAGGATACCAAACGCAATCATCGGACACATGGCTGAAAACCGATCGTATGAAGTTACGTGAAGATATCCGTGATGGCGCCAAGGGACAACGTAAAATTTTTACGATCGAAGATCTTTATCCAGAAGCAGAAATGGAAAACCTACGATACTTTCCTGCAAATTCAGTCCCTGTCGAAACTCCCGCAACGATGGCACCAAGTGAGTTCACCGAATTGGAATCGGCGTGGAGCTACATCGAACGACGTCTTTTAATCTATCGTTCCGAAATGCCAGTTGAACTTTTTGAAGCCGTCCAGGGACGACTGAATTCAAGCCTTGCCCTCAAAGGCTCGATTACTAACCAAGAAATATATGAACTTTTGAATATTCTGAATAACATTGATTTTGAATCTAACGATTCTAAGGAGAACGCGGAATGAGTTTTGTAGATACGGAAAACACAAATAGGGTAATTAGAGCAATCAAGCATGCCGTCGACAGTTCCGGTTGGGAGTGCGTCGTCGGACATGTTGGCGCAGGTAAGACGTTTCTATACGAACACATGCTACATTTTTGGCGCGATTATCCGAATAGGTTTCAAGTAATTGAAATGGGAAGATGCTATGAAAGTTTCGATTACAACATCAATCAGATTATGAAAGTGATGATCTCTGAACTTAGTCCGGATAGAGAAATTCCCGGAAGCGCTCATGCGAAACAACTGATTCTTAGAGAGATCCTTACTGCCGCTTTTAAACGAAAGCGTAAGATCGTTCTATTATTCGATGAGTCACAGGCTCTCTCTGGCAAACTTCTTAGAGACCTAAAAAAGATTCATGAGATTAGCATTCCCGAAAAAGAAAATCTTTTCTCAATCGTCATGTTTGGAAAAAACGAAGGCCCTTGGCTTCGCTCTTTGATTAAGACTCAAGAGATTGGATGGAGAATTCGCAAGACGAATTTGGAACCGCTTAAAGACAACGAAGTTCTTTCATTCGCAGAGCGAGCTTTCGAAGTCAAATTCGAGTCTGGACAGAATGGACAAAAGTCTCGTCAGATTTTTATCCAGAACACATTCCCGACTCCACTCGGAGTGAAACATCAGATCCAAAAAATCGAGAGAACATTCCCTGGATGGAATCGAGTTCTCACTTATGATCAAGCAAAGATCATCTTTCCACAATCCTTTGGAGAAATACTCAAAAAACTTAAGATCACTCAACGTGAAGTAGCAAGAAGAGTTCGAGAAATTACGGGTAAAGAATTAAGCAAAGCCGCAATCTCTACATATCTAAGCGGTGACGAAAGTGACATTAAGAAATCAAGACTGAGTCTTGACGGTCAAAAGATGACGTTCGAAGCGGCTATAGATCTAATCAGAGATCGTTCACCGGGTGATGTTCAGTCTGCGGAAGTCCTCCTAAGAACAGCAAACGAATAACGCAATATTTTAATATTGAGAGGTAACATGAAAATCGCAAACCAGGAAGAACACAATAACGCTCTGCAAAGAGTAGCTGAAGTCAAAAAACAGATCTCTGAATTTAAAACGAATTCGGGAGATCTTGAAACTGAGGTTACACTTTTAGAGGAGGAGAAGAAAGAAACGATCCAGCTTTTAGAAGAGGAAAAGAAAGTAAAGATTCAAGCGATCGATGACAAAATCAAAACCGTAAAAGATCGATTGAAAACCGCAAAGGAAGAACAAAAGAAAAATCTCAAGTCACTCGAAAGTGAATTGAAGGATCTTCAATCTGCTTTGGGTGAATTCGTCGTGGATCAAGTCGCGGTATAAAGGAAGGAGAAACGTATGGCGATTGCAAAGAAGAAAAAGGTTGCGAAGAAGAAAGTCGCTACCAAAAAACGGGAAAGAAGAAGAAGCTAAAGAATCAGGTTCCACCTGCTAAAGTCATTCCTTCCTCTGCAAGCGGAGTCGCAGTAGACATGACTCCTGAGAATTCGGAACCGAAAGAATAGGAGGTCATCGTGGCTAAAAAGGAAAGACGAGTAAAAATACATTAGTTGATTTACCAGATAACAACTACGTAAACCGCGATGACCTCACCCAAGCCGTGTGCAACAGCTTGGGGAGTTCAAACGCCAGAGAGATCGAATCACGAGCGAGACAGACGACCAAATCAGCAAGCTCCAAAACGATCTTCAGGAAAAGATTTCCCCATTGGACTTAAAAATCCAACACATTGCGGCTGGGATAAAGCACTTCGTGGATCATCATAAGGAAGATCTCTTTCCTGATCCAGAGTATAAAACCTGCAAATTGACCACAGGTATTTTAAAGTTGAGAAGAATTCCGGCAAGTGTCAAGACACGGGCAACGCAAAAACTCTTTGATAGAATTCTTTCAGAGAATGGTCTTCTCAAAAAGTTTAACAGTCTCGTTTCTCGATTAAGCGGTGTCTTCCTTCGAGTTAAGTTGGAGTTGAACAAAGAACAGATCCTTGCGGAACCATTGAAGGCAATGCAAAAAATCGGGGTAGAACTCAACGAAGAATCCGAGCGTTTATACATCTCTCCATCCGAAACGGATGTAGAAATCGAAGCGATCGGAGACGCCGCATGAACGAACTTCCGCTAAAAGTTCGCAAGGTTTTGGAAACCATCCAAGACCTTGCAGCAACAGATTCAAACCAAAGCGACAATGTTGATCAGATATTTTATCTCGTGGAATGGATCCTGGATAAATATCCGACTGAGTCAGGACTTTAGTTATGAGCCACGAAGAGGATCCCATTGGTTTAAAACGCTCGGAGGATCTTTGGATAAATCACTGTGAAAACTTCCTTCGTCGCGGTTGGACTCCAAGACGTTGGAAGGATCTTCCAGACTACTTAAAAACTGAACGGATGCGAAAATACTATGTCGAGTTAAGAAGGAGAACAGAAAGCAATGAGCATTCAAATTAAAACGATCCAAAGATACGAAGAAGTGACTCAACTTTTGTATAATATTCGAAAATCTCTCTTCTTTGATGATCTAAAAAAGCATGAAAGAGAAACATTAGAAGATCAAAAAAACTATCTCGAACCTGAGAGAGTCGCATTGAAAAACTCTATCGATTTCCATCAAGCATACGACCTTCTTGATTCGGATTCAGAGACCGCAATTATGAAACTCACTGAGCTGGGTTGGTCTGTTGAAGAGTGGGAATTCGAGAATGATACTTGGAGAAGCAAAGATCAGCATGAGTCAATTAGAAATTTTTGAATTGGTTCTTATGTATACGGTCATGGGAACTCTCACTATCTGGTTACTGGTTGGAATTTTTGCTCTTTTCCTCTGGTATCTTATATTTCGAGTTCTATTCAAAGAACCGATCCGAATCGAAAGAAGTGGTTATCAACCACAAGAAAATTTAAACAACAACGGAAATAAATTTCCACCACAGGAAGGGTCAGGAGGGGCATAATGAAAATCGTAACATCCTATCATCATAAAACCGATAAACTGCTGGCAGCCGGATACGTTGTTTTTAATATTTCAAGATTTTCCCCTCGCTGGATTGCAAAGGGGAAACAAATTCAATTTAAAATACTGGCTCCCACAAAAGAAATGCTAAATGAAGGATATGACTGGAAAAAATTCGATTCTATTTTAGAAAATTTGAATGTTATGGAAATAATTGATCAACTCAAAACACTCTCCAACAATAATCCAATTGCATTGTGTTGTTATGAAAAAGATCCGGTTGAATGCCATCGATCTCGTGTAGCACTTTGGTTTATCAAAAGCGGATTTCATGTAGCGGAATATAGGGAGGTAGATAATAAGTGAGAGAAAACATTTTTAAAGAGATCTCCGAAGAACGCGATAAACAAGATTTAAAGTTCGGTCCACAAAATCACAAACCTGTGGAATGGTGTATGATACTTGGAGAGGAAGTTGGCGAAGTTCAAAAAGCCGCCCTTGAATCTTACTTTAGATACGAAGGTAAAAATCATGATTACTCTGAGTATAGAAACGAACTGATACAAGTTGCCGCTGTATCTATTTCGATGATTGAATGCTTCGATAGAAATCGGAAGTAAATGGAGATACTATGGATGCACCGAGTCAAACGGGGTGTATGGGATATTATCGGAATGGGTCTTGTAAATGCCGGGATTTTGAAGAGGAATTTGAAGGATCAAATCGAACCATTTCTCAAAAAAACTATATGAAGGATACAGTTGAAGAAGAGAAAAGAAAGCAACGTTTGAAACAGCTTTTTGCTGTTGGACGAAATATAGGGTATTCAAAGGAAACTCTTCAAGAGATTAGCTCGTCTTTGGCAATGGGTGAAAGACTAAGTTTTCTTTCCGAAAGCCAAATTCAAAAGATTATCGATTCATTAAAAAAAGCACATCCAGGAGTCTTCAGAAGATCACAGAGACGAGATAAGAAGAGATCCATTCCAAAATCTCAGGTCTTCTCAATTCCTTCAATAGACCAGAAAGAAATGACCAAAATACTTCTCTCTCAAGTGAATAAAATTGCACCGTATCAGATTTCTTTGGAATCGATGGCTCAAAAAACCTTCAAAATTCCTTCCGAAAAACTCTCCTTTCATCAATATCAATCACTTATTGAAGCTCTTAAATCTATGAAATCTCGTTTCGAAAGAGAAACAAACCTTAGAAATTCTTCTCAACTTTGAACCAAAAAGATTCTTAAAAGAATGTTTTTTAGTATTTTTTTATACTTTTCAGTCTCGTTTTAGATGCGTTTCTGGAAGTATACTTGTGGGTGGGGACATATCTTTTTATCAAATTTTAGAATCACTGAATTTTTTTTTACGATCGGACTTTGAAAAAAAAGAATGTAAATTTTAAAGTAGTCACACCCAGAATCTTAAGTCAACATCTCGTAATCAAACTTCAGTAGATAAAATAAAAATTATAAATAGGAAAAATAAAAAAATAAGCCCGAAGATTCTTTTTAAGAATACTCGGGCTTCAGAGTCGTACGGCGATTTATAACGGGAATTATAAATCCATTTTAGGTATCGTCGTTTCCGGCATTTGCTTAACTCTTCTGACTAAAATTAAATCCTTTCAGTCAGAAGAAACGGTTATTTCAGCAACTGTAAAACCGTTTGCGGTTTCATATTGGCCTGAGCTAACATTGCGGTCGCAGCCTGAGTTAGGATTTGATAACGCGTAAAGCTAGTCATTTGCTCTGCCATATCGGTATCGCGAATTCTAGATTCAGCCGCTTGTATGTTCTCATATGCGTTCATGAGACCTTTTGCAGCATGTTCCAGACGGTTATAATACGCACCTAAATCAGCTCTCTGTTTAGAGATACTACGAAGCGCATCATCTGCCAATCCGATTACAGAGTTTGCCTTGCCGGCTGTAGAAAGAGAAATAAAAGTCAATACGGTCGGGTTTCTAAGTCCCAATGCCGCAGTGTTCATCGTTTCAATATAAACTCTTTCTCTCTGGTGCATATTTGCACCCATGTGAAACCACATACTCGCAGTTGGATTCAATCTCGCGAAAGCTCCTGTAAGGAGTTTCATTTTATTAAATTCTGCCTGAGAAGCGATTCGGTCGATCTCATCCACCAACTGAGAAACTTCCACTTGGATCTGCTGTCTGTCTTCCTCGGTATAAATACCGTTGGCAGCTTGTACAGCCAGAACCCGGATTCTCTGAACGATTTCATGAGTTTCCTGTAGATAGCCCTCTGTCGTTTGAATCAGAGACATACCATCTTCAGTGTTCATTTCCGCTCTTCTGAGACCCAAGATCTGAGTTCTCATTTTTTCGGACACTGCAAGACCGGAAGCATCATCGCCTGCGCGGTTGATTCTCATTCCGGAGGACAATTTCTCAATGTCCTTTCCCATGTTTTCGCTATTGAACTTCAAAGTTCTATGTGCGAAAATGGCACTGATATTATGGTTGATAATCATTCGGTTCCTCCTTGAATCCGATTCCCTGAAATTAGGGGATTATGATTTTTCAAAGGTCTTCCTTGACCTTTTCAGAGAATGCATCGACGATTGCTTAAATTCCGATAATGAACTTTTTTAGAAACTCAGAGATAAAAATTTTCTTCCCAAACTAGAGGATCTATGTCCCTTCTTAGATATTTTCTTTTTTAATGTGAGTTCGGCGTAAGGAATTTATTTTTCTGAAAAAGATTGGGATCTAAACTTTACGGATCAATTCCTAAAATGTGGGAACTCATACAAAAAATAAATGTTTAAAAATTTGTAATGTAACTTAATTTGCGGGAACTAGCACAAATCGAAATTTTACAGTTCCATTCTGAAAATTGCAGAATAAATTGAGAGCCGTCTCTAAAAAATGTTTCACCTGTAAATTCAAGGCGGTCTTTTCGATTACACAATTTCTATTAGAGTTGTTGAAAAATTAATTCTCTAACAGTTTGCGTTTCATGGAAACGGTTGATTGAAACAGTTTTGTTGATCTGAACTATGGAATTTTTAAACAACTCTAATAGGAATTAACCTTTCAAAAATTCTCTTTAAAAGCCATCTTAGAATCGATATTTTAAGCAAAGATAAAATATTTTTGAGATAGATTCTAATTTTTTCCACGAATTCACATTACTTACGTTTAACTCACGTTAAAATATTTTATTTCCTTCAAAAAATTTTTTCTATAAATCGTTCCGCTTGGAAAGTTCTAAGAACCGTTTTCTAATATGGACATTCTTTTATTGGACGACGGTCAAAAAATTGAGTCTGCTTTGGTAGAAAATTCTGTTGGTACAGATTCTCTTTTGGTTCCAGATGTTTATTGGAATCGTTTGAATCTTCAGGAAAGAAAAGCACTTCGGGGCAAACTTCCTTTTCTATTGAGAAAATATTCTAAGCAGATCGTTTCTATGAAGCGTCTTCATAACCGGGCGGGTAAAATCAAATACAATCGAGACGTTGGCAAAATGAAAAAGTTTAGTATTCGGGTTCATACTGGTGTTTGGGCGACTTTAGGTGTGTTGGCGGCGGCTCATGGGGTTTCGAGGTGTTATCTTTTTAATTACATGCTTTGGTTGGAGGACCTTGGTGGAAAAGAAGATTTTTTTGTGAAAAGTTTAAACCGGGGAGTTCCTAGCTTTCACTGGACTTACAAAATGACTTGGAAGATCAACAGAAGACAAAATCTCATTTCAAGAGAATTACAATTTGAACCAAACCCAATGACAGACAAATACCCATACTATTTAAAAGAATAAAAATCCTCCAAATACAATATCAAAAAACTCTAATTTACCATGACACCCGAAACCTTTCGTTCCCATCAGTTTACAAATTTTTGAACGTTTTTTACTTTTAAATTTCTATAAAAATTCTAAAAATTTGAACTAAATACTAAAATCAAAGTGAGATCTCAAAATTTTAGAAAAAGAAAAGCTTCCGAAAGAAATGATTTTTTGATTCTTTGCCCAAGGCAAAGAATTAGAATGGCTTTGGGAACGGAACCAAATGTTAGAAAAGATCTATTTAGCCAACCCAAGAGGATTTTGCGCCGGTGTAAAATACGCAATTTCTTATGTAGAACAAGTACAAGCAAATTCCGAAGAACAAATTTATGTCCGTAAAGAAATCGTCCATAACCGCCGTGTTGTAGAAGATATGAAAAAAAAGGGAATCCGTTTTATCAACGATTTAGACGAAGCACCAGACGGGGCCACGGTCGTTTTTTCAGCACACGGAGTTGCACCTTCCGTTGTAGAAGCAGCCAAACACAGAGGTATGAAAATTGGAGACGCAACCTGCCCTCTTGTTACGAGAGTTCATCGGAAAGCCAGAAAAATTAAAGATACACATCAAATCATCTATATAGGGCACGAAGGACACGACGAAGCGATTGGTACCATGGGAGAAGCAGAAATGTTTCTTGTAGAATCGTCGGAGGATGTAGTCTCGCTTAAAGATAAAATTAATCCGAACAAACCTCTTACCTATTTGATGCAAACGACACTTTCAGTAGCGGACACTAAGAATATAGTGAATCAAATATCAAAAACGTTTCCATTTGTAGAACATCCTGCTAAAGATGATATCTGTTACGCCACAACGGAAAGACAAGAAGCAGTTTCCTTCATGATGGATAAAATTGATGCTATGCTTGTGATTGGAGCAGACAATAGTTCTAATTCATTGCGACTTTTACAACTTGCACAAAAATCCAAACCTAATTCATTTAAAGTATCCACAGCGGATGATCTTTCCAAAGAATATATTCAAAATAACGAAATTAAAATCCTAGGATTGACTGCAGGTGCGTCTACCCCCCAGGTTCTCGTAGACGAAATTATTTCTAAGTTAAAGGTATTTTACCCCAATGCTAACGTTGAACTATTTCCGGATTCAAGAGATGATTCCATGAATTTTAAACTTCCGGGAATTTTACTCAGTTAAAAAAGTTCGTTTGTATGAGTTCTTACATTTTACTTTTTCCAGAAAAATGAATCTATAAAATAGATTTTTCTACCAAACTTACAAAAATTTACTTTTACAATTGATTTTATTTGAAAGTGATTCCGTTATCACTCAGAATTATATAACAAAGTATCCAATACGTTGTTTGAAATCAGTTTTACGGTAAAAATTTAAGACATTCAATTTTATAGGATTAGTAAGAAAATTGAGCGGATTGAGTTTTCTAAAATCAAGAATTCCACATATTTTCAAAATCTATCTGTAAAATCATAGTTTGTGGCAGTTCTTACATTCAATTAAACCTCCCCGTTTCTGTAAAAAAGCAAATTCGATTGAATCACCTCGTATCAATTTATAATTTTTTACTTTTTTAATATTTAAAACCTTCCGAAATAATAAAATTATTGATCTTTTTATAGAATTCAGGATTTTACATTCGCTGTGAAATCGAACCAAACCAATTTTGAACATTCACAAGAAATTTATGAAATTCTGGTAAATCAAATTTCGGATTCCATGTTAGTCACAGATACACAACTGGAACCTCCTGGACCAAAGATACTTTTCGTAAATCCAGCTTTTTGTAAAATGACAGGTTATACAAAAGAAGATCTAATCGGTAAAACCCCTAGAATATTACAAGGTCCTTTGACAAATCGAAAAATTATGAGGGACTTAAAACGCTCCCTAACTCAAGGAAAAGATTTTTCGGGAGAAACTATTAACTATAAAAAAGACGGAAGTCCCTATCATGTAGAATGGCGTATATCCGCAATTCGGGACTTTTCCGGAAACATATTATGCTTTATCTCTATACAAAGAGACATCACTGAAAAAGTAAAAAAGGGAGAATCCGTTACGAGACATCTCCGTCTGGAAATGGGAATCACCTCGGCCACTCAAATCCTTCTCTCTACTTCAGTAGAACTTAAAATTCTAAAATATGCAATGGAACAATTTCTAGTCTTTTTAGATTCTGAAAGACTTTATCTTTTCAAAAATTCTGAAAACGCAGATTTAGCGGAGCTTTATCTGGAAGTAAACGACCCTTCACTAGAAACCTCCGAAATTCCGCCTCTACAATCCATCGTTTACAATCAAAATTATTCTCGTTGGAAAAAAGTTTTTTCATCGGGAGGTTATCTGCAAGGAAATGTATCGGAGTTTCCCGAAAACGAAAAACAATTTTTCGATCAAAGGGAAATTTGTTCCGTAACTTTAATTCCTCTATTTGTTTCAGATAAATGGTTTGGATTTGCAGGGTTTGAGAATTTTAAGACTACAAATATAATCAAAGAAGAAATTTTTACGATTCGAACCTTTGTGGATTTGATCAGCGTTTTTTTAGAAAGAAAAAACATATTAGAAGAATTGAAAGTTCATAGAGAAAAATTAGAAGTACTAGTAAATCAAAGAACGGAAGAATTGAATCTTCAAAAAGAAATGGCGGAAAAAGCAAACAAAGCCAAATCGGAATTTTTGGCAAATATGAGCCACGAACTCAGAACCCCTCTTAATTCTATCATTGGATTTTCCAGATTGATGCAATTTCCAGAAGGAATGGAAAGAGAAAACCAGTATTTAGATCTGATTTTTCATTCTGGGGTTCATTTACTAAACATTATAAACGACATACTCGATCTTTCCCGTATCGAAGCAGATAAATTAGTATTAAACGAATCCGATTTTGATCTCAAAGAACTAATTTCTACTTCGGTCGAAATGATTTTAGGAGAAGCGATCACAAAAAAAATCGAAATGACTTTTGAGTTTTTTCCAAAAGACGCCAATTTTGAAATTAAGGCAGATCCGAAACGAATTCGACAAGTGATTCTCAATCTTCTTGGAAACGCGATCAAATTTACAGGTTCTACTGGTGAGATTTTAATCACTCTAAATAAACTCGAAAATAATTTCCAACTTTCAGTTCAAGATTCTGGAATCGGAATTCCTAAAGAAGAAATCTCTAAAATCTTTGAAACATTTTACCAAGTAAAAGGAAAAGACCGCGCTGCTTATGAAGGAAGTGGACTTGGCTTACCCATCGTTAAAAAAATAGTGGAGGCCCATCATGGTTCTATCGAAGTAGAAAGCGAACTTGGTAAAGGTAGTAAATTTATTGTTTTCCTTCCACTTTTTAGTCGTTTAGAAGATCTGAATATTTCGAGTTCCTTTTCCGAAGAAACGGAAGAATCTCCGTACCCTCTCCACCTTAAATCCATTCCAATTTTATTATTCATCCAAGATAGGATTTATGATAGAGCAATTGAAAAATATTTCATACATAACTCGCAAAAATTCATTCCTTTCCGTACCGTGAAAGATTTTTCCAAAATACCACAAAAAAGCCTCGATCTCCATAAAATATTGTTATATGATACACGTTTGCTTTTGGAAGAAACGGAAGTTGTCAAATTCTTAAGATCACTTCTAAACGAAGATTCCAATTTTAGGCATTTGATCCTTTTGGAAACCGCGGATATTCCGCTTCCTTTTCAAGAAGATCTACTTCCTTTCTTCCCAAACTATACGATCCAAAACCCGTTTTCTTTAGATAAATTGAAATCGATTTTAATCGAAATTGAAAAGGAGATATATCTTGGAGATCGAACTAAAAAAGAAGAATATTCTTCGTAAAATTCCGAATGATCCTATTTTGATCGTCGAAGACAAAAAAGAAAACTGCATCCTCCTGGAAAGTTTATGCGACGAACTTGGTGTCAAACACGAGGTGGCGTCTAACGGAGCAGAAGCTCTAAAACGAATCGAAGATAAAAAATATTCCATTTTTATTTTGGATTTGATGATGCCTGTAATGGACGGAGGTTCCTTTTTAGTTAAACTCAAAGAAATTTATCCTAACGCGATCGTACTCGTTCAAACGGCAATCGACAGCAACGAAAAAATCATCGAGATTATGAAACTAGGGGTTTTTGATTATATTCTAAAACCGATTTACCCAGAAATTTTTCTTAAAATTCTACAAAAGGCTCTAAACTATTATTTTCTAAAAAACATGGAGGAAAATCTCTCCGAGATAGAAAATCAAAAACTAAGAAATCAACTCGAATGGCTTACCTATAAAGAGACAATTCGTAAATCGGACAGCGAATCCTTTGAAAAAAACTCGATTCACAGTTTAAAAACCTCTCTTTCCCAAGGTAGCGGCATCGGTTCCATGACCAGTCTTTTGGATATGATTGATTCCGTTAAAATCCAAGAAGGAAACTTTTATAAAGTTGATAAGGAAATTTTGGATCTTCTTCTTACGAACAATCGAGTGACTAAGAATATGTTACTTGGTCTTGAAAAACTGTTAAATCTAATCGATCAAAACTTTGAATTCAATACTACTTCCACTAAAGAAATTGTAGAAAAAACTAAAGAGCTTCCCGAAAATCTGAATTCATTTCTTTTATCTAAAAAGGTTTCGGTCAAACTTCCAGTTTTTAAAAAAGAACATAAGATAAACGTAAACCTTTCTCTTTTATATCTTGCGATGGAAGAACTGTTCTTAAACGCATTCAAATACTGTTCTTTCAATTCAACAATTGATATTTTTACAAATATCAATCAGAGCTATTTTTGTATTACTTTTAAAAATAGAGTGGATGAAAAACCGTATGGGGGAATTCCGGAAAAGTTCGAACAACTTGTAATTCAACCTTTTTTTAGAATTTATCCCCCCGTTGAAAACGTAAGCCATTTAGAAAAATTCGGTTTAGGTTTAGGTCTGACAGCGGTGGACCATATCGTTCGTAAACATCACGGTTTATTTTTTATCCACAACGCAAACGATCATACTTCCGAAAACGTAAGTCTTTGTGTTCTAGCTGAAATTTTTATACCTCTGGTTTCCTAAGGAGATAATTTACATGAAACGAATTCTAATCGTAGATGATTCGGCGGTTTTTAGAAAAATTCTCAGCCTACACCTAAGCAATTCGAGCTTTGACATTTTAGAAGCAGTGGATGGGCAGGACGGTTTGGATAAATTACAAAATGACAAAGTAGATCTTATCGTAAGCGACATGAATATGCCTAACATGGACGGGATCACATTCGTAAAAGAAATTAAAAAAGATCCTAAGAATAAATTTACTCCGATTATCATGCTTACCACTGAATCTCAATCGGAAGTTAAAAACGAAGGAATCGAGGCGGGAGCCAGAGCCTGGCTTACCAAACCGTTTTCTCCCGAAGAACTGGTTCAGACGATCCATAAATTATTGCCTTGAGTTATTATATGCTATTTTCTTTATATACAGATTTTCAAGAGTCCGATATTCAGGTACTAAAAGTTAGAATAGAAGGCGAACTTACAATCTACCAAGCGGCCGAATTTAAAGAAAAAATAGATCTTATCCTTAAAAATTCAGCCGTAACTTTAGAAATCGATCTTTTCAAAATCCAAAAGATCGATACTTCCTGTCTGCAAATCCTTCTCTCTTTTAAAAAAGTAGCTTTGGCAAAATATCCACAAGTTCGATTTGTCAATTTCAATAATAACGTCCTCAGTTTGATCGATCTCTACGGTCTCTCCGATTTTTTTAAAGATACGATTGTAGAATTTCCAGTTCAAAAAGGTTAAATATTAAATTATGGATCTTTCAGAAATTAGAGACACGTTTATATCTGAGTCAGAAGAACTACTTTCTTCGATGGAATCTAATCTTTTAATCTTGGAAAAAGATTCTAAAAACAATGAAGAGATTCATTCCGTATTTCGTACAATCCATACAATCAAAGGAACTTCGGGAATGTTCGGTTACGAACCGATCGAAAAGTTTACCCACGACGTAGAAACTCTTTTAGATAGGATTCGCTCCGGTAAACAAATCCTTACAAAGGAAGGAATCGAATTTTTATTTTTAGCCTGCGATCACATCCGACGTCTCGTAAGAGAAGTAGGAGATACTTTGATCTTGGACGTCCAGACTTCTAAAAATCAGATAAATCTACTTTCTCTTGCTAAAAAACTGATTTTAGAAAATTCTTCAAATTCTCAAAAGGACGAAGTTTTACAAAACCAATCCGTTTCTACAGAACATTTTAATTCTAGTTCCACTTTTTGGCAAATTACATTAATTCCTAATATTCATCTTTTTGAATCCGGACTGGATCCTTCTACGTTTATCAAATATCTATCTCAATCCGGAAAAGTGAAACATATTTTTGTTTATCCGGAATCGATTCCGAATTGGCCTGAATTCAATCCGGAACATTCTCATCTGGGTTTTGAAATTTCGTATGAATCCCCTTCCAACGGCGAAGAGATTCATTCTACATTCCAATTTTTAAAAGAAGGAAGTTATCTTAAAATTCTTTCTCCAGGATGTAGTTTGAATTTTTTTATAGAAAACTGCAACGATTTTCCTCTCGGAAAAAAAGCGTATTTAAAAGCTCTCGAAATTCAACAAGTACTCACAGCGGAAGAAATTCAAAAATTATCATATACTTCTGAAAACTTAAATATTCCACTTACTACCCAAACGGAACAAACTTTTACTTCTATTGAAAATCAAAAAGAATCTGATTTTATCAGGATACAAACAAAAACACTAAGAGTAGATTCTTCCAAAATAGACACGTTAATCTCTCTTGTTGGTGAATTGATTACCCAAGAAGCAAATCTCAGTCGAAAAATATCAGATTCGGAAAACTTACAATTGATCGAAAGTTCAGAATCTCTTTACAGACTCGTGACAGAAATTCGCGAGTTTGCTCTCAGCCTTAGAATGATTCCTATCTCGGACTTGTTTGAGAAGTATAAACGTGTGGTAAGAGATCTTTCTAAAGAACTGAATAAACAAGTAGAATTAGAAATCATTGGAGGCGAAACAGAATTGGATCGTTCTGTGATCGAAAAGATCTCGGACCCTATCGTTCATATTCTAAGAAATGCTTTAGATCACGGTATAGAAACGTCGGAAGAAAGAATTAGAAAAGGAAAACCAGCTACCGGACAATTAAAGATACAAGCAAGTCATGGTACTGGTAGCATCCTGATCGAAATCAATGACGACGGAAAAGGTCTAGACTGCGATAAAATTTTAGAAAAAGCGATCTCAAAGGGATTGATCACACGAGATCAAAACTTATCGGAATCCGAGATTTATTCTCTGATCTTTCAGCCCGGTTTTTCCACAGCGGAAGAAGTCACTAACCTTTCTGGAAGAGGTGTTGGAATGGACGTCGTTTTGAGAAACATCGAATCTCTCCGCGGAACCGTTCAAATTCAAACTCTAAAAGATCAAGGAAGTTCGTTTCAAATTCGTTTACCTCTGACTCTCGCAATCATTGACGGGTTTTTAGTAAAGGCTTCCAATCTTTATTTTATTGTACCGATGCAGATGGTTCGTGAAACCGTAGAATCTAAGGTTATCTTAAACGGTTCGTCTTCTGGCACCATGAACCTTCGTGGAGAACTACTTCCGGTGCTTCATCTTTCCGAATTTCTTTGTTTGGAATATAGTTCTTTCGGAAAAGAGAATATTCTAATTTTAGAATATGAAGACAAATCTTTCGGAATTATAGTCAACGACCTTCACGGAGAAGTTCAATCCGTAATTCGCCCTATGGCGGAAATTTTCAAAAATATCAAATGTTTCAGCGGCACTTCAATTTTAGGAAGTGGAGAAATCGCTTTTATACTAGACGTGCCCGGTTTATATAATTCTATCCGGGACCAAGAACAAAACAAAAACAAGGATTTGACGACTAAAACGGGTTAAAATTTTAGGAATTATTTTAGAGATTTTGAATATGGAGTAATCAGATGTTTAGAAAAAACTTAGGTATTTGGATCGGGTTAGTTATCACCATAAATGGATTTGTGTTTTTATCCTTTCAAAACCTTCGAAGTTTCAATCCTTCAACGGAAACAAACTTCGGAGAACAATTACAATCCGTTCAACTTTCCAGTGAATCTTTTTTAAAAACGGAAGAATCCATTTCTGAATTTTCACTCTATTTATCCCTCGGCAAAGAAAAAGAAACCTTAGTTTCGAGTTTAGAAGAGATTGAAAAAAATCTAAAAAATTTACGTTCTTTTTTTTCAGAGTCCGATCGTAAAAAAAACCCAATGATCGTAAAATTAGATAAAAAGATAGGTATTCTTTTTTCTTCAAGCGAAGAATTAAAAGAAAAAATCTCCCGTTCTAAGGATCTCAAAAAAGATACATCTTTATTTTTAAAGTCCGATTTTTTTACAGACCTTTCCTCATTTAGACATACAAGATCGGAAGTCGTAAAAGAACTTTTAAATTCCACAGAAGCCGCATCATCAATTACCACTCCGTCTGCTAATCAATTTTTAATTACAATTTTAGAATATTCTGGAATATCGATTCTTCTCATTTCTTTTTTATGGTGGTCCAATAACTCCAGACAAAAAACCATTCTCAACTTAGAAATGGAATTTTTAAGAATGAGAACCGCTGTGGATAACGTGACTACGAATATTATAATGGCGGATAAAAATTTAAATATAGTCTACATGAACAAAGCTATCCGAGCTATGTTTCACAAGGCTGAAACGGATATAAAAAAACAACTCTCCAATTTCAATTTATCTAATTTGATGGGAACCAACATTGATTCGTTCCATAAAAATCCGGCTCATCAAAGAGGTCTTTTAGATAAACTTTCGGATACATTCCGCTCCTCAATTACTATCGGAGGTAGAGAATTTGATCTGATTGCAAATCCAATCGTAGACGTCAATGGAAACAAACTCGGAACCGTAGTAGAATGGAACGACGTTACAGAACAGAATAAAATCCAAAAACAAAGAAAGATAGAAAATGAAGAGCTAACACGCGTTAAAGTAGCTTTAGACAACGTGACCACGAATATCATGATGGCGGATCGAAATTTAAATATAGTCTACATGAACAAGGCTATCCGAGCTATGTTTCATTCCGCAGAAAATGATATTAAAAAACAGTTTAATAACTTTGATCCATCTAATTTGATCGGAATCAATATTGACACGTTTCACAAAAACCCGGCCTATCAACGCGGACTTCTAGACAAACTAACGGATACGTTTCGTTCTTCCATTAATATAGGAGGTAGAACTTTTAATTTAATTGCAAATCCTATCATAGACGATTCTGGAGATCGTTTGGGCTCCGTTGTAGAATGGAGCGACGTTACCGAACAAAATAAAATCACAGAACAAAGAAAAATAGAAAATGAGGAACTGATTCGAGTAAAAGTGGCTTTGGACAATACTTCGACGAACATCATGATAGCTGATAACGAATTCAATATTCGTTATATGAATCAGGCGGTCGTTCGTATGTTCGAAACAGGTAAAGAGGATATTAAAAAACAATTCGCCCATTTTGATCTCAAGAGTTTGGTAGGATCAAACATTGACCAATTCCATAAAAACCCGGCGCATCAAAGAGGAGTATTGAGCAGTTTCACCGGAGTTCATAAAGCTACGATTAAAATTGGCGGAAGAACCTTTGACCTTATCGCCAATCCGATTTTAGATACAAACGGCAAACGACTCGGGTCAGTCGTTGAATGGTCGGACGTTACAAACGAGCTCGCGGTTCAAGAAGAAGTGGAAGGAATTGTAAGCGCAGCCGCAAAGGGAAACTTTACAACTCGGATTTCTCTGGATTCTAAAACCGGCTTTTTTCTAAATTTGAGTCGGTCTCTAAATCAATTGTTGGAAGTAAGTAATCGAGGTTTGAATGAAGTGGTGGAAGCCTTAGAAAGAATTTCTTCTGGAGACCTGACTCAGAAAATTACGAACGAATATCATGGCACTTTCGGAAAGTTAAAAGAATATTCTAATATTACGATGGACAAATTAAGCGAAATCATCGGGGATATTATCATTCGTTCTTCTAGTTTAGTCACTTCTGCAAGCGAAGTTTCTTCCACTGCCAATTCCTTAAGTCAAGGCGCTTCAGAACAAGCAGCAAGCGTAGAAGAAACCACTTCTTCTTTAGAAGAAATGACTGCGTCCATCGATCAGAACGCTCAGAATTCTCGCCAAACAGAACAGATCTCTTCTAAATCTTCTCAAGACGCAGAAGAAGGTGGTGCATCTGTGATCGAAACCGTTAAGGCGATGAAACAGATCGCGGAAAAAATCAGCATCATCGAAGACATAGCGTACCAAACCAACTTACTCGCGTTAAACGCCGCAATAGAAGCGGCAAGAGCCGGAGATCACGGAAAAGGTTTTGCTGTAGTAGCTTCTGAAGTTCGTAAACTCGCAGAAAGAAGCCAAAAATCCGCAAATGAAATTAGCAGTTTAGCGGGAAACAGCGTGGCCATAGCGGAAAGAGCCGGAGATTTAATTTCTCAGATTGTTCCTTCTATCCGTAAAACAGCGGATCTGGTTCAAGAAATCACGGCTGCAAGTGACGAACAGTCTTCAGGTGTTTCCGAAATTAACAAGGCTATGGGACAACTAGATCAGGTTTCTCAACAAAACGCATCCGCATCCGAAGAATTAGCTGCAATTTCGGAAGAGATGAACGCGCAAGCAGAACAACTTAAAGAGTCAGTTCTATTTTTTAAAATCTCAGACAGTGATAAACGATTAACCAACGGCGGATTACTTCATCGAGATTTTTCGGGGACGGGTATCATCAAAGCAACTCCAACAACTAGAAAAGATCTTCCCAAGGGAATATCTCCCATTACCGAAAAATTTGAAAGGTATTAATAGGGTTTAAAGATGAGTGTTCTAGAAGACAATCAGTTTCTTACGTTTTATCTTGGAGAAGAATATTATGGAATTGGAATATTAAATATTAAAGAAATTATCGAATATTCTGGTTTGACAAACGTTCCTCTAATGCCGGAGTTCATTCCGGGAGTGATCAACCTTCGAGGAAATGTAGTTCCGGTCATAGATTTGAAACATAAATTTTTTAAAAATAAAATCAAACCGGACCGTAAAACCTGCGTGATCATAGTAGAATTACATTCTCAAAAAGAAGGGGACCGAAAGGAAAAAACCGACTTGGGTATTCTTGTCGAATCTGTGGACGAAGTAGTTTCCATTCCGAACGGCGACATAGAATCTCCTCCCACTTTTGGTTCTAAAATTAAAGTAGATTTTATTTTAGGAATGGCGAGACAAGAAAACAGTTTTATCATCATTCTGAATACTGAAAAAATTCTAAATCTGGAAGAACTAACCTCATTAGAAGAAAATCAGCCAGCTGAAATCGTTTTGGAAACTACATGATATTAGAACCAGATTCGGTTAAAGATTTATTTTTACAACCTGGCGGTTTTTATTGGGGGGAAGGAAATATCAGAATTAGAACTCTGCTAGGCTCCTGTATTTCGATCTGTTTTTGGCATCCATCTCTTCTCTCAGGGGGAATGGCACACGTTATGCTACCATTTAGGCCTTCTTCGATTCATTCTGATGATAGCCTAAACGCGAAATATGTAGAAGACGCATTTCAACTATTCTTTGAAAAGATAGTAGGATCGAAAAAGCAATATCAAATTAAATTATTTGGGGGAGCGTCTATGTTTTCTACGGAAGAAGAACAACTTCTAGAACTCAAATCAGTTCGAGATATAGGAATGAAAAACATACTTTCCGTCAAAGAACATTTAAACAAAAACCAACTCCCAATTACTTCTGAAGATTTAGGAGGTTTTTCCCATCGAAGAATTTTTTTTTCACTTTGGGACGGTGAAATTTATGTAGAAAGGCCAGAACATACATGATTCAAGTTTTTATCGTAGATGACTCTGCTGTGGTTCGTCAGGTTCTTACTCAAATCCTGAACAAAGATCCCGAAATCGAAATTATAGGTTTTGCTTCTGATCCCATTTTTGCTTCCGAAAAACTTTCCTCGGTTTGGCCAGACGTATTTATACTCGATATAGAAATGCCTCGTATGGATGGCATTTCTTTTTTAAAACAGATCATGTCAGAAAAACCAACTCCTGTCATCATCTGTTCTTCGTTAGCTGAAAAAGAATCTGAAACAGCGGTTCTCGCTATGAAACTAGGTGCAGTAGATGTTATAGAAAAACCCAAAGTGGGTTTAAAAAATTTTTTGGAAGAATCAGAAATTCTTTTTATAGATTCTGTAAGAGCCGCATCAAACGCTCGAATCAAAATTCATTCTTTTCAAAATGGTGATTCTAATTTTTTCGAAAATCATAAACAGTCCAAAACAGATTTCTCTAAAATTGACACGACCGACAAACTCATCGCAATCGGCACTTCCACGGGAGGAACCCAGGCTTTAGAATTTATTCTTACACAATTAAACGTCCATTGTCCCGGAATTGTAATTGTACAACACATGCCTGAAAAATTTACAGAAGCATTTGCCAATCGACTCAATCAAATTTGTAAAATTCAAGTAAAAGAAGCAAAAGACGGTGACCGTGTTCAGCTGGGTTCTGCATATATCGCTCCGGGAAATAAACACATGGAAATTTACCTAAGTGGAGCTCAATTTCATATTCGAGTGTTAGACGGTCCTCTGGTAAACAGACATAGACCTTCCGTAGATACTCTTTTTCATTCTGTTGCAAAGATAGCAGGTAAAAATGCAAAAGGAATTATCATGACCGGAATGGGAAACGATGGAGCTAGCGGGCTTTTAAAAATGAAACAGTCTGGAGCATATACAATCGCTCAAGACGAAACAAGTTGTGTGGTTTTTGGAATGCCTAAAGAAGCAATTTTAAAAGGTGCGGTTGATTCTATTTTACCTTTATCTAAAATTGCAAAAGAAGTTCAGTATTTTTAAAATTTCAAACCTTTTTCATTACATTTTGAAATTTTCATAGTTTGTCTGACAAGAAGTTATCAGCTTCAATACCACAACTATATTAGAATATAATTAATTTCTAATAAATATTTCGATAACATCAAGCTCAACAATAGGCTTATTTCATTTAACTTACTTTCACTTAAAATTAGCTAAATTTGCACTAATTTTCTCTACGAAACCATATCTAATATCGCTTATATGAATTCGATATTTTCCAAGAACGAGCCCAAAAGGCACGTTCTTTCCTATCGAAATCAAAAATTTAAATCAAACTTAAAGTGACTTTCTTTTTTCTTTCTGCTATTTCGGTTTCGGTTTCAATATAAATCACTTCATCCGGAACAATTTTGAAAATAGTCTGACCTTTAGAAATGATCTTTCCGTCACTATCGTTTAACAAAATCTCTTTTACGGTTCCACTAAACGGCGCAGAAATTTTATTAAACATTTTCATTACTTCCACGATAAACAAAGGTTGTCCCGCTTTAAAATGATCTCCTACCTTTACCATCGGAGGAAGATCCGGAGCCTCTTTCGAATAAAACATTCCTCCCATTGGAGCCACAATTTCGTCCGAACTAGCCTTAGGTGGAGGAGCTAAAAACTTAATTAAAGAATCTCTAATTTCTGCTTTCTTAAATTCTTCTGGAATGATTGCTTCTAATTTTTCATCTACTTCTAAATTATAAAATCCAGAATTGAGTCCAGCGTAAGGAAGAAGTTTTAGTAGTTCAAGTCCCGCCTGATAACCGTTATGCGAAGCCAAAACCGAAGAGAGCAATCCGGATTCGATTCCGCTCAAAGATTTTCCAGAGTTTAAACTTGTGACGAGTTCTATCGAATCCGCAGAAATCCCAGTTCTTTTTGCAAGTTCTTGATAAAAGGAAAGAGCTTTTTGAAGAACTTCATCGTCGTGATCCCATATTTGCTCCGAAGGTGGAAGATTAGGATCAACTTCCATATTTAGATAATGATAAAGATCCGCAAATATAAAGATCGGGTTTCTAAGCCATTCGATTTTAGAACCGGAAATTTTCCAGGAACGATTTAAATGAAATCCGATAAATCCGGCGGTAAGATGGGAATCTTTAATCAATTCTCCGATTGGCCTTGTGATCAAAGTCAATTTTCTACTTAAAACTTTTTTAAGATCCGTAGAAGGCGCCTCTGAAATCATTTTTTTCCAAGCGATTTCTAGATCCACATCCTTGATGATTTTTTCCAAAGCTCCTACTCCGGCAAGATAGGAAATCATAAACGAAGTGGAAGGTTTGAACATAGCGTCCTTTCCCAGAATCCAGTGAATCAAACCGTAATGAACCAAAAGGTTTGTTTGAAGATCATAACCTCTTAATTCAGTTTTTCTTAATATATTTCCGAGACGAATTAAATTGTCCTTACGATTTTCTCCGTGAGAAATAAGTAGAGCAATATTGGAATCGTAGGCCCCTGCTACTTTATAATGTACGAATAAACCCATATCCGGATTTCGGATGCTGATCCCTTGATCATCTCTGATTTCGTCCGCAAGAGGTTTTGACCAATTCATGATCACCCCACCCGCGTGTGGTTGAATCGCCTTGTTAGTAGCGTTGATACGTACTTCCGCACCCGATGGATAACGAAAAATCCTCTCTGGTTTTTGAAGTCTTTTTCCATGAAGAGAAAGAAGAGCCATCGCTTCGATCAAACTATCTATAATAAAAAACTCATTCTGATTTTCTGGATTCTTAAACTTCAAAGAATACACCATCTCGGTAACTCTATGTTCCACCTGAATCCGAGTATTCACTTCCATAAAGAAATGATTGGTTCCCTCCACGATAGACTCAAACGTGGAAACGCTATTTAGTTTTACGGCGGCTCCGAAACGCTCGGATTGTTCTTCCATTTCGCGAAGAACTTTTAGATCTCCTTTGAGAACCTCCGCCTTTTTAGGATGTGTGGCTGCACAAACAGCAATTTCTTTTTCGAGAAGCTCCTGAGTCAGAGAAAGTTCCAGAAGTTTTTGTTCGTGCATCTGAACAGAACAATCCCTTCCCCCGAGCGCAAGACACCATTCTCCGTTTCCGATGAGTTGAATTTCGTTGTGTCTTGTATTTTCTATATTTAACTCTATTAGAAAATTCTTATTCGTTCCTGGAGCCGTTACCTTAGATTCGGAAAGAATCTCCTGAACCGCACCTTTTACTTCTTCCGGTTTAGAAACTACTCTCTGTCCCTTTCCGCCGCCACCGCCGATGTATTTAAAACGTATTCTATTTTTAGAATATTTTTCCCAGATCTTTTTACATTCTTTTTCGGCTTCAGTTTGAAGATCTGCTATAGATACAAGCTCTATAATTTTAGAATATCCTAATTCTAGCAAGTTCTCCGCATTCAATTCTAAAGACAAAGAAGAATCAAACGTGAAATCGATCCCTTTTTCTTTTGCTATTTTTTCTAGGGACTTAGCGTCAGGAGCCTTTGCCAACAATGCAAGAGAAGAAATATTATCTACACCAGGGGTTACGGAAACTTCTAACTTTCTTGCGATCTTTTTTGCTGCGTCTTTGGAACCGGCTTGATCAGCTACATACGAAGCGGGCCCCATAAAAACGACCCCGCTTTTTTCAATCGCGGAAATGAATTCAGAATCTTCCGCCATAAATCCGTAACCGGCAAAGATATGAGTGTATTTATTATCCTTTGCAATAGAAATGATCTGTTCGATCCTTTCCATTTTTTCTTCCTTACCCGCTCCCATATAATCTGGAACACGATGTATATTATTAGGAAAACGAAATCCTCTTAGTTCCGGAGCCAAAGCCATCGGATACACAACCGAATCCTTTTCGGAAAGTAAAATTCCGTATTCTCTGATTCCGATCGAATCGAAAATTTCCATTGCTTCTTTTCGAACCGGCCCTCTACAAACGATTAGACATTTGATCGATTCCAAAGAAAAAGAACGGATCCAAGGAGAACTAGATTGATGAAATTGAATGCGATTATTTTGAAAGTCGATCATGTTAAATTACTCAAACTCCCTTTGAGGTCCGGACAACGGAGCCGGTTTATAATGTCGGATTAAATAATCCAGATTCTGGAAAAGAATATTTCTGGTCGTTCCAGGAAGAACAATTCTAGAAACGGAACCAAGAGAAAGCGCTTCTTTCGGATTCATCAGTTCTCTTTCATATTGAGTAGAAAGTGTCTGAAGTTTTTTATCTCGAATTACGACAGCTTCTTTTTCGGACATTCCTTTCTTTACGTTTTCTTGATATTCTTTCTGAATGGAAGAAACCTCGTCCTTATAAACGTAGTCTTTTCCGGCGGGGCCCATTACTGCAATTCTAGCGGTCGGAAGCGCAAACACCATATCCGCTCCCGTATGGTAAGAATTAAAACAAGCGTAAGCGCCTCCGAAAGCATTTCGAATAATCAGTGTTAAACGAGGAGTTCGAATGTCTATAATAGAATCCAGAAGTTTCCTTCCTTCGAGTACAATTCCATTTTGTTCCTGTTCTTTTCCAGGTAAAAATCCTGTTGTATCTTCTAAAAAAACGATCGGAATATTATAAAGATTGCAAAATCGAATAAATCTAGTTCCTTTTCTGGCTGCACCAATGTCTATCTGTCCAGAAGAAACCGCAGAATTATTTGCGACAAATGCAACAACGTGTCCTCCGATTCTTCCAAAGGCGGTCACCAAATTTCTAGAACGTTGTCCTTGGATTTCAAAATACTGACCATGATCACAGATATTTTGCAGATACAAAGTGATATCAAAAGGAGTATTCATCCCAGTAGGAGAATTAAACGTTTTCTTAAATAAAATTTCTTCTTCGTAGATAAACCTATCGGTAGGATCGGAAGTAGCATGAAAAGGAGCCAATGAATGATTGTTATCCGGAAGATAAGAAAGTAAACGAAGTGCAGTTCTTAAAGAACCTAACTCGTCTCCTGTGACAATATCTACAACGCCGCTCTGCCCGTGAACCTTAGGGCCTCCTAAGTCGTCTGCGGAAATATCTTCACCTAATACCGATTTAACGACCCCAGGTCCGGTTAAACCAAAAAAGGTATTATCGCACTGAATCATAAAAGATCCCTGACGAGGAAGATAAGCCCCTCCGCCCGCGTTAAATCCGAACATGAGCATCAAACTAGGAACTACTCCGCTGATCTTACGAAGTGCAGTAAACGCCTCGCTATAACCGTCCAGTCCCCCCACTCCGGCAGGAACAAAGGCTCCAGCAGAATCGTTCATACCGATCAGAGGAATACCATGTTCTCCAGCCATATAAATCAGTCTGGCGAGTTTACTTCCGTTGGTGGCATCCATTGAACCCGCACGAAGAGTAAAATCGTGACCATAAATAGCCACGTCTCTACCATTGATGTTTAGAATTCCTGTGACTAAAGAAGCTCCGTCTAAACTCTTTCCCCAGTTTTGATAGAGAATATTAGGTTCTTGATCCGTAAGCACTTTAATTCTTTCCCAAACGGTCATTCTATCTTTAGAATGTTGAACTAAAATTCTATCGACCCCTCCGCCTAAGAGGGGTTTGTTGAGTAATTCTTTTCCCAACTCATTTGCTTCTTCGTAAAGACCTTGAGTCTTAAGAATTTCAGGTTCGGAAGTGGATTGAAATGGATTTTCCAGGGAATACTTTGCTTCGGACATGCGAGAACCTTTCAATGGAATAAAATAAATCCAGTTTTTAAAGAAAGGATTCTCGGGAAAGTTAAATTCGAGTCGGATGCGAGAAGAGAAACTATTTTATAGCGGATTCTAAAGTTTCAAAAATACTAAACATAGAATTCATATCTATGATTTCGAAGACCTTTCTTACAGCAGGTTTGATTCCAGCCAATCGGAACTCCACGTCTTTTTCTCTACAAATTCTAAGAGCGGCTACAATGATTCTGAGTCCTGCGAACGAAATGAATTCAACAGAAGAAAGATCTAAAACAATAACACGAGAACTTCCTGTCTTGATCTGTTCTATAAAAGCAGATTCTATCTTATGGGTATTGTGTACGTCTAAGTTTCCAATCAAGTGAATGATTTTGGAATGATTTTTAATTTCAGACGTTATTTCCATTGGAAGCCTTGTTTTGAAAATTCTTTTTGAGAACTAAAAAATTCTTTCCGCCTTCGCTGGAATAATCGACCGAATCCATGAGTTTTTCGATCAGATACACTCCAAAACCACCCTTTCTTTTACCGCTTAGATTGTCTTCGATGGATGGGTCTTGAACGTCTTCTCTATGAAAGACTTTCCCAGAATCAATTAATACAATTGTAATCCAATCCCCTGTAAAGCGTATTTTACATTCGAATTTCGGATTTTTCAAATCCGTATCTTCATAACCATGCATAACAATATTCGTACCCGCCTCGTCGCAGGCTAACAGAATATCATCTCTTTGAGAATCTTCTAAATTCCGAACCTTAATTGTTTGATAGACAAACTCTCTAAACAAAGGAATTGCAGAAATTTTAGCTTCGAAAGTTCGAGAGAACTGATAGTTATCATTGAACTTCAAAATCATCACAGTAAAATCGTCAAATAATTCAGGCGCTTCTGAAAATTCCCGCACAAGTCTGAAAAGTTCTTCAACGATTTGTTCCGAAGGAAGATGTCTTCTAACGATCACTTCTCGGATCATTCTTTCTAAACCAAATTCTTCATCCTTAGAATTTTTTTCTTCGATTGCACCATCGGTATAAAGAATGAGCATATCTCCCGGTTCTACTGTCAAACTTCCTCCCTTATAACTCGTGGAAGGAACCACTCCTAAAGGAGGACCAGAACCTTTGATCAGTTCCCAAGAACCATCCTTTCGAATCAAAACCTGATCGTTATGCCCCGCGGACGCATAATCTAAAGTGAAGATTGCAGGATTGTAATGAATGAAAAACGTAGTCACAAACATTCCGTTATGCGAATCTTCGTAGATGAGGGCGTTTCCCTGTTTCAAAATTTCTTCCGGATCTAAATCGTGATCTCTGGCAAGAGTTCGTATGATGGATGAACTCATCGCCATAAAAATCGCTGCGGGAAGACTTTTTCCAGAAACGTCCGATATGAGAAAAGAATACTGGCCGTCTATATATTGATAATAATCGTAAAAATCTCCCGAAACCTCTTTAGCTGGAACGGACTTAACTCCCAGATCAAAGTTAGAATAAAACATTTTAGATTCTGGTAATATGTTTTTTTGAATTTCCCTCGTGATCTCAATTTCTCTTTCCAAAGAACGTTGCATTGCTTTTCTAGAAATCATCTCATTTTGAAGTTTTAAAGTTTCGTGTCCTCTCGCAATCAAGGACGCAAAGGTTTGCAAAAGCCTAAGATGAGAATAATTGTAAGAAAGTTTATCCACACGATCCGAAACGATAATTACTCCAAAAACGTTTCTTCCAGGATTTGTCAAAGGAAGAATGATATAAGAACCTTTTAAAAATTCCAAATCTAATTCATGAGTAAATTCAAAATTTTGAATATCTTCTTTGATCGTAGTTTTTTCATCTTCGATAGAACGAAAAATAAAACTTCCATGATAATCCTTGGTTCTAAAAATTTCCACGGTTTTTTGAGACGTATAAGAAATAGAAGTTAGAAGACCCATCTTACGGTTAATCAGAAAGATTCCTGTTTTACCTGCATCCATCTCATTATGAATCACTGGAATTGAATGTTTCATTAAATCCGCTTGACTCTTAGCAGAAGAAACTACTTGCGAAAGTTCGAATAAACTTTCCAACTCTGATACTTTTTTTCGTAGATCCTTGTTCGCATCTTCTAAATTCTGAAGAAGCCCGGTCTTTTGAATCGCAAGTGCAGAGGTTCCGGAAAAACTTAAAAAAAGTTCCAGATCTTCTTCCGTAAAAGAATTTCGATCAATCGTATTGATCGTTTCGATAACTCCGATCACTTGGCCTTCCACTAAAAGAGGAGCTGCCATAATATTTCTAGTTACAAAATGAGAAGCCTTATCCACTTCTCTATAAACACGAGGATCATTCATCGCGTCGTTGATGATCATTGGTTTTTTATCTTGAACTACCATCCCGGCGATCCCTTTTCCAACCGGAACTTTAACCTTTGTGACCTCGTCTCTTTTCTCTCCTAAAACGGTATGAAAATAGAGATATTTTTTTGTATCATCCAAGAGAAGGACACTACAAGCTTCGGTTCTAAATACGGATTTAGAAGAAAGCATAATCGCTTCTAAAAGTTGAGAAAGATCTAGAGACTTATTGATCAGTCCTGAAACTCGAATGATTTCGGTTAACAAAAAATCGAAACGATCCGTCTGCTTTCGAATTTGCACAGATTCGAGCGCAACCCTGGATATAGTCATTAAAGAAAGAACAACTAAAGAAGATTCTCCAGAGATAAAAGACTTTTCTAAAAGATCGGATATAATTCGAACCGTCGCCTTTAGATGTATAAAATCAGACTCCCTAAATTCTCCTCCTTCCTGATCGGATCTTCCGAGTAAGATCGTTCCAAATATTTTTTTTTGATCCTCCAAAGAAGAAATCCCGAGTTCTCCTACGTGTAACACACAACAGACGGAATTTTGTTCCAATTGTGGAATTAGTTTATTCGGACTTTCTCCTTTTTTAAGATTGAAGTCTTGACCCGTTTTAAAACAAAACTCGGATACCAACCTCACTTCTTCCATCTTGCCAGAAGGAAGATTTTCATAAATGGATTTAAGGGTCCCATCTTCTAAACGAAAACTGAATATTCCAAATTTCGCAGATGTTATATGAATAATTTCGGTAAGAAGGGATTCGAAAACTACCGCGAGCCCCGGATTGTCTTCTAAATAAAGACTTCCGTCAGAGCCTTGTCTGAGAAGGGAATCCTGTTTTTTATTTGAGATCAAAGCGAAAAAGTTTAATATCAGCCGGTTTGAAACTTTAAAGATTCTTCCCTAAGTTTCTTATTTATATTTTCCAACTCTTTAATACGAGACAGAGCACTCATCAATTCTTCGCGGGAAAGATTGGTAACTACGTTTGTAGCGTCAAAAGCTTCCTTAACGTCCTTAAGTTCTGTTCCGGAATATTGAATGATTCCTTCATACATACGAATGATTTCATCAGCATTCTCTAATTCCTGTTCGTTAAGTCTTAAAACTTTTTCATAACCTTTGATGATGTCGTTTTGGATTTTTAGTTTTTTTTGTAAATCTTCGATCGACTCACTCATCCTAAGACGCTCCTTGTATTTGTATTGACTTCGAAGAAATCGGTAAAAACCTGCTTCTCAAGCGGGGACGTAGCTCAGTTGGGAGAGCGTTTGAATGGCATTCAAAAGGTCGGGGGTTCGATTCCCCTCGTCTCCAAGTTCGACCTGCCGCCACTTGAGTTTTTAGCCTTTTGACTCAGTGTCAAACTATTTTACAACTGATTCTTAAGTCCCAAGATTGAACTTTGTTTTTTTATGCTCATTCATACTAAACCAAAAATGTTCTATAAAGCTATTTTATGTCCGAGGTAATCCAAATTCGTCGACGAAATATCGACAACAAGAATGTTCTAATACTCATACCGGATCTTGAATCTAAAAACAGGCAATTGTATGCGAAAAATTTTTATTCTCACTTTTCCGTACGAGAAATAGAACTTTCCACAAAATCGATACGTTTCGATTTTCCAAAAATGGAGGAATGGACGAATCAATTATCTCGTGAAATTTTAAATTCCAAACGAAAAGTAAAATTAATAGGAGAAGGTTTATGGGGAGGAATCGTATTTGAACTTCTGAAAAAATATCCTCAAATGGTAGAAACGGCTTGTATTCTCAATCCTCCTCTCGAAGGGAACTGGTTTCCTAAAAACGTAGAATGGGTTTTAGAACGATTCCCCTGGAATGTATTTTCGGAAGGAATTTATACTTTTTACCAAACTCTGGAGACTCAACTTCAATTCGGTTTAACAAATTCTAAACTTTTGCCAACGATCGTTTTTACCAAAACTTCGGAAAAAATCACAAAACAAATCCAAACTCTTCAAAGATTTCCAGTCTTTAGAATTGAATCTTCAAATTCAAAATCGATACAAGACCTTTTAGAAAATTTGATTTTGAAAATTCTTAAAGAAGTTTCAATTTCTTCTGTCCAAAAAAAGTCAAAATTTAAGATGGAACCTGGTTTTTAAAAAATGTCAGTCAGAAAAATTTTAAGAATGGGAGATCCAATTCTCCGTAAAATTTCAGAACCGGTTACGGAAGACGAAATTCAAACCAAAGAATTCAAAAAGTTAATCCGAGATATGTTCGACACGATGCGTCACGCGGAAGGTGTAGGACTTGCGGCCCCTCAAATCGGAGTTTTGAAACAAATCGTAGTTGTAGGTTCCGAAGATAACGAACGCTACCCTGGAACCCCAGACGTTCCAGAGAGAATCATTTTAAATCCAATAATTAGACCTCTTACAAAAGATACCTCCGGTTTTTGGGAAGGTTGTCTTTCTGTGCCAGGAATGCGCGGCTACGTAGAAAGGCCAAATAGGATTAGAATGCAATGGATGGACGAAAAAGGAAATCAATTTGACGAAACGATAGACGGTTATAAAGCAATCGTCTATCAACACGAATGCGATCATCTAGAAGGAATTTTATACGTAGATAGACTTAAAGATACAAAACGATTCGGTTTTAACGAAACCTTAGACTCTTCTCACAACATCCTCGACTAAAATTAAAAAAACATAAAGTATGAAATCGCTGGTTGAATTTTTTCTTTCTAAAAGTATATTTGTAAACCTTCTCACTTTTTTGGTCATTCTGATCGGCGGTTTTACCGCAGTGAAAATGAATCGAGAAGCATTTCCCAATATCAACTTTGATATTGTCAGTGTAGTTACTGTTTTTCCGGGAGCGTCTCCTTCGGAGATGGAAAAATTAGTCACAAAACCTTTAGAAGAAGCGATTCAAGAAGTGGATGGAATCAAAGAATTTAGATCTGCTTCAATTGAAAACCGCTCTGGTATCGTGATCACTTTGGATCCGGATTCTAAAAATACTCAGAAAGTTGTGGATAATATCAAGTCCGCAATCGATCGAGTGGAAGATCTACCGGAAGAAGTCGAAGATCCTATCGTCACAGAAATCACCACTTCAAGACAACCGGTCATCGAAATCAATATCAGTCTAAAATCAAACGATTCTAGTATTGAAGCAGAAAAACGTCTGAAAGCTCAGGCAAAAATCGTAGAACAAGCATTAGAAGACATTTCGGGTGTAGCAAGAATTTCTAAACGAGGCTGGAGAGATACTGAGATGCAAGTGGATATAGATCCAGTTGCAATGTTTTCCAAATATCTCACAAGTCAAGACATCATCCTTGCATTAAAAAATCGTAATATAAATTTTCCCGGAGGAAATATAGCGGGAAATCAAAAAGAAGTCATTTTAAGAACCATAGGAGAATTCGATTCTCCCAAAGAAATAGAAACAGTTCATGTACGTTCCAACGAAGTCGGAAATTCAATTCGGATCGATAACGTCGCAAGAGTTACCGAAGGTCTAAAAGAAGCAGAATACTTAGACAAAGTAAACGGAAAAAAAACGATCGCTTTAACGGTAATCAAACGGGAAAAAGCGGACGCAATTCTTGTAGTAGACGAAGCCAAAAAAATTATAGAAGGGTTCGAAAAAAATTCTAAAAATGAATTTGAATACGCATTCGTTAACGACCTTTCCAAATATATCCGAAGAAGACTAGGTGTTTTACTTTCTAATGCGATCGGCGGGTTAATCTTAGTAACCGCTTCCTTATTCTTGTTTTTAGGATGGAGAGTCGCTCTGATGACGGCGCTTGGGATTCCGGTTTCTTTCGGAGCCACATTCGTAATCATGGATTACTTAGGCCTTACACTCAATTTAATTTCCATGTTCGGGCTGATTATCGTAGTAGGGATCTTAGTCGATGATGCAATCATCATCTGCGAAAATGTCTATCGTTATATGGAAGAAGGAATGCCCGCTTACGAAGCCGCGTTAAAAGGAACTAGTGAAGTAATCGATCCGGTTACGGCCACAGTAACCACCACTGTGGCGGCATTCGCTCCTATGCTTTTTATGACAGGAATTTTTGGAAAGTTCATCTATAGTATTCCGTTAGTAGTCATCATTGCATTACTCGCTTCTCTTTCAGAAGCATTTTTTATTTTGCCTTCTCATTTATACGATATCAATAAACACAAGTTTCATTCGGGTGAAATCAAAGAAGAAAGCGGGTGGTTTTATAAACTCAAAGTCAATTATTACCTTCCACTCTTAAAATTTGCTCTTAAACATAGACTTCAGATTTTTATCTATTTGTTTACTATGCTAGTGGGAAGTTTTGCTCTTTTCGCAGTATTTGGAAAGTTTAAACTTTTTCCTGGATCTGTGGATATATTTCAGATCAAACTTACGAGTCAAACAGGGATGTCTCTTCAAGAGATGGAAAAATTTACTCATGTGATAGAGAACGAACTTGCTAAAATTTCCAAAGAGGAAATAGAAAATTATGTAACTAGAGTGGGAATCATCCAAAAAGATCCAAACGATCCATTTACCAAACGAGGAAAACACTACGCTCAGGTTATGGTATATCTTACACCGGAAGAAAATAGAAAAAGAGGAACTGATAAAATCATATCGGAAGTAAGAGAAAAGACGATTTGGCTTTTAAATGAAAAATCCGTAAAAATTTTAGAAGAAACCCGTAAAAAGGAAGCAGAAAAGAAAAAGGAAGAATATAAACCATTCAATCTCGAAAAGTTCCCTAGAGAATTTTCCAGATTTAAAGGACAACTTCTTGCTTTGGACTTTGAAAAAATTTCGGGTGGTCCTCCGGTTGGTAAACCTGTAGCAATTGAAATTAGAGGAGACGACTATGATACTCTAATTCGAATCGGGGAAGAATATAAATCCGTTATGGCAAAGGTTCCAGGGGTTACGGATATAGGAGACGATTTTAACGAAGGAAAAGACGAAATTAGAATTAAAGTAAATGAATCACTTGCATCCACTGCGGGAGTTTCCGTTTTTAAAGTAGCTCAAGCGATCAATACGGCATTTCAAGGAACCGTAGCCACAAAAATAAAACGAGCCGATGAAGAAGTAGAAGTTAAGGTTCGTTTTCCGGAAGACGTCAGAAAATCGATAGGATCTTTGAATAATATTTTTGTAAGTAATCAATTAGGAAAACTCATTCCAGTTTCCAGATTAATTAACTACGTAAGAGAACCTGGTTTTGCAAATATCAACCACCTAGATGGAAAACGTCTACTTACGGTTACGGCTAACTTAGATGAAAGTAAAACAGATACAAGAAGAGCTAACGCGGAAATCGCAAAACTTTCCAAAGGAATCATAGATAAATATCCAGGTTATCGGATGCGTTTTGGTGGAGAAAATAAAGATACCGAAGAATCTCTCGCTAGTTTAGGAAGAGCCTTTTTAGTTGCCTTTATCATCATCTTTATGATTCTCGCCTCCCTCTTTCGTTCTTTGATTCAACCAGTAATCGTAGTTAGTTCAATTCCGTTTTCCTTAATCGGAGTCATTTTAGCGTTTGTTCTTCACGGTGAATACTTTGGCTTTCTGGCCTTTTTAGGAATCGTTGGGCTTGCGGGAGTTGTTGTAAACGATTCGATTGTTCTGGTAGATTTTGCAAATCAACTCAAGTTGGAAAAACCTGGAGAAGATATAGATTCTATTTTAGTGGAAACAGGGCTGTTACGACTCAGACCCGTAGTTTTGACGACCGTGACTACTGTGCTCGGTTTACTTCCAACTGCTTATGGAATCGGAGGGAAAGATCCTTTTCTAGTTCCAATGGCTCTTGCTTTCGGTTGGGGGCTTGCTTTTTCGTCCTTCTTAACTCTGGTCGCGGTTCCGGTTTTATATAAAACGGTTTATAACGTTCAGCTAAAAATGAATCGAATGCTTTTAAAATCCAAAAGATAAGAACCTAAATTATTTTGTGTTAGTTCCTATATTTTAGAATAGACCTTTGACTTTGTGTTAGTACTTACATTTTAGAGAAACCAGTCTTTCGTTTTTTCTTTTTTCTTGTGAGTTCCGTTTTGAAACCAAAATTCCAATTCCGGAAATATATAAAACCCCAGGACTCAAGCCTAAAATTACCCAGAGAATTTTAGTGACCATTCCCCCAAAAGTACCATAATGAATTGGTCGAAACGAATCTATAATTTTATAAAACAAATTTTCATTAGAAAGATTAAAGATTTCTAATAAATTTCCGGATTCCGGATCAAAACGAACATAAGAACCGAACCTACTTCGAAACGGATTCGTTGGTTTTTCGGTTCCGTAAAATTGAATCGGATCATTTTTATGATGATGAGGAAAAGAAACAAACCCAGTCTGAAATTCAGGGACTTGTGTTTTAATTTCTTTTAACAGCGAATCTACGGAAACCGATTCCTTAAAGAACTTTCCGACCTTTCTTTCTTCTTGCGAAAACAAAAGACCTACTATTGCCTGAGCATTCCACCAAGCACCCGTAAATCCTAAAGAGATATTAAACACCAAAGAAAATATTCCAACCAATTTATGAAGATCTGAAAAATAAGTTCTAAACGATTGATTTGTTCTCAGTCGGAATAAATTTTGCCAAATGTTTCGATAAAGAATCATTCCACTGATTCCTTGAAAAATAAATATAACTCCGAACAATCCAGTCAAAAAATATCCGAAACTACCCATAAACAAACTATAATGTAGTTTTAACATCCAACCGTAAAAAGAGTCGGATCGATTTTCCGAAAGTACTCCTAAAATTTTTCCAGTATAAGGGTTTAATAAAATTACCGATTCTTTTTTATCTTTAGAATCTAAAAAATGCAGCCAAACTTGATCTGGCTGATTTTGTTTTTCTGATAATAACCAGCCAGCTAACGCATGGGGAGGAAGCTCCTGACGTAACTTTGTTCGAAGTGTATCTATAGACAAACGTTCCTTACCAGCAGATACATACCACCGGCTTGGATTCAACAGTTGATCGATTTCATTTCCAAAAACTAATAAAGAACCGCTAAGACCAACTACAACTAAAAATAATCCAGTAGAAATTCCTAATATAGAATGTAGTTTATACAGTTTCTTTCGATTCATATAAAACTTTACTCAATGAATTCAAAATCAAGACTCCCATTTCACTAATAGTTCAAATACACAAAGAAGGATTTATCGAATTCCCCGTATTTCTAAGAACAAATAAGAAACGTTAAGAAACAGTGATTTTTCATTATAAGTCAAATTATGATTTTAGGTCTCAACATCAATAAAAAACCTGGGCGCTTGAGGTTATTTAAGGAATCTATTTTTTAAAAGTTTTAATTTAACGTGAAAACAAAACCAATGAAAAGAGCTATGATGGTCGTAACTTCGTCCAGAAACAAACCTGCAGATTAAACAGCCTGTTATTTAGAAGGGATGATTGAAAACAAAAAAGTAGCGTGACTTACACCCTTGGAACTTCCTCCTGAAGTTTTTGTCGTAACTTCAAAGTAATGCATCCTTACTACTCGAACGCATAAAAATAATACTATTTTGAGTTTGTTTCAAAACTTAGAAGTGGGATTTCATTCAAAAAAGCCAATAATTCCGGGTAATAACAAAACAGTGTATTTCCCACGTTTTTTAAATTTATCTGTAAAATATAAATTCGTGGTAGTTCCCGCATTTCAAGAATCAAGATGATTTTTCAATTCTACATTCACTTTAAATTCAATTACTGGAAACGTAATAGTTCCCACGAATTACTTCCCTTGATGCTGTTTGAAAGAATTTTTTACAATGCAGTTCATATAGATCTGATTTTGTAGAAGAAGTTATTTGGGACAAGGCTTGATTTTCTTACGTGAATCCACGCTAAAATAACATGAGTTCGACCATGATTCATTTTTCTGAAAAAGTTTGAGATCTGAACTTTACACTTTACAGATCGATTCCTAAAATGTGGGAACTCATACGTTTAGAAAATTCTTTCTAGTTTACTCGCGCCAAACTCAAGTTATTTAGTGAAGAGGTCTAATATCTCCGGATTCCTGTAAAGGTCCTCCGCAAAGAACTATCTTATTTTCTATTCTACAATGTCTTTTGGAATGATCAAAAGAAGAATACATCACCCCTTCTGCAGAATTTTTTTCGTCCTGAAAATCTCCTTCATAGATACTCGTATCCGGAAAACGTACTTTTCCAGGACCAATCATTTTTCCCATTTCAAAGATTCCTTCTAACATAGCCCCATTTTTAAAAATATAAGTCCCCTTTCCATCTCTCAAGTCGTCTTTAAAACTTCCTTCAAATCGATCCCCATTTTTATATTTCATTCTTCCCGAGCCGTTTCTAAGATCATTCACAAAAGAACCGCTATATTCATCATCGTTATCATAAATATAAACACCTGTTCCAGAAACACAATCCCCTTGAACACAACCTCGAATTCGATCTGTTTCCATAGGCGTGGATCGAGAGGAGGAAGACGATTCTGCTTGTTCTTCTTTTACTTCACTCTCCTTATAAGAAGAACTTCCGGCACCATCATCTGCAGATTCGTTAGACATCATCCTTTTATCGCCAGAAGTACACTGCACTACAATTAGGATAAGGAACATAACTTCGAAAAATTTGTTACGGGAAATTTCAATTGAAAAAGTAGTACTAATTTTTTTTAAAATCAAATTTAAAAGCTGTTTCCATAGAATCATATTTTTTGAATACGAAATAAATACGTTTGCTCTTACAAACATGGTCAAAATTTTATTTATCCACGCTGAATCTGTCAAACTCAATTCTTTAAGAATAAGAATCAGTAAGTTTCATTGTCGATTGATAAAAAAGAATTTCGAATCATATTATCATTTTAAGAACTGTTAGTAATATCCGATCTAACATTCATTTTTATTTCGTTTTTGTAAAATGATCTTCACAGTTTTTAGACATAAGTTCGAAAATTGATTCCTTAAAAAATAGAAATTAGCACACCTAACGCAAGTTCGTCTAAAAATACAAAAAATCTTTTTGAATCATGAGTGATCCTTTTAAATTTACAGTCTTCATTACCCTGGTGTTCGGGTAGATTACCAAATAATTAGAATTTCAATTTTTAAATTGTTCCTAAACGAATATGAATTCGTCTAAAAATAAGAGTTCCCACAATTTCAGGATTAAACTGTAAATCTCAGATTGTAAGAGTTCCCACAATTTCAGGATTAAACTGTAAATCTCAGATTGTAAGAGTTCCCACAATTTCAGGATTAAACTGTAAATCTCAGATTGTAAGAGTTCCTACAGTTTCAGAATTAAACTGCAACACTTAGTTCATATTTTAGAATGAACAAATAAAAGTGAAATGATTGGAATATAGAAAGCAAAATCTCAGCCCATTTCGACAATACAAACTTGCTTTCAGAAAAGGGAGAAAAACAACCGTCTTTCTCCCTTTAAAAGATCAATATCTAGATCTGGATTTTTCTGGAAAAGGCTTTTTGGGAAGAGCTTCGTTAACTTTAATTTCTCTTCCACGGATTTGAGTTCCGTTTAAGCCGTCAATTGCTGCATTTCCTTCATCTTTGTTCGCCATTTCCACAAATGCTAATCCCCGGGATTTGCCGGAAAGCTTATCAGTGATGATGCGTACAGAGGTTACTTCTCCAAAAGATTCAAATGCTTTACGGAGGTCGTCTTCGGTTGCCTGATAGGCGAGGTTGCCTATATAAATGTTCATGAGAAAGGGTCCTTACTAAAAATTACTGGCTCCTAAATTTCAATAGAATGCAAGGCGAGACCAATCAATCGGCGGGATTCGGAGAGAAATGACCTTTCCTGGTGCTCTATTATTTAAAAGTTCTCAACTGACCCGGGAAAAGGCAGCTTAAGATTCCAGTCGCGCTTACGGTAATCATAGTCAAAAAATTGTCAAGAAAATCTCATATTTTACGAATTGACTTTAGGAAAAACAGATTTAGATTTTTAGCCCTCATCAATACCGTAAAATCGGGTTATAACTTGAATACAAGGTGTTTCTAAACATAAGATTTTTGATTTTTACTAAATTTCTCCCATTTTTCTAATTTTTATTCCTAAATTTAGACTTATAAAAAATAAAACCAAAAAGATACAAAACAAAGAATTGCTCTCAATTTTTTTAAATTCGATTAAAATTGCATTAAGATCAAAAATCTGATCGTTTATAACAACATTCAAACTATGAAAGTTTTAATTTTATTCAGAAACTTTAGAATCGAATTATATCTCTCTACTTATTTCTAAAGAGAGAATAGGATCAAATTGAAAACAATAAAGTTGCTGAAAAATTAATTCTCCATTTGTTTCTGTTTTACGGAAATGGTCGATTGAAGCGGTTTTGTTAATCGCCATTTTTAACAACTCTATCCTTTCCCAAGATAAAAATACGAAAATGTCAAAACCCATTCTGAAAAGTTGAATCAATCTAACTTTTTTAGTTTATATAGCATTTAAAAAACTAAATCATTTCCAAAACTGGAAACACATTTCAATAAAAATTCACGATACTCAATTTTATAAAGATCAGTAATTTTAAATCTAGAAAAAATTTATGTTTTAGTTTAAAAACTTATTTAAACTATTTATTCAATAAATATAATATTTAAAAATTAGAATAACGGCTATTTAAAATCGAAAAAATTATTTTTCTTCAAAAATTAAAGAATGATTTTGAAAATTTTTTAACTCTTTCAATAAAAATTTTAGATCTACATCTTGTTAGGCGAAATACTTAAGTATATCCTATGACAAACCCTATCCAATTTTAAATCAAATTGGAATATTCTTTACATTTCAAAACGTTTTTTATTATTAATCCGTCTTTTTAAAAACTTATCAACATTTATAAACAATAATTCAACAAAAGAATTTTCGTTGATAAAAAATTCATCTACTTATATTCAAAAATGGACTTAGAAAGGCTACAAAGACATTAAAGGAATCGCAAAAAAATGGATATAACACTTTATCAAATCTCCTGTTACTTAGTGGCTACCGTGCTTACTTTTAAAACGTTTTATAATTTATTTTTATATTATAAAAACAGAAACCAAATACATTTATTACATTTTGCTTTTCTACAAATTGCTTACGATTTATATATTTTATTTTTTGCACAAACAATTAATACGGGAAATGTAGAAGAAGCATTGTTCTGGGAAAGATTAGAAAATGTTATACTTCCTATATTCGGAATCTCTTTAGTTCTATTCGTAAATTCCTATCTTAAGTTTTTTAGCACCGACTTCGTATATTTTTATATACTACTCAACTTGTTATTATCCGTGATCATTTTATTCGATTTCAATTCGTACCATATTGGACTTACTCACGAAAAAAATTTTTCTTCTCTCGGAATTGTAATCTATGAAACCGACCAACCAGCTCTAGTTCATTATTTATATATTTCTGGAATCCTAATAATTGTTTGGATTTTATTTAAAGTTATTACTCAATTCATTCATAAATCATTTAAAAATTTATTTTTATCTATAACACTCACACTGTTTTGTATAAATACACTCTTAGACATTTTAGTAGCAATCAATTTAGTTTCATTGCCCTATACTTCTCATTTTAGTTTTTTAATTTTCTCTTTCTCCATAGATTTATTTTTACAATCAAATCAATTCGGAAAAAAATCTAAAGAAGAACCCAAACAAATTTTGAGCTCACCTAAAAGATTAGCCGTCTTTTCTTTTTCACCCAAAATAAAAACGATAGAATGTGAAAATAAAAAAGAAAAAATTCATCAGATCAAAACCAATTCTCCACCTTCCGAAAAAAATCTTTTTTTTATACGTACTCTCGGCAATTTAGAATTAGAAAGAGGAGGAATTAAAATTCCTCAAAAGGAAATCTCTACTAAAAAGAAAATGTTGAAACTTGTTAAAATTCTTCTCATTCGTTTTGAAAAAGGAATTCATAGGGAAGAGTTGCTTGAATTACTTTGGCCTGAAATGTCTGAAAAAAAAGCGCTCAATAGTTTGCACGCTCTCTGTTTTCGTTTGAGAAAAATTATCGGAAATTCAGAAGCACTCGTTTTTTTGGAAGACCGTTTATTTTTTAGACAAGATTTAGTTCAGACAGACTTTCAACTTTTCGAAAAACACTACAAAGTAGGAACAAAATCTATACGCAAAGGAGATGTTGAATCAGCGATTCAAGAATTTCGTTATGCAAGAGATTTTTACAGAGGCGTTTTTTTTGAATTCGATCTTTATTTTCCGGAATCGGAAATTAGAAGAGAGTATATTCGAAAAAGCTTAATCGAAATCTTCAGATTTTTATGTGAAAAAGATTCGGAGAAAAATGAAATCGAAAAACTTTTAGACGACTCCACGAGTTGGATCCATCTAGACGACTTGGATGAAAGAGCTTGGAGATTCCATTTTGAAGCCCTTTTTCAATTGAATCGCAAAAACGAAGCTTTGCGTAAATATCAAGAATTTAAAAAATCTCTGAAAAAAGAATTAGATGTTGAGCCGGAATCTGCAACGTTCAGTTTAATCGAAAAAATCCGTTCTGAAGAAGTAAGTCGTGTTTAAAAACTTTAGTCTTTCTAAAAATGTGGGAACTACACAAAAATTGAATCACATTTTAGAATTGCTCGAAAGTTCACAAATTCCTAAATGCGACTTAATTTGTAGAAACTACTTCAGTTTATTAAAAATTTATAAAGAATTATCGCGTAAAATTCTTTGAGGTTTGGAGACTAACTCTTAATCAAAAGAACTATAAAATAGAGTACCAAAAATCTGTCATTAAACTAGATTTGTTTCAAAATCTTAAATACTCTATTTTATAAGGTCAATAACGTAGCTTTTAAAAAGTTTTCAATTCCGATTCATTATTGAAATTGATTCAACGTTTTTTCCATTTATTTTTTCTAAGTTCTTTCCAATTTTTATTTCGATCTCTCGAATAACCTTTATCATCCCAATGAGTCGGAAGCATTCGGTAAGATCGTTTACTTCTGGGTCTAATTTTAATCCACGATCTGCCTTCTAATTCCCAATCGATATCGAAAGTTTTTCTGAGTTCATTTGTAGTCTGAACTTTTTGAAAATAAGACAGACGATAACCAAATTTGGTTCGCCAAGGGAACTGTAATTTTTTAAAATTAATATACATCACTAACTTCTCCAAAATGAAGTTAGTGATTATTAAATTCCTTTTTCATAATATACTGCCTATACCTTATTTTTACACTTTACAAATTGAAAACCATTTTTTAATAAATATGGTTTTGTAAAAACAATTTTCAGGGTCGTTCTACAAGAGTTCCTCTTCCACTTCGAATATCATAAATATAGAATGTAATTTCTGGTAGTTTCACAGTCACAGATTTTTTCTTTTTAGATTCTTCCTTTTCTTCTTCCAAAGAAACAATCATCACCAATCTTTCTTTACCGGGAGACGTGAGAAATTTTTCCAAAGAATATTTTTTAGGCAAAATACCTACAAGATTTGTATTCACTGGATTGTAGACAAAAACCTGTTTTCTATCTTTTTGATTTAAAAATCCGTCCTTATTCGTGTCCTCAGTCATTCCGATCAAAATTAGATTTTTTCCAGTGGAAATCCCAGATGCCAAAACAGAATCCAATTCTGATTCTTCCGTAGTTTCACCTACAACATCCGCACCGGTAAAATAATCCCAAATATAAACGTTTCGATGAAACAATTTACGTGGATTTCCAGATTCCAAATCGACTACGGTTAAATTTCTTGCGTGATTCAGAGTTTTTCTATGACCTGCTACAGTTTCTCTAGAAAGTTCAAATGGATAAAAAAGATAACGTTCCCAAAGAACCACGGAATGATTGAGTAGGTCCCCACTTCTATCTGCAGGAGTCATCAAAGGTTCTTCTTTAGAAGAACCGGGCTCAACTAACTCAACCCCTCTGTCTAAAATAAACCAACTTTTAGAAAGTGTAAAAACTAAAATTCCGACTATAACAATTCCAAATGTGTAAACTCCTAGTCGGATTTTTTCCATGAGTAGAAAAAAGCCCGGGAAAAGATCAGGTCAATGAAAAAATAGACTATTTTCTCTCCAAAGCATACGAACGTTCTGGCACAGTCAGATAAGAAGAAATTTCACCCGTATCTTCCCTAAGTCTTGTGTTTTGATTGAACGTATCTAAAATGATCTTTCCATCTTGTACAAAGTTATAGAGATAATTTCCAGGTTTCATTTTTTTAATGAGAGTAAATATTTCCTTTTCCTTTTTTAAAATGTCTTCCTCTGGATCCCAATGATTGAAGTCTCCCACAAGAGCAACCACCTCCGCATCCGGAGCGTAAATTCTAAATTCTACAGTTCTATATTCCAACTCCTCATAGGGAGAATCTTCCAAAATCCGAGTGGTCACCAATTTATTTGGTCCGCTTGGAATCGCAATCAACTTAGAAACCAAAGAGCCGTCTCCGTCTTCCACCGAATCGGAGTTAGACGGATCATGGGTAAATAATCCGTCCACCCTAAATTTATATTCTAATATTTTGAGTTCTTCCCGAATCGTATCCCTACTCTCCGGATCAAATACAGTATAAAAAACTCCGTGATCGTTTTTTTTCAAAGGAATACATCTCCAGAGAGAGAAATTTCCACAAACGGAAACTTCTTCGTTTTCGATTCCTTCAAAAGTAAATAAAATCCCTCGGTTAAGAAGTTTTCCAGTTTCCAAGGTTAAAGAAGAATCTATATAACGAATGTATCTAGGAGCCACCGCTCTTTTCAATTTTTCCATCTGCCAGTAATAATAAATTTTTTCTTTTTCTACTGGTTCCAAAAAATCTTCGTAGTCTTCCGATGAAAAGGAACCGATCCAATTTCCTGCATCGTCGGCACCGATGGCTACACTGATCGTTAGAAGTAATACTAATAAAATTTTTATCTTAGGGATGAATTTCATTCTGAATAGAAGTTCGATCAGTTTTCTAAAAAGCATAAGGCAAATCCGAAATCGGTTCGTAAGAAATGGAATAGAGTCTAAATTATACATAAAAAAAATTTTTAGTTCGAATCGAGTTTATGCGTTCTAGAGATAGTTTTTTCCTTGGAGAATTGAAAAGCCTACCGATATAATCTAACAGAAATATCATGGCTGAGGCGAATTCTACCCCATTGAGCGAAGCTGAATTAGAGCAAGTTCGTTCTATTCTACAGCCTTTATCTAAAAATCCGGACATTTCGGAAGAACTCAATCCGATGCTTTCCGTATTCCGTCAAAAAATGGGATACGGGACTCAGGTATCCTCTCACGACGACGAAGAGATAGAAGAAGAAACAGAAACTACAGAAGAATCTAACTCTGACTTTGAGGAGGAAGAATTCGCTGAATCTAAAAGCCCTCAAAGACCTCCCACTAAAGTTTTTGAAGACGACGATATAGATTTAGACGAACTCTTAGCAGAACCAGGACAAGCCCCTGAGTCTCCTCCGGCGGCCGACGATTTTTCTTTTGAAGAAGAAACACCAAACACAGACTCAGTAGACCCATTTACAGATTTTGGAATGGATTCTGAAGATTCGTTGGATCTGCCCGAAATTCCTCCTACAAGCAGCTCCGATGATTTTTCTTTTGAAGAAGAAACAACTACAGACGCATCCGATCCGTTTGCGGGTTTAACAGAATCAACACCTGGTGAAGACCCATTTAGCGGAACTGATTTTAGTTCGGAACCAATGGATGATTTTTCTTCAACACCAACTGCTGACTCAGATCCGTTTGCAGATTCGTTCACTTCGGTTCCAGACACTTCCGATCCGTTTGCAGATATGGGAGGTTCAGGAGAAGACGATTTCGGACTTTCCGGGTCAGAGCCTGGTGACGAGGTTATGTCTTCCGAGCCACCTCCGGCCGACGATGATTTTTTCAGTCAACCAATGGACTCTGAACCTCCTCCGACAGATCCGTTTGCAGACTTTGGTGATTTAGGTTCTCCGGCACAAGACCCTTTTTCGGATCTTTCGGCCACGGTTTCGGAAGATCCATTTGCCGACTTTGTTGAAGAAGACACGTTATCCGACATCACTCCGGACGCAGATACATCCTTTGACACCTTCAGCCCTAATCTAGAATCGGATACTTTCGATTCCGGAAGTTCTTTCGGTCTGGAAGCGGACTTACAAGGACTTGCTAACGAAGAAAAAGAAGAAATAGATAAAGGACTCAAAGACGAAGAACTCGCAATCATTCAAAAAGAAATTCTAAGATACCCTCCTACACTTCGTCGGGCGGTGATAGACGCAATCGTTCAAGATAAACTCACTCCTAGGGATCAAAAAGGTCTTTTAGAATTAATTAAGATCGAAAGCTCAGCCCAAGAAATAGCGGACTTCCTCTCTGGTGCTTTAGGAGAATCAGTTTCAGTTTCCCAAAGAATGAGCGGGTTTTCCAAAGACGGAGTCCCGATCATTTCTACGGATCCTATTTATACAAAAGAAGGACTTCAAAGACAGAAAAAATTAATACGAAGAACGATTTTAGGAATCGCCGCCGCCATCTTTATTGTAGTAGGTGGAACCTTATTTTATAGAAATTTTATCGTTCCCAACCAAGCGGCGCAATACTACGATCAGGGTCTAACTCTAATTCGAGAAGCCGGCGCCTATCCTAAAAATAGCGAAACTAGAAAGAGAAAATTTTTCGAAGCGGAAGAATCTTTCGCCAGAGGCGAAAACATTCTACCAAATCATCTCAAATATCTGAATCTATACGGAATCGAATACACACGAGTTGAAGAATACGATCGCGCTTTTGAAAAATTATTCGGCAAGGTAAGTCCCGATTTTGGAGCGGGAGAAGGAGAACCTTCTTCCAACTCTTGGGATAAAAGAGAAAAAGTACCGATCATCACACTTGCCAAAGGGCAATTTTGGGACAACGGTAAACTTCCAATCGCCGGTAAAGTTGGAAATGAAAATCGTATGATTTTAGTCGCCCAAGATGGAATTCAAAGAAAAATTCTGAAAGCGGGCGCGTATATCGTAATGCGTTTGGAAAAACAAACTCACGACAATCCTACGTATAAAAATTTGGGAAGATTTTATTCTTCCATTATGCCTTCGTTCACCGAATCTTCGTTAGGTGGTGGAAAGTATAAAAATGATCAATTAGCAATTAATTTTTATAAACAAGTTTATACAGACGGAAACGAACCTTACGACGAAGAATCTACCGCCGGAATTGCAAAAATTTTTTACAACCGAAGAGAATTCGGTAAAGCCGCATCCTTTTATAATAAAATCGTAGAAATAGATCCGTCGAGCCCGATGGGACAAGGTGGTCTTCTTTCCACTTATATAGAAATGTGGAAAGAAGACGGAAATCCTCAGTTCGTAATCAATCATCACAGACAGATCAAAAACAATCTAGAAATAGAGAAAAAACTTTCTCTTCATGTTCTTTCTAAACTCGCTTCTTTTTACACGGACCTGAACAAAAAAGAATTAAGAATTCGTTATAATATCAATCCGATAGATCAGGTTTCTGGAATGGAAGTCAACGACAACGCTTTCGAAATTTTGAATCTGATCTATCATAAAACGGAAAAAGATCCTGTCACCGGAACAAAAATCGAAGGTTCTAATTACGCGGAAGGATATTATCAAAGAGGAAGATATTTTGCTTCGATCAAAGAATCGATCCAAGCCAGAAGATTTTTTGAAAAAGCGGCTACACTCGATCCAGCACATTATTTAGCTTCTATGGAACTTGGAGAAAACGCAATTCGTCTGGCTAACTTCGGAGAGGCGGATAAATTATTGAACGAATCTCTCAAACGTTTTGAAAATTTTAAACAAAGTTACGGTACAAGAGAAGAAGACGAAACTTTGATCCAAGGAAACATAGGCCGTATCTATTTTGATAAAGCAAGAATTCAGTATTTATCCGCAGCAGGAATCCACGAAAAAGATAAGATCACAGAATTTCCGGGCCGTAAAATTTATCCGTTCCGAGCAAGGGCCGAGATGGATACGATCACTAAAACCAGATCTATGGAACTTAAAAATTCTTTGGAAGGTTTTTCTAAAGCGGAATCGGTTCAAACCGACGAAAACGAATATACTCTGATTCGTAGATGGAGAACCCCTCTTCCTCTCGATATTCAAAAAGAACTTCGTTATTTCAAAGGTTGGGTAAATTATATGAACGGAGACTTTGTGGCTTCTTTAAACGAATGGTCCGGTTTTGAAGACGAAGAAGAATACAACCATTCCACTTTACTCATGGGTAAAGCAAATGCCTTTTTTTATACCGGTCAATACAAGGCGAGCTTAGGAAACTATCTTAAAGTTGAAGACGACATGGAAGAAAAACTTTTGAATATGGGTCTTCCTAAACCAGACGATCCGTATCACCAAGAGGTATATCAAACATTAGTTGCTGCTTACAATAACATTGGCGCCGTTTATGAAAAACAAGGAAACACTTCAGAAGCTCTAAAACACTATTGGAAAGCTATTGAAACTGCAAGAAAAATCAATGAAGTCTCCGAAATTGCAATGTCAAACAAGGATCTTATGTTTAAAAAAGAAGCCATCGGACAAGATCCTCTTTTGGAAGACTGGTTATCTCCTACATTAGACAGCGTTAAAAAATTGACAAAAGAATGAGAGTTGTTTCTTAATAATCTTCAAGTTCTTTAAAATTAAATTTCAAAAAAAATCTTATATAACTTAAAACGAATTTGTTACTAAATCCGTATTTCTAAAAACCTTAAGTATTGAAAAAATTCAAGATTTTGTATATACTATCTTTTTAATAAGAAAATTTTCGAGTAAGTTTTTTTGGACTGTAGATCGTTTTAAATTTTCTGTAAAAAACTTATGAAATCAACGAAAAACTTCATAAAAATCCTAACGCGAATTTCGGTTTATACGTGAAACGAAGAAGAATATTTTAAATCATTCAATCGAATAATTTTTATCGATAAGAATTTGATTACTAATAACTATATAATAAAGTACCTAATATTTTGCATGGGATCAGTAGTTTGTGATAAAATTAACAGTACTCAATTTGATAGAGATCAGTAAGACTTTATTTGTTTTTTTGAATCTAAACATAATATTTTTATAATATTATTACATTTTCAATTTTATTACAAATGAAGTTGTTGAATAATTTCCAGTTCGGATCAACGAAATTGTTTCTATGAAATAGAAATTTGTGGGGAATTAATTTTTCAACAACTCTAATCTAACGTGAATTTGACGTAAGAAAATCTGGGCGAATAAAAAATCCAATGCTGTTCTCTATATCATAACCAACCCCACAAGTTGATAGGAATTTAGAATCAAAATTGAACTCAGCAAAAACCTTTCCTGAACTCAGCGTCTCGCTTCTACGGTCGCTCAACAGGTCGCGTTGGAAACTAAAGCACAACACTCTCTATGAATCGCGTTGTAGGCTCAAAAACACACATTTTTCAAGTGTTCCGACAAGAATGAGTATTTTTACTTGCAAAAAGTATGTTTTTCTGATAGAGAAAAGTCTTCCGAACTTCTCCACCTCCGCCCCCACCCAAAACGTGGGAAAACTCAGCAGAACGCTCTCTATGGATCGCGTTCTAGGATGGGAACTCAGTTTTACAGAGGATTTGTCGTAATTCCCACAGATTTAATATTGAGATCCAAATACTTGTGGATAAGGTTATGTCTCTCTATGGATCGCAGCATAATAATAATCGCTTTTGCATCAGCTACTGAACTCACGTTAATGTAAAATCTAGAGTTTATCGAACCGATCCCAATTCAAAAACATAAAACCGAGATCAAAAAACTCTATGGATTTAGAATATTCAATTTTGATTGAGTATTCAACTGTTCCTTAAGAGTTTTTAATAACAATTGAAATTTTGCCGTTTCTGCGTGAGAAAGATTTTGGTTTGTCGTTTTTTCTCGGGAAGAAAAACTAAATATGATTTCTTTGGTTTGCAAAATTTTATCTGCGACCTCCGCCGAAACAGTAGAAGAAATCTTTACAGAATCTGAATATTCGGTTCCTACCTTTCTTAGATTGAACCAAGTTCCATCTAATCTTAAAGAAACTCCAATCGGAAAACTGACCTCGAAAGAACTGAGATAATAGTCCAAAAAAATCGTCTTTTCGGAATTTAGATTTTTAAAAACGCCTCTAAAATTCAGAGACTTAGAATCTCCCTCGGAACAAAAAAAATGAAATCCATAACAAAACGATTCCGAATGGAACACTACTTGTTCCAGAGCAGGCTCTGGAGTATAACGAATTAGATCCCTGGAACAACCGATCCCAGCAAACAAACCAAAACTAAAAAGAAGAAATAAAAGTTGAATCTTCAAAAGTTCCCTCTAAAAAATTTTTCCCAGTTTTTTAGAAATGCTTTGGATTTGAAAGAAAATTCCACTTGAATTTATACATTTGTTTTAAATCGGTTTAAATCTTTCATTTGGATTTTTTGAATCGATCGCCAAAGAACGAATATTCGAATGGAGTGAAAACCAAAAACAAAAATTCAATTTTCAGAGAATCACGCTCTTGAAACCCTGGTAGGCAAATGATTTCATTTCCAAAAGATAAAATTCAAGTTCTACTTTTAGAAAACGTCCACCAAGATGCGTTTGATATGTTTCAAAAAGACGGATTTAACGTACGTCTTCTTCCCGCCGCCTTTTCAGAAAAAGAACTTCTAAACGAAATCGAAAATATTCACGTTTTAGGAATTAGAAGTAAAACCAATATCACTCCTGCTGTTTTAGAAAAAGCCAAAAGGCTTTTAACGATCGGTTGTTTTTGTATCGGAACGAATCAAGTGGATATAGACGAAGCAGAAAAAAAAGGAATTCCTGTTTTTAATGCTCCCTATTCTAACACTCGTTCCGTAGCGGAACTAGTAATTTCAGAAATTATCATGTTAGCCAGAAGAGTTCCGGATCATATTCGAAATACTCACTCAGGTATTTGGAATAAAATTTCCAAAAATTGTTTCGAGGTTCGAGGTAAGACAATCGGAATCGTGGGTTACGGTCATATTGGAAGTCAGGTTTCGGTCCTTGCAGAAGCAATGGGAATGAAAGTGATCTACTACGACATTCAAACGGTTCTTCCTCTTGGAAACGCAACTCCAGTTTCTAGTTATGAGGAACTTTTAAAAAATTCGGACTTTATTTCTTTTCACGTCCCCGAAACTCCACAAACGATGAATCTTTATGGTAAGAAAGAAATAGAAATCACTAAAAAAGGCTCTTATATGATCAATCTTTCCAGAGGAAAGGTAGTAGATCTGGAAGCTCTTGCAAAAGCGATTCAATCGGGTCATATCGCTGGAGCGGGAATAGACGTTTTTCCGGAAGAACCCGAATCCAACAACGATCCTTTTCTGACTCCTATGCAGAACCTTCCAAACGTAATTTTGACTCCTCATATAGGCGGTAGTACCGAAGAAGCTCAAAGAAACATAGGCTCGGAAGTGGCTAGCAAACTTTTGAAATTCATAAACAATGGCTCCACTACATTTTCTGTAAATTTTCCTAATTTAGAAATTACTCCATTGCCTGTAGGTCAGTATAGAATTTTGAACGTCCACAAAAACCAACCAGGTTTTTTAAAAGATATTAACTCCATGGTATCTGCAATCGGCGCCAATATCAGCTCTCAACATTTAGGAACCAGCGCAGAAATCGGTTATCTTTCAATGGTAATCGATAAATCCGTAGGAAACGAACTTAAGGAAAAAATCGAAAAACATCCTTTTTCGATCAAAACTAGGATTCTTTACTAAAAGTCCGCCAAAAGCCTTCTTTAAGCAAATTGCCTTTACACAAAACAATTTGTTGTAATAAAAACATAATAAAAATTTAATATATAAAATACAGAATAGATACGAATTTTTTGAATTTTGCTTGATCGTTTTGATAAAAGGTACTCAAAATTGGGCCATGCATTATAACAGAATCCCGAGCACTGTGACCGTTTATTGGAGCAAACTGGCAGATCAAAGCCTTCGAATTGCTGAAAATATTTTAAAAGGACTACTTCATAGAACGGATTTTCCTATTGAACCGGGTACCGTTTTAGAACTTAAGCTCGGAACCATCAGCCTTTCCGGAGGAATTCAAATTCCGGTAAAAGTAATTCGTTGTGAAAAAATTTCAGAAGCTGAATACGATCTTTATCTGAATTATACGGAAAGAGATTTTAACAAAATTCAAGAAATTGAAGATTTGATTCGAGATCTTTCTTGAGATCTATTTTATAAAACAGTATCAAGCTGAGTCGTTTTATTTGAATTTTTTAGTTATAAAATTATAATATTTACAATCTTCCCATTTTTTCTATCATATTTAAAAGTTTTCCTTATTGTCTTTAAACATTGCGAGTTTAATGAAATAGATTTGTTTTATAAAACCTAATTTTTCCGCAAAAAATAAAATGTGGGAACTACCACAAAATTTCGAAATTATCGTTTCTGACCGTTAATTGCCAAAATGTGGGAACTCTTATTTTTTAGAACTTCTATAATCCAATCAAATGATTGCAGTTTTGCGACCATTGTAAAAATTAGCCATGTAATTTCGACACCAGCTATTACACATTATATAGGTAAGGAGAAAAAAAATGTTGCACCACAGTCCAACTCTCCTTCGGCCCAAACTTTTCCTCCGTGACGCAGAACGATTCTTTGGACGATCGCCAGTCCGATTCCGATCCCTTCAAATTCACTGTTCTCATGTAATCTTTGAAACACTCCAAACAATTTATTCACATACTGCATATTAAAACCGGCACCGTTATCTTTTACGTAATACGTAATTTCTTTTTCACTTTTAGACGAGCCTATCTCTACTTTAGGATTTTCTTTTTTAGAAGAATATTTAATCGCGTTAGATATAAGATTAATCAATACCTGTTTGAGCAACTCAGCGTCTCCCATAATCGAAGGAAGTTTTTTTATTTCTAAACTCGGCTTTCCATTTTTCAAATCCTCTTGAAATTCTTGTAGAATCATATTTACTAGTTGGTTCATATCGATCGGCTTTTTATTCATATCTTTTTTTCCTAACTTAGATAAAAGTAAAAGACTATCGATTAAATTACTCATCTTCAAAGAATTATCTATGATTAAACCTAAAACCCTTTTTCCCTCCCCGTCAAATTTTTCTTCATAATCTTCTTTTAATATCTTTGTGTAACCCCTTATAGCCCTCAAAGGGGCTTTTAAATCATGAGAGACTGAATAAGTAAAAGCGTCTAGTTCTTTGTTTGAATATTCTAATTCCAAATTTTTCTGTTTCAAACTCTCGTTTAATTCGTGTAATGCGGTATCTTGAAGATGTTTATCAATAAAAAACTGAACCTTATCAATCAATATTTCTGGTTGAAACGGTTTTGTGATAAAGCCAAATGCTCCTTTTTCATATCCCTTAAACACATTCAAGTTATCCGTATAAACTGCAGATATAAAAATAAACGGTAAGTTCGCCGTTTTGTTTTCTTCACGTATGATTCCCGCCAATTCGTACCCATCCATCTCCGGCATTTGTATGTCCAACAGGGCCAGAGCAAATTCATGACGTAAAATCGCCTTTAAGGCTTCGTTTCCACTCAAAGCCTTGACTAATTCCACTTCTAAATCCTTCAACACAACTTCTAGGGCGATCAGGTTTTCAGGCTTATCGTCTACGATTAGTATTTTCGGTTTTGACTTCATAATCTTTTAACCTTCTACTTACTTAACCAAACCCTCATCAAAGAAAACAATCGTTCTACATCAACCGGCTTGGATATATAATCATTTGCACCTGCCTCTATACATTTTTTTCGATCGTCTTGCATCGCTTTCGCGGTCAACGCGATAATTGTAAGATTTTTATATTTTGAAACTTCTCGGATCTTTTTCATTGTTTCGTACCCGTCCATCTCTGGCATCATTATATCCATAAGAACTAAATCTACGTCTTCGTTCTTAGAAAGTAATTCTAAAGCGCTATTTCCGTCCTCCGCCTTTAAAACGTTCATTCCTTTTTCACTTAGTATTTTAGATAAAGCGAAAACGTTTCTCATGTCGTCGTCAACCAAAAGTATTTTCTTTTGAAATAAAATAGAATCCTTATCATATAAGTTATTTATAATATTTTGTTTCGATTCCGGAAGACTATCAATCATCCTATGAAGAAATAATGCGGTTTCGTCTAACAACCTTTCTTCGGATTTGATACCTTTGATAATGATACTTTCAGAATATTTCTGAAGTTCTTTATCTTCTTCTTTTGTAAGTTCTTTACCCGTATAAATGACGATAGGTGGTATCTGCTCCTTCTTGATCTTTTCCATTTCTTGAATCAGATCAAAACCATTCATGTCGGGAAGCCCTATATCCAAAACGATACAATCAAAATGATTTTCTGAGTAAACTCGAAGAGCTTCTTTACCGGAATCCGCTTCAAAACATTTTACGTCTCCGTTTCCAATCAACTTGAGCATCATCTTTCTCGAATTTAAATCATCTTCTATAATCAAAAGATTTTTCATTTTTCTGTTGATGAAATTTTCAATCCGATTAAACGCCTCGTCTAATTCCTTTTTATGGACTGGTTTTCTAATACACTCAACTGCACCTCCTCGAATGAGTTCAATAGAATATTCATTTGCGGAAACTATGTGAACCGGAATATGCCTAACGGATTGATCCGCCTTTAATTCATTTAATACGGTTTGCCCTTTCATTCCAGGTAGATCCAAATCAAGAATGATCGCGTGAGGTTTATACTTTCGAGTAAGAATCAATCCGTCTTCTCCGGTTGCAGCGGAAATACATTTGAATCCTTTTTCGTTTGCTTGTTTAATCAATATGGAAGCAAATTTTAAATCGTCTTCTATAACCAAAAGAACCTTATCATTCTCTCCGATTTGATTTCTATCGTCCTGTAAAGTTGGATAATTGATAAATTTGTTTTGGATAGAATCAACCGAGTTAGGAACAACTTCGTTTTCTTTTTCCGAAATTGGAATTTCGTTGGTTTCAATTGGAAGTGATAAAGAAAACGTAGAACCTTGGTTCACTTTACTCTTAAGAAAAATTTCTCCTCCTAGTAGTTTGGCAAGTTCTCTCGAAATAGATAAACCGAGTCCCGTTCCGCCATATTTTCTACTAGTACTTCCATCCGCTTGTTGAAACGCTTCAAAAATTGCTGAATGTTTTTCTTCTGGAATGCCAATTCCAGAATCAATCACCGAAAAAAGAATTTGATTTTTATTTTGCTTTTTAATCTCGAGTTGAACCTTTCCTCGTTTTGTAAATTTTAACGCGTTAGAGATTAAGTTTTTTAGAATTTGATTTAATCTTTGTGAATCAGTTCGAATTATTTCCGGCAGATCATCGTCAAAAATCAATTCTAAATCTAACTTTTTCTCTGTAGCCTGTAGTTTAAACGTGCTCATCAATTCTTTTGCGAATTTTCTCAAAGCCACTCTTTCTACATTAACCGACATTTTACCGGATTCTACTTTAGATAAATCTAATACATCGTTAATCAAAATCAATAGATCATGACCGCTTTTATAAATAATGTTTGCACTTTCTACTTGATCCTCGGAAAGATTTTTTCTTTTATTGTCTGCTAAATCCTTTGAAAGAATCAAAAGACTATTTAAAGGAGTTCTGAGTTCATGAGACATGTTCGCCAAAAACTCAGACTTATACTTACCCGAAAGTTCCAATTGTTTCGTTTTTTGTTCTATATCATTTTTTGCTAATTCTACTTCCTTATTTTTCATTTCCAAGATATGTGTTTGTTCTTCCAATTCTTCATTAGAAACTTTTAATTCTTCCTGTTGTTGTCTTAAAACTTGAGTTTGCTCCTCCAATTCCTCGTTCATCTGTCTCAATTCTTCCTGCTGAGCCTGAAGTTCCTCGCTCTGTATACGTGTTTGTTCCAAAAGCTCCTGGATTTTTCTTCTGGCTCTGGCGGAATTAAAACTGATTCCTATACTTTGAACGGAAGATTCTATAAATTCAATTTCAGAAGAAGAAAAAGAATCCAATTTTCCCAACTCTATTACACCTTGTGTTTTTCCTTCGAATACAAAAGGAACAAGTAATATTTGTCTTGGCTTTGTATCAAGTATTCCAGATAAGATGCGAAGAGATCCTTCTTCTACATCCGTTAAAAAGATTTTTTTTTGTTCAGCTGCAACCTGTCCGATCAAACCTTCGTTGAGTGCAAACTTTTCGGAAGACCGATCCTTAGAAATAAAACCGTATTTTCCGAAAACAGATAAACTACATTCAGAATCGTCGCAAAGATAAATTGCTCCTACGTTCGCATTCAGATAATTAGATAAAAAGGTAATTACATCTTTTGCAAGTAATGATTCGGTCTTATCCCCTCTTAATTTTTCGTTGAGAAAATTTTGACCATTTGCCATCCAATTGTGTTTTTCATTTTCCTGAGTTTTTTTTCTAAGAGAGGAAGTCATCATACGCAGAGAATTTCCTAAAACGTCCTTCTCCGATTTAGGAACAAAGTCTACGAAATAATTTCCGGAAGCTACGTTATTCGCGTTATCCGTTATTTCCTTAAAACTTTCTCGAATTTTATTTAAGAATTGATAAATCGGTTGAAGTTCATCTTTATAGGCTTCCACAAACGGAACGTCTGAAAATTCTCTATTTGCAATTTTTTCGGCTTCTTGAGAAATAAATTGAATTCTATTGCCTATCGTTCTGATGATCCAATAAGAAACTGCAATTTCTATAAACAAACTTACTAAAATAAACAAAATAAAAAAAAGAAATGTCAGATAGTATTTTCTTTCATTTTCTTTTTTATCGGATTGCATGTTTTCTTCGCTTTTTTTAATCAGATAACTTAACGTTTTAATAATAGAGTCTCGTATCGTAAGACCTTTACGGATCGAGATTTCAAACGCTCTGCCTTTGTTATTTTCCAAGGAAAGAGAAACGATTTGAGCCAAATCCGATTTATACGTGACCCACAAAGATATAAAGTCTTGAAGTGTTTCTGATCCTTTACCTTCCGTGTAACTTTGTAATTCGATCGTATTTTGATCTACTGAATCCACCGCCTTATAAATTCGATCTCTGTAATAGACCATCTTTATAGGGTCCCTTTCTATAATGATATTTTTTTCGTGACGAGAAGCTTCTAAAACACCGATCAAAATTTCGTGAGATAAATTTACTTTTTTCGCAGATACGTCTACGATCCGTTTTAATCTGTCGTTGGAATCGGAAACCATATCTAAAACAAATAAAACACTGATCAACAACATACCTAGAATGATAGAAAATCCTACGATCAGTTTTCCTCGAATGGTCATATTTATCTTTGCTCCAAATTATTTTGGTCCAGTCTTATCAATAGTTCAGCGATCTTCTCTAAAGAAAGTATGTAATCCACAGATGTGGCTTCGATAGCGGACCGAGGCATTAAAACAATCTCCGCGGTTAAAGGATCTTGAACAACCGCCAGACCACCATTTTCTTTAATTTTTTTTAAACCTTGTGCACCGTCAGAATTGGCACCAGTCAATATAACTCCGATTAGTTTATCTCCATATACTTCAGAAGCAGTTTCAAATAAAACATCAATGGAAGGTCTTGAAAAATTCACTCGTTCTCCTATGGAAAAAGAAAATGTCCGATCTTTTTCAATCAATAAATGGTAGTTAGGCGGCGCCACATATATTATACCCGATTTTATTTCCTCTTTTTCCTCTGCTTCTTTGATTTTGATATCGCATAATTTTTCCAAAATTCGAAACCATTCTCCATCAGAACGCGCTCCTATATGTTGAACGATTACAATAGGAATTTCAAACCGAGCGGGCAAAATCGGTAATATGGTTTTCATTGCATTTAAACCTCCAGCGGAAGTCCCTATTACGATCGCTTCGTAACTCATACGAATTTTATAATATACAAATCCTAGTATTTTTTCTTATATATTTTTTGTTTTGAATCTAAAGACTCATATTTTTCTGTTAATCCACCATAAGAAATCCCTTCTTTAGAGCCTAAACAAAGGATACCTCCTTTTACGAGACTTTCTAAAAAAAGATGATGTACTTTGTTTTGTAGTTCTCTCTTAAAATAAATCAAAACGTTTCTACAAAAAACCAGATTTGCCTCTGCAAAAACTCGATCCGTTACTAAATTATGATGAGCCCATACTATATTTTTTCTCAACGTTTGATTCATAATTACCATTTCACCGTCAGAAGTATAATAGTCTGAAAAAAAACCATTCCCACCAGATAGCTGATAATTGATCGTATATTCCTTCATACTTCGATTTCTAAAAATTCCGTCCCTCGCCACTTTCAAAGCTTGCTCGTTAAAATCCGTAGCATAAAGAATCGATCTTTCATACAACCCTTCTTCTTTTAAAAGAATCGCCATTGAATACGCTTCTTCTCCCGTCGAACAACCAGCGTGCCAAATTTTCACAAAAGGGTAGGTTTTTAAAATGGGAATTACCTTCTTTCTCAAACATATATAAAAATCTGGATCACGAAACATTTCCGTAACAGTGATCGATAAGTCCTGCAATAACTTAGAAGCAAAAGTTTTATCTTGTAAAACCTGCGTCTGCATTTCAGCAATACTGTTAAAACCGGAAAGAGTAAGTCTACTGATAAGCCTTCTTCGTATATGAGCCTCAGAATATTGTCTGAAATCATAACCGTATTTTTCAAAGATGACCTCCAGAAGAAGATTAATTTCAGTATCTTGAATATCCCTAGATTTCATAAAAGGTTCTTTCGATTTAAAAGATTGATCACTTTCTAAATCGGAATAGAACTTATGCCTCTTTTTATTAAAAAGAGTATCTTCTGACATAAAAATTTGCCTTCAAAAAAATCGGGCCAGATTTCTCTAAAAAGAAACCGCTTAATTGAATCGCCAAAACGTATTTTAATCAACAATTTATTTCAATTTGATTTAATTTTTAAGAAGTTTCGTTTTTGAGAATATAAATTAAATTCTCAATTAGTTATATGATAATTTTCTCATCTATAATCTTTTGTGTTGTATAATAAAACATCCAAAACTATATGTTAATTCAAATTTCGTCCTATTCTTTTCTATAAGAATCAGTAAAACAATATTCACAAACTTGAATTTTAAAAAATAATAGACGAATCTTTAAAGTAATAAGAACTCAATTTTAAGTCTAAATCTTAAAATCTTTTTCTAAATTCAAACTGCACATTATACGTTTTTTATAAAAAACAGATCGTCTAAAAAATAAAATTCGTCTTAAAATTTATACGATCAAAAACGGCTACAATAAAAATCTTTGATATGGCAAATACACATCTAAACGCTTGAACTAGAGCAACTTTTAATTTCATCTAAATCATTGTGTATGTTTTGGAAACGATCGTAAATTTACTTTTGATTTTTTAATCGTTTCAAGTATTTGTATGAAATAGACAACGATTTAAGACTCAACTACGTAATTGACACTTTCATAACTTTTCGTTCTTCGGCAAAAAGAAGTTCTTTTTTTTGCAACCACTTCCATTTATTTTGACTCAGACAAATCAATATGAATCCAAAAACTAGGACCAAAGAACAAAATCAATCTGGCAAGAAATACGACTCCACTGAACCGAGAATACATCCTGGCAGTTCTCTTAGGGTAAAAAAAATTTTACGTTGGTTCGGAAGAATCTACGGAAGTCTATTTTATAAAACCGAAGTGATCGGATTGGAAAACGTTCCTAAAGAAGGAACCGTTTTAGTTTTAGTGAAACACCAGAGAAACGACGACATTCCCCTTGGACTTGCCAAAGGTTTGTATAAAGCACGCTGGGATATATGGGCGATCATGAAAGACTCCATGGCAGCGCCTATATTTTTCAATTTCTTTTTAAAATGTGGTGGAATCCCACTCAATCGATTAGAGCCGCGTAAAAGTAAAAGGGATCTACTTTTTGCAAGAAAAGTATTATATAATGGTAATATGCTCGTCATTTTTCCGGAGCAAACTACGGTTCCCTATAAAATGGGAAAAGGAAGACCTGGGGCGTTTCGTTTTATCGTGGGAAAACCACAGTTCCCTCTTCCGGTTTTATGTTTAGGATTGGACTATCGTCCAAGAGGTTTTTTACGTAGAACATCTCTTACAATTCGAATCGGAGAATTAAAATACTTAAATCCAGACAAAGATCCAGAAGAATTTTTACACGAACGTATGCACGAAATTGCAAGTCTTACAAATCTCATCTATCCATTTGAATTTAAAAAATCTAAATTAGAAAATTTTGAAGAATCCGAGGTCGAATCCTTAGTATGAAAATTCCAATAGCCAAAGGTAGCAAACGAGCCCTTCTTGTCGAAGGTGGTGGTATGAAAGGAGCTTTCGCAGGAGGAGCATTACATTCTTTGCATACGATTGTATCTCCAAAACATTTTGATTTAGTAGTTGCGGTATCCTCCGGTGCTTGTTCCGCCGCGTATTATGTTACCATGCCAAAACCGGAACCGGAAAAAAGCCTCAAAACTTTAGCAATTTGGTACATAGAACTCGCCGGAAGAAAACTCATATCTCCATTTCATCCTTTTTTAGGAAAAACTTTTTTAGATCAAGAGTATCTTGTAGACGACTTGTTTGGACAAAAGTATCCTTTGGCTGCAGAAAATTTTGAAAAGTTCGGTTTACCAGAATTGAGAATCGCAGTCAGTAATTTACAAACGAGAACGATCGAATACGTACGCGCTACTTCTTCCAATATATTCGATCTTTTGAAAGCGGCAACTTCTCTTCCTATCGCAACCAGAGGAAAACACAAAGTAGACGGAAAATTATATACTGACGCGGCAGTTCTCAATCCGCTTCCTCTTGAAGATTTGATAGAAGCAGGATATAAAGACATTACAGTAGTTTTAAATTCTCCCGTGGAAAGAATTTCTCCTCCGTTTAGTATGTTGACTAGTATTTTATCTTTTCCAAAAGACTGGAAAATGGCAAAACTAATGAACAGATGGCATCATCATCATTTTAACTTAGCGAGAGCAGTAGCACAAAAACCTCCCAAAGGTGTACGAATTCATACGATTTCTCCTGAAAATCCTCTTCCAGTAAGTTTAGTTACTACAAATGCAAGTAAACTAAAAGAGGCAGTAAATCTAGGAGTTTCCAGAGGAGAAGAAATTGGAAAATTGTTATTAAAACTTTTTACAAAGAATCAAAACTCAAAAAAGGACTCTCTCACTGGATCGATCTCAAAACAGACTAAAAATTCTATTTCAATAAAGAAATCTAGTTCTAAGAGAAAAAAATTAAAATAAACTTTTGTGCCTTTAAGGGTTTATAGGATAAATAAGTTTCAAAACTTTATGAGCGTTTTTGTAAATAGTTGAGTTTATTATGATAAACGATTTTACGTAGATTCGATATTAAATAGAAAAAAACAGAATATTCTAAAATTTCTCATATTACAAAACTAAAGACACGAGATAATATACATTTGCTTACTATCTCGTATCAGGGTGATTATTACTTCATAGTATAATAAAATCTTTCGTGAAAGATTTTTCCATCCTTCCAGGTTTGGACACTCGCCTGTGTAATCTTAATGTGGCCCCATTCTTTATGAATATAATCTAACTCCCATTCTACAACACTTCTATTACTTTCCTCATCTACGATGGTACCTAATACTTTCGCAAGATTCCATTTTACTTTAGAGACAAAATCCTTTTCTCTCGCAAGATTCGCTTCAAAACCTACCGTAGGATTTTGAGTATTTTCCTGCATTACGACTGAAGGGTGATAAAATTCCTGAAAGGCTTCTATTACATTTCCAGCCAGAATCATTTCGTTCAACTTAGTCACTTTTTTTCCTATAGCTTGTGCGCTCATTTGTTACTCCTTTTGAATTCTTGCCGGGTAAAATTCGGAAAGAATTTTAGTTGCAATCACAACTATTCCACATTTCTAAATAATGGTTGTAAGTGCAATTAAAAAATTAAATTTTGTTATTAATGAATGAAAAACTATCAGATTTATCGATTCACGCCTGGGCGGCTGGTTTAAAATTCTATAGTTCCGCCTCCTCTCAAATAGAATCCGCTCTTGCTAAAACAAATGCAATTTCCCTCACTTGGTACGACGTACTTTATACGGTTTATACAAAACCCAAAAAACGTTCCAGAATGTCGGATATAGCCCGAGAGATCATACTAAGCAAAAGCGCTCTGACTCGTTCTGTAGATAAACTAGTTTCAGAAGGTTTTTTAAAACGAGAAAGAAGTGAAAATGACGCTAGAGAATTTATCGTAGAAATTACATCTTCCGGAATACTAGCTCTTAGAAATTCATGGCCGATTTACGAAGAAGGAATTCGAGAATTTTTCGCATCTAAACTAACTTTTAAAGAAATGAGAGAACTTTTGAGAATTTTTAGAAAATTAAATAAATAACGTAAGTTCTGCGTAATAAATAGGACGTTGCCAGACAGCACTTTCAGTTCCGGTAAATAAATTGCATGAAAGAAACGTTATACAATATTGCATCTATAGTTTCAATTTATTATAGACGTGAGACTCTGAGTTTGCAAAGCGTTCTACCAAATTCTCCCGCTTCAATTTCTTTCACATTGATTATACTGAACCCACGCAATCAAATAGAAAAAACGAATTTAGTTAATTTCTGATGTGGTTAAATTAATTTTCTTTTTTCATAAAAAATGAATATAATCAATTTTTTTTATAAAACCGTTGTTTGGGTTATCTTTATTCAAAAGAATTGTTGAAAAATTTGGAAAATTCTTTTGCTGGTATTAAAAGATTTAGAATGATGTCATTAGATGTTTTAGAAAAGATTTTAAACATCTCGTTTTTGTTTTATCCGCTGGACTTTGGGACCTTCATTTATTTTTTAATAAATGTTTTTATTGCTAATTTTTCAAAAACTCTAATCCTAACTTTCAAACTTCATAGAAAGCTCTTCATTCAAATGTATTCCCTTGGTTCTTAATGTTTCATAACTAAATTCTTTTTTCAGTAAATACAAAACGTCTCCAAGATAACGACCGTATTTGTCTTGAAGATGAGTTCGTATCAAAAGACCTGTACCAGGTTTCAGCTTCTCTTTTAAAGACTCAAAAGTCGCATCACCTTCAGACGTTCCAAGTTCCGGCGCACTAACACCAAGCAAACGAATTTTTTGTCTGGTTGTAAGACCAAAACCTAAATCAATTTGAACAAGCAAAGTGTCGCCATCTACAATTCTTTCTAATATTCCAAGATAATGATAAAGAAAAGAATTCGCACTTACCTTTTTAAAACCCCAGGTCTTCTTTTCAAAATGCAATCGAACAAATTCGCCTTCCTTTAAATTTTGTTTATCTAATTTACGATAACAATGAAAACCTAAATCGATCCAAAGTTCTTTCGAAAGATCCATACTTTTATTTACGATTTTGTAATGATAAACCTCACCCTCGGGACGGTTCCATTTTCCCGCCCTTGAACCGCCATAGTAACCGCTTTCTCGCGCCTTACGTTCTAATACGTATCTGTTCCAATCATTTTTTGCCGCTTCTTTTTCTAATTTGTTCCTTACATCTTGATTAGAAACTGAGGATAAGATTCTGTAATGACTCCAACTCAATCGATAGTCTAACTTCTTTCCATGATATGCTTGATAAAATTTAAGCGCATAGTATAGGGTTCTTCTCGAAAAATTCGTTTTTACCACTTTATCTATCTTTTCAATCAGAGTTTTCATTCTCTGTTTGCTTTTCACATCCAGTATGTAGGAATTAAACTCTCGATTTAATAAAGAACCAATTTCTAAATGACCCGTCAAAAGAAATCGATTCCCTCCTTTATATGTATTTTCTCTAATGGATTCAAAAATTGAAGCGATCTCTTGTACTAAGGTATCCGTATTATCACGTTTCAAGATAGAACCTACTCGTTTTCAATACAAAAATAAGACCACCGCACAGTAAGATCAAGTCGTTTCGTTCGTATGTCACATCGCAGTATAGAAATCAATGTTTCCCTTTCTATTCTCTTTACAAACTTCTCTCCGATAACATCCAAAAAACAAAAATGGATTCTATTTCCTTTTATCATAATCCTTGGTTTTGGGTTCGTTTTGCAAAATCTATTCAAACTGAGACAATTAACAAATTTGTAATTTCCTACACAAAAAATTCAATTTGTGATTAATTATTTACGATATATTCACAAATGAAATCACCTACACTTAAAACAAAAAACTTGTATCATACAGCTCTAATATTCAAAACTCAATTTAATCTTCTTTCTCCTATAGAAAAGGAGACAATACCAAAATCTACACGTTACGACTGGAAAAATCGCAATTTGGATACCATCATAGGATATGATTCAAGAGATCCTATTTTTAAAAACTTAGATCTCTACAAAAAAGCTTTAGATAGCGAAACGTTTAGAAAAGCGCTCAAATCTCTTTTTCTGATTTATTCTTTTTATCAGTCTCTAACAGAAAACATACGAGGAAAAAGAAAGATTTGGAATCGTCGAAAAAAAGAAATCGTATCAATCATTCAAAAAATTTCGCCAAATATCGGCCTGAAACGCGCATGTCGTTTTATGAAAATCTCTACTCAACGATTTTACAAATGGAACAATGAAGTATTTTGTAATTCTTCCGTATTTGGTCTTTGCAGAAAAACACATCCTAAACAGCTCACAATACAGGAACAAAAGGTTATTTCTAAATATATTAAAAATCCTGAATTCACAAATTGGCCTTTGCGTTCTATCTTTTACAAAATCCTAAAGGACGGTTCCGCATTTTTCAGCTTGGCCACATTTTACAAATACACAAGATTACTCGGTCCTACAAGAGAAATCATTCGAAAAATCAGAAGAAAAATCGGAATTAGAACTTCTGCACCTTTACTTCTTCTTCATATGGACACTACCATCTTACGCTTGTTAAATGGGAATAAAGTTTATATTCATTTTATAATGGATAACTTTTCAAGAGCCATTTTAGGCTGGAAAGCTTCTTTAGAATGGAACTCTAAATATACTGTTTTAAATTTAACGGAAGTTTGCGAAAGATATGATTTGTTTCAAAAACCAATTCAGCTTCTATGCGACGACGGTTCTGAAAATCAGGGAGCAGTCAATGTTTTGCTTAATAGGCCAGGACTATTGATACAAAAATTGATCGCTCAAGTTGATATTCTTTTTTCAAATAGTATGGTCGAAGCACTCAATAAGATTATGAAATACCAATTCCTTTTCCCTAAAAAACTTTCCTCTTTGCAAGAAGTCATTCAAACTTTAGAACTCGCCGTCCCAGAATACAACTCTCGTCCCAGCGGAGTTCTATTCGGATATTCCCCAAAAGAAGTTTTAGAAGGTGCATTACCAGATCCACTCCGATTTTCAAATCAGATCAAACTCGCAGCAGAGAAAAGACCTAACATCAACAAAATTGATGCTTGTTCATCATGTTAAAGCTGTTTTTAAAGTGTCCGGATTTCCGGACTTTCCTGTTTAAGTTTCACTGAGAACGTGCACCGGAATAGATCCAATCTCTTACCGCCTCAAAATCCTTGTATTCCTTAGAACCCGGAACTACGGATGGATCAGGCTTGAACTGAGATTTGTCCCCTTTCGTCTCTTTCACTATGTTGTCAAACACAGACGCTAACTGAACCGCAAGCGGGCCAAACTGACTTTGATTTCCGTTTCGCGCACTCACCATTTCTTTCGCTAACAAAATCTTGTGTTCTACATTGTTCGGGTCGTAAACCAATCCATTCCCATTTTCATCTTTATATTCTCGTTTGAATCTGTCCGCAGGTGTCTCAAATGCAAGCGCACTTACTCTCTCTATTTCCTTCAACGTCATCTTCTTCGCTTTCGGTTCCGGAGAAGGTGTATTCGTATATCCTAATGCTACACTTGCAGAAATCTTCTGCATTCTCTCTGCGCTCGGTTGATACTTCTCCTTCGTATCTCCAAAGTTGAAGTTGTTCTCCATCTTGATCGCTTCCACTACTACCGGAGGATTGTTCAGGTGCGCAAGTGGCCCGCCTTCTTTAAACAGTCCTGTTTCTGGATCGTAGTTCCTGTTTACGATTTCTCGGATCGCTCCATCCAAATGTTTCGACGTCTCTTTGTCTAAATCTCTGAGACCACTACTTCCTAAGCGGTTCGATTCTTTGTCATGAGACTTCAATTCTTGTTTTGCGTATCCGTCCACAATCTCGCTGTTTCTCTTTTCCAGGAGCGCAATCTTGTCGTTTACATCACGGTTCAAATTGAGGCCCGGTGCCAACTTGTCAAACAACCCTCCTGTTGACATTTCTTTGGAGTCGCGCATCTGAGTTATCTTCTTTAGATTCTCTGAATATTCAGGATTTCTTTCCGCCGTCTTTATCGCCGCCGTATATATTTCAGGGCCATAGACTGACTTAGAATCTAGCTTAGTCAGTGTATTTTTGTAAAGGGTTTCTATTTCGCTCTTCGTTGTCTCTTTTAGTTTCGTATGTTTCTCAAAATCACTTTGTAATCTCTTCACGTCCGCATCCGAAGCAATCTGTCTCTCCGTCTTTCCTTCTAAATGAAGTTGTGTCTTGCGATTCTCAAGTTCCGTTTGCAAACGGCTTGCTTCTTGTCCGCTTCTTTCAATGATTCCTCTTTTCTCTTTGTATGCCGGGCTTTCATTCAACAAACGGTTCGCTGTCTCTTCTCTCTTCATATCCTCTTTGATATATCTTTCACGAGAATTTAGCAACTGTTCCGCCACTACTTTTCCGTTAGAGCCGTGTGTATCTAACTCTCCGTATCTCTTGATGAACTCCAACTTACTTTGGTGTTCTGCTTGAACCTTCTTACCTTCGTTCGTCATATACGTCGTAGGCGATTCTAACTTGATTCCGCTCTTCTGATTTCTTGCGATAAAGTCGGAATAGTTCGCGTCGTTGTAATGTCTTTCAGCCGCCGCTACTTTAAACTTCTCAAAGTCTTGTGTTATGATCTTCGCTAAGTTCGCTCCCGCCGCTTCGTGTTCGATCGTTTTCAGACGCAACTGTTCCTTGTTAGCCCCAAGTCTCTCATTTAAGTGTGCAAGTGTTCCGGAACTGCCTGCTTCCATCGCCGCTTTGAACAACTCGCTTTTAATTCCGCCGTTCGCTATCAAGTTACTCATTCCACCTGTCGTAAAACCAGAACCGCCAAAATTCATTCCCAGTCCGTTACTGTTTCCGTTTCCGAAGTTCTTTTTCATAAAGTCGCCGATCGCGCTCATCTCCGCTTTACTAAAGCCTCTTTTCGGATCTGCATTCGCTAACGACTTTCTAAGATCCGCTATCCCTTCCACTCCGTTCGAACTCGAATCTCGTACTATTCCCAGTAAAAAGTCGTTCTTTCTAAAAAACAGTTCCTTCTGCCCTTCCAGTCTCCTGCCTTCCGTTGCTATCTGGTTCTTCTCTCCTCCAAGTCTCTTGTCTTCTGAGTCGTAGTGCGTTAAATTGTCATGCAACGCTTTCGCTTCACCGCTCATCGGATGTTCCGGACCAAGTCCAAACAGTCCGCTTCCGCCCATAAACCCCTTTACTTGGGCCTTAATCGCTGCTACTCCCTTGTCAAAACTACCTTCATAGTTATGAACCACATAACCGATTCCTAATGTATCTCCACCCACTACGTATGTATGATTGTCTTCTACTTCTAAGTTGTAAACTTTAGTCGGTTCTGTGTTGTAGTAGTAAATTCCGGTTACAGTTCCCCAACTTCCGTCTGAACGAAGCACTTGGTCTCTCAGTTTAAGATCTTCTACTTTCACCCACTCTGAAGAGTTGTTAGTCGTTAATGTTTGTTGTGAAGTTCCTTCTGCATCTCGTTTTTCTAATGCAACGTTTCTTGAATGTTTCTCTAAATCCGAACCGTGATTTTCAAATTCTCTATTCACTCCTCTCAAATCAAACGGTTGAATTCCTTCTTTTGTATTCTGGATCTTACGTCTAAATGGGTGGTTCCAAGTCGTATGGATTTCTTCTTCGCCATCTAACTCTAAAAAGAACAACTGTGGAATCTCGTGCACGAAAGTTTGAGTGACTCTTTTGTTCTCGAACAGGTTTGTATTCTCGTTCCAAGATTTTACTACGTCACCGATTTTAATTTCTTCGATATTTGTAAATTCATAGTCATTAGGATTAATCTCATTCAAATTAATTTCGGTAGAATTGATATTTCCGTATATTCTAATATTCTTGTTCTTTAATCTTGTTATTTTGCTTCCGGCCGTAAAACAGGTGTCTAAATGGAACACGCCCGCTTTATCCACCATCTTGCTTCCGTCGTTTGCAAATCCAAAACTTTGGGCCACGTCTCCCATAAGGCCTGTTACAAACTTTCCAAAACTGGATGTCGCACTTTTACCTTCGTTAAACTTTACTTCTATTCCACTTCTTTCTCCAGCTCTGCTTACTTCCTCCTTCCATTTCTTCAAGCCGTCAGGGGTTTGAGACATTGCATCTTTGTGCGCATTCCATTTGTCTAATAACTTTTCTGGGTTGCAAGTTGGGCGAATTCGCTTGCGCGAACCGCGCTCTCCGTTCCAATCTGCAGCGCAACATTTTAAATTCTTCGTATATTCTAAAACAATCATAGAAAGAAACATGTTGCGCCGCAGGATTTCCACTTCGATCGCTTTCGCAGTCGTAATTCAAGGTTCTATTCGTTTCTTTCAATGACATCTTGTTCATTTCTTGCTAAACAATAACATCTCGAAGTGTTATTCTTCCTACTCAATCCCGGAGCGTCGCCTTTTTGTAAAACGCTTCGTCTTTGAAATTACCAATCTCCGCAATGCAAGTGTGTTCTTTGTTTTCTTTACCCTCAATCACGGACTTGATTTCAATAGCCACTAAAACTAAAGTCTCACCCTCTCTTACCTTCATCCCTTTCATTTCTTTCAGAATTTCTTTGTATGGTTGGATTTCGATCTTTTGATAACCAGGTTCTGAATTCAATTTCACGGATTGTTTACCAAAATACGATACATCGAGTAGCATCGTTCCACCCGCTTGCGAAGTATCCGTCGCTCCGGGAAGTAAATAGTGGACTACAACTTCCGATGGGCGGGAAAAGGATTCGAAGTTTTTTCTAAGTCCGTTTGCTCCAGGAAGAATGTAAAAGTAGTTTTTGGTTTTAATATCAATCAGTCCAACTACTACTTCTCCAATTCCAGTCCCCGGAACTCCTTCGCACCATCTAGTAGCTTCTCGCTGATCTTGAACCCGGTATGCATTCAAACCACAAGTTTCCTCGGCCCATTCATTTTGACTCATGTTCTTAGGCCGAGACTTAGAGACTGACTTGTGTGGTTTAAACGAAGTTTGCCACACCATTCCCTTTGCCGGTATATTTGCGTTTGAGGTATAGAACACACCTTCAACAGAATTTCCTTTCTGTTTCTTGTTCAAGTTCTTCAAGTCCGCATTGCTCTTTTTTGAAAAACAATCCTCATATGTTTCCACTTGAGAAAAAGTAGGGCTAGCCAAAAGCAAAACCCCTAACATCATTAACACTTTCGTATATTTTAATTTTCTAGAATTCATTTCAACCCACAAAAAAATCAATCCCTCAAAGTCGGCTTCGTATATTTCTCTGGACTCCAGCTCGAATTTCCAATTTCCGAAATACAAGTATGTTCTTTGTTTTCTTTCCCTTCAATTACGGATTTAATTTCAATCGCAACCAAAATTAAAGGATAGTCAACATTACGATTTCCTTGAATTGATTTCATAATCTCTTTGTAAGGTTGAATCTCAATCTTTTGATACCCGGGGTCTTTGCTCAACTTGACGGACTGTTTGCTCCAATACAAAACTTCGCTGAAAACCTTTCCTCCGGACTGTGTCGTGCCCACTTCCATCGGAACTAAATAATGAATATCAATATCCAAAGGACGAGAATAGGATTCAAAATTCTTTCTAAGGCCATTAACACCTGGGAGAATATAAAAGTAATTTTTATCCTTTATATCCGCCAACCCCATCACTACTTCTCCAATTCCAACTCCAGGAACGCCTTCACACCAAGGAGTTTCTACATATGTATCGTGAACTTGATAAGCATTCAAAGCACAGGTTTTTTTTGCCCAATCGTTTTGGCTCATTCCGGATGGTTTTGATTTCGGTAAGGATTTACTAGGCTTAAACGAAGTTTGCCAACTCATTCCTTCGGCTGGCATATTTACTCCTTGCGAATAGAACCTCCCATCCACTGAGTCTAAATGCTTTAGTTTATTCAAATTCTTTAAACCAACATTGCTCTTTCGACTCAAACAATCTTCCAGTGTTTCCACCTGAGAAAAAATCGGACTACTCAATAAACCGATGAGTAACAACAAAATCACTTTGTAATATTTCATTTTAACCCCCATTGTTTTTGAATTCTTTCTACCTCTTCCTTCGTTGTCTCTAAGTTTTTACGCAACTCATTCAACTTTTGTTCCGATTCTTGGCGTTTCTTCTCATCACTTGCGTTCTTTACAATATTCTCAAGTGATTGGATCGAAGTGGAAATACTCGCTTGCTGTTTTTTAAGTCCGGGATACGAAGTGTAATCTTTCAAATACGTCTTTCTCTCCGTCTCAGTCATCGGGGTTCCAGTCTTTTTCAGAACGTATCCGTAACCAAGTGCATAGTCTTGGAACTTGTAATGGTTCATCTTTCCGTCACGGCTTGCATATTTCGTATTTGCATCTCCATACGAATCATTAGAATACCAACCATCCCTATCTTTTCCGATAAAGGTAGCTACGTGACCGCCCGCAGTAAAATCGGCCCCCGACACCACTATATTCCCTTTTTCTAATTGTTTAGTAATCCAAGCATTCAAATGTTCTTCTTGGAATTTCAATTTGAAATCTCTAAGTTCTTGTTTGTATTCCGTCTTCGCTTTTTCGTAACCATCCGGATTAAATTCAAATTTATCTTTATCCGGCTCTTCCGGCTTTCCTGGTCCACCGGCAATCAAAGCGCCTTCCTCTCCCGGTGGTATTTCAAATCCCAATGGTTTAAACACTAAATCTGATAACTGCTGCAAAGACATCTGAGACGGTTTTGGTTTACCTGGTAGCATCTGGCCCGCTTCTGCTGCCATACGGGTCATCATCACGCTCAACTTTCCATATTGATTGATCTGTTCCGGAGTCATCTTGAAACCTAACGACGCTAAGACGGTCGCCGGGCCGTGAGACTGACAAGCACTTTCATCCAACACGTCCCCATTCTTGTTACCCGGTAACGAATACAACACTGGTTTTCCATCCTTGTTTTTTTGACCTAAATAAGATTGATCTCTCTGAGTCTGGGTCAACGAACTGATGTTCATAAAGCCGTCGTTGGCCAAACTGACTAAACTCGAATTCCCATTGTATTTCTCTAAATTACCAGAGCTATCTACCACAGTTTGAATATTCTTTTCTTTGAATATCTGTTTCGCTCTGTCCTGATAATACTTAGGATTTTCTGCATACGTCGGATAGTTTCCGGCGTGATCCTGATCAGGGATTTCGTTTCCAAATCGGTCAAATCGTTTCGTATCTTCCGCTACCGTTCCTTCCGATTGAACCTGAACCATTTCAATCGTTTTAATCGGTTTCCCTTTGGCGTCTGTGTAACCGCTGTTTACTTCTTCGAATGAGATTCTTTCACTCTTTCCATTCTCATTTTGTAATGTAAAGAACGTCACTTTTTCTTTCGTGTTTTTAGTTTTTACGTTCTCTGTTACTACTGTCTCTTTTACATAACGTTTTCCGTTTACTTCTATTTCGTCTAATGTGTTGATCTTAGACAATCTCTCTTTCGAAGTTAAGTTGTTGTTTGCAATTAGATTCTTCACTTCGTTCAAGTCGTTCTTTTGAATCGGACCTTGTGGTTCGTTCGGTTTGATCGTCACTTTCTCGTTCGGATTCGTTTCTACAGTCGCAGGTTTGGTTCCACTCAGTTCCGTTAGGAATTTTCCATTTGCATCAAACACTTTCACCGATTCTTCAGGTTTGCCGAATGCGTTGTTCCACGTTAGTTTCTGTTTGATCTGCCCGCTGTCAGTTACGCTGATCTCTTCTTTCACTCCAGGTTTGTATTCTCTTTCAAAGTTTACTTCGCCCGTTTCGTTGTTTACGTTTCTCTGATACGTTTTGCCTTCCCAAGCCACTTGTTTGGTCGCTGCGTTGTCTTTAGATCTCAACTTGTGAATCGTCTCGTTTTCAAATCTACTTTGTGTCGTAGATACTGTCATCGGTTTCGAATTCTTTAAGTCTATGTCCTCTAATGAGCTGTGTAACTTCGCACTATCCTTGTCAAAGAACGCCGCAACTTGGGTCTCGTGTGTCTTCTTCTCATTCCTAAGTTGAGTTAGCTCGGTTTTCTGTTTGTCGTTCAGTGAGTTTGCTTCTCCCAATTTCTCCAAACGATGAAGTTCGTTCTCTTTAGGAAACGGTGCTACTTCTCGGTTGATGATCGTCGCTCTTTCTTTCTCTAAATTCTTCTGCTGAGAAATCATGTCGTTACGACGTCTCTCAAGGTCAGGTGTTCTCTTGTATGGCTCGTTCGGATGTTCTTTGTTCCACTGTGTGTAACTCGCTGCCTCAAGCTGATTCTGTTTTACTCGTATGTCTGCTATCTTAGTCGTAAACTCATCCAGTCTCTTCTTCGTTCCAGCAGGTATCTTGTCCGCAAACGCCTTTTCTTTCTCACCATACGTCACCTTGTAGTCGTTATTAAACGCGTCTTTCTTCACAAGGCCGTGTTCCACAAGAACTTCAGCATATCTAGGATCGTTTCCGTGTTTCTCTTGTACCAGTTTTACTAGATCCGCTTTTACACGTTCCGATCTCTCGATCATTTGGCGGCCAATGTTGTCTTCTTTGATTCTGTGCTGTGCTAACTTCTCGTTTGAGTCTTTAATTGCGTTAGTCAGCTTTCCATGTTCTTCCATTCCCGTTATATGAGAAGCTGTCGCAGCTATATACGCCTTGATCGGACTTCCGCCAAACATTCCCGATCCGGTTTGAATTCCTCTTGCATGCAGTCCGTTTGTACTGATCCAGCTCGATACAGTTTTCATCTGCTCTGGAGTAAATCCTTTCACTGGGTCTACATTCTTTAGTTGTTTACGAAGATCGGATATTCCAGGTAGATCATTGCTGTCCGGATTGCGGATCGCAGACAAAAAGTCGCTGTTACGTCTTTTGTTAAGCTCTAAACCGGCTTCCGCCTTGTTCTTTTCTAAATTCAAAGCGTTCGATTCTACTTTTAAGGAATCGCGTAACGCATTCGTCGACTTCACTTCCTGCTGAAGCGCGACCGCTCTCTGATATACTTCGTTACCCGTCCCGCCTTCAAGCCCCGCAAACTTTTTCGCTACGTCATACACGTCGTTCGAAAGTTTCTTAAGCTGCCCAAATATCGATTCTTGGTGGTCGTTGTAGTTATGAACCACATAACCGATTCCTAATGTATCTCCTCCGACAACATACGTATGATTGTCTTCTACTTCTAAGTTGTAAACTTTAGTCGGCTCTGTGTTGTAGTAGTAGATCCCCGTTACAGTTCCCCAGCTTCCGTCCGATCTCAACACTTGGTCTCTCAGTTTCAGATCTTCCACTTTCACCCATTCTGACGAGTGATTAGTCGTTAGTTGATTAGCGGTTAGTGTTTGTGCTTTCGAGATGTTAGTCGTTAGTGTTTGTAATGAAGATTCTTCTCCATCTCGTTTTTCTAATGCAACGTTTCTTGAATGTTTCTCTAAATCCGAACCGTGATTTTCAAATTCTCTACGAACTCCTCTCAAATCAAACAGTTGAATTCCTTCTTTTGTATTCTCGATCTTCCGTCTAAACGGGTGGTTCCAAGTAACGTGAATTTCTTCTTCTCCGTCCAACTCAAGAAAGAACAACTGTGGTATTTCGTGAACGAAAGTTTGAGTCACTCTCTTGTTCTCGAACAGGTTTGTATTCTCGTTCCAAGATTTTACTACATCACCGATTTGAATCTGTTCAATCGCTATGTATTCGTAGTCTTCCTCACTCTTCGAAATGTTAGTTGATAGTTGATTCGTAATTCGATCAGAAGAATCTTGACTACTAACACTAACCCCTAACGAACTAACATCTAACCCCTCGAAGCGCCCGCTGATTCTGTTGTTCTTTAATCTTGTTATTTTGCTTCCGGCCGCAAAACAGGTGTCTAAGTGAAACACCCCTCCCTTATCCACCATCTTGCTTCCGTCGTTTGCAAATCCAAAACTTTGGGCCACGTCTCCCATAAGGCCTGTTACAAACTTTCCAAAACTGGATGTCGCACTTTTACCTTCGTTAAACTTTACTTCTATTCCACTTCTTTCTCCAGCTCTGCTTACTTCCTCCTTCCATTTCTTCAAGCCGTCAGGGGTTTGAGACATTGCATCTTTGTGCGCATTCCACTTTTCTAATAGCTTCTCCGGGTTGGCCTTATCCATATCAATTCCACCCTTCCCGTCTCGTGGAAGCGCTGCGTCTATCTCCGCTTGGGTAAACAATGGTTTGTCCATCTTCGTTCCCAACGCTATCTCTTTCATCAGAATCTCCATCTGGTTGCGTTGATGATTCTCCGCCGCGTTGTGCGCAGCCATCCCTTGGTTAAACTCGTTCTGAAAGTTGTGGTTCAATGCAAGCGGTTGGAATCCGTGCGTATTCGTATCGTAGTTCAGCGTTCCCATCGTCGCCCCTTTCGGGCCTTGGATGCTCAAACCTATCACTCCGTCGTTGCCAAAATCTATCGTCGCTCCGCCGCCTCGGTATTTCTGCGGAACAAGCGTATTCCCGTCGTTCGTGTAAGACGCGGAAAAGCTCGCATGTCCGCTCTTACTCGCACTAATTCCCAAGTTCACGTTCGCCCAGCTCTTTCCGCCTATCTTGTTAAAGTCGTAGCTCGCGTTGGCCGTGTAGTCTTTGCTTTTAAAGTTGTAGTCTAATCCTAAGCTCAAACCGCTTTTGAAACTCGTGTTGATATTGGCTCCCAGTCCTGCGTCCCGGTTGTAACTCATTCCAAGGCTCAAGTTGCTCATTTTCATTCCAGCTGCAAACGCTTGTAATACTTCACCTATCGGTAACGCTTTCGCTCCAGCTACGTTCACGTTTATTCCGCCACCCCAGCCCCCTTTCACTTCGTGTTGGCCCGTTAATAGGTTCGCGTTTTGATGTTTCGTGTAGGATACGTATCCTGTTACGGGAGTTTTTACTCCCATCGTGACCGCCGAAATCAGTCCGTTGGCTAACGCCCCTAGGGCTCCGTTGCTTCCGTTGATGCTTCCTTCAACTCCCATACTCACAGCCGTGCTCGCCGCAAGAGCAAGCAACTGACCGTTTGTTAATCCTGTCGCTACAACCGTCGACACTCCTCCTAAGGACGCAGTTGTTGTCGTTCCTGTTTGTACCGCTACTGTAGAAAACCAGCTGCTCGTCGCTCCCGATGCCGCCCCTGCTGTACAGTAGATTGCTACCGCCGCTGCCGCTACTTGTACGATCATTTGTGTGTCTTTGAGCCTTTGTTCCCTGGCGGCTTTTTTTGCCTCTTTCTGGTCTATATGATGTTTTAGTAATAAACCTAAGTTATGCGCCGCTTCCTTATCTCCGGTAAAAAACGCTTCTCCTATGGCGTCGAACAACTTGTCTCGCATCTGTGTTTCTAAATAAGCTTTGTTGATTATACCTTGTTGCGCTCTGGCTTTGACGTCGGTCGACGTCATGTCATTGTAAAAGTTATTTCCTTGCTGATACATCGAGTGACGAAATGTATCACTCTTCGGAGAAATAAAATGCCCTATATCTCCTACCGTTGTGGTAATCCCTTTCACCGCCTTTGCAAGTAAACTCGTAATCGCTCCACCAAGCAGTGTGTTGTCTACCCAGGTTACGACCGGAAAGGCTCCCTTTCCTCCCAGAAAACCGTTTCTATGATGTAACTCTCCTTCAGCTTGTTTACGGCTCACAAACTCGGTCGTCGTCTTTACCCAGTTAGCCGTAACTGCAGGATCCAGATGCAGATCGTCCCCCGCCGCTTGTACCACCGCCCCGTAAGCAGCCACGTCGTTCGCGGCGGATTGTCTGATAATTTCTTTCTTTTCTCTATGTTTTAATAGATCGATCCTTTGTTGTACACTTTTACCGTAGGTATGTTCGTAACTGTCTCCAGTTAGTCCGGCTTCGTTCGATACGTGCGCCAATCCTTTCAGCACAACTCCCCCGACTATTTCACCTACAAGAGACCATACTCCGTCTAAAATTCCCCGAACCACATGCCCGACCGCATTCAAAGAATACATTCCGGAGCGCATCCCCAGCTCTTCTTTAGCCTTCTGCATTCTTAAATGTCCGACCACCGCTTGACCGATCGCCGCCGCGGTTTCCGGAGGTAATCCGTTCGCCTTTCCTACTTGCTGAATTCCAAAAGCGTATGTTTGATATTTAAAGTCCTTCCAGTCTTCGATCGCTCGTAACTTTTCGGCATTCGGGCCTATATTAATCGATTCTAATAGTTCTCCGGCGCTTAAGAATTTAAGATCGGATCTGTTTAAGGACTCTGCAATGTCGTGTATCCCTCGATTGATCCCCCAATTCTGAACTGCAAAAGAATTTTTTTCATGTCGAGCCACTTCTCGAGCCATCAGTCCACCCGATAAAAAGGCCGCCACTTCCGGAGACAAATCAAACGTGTTTACAAGAGCCGTAGCCATTACGTCCTGCACGGCTTGGTGCGCTTGTTTCGTCACCCAAGAACTGGTAGACATTCCTCCGTATAACACGGCTTCCGCGTAGTCTACAATTAGGTTCGCAATTTTTACTTTGTTGCTTACGTCCTGTGCTGCGATCGACGCGTTATGATCGCTTTCCATCTGTGCATTTTTTACGTCGTAAAACAGTCCATCTGTGTATTTACTGGATGATAAAAACGTACCTACATTTTGGAATGTTGTATTGACTAAATCCCCAATCCCGTTGTCGTTACCGTCAAAAATATCTCCAAGTCTTGAAGCTCCTCTTCCTAACAAAAGTGCTTTTGGATTGGGTGGCGCGATCGTTACCACTCTATCGTCTTCGTTATAACAATAGGAACTTGCCTGTGCAAAATCCGCTCCGCATTGGCTGGTGGTTCCGTTATATACGCTTCTATGTGCCGTTATATTTCCTTTCGAATCAATCGCCACACTTTCGTATTTGTTTTCCGTATAACTTCCGCATTTACCTAGATCCTTTCCACAAGTTTCTTGGATCCAATCCCCAACGGTCATCTGTTTTATTTCCCCGTCTTCGTCCTTAAACATACGGATATTACCGTTTTCGTCTAACACGTATGAGGTGCTAATCTCTTCCCCGGAATACTTGTCATGCGTCTTGATCACTTTCGTTTTCAACCCACGCGCTTCTATCAGATCCTGCTGACCGTTTTGGGTAAACTGCTTCTCGTTACGCATAGACTCTGCTACACTCTGCATGTATCCAAGTATATTGTCCATCAAGGCGTTGTTAGTCGAAGACAACAAAGTCAAATTCGAAACTCCCGTAAGTGCCCTACTCATACTCGAACCAAAAGAACTCAATGAAAAATTCGGAATACCTCTATCCGCGTTTCTATCTAAGTTATTTAGAATATTAGAAAATCCATCACCATACTGCATCGAGTCCATCGAGTTAGATATATTCGACTGTAACTGTCCTTTGTTTAAACCTGCCAAAATCTGCTGGGTCAACTGCCCATAGTTAGATTGTCCTTGGCCGTTTTTCAAAGCGTTCGCAGCAGCATCAAAAGCGTTCGATGCCTGTTGTTGTAATTGGCCCATCTGTGCCAACCAACTCGATTCTTGGTTTTGAATGTCTTGTACTCCTGCGTTATACGCATTTTGTGCGCTCGTTATCGCCGTTTGCATCTGTGTCTGCCAGTTCGCATATTGCGCGTTATACGAAGCAACCTGAGCCGTCCAATTCGTAACCGAAGGCATTACGTTTGTCATCCAGTCGTGTTCAAAAACTTTTGTAACTGTAACACTAAATCTTTGATAGGTAGTTTACGTTTCGCATACGCGTTGTTATTCGTTACTGTAAAAGACAATTCAATCCAAGCATAGTCTTGATAGTGTTCTATATCCGCTAAAAACGGAACACCTGCCCAAACTCCCAATTCTCTCGCAATATAACGGTTAAAGTCGTAACCCCGACTGGAAAAAGTATCGTTCGCTCCGTAAATTCCCGGATCAGATGAAATATATCTCCAGAATGACATCCCAATGGG
>NZ_AKWY02000015.1:0-57500 GCF_000306255.2 Leptospira noguchii serovar Panama str. CZ214
ACCATTGCCGAATCCATCGAAGCCCAGTCCCATGCTATTTGATTCTTTACATCATAATATTTTAAAATAGATTTATAAATCTTTTTGAATACTCCTGCTCGTTCCCATTCTTGAAATCTTCTGTGACAAGTTTGGCCTGATCCAAACTCATTCGGAATGGCACGCCACTGACAGCCTGTTTTCATTCGATAGATGATACCTGACATTACTACTCGTGTTGGTACTCGATTGCGACCTCCTTTCGGATTTACATTTTCTTTCGGGATTAATGGGGCTATTTGTTTCCAAAGTGCATCCGGTATCTCTGAATAATATTTGTCCATTTCACATTGATATTATTACCCTTTCTCTCTACAAACAGTTTTGAGACCGGCTCTTAGTCTGTGGGAACTCCTATAATAACAAAAGAATTTTAAAAAACTATAAATCATACGGTTTCTGTAGGAACTGCTACACTTTATTGAAAATTTAAAAAAGATTCTTCAAAGATTTTAAAATAGAGTTGTTGAAAAATGAATTCTCCATTAGTTTCTCTTTCATTGAAACAGTTTTGTTGACCTGAACTATGGAATTTTTCAACAATTCTAATACATTTAGCCTAAAATAAATAGATTTTCTAAATTAGAAAATTAAAATATTCTTATTATTTTTTAACTTAAATCGAAATTCAAAATTAAACGTTTTTTGATTTTATCCGTATCGGTTTTAAAACGTTAAAGTCCAAGTTTGGAAAATACGAAGATCGTTTTGGGATTGCGAAAAATGACAATATAAAAGATCAATGTTTTTAGAGAAATTGTGGAATAGTTTCACGTCCGTCTTGGTGAAAAATCTATTATAAAATAAAGTAATAAGCGTAAGGGATTCAACATGTCCGAAAGTATATTAGAAATTTTGAAAGGAAAAAGATGCGATTCCTGTGGATTCCAAACTGTGGAAACTATCATAGCTTGCACACGTTGCGGAAGTTCTAAAACATCTGAAATCCAATTTTCGGGGAAGGGAACAATTTATACTTACACCATTGTTTATGTAGGTTTCGGACATTTATCTAAAAGAGTTCCTTATGTATTAGCAGTCGTAGAATTGGAAGAGGGAATCAAAACGATTGGAATTTTAGAAGGAAAAATTTCCGGGATTCCAGTAACCGAATCTGTAAAAATTGATATTCCGGTTCGATTTCAAAAAGATGAACCAGGGATTGGGTTTATATTTAATGTAGTTTAAAGTAAGTTCGACGTAAGAAAATCTGAGCGAATCCGGCTTGCCTATGGCAGCCGGACCGGGCTCTCAGCTTTGGTCAATAAATTGCATACGGAACATGATACAACATATTATTTTTAGTTTCAATTTATTGACCTCGCGTCGATCCCTTTCGCGTTATACAGAACTCACGTTCAATAGAACGATCTTACAATCAAACTTCTACATGAAATCGCTGTTATACAATCATTCTTAAATTTAAAATTTATTTATAGAAATTTTTTACAGTTATAAGTTTGATATAAGAACCCGAATTTTTCATAAAAAGTAAAATATAAGAACTCTTACTTTTAGAAATAGCGGTTCTCACATATTACTCAGAACTGTATAATAGGCTCCTAATATTTCGTATTGAAACAGGGTTTTACGATTAAAATTTGCGGTACTTAATTTTATAGAAATTACTCATAACTATATAATAGAGTACCTAATATTTTGTATGGAATCAGTGTTTTGTGATAAAATTAACGATACTTAATATTATAGAAATTAGTAAGGTTTTGAAACCAATTGATTTCCAAGTATAAAAAGAAATCATAATCTAACAATAAAAGTTAGGACGATTTTAAAATGTAATTCCTTTTTAATCACCGTCCGAATTAGAAGGAAGAGCGTTAGCACCTAAGATACCGATGACTTCAGTAGCAAATATAATTCTAAGTTCTCTAAATCTCGAATAAATTTCCGTATTCACAAAGCTAAGGTTTGCAACTAGATCAGATTTGAGAGTTGTTGGCGAGTTGATCCTTCCTTGAATGAGTGATTTTAAAGTGGAAATTTTAGATCTTAAACGAGCGTCTAACGCACTATTTTGAAACTGAACTAAATAGCTCAGAGATTTTGCTTCACGATCCCCGGGATTACCAAAATAAACTAGCTCCAAACCTTCTAAAGAAGATAACAAATCTTGATACGCCGTATCGCTGTAAACGGATTCTAGTTTAGTAGGATATTGGGTTGTTCCTGCAACCGTGAGGCCTGCTGGCACCCCCACTCGAACGTCTTGATTTGTATATTCCAATTGAACCAAACCGTTGATAAACGAATCGATCGCATCTTTGACGCCGCCGAAAGAACCTTGGCCAGAGGCTAATTCTTCTGCAAAGTTTCCAGAAGAAGAACTCCAGGAATTTAAAAGTCTTTGTGCGTCCAATTGGATCACGTTTGCGAGAGAAACTATATAAGTCCTTCTTCCCACGTTCCCATTTGCAACATTGATTGCGGCTAACGTATGTATTCCGTTTCCATCGTCGAAAATGAAATATTCTAAAGCGGCAAAACCTTTTCTTGGCAGAGGATAGGAATCCACAGTATTTGTGTTCGGATTGGTGGCCGCGGCCGCGGTTAAATCGTTTGGTACAGGACGACTATTCTCATTTAAAATATAACCGTCCAATCTATGAAAGTAATTGGAAGGAAGATAAGATCGGTTGATATAAAAAATCTCTGATTGTTTAAAAAGTTTTCTCGCGGCCAACCATTTGGATTGAAGGTCCGAGAGAGTAGTGTCGTTCTGATTGGCTTGGTAGGTCGCGGCGCTCGTTTTTAATTCGTCTGTTGCAATTAGAAGGCGCTTAAATTGAGGAACCGCAACTTGATTGGCGGTATAATTCAAAAATTCTCCCGTACTTGCATTTGCAAACAATGCAACTAGTAAAATTTCGGTTCCGGTAATTTTTCCCAAATCTTGACAACGGATTCCCGGTAAAAGAATTGTAAAACTTAGGAACAATCCCGTAATCCCTTTGAAACCCCGAGTTTTTCTAAAAGACATATTCGTAAATTCTAAAATTCTCATAAAGATTCTAGAAATAAAATCAACTTGTCTCTATCGGCTTTCGGAAGATTTACGAACTTATTTCTGGATGTCAAAGCCTCGCCTCCGTGCCAAAGAATTGCTTCTTTATGGCCTCTTGCACGTCCGTCGTGAAGTAAATGATTGTGGCCGTTGACCTTCTGTATAAGACCCGTTCCCCAAAGAGGAGGAGTTCTCCATTCCGTTCCTGAGGCTTCAAAATCTTCTCGATTGTCTGCAAGGTCAGGCCCCATGTCATGAAGTAAAAGATCCGTATACGGTTTGATATGTTGAAACGAAATTTCAGGAAATCCTTCCGAATATCCCGTAAAAATATGAGGTTTGTGACAAGCGTTACAGCCGATTTCTGAAAAAATTTCTTTCCCTCGAACTATGTCTGGTTGAGTCCAATTTCTTCTGCCTGGAACGCCTAACAGTTTTGTGTAAAAGGTCACTAACTCAGCGGTTCTATTGGAAATTTCGGTTCCTTCTGGATTTCCGTTATTACCCGCAGGAGCTGCAAAACAGGCGGCTTGTGCGCCAACACAATTTTGATCAGGAAACAAAGGACTTGTAATTCCTATATCTCCTAAAAACGCACCTTGGTTTTGTTGGAATAAAGTCGGCTCGTTTGCCTTCCAACCAAATCTACCTAAAACTTTCTTTTGTAGTTTTGCGTCCCAAACTAGATTCGGTTTTCCTGATATTCCATCTCCGTCCAAATCGTTTTCATCGGCAAAGGAAAGGATCGTAGATTCTGGAATTGCTTCTAAAAGTCCAAGCCCTGGAATCATGGGAGATGTTCGGGGAGATTGATGTACAAGCGCAGGTGCTACGAAGTTCCAATTTGAAATTGTGAATGTAGGTCTTCTCAGAGAATAGGTTTCTCCATCCGGAAAATTTCCAGGTTCTTCCGCAAAGTTTACTGTAGTAGTCGCTTCGGCTTGAATTCCCGGAATTGCACGGTTATTGATTTGAAGTCCATAGTTATCTAATCCGATTGGTCCGCCCGTGATCGGATCTTTTCCATCTTTGCTGACTCGAATCAACATAGTAGAAAAAACGTTACTCCCATCCGGTGGAGGAGTTCCTCTTCCGTCTTTTACGTGACAACCGTTGCAGGCTGTACTGTTAAAAACCGGACCCAATCCATCGGAAGCGGAGTTGCCTCCTTGAACCCAAGTGCGATTGAAAAATGAATTTCCACCTTGAAATTCTATGTTGCCACCTTCTCTCAGATTTGAGGCGGCGAGGTCGAAAGCGTTTACTGTAGTATCAAAGGTTGTAGTGTAACCTCCGGAGTATTGTTCTCCCGGATCCATATAGGCGAGTAGTAGCAACATAATCGCTAGTTCTTGGTCGTTGTTTTTTTTATGGTCAAAAATTTTGAGGTTACACTGAGTGAATAAACAGAATAGGATTCCGATTAGAAATCCCATTCGAATTTTAGAATATACTGAAATTTTGCGGGGAATCAATTTTCCCCGCGCTGAAGGTCTTTTAATTTTCATTTTCTCTCATATTCAAATATTATTTTAAATTTAAATAGAAAAGTCCGTGATGGAAATTCCGATAGTTTTTGCAGCATCTGTGATCGTCTTTTTCATCTTGTCTCCGATAAACTTTTGTACTTCAAAAAGAATTTGATATTCGCTATCCGTATTTCTGATAATTTGATCGTATCTTCCGGTCAAAGAACCAGGTTTACAAGAAGTGGTATAATTTGGATCTGCGGTTTGTTCTGGGAGATTAATACAGAATGTGTCTCTGGCCGCAGTCGCTTGAAAACCGATCCCAGGAACGTTAAAAGTACCAAAAAGATTTTTTAGACCGGGACCTGTGGAAGTTACGGTTCCTTTTTTCAATTCGTAAGATCCGTTCCAAATGTTCAACACACTTTGTGCGTTATAATAGAAGTCTGCTTTTGTAGTATCACTAAAACAAGAATGCTCTTCTTCTTGTTGTCCGCCAAAAGTTCCGGTAAGTCTTTCTCCTCCCCATTCTCCTGCGATAAATTTACCAAGTCCTTGAAAGATATAAGTGACCGCTACGTCAGGATTGGATTTAAGTCCATTCGAATATTGGGCACCATCTTCAAATTGATTTCGAATTAATCCTAATTGAAGAACGAGTCCGTCTGTAACTGCTTTCATATAGGTTCTTCTTTTATGTCCGTCTGTGCCAGCAGCTCCTGTAAGTTCGGCTATCGTACGTTGTCCTGAAATTTGATTGACTCCTCCGTTAGATGTATCCTGTCCCCAGAGTATAAATTCAATTGCGTGCCAACCAACTGTAAGTGCAGTTTCATCGTCTTGATCATCTGCGTTATTTGCGTTTGCATCTCCGTTTGCGGCTAAGACATTTGCATAAGTCATTTGTGCTGCGTTAGTGTTGTTAATATAACCATTAATCGCGCTTTCGTCTAACGGCCATCCGTTGATCAATCCTTCACATTCTTCGTCTCCGGAACCGTCTGCATTACTTCCACAACCTAAAATGTCTACGTTGTCTATCGGTCCGGATGAAAAACGAAATGCTTCTGTAGTTAAATAAGAAGCTCTTGCGATGATGTATAAATTTTTAAGATTGATATGATCTGCCGCAGTCGGATTGTTATTGGCGGCAAAGGCTGTGACAGCGGTTTGAAAAGCGACCGCGTCTTTATAACTTTGATCGTAGGACTCGTAGCCTAATTTAAGATAACGATCAACTACTTGCGCTTTAGTTGCAGTAGGTTGAAATAAGGCCATCAGTAAGGCTAAACCTAAATCGTTGTTTGTATCTGATTTACAATTTGAGAAAAGAAACGATACAACGATCCAAGGTAGAAAATAGTGTGTGATTTTTTTTAGATTCATTCAAATTTCCTGAAAGTTTTTGAAAAAGATCCCGGAAGAGGGCGTTGCCCGCAACCGGGGAATTTTCGATGAACTGGTTGTTATGATATTGATACTAATTCTCAATATCAAATTTTATGTCAATCGAAAATATTCTATTTATGGGAACTCATACAAAAAAATTTACAAACAAAGTAAGTTCCCATAGGTTTCATAAAAAATTTCTGCATCAAATCGTTGTTGTGCGGTCATCCTCAAATTTAAAATTCATTTTTATAAAAGTTCCCTGGAGCAAAAGTAAAAAACTCTTATCAAAAACGTTTAGTATAAAATTGTGTTTGAAGGCGTAAAAAGGCGCATAACGCACCTAAAACATAAAAGGTTTAATAGAGTCAAACTTTTGATTTTCTAAGTTTTAAAAGATCGAATCTATTAAAACAAAGATCAAAGTTCAAACGAAGCGCCTACGTTGATTTGACGAAACGGGCCGACTTGAATCCCTTCTGGTAGACGACCTGAAATGTAACGGACGTCCGTTAAGTTTTTACCCGTGATAAAAAGGCTCCAGCGTTTGACGGGGTCCTTATATCCTAAAGAGCAATTGATCAGTTCGTATGCAGGAATTACACCGGTTTCGCCGGAACTATTAGAAGTAATATTCAAATATTGTAATACTTTTTTGCCAAGAGGGTCAGTGATAGAATCCGCCCAATAAACGGTTCTGGTATTTGAGTCGTCATGATACTGGGAGGAAAAATATTGATATTCCGCTCTTACATAAAAACCTTTGGGATGAATAAAACCAATCGCCAAAGTCGCAGTATCTCTAGAAACATACGGAACGTAGTTTCCATTTTTATCTTTTTGGGTAACAACAAAATCTAGAAAAGACTGATCGGCTGTAATTTTAGAAGTATCTATGGAATATTGGTTCATTCTCGCGTCTGCTCTTGTATAAATCAGATCGATCGGAAGTTTAAAAGAAGCGTCGAACAATTGGGCCGGATCGAAAGTAACGTTAGTTTCCACACCTTTGCTGTAGGTCCTGCCGCCGTTTTTAGCAGAAGAAGCAGAATCGTTACCGGAAGTAGAAGAAGTGATTATGATCTGATTGATGTAGTTTAAGTGGAAGTAAGTGATCTGGGCATTTAAGTATTTTGTAATATCACCTCTAAAACCGGTTTCGTAATTATAGGAATATTCCGGGTCAATCCGATTTATGATTCCTGAATTATTCAATGCGTCTTGGTATCTAGGCGGAGAAAAACCTTTGTGAGCGCCCGCAAACCAAGTTAGGTCTTTAAACCAATTTGAGTTTTTACGAATATCGTATGTAAGACCGAGTCCTGGAATGACTACGTGATAGGTATGTTTACTTCCTTTATCCACTTCTTGAGAAGGAGAATTTGGATCAGGTTGATTGGTCACAGGGTCAATGGTTTGTTGACGGAGGATCGTCCTATTTTGAGTAAACATTTCGTAACGAATTCCTGGGATTACGGAAAAACTATTCTGGAATTTAAAACTGTTTTGAGCAAAACCTGCGATTGACTTGGTATTATTGACTTCGTGGTCTCTTACGTTTCCCGATTTTGCAAGAGAATATTCAGAGGAAACAACTCCGGTAGGTGGATTGTTAAAACCGTTGCCAAACATCGCATAATCGGGAGTAGGTGGCCCGTCCAGATATTTGATATCTGCGGTTTCGTAGTGATAACGAAGTCCGGTGTCTAGTTGGTTTTTAATTCCTAAAAATTGATAGTCTTGCTGATAACGAGATTCCACTCCTACAAAACGGTAGGAACGATTTCTATGACCCACACTATCTAACATATAAACAGTATCACCTGGACGATTTACAAAAGGTTCCGTATCGTATGATTTGATCACGTTAGACGGAATTGCGCTGAAGTTGGAGCCGGTGTTTCTAAGGTAATTTTGTCTTGCCCAGTTTCTTTCCGTATAAGCAGAATAAACTTTGGTTACAAGCTTAGAATGATCGGCTAGTTTCCATTCGTGACCTATATCGCCTGAGTATCTTTCTAATTTTCGATTATCTTGTTCCGCAAAGTTAGAAGAAGGATGGTTCCAAAATTGAGCCGTGGTAAGACCTAGATAAGTCATATTCGCGTCTTGTGCGGTTGCAAGAAATTTAGAAGTAAGAGTATGTTTTTCGTTTAGATCGGTGACTGACTTAAATGAAAATTCGTGTATTCGAAAACTTTGATGATCTCTAAATCCATCTCCTTGTTTTCTAAGAATTGAAATATCGATTCCTGTATTTCCGAAAGTTCCGCCGTAAGAAACTTGAGAAGAAAAAAAGCCGTAAGATCCTCCTTGAGCAGAAACGGAAAATACTGGATTTTTAGGTGGACGTTTTGTGATGAAGTTCACCACTCCTCCGATTGTGGAAGGTCCGAATAGAATTGCTCCTGAACCTTTGACTACTTCGATTCTTTCCATACGATCTATGTTAGGTGTATAGTATTGTTCCGGTGCGGAGTAGGGGTTTAGAGAAGTAAAAACTCCATCTTCTAAAATGAGTACTTTTCTTCCTAGGTCGTTATTTACTCCTCTAAATCCAAGATTTAAAATCAAACCAGTATCTTGGTAACGGATCGAGGCACCAGGAATTCTTCTTAAAACTTCCATCGAATCTACCGGTTTAGTCTGTTCTAAGAATTCTTTTTCAATGACTGTGGCAGCTCCAGGAATTCTTTTAAGGTCTGTTTTTCGTTTTCCTATTACCGAAATGGTTCCTTGGTTCCATTTTTCTTTTTCGGTTTCTTCTCCGTTGGAAGAAGATTCTGAAAGGATTGGTTTGTTTGTTTCTTCTGGTTGTGCTGAAGTTTCCCAAGTAAAAAGAAGAAATAGGAAAATATAAAGAGGCAAAGCGAGTCTATGTTTCATTTTGAGTTTCAATTTTGAAAATGATTCTCAATATTTGTTGGTAGTTTATAGAGTCAAGGGAGAATGATCTAAAATCATTTCTTTTTGAGAGAAAAATTCTAAAAAATTAGGATTAGAGGAAGAAAAGAAAGTTTTGCGTTCGTGTGAGTTTGAAGATTGATTTTGTACAAGTGTGTTTTTCTGCAAAATAAAATTGGATGTGGGATATCTCTGTTTTTATAGGTAAATTCTAAAATGTGGGAACTCTTACTTTTAGAACTACTATAAAATCTAAAGATAATGATTGCCTAATCAGATTTTTGCATAAAATCGCTGTTTTGCGACCATCCTTTGATAAAAACTTTTTCTAATATGAACATAAATTCGATGTAGAAAAATTAGGAAAATTTTTTCTAAAAATAAAAAGTTCCTGCATAGATGGATAATTTTATGCCTCATTTTATAGTTTTTAAAAACATATAGAGGTTCCTACACAACTGTGTTTAACTATAAAGTATGGATCTTAATTGAGAAAAAATCTAATTTCTAAAGTGTAGAAACATTTAACGCGGATTTGGCGTAATAAATTTTTGTTTTTTGAAAAGTTATTTTTTCCCGCATCTAATTTGAGTTATTTAGAGAGAGTCGATCATATATTGCAGAACTAAACTAGAGTATCATGCGATATAGCTACTTTTAGAAAAATTTTTATAAAGTAGTTCCTACATTTTAAGAATCAATTTTTCAACTTTTTTCAAAAAAATGAATCATAAATTTTTACGCCAAACTAACGTTAGGTAAGTTTTAAAATCAGAAATTTGGTCCTTAAAATTTCAAATTCAATATTTTTTTGCTCTCAATTTAGAAACTTAGTCAAAACCAAAAGAATAAGAGTGTTATGATTTAGTAATTTTAAATATTCTAGAATGCTATTGTGTCAGATAAGGACTAAAACAATGCCATTCTAAAAACATAGGAGAGCTATCAAATGGGATATAAACAAAAGTTTCGATTTGAGAAGATTAAAATCTTTTTTCTTTATTTAGGGATTCTTTTAAGTTTTTTTTTGCAAGGTTGCAAAGGGGATGATGGAAGAACCTTCGCCCCAGAGTATTGGTTGGGAATCTTAAATTCGGTTCAGATGGACCCAAAAGCAGTAGCCGAAAGAGGGTATTCGTCGAACGGCGCTATAACTTTTATTCGATTCAATTCGGACCTTGTGCCATACAATAGGGGCCAAGCTTCGGAGGTTTTAAAAACGTATCTGCAAATTCCTACCGAATACACACATAAACTTGCACGTTCAAACGAATCGAACGGACAGATTCTGGATCGTTTTCAACAATATTATAAAAGTATAAAGGTTGAAAATAAAATCTACACCGTAGTATCTAAAGATAATAGGATCGAGTTTATGGGCGGTGACTTTTCTGGAATTGAACAAAGTTTGAACGTAACTCCGAACTTATCTAAAGAAGATGCCTTATCAAAAGCGTTGATACATTTTGGCGCAAAAAAATATCTATGGGAATCGTCTGAAAGAGAGGAGAGGCTTCGTTCCATCAAAGGAGATCCAAAAGCGACTTACTTTCCTAAAGGAGAATTGATCGTATACAATCGAGCTGAATCAAATCTTAAAAATGAATATCGTCTAACGTATAAATTTGGAATTTCTTCTTTAGAACCGCCGAGTTCAAAATATGTTTATGTGGATGCTGGTTCCGGAGAAATTCTTACAAGCAGAGATGCTGTGCGATTTGAATCTCAACCTGGTGATGGTGGCGGAGGAGGTACCACTCCGTTTCCATTGCCCACAGATCTGGGAATTTGTTTTCCAGATAAAACACCTTGTATCAAAAATGGAACGGCAAAAACTCGATTTAGCGGGTATAAGACAATCACAACTTGGACAGCGGGACAAGAAAATCATTACGAGCTCAAAGACTATTCAAGAGGGAAGGGAATTATTACTTATTCTTGGGAGTTTGTAGATTTAGGTATTTTAGGCGCTCAACTTCGGAAAATACCAATGATTGATTCCAATAATTATTGGTCTGCGGCCGAATATCATGACGACTATAATCATGACGCGGTATTGGATGCTCATTGGGGAGCGGAAAAAACCTACGACTATTTTAATACGATTCACAATTATTCCGGATATGATAGAAACGGTGCAAAAATAATTAGTAACGTTCATACGATTTCCGGTTTCGGATTTAACAATGCTCATTGGGATCCGATCACAGAAGAGATTTATTATTATTACTGTCCTCCGGAAAGTTTTTGTGCGACTATTTATACAAATCCAAGAGACATCGATCCTCAATACGACGATTTTACTTCTCTTGATTTCGTATCTCATGAGTTTGGACACGGATTCAGCGCATATACTTCCGAATTAGGATATATTCATGAACCAGGAGCTTTGAATGAAGGATTTTCAGATATTTGGAATATAGCCGTCAATCATTTCGTAAATAAGACTAACGGACTGAATAAGAATATTTGGCTATTTGGCGATGAGACTCGTCCATCGGGAGGTGAACGCTCCGCTTCCAATCCAAAATCAAGCACGGTTCGTACCCCCGGACCGAATACTTATAAAGGCGCTTTGTGGGATTTTAGCACAACGGAAGACCCTCACATAAATGGTAACGTGTTAAGTCATTGGTTTTATATACTCTCGAATGGAAAACAAGGAATCAATGATCTATGGTGTGAATACAATACTTCCGGTATAAGCATTGAAAAAGCGGAGAAAATCGCCTATTCGACGTCAATGTATCTCTGGCCTACTGCCGAGTATTTTGACGTAAGATCGGCGAGTATCCTTGCATCAAAATATTTATACGGATCGTTTTCGCAGGAAGTAAAAAGTACAATCGACGCTTGGGATGCAGTAGGAGTGCCTGCAAATACCAGTTCACGCGGAGGTATTGGAATGAAGCCAGATCATTATATTACTTTGGTAAAACTTTCTGAGATGGAAAGAAATTCCGGGAATGATTGCGGATATAAAGATAATACTTATCTAAATCAAACTATATACAAGGGTTTGACATATACGATTCGATTATCTAGTCGTGGAGATTCGGTTATCAATATGCCATCTAGAACACATAAGTGGAGAGTATGGATCGATTTCAACCGTGATGGAGTTTTTAACAATTATGTTGATTCTCCTGAGTTAGTTGCTGAAGGAACTATTTCTTCTTACAGCGGAGGAACGATTCAAAAAACTTTCACAATTCCTATAGATGCTTTGACTGGGAACACTAGAATGCGCGTATCAATGAAGGCCGCGACTGGTGGGGAGACGTATCCTCGTCCGGATGAAACATTTATCCAAGGAGAAGTAGAAGATTATACGGTTACTATTCGCCAGTTTACTCTTTAGGATTTTGAGAATAGGTTATTACACTTAGAGCCGGTCTCAAAACTGTTTGTAGAGAGAAAGGGTAATAATATCAATGTGAAATGGACAAATATTATTCAGAGATACCGGATGCACTTTGGAAACAAATAGCCCCATTAATCCCGAAAGAAAATGTAAATCCGAAAGGAGGTCGCAATCGAGTACCAACACGAGTAGTAATGTCAGGTATCATCTATCGAATGAAAACAGGCTGTCAGTGGCGTGCCATTCCGAATGAGTTTGGATCAGGCCAAACTTGTCACAGAAGATTTCAAGAATGGGAACGAGCAGGAGTATTCAAAAAGATTTATAAATCTATTTTAAAATATTATGATGTAAAGAATCAAATAGCATGGGACTGGGCTTCGATGGATTCGGCAATGGTTAAAGCTCCCAAAGGGGGAGCTTAACTGGGAAAAACCCTACAGACCGTGCCAAATTAGGGGTTAAACGGCATATTCTTACAGATGGAAATGGAATTCCTTTGGCAATTACATTGACTGGAGCTAACGTTCATGACAAACACGGTGTAAAAGATACGTTGAATTCAATCCTAATATTTTCCGGAAAAAGAAGAAAGAAGCCAAAACATATTTGTTTAGATAAAGGTTATGATTTCAAAGATATAGAAGTTTTAATCAAAAGAAGAAACATTCAATCTCATATTCGGAAAAAAGGTGAAAAGCCTCTCATCGGTAAATATAAAGGAAAACCTAGACGTTGGGTCGTTGAAAGAACTAACAGTTGGCACAATCGATTCAGGGCTATCCTAATTCGTTGGGAAAGAAAATCTGAAAATTATCTTGCATCTCTTTATCTCGCAAGCTCTATCATTGCTTTTAACTTTTTTGATAGGTAGTTTTGAGACCGGCTCTTAGATTAGAAAAGACACTTTGGTGATCTAGTTTTAATCGAAAGAAAAAATTATTTTCAATAACTCTCATGAAGGACCGATCAAATCAACCAGTTATAGATCGGTCCATTTTTTATTTTTCTAAAAGTCGCATTTGAAGATTTTATTTTTGGATTTGACTTTACTTTTTAATTATTTTTGAAATGGCTTTCTAATATTGAATCTAATTTTATAATATTCTAATTTAATGTGAGTTCTACGTAAGGAAATCAGGGAAATCCAACTCGTTTGTTACAATTGGACCGGGTTCTCAGTTTTGGTTAATAAATTGCATACGGAAAATTTAATTCAATATTTCGTCTTTAGTTTCAAGATAGAACGCGATTTGTCAAGCGCCCATAAGCGAGACGCTGAGTTTGAAATAGCGTGGCTTGAGTTCTCTCGAATCGATCCTTTTTTCGCGTTATGCCGAATCATGCTAAATTAATGCGAGTTGGAGTAAGGGACCCATGATTCTGAAAAAAGTTGAAGTCTGAACTTTATGGATTGATTCCTTAAATGTGGGAACTCATACAAAAATAAATGTTTAAAAATTTATAATGTGATTAAATTTATGGGAACTCCCGCAAATTGCGATTTTATAGATAAATTCTAAAATGTAGGGATTCACCACATTTTTAGAAAATTCTTTCTCATTTTCTGACGTTAAACTCACGTTAAAATATAAACTCGTGGAAGGAATTCCTACAAATTAAGTTTCTTAAATAACTTGATTATCATTAGAGTTGTTGAAAAATGAATCGCCATTAGTTTCTATTTTATGGAAACGGTTGATTGAAGCAGTTCTCTTAAACTTGAACTATGGAATTTTTCAACAACTCTTTTATAACTGATCGTGTAGTTCCCACGCTACAAAGTTTTATCGTAAAATATGGATTTGTGGTAGTTCCCACGTTTAGTTTTTACAGAAAAACCAAGTTCTAGAATGATTCTCTTACGTTAAATTACTAAAAGGGATCTCAAAAATACTTTATCTTTGCCTAAAATGCCGATTCAAATTATTTTTGAGATAGCTTGTAAACTAAAAGTTCTTATAAAATCAATGTCGCAAATTTTACTATCGACGCATGGAGATCGTTCCAAAAGTTAACGAATCAATCTTATAAAAGATGCAGAAGTCATCAAAAATTGTGCCTAATTTAAATCTTTTTTACGAATCCAATAACCTAAAATTCCAGACCAAATCGCGGATAAAATCAGACCTCCGGTTTCTCTCGTGATTTCGTCGTCAAAAGAAAAACTCTGGATCAAAGTTGCTGCAAAAACAGTTCCCGCACAAAAAAGTATAGAAAGAATCCAAGAAATGTAAAACCAAAATTTCGTTTTTGCCGGATATATTATAAAACCTGCATATAAAACGACAACACTCATATAAATTGGAATCCAAAGCCAAGGATCTGGATCGTTCCATTGAAGACCCGCAAATACAAGCCAGATTAAAATTGCTATAATTGAAAAAATTTTCATGATTCGTAAATCCATTTTAGTTCATAAAGATCTCTTCTTCGATTAGAAAGATTGCGAACGGAACCTTTTTTACGAAGTTCTTTTAAAAGGTCCAGATCTAAATCGGCGATCAAAGTCATTTCGGTATTGGGAACAGACTCGGCGGCAACACAGTCATGAGGAAAAGCAAAATCGGAAGGAGTAAATACTGCCGACTGAGCATATTGAATGTCCATATTCTCCACGTGAGGAAGACCACCAACTGAACCCGAAATAACCACATAACATTCGTTTTCGATTGCTCTGGCCATTGCACAGTGTCTGACTCGGTTATAACCATTTTTAGTATCGGTATAAAAAGGAACAAAAAGAATATCCATTCCTTGATCCGCTAAAAATCTAGGAAGTTCCGGAAATTCTACATCAAAACAAATCAGAATCCCTATCTTACAAGCGTCCGTATTGAACACGGAAAGGTTGTATCCACCTTTAACTCCCCAATAAAAATCTTCGTCTGGTGTAATATGAAGTTTATATTGTTCTTCGTAGGTGCCGTCCCTTCTACAGAGATAAGAAACGTTATGCAGCGTATTGTCTCTGTATTCCGGCATACTACCGGAAATGATATTGACGTTGTATGAAACTGCAAGCTCCACCATCTTTTCAATGATGTTTTCGGTATGACTGGAAAGCGCACGCATCGCATCAGAGGGGTTTCTGTCATTGTATTTTGCGAGCAAAGACGCATTAAAAAATTCAGGAAATAATACGAAGTCTACGTTATATCCAGCAACTGTATCTACGAAAAATTCCACCTGATGCATCAGTTCTTCGATTCCTGCAACTGGACGCATCTGCATTTGAACCACTCCTACACGAACGACGGTTTTTTGGCCTCCGATCAGAGCGATTTCTTCTTTTTCGTAATATATATTCAACCATTCTAATAGAACCGCGTAAGAACTATAACCTTTCGTATTTCCGAAATATCCTCGTTTAAGTTTACGAACGTGGAAACCATTTGCTAATTGAAAAGAAAGAACCGGATCGTAAATTTCCTTGTCTCTTACCTTTTCGATATACTGAGCTGGGGTCATGGAATCTTCGTAGTTTTCGTATCCAGGCATCCAAGCTCCGACTACAATTCTTTCTAAATTCAATTTTTCGCAGAGTTCTTTTCTTGCGTCGTATAATCTTCTACCGAGACGTAAACCTCTGTATTCAGGATGAACGAATATATCTACTCCGTAAAGAGAGTCTCCGTTTTCATTGTGGTTTTTAAGATCTCCCTTTCCTACAATTTCTTCGTAAGTGTGATTGTCTCCATAATCGGACCACTTGACGATTTGACTGATTGCAGCTCCTACTACCTTGCCGTTGTCTTCGATACAAATTTGTCCTTCGGGAAACTTTGTGATCTGAGAAACGAACTGATTTTTTTTCCAAGCACCGTCAAACTCCGGAAAGACGATGTCCATGATCTCTTTTACGTCCGCGTAGTCGTCCAGAGTAAGACTTCGCATAACAATTCTGTGTTCAGATTGTATCTTTTTTTTTCTTTTACTCGGTTTTTTGCCGCTTGAGCCGTTAGTGGAAATCATTAGAATACTTTGCCCGGGTTCATAATGTTTTTTGGGTCCATTGACTTTTTGATTTCTTTCATCAAAATGATTTCTGCTTGTGTTCTGGAAAAATGGAGAAAGTCTTTTTTTAAAAGACCAATTCCATGTTCGGCGCTGATCGATCCATGATATTTTTGTAATAAACGAAACATGTCTGGGTCCACTTCCTTACATTTTTTAAAAAAATCTTCATTAGAAAGATCTTTCGGTTTTACGATGTTTAGATGAAGATTTCCGTCTCCGACGTGACCAAAGAGAGCAATTTCAAATCCTGGATATTTGCCGTTTAACAACGATTTCATGTCTACGAGAAACGGTTCCATGTTTCTCAAGGGAAGAGAAATGTCATTTTTATGAACGGTATATTCGATAGAAATACTTTCGCTGATCCCTTCTCTGTATTTCCAAAAAGTTTCAGATTGTCTGGAGTTTTGCGCAAGACTTCCGTCTACAATCAGACCCTTTTCCGTAATCGTTTCTAAAAAACCGAATAGTTTTTCGTCGTCGGATTCTTCCGCAATTTCAAATTCCATCAAAACATAATATGCACTTATAGATTGAAACGGATTTGGAACTCCAAGGTGAGACTTAACTTTTTCGAGGCAGTATTCCGTAAAAAATTCAAACGCAAGTAGTGGAACTTTGACAAGATGGGTTTCTTGAAATAAAGAAAGAATAGATGTGAAATCAGAAACCGCAACGAGTAAAACTCGACTATCCAGAGGTTTTGTAGTCAATTTAAGAGTTGCTTCTGTAATGACACCTAACGTTCCTTCTGAGCCGATAAATAGTTGTTTAAGATCGTATCCGGTATTGTTTTTGAGGACTTCTCCGTTAAATTCCAAAACTTCTCCCGTTCCGGTAACTACTGTAAGCCCTAAAACCCATTGACGAATCAATCCGTAGTGAACGACCCTGACACCACCTGCGTTAGTCGCTATGTTTCCTCCGATTTGAGAAGAGCCAGTAGAAGCAAAGTCCACCGGAAAATAGAAATTTCTTTCTTCCACTTCTTTGTGAAGATTTTTAGTGATCATTCCTGCCTGAACTTTGATACTTCCAAAAAAAGGATCGAAGTCTAAAACCTTGTCCATCTTGGAAAGAGAGAGTACTAACTCCTTGTTTTTAGCGATTGCTCCACCTGCGTATCCGGTTCTTCCTCCAGAAGGAACGATTGGAATTTCGTTTTCATATGCGTACTTTATAATTTTTGCAACTTCTTCAGTTGTAGTAGGAAAGGCGAGAATGTCGAAATCCGGTTGATAGACCTTGGTTCTATCCGTTCCGAAAGAAAGAAAGGCTATTTCGTCAAATTCTGGATCGTTTCTAAAAAATATTTTTTCGGGTCCGATAAGGGATTTAAGTTCAGATTTGTTGATTGTAAAATTTGTAGTCATGTTCATTTTTAAAGTTTTATTCTGCAAATGTCATTCTTTCAATTTGAGAATCTACGGGTTTTTCATCTTTTTCTAATATTTTTTTTACGTAATGTCCATCTGGGCGTAAAAATCGAGCTTTTACGTTGTCTCTTAATTGTACGTCTAAAATCTTTTTGATTCGTTCTTTATTTTTACTTTCTATAATCGGAAAAAGTACTTCGATCCTTCTTTCGAAATTTCTAGGCATACAATCCGCGGATGCAAGGAAAATAGATTCGAAACCTCCGGAATGAAAGTAGTAGATTCTGGTATGTTCTAGGAACCTTCCGACGATCGATAACACAGTAATGTTTTCGGAAATTCCTTTTAGTCCCGGTTTGAGACAACAGATTCCCCTGATAATCAGGTCGACTTTGACTCCTGCTTGGCTCGCCTTATATAAGGAAAGTATAATGTGTGGATCTACAAGAGAATTCATCTTAAAAATGACCCTTGCTGGTTTTCCTGAAAGTGCGTTTTCTTTTTCTTTATCTATTAGAGAAATAAAGGTAGATTTTAAATTGTGAGGAGACGCAGATAAAAGATTCAGAGTCGGCATTTTAGCGTAACTAGTGATCGTGTTGAAAATTGTGGCTACGTCTTCCGTGATCTGTTTATTTACAGTAAAAAAACTGAGATCGGTGTAATATTTGGAAGTTGTAGAATTGTAATTACCAGTTCCAAGATGCACATAACGCACTAGATGATCGTCTTCCTTCCGAACGATCATAAGCATTTTACAATGAATTTTTAATCCGACTACTCCGTAAACTACGTGAACTCCTCTCGCTTCTAATTTTTGAGCCCACTTGATGTTTCTCTCTTCGTCAAAACGTGCTTTGAGTTCTACAAGAACGGTTACTTGTTTTCCATTCTCTGCGGCTTCTCCTAAATATTGGATAATGGGGGAATCTCCGCTCGTGCGATATAACGTCATCTTGATTCCTAAAACTTTAGGATCTTCGGAAGAGATTCTAAGTAAATCTTCAATGGCGGAAAAGGATTGATACGGATGATGAAGTAGTCTGTCTTTCTTTTTGATCGCTTCGAAAATTTTTTCCGGAGTTTCGAACTTAAGAGTGGTTTTTTGTTGGAAAAAAGGATATTTGAGTTTGGATGTATGATCCAATCCGTAAAAAAACATCGCATCGTTTATGTTCAAGATGGAGGCAACGTCGAATACTTCGTGGTCTTGTAATTCTAAAAGTTCTCTCAAAGTATTTTTAATAAAAGGAGACGTGCCTTGGTGTATATCCATTCGAACCGCGTCTCCCCAAATTCGGTTTCTAAGTTCATCTTTCATTGTAATAAGTAGGTCTTTGACGGATTTTTCTTCGTCTATAGAAATATCAGCATCTCTTAATATTCGGAAAGGATAAATTTCTCTTACGGTCATTCCATAAAAAAGATCGTCTACGTGCAGTTTGATAATTTCTTCCAATGGAAAAAATCTTCTTTCCTCTCCTTTCCCTTTGAGTTGTAAAAATCTGGGAAGTACAGACGGCACTTGTACGACTGCGAACAGATCTTTTTTTCCTCCGGTTTTTTCGTCGTCTGTGCTTAATACCATTGCAAGGTTTAAGGATTTATTCAATATATGTGGGAAAGGGTGAGCCGTATCGATTGCAAGAGGAGTAAGGATTGGAGATACGTCTTCCTGATAATAATTTTGAATCTGTTTAATTTCTTCTATAGTCAGTTCTTCCGGATTGAGTATTAAATGAATTCCAGCTACTTTCAATTCTTCTAATGTTTTGGCGAAAGTTTCATATTCTTCCCTTACAAAGGTTCTGACTTTATCCGATAAGTCTGATAAAATTTCTGACGCGCTGTCCCCGTTTAAACTTCTTTCGTCGTTTCCTTCCTTTACTAGGTTGCGAAGTCCTGCGACTCGAACCATATAAAATTCGTCTAAATTGGTTTCGGTGATACTTAAGAATTTCAGTCTTTCCAAAAGTGGATTTTCGGGATCGTTAGCTTCTTCCAATACTCGCCGATTAAAATCGATCCAAGAAAGTTCCCGGTCAAAAAATATATTTGGATTGTTTAAATGAATTTCTGGTTGGTTCCCGTTGGAAGATTCGTTTTGATTTGTTGTTGCCGGAGTTTGGTTTTGTACTTTGGGTTTTGACATTCGATACCTGAAAATTTTCAAAAATCCCGGAGTATTTCAAGTTTTGTCGGGGGATTTCTATTCCTGTTTAAACCTGCTTTATCGGGAGTCAATACTAAGAATCATTTCGATGAACTTCCTTATATTAGATTGAAAGAGACATAGAACTTCAGGTTCTACAGATATATTGGGCAGTTCCGACTTTTGGCGTCCAATTTAAGAGATTGGTTCCTATTTTGAAGCTATGAATTGTTTCTTCTTTCATGAGTTTGAATTGGATATTCATGAAAGTCCATTTTTCCGTGAAAATAAAATTGAGTGTGGAAACTACAATTTTGGAATTTTTTACTTCCATCGGAGCTTGAGATACAAAATTGAAAGTTATCTTATGAGTTCCTACAGATTAAAGTTTTACAGTAAAATATAGATTTGTGAGAGTTCCCACAGATTAAGTCTCATTATAAATTTTAAAACATTCGTTTTTTGTGATTTGAATCGAGTAGTTCCCACATTTTTAGGAGACTCACTCGCAAACGTCCAGAAGATAACGATTTTTGTAGGAACTCTTAGTAGTTTAAACGTGAGTTCGGCTTAAGAAAATGAGAAAAGGTTTTTTCAAAAATGTGAGCTTCTGCAATTTTAGAATTTGTTCGTAAAATATAGATTTTGCAGTAGTTCCCACATTTTAAATCACATTATAAATTCTTAAACATTTACTTTTATATGAGTTCCCACATTTTAGAATCGATCAGTGAAGTTCAGATTCAACTTTTTCAGAAAAATAAATTTCTTAGGCCGAACTCATGTTAGTTTAGTATTGAACATGAATTAACGCGAAAGGGATCGATGCAAGAAAACACAGCAGAACGCCTTTTCAAACTCAGCGTCTCACTCCCTGAACTCAATGCATCGCTTCCTGGATGCCGATCCTTAGAGAGGCATTTGCTGAGTTTCCTGGGTCGCTCTGCAGGTCGTTCGAAGTAACTCAGCGTCTCACTCCCTACGGGTCGTTCGACAGATCGCGTTCTATTGAACGCTAAAAACAATTATTATATAACATTTTTTGTATGCAATTTATTGATCAGATCTGAGAGCCCACTCCGGCTGCCTGTGACAAGCCGGATTCTCCTAACTTTCTTGCGTTACTTAGAGTTATATAAATAAAATCTTCCAAAATACCACCTAACAATAATTTGTCTAAAAATGATTTTACGGAATTGTTCAGAGTCATAGAGTTCCTAATGATTTGTTTCGCGATAGTATTTTGAGATAAAAATTTAAGATACTCAGTATTCTAAAAATCAGTAATAGTAAAATGATAACTCGTTTGTTATCTTTCAACAAACCAGGTCTTAATAATTTCGATGTCGTTAATTACTTGAATTCTATAACTGCCAGTTATCTGCTCTGGAAATACATTCCAGTCGAGGTAAAATATAGAGGATTTCCATTGGGGTTGAAGAATCCAATCGATTCTTTTACAAACTAAATTTGGATTACATACTTCCACCTTTAAATCATACTTTCCAGGTTTTCTCACTTCGAGCGTAAGAATTGGTCGTTTTTGAGGATTGAAGTTTTCTTCGCAGTCCAAAAGTTTTTTTTGGATAAGGTCGGAACAAATCTTTAAATCCTTTTCAAAGAAAATTTTTCCGGCGGGTAAAACTTTAGAAGGATTCCAATAGACGGTTCCAGCTTTGAGTTCGTCTAACACTCCTTCGTCGGTCTCGAATGAAGTAGGAAAGGATTCCAAAGTTTGAAAGTCAACCGATGGTCTTAAAACATGAAAATGTAAATGAGGGGCGCTACTAAAACCTGTGTTTCCGGAAAGAGCGATTTTATCTCCAGTTTGAATGATTTGTCCTATCTGAACAAATACACCTCCGTATTTTAAGTGTGCATATTCCGCGATACTTCCATCTTTATGAAGAACTTGGATGAAGTTCGCTTTATCTTTGAAAAATGGATGAATTCCGCCGGATTGATATTTATCTTCTTTAGCGATTACAAGACCACCTCTTGCCGCGACTACAGAACTTCCTTCGGGAAGAATGAAGTCGAGTGCATAAGGAATTGTATCTGAATGAGTGAACTTTCCTTTATAACCTTGGCCGATTCTCGAAGCCGATTCAAAAGGCAAACGGTAAGGAATCATATTTTCTTTGGAAGTGTTGTCTCCTGCTCTTACGTAGATATGAGAACTGTAAGAACTTGATTTATAAATGTTGATCGGACTGATCGTAAGAATTTTTTTTGGTTCTGAACCACCTTTAGAAATAAAACGATAAGGAAGAGTAACGTCGGATTCAAAATTTTCTAAACTAGTAAAGTAGAAGTTCACTGAGAATGGATATTCTCCGGAAGGAGTTCTATTTTGAACGTAAAATTCTATTTTATTATTTTCATTTCTGGTAAGAACACAAATCCATTCTTTGGGTTTGCATTCTCCTTTTAAATCTGGAATATCCGCAAATAAATTATAAGAAGTGAATGAAATAAAAATAGAAATAAAGACGATATTTCGCATCTCGTTTCATTATTTTTTATAAGATATAAATTAGAAAATAAGTTTTTTACTATTATCCACAATTCATTTGATTTTTAGAACTCCGTGACTTCTACGGCTTTACACTTGATCGTTAATTTTATATCTAACAGATCGATTCTGACCAAAATTGCATAGAGTTAATGAAGAATTAATTCTCCATCTGTTTCATAAAAACGGCCTATTGAGGTAGTTTTGTTAATCTGAACTATAGAATTTTTTAACAACTTTAATGTACTTTATTGATAGTTATAGAACAAAATTCTCAATGTTTTACAATCCCAGTAGGTTTTTGTGATAAAGATTAGCAGTAATTGATTAGATATTTCTGAATGATCGCTAAAATAGTGCACAGGTAGCATTTATATCAGAAGGATTTTCATCATTCTATATAATTCTAAAGTTCGGGAATTAGGTCAGTGCTTACATAGTCAACTAACGCGCGTTTTATATTAAAATGTCTCATCGAAGGCCATAAATCTGAGATCGGAAATTTGTTTTAAAATTTACGGTATTGATAATAAAAAGAAAAACGAAATTTTAGAAAAATTAGTTTTCTTCTGTTCCTATTCATTACTCGGAGCTATATAACAGAGTATCCAATTCAATCGTTGACACTTCAATAATGTGAAATTTTGAGTAAGAAAGTCTGGCGTTGTCCGATCGCGTTTCGTATTGAATTATACAGAAATCACGTTAACCGACTTTTTGTCACAACATTTAAGGATACTCAATTTTCTAGGAACCAGTAGTTTTTAAAGACTAAAAAACAATGGAGTTCCCACATTTCTAGGAAACTCACTCTCAAACGTCCAGGAGATATGACGATTTTTTAGGAACTCACATTAGTTTAGTATTGAACGTTAGTTAGCGCGAAAAGGATCGATGTGAGGTGACTCAAGTCACGCTCTTTCAAACTTAGCGTCTCACTCCCTACGGGTCGTTCGAAGTAACTCAGCGTCTTCACTTCCTGAACTCAATGCATCGCTTCCTGGATGCCGATCCTTAGAGAGGCATTTGCTGAGTTTCCTGGGTCGCTCTGCAGGTCGTTCGACAGATCGTATTTTATTGAAGCTAAAAACAATTATTATATAAGGTTTTTTGCATGCAATTGCTTGATCAGAGCTGAGGGGCTAGTCAGGATGTCTGTGGCAAGGCGGATTCCCGCTAATTTTATTACGTTACTTATAATTATATAAATAGAATATTCTAAATCTTGATTATAATAACCTTCGTGAGCGTAAAATTATTATATCGTTTTGAGTAAGAATCGATTGACAGAGTTAGGATTCTAACTTTTTTAGAAAAATTGAATCATAGAGTCTAACTCAAGTTTTTTTAGACAAAAAACCGGACGTTTGTCGTTTTGAGCGGAATGATTTTTAACTTTAAATGCCATTTTTTACTATATTATAAAAATCGAATTAATATTCCAGCACAGGCGGCCCCACTTAAGGGAGCAAGCACAGGTAGCCAAGAATATTTCCAATTGGAAGTTCCTTTTCCTGTTATGGGTAAAATAAAATGAGCAAGTCTTGGTCCTAAATCTCTAGCTGGATTAATCGCATAACCAGTTGTTCCTCCCATAGAAAGTCCGATGCTCCAAACAAGAATTCCTACTAAAAAAGTTCCGAAATGAGCACCTAACCCCTGTATTTTGGGGGAGAAAATGGAAACGATTCCTAAAATGAGTACAAAGGTTCCTAAAAACTCGCTAAAAAAATTGGAAACGTTATGCGAAATTGCTGGCTCGGTAGAAAACACTGCTAGAATTTTTCCTGGATCTTTAGTTTCTTTCCAATGAGGCAAATAGTGTAAGTAATTAAAGACCGCTCCTAAAAACGCTCCTGCAATTTGTGCTGGGACATAGAATATCAATTTAGTGTAATCTCCGGATTGAATCGCAAACGCAAGCGTTACAGCGGGATTGAGATGTGCGTCCGAACTTCCAAATGCGTTAGAAACAAAAACTCCGATCATTACCGCAAAGGCCCAACCTGCTGTAATTACAATCCAGCCCCCGTCTTTGGATTTACTTCTTTCAAGCAAAACACCGGCTACAACCCCGTTTCCCAAAAGAATCAATACAAAAGTTCCTAAAAATTCTCCTAAAATAGGCGATCCCATCATTCCCCCGTAATTATCGAAACTAAAACCACAGACAAGGTTCTGAAATTCTATTTTTACTCAACAAAAATACCCAAAGGCTGCCAAAGATTTTATAAGAAGTGAGAATACTTAAGGACTTTGCCTTAAAACTTTAAGTCTAATACATTGCGAATCAATTTTTCTAAAACCCAAGATCGCTTGAAAAAGAAACATAATTTGTAGAAACTCGTATGGAAATTTACCAATGAAAAAGCGGTTCAAAATGGTAAATTACAGAATTTGTGGGAACTCACACCACGCAGAAAGGTTTTCAAAGATCGCAGTAAACTTGAAATGAGACTTAATCTGTGGGAACTACTGCAAATTTGAAATTTTACGTTGAAATTTTGGAACTCTCACAAGTTTTAAAATCCTCTTAGAACCTGTTTCAAAACTCGATTATAGCTTTCGAAGTTTTTAGGACGGACTTTTAAAACGATCCAAAATTTGCAGTATTATACTGGTTTCCTACATTGAATTTTTTCAATTTCCCTTATCTTTTTTCTGAATCGACCGATTAAGAATGTAGGAGGACAAGATGCCCGCGTTTACGATTCCAGGACTTAGCTCCGGACAAGATACGAACTTAATCGTAAAAAAATTAGTGGAATTGGAAGCAAAACCAATCCGCAGACTTGAACAACAGAATTCGTTTAACAAAGCTCAGTCGAAAGCGTGGAGCGACCTCAAAACAGTAACAACCGATTTACAAGAAAAAACAAGAGCACTCATTTCTTTTACAGCTCCATTTGCGATGAAAAGTATCGTCTCCGAACCAGAAGGAATCATTAGCGGAGACGCGTCTCGTTCTGCAAGTTCCGGTAAACGTAGAATCGAAATTAAAGAACTTGCAACTTCTCACCAAATTTCAGGAGAAAAGACGGACGTAAATAAACAGATTCCCGCTGGGAAATTTAAAATCTTTTCCGGAGATTCCGAAAAAGAAATAGAATTTTCAGGAGGAACAATCCGAGATCTTGCTTCTTCGATCAAAATTTCTGCCGCAGGACTTGTAAACACCGGACTTGTCAAAGTGGACGGAGATAATTACGTACTTACTCTAACGGCGACTTCTTCTGGAAAAGATCGTAAACTGAAGTTCGAAGATTCAAACGGAGTTTTACAAGCAGCCAATCTTGTAGGCGCGATCGAACCTGCAGATCCTTCTAAAGAGTTGAATTTTTTTCCCGACGCAGATCAGATCCAGGTTTTTCAGCCTGAAAAATACGGAATTCCTTCCGATTCTAAGCCCGTTTTTAAAGAAGAAAACGGTAAGAAGTGGATGGAAATTGCGAGCGTTGGTTCGTTTCAATTTGGAATTCCTACTACTGAGTTTAAAAAGAATACAAAAATTGAACTTACTACTTCCACAGAATTTGCACCGGAAGACAAACTAGAATTAGGAATTCTTTATAAAGAAAACGATAAAGAAAAAATGATATTTGAAACCGCTTCCAAAGAGAATGGAAAAGTGATTCTCAATTTGAAAAACTTTCCCTCTGGTCAAAAGGTTCATAAAATACTTTTAGCGAATTCGAGCGGTAAAACCATTATATTAGATTCTTTTCATATAATAATTCCAGGAGAATTTAAAGGCGCCAAACCTTCCAAAGAAATCACCGAGGCAAAAGACGCAGTTTTTTTAGTAGACGGGATCGAAGTCAATCGTCCTAAAAACGAAGGGCTTACTGACGTTTTAGATGGGGTTTCGCTTAATCTTCATAAAAAAACAGAAGGACCAGTGAACATAGATATAAAAACGGATTCTGATAAAGGTATCGAGATGATCAAGGAGTTTGTGGCTGCTTATAACACTGTATTAAAATTTTCTAAAGAATCCACTGCCGTAGATAAAAATGCCACCGTTCAAGATGGAAAAGAAGAAGGTGCAGAAATTGGACAAAGTTTTTGGGAAGGAAAAACCAAAACGGGACTTTTATCCGGAGAACATACTGTAATTCGATTGATCGCTGGAATGAAAACGGTTGCGAGTTCATCTTATCCGGTAAGCGGAGAAAATCCAGTGAGAATGTTAAGCGACATAGGAATTAACACCGGTAAGGTGGGAAGCAAATGGGCCGATATACAGGACGGTTTTTTAATTTTGGACGAAGATAAACTTCGTTCTAAACTCGCTGAAAATCCGGATTCAGTCAGAAATCTTTTTGCAATCGATACAAATTTGGACGCGAGGATGGATACAGGAGTCGCAGTCGATTTGTTAGAACATATAAAACCTTACACTCAGTATGCGGGGGGGCTTGTCTCTGGAAAAGTAAAGATGCTCGAAGAACAAGTCGCTGATAACAATAAGAAGATTAAGGAATTTGAAAATCATCTTGTAAGTTACGAGAAAAAATTGAAATCCAAGTTTCTTTATATGGAACAAGGAGTCGGTAAGAACAAGGCTGTAGGCGCTTATTTGAACAATAACTTAAAAGGCGCTAGAAACGAGTGATAGAGTAGGAGAATGAAATGGAAATTTATATCAACGAACATCTCATAGATAGTTCTCTTGAAAACGAAAGGAAGTTAGGCGAAGTTTTCGGCGAGGTCAACAAATGGGTCGAATCAAAAGGTAAATATCTTCTAAGCTGTACCGTAGACGGAGTAGAGTTTCAAACTTCTATCATGAACGATCAAGGAATAGAATCGGTCGCCAAGATGGAATTTTTTGTAGGAGAAGAGATGGATTTTCTAGTTTCCACGTTAACCGAATTGGATCTATACGTGGACAAGGTAGGTTCTACTTTATTCGGAAGAGATTCTTTGACTGAAAAAGAATCCGGAGAACTATCAGACGGAATCAAATGGATCGGTAGCGTTTTAGGCTCTGCCTCTAACTTATTACATCTCAAACTAGATCAGATCAAGCCGATGGGAACCGGAAATACGGTATCGCAAATTTTAAACGAAATTTCGTCTAACTGTGGTAATTTAGATAACACAGAAACCATAGAAAACTTTTTAGAACATTTAAGAGATCTGAAACTTTTTATCATGGATCTGATTGCTAGAACTCAGGTTCTGGATTTAGATTTTCCAACTCTAAAAGAAATTTTAAATACGTTTATAGAGAACATAGGTGGTCTCAAAGAGGCTTTTGTAAAAGTAAACGAATCGTATCAATCCGGAAAGGATGAAATAGCAATCGAATTATTGACTCAATCCATTTCACAAATTAACGTGTTGTTGACTTCGTTTATTACTTTGAAGTTGAAAAAACCGGATTTGGATTTTTCAGAGATTGAAATTGACGGAATCGGTTTTGAAGAAAAAACCGGAGAATTAAACGAGATCCTGGCTTCGATCGCGGTCGCATTAGAAGAAAAAGATATTATTCGTGCAGGAGATTCGATTGAATATGAACTTCCTGGAACGTTAGACGAAATACTTCCGTTTTTAAAACTGATCCGAGAAAAAATTTCTTAAAACAAAACACTGAGTTATCTCGAGACGACCCCATGATAATTCAGCGGACGCTTCTTACGGATTGAGATGTTAAAATTTCCCGCATCTTTCATTGTTTAGAGTTTCATTTCTATAAAATTAAGTACTTAAATGTTTATCACAAAGTGCTGTTTCGGGAGAGTTCTATAGAATCCGATAGGAAGCGTAGGAAACTAGTAGAACATTCTTTCAAACTCAGCGTCTCACTTCTATAATGAATTGAAACTAAATACGAATATTGTATTACGTTTCTTTTATGCAATTTATTGACTGGAGCTGACAGCGCGGTCCTTCTGCGCTAGATTTCCCTAGATTTTCTTTCGTTGAATTCACCTAATTGAATAGACTATTGGATCAGGTTCTTTATTATGTAACTTAATATATTGGAGTTATTAAAAAATGAATTCTTCATTTGTCTCTGTTTTATAGAAACTACTGATTGAAATAGTTTTGTTAATCGACAAAATGGAGTTTTTCAACAACTCTATTTTGTAGTAATAATTTACTCAAGGTATTCAATCTTATAGACATTCATAAAACCAAAGTATATTCCATTTTTATAATAAGAGATTAATTTTTTCAATAACCCTTTAGCGTGATTTTATAATGCAGAGTATTCCGGAAAAAATATTTAAAAAAATCTCCAAAGAAGGGTTCTATAAAATTTTGAAACCTCTCGGATTTAAAAGAAAAGGTAATCGATTTTGTCTAATGAATGATGAATATGGTAAAGTGGTTGACTTACAAAAAAGCCAATGGAATTCAACAGATCGCTTAAGTTTTACTATTAATATAGGGTTCTTTTTTTCTGAATACTGGAGAGGATTTTTTTATGAAAAAGAAAAATTCGAGATCCCGTCCTTTCCAAGGATTGAAGAATGTTTTTTGACTAAACGACTTGGAGAATTAAGAAATAGTAATGATATTTGGTATGATATTGATTTCAATTCAGATACAGATTTTATGATCAATCAAGTTTATGAAAACCTGAATTTGTATATTCTGCCTTATCTAAATCGATTTGTATCTAAAAAATCATTATTAGAAATATTAGAAAAAGAATATTTTCATTTAAGACCTTATGCCCTTTTGATTATTTATGGCGAACTTGAAGAGATGGAAAAATTTCAAACTGAATATTTAAAACTACGACATGGTTTGAAGACTACCAATTCACTAGTTCAGCTTGAAAAGTATGCAACTAGATATAAAAGGAAGATTTAATGATGTATTAAATTTAATTTTTAAACTGTCTTTTAGATATCAATGACTCATTGTGTATAAATTAACTATTACAATAACGTTGTTTAAAAATTAATTCTCCATCCATTTCTGTTTCATAGAAACTGTCGATTAAAGCAATTTTTTTAAGCTGAGCTATGAAATTTTTCAATAACTCTAATTTTCATTAAAGAACTTCCAAACAAAAAATCGTAACGTCGTCTGAAATTTCTCCATTCCCGTAAGAACTAGAATACGAAAGAATTGAACGGATCATAGAATTTGTGTCCTCCACGACCAAGGATCTGATCGCTTCGAGAAATTGATTTTGACTCAGGGAATTTCCTTCTCTGTTTTTTACTTGGAATAAACCGTCCGAATATAAAAGAATTCTATCTCCCTTTTTTAGATCGAGTTCGTATTTTCGAAGATTGGGGGCGTGAGTTGTAAATAGAATTTCTCCTGAACCTTCTACCGGAATACAAATTTCGTTTCTGAGCAATAAAGCACAATGATGTCCTCCATAAGTATATTCTAATTTTCTTTCAGATGGAGTATATCTCATATATATACAGGAAAAGGAATGAAGCGTGATTGTATCTTTTAAAAGTTCGTGTATAAAAAGAAGGTTATTATCCGTAGAGTCATTTCTATTGGTCGCAGCACCGAAAGCAATTGAGGTCATGGCGGCTACCATGGCTGCAGAAATTCCATGTCCGGAAACGTCCCCAAAAAGTATATGAAGACTTTCGTCCTTTTCTTTGATTACATTTAAAATGTCCCCACCTACTTTTACGTAGGGTTGAAAATAGGAGTAAATTTTATAATCCGAAGAATCCGGAAAATTTCGAGTAGTAATCATTTGTTGGATGTCTCTTGCAAGATCCAGATCTAGGTCTAGCCTATATAATAATCTTCTAATTTTTTCAAGAGAATCTTTTTTTTCGGTAATGTCTCTGAGTATATATACCTTTCCGTCGTTTTTTCCAGAAAAAGAAATCGGAGAAGACGAAACTTCAAGATATCTATTTTCTACGACTCCGGGCGGATGGTCTTCGACTTTTATGGTAAGATTGACAAATTCTTTTCTTTCAAAAAAGGAATCGGAGGGAAATCCTTCCAGGTAATTGTTTAGATCGAAATTTGATCCCGTAGATACGTTATCTGAAATATTTAACATTTTTTTTGCAGATAGATTACTAAAGATAAGATTTCCTTTGGAAGAAAGAAGGATCACTCCTTCTCTAATTTCTGCATAAAGTTGTAATGCGATGTGTTCTAACTTAAGATCCATAAAACCATATTTATGGATTGCTATAAAAATACAGATCGACTGGATGAGAGCTGAGCTTCCGCTTAACGGAGGGAATGTAAGCGAAGAGTTCCAATATCTAGGAAGGAGTGTAGTAATAAAACTAATTAGATACGAAAAAATTGTTCCGTAAGCGACTAGTTTAAATTGTTTATTTAAAAGTGAATTGTGGGATCGTAGTCCGTTAAAAATTAAAATCAAAGAACCGGTTAACGTAGGAATTCCAGTTGCTAAAATACTAATGGGAAGATATAAGGGCCCGGCTTGAATCATGTCTCCCCAGTAAGCGCGAATAGTTCCTTGGACTACTAAATTGGTACTGATTGTTACAAGAAATGAAACTAAACAAAAACCTCTAAATAAATAGATTAGAAATCGAAATGAAGAATTTGAAAATCGAACTGCAAATTCGAAGAATAAACAACCTATAAAAATCCAAGAAAAAGAAGACACTTTGAAAATTAGAGTAGGCCAATTCTCTGGTAAGAAAGACCAATAAAAAATAAGAGAAATGTGCCAGATAAAAAGTATAAAAGAAAATCTTTGATAGAGAGTTACCGTCTCGGATTTTCCTTTGAGCGAGCTTACATAAGCAAACAATGATCCGTTGATAATTAATGCTGAAAAAGGAATCAGAATATACGGGTTCATTTTTTAGAGAATCTCCAAAATCAAGATTGTCAAATCGTCCGTAAGTTTTCCGTTATTAAAATTGAGAGCTAGATCGATTGCTGTCCTGAGAATTTTGGATGGACTATAAATCGGTATTTCGCTCATTTTTTGTATGAAGTTTTCGTATCCGAATATTTCCCCCGATGCGTCTCTGACTTCGAAAAGACAATCCGAATAGAGAAATACAATATCTCCTTTCTTAAACTGAAAAGTATAGTTGTTTAATTCTGTTTCTGGTGTAATCAAAAGAATTCTTCCTTCACCTTCTAAGGGAATAATTTTACCTTCTCTGAAAACTAAAATAGGGTGATGCCCTGCATAAGAATATTCTAATATTTTTGTGTTTGGATCGAAAGAAAAATATATCGCGGAAACGTGGTGACTTAATACAGCGTTTAAAAGTAAAGATTGTATTTTTTCTAAAGCTTCTTTTGGGGTTGGATTTGTTTCCACTGCCAATTGAAAGGAAATAGAAAGCATTCCGGTTACCATAGCCGAGGAGATTCCGTGACCGGAAACGTCTGCAAAAAAGACGTCTAATTTACCGTCGGAACGTTGTAAGGCTTTCAAAAAATCTCCACCTACAAGTTCGAAAGGCTGAAAGTGAGAGTAAAACTTAAATTTGGGACTTTCCGGGAATTTAGTAGAAATTGCTGAGGTTTGGGCTATTTTCGCAATTTCTAAATCTTTATTAAATGCAGAATAGATACTTTCTATTTTTTCTCTATATTCTATTTTTTCGCTGATGTCTCTTAAAATAAAAAGGTAACCGTTCCCTTTTCCGGTTAGTTGTATATTTGATCGAGTAAGTTCAATCCCTTTACAGTTGGAGTTAAAGATTGGTTTATATTCTTTAGAAAAATAATCTGGGTTTTCCTGATAGTCTTTTAAAAAATCGGAAGGAAAAAAATGAGAGGGTATAAAATTAGAAATTCCTAATATTTTTATTGCAGATTCGTTTATAAAAAAAAGGGATCGATCTCGTTCTATCAAAATCATTCCATCATGAATGTCTCGAAACAATTCTGTTGCCAATCCTTCCACGTTAATTTTTAAAAAACCGTATCTTGTAATCGCGATGAAGATCAAAAGGGATTGAACTAAAATTCCGATCGAAGTGAGAGGTGGGGATAATAATTTACCTTGATCGTCTATCTGAATGACTTCGTAGTAAAAACTCACTAAGATTAAAAACATGGAACCGATTAGTACCAGGCCGACCTGTTTTTTTTGTTCGCCTTCCGAAATCAAAAAAGATTTAGTTAAAATTCCCAAACCTATAAAAGCGGGAAGCGCTACAAAAATGAGAATTACAAGATAAAGCAAAGGATTGGGTTCGTTTTCATTTCCCCAATGATAGTGTACAATTCCATGAATGATCCAGTCCGTGGAAAGTGTGATCAAATATAGGATTGGAATTCCGATCCTGAAGAACCAAAGAAAAATCTCTAAAAGAAAAGTATTAAAATTGGATCCTAATGAAGAACGAGTTTTTGGATTTAAATTTTGAGAAAAAATATGAACAAATTCTAAATGAAATAAACCGACTGGAAGCCAAGTGATGGAAAGAATTCTAAAAACCCAAGGTTCGAAAGGAGAGGCCCAATAAAATATACAAGTAAAAAGCCAGGCTTCTAAAATGATCGCATAAAGTAAATAAAAACGAATGACAAGATTATTCGTACGTCTTGCGTATATGAAAGCTATAAACATAGCGTTCGCAGCAAAAGAAACCATTGGAAGAAAAAGATAATAGTTCATGCAAAAAAACGAATTTGAAAATTTTATCCGCCTTGATATAAGTGCGATGATAAATTTAAATTATAAAATACTTATTTTTACTAACTTACTAAACTACGCTTAAAAATGAGTCGAATTTTTTCCAATTGTGGATTTTAGGATATTTCTTGCGATAATTTCGTCTTGTTTGAGTTGAGAGATCAATGTTTCAACGCTTGAAAATTTAATTTCGTCTCTGATTTTTTCCTTAAAATAGACTCTCACGGTTTGGTCGTAGATGTTTTTTTGAAAGTCGAATATATGAGACTCTAAGGTTAACGAATTTATACCAAATGTAGGATTACGACCTATGTTGATCATCGAAGGATATTCAATTTCCCCTACCTGAGTAAAGCCTGCGTAGACACCGATGCCTGGAAGTAGAATGTCCGTGTTTGGTTTAACGTTTGCAGTTGGAAATCCGATTTCCCTTCCTCGTTTGTGTCCTCCCACTACAACTCCGGATATCGAATAACTACGATTCAAACAATAAAAGGCTTCTTTTACATTACCTTCTGTTATCAATTTTCTTACATAAGAACTGGAAAGTTTAGTATCATTTAAATATACTGGATCTACCTTTTCTACTGAGTATTTTAGTTTTTCTGAATATTCTTTTAAAAGTTCGTAATTACCTCTTCTTTGTTTCCCAAAACAATGGTTGAAGCCGATGACAATGTTTTTAGCTTTTAATTGTTTAAGCAAAATTTCCTCTAAAAACGATTCCGCATTCATTTCCGCCAATTCGATGTTAAATGGAAGAATAACTAGAAAATCGATTCCTTTTTGACGGATCCATTCTTCTTTATCTTCAAGGGACATGAGAATTTTCATTCCGGCTTTTTTCCCGAGTACGATTGCTGGATTTGGATCATAGGTGACTACGCAGGAAGAGAGTCCGGTTGTTTGGGAAACTTTTAAAACCTGATCTAAGAGCGCTTGGTGTCCCAGATGGATTCCATCAAAATTTCCCAAAGTCACTACGCAGGGGGAATGAATCGTTTTTCCGGCTTGTTTGATTGTATGGAATGTGATCAAATTCTTCCCAATCCTGTCGATACTAGAGTAGATGGTTTGGCACCGGTTAATACTCGTTTTATTCTGTTTTACTTTTACCAATACGTGGTTTCTACAATCGAAAGAAAATCCGAAATTTAAAAAATTCATCAACTTTGATCATCAAGGAGAAGATGGGGAACCGCTTCGAACGGAAGATTTTAGAACTTATTCCGAACTTTCCACTTGGGCGATTCATAACGGAATGCAATTGGAGAGGGATCGTCCTGACTTTGCTCCCGGTGCGGGGACTGGTATACTTCAAGATGGGCTTTGCAGAATGATTCCGGAAGAGGGACTTCGTTTTTATTTGACTGCAGATCCGTTTGGTAACGATCCGATTTATGTTCAAATGGATCTAACGCAGTTTACGTATACTGAAAGACCGAAGGGAGTGAAACCTAGAGAATTGAAAGTATATATGAACGGAGTTTTAAAGACGACGGTTCGGTTTCCGGGGAATGATACGTATTCTTCTCAATTCCCTGTAAGGTTTCGTGTAGATCCCGGAGAGTTGATTCAAGGAAGAATGGATTTAAAATTGATTCCGAATGCTGGAGAAATCGGTCGTTTTTGGGGAATCTGGGATGTTTTTTATCATAGTAAGCGAGACTAAAGTTAAGCCCATTGTGTAACAACTCTAATGTACTTAAAGGAAATGGTATCGTCTAATTGATGTTTGTTGAAAAAATCTTATTGAGGAAACTGGACCGGAGTGGAAGGAGTTGTACTTGTTTCCCCGGATAAAATCCTACTAGGTAGTTTGCAGAATTGATTACATCGATCCATACATTGTCTTTGTTTTGCGCTTCTATAACCTATAATCGGTAAAAAGATAGAGGTAAAAGGATACCATTCTTCCATACAGTTTGCCTGGCATTTAGAGAGAAGTTGAGTGCAGGCGTTTTCATACGAGAATTTAGATTCTTGACCGACTAAAGCAAAACCTTCCGGAGAAAGTCCAATTCGTTTTCTTTTTTGGATTAGTTTTGCACGTTCTACTTGTGTGAGATTGGCTTCTTCTGTGGTGGGAAAAGCGTCCGGCGACGGGGCATTCTTTCCTTTTTTATGATTGGGGGAATCCCAGTCGACTCGGACAAAACAATCCGTGGTTACAATAGAAGCACAAAGAAAACAGATCAGAAAAAAACGAACAACGAATCTTGAATTCATCGCAAATTACGGTCTCAATGAATAAAATACTTGCAAAAGTTTAAAAAAAATCTACTCAAATCCTGGTTTGAAAGTCGTTTAAAGAACCGTCGGTTTAAAAAAACGGTAGGAAATAAATTTCAAAAATTAAAATACAAATGAAAAAGAATCGATTTCAATCTTTTATAAAAAAGGGTGAGTGTGTTAATATGAGAGTTTTGTTTTTTCTGATCTGTATAGGATGGTTTCTTTCCTGTACCAGCGCTGTGCGAGATGGAGAAGTGGCGCTTAAAACAGTTTCTCGTTCTTTTGCTCCGAAACAACTCAACAGAACTCCATTTGAAGGTTTTTTAGTGGCTTTACCAGAAGACGCTGGTTTAGATTCCGCATCATTACTTCGTTTATCAAAATCCATTCGAGAAGAAGGATTGGAAGTTCGTTCTCTTTTGATTTTAAAAGATGGAAAATTAATCATGGAACGTTATGCGGGAGGTGTTACTAGAAATCACAACCATAGCGTTTATTCGGTCACAAAAACGGTTACTTCTACTCTACTTGGGATTTTGAATTTTGAAGGAGTTCTAAAAAATGTAGATGAACCGGTGATGGATTCACTTCGTTCTCTTGGAAATTTACCTTTTCCTTTGCTTGAAGGAAAGGAATCTCTTCGTTTGAGAGACGTTCTACATATGGCTTCCGGAATGCGTTGGTCCGAATTTCCAGAGCGAGAAGATATAAGAACGGCGGAAGATCCGCTCGTAATTGCTCTGTTACCTGAAGTAAAAGATAAACCAGGAACGAAGTTTGATTACAGTAATGGGGATTCACAACTTGCGGCTGCGGTTTTGGAAAATAAGTCTGGATCTACACTGCTTCAATTTGCTGAAAAAACTTTATTCTCTTGGTTAGACTTTAAAGACTACGAATGGTATACCTCTCCTTCGGGAAGACAGACCGCTGGTTTTGGATTGAGATTAAGGCCTGTGGATATGTTGAAACTAGGAATTTTATATTTGAACAACGGAAATTATAGAGGTAAAAAAATTCTCAAACCGGATTGGATCAAACAAGCGATCAAACCGGGCGCTTCCCAAAATTATGGTTATCAACTTTGGACACATCAGTTCGAAGGTAAAAGGACTTTTATGGCTAATGGAAAGGGAAGTCAGTTTGTGTATGTCATTCCTCATAGAAGAATGGTGATTGTGATCACTTCCGCGATTTGGGATAAACCCATCAATTTTCTTTTGGATAAAATTCTTGAAAATGTAAAGGAATCTTTGGATTCAAAAGATAAGAAAAAAGTTCCGGAAAAAGAAGCTCAGTTTTTAGAAGAAATACACGAAGCGTCTCTTACGATCGGGGACTCCGCTCTTTGGAGGGACCTGGATGAACCTCATTTAGTTCATCATAAAAATTAACCGTACTCAATCTTATAGAACTCACGTTAAGTAGTCTTGAGCTTGAGACAAGTTCAAAAAAGATTCTTAATTTTTTGATGGTCGTTAAACTTGAGTTTTATACAAGAATTTAGTTGAATGAAGATTCTTTTCAGGTTTTAGAAAGATTCTTCTATCAAGTTCGTGGAGAAATCTTGCGAATAAAAAAACTCAATGTTGCTTTCTCTATGAATCGCAGATGAATGTTCCAGTTTTTTACGGGACTCATACATTTTATTACTGATAGTTATATAAAAAATACCATTAACTTTATATCTAAAATGTTAGTGGCCTCTAAAACTTCTAATTAACGTGAGTTCGGCATAACAAATGCGAAAGCGATTGTAGCGGAAATTCCGAAGGAATTGGAGCGAAAAGCGCGGTCGTGAGCCATTTTAACTATGAAATTTGCGAGCGATTCGCCCCAATTTTCTTACGTCGAACTCACGTTAATTACTAGGAATGCAGTAACTATTTGGTAATTCTAATCCAGGTTTGGATAACTTCTTAAAAGCGGATTTGTAGGTGAGGTCAGAGTTACGACCGTTTTGAAATTGTATAATTTTTTAGAACTATCTTGCAAGACTAACCGGTTAAAAAAAAATTCTAAGATAATCTAAAGAGGTATTTCCATGAGCGAACTCAAAACGGGGGTCAAAGCGCCAGGTTTTTCTGCGCTTAACGAAAAAGGGGAAAAGGTTAAACTTTCTGATCTGTCAGGACCAAAGGGAACTGTACTTTATTTTTATCCAAAGGATCAAACTCCAGGTTGTACAACTGAAGCCTGCGATTTCAGGGATAATTTTTCAAGGATCAAAAAAACCGGATTTAACGTGGTCGGAGTATCAAAAGACAGCGTAAAGTCACATCAGAAATTTATTGAAAAACAGGAACTAAACTTCACACTCATCTCGGACGAGGACGGAAAAATTTGCGAAGACTATGGAGTTTGGCAAATGAAAAAGTTTATGGGAAGGGAATTTATGGGAATCGTAAGAACTACATTCTTGATCGGAGCGGACGGAAAAATTCTCAAAGTATATCCCAAAGTCAGCGTGAAAGGACATGTAGATGAAATCCTTTCCGACATTAAAACATTGGAGAAAAAATGAAACTGGATAAAAATAAAATCCAAATATCAATCGGAAAAAATCCTTCTAAGACGTTTTATAAATTACAACTTCTTTTAAAAGATCATTTTCCGGAAAATTTAAAGACGAAATTCTCTCTTCAAATTGCTTCCGGAATTTTTACGGGAGAAAACGGACAGGTTTTTACAGATGAAGTTGAAAAAATCATCTATTTAGGGTTAGGTGAAACTTCCAAAGTAAAAATTAGAGGAGTCGCGCAACACTTCTTTCAATTTGGAGAAAAACTTAAAAAATGGGAAGGTGTGGGTTTGGAAATTCATATTCCAAAAAATCTTACTACTGCGCTTCCCGCCGATTTAGTAGTTTATCAAATTGTAAACTCTTTGGAACAGGGAGCTTATGCGATCAACTTTTTGGCAAAAGAATATAAAGAAAATTCCAAAAAAATAGGGAACGTCTCTTTTATACTTCAAGACGCGGCAAAATTAAAAGAAGCCGAAAAAGGACTCAAACGGGGAAAGATAGTCAGCCGTTATATCAACGGAGTTCGTCATATCGCTCATCTTCCGGCAAATCATTTTACTCCCGAAGAATTTGTTTCCAGATCGAAAGAAATCGCAAAAGACAACGGACTTAAAATTACAGTCTTTGACGAACCTCAGTTGAAAAAAGAAAAAATGGGAGGGATCCTTTCCGTTTGCGAAGGTTCGGATAAAAAGGCGAAGATGATTCTTTTGGAATATACTCCCATAAAACCAATTACGAAGAAAAAACTTGCGATTATAGGAAAGGGGCTTACTTTTGATTCGGGTGGGATCAGCATTAAACCGGCTCAGGATATGCACGAAATGAAATACGATATGTGTGGAGCAGCTACGGCAATCCATGCGATCGGAGCGATCGCCGAACTAGGATTAGGTGTTCCAGTAATAGCGGCTATTGGAGTCGCTGAAAATATGCCTGATGCTGGAGCGATCAAACCGGGAGACGTATATACTGCGTATAACGGAATTACTGTGGAAGTTCAAAATACGGATGCGGAAGGTCGTCTGGTTCTGGGAGATGTTTTATCTTACGTAGGAAAAAAATTTAAACCAGACTATATGCTGGATCTTGCAACTTTAACCGGAGCGATTATCATTTCTTTGGGACACGAGGCCGCTGGAGTGATGAGTAATTCCGAGGTTCTTACAAATCTATTAAAAGAAGCGTCTGTTTCTTCGGATGAACGAATTTGGGAAATGCCTCTTTGGGATGAATATTCGGAAGACTTAAAAAGTGACATCGCAGACATTCGAAACGTAGCTGGAAGGGCAGGAGGTTCATTGTCGGCTGCAAAGTTTTTGGAAAGATTTGTGGAACCAGGAATTGCTTGGGCGCATATTGACATCGCAGGAACTGCTTGGAGAAAGAAAACTTCTGGAACTCAGATTGGTAATGGGCCGACCGGATACGGAGTTCGACTTTTAGTAGATCTGGTTGATAAAATCGGTAAAAAGAAATAAAAAGTTCGGTGTATATTAGATTTATATGTTTCTTGTATTAAATCATTGTGCAGGATCGTAAAATTTTAGCTTACAAATCAAACAGTCTTCGTTTGTAAAATCCAAAAGTCTGGATTTGGTTATGGAATAAAAAAACCTTGACCATCTTTTGTTTTGATTGTCGGCGTTGGGAATTTATATAACATTATAAATCTTTCATACATTAGTCGGAGTTATATAATTAAATATCGCAAATTTTTATCGTAAAAGTCTGTTTAAATAAAAAACATTGGACACTCTGTTATATGGCTTTAAGTAGGGAAGTTTTTAAGAACTCATACTTTTTCTTTAACTGAAATAGGATAAGACTTATTAAATTCTATACAATAGAGTGAGTTCGACGTAAAAAAATTAGGGCGAATCCGGCTTGCCACAGGCAAGCCGGACCGGGCTCTCAGCTCTGGTCAATAAATTGTATGCAGGAAACGTTATGCACCATATCGTCCTTAGTCGCAATTTATTAACCTCGCATCGATCCCTTTCGCGTTGTACTCGGGCTTGTCCCAAAACTTCAAAGAATTTTGCGTGATAATTCTTTAGAAATTTTTAATAGAGTTGTTGAAAAATTAATTCTCCAACTGTTTTCTATCTCATGGAAACGGTTGATTAGCAGTTTGGTCAGTTGAGCTATGGAATTTTCAACAACTCTATTAAAATGTAGTAGTTCTTACAAATTAAGTTGCATTTGGCAATTTGCGAGCAGTTCTAATGTCGTTAAATCTTCGTATGAGTTTCCACATTGGGCGGTTTTGGGACAAGTTCTAAATTCACGTTAAAATAAAGTATCTAAAATTTTATATTAAACGGTTGGGTTTGTTTCAAGATAAATGTTACACTATTATTTTATAGGAATCAGTAGAACATAGTTGTTTAGAAAAAAAGAATGTATTTGATAATTTTTACTGATCTCTATAAAATAGAGTACCGTTAATTTTATCACAAAACACTGATTCCATGCAAGATATTAGGTATTTTATTATATAGTTATGAGTAAAAAAAGAATCGTAGTGAAATCTATTTTAACTTTTGTTAATAAACTTCAAAAACCAACTTTAACATTGATTCAATTTTCAAGATCTTTTGTTCTAAAATTAACTTTCACCATTTTGGTTGTATTTGGTTTTTTCCTCCCTGCTTATCGTTGTGTGGATGCGGATTCGATACCTTCTAAAGTGAATGAAATCCCACTTCCACCGGGAACTACACGGGTTCGGTTTGAAAAAAAATCTTTTCCAGATTTTGTACAAAACATCTCGTTAAAATCGGATCGGACTCTTTGGACATATAAAAAACAGAATATCATTCTACGTTATGATACAATTGCAGTCCTAGACGTTCCACTTTTGTTTCAGAGTGATTTAGAACAATGTGCGGATTATACGATGCGTATATGGGCAGAATATCATAAACAAAGTAATCTCTTAAACCGGTTGTACCTTTTTGATTATAATGGAAATCAAAAGTTTTTTTCTAAAAGTAGACTTTCTTATTCTTCCTTTCTGAGAAAAGCGTTTGCGTCTTCCAACTCGTATTCTCTTAAAAAAGGTGGGAAAACAATTTCGGAGACGGATTTAAAACCGGGAGATCTTTTTGTTCAAAATGAAACTGGAGGCATCGGGCATGTTTCTATGATTTTAGATTTAGCAGAAAATCAAAAAGGAGAAAAATTTTTTTTGATCGGATTCAGTTTTATGCCTGCTCAGGAAATGCATATTGAAAGAGCGCCTAAAGAATTTGGTTATCGAGGTTGGTTTACCTATTCTGGTTTTCTTTCTCATCTAAAAAAGTCGTATCCATATGGGGATTCTGTTTTGCGAAGATTTTAGAAATACAATTTGTAAATTTACCAAATGTTAATTTTAAAATTATAATTTTTTAATATTAAAAATAATTTTTGGATGTGTGCGGGATGGCTATCAATAAAGTGAGTTGTTGGAAATTAATTTCCGAGTCTGTTTTTATTATGAACTTGTCCCAAAACCTAAAAAGATTTTATGCGATAATTCTTTAGAAATTTTTAATAAAATGCAGTAGTTCCCACAAATTTTGTCACATTTGGTAATTTGCGAATTTTCAAATAGTTCTAATCTAGTTCAATTTTTGCAGTAGTTCCCACATTGGACGGTTTTGGGACAAGTTCTATATTGAAATGGAAAATTGAAGTAGTTTTGCTAATCTTCTCTATGGAATTGTTCAATAACTCTACAAAGTTATTTCAAAAATATCTTAGAATAAGAGAAACTTTTTTAAAGAAAAGATTAAGCATTTTTGAGATGGCTTATAATCAATTTTCTGCATAAATTATTGTTTTGGGATCTGAATCAGATTCAGAATTTATTTTATAAACATTCTCTAAAAGAATGTCTGTAAAAAGTGGTAGTTCCCACAAATTTTGTCACTTTACGAATTCTTAAATATTCACTTTTCGTGGTTTAAGTTCATAGTAGTTCCCACATTTTTCAGAATTTGACTGTAAAACTCAGTTTTGTTGTAGTTCCCACAAAGAATGTCATTTGCGAATTTTAAACAGCTCTAATATCATTAAATTTTCGTATGAGTTCCCACATTTTAGGAATCGTTCTGTAAAGTTCAGATTTCAATTTTTTCAGAAAAATAAATTATGGATTCCTACTCCGAAACTAAGTTGTTTAAATCAGTAAAAATGTGGGAACTACTGCAAATATAGAATTTTACGATGAAACTTTGACTTTGTGGGACAGAGCTATTAGAAAAAATTTTTCTAAAATTCTTTAACTAAATTCACGTTACTTTATCTTTTAAGAACCGACAGAAAATAAATTTGTACTTTCTGCAATTTAAAAGAAAACATTTTTCAAAGTTAAATAGGAAGTATAACAAATTATAAATTCAAAAAATATAATTTACTTTTTAGATAGATTTTATATCAATCCTTTTCAAAAAACAGTTTTAAAGAAAATAAAGTAGTCAAACCCCACGCACCCAAAAACGTGTAGAATTTCCAGCTAAAGACGTAGTCCTCAGCGTTTAGAAAGTTAACAAAAAAAGATTCCGGAAAAAAAATACCAGCTAACGCGCCTAAGCCGAGAAGAAATTGAACGCTCAAAAGAAATGTACCTAACCAGTGAGAACGCCAAAACGAACCAAAGAAAAAAACACCGGCAGAAAGAAAAATAAAAAAAAAGTTAGACGAAACTCTAAGCCCTTCGGTTTCTTCGCCGCCTAAATTGATCGAATATTCGATCCAAGTCGAAAGACTAAATAAAAGTTGAAAAGTAAGCGCAATGAAAAGACCTTTTTCAGAGACGGATTTTTCTTTCCAGAATTCTTGAAACCTTCCGGAAAAAGAAAGATAAAACGTAAGCCATTCTTTCAGGATCAGAGAAATCGAACGAAAACCCCATTGAATATCTTTCCAAAGATTACGAAACATCTTCAACCTGAAAGGTTACTTCCACTTCCACAGGAGCGTTCAAAGGAAGAGAAGAAACACCCACTGCAAAGCGCGCATGACGTCCCGTTTCACCAAACACAGAAAGAAAAAAGTTACTGCTGTGATTAGCGACTAAATGGTGTTCTGAAAAATTTATACTAGAAGCTACAAAAACCCCAACTTTCACTACCTTTACGATTTTATCCGGACCGCCACAAACTGCTGAAGCGGCTGCAATAGCGTTTAAGCTGGCTTGAATGGTGGCTTCTTTTACATCTTCAATGGAAAGACTTTCGCCCAATTTACCGGAAAGAATTAACTGGCCGTCTTTAAGAGGTAGTTGACCTGAGGTAAAAACTAAATTTCCGCATTGGTTTGCGGGAATATATGCAGCGATTGCTTGAGGAGGAGGGGGAAGTTTATAACCAAGGGATTCGATTTTATTTGAAATGTTCATTACTTGTTAAAGAATTGTAGAAGATCCTTCCAGAAAGATAGTATCCCTCGATTTTTCAAGCAGTTTCGAAAAAAGGAATTTTCTTTCTTTTCGCTTTTGGTTTCTCTAGATCCAAAGAATGTATCCAAAGCTTGAACTTGTTCCCCATCCTCAATATCCCAAACAGTATCAGATCTGCAAAAGAACAGGAGTTTGTTACTATAAACTCGCCAAACCAAGGGAATACAAAGACTCTTATTTTTTAGAAGAATATAAAAACCAATACCAAAAAACCTATTATGAGGACGAAACTTCTCTTCGCATGTTGGCACAAAGACGACTTAAAATTATACGAAAGTTTCAAAACCCAATGAAAGCAACTTTGTTCGAACTTGGATCGGCCGCCGGATTTTTTTTAGACGAGGCTCGAAAAGAAGGTTATCAAGTAACTGGCCTTGAAATTTCACCAGCCGAGGTTCAATATTCTCAAAAGACTTTGGGATTAGAAGTTTTCTGCGCTTCTTTTTTAGAAGAGAATGTATTACAAGGTCGTATCTTTGACTTGGTATCAGCCTTTTTTGTAATAGAACACTTTCCGGATGCAGATTTTGTATTTGAAAAGTTAACAAATTTAATCAAACCGGGAGGGTTCTTATTCTTAGGTTTACCCTCGCTTTATGGCCCAACGTTTCAAACCAATCCAGAAGAATGGTTTCGTACACATCCATCGGACCATTTTTGGGATTACAGCCCAGGGTCTCTGAAAAAAATGTTGAAAGGATACGGTTTTAAGACTGAGTATAGGAAACCGATGTCCTACCACCCGTCCCGAGATAAGGGTTGGAGAGGAAAAACACTGAATCATCGTCTTTTTACATGTCTTTCAGACCTCGCCTGTTATGGTGATACATTCCACTTAATCGCTCAGAAGCGTCACACATGAAATTCGAAGAACTATCCATTCATCCAAAGTTACTTTCTGCCATTCAAGAAATCGGATATACGGAACTAACTCCGATCCAGGAAAAATCAATTCCACATGGATTGGAAGGAAAGGACATTACCGGACTTGCGCAAACTGGAACCGGAAAGACCGTCGCATTTTTAATTCCGGTTATTCACGCCATTCTTACCAAAGGAATACAAGGAGTTGCAGCGCTCGTATTGGCTCCCACAAGAGAACTTACGATGCAGATCGCGGAAGAAGCAAAAAAATTACTCAAACATTCCGAAGGAATCCGATCAGTCCCGATCATAGGAGGAACCGATTATAAATCCCAGAACAAGGATTTAGAAGGATTAAACGGAATTATTGTAGCCACTCCCGGAAGATTGATCGATATGATTAAATCCGGTTCCATCGATATATCGAACGTAGAATTTTTCGTACTCGATGAAGCAGATAGAATGTTGGATATGGGATTTATCCAAGATATTCGTTGGCTTTTACATAAGTGTAAGAATCGAAAACAGACTTTATTGTATTCCGCTACTTTGTCCGTGGAAGTGATGAGACTCGCTTATCGTTTTTTAAACGAACCAGTAGAAATTCAAATCAACCCAGAAAAAATCATCACCGAAAGAATTGACCAGAAAATCGTACATCTGGGAAGAGAAGAAAAGATTCCCTACATGACCAACTTAATTGTAAATTCAAAAGAAGAAGGTCAAGGAATCATATTCACAAATTATAAAGCAAATATTCCAAAAATTGTATATACTCTCCGTAAATACGGGATTCCCGTCACTGGAATATCTTCCGAGTTAGATCAGAAAAAAAGGCTTAGACTTCTACGGGATTTTAAATCCGGAAAATATAGATATATGGTCGCCACCGATGTTGCTTCCAGAGGGATTGACGTAGAAAATATAGATATCGTTTATAATTACGATCTTCCTCAAGACACAGAAAACTACGTACATCGAATTGGTAGAACCGCAAGGGCGGGAAGAAAAGGAAAAGCGATTGGTTTTTGTTCCGAATCCGATTACGTGGAACTAGAAAAGATAGAAAAATATCTAAAACAAAAGATCGAAATTTTAGAAGTTAACGAAGAATATATTCAATTTCCTGCAGGTGATTTTCAATCTTTTATCGGAGGAGATTCCTACGATCGGGAAAAAGAAACCCATTTTAAACAAAACGGGAGACGTCCTCACGATAGAAATGATCGTGTTCCTCACAAACACGACAGGGATCGCAAAAAGGACAAACGACATACGAGTCATACACATTCTACCGAGAAAGATTCTCACAAGAAAAAACCGGCTGCTGCAATTCAAGAAGCAGAACTATTTTTACAAAAGGCGGATTCCGTTTTATCTTCGGAACCGAAAGGAAAAAAATCCGGAAAAGACCAACATAGATTTCAGAACAAAGACAAACAGCGTCCGGGGCACGGTGTACAGAACAGTCGAAATCAGAATAAAAATCAGCAGTCCGGTAAACAATACGATAAAAACAAACGGAATCTATTTGATATAAATGATACGGGAAAAGAAGATACTAAAAAGAAAAAGGTTTCGATTTGGCAAAAAATCAAATCTATCTTTGGGGGCTGATTTTATTCTTACTAAGCCTATGGGATTTGGAAGCCAAAGTTTCCATTTCTACACAGTCTTCTAAACGTTATGTGCGATTTGAAGATGTTCAAAAAGAGTTTCCCTCTCTCAAATCTACGTTTAATCCAGCGACTTTTGTAGGATCGATCCAACACCCTTCCGGAGAAGTTCGGTTTAGAGTGGGCTCTTCCTTTTATACTTTTAATCAGACCATAGAAAAAATTTCTGTTCCAGTTCTTTATAAAGAAAAAGATTTTCTAATTCCTCCTGAAATTGTAGAAGCCCTTTTTGTACAACTCATGCCGGAAGATGTTCGTTATGAATATAAGGAAAATGTGTTGGAGTTGGAAATATTACCAAGCGCCGAAAAACTAGAAGTTAAGACAATTCTTATAGACGCTGGACATGGAGGAAAGGACCCCGGAACCATGTCGAACGACGGAACCAACGAAAAGTCAGTCGCTTTACAAGTGGCAAAAATTTTACAAAAATTTTTTGAAAAAGTATATCCTACGATTAACGTAGTATTGACGAGGGGCGACGACACATTTATAGAATTGGAACGTAGATCCGAAATCGCAAATCGGGAACTCAAAAAAAACGGGAGCGCTTTATTTATCAGTCTTCATTGTAATTCTTCTATCAATGAGGAAGTGAACGGTTTCGAAATCTATTATCTTTCACAAACCCCTTCTACTGAATTGGCGAGAGAAACCGCACTTCTGGAAAACAGAATTCTCAAGGCGAAGGGAAGTTCTGTGGTTAAAAAAATTCAAGCAGGAATGATGTCTTCTTTGATTCAAAGAAGAAGTAGAATCTTAGCGAGATCCTTGGAATCGGAGATGAAAAAAAAGCTCCAATCTCAAATCTTGTCCAGGGGAGTGAAAAAGGCGGATTTTTCGGTCCTAAGAGGAAGTCTTATGCCCGCGGTTCTCGTAGAGATGGGGTATCTTTCTCATGAAAAAGAATCCAAACTTTTGCAGAGCAAGAGTTTACAAGTAAAGATAGCGAAAAGTATCGTAGAAGGAATCCGTGGATATGAATTGGCAAAAAATTAAAGAATCTGCAAGTACGATTAAAAATACAATTTGGGAAGCAGTGGTAGAAAAAATCAATCAGGGGTATCTTTGGCTTTTCCGTACGGCGAGCGAAGACGGAGTTTCTCGTAAAACCTTATTCCTCACTTATTCATGGATCGGAGTCGTTTTATTTTTTACTTCGTTTATACTTTCGGGTAACAGTCCTTTTATTACTCTGGTTCCATTTTCACTTTACGAGTTAGGCAACCGAGATCATAGAACCGAAATAACAATTTACGTTTCTGACGGAGAACGTCAGGTGTTTCCAGTTCGTAGAAAGGTTCTTTTAGAGGACGAAGAGTTTCGTCATAAAACGATGACACTCATCGGAGAAATTAGCGAGTCTTCTTATTTCGATAAAACTTTAGAAGGGGGAAAAGGAGAGCATTATAAAAATCTAAAGCGCCTTCCAGAAATCCAATATGCGGTAAAAGCGATTTGGAAAAACGGAGGAACGTTGATTTTAGATTTTAGAAAGTCTACTCTTCAAGAAATTCTTTCTGGAATGAAATTTAGAATCGATTATACATATGCTCGAAGGATGAACGACGACGAAAAGCAAAAAGAGATCACTCGAAAAAAAATGGCACTTTTGGATTCTACTTTTTTAGCTTTAGAAAAAACAGTTTTCGAGAATTTTCAGGACGTTCAGAGCGTGGAATATAGGTTAGACGGATTGTCCGAAAACATCTCCGGAATGGAATATTCTCTCGATTTATCACATAAAAGAAATTGATTCACTTTTCTCTTTCGTTTTTTTAGCCGATATTAAAAACAAGATGAAATCCAAATTTCTGGATCGTTTGTTTTCGATCGGTAAATTTAAGAATTTTTCAAAGAATATAAGAAATGTCGAATGTAGAATATTATTCGGCGTCAAATTACGAATTAACCTACAGCGCGTTCAAAAATTTATCGAACGATTTATAAAGGGCAAAGCATCTGAGTTTCTTTTTACTTTATCAAAAAAATTAAACTGGATAATTCAACGTTTCGTTTCTATTGGCGCTCGAGAAACTCAGCGTCTCGCTTCTATTATTGGTGCTCGACGGATTTTGTTCTTAATAAAAAATTTGAATTTAAAGAAATCGTTTTTGATTTGTTTTCTTATCCTATACGTTTTAGGCGAAAGTCTATCTTCTTCTTCCGATCTCCAAATTTCACCGGATATACAAAATATCACCGATTTTAGAACAGACCGTTTAGCGTTTCACTTTATTCAACTTGTGGATAAGGAAGGAAAAACCTTGTCTGAAATCAATCCAAACCGGGATTCTTCCGAAGCAACTCTACTAATTATCTATAAAGGACAGCTAACGTTACTCAAAGATGGTTACGACGATCCAAATCAAATTCGAGAAAAGGAAAGGGAGTATCTGGTCAAAATTTCCAATTACGTAAGACTGAGAGAGTTAGAATCAGAATATTATAAACTTCCCGAATCGGAAAGAACCATAAATCAAACTCAAGACTTAGGTTCTACTTCCGTAAATAAAACTCCTAATACTACGCCGGGTTCAAATTCGTCAACGAATACAAATGTTCAAACTTCATCGACTAACACAACTGAGGCGGGATCAGTTTCCAGCGAACCTTTGAAAAAAACGAAGGAGTTGGATCTTCTTTTAAAATACGATGAAGAGTTATTGAAAAATTACGCTTCGGAAAGAGCCGTAAGCGGAGAACTTGAAAGGTCTGAACGTTTTTACGGAAAAGATTCTCCAAAAACGAGCACAATCCGTTTTAGAGTAGAAGAACTAAGAAAAAAAGTAAATGAAAGACGAAACATATTAATTAACTTTCTAAAAAATCCGGGAGCTTCCACCAATCCATATCCGGGCGATAGAAAAGATCAGGCTTTTTATACGAATGCTGTGAACGGTATTCCCGATTTTTATCTACATTCTACTACTCCCAGAGAGCTTGACGCTCAGATGAAAGGAGAAGAAGAAGTCGGAAAAAAATACGGAGAGTTATATAAATTCGCAAGGGATAAGTTGATCGATTCTCAAATTAGAAAATTATACTATTATCTTTGGAATCGAGAAATGACAAACACTCGGGTCAAAGTAGATAAATGGAAAAAAGGAAAAAAAATCGTAGTAGTTGCGGGAGATTCCACTGTTTTTACAATGATCGATAAAGAAGGAGATGGAGTTACGGAATCCTTTTTTGTAGATAGTCCAGGAGTTCGTTTTTCTTGGGGAAGAAATCTTCCGAACGTAATTTCCATTTCTAATTGTACGGACGAAACCATAATTGCTAAGATTAAAAATTTGACCGAAGACGTTTCATCGGGTAGAGTTCCGGAAAAAGTAGATAAGATTGATCTTACAGTTCCAGAAGAACAATTAGTAATCGAACTTGGACCTAAAATTCCACAGTAACACTTAAAGTTTGTATCAAAAAACTAAAAATTACAAAGATTTAATGGTGGAAGAGTTACTAAAAAGCTCACAAACTTCCACATGTAATTTAATTTGTAAGAGTTTTAACAGATTATTACTTGAAACTACATAATAGAGTTGTTGAAAAATTCCATAATTCAGTTTAATAAAACTACTTCAATCGACCGTTTCCATGAAACAAAAACTGATTGAGAATTAATTTTCAATGATTTTATTATTGTATTTTATGGTGTTTCTGATTTTATAATTAGTCTTTTGTAAATCTATATCTATAAATCAACTTTATAATATTAAAAAATATTTAAATTTTATATATTCGTTCTTAAGAATTCGTCATGCGAGTTATATGATAGATATTTAAAATTCTAATTCTAAAAGAAGATTTTTTTACTCAGAGCTATAAAAAGTACCGAATTTTTCCCTTGGAATCAGGTTTTATGATAAAAATTTAATGTATTCGATTTTATAAGGGTAGTAGGGATTTATGAAATATCATCGTTTATATTTTTTGTTTTGAAAAAGTTAATACTTTATAAAAATATTATAAATTGATTCTGCGAGGAGATGATTCTATATAAAAGTTCGATTTAAATATTATAAACTATTTCAAAAATGTCTTATAATAATTAGAATTTTAAATAAAGATAAAGTGTCTTTGAGATAGTTTTTAGTCTTTAAATTGAGCTAAGACAATTTTTTAACGGAGCATTTATAATTGCTTTTCCATTTTTATAATTACTTTCTCATCTACAAATTTAAAGTTTTGTGGAATTGCGCCTCGAATGCCTAATTGAAAGGGCTTAAGAGGTTTTTTTAATTTGCTTACATTCTTAATTTTGATCCCTACTCCTTTTACTTTTCCATAAAAATAAGTGTAAAAGCGATTTTTATCAATTCCTCCTTGGTGAGAAAATTGATTCCAAAGAGAATCTGGAGTATCAATTACTATGGAATCAATTTTAGCGAAGCCAATGATTTTTTGCTCTGGGCTAGACGAATAAATTACAATGGTTTCTACATTTTGGTTGGAGAATTTTTTTCTAAATTCTATATTTTTTTCACCATTGATAATTTTATGAGCGAATTCAGGTTTAATTGGTAAAAATACTACTCTGTGATTCTTTGAATTAGCCACGATAATTGTTCCTGTCTGATTTTTTGGATCGATTGAATTGGTCCCTTGACAATCCCCATTTTAGAAAGTTCATTATAGTGAACTGGTTGTTCTAGGATTCTCGATTCCCTGAAAAGTACAACTAAAACTTCTTTCTTTGTTAAATTTTCAATTTCCGAAAAAGAATACACTGTCCTTTGTCCGATTTTGCGAATAATTTCTTTCGAATCTTTAGAACGAAAAGTAAATTCACAAATCCCCACTGCGACTAAAGAACGAACATCTTCTGATCGGTAGAATAACAAAATATCTCCAGATACCAATTGTTTGTTGTGTGAATGACAAAGATATGCTTTGCGAATTGTATTTTCTACAGGTAGAAAATATGTGAAAAAATCTCCTTGTTTTTCCGTCTCTCGAAATAATAGACGTGAATATTGAGGTTGAATTGGGACTAAATATATAGAAACCCCATCAAATTTTTCGATGCCAGGCCCAAAGTGAATTTGAAATTCAAGAGAGGTTAATCTAGAGGAACTTTGTATTGGTATTATATTTTTCACAAAAACTAACTCTTCTCTTTCATTTCTTACCGGTATTGCGCGAAATCCAAAATCTTCTAGAAAGTTTATTAATTGAATTTGATGTTCATAAGTTGTTAAGTATAAGTGTACAAATTTTTCATGTCTTGCTATTCGTATAACTGATTTTAATAATAGTTCTCCTAATTTATATCCTGAAAACTTTGCCGATACTTTAAATGTATTTAATTTGAGAATTTTGCCTTTAAGTCCTTTAATTTGATCTTTTGTTTCTTCAGCGAAAATGCAAATAGCAGCAAGGACATTTTCTCTTTGAATGATAATTGCTTCACGGTGTTCACGTTTACATTTTTGAAGCCAAGTGTCAAAATTCGGATAAGATTCTCTTAAACTTTCAAAGATAGGATCCTTGTCATTTAAACTATAAACGGGAATTCTTTTTACAATATCTGGTATTAAAACTTTATCAGGGAATAATCGTAAAAGAAGATCGAGTATTTCATTTAAGCTGAGAACTCGATCTTGGACACATAGTGATTTCGCCTTCTTTCGTAGGGCATTGTCGTCAGAAACAAAATAATCAATTGCGTTATAATAAACAGTAGCCAGCATTTCAATGTCTATATTGTCGTGAGGATTCAGTTTCGGATTTCCTAGAACTGATAAAATGTCTTTTGTTACTTCTGGTGGATGTTTTAATTCTTTATATTTTTTATATGTTTCTATTCGAATTTGTTTTCTTATCGAATCTTGATCGTTTTCAATATCTTTTCTTCCAGCGGGATGAAGATATATATCTATGTTATTGTTTCTGCAGAGTGAAATGAATTCTAACGCAGTCTGGCGTTGAATTTCAATGTCCTTCTCATAAACGGGTTCCAATGGAATCAATATATTTGTATCTATAAGAATTTTCATATATTCTATATTATTGAAATCGGAATTTACTGTAGGTTTTCTAAGATAAAATTTATAAAAATTTACTACTTGAAAGTCTTATAATGCAGAAATTTAGCTAATTTATTATATAGTTCTGATATAATTTGTTAGAATAGCCTTATCCTATTAAAAGGTTAGAAATTATTGCGTTTTAGGTTCTGAAATAGAGCTCTAAATCATTTTTGAGATAATTTTTATTTTTTACTATCTTTATAAGTGTTTTCTTGTGGATCTTGTTCTTATAAATAGACTTTTTAATATTATAAAGTATTTAAATTTTATACATTTCCTATAATTATAAAACAGATTACACGGTACTTGTTATAGGTAGAGTTTTACGATAAAAATTGAAGACGTTCAATTTTATAAAGATCAGTAGTCTTACGAAGATTAGATGTTTATATTTGTATGATTGGAGTAATTCTTACAGGTTTTTCAATAATGTAAGTTTGTTTCAATGTTCAAATTACTTATTTGGTTCTTCAAATCTTGAAATTTATACGCAGTTTAAAAATGAACCTTTCTAAAACGTCATCAGTAAAATGTAGGAACTTTCATATTTTTGTGAAACTAAAGCGTCTTGCTTCTATACTCGCTCGACAGGATTAAACGGATTGCTTATACCGAACTTATGTTATTTAAAAGACTGCGGTTTTGGGCTCGAAAAATTTCTATAAAAACACAAAATCTAAGTTTCAAAAACAAGATTTTTCTTGTACTAAATTTTCTCTCAGGCATCCTTGGTTTAGGTGAAGACCACCGGCCTCGGAACTGGGGGTTTCGTTGCAAACTCCGTGAAATTTTTTGCTCTCTGCTTTCGCTCCCAGAACCGGGGTTTTCAAATAGAGTCGTGCCTACAGAAAAATTTGGTGAGTATGACGAAAAGTGAGATTTCTCAATCGAACAATGCTGGATGAGTTCCTACATTTTATTTTTTATGAAAAAATTAATTTTCAGAAAGAAGATTCACAAAAAAAGTCTCCAACTTTAAGAGTACGGTTTTAAAGAATTTGAATACTTAGAAATCATTGAAATATTGATCTGAGTTTTATTCTATACCAAATTGGAAAAAAGGTATTTAGCAATTTCCGTGCCGGATTTGATTGACGTCTAGCCTACCTTAAAAATACTGTGAATTCCTAGGCATCTTTAGCAGAGAGCCGGAAGGAATATTGCCCTCTTAGCTCAGTGGTAGAGCACTTCCATGGTAAGGAAGGGGTCACCAGTTCAAGCCTGGTAGAGGGCTAACAAATGAACAGGCCTGTAGTTTAGTGGTAGAACTAGGATCTCCAAAGTCCTTGGTGGGAGTTCGATTCTCTCCGGGCCTGAAAGATACTTCTCTCTCTGCGTTGGCCTATAAAATATCTGGCAGGAAATCGTGAAAGTAACTACTTTTATACAGGAATGTAAGGCAGAATTGGAAAAGGTCCAATGGCCTACCCGCGAAGAAGTTGTCTATTCGACAGTGGTAGTATTAATTACCGTATTCTTCTTTTCCATTTTCCTGTTTTTTGCGGATTCAGCATTTGTAAAGCTGCTGACCTGGTTTTGGGAACTGGCTAGCTAGATCGAAAGGAATCTTAAAGTTATCTCCATGGGAACAAAAAAATGGTACGCTCTTCAAACCTACTCGGGGCACGAGAATAAGGTTCAGAAGAATATAGAAAAACTCATTCAACAAAAGAAGTTGGAAGAGAAAATTTTTCAAGTAAAGATACCTACCATGGATGTTGCCGAAATGAAAAACGGCAAAAAGAAAGTAACCAAGCGGAAATTAATGCCTGGTTATGTTCTGATTGAAATGGAAATGGACGATGACACTCGATTTTTGATTCAGTCTCTTCCTTCCGTTTCTACATTTGTAGGATCTAAAGATGGAGGCCCGGAGCCTTTGTCTTTGGAAGAAGTAAAAAACTTATTTTCCGAATCGGGTGATGTTGCATCCGAAGAACCGGTTGCACCTAAGATCCTCTTTAAAGTGGGGGATTCTTTAAAAATTATCGATGGGCCTTTTGCAAATTTCACTGGGCTCGTGGACGAAATCTTTCCGGACAAGGGAAGGCTTCGTGTAAAAGTAGAAATCTTCGGGAGATCAACTCCTGTCGAATTGGACTATCTTCAGGTAAAAACTGAAAATTAAGAGAAAGAACAAAGGAAGTTCTATTCATGGCAGCGAAAAAAGTAGTAAAGCAGATTAAACTTCAGGTAGAAGCGGGTAAAGCAAATCCTGCACCTCCTGTTGGTCCGGCTCTTGGTCAGGCTGGTCTGAACATTATGGAGTTCTGCAAACAATTCAATGAAAGATCCAAAGCACAGATCGGGCTCAAGCTTCCGGTTGTGATCACTGTTTTTTCAGATCGTAGTTTTACATTCATCACTAAATCACCTCCGGCTGCTCTTTTAGTTAAGAAGGCAATTGGGTTGGAAACCGGATCTGCGACCCCTCACACACACAAGGTCGGGAAGATCACTCGTAAACAATTGGAAGAGATCGCTAAAACTAAAATGGAAGATCTCAATGCAAACGACATAGACGCAGCCGTGAATATTATCGCGGGAACTTGCCGCTCCATGGGCGTCACTGTAGAGGCTTAGAATCAGATGCAACGTGGAAAAAAATACAGAGCTCTCAAAGAGAAAGTAGATAGTACTAAATTCTTTTCTATCGACAAGGCTGTGGAATTGGCTAAGTCCACTTCTTACACAAAGTTCGATGGAACTCTTGAAATTGCTACAAAAGTAAATTATAAATCTCTTCAAAATATCCGTGGAACGATTTCACTTCCACATGGAACTGGTAAAAAGATTCGAGTTCTTGTTTTCTGCAAGGGAGATAAACAAAACGACGCGAAATCTGCTGGAGCCGATTTTGTAGGAGATATGGATCTCATCGAAAAAGTAGCGGGTGGTTGGACCGACTTTGACGCTTGTGTAGCTACTCCCGATATGATGAAAGACGTAGGTAAACTCGGTCCGATTCTCGGTAGAAAAGGTCTTATGCCGAAGCCGAAGGCTGGAACGGTAACCACTGATGTTATAAAAGCCGTGAATGAGCTCAAGGCAGGAAGGATTGAATATCGTCCTGATAAGGGTGGAGTGGTTCATCTTGGAGTAGGAAAGGTTTCTTTCGACAATGCTAAACTTGTAGAAAACATCCGCACCGTGGTTCAAACTTTGATGCGGGATAAACCTTCCGACGCAAAAGGCGATTACTTAAAAACTTTCTCCATTTCTCCTACAATGGGAGTTGGCGTGAAAGTAGACGTAAAAGAACTGGTCAATACTTCCATTTGACCTGGACAAGATTTGGAGTATTAGAAAATGGCGAATCAGGAAAAAATAGAAGCAGTCGCTTTACTCAAAGGTAAATTGGAAACGAGGAACAACTTCATTCTCGCTTGCTACTCGGGTTTGACCGTGGAAGAAATCACCGGTCTTCGTGCTCAGTTAAGAAAAGAAGGTTCTGAGATGAAAGTTCTCAAAAATAATCTTTTCTTGAGAGCTTTAAAGGAATCTGGTGCTCACAAAGATAAAAATATTACTTTTGGTCCAGAATACCAAGGACCTCTAGCTGCGATATTCGCGAAGGATAACCTTCCTACGGTCGCAAAAGTTTGTAAAGACTTTGCAAAGAATAATAAAAACCTGATCGTAAAAGCGGGTTATATGGACGGTTCCGTTCTGGACGCAAATGGAGTAGATGCAATTGCGGGCCTTCCAAGTAGGGAACAACTTCTCGCTCAGATTGCAGGAGGAATTAACGGTCCTGCAAGAACGATTGCATCTGGAATCAATCAGATTATCGCGTCTCTTGCAAGAGCGATCCAAGCGACCGCAGAGAAGAACAACGCATAACGTATTTTTAATATAATAAAAGACTAAACGGAATCAAAGGAGCATATAATGTCTACTGAAGCGCTATTAGAGCAAATTGGAAAGCTTACACTGGTTGAGGCTGCAGACCTCGTGAAAAAAATGGAAGATAAATTCGGTATTTCTGCCGCAGCTCCGGTTGCAGTAGCAGCCGTTGGAGCAGCACCTGCAGCTGGAGCTGCTGAAGAAGCTTCTACTTTTAATGTTATCCTAAAGGGATTTGACAGTGCTAAGAAGATCGAAGTGATTAAACTCGTAAGAGAAATCACAGGTTTGGGGTTAGCGGATGCAAAAGGCCTCGTTGAAGCTGGCGGAAAAGCTGTTAAAGAAGGAATTTCTAAAGCGGAAGCAGACGATCTCAAAAAGAAATTCGAGGGCGCCGGCGCACAGATCGAACTCAAAGCGAGTTAATTGTTTCGTTAGAACTCTGTTAGCGCTAGCTTTCAAAAATCCTTTCACTCAAAGCAAGGAGGCCCGGTTGACGGCCCCTTGCTCGTTTGTATTTACAGCCTTTCAAAAATTTGGTAGGCTGGGAGTGTTGGTTTTAACGTTCGACAAAATCGAATGTTAACCGGTTTAATACAGGTCATTATTTTTCATTTATCGATAGGGAGCACAGAATGTACGGTCAAGTAGAGAGAAAACGGGTAAACTTCGGAAAAATTACGAATCTGGATTACCTTCCTAACTTGATTCAAATTCAAAAACGTTCTTTTGACTGGTTTCTTCAAGCAGACATTAAAGACGAAACTAAAAGAAGACATCAAGGGTTAGAAGCTGTATTTCGGGAAACCTTTCCCATTGAAAGTCCGAATAACGACATGATTATGGAATACAGTCATTACATTCTCGGAGAACCGAAACGTTCTCCTCAGGAATGTAAAGACACGGACGCTACCTTTGCGATGCCTCTCAAAGCGGTGATCCGATTGATCATCAAAGAAACCGGAGAAATTCGTGAACAAACGGTTTATATGGGTGATCTTCCCGTAATGACCGAACAGGGAACGTTCATTATTAACGGAGCGGAACGTGTAGTCGTTTCTCAGCTTCACCGTTCTCCTGGTATATTCTTTTCTTATGATATGGAGAGAGACGTTTTCTCCGCTAGAGTGATTCCTTACAGAGGTTCTTGGCTTGAATTCGAGATGGACAATAAGGGAATTTTGATAGCTAAGATTGATAGAAAGAAAAAATTTCCTGCCACTCTTCTAGTTAAATCCTTAGGACATGGAACGAATGAAGAAGTTCTTCGATTGTTTTATAGTTCTAAAAAGGAAAAAATTGCGGGAGCCACTTCCAAGGATCTGAAAAAGATTCTCGGAAGAAGAACTATCAACGACATTATCAATATGGAAACCGGAGAGGTGATGCTCGAAGCCGGTTCCAAAATCAATGAAGACAATATCTCCATCCTAAAAGAGATGAAGGTAAAAGAAGTAGAGTTGATCGAATTCCCAAAAGGAAAAGACAACCCGATTTTGATCAACGCTCTTGAAAAAGACGGAGTGAACGACTACGAGGACGCGATCCTCAAGTTCCATTCTTTGATGCGTCAAGGCGAACCTTCTACGATCGAAAACGCGACTACCGAATTGACTCGTCTTTTCTTCTCTCCGAAAACTTTCGATCTCGGAGACGTAGGTCGTTACAAAATCAATTCCAAGTTCGAGTTCAATAACCCGAAAGAATTCTCCGGTGAAAAATCGCGCGTCCTAAGACCTGCGGACATCATCGAAACCGTTCGTTACATTCTGAATCTTTTCTCCGAAACCGAGAATTATTATCTGGACGATATCGATCACCTCGGCAATAGAAGAATTCGTTCCGTGGGCGAGTTGATTTCCAACCAACTCAAGACCGGATTTTCCAGAGTAGAAAGAGTAATCAAAGAAAGAATGACGGTTCAGGAAATTGAAACACAAACTCCTCAACTTCTCATTTCCATCAAACCGATCACCGCGGTGATCAATGAATTTTTCGGTTCTTCTCAACTTTCTCAGTTTATGGAT
>NZ_AKWY02000015.1:65000-109223 GCF_000306255.2 Leptospira noguchii serovar Panama str. CZ214
TTAGCGGCTGAGTTTATCGAAGCTCAAAAAGGCACCGGTTCGGCTATCAAGAAGAAAGAAGATATTCGGAAAATGGCGGAAGCGAACAAAGCTTTCTCCCACTATCGCTGGTAAGAAAAAGTTTTATAGACTTCGGAGATCGAAGTTAATTTCAGATCGTAAAGGAGAGGTTTTCCTCTCCTTTTTTATTTTTCAAAAGGCAATTAACGTGAGTTCGGCTGTGAAAGAATTTTCTAAAAATATGAGTGTGAGTTCTTACAATTTTAGATTTATCCGTAAAACCGTGATTTGCAGTAGTTCCCACACTTGAATACTACAGATTCAATTGTTATAAACTTTTATTTTTTAACGTGAGTTCGGCGAAGAAATCCACAATTCATTTTTCTGAAAGAAGTTGGATTTGAACTTTATAGATCGATTTCTAAAATGTGAGGGCTCATACAAAAAATAAATGTTTAAAAATTTTACAAACAAATTTTTAAATTGTAGGAGTACATATTTTTAGAAAATTCTTTTTTTATTTTTTTATATCGAACTCAAGTTAATCACTGGAAAAACTTGAAGGTTGATTTTCAATTTTATTTGAAAATTGATTCCTTGGAAAAAAATAAAATTTCCCAAAAAGAATTTTTCTTTCTCTCAATACGATTAAAGAATATTTTAAATTCATATTCAATTGCAGATTCAAAAATGTTCGAATCCAAGATGTTCAAAGATTTTTTCCGAGTTTTCTTGGAAGAACTTCACACCTTTCCAATCCAATGTTGTATTTCCAATTTTTGTGATCGAAGTTTCGCATAATACTTCCGGTAGTTCAACCGGACTTAAAAAGATAAGTTCTAGTTCTTCTCCAGAGGATAGAACTTCACCTAAACTTAAATAGGCGAAAGTGTTAGAAAAAATTGGAATTTTTTCTAAATTGATTTTTAACCCTAGATTTGAAGAAGATGCTAACTTTGGAAGGTCCAATAAAAGTCCGTCGGTCAAATCCATACAACAGGAAACGGGAAAATTTTTTGAAAGTTCTTTTGAAACGCTTAATCTTGCTTTAGGTGTTAGGTGTTTTTCTAAGGCCAGGCTTTGAAGTGGTTCTGGAACATACAGACCTTCGTTTAATATTTTATATCCAAGTAAAGAAAGGCCAACCGAACCTGTGAGATAAAGAAAATCTCCATTTTTTCCTCCGGAACGTTTCCAAGGTTTGGTCGTTACACCGATCAAAGTAAGAGTCAGATTGAGAGAAGAAGAACGATACGTATCTCCGCCACAAAGTTCTATGTTGTAGTAAGATAAGGATTCTTGCAATGAGGTAGAAAAAGGAAGAATCCATTCTTCTTTAGAACACTGAATGCTAATACCGAGGTTTAAAAAAGCTTTGGTAGGAACTCCTCCTCCAGCCGCTATATCGGAGACATTTACTTCTACGAGTTTTTGAGCGATTTCTTTGGGGCCACTCCACTCGGTCCTAAAATGGGTTCCTTCACAGATTGTATCGGTTGTGTAGATCCGACCTTCTTCGTCCAGATAACAGTCGTCAGTCTGAACGATTCCAGACGGATAAAGGATACGGATGACTTCCGATTCTTTCAAAATTAAATTTTCCTTCAAAAACCTTGACTTTCTTCGGTTTCAATTCAGTTTAAGAGACTATGAAACGAATCATTCTATTCTATTGTTTGTTCTTGCTTCCTTTTGTCGCTGGATTTTCTCAAGAGGCCGACAAAAACAAATGCACCTATTCTTATGATCACGGGAATACAAAGTTTGGCTGGAAAGCTTTTAAGTTTACAGAAAAAACCGGAGTTGGCGGATCTTTTGATAAAATCGAAGTGGTCGGAACTACGGCTGGGAATTCTCTCGAAAAGGCTTTTAAAGGAATGAAATTTACGATTGATCCGAATACTGTCAATTCAGGGAACAATGATCGAGATGCAAAGATCAAGTCTGTATTTTTCTATCCAATGAAAAATAACGGAAATATAAAAGGGAAGGTGATTTCTGTAGAATTGAATTCTGACAAAACTTCTGGAAAAGGAATTATAGAACTTACATTAAACGGTGCCACAAAAAAAATCGATTTAAATTTCACTCTACAAAATGGAACTCAATTAGATGCGAAAACAAATTTAAACCTAGGAGATTTTAAAGCTCTTGCTGCAGTGAATTCTCTGAACAAAGTTTGTATGGATCTACATAAAGGTAAAGACGGGATCTCTAAACTTTGGCCAGAAGTTGAACTTACGATTTCCACAAAACTCAAATTAGATTGTAAATAATAGTCTTTTGCAAAGAATTTGTGTTAAAGAGTTTATCCTACTCGAAGCTATATAATGGAATACTTAAGTTTTTATTTATAAACAGAGATTTATATTAGAGCTTATGAATTCTTTATCTATTTATATTTCATGAAAACGGTCTATTAAAACAGTTTTGTTAATCTATACTCATGGAATTTTTTAACGACTCTATTAAGACAATTTGGGCGAATCCGGCTGCCAGACCGGATTCTCAGCTCTGGTAAATAAATTAAATGCAGGAAACATTATATAACAATCTTCTTTAGTTTTAATATAGAACGCGATCCATAGAGAGCGATCTGCTGAGTTTCCTCGCATCCATCCCTTTTGCATTATGTCGAATTCACGTTAAACTATAATTTAGCATTTCAGTATAGTTGTTGAAAAAATTTATATCTACAAATAATTTTATCCATTTGTTTTAATGAAAAAACAAAAGAAAATTAATTCTTCAACAACTCTATTATAAATATAGAAACTATTCTGACTCTAATTATAGAAAATGAAAGTTATCTATTTGCAAGACGATGCTAATTTGTGGGAGCCTACCCGTTTTTGGGCGAATCTTAGGTCTTTTAAAAAAACGCCGCTGTGTTTTTCTTGTCGATTTATTGCTAATCTAATTCAGCTCTCTTTTTTTCAGCGATTGATTTCCAATATCCTTCTGGATAAGCTTTGATTAGATTTTCATAAAATAGTTTTTCTGCGTTCTTGATATTTGCTTCTCCGCCATAGTATAATTTTCTTAAATAGTTTGAATCCATTCCTTTGATATAATCCTCTCCGGATTCTAAATTTATGGATACTTTATTTCCAGAAAAGATTTCACTTAACTCAGGTGTATCATCTATAATTCCATACGGATCATCTTTAGTGGTTTTAGTCACTTTTCCCATTAAGATTCCCCCAAATGTTATTTCTCCCGCTTTTGTTTTAATCGGAAATACATTAAAAGATTTGGCCGGATCAATCGGAAAATTTCGTATTACAGTTCTTCGACATCTCTGTCCACAGCTGATCTGATACGTATAATTTACTCCTGTGATTGCGTATTCTTTTGTTGGATCCAGCGAGAGCAATAAGTAAAACGGCGATACGTATCCTGTCTTTCCTTCAAAGTATTGTGTTGATTCTATTTTCTCCACCATCGCAGGTTCTTCGATTGGATATGGACTTACATTCAAAGTTTTTGTTTTTTCATCCTTTGATATAATTTCGGAAAACTTAACTCCATAGGTTCCGAGTTCGGCAAATACCGTTCCTACATCTTTACTAAATAGATTGATTAAATGTTTGTGATTTTGATTGTACGCATAAAGCCCAAAAGCCACAACCCCGTATGATTTCTTATCCTTTTCAGTTATTGGATTATAGACTCGGATCACTTCTCTTGTACAATTTGATACAGATGCAAAAAATACAATGAATGCTATTCGTATTAAAAAACTTGACATCTTCATTCTCCTTTTCAGCAATAAGAGAAATCTTATTCTATATGCAACCATTTTGAATATAAGAATTCTTTTTGTTTTTCTATACTTTGTTTTAGTTTTACAAGATTGTCTCACTGTTACCGAAAAAGAGATCCCTCCTAAAATCGATCTCGGAAATCATCTTCCCAGATTGCAAGAAACATTAGTGATTATAGAAGAATTTCGAAGTAACCTGAAACCTGAATTGGCAAATCAAGAAAAAATTTCTGGTTTAGGCGAGGATCAACTTCAGAGATTGCGAAATCCAACGTTCGGTACGATGGCTAAAAGGAATTTTGCTGGTGCTTTTGCTCAGTGTCGTTGTTTTCAAAACGTTGTGATTGCTTTTAAAGGTATAGACGACGTGGATCTTCTCCGAAAAAAATACAAAAATGTGATTCGTATTCAATTAGTAGAATATACCGATGATAAAACCTTATTGATTACTACCTTGCTGACTGCTTCTACTTTAGGTCTGATTCCTACTTGGAATTCTTTTGCCAGAAAGGCAGAAATTACAATCGAATCAGATTCACTTACTCAACCGGTTACATTCAATTACGATAGAAGATTTAAATTATTTGCTCATCTTTTTCTTTTTTTTGGTTTATTTAAAGAAAATAGTGTTCTCAATCGTTATACAGAATTTTATGATTTTTTTAAGTTAGTTTCATCAGATATATATTCTCAAAAGTTAATTCCTTTAGATGATTAGTAGAGCTTTTAAAAAAATCATATCTATAAACAATTTTATCCATTCGCGTTATACTATATTACAGAAAATTTTTAATTGTATTATGAAATAAAAACTTTTTTAGGATGTATTTCTTATGTTTGAATTTCATGGCTGGGCCGTATTGTATTATCATACGTATGATAATACTGAAACGTTGGAAGAAGCTGCACTTCAAAAACTTTTACAATGGATTTCTAATTTACGTTGTATTCCCGATAGGAAAGCTCTAGACTTTGTAAACATTCAACGTCAAAACGGACAGATTTGTTTAACTATGCCTGGCCTGTTTAATCATAGATCGGTTTTTGTAATAGATATTTTTAAAGGGATCGCGGTTATTATGCCCGGTTCTTATGGGCTTCTTTATATTCATGATGAAGAAGATGATAAAGGTGAAATTGATTACTCAAATGAATTTGTAGTTTGGAAATTGGCGCGAGGCAATTTGACTCTAGAAAAGGATCCTTTTTTATCTCCATGTATTCCTTTGATGGAAGATCCTTTTAATCGATCAAGAGTGGATATTTAATTTTTTCTATCAAGTTTTGTAGAATGCGTTTTTCTATATATGCTTTATTCAAGTAATATAGCTAAGAGCCGGTCTCAAAACTACCTATCAAAAAAGTTAAAAGCAATGATAGAGCTTGCGAGATAAAGAGATGCAAGATAATTTTCAGATTTTCTTTCCCAACGAATTAGGATAGCCCTGAATCGATTGTGCCAACTGTTAGTTCTTTCAACGACCCAACGTCTAGGTTTTCCTTTATATTTACCGATGAGAGGCTTTTCACCTTTTTTCCGAATATGAGATTGAATGTTTCTTCTTTTGATTAAAACTTCTATATCTTTGAAATCATAACCTTTATCTAAACAAATATGTTTTGGCTTCTTTCTTCTTTTTCCGGAAAATATTAGGATTGAATTCAACGTATCTTTTACACCGTGTTTGTCATGAACGTTAGCTCCAGTCAATGTAATTGCCAAAGGAATTCCATTTCCATCTGTAAGAATATGCCGTTTAACACCTAATTTGGCACGGTCTGTAGGGTTTTTCCCAGTTAAGCTCCCCCTTTGGGAGCTTTAACCATTGCCGAATCCATCGAAGCCCAGTCCCATGCTATTTGATTCTTTACATCATAATATTTTAAAATAGATTTATAAATCTTTTTGAATACTCCTGCTCGTTCCCATTCTTGAAATCTTCTGTGACAAGTTTGGCCTGATCCAAACTCATTCGGAATGGCACGCCACTGACAGCCTGTTTTCATTCGATAGATGATACCTGACATTACTACTCGTGTTGGTACTCGATTGCGACCTCCTTTCGGATTTACATTTTCTTTCGGGATTAATGGGGCTATTTGTTTCCAAAGTGCATCCGGTATCTCTGAATAATATTTGTCCATTTCACATTGATATTATTACCCTTTCTCTCTACAAACAGTTTTGAGACCGGCTCTTAGTTAAAGATAGTTTAATGTAATTTCAGTATAATCAATTTTAAAATCATAATTATGTGAACACCCAGAACAATCCTAGGAGTGTCCAGTGAAAATGCCTACTAAAACTCAGCGCATCGCTCCTATGGTTGTTTTGCGGGGTGATATTTAACGTGAATTCGTCTAGAAAGAATTTTCTAAAAGTATGAGTTCCTACATTAAGATTTGTTCGTAAAATCGGGATTTGTGAAAACTCTCACGTCATTTTACAGAAAAACCTAAGTTTTGTGTGAGTTCCCACACTTGAATGTGACAGATTCAAGTATTATAAATTTCTATTTTTTAAATTGCAGTAGTTCCCACATTTTAAGAATTGATCTGTAAAGTTCAAATTCCGACTTTTTTCAGAAAAATGAATTATGATCGAACTCACGTTTCGTTGCATTGAGTTATTTATTCCCCATGATTTTCTGACACCGAATTCACGTTTGATTAAAGAGTTTATTTTACTCAAAATATAGAATGAAGTTGTTTAAAAATTTCATGCTGGCAATTAACAAAACTACTTCGATCTACCGTTTCCATAAAACAGAAAGATGGAGAATTAATTTTTCAACAACTCTACTGAAATGTTTCAATTTCTATTTATAAATCGAATTTAATCTCTATACAAAGATTTTGGTTTTTCCTTTGTTTATTTTTAGATCAGTTTTTACACAATTTACTTAGCCCGCACAATAGGACGATCCTCAAAATTAGGATCCATACCGTCTGTAAAATTCCTTCTTTCAAGCGCTCTGGTCCTTTTTTCTTGACTTTGAAGGTTAAAACGAAATTCTGGCCTCTACAGGACGATTTTTCATGTCAGTATTATCAAAAGTGCATAAAACTCCTTCTCTTACAAAAGAAAATGCCGTAAAAGGTTGGTTTGTAGTGGATGCAGAAGGAAAAACTTTGGGAAGACTCGCTTCCGGAATTGCCGCAAGACTTCGCGGAAAACACAAAGCGACTTTTACTCCTAACCAAGATTGTGGAGACAATATCATTGTTATTAATGCCTCCAAAGTAAAAGTAACCGGTAATAAAGAAACTCAAAAGAAATACTATCATCACTCTCGTTATCCGGGTGGGATGACCGAAACAATCTTTAAGGATCTGATCGCAAAACAACCGGAAAAAGTGATCTACGAAGCCGTAAAAGGGATGCTTCCTAAAAGCAAACTCGGAGATAAAATGCTCACCCATTGTAAAATATTTTCGGGTGCTGAGCACAATCTACAGGCCCAAAAACCTGTGAAACTGGACATTTAAGGAGATCGGTATGGCACCCGCAAAAGAAATTTGGGCCGTAGGAAGAAGAAAAACCTCTGTGGCGCGCGCAAAAATTAAAGAAGGTTCCGGTAAGATTATCGTAAACCAAAAAGATATTAAAGATTATCTTCAAAACCGGAAGGCAATTATCGAAGAAGCGCTTCGTCCACTTGCTCTTTTAAATGTTCAAGATAAATATGATCTCAATCTGAACGTAACTGGAGGAGGAACTACAGGCCAAGTCGGAGCAATTCGTCACGCGCTTGCAAGAGCGATTTGCAGAATTAAACCGGAGTTCCGTCCAGCGGTTAAAAAAGAAGGATTTTTAACTAGAGATCCAAGAATGGTCGAAAGAAAGAAATACGGTCTGCACAAAGCGAGAAGAGGAACTCAGTTTTCTAAACGCTAAGTTTCTTTTTCATTTCGTTTTTTTAAAATGCCTGAATCTCTTTCGTCCGAGAGCTTCAGGCATTTTTTGATTTTAGAGGTATCATGAAACCAAAATCCGTATCAGAAATCCGGGAAATTTTTTTAAATTATTTCAAAAACAAATCGCATAACGTTGTTCCGTCCTCGTCCCTTCTACCTGCAGGAGATCCGACTTTACTTTTTACCACGGCAGGAATGGTTCAGTTCAAGCCTCTTTTTACGGGCGCAGTAGAACTTCCATATACGAGGGCGACTTCCTGCCAAAAATGTTTACGAACTACCGACTTGGAAGTGGTCGGAAAAACGGAACGTCATTGTACCTTTTTTGAAATGCTCGGAAACTTTAGTTTTGGAGATTATTTTAAAAAAGAAGCGATTGAATACGCTCTGGATTGTTCCGTTAATCATCTGGGTTTTGACAAGGATAAAATTTGGGTCACGGTTTATACTGACGACGATGAAGCCGAAAAAATCTGGCTTGAAAAGGGAATTCCAAAAGAGCGCATAACGCGCCTCGGAAAAAAGGATAATTTTTGGGGGCCTGCGGGAGACAGCGGAGCTTGTGGACCTTGTTCGGAACTTTATCTAGATCGTGGCATTGAAAAAGGCGGACCGGATTGTGCGACCAGCGGAACTTGTCGACCTGGTTGTGACTGCGATCGTTTTTTAGAATTTTGGAATATAGTTTTCAACCAATTCAATCAGGACACAGAAGGAAACCTTCATCCTCTTAAACAAACTGGAATTGACACTGGTTCCGGTTTAGAACGAGTCGCTCTTCTACTACAAGGAGTCGATTCCGTTTACGATACGGATGAACTCCGTAAAATCATTTCCTTTTACGAGGAATTGTCTGGTATTCCCTACGAGGAAAAAGCGTTATCCGAAACCTCAGATAAAAAAAAGAATAACCAACAAGGTTTATCACAAGTCCAAAACGAAACAAAACAAATTCAAGATAGCAGGAAAACCGCGTTTAGGGTGGTGACTGACCATATCCGTTCCGTATTGTTTTCAATTGGAGATGGAATTTATCCAGACAGAACTGGAAGAGGTTACGTTATTCGTCGTTTGATCCGTCGAGCGACTCTTTTTGGCAGAAAATTAAATTTTAGAGAACCGTTTCTTTACAAACTTGTAGACAGAGTGATTGAAATCTATAAGACGCGTTATCCGGAATTGGGAAAAAATGCCTCTGCGATTTCAAAGACAATTCTCGCCGAAGAAGAACTTTTTCTGAAAACTCTTGAACTTGGTTTAGAAAAGATAGAATCTCTCGTGCAAAAAACGAAAACCGGAGGTAAAACGATTTTTTCCGGAGTGGATGCATTTTTACTTTACGGGACTTACGGTTTTCCTGCGGAGATGACCGAAGAAATTGTGGCTGAGCAGGGTTTGGACTTTGATAAGGTAGGATTCCAGGAAGAATTGGAAAAGGACAGACAATTCTCCCGTGAGTCCTGGAAAGTCAATAAGGTTTCCTTAATGACCGGTCTGAGTGTAGATAAAACTGAATTTTTAGGATATTCTTCTATATCAGGAAAAGGGAATATTACACATTTATTTTATGATAGTAAGCCAACCTCCTCTCTAAAAGAAGGTCAGACCGGCGCCATTGTTTTAAATAAAACTCCTTTTTATCCAGAAGGAGGAGGTCAGATAGGGGACACTGGTTTTCTTCGTCAGGGAAAAAACGTATTCAAAGTTTTTGATACTCAAAAAGAGAACGATAGTATTATCCATTTTGGAGAAGTTTTAAGTGGGGAGTTTACCGTTTCTCAAGAACTCGAAGCGGAGGTGGAAACGATTCGTAGAGAAAGACTTAAATTTCATCATTCCGGAACTCATCTTTTAAATGGTGCTCTTCGAACTCTTTTAGGTGATCACGTTTTACAAAAAGGTTCGATCGTTTCTCCCGAATATCTTCGTTTTGATTTTTCTCATCCTTCCGCTTTGACTTCGGAAGAAATTCGTAAAATTGAATCTTGGGTTAACGAATCGATCCGCAAGGATTTTCTCGTTGAAACCAAAGAACTTCCTATCGAAGACGCTAAAAAAATTGGAGCCGTTGCGACCTTCGGAGAAAAATACGGTGAACGAGTTCGAGTCGTTCAGATGGGAGGCGCATCTGTAGAATTTTGTGGTGGAACACACGTTAGTCACACTGGAGAGATCGGATATTTCTTTATTAAAAAAGAATCTTCTCCCGGAGCTGGAAATCGCCGTATTGAAGGAGTTTGTGGGCCCGCGGTGATTGAAACCTTCCAAAATCGTTTTGCGGAACTTACCGAATCCGCTCAAAATCTAAACTTAAAAATTAAATCAGAGTTAGGCGAAGAAGGAACCAAAATTCTGATTACTTCTTCCATACCTGGTCCAGATGAAATCCGAGAAAAACTTGAGAAAGAAGGCGCATCTGCGGTTTCGTTTTTTCGAGATCTTTCCGAAGACATTGCCACAAAGATAGAAGAAAACACTTCTTTATTTTTGAAAATAAAGAAGAATTTGGCCGAAAGAGATTTCGAGAATAACATTTCTGTTATTGATCGTGTTTTTTCTTCTTCCATTGATACCGGAGCCGGTAAAATTGTTTCAGCAATTTTTGAAGATAAAGATCCAAATTCTTTAAAAGGTCTTTCTGATAATTTAAAAGTCAGAGAAAAAAATCTTCTTGTTATCTTAGGAAGTAGAAACTCTGAGAACGCAAGTGTTGTAATTACTTGTTCTTCCGAACTAACTGCAAAAGGTATTCACTGCGGTAATTTAATCAAAACCGCCTGTGATTTGTTAGGTGGAAAAGGTGGCGGTAGGCCGGATATGGCACAAGGCGGAGGTAAGGAAAAACAAAATCTTGAATCCGCAATTACAGGCGTAGTAAACGAAGCAAAACAAATGTTAACCGGAGAAAGAGTATGAGCGATCCTTCCTTTGACGTTGTATCCGAAATTAGTAGACCTGAGTTGACCAATGCGGTGACTCAGGCCCTTGGAGAAATTAAAAATCGTTTTGATTTTAAAGGTTCCAAGTCAGACATTCAATTTGAAGACGAACAACTCGTTTTAACCTCAGATAACGAGGCGAAGTTAGAAAGTGTAATCGATGTTCTCGTTTCTAAAATGGCAAAACGCGGTTTAGGTCTGAAAAATTTTGATTTTAAATCTAAGATTGAACCTGCTACCGGTGGAACCGTTCGGATGAAAGTTAAAATTCGTAAAGGAATGGAAAAAGAGCAAACCAAGGAAGTTACTCGTATCATTAAAGAATCCAAACTGAAAGTAAACGTTACGATTATGGGTGAGTGTGTTCGAATTACCGGTAAGAAAAAGGACGATCTTCAAGAAGTAATTCATCTTTTGAAAAATGCGGATCTTCCTTTTGACGTTCAATTTACGAACTACAAATAACATAAAGATTATGCCTTTGCCTGGGATATATGCTGTGACTTCGATTTCCGTAGCCAAATGAATCCTTGCTACTTTATAAAATAATCAGGAAAGAATATTATATTTTTTGATTAACCTTATATTTAATTTTAGGCGTTTTTCATTTTGAACTTGTCCTAAAAAATTAAAGATTATTCAGATTTGATGATGAACTAGTGGAAGTTCACAAATATTCAAGTATGATGATTTTTGTGAAAATCTCGGCAATTGATTAGAAATTTCTAATGGATCTGAGAAGATAATCGTTCAAATCTAACGCTAAACTAATAGTTTCGAAAGGATCGGATGGAATACGTCCAATCCGTACATTGGATAAAAAAACGTTCCACACAATTCGGAGGTCATTTGGCGATTTTATTAATAGTTGCGTCATTGATGAGTCCAAGAACATATTTCAGTCTACAATTTCTAGAAGTTCTACAATTTGTATCTTTCTTCTTTTGAAGTTTTTAGCAGAGGTTTTCTCGATCCTATCGCTAATGGTCTACTCAGATTTATATAATAAATAACCAATATTTGACGCAGAAACAATGTTTTGCAATAAAACTTAGGATACTCAAATTGGATAGGGATTAATAAAATAACACATATAAAAGGTTGATATTAAAGCAGTTAGAATGGTTCTGAATTTAAGTACCTTCTTCTTGACAGACTTAGAAAGATCTGTCAAACTTTGTTCCATTATAAAAACTGAGTGGTTTGAAAGCCGAGTGAGTATATGTCGATTACTGACGTAAAAACAGAAAAAGATTTTGTCAAACTTTCAGAAGGAACGCTGGCCGAGCTTTTGGAGGGTGAAATATTTATAGTTCCAGCCCCGATTCCGGAGCATCAAAGAGTGGTTCTTAAGTTTTCCAATGTACTTTCCAACTACTTAGAAGGTAACAAACTAGGTGAGGTTTTCTTTTCTCCTATCGACGTATATTTAGATGAGCATAACGTAGTTCAACCTGATCTTCTATTTATTTCTCAAGCTCGTAGTTTTATCATACAAGAAAAAAGAATCGAAGGTGCTCCCGATTGGATTGCAGAAATTCTTTCAGAAGGAAACGCTTATCACGACTTAAAGACTAAAAAGAAGCTCTATGAAAAACACGGAGTTTTAGAATATTGGATCGTAGATCCCATGGAACGTTCAGTAGAAGTTTATCGTAATGGAAAATCTGGATTCACTCTGTTCTCTTCTGCAAGTTCTGGTAAAATCGCATCTGTTCTGTTAGATGGATTTTCGGTAGAGATTGATTCTATCTTTACGAAGGCTAGGAATTCTAATCATTGAAATTTCTCATAAGTACGTTTAAGAATGTCGGAAATTCTTAAATTGATCTTTTTGTTATAAACCTAAATTTGTTGCCGATAGTTATATAATAAGTATCTAGTATTTTGTATTCAAACAAGACTTTATAGTAAAAATTTACGGCCTCAATTTTAGAGGGATCAGTAAAATGAAGAATTCTTTTCATAAACAAAACCACAAGGAATCCTGTCAAAATAGTATGAAAAAGTTATTACTCATTTGTGTTTTAGTATGTTTCGTTGCGGTTTTTGCCGAAGAAGAAAGTCCCGTAAAGTTCAAACTGGAAAAAAGTTTTGGTAACGCGTATCTTTTAAAAATTATTCATCCAGCCAATTTTGGTGTTCAGAAGGACGCCCCTCATAAAATAACTTTAAATCCTAGAAGTGGAGTAAAGGTTGAAAAAGCGGATCTGAAAGTAAAAGGAAAAATTTCAGAAAAGAAGAAAGAATATTTCGCTTCTGTGGACCCGATTTCTCTTATTGTTACCGGTAAAGGAGAATTAGAAATTCAAGGTAAGATCTACTATTGTAACTTCGATAAGAATATATGCATTCCCGGAAAAATTCAGCAAGTGGAAATAATTCAGTAATTTCCAGGAATGTATTTGGGTTTTAAAAGATTTTTGAATTGGAGATAATCGATTCTGATTTGTGCGAAGTATTTTATGTTTTTTAATTTAATAGTTTGGTCTGATTTTCAAAAAAACTATATTTTGAGATCAACTCATATTCTTTGACAGATATTTTAAGATAAATAATGTTTTAGAATATTTTTCATTGTGTGATAGAAGATTGTTTTATTTTTGCGGTTATCTGAATTTTGGAACGTGATTTCGATCATAATTCATTTTTCTGAAAGAAGTCGGAATTTGAACTTCATAGATTAATTCTTAAAATGTGAAAACTACCGCAATCGAAAAAAAAGAAGTTTATAATATTTGAATCTGTTGTATTCAAGTGTGGGAACTCACACAAAACTTAAGCTTTTTTGTAAAATGACGTGGGAACTACCACAAATCACGATTTTACGAACAAATCTTGAATGTAGGAACTCATACTTTTAGAAAATTCTTTCTCAGTCGAACTCACGTTACTTAACACAAAAGGGATCGATGAATGAACTAAAGCAAAACGCTCTCTACGGATCGCGTTTTAAATTGAGACTAAGGACAATATGTTGTATAACGTTTCCTGCATACAATTTATTGACCAGAGCTGAGAGCCCGGTCTGGCTGCTTATGGCAGCCGGATTCGCCCTGATTTTTTACGTCAGGGTTCACGTTAAAATTAGAACAACAAATGAATTACGTTTTTTTGATCGAGAAGATGAAACCGTTGATCGATCTCGAATTTGCTCCACCTTTTTGTATTAAATTTACGTTAAGTGAAATATTCCTCAAAAGAGAGACTAACGTTTTAGACTTGATTTCAAACCGGGAGAACTAATTTGAAATAAGAAGTAGATCTTTCCTTGGATAGGACCGGAAGATTTTACGATCTGTCCTTTGGATTCAACCAGTTCTTTGAGAACCGATTTATCGGAAGGGCGAAACTTATCTCCTTTTTCTGCAATGAGAAGATTGAGTGCCCTTTTACGAGCCAAGTCTTGGGCCTCATCCGCGTTTCCTTCTAAAGAAGAAACTACTACTTGAAACGTATCTGAATTTAAAAAACCCTCGGCGGCTTTGATAAATTCATCTCCTGAACTTTCATTGGATTCTTCCATTACTGTAGTAGTTTTTTTAGGACGTTCGTTTGTCATTTCCGTTGAAGTAGAGGATGAACAATGATAGATGGATAGTAACAACGTTATGATTGAAAACACTTGAATCGGTTTCATGGCGCCTCCGGAACTTCTTCTTTGGAGATTGGTTTTAATCCCTTTCGTATAACGTTCGCATACAAATCTTTTTGAATATTTCTATAAATGAAAGTACAATTCGTGGGGTCTGTATAGTCTTCTCGAAAAAGAAACATAGAGTTTAAAAACCAAGCGAACGCGCCTCTATAAACCAGAATGTCTTGGTTTAATTGTTTTTCTTTGTTTTTTTCAGCCGCTTTTGGGTCTGGAATTGATGTCGTAGTATTTGTAGTCGATGCAGTTTGATTTGTACTTTGATTTGGGTTTGTGGTCGGATTGGTTCCAACTGCGCTACCAGATACGGCGATACTTCCAGGAACGGCTGTAGTAGTCGTAATTTGACCTGGAAGAGCAGGAGGTAAACTGCTCGTTAAATCAGGAGGCAACGGCCCACTAAAGATGAGTTCGTTTCCACGAATTTCTTTCAGTAAAATTGAAACCGCCATCTCATCTCGTTTTGTTTCTGCGATCTTTCTACATTGATCTCTCAGTTCTTTGATTCCCATGTCTTTGGCGGGAAGAGGGACCTTGACTAAGATCTGAAAAAATTCTCTGGAGATAAAGCCAGTGTCTTTTATGTTTTCAAGAACTTTCTGTCTGTATTCCGGGTCTGCGGGAACACAAACTGAATGAAAGGTTAAAATTGAAATCGACAAAAATAAAAAATAAATTCGCCGCATGAGACAAACGTATTTGAATCCTTTGGAAAAGGAAGCAGGATTTTTCCGGGAACTTTCTGGACACCAGGCCTTAAAGAGGAAAGACTGTAGCTATGTGTTTTATACTAGGGATTCTGAAACTCTTCATCGTTTGTTTTAAAGTTCAAACTTTTCATTACAAAAAGGTCAGTAAGGTTCTTACAATTTTAGGAATCTACGTTTGTATTTCAAATGTTTCCGTTTATGCGGACGCTACGATTTTTTCCGGTCTGAAGAAATCTTTAGAAGAAAAGACTAAAACTTTTCAAATGGAAAACGGATTGAAAGTTCTAATGATGAAACGGGAAGATTCTCCCACCATCGCCGTTTATACTAAATTTTTAGTGGGTTCTGCGGACGAAACTCCAGAGATCGCAGGTACGGCACATCTCTTAGAACATATGCTTTTTAAAGGAACTAAAAACATAGGAACCACAAACTATGAAAAAGAAAAACCTTACTTAGAACAGATCGCTGTTTGGGGAAAAAGATTAGATACCTTAAAACTGAAAGAACTGGAAATGAAGGAAAAAGGAGAAGAGCCTTCGGACGAATTTAAAAATCAAATCGAAACTTTAAAAAAAAGATTTTATTCTCTTTTAGAACTACATCGTAAATTCGTAATTTCTAATGAAGACAATTATATCTATTCTAAAAACGGGGGAGTAGGGTTTAACGCATATACTTCGAATGACGTCACGAACTATCAGATTCTTCTTCCTGCAAATCGTTTGGAAATTTGGGCCAAGCTGGAATCGGATCGATTGAAAAATCCTATATTAAGAGAATATTATACAGAAAGGGACGTGGTTTTAGAAGAAAGAAGGATGCGCGTCGAAAACAGAGGTCTTGGGGTTTTAAGAGAAAAATATTTAGACGCCGCGTTTCCGGAAGGACATCCGTATCGAATGCCCGTGATCGGTTATGAAAAGAATTTAGGTTTTTTGGATTTAGAAAAAACGGAAACGTTTTTTAAGAACTACTATGATCCGCAAAGAATGGTGATCGCGGTTGTAGGTTCTTTGGATTTTGATAGGACAGAAAAAATCTTACGTAACTATTTTGGGGATTTAAAAAAAGGAAGTCTTCAACCTTTAAAGAAAACAACTCAGGCGGGATTTGACGGATCTAAGTTCGTTTCCGTGGTTCATCCGAGTACTCCTTCTAAAATTATAGGTTTTCATAAACCTGCTTTTCCTCATCCTGACGACGCAGTTTTTAGTGTGATCGATACTTTGTTTGCCGAAGGAGAATCGGGTAGGCTTTACAAAAAATTAGTTTTAGAAGAACAGATTGCACAAGGTGTGTATTGTTGGAACGGAGATCCCGGAGACAGACTTTCCAATCTATTTTCTATTTACATTACAAACAATCAAAACGCGGATCAGAAAAAAGTGGAGAATCTAGTCCAAGAAGAATTGGATAAGTTAAAAACAGAACTGATTACTTCAGAGGAATTATTTAGAATCAAAAATCAGATCTTAGGCGGATACCTACGCGCCTTGGACGACAACGGAAAACTTGCGGACGTTCTTTCCCTCTATCAGCTGTTATACGGAGATTGGAGAGAACTTTTAAAAGGTTATGAGGAATTGGATACGGTAACTCCGGAAGACGTACAAAGAGTAGCAAAAAAATATTTTGTATCTGAAAACAGAACGATCGCGGAACTAAACCCTCCCGTAAAAGAAACAAAAGGAGCCGGGAACTAAGATGAAATACTTGAAAGACGTTATGGTTTATCGAACGTACAATTTAGAACTATTAGAAAAATATAATTCTATCTTATCTAGATTTTTAAATTGTAAAAACCCATTTCCCAATTTATATTATAGGCTCTACTTTTTATCAGGCGGATCGTATGATTTTTTTTATAAAAGATTCTTACTCAAGAAAAAATCTTTCGATTTGCAGATCGGGTGTAATTTGAAAAAAATTGGTTTAAAGGTAAAGAATTACTATAGTAAAATATTCTATTATTTTGTTTTACTTTTGTTTTTTACAGGCTCTTTTTTAGAGGCCGCTCCGGGAGATTTTGTAAAAGACGTAAAAATTCCTACCCTCACTTTTGAATTTCCGGAAGTAAATGTATTTAGTGCTGGAAAGGGGACAGAAGTTTATTTTTTACCGGGCGAAGAATTCCCTCTTAGAAATTTAGAAATTCATATCTATGCAGGAGTTTTGTACAATCCGAATCTTCCTCCCGAGATTCCTGAACTTTTTGTTCAAGCTTGGAAACACGGAGGGGTTCCTTCTGCGCCCGGAAGTAAATTTATAGAAACTTTAGAAGGTTACGGAGCCAAGATTGACACAGACGTAAATTCCGAAAAAATTATATTCACAATTTCTTATCTTTCTAGATTCGAAAAAGAAGTAGTTCCGTTGGTCCGTGAATTTATCACCTCCCCGTTGTTAAACGAAGAAGGTTTTGCGGTCGCAAAACTCAATTTAGAAGAATCGATTAAAAGAAGAAACGATAAGATTTCCGATATTGCTTATCGTAAAACCGCAGAACTTGTTTATAAAGGAACCGTTTTAGGTAAAAGTGTCGAGTTGGATTCTCTTGCAAGAATCAGTTCGAAGGACATTAAAGAATACTTTGATAAAACCGTTTCTATTTCCAAAAGAATCGTTTTGCTTACGGGGGATTTGCAAAAAGAAGAAGCGGAACCTTTGATCGCTTCCATTTTGCCTTCGAGAGAAAATTTTCGTAACGAAACTTCTGTAAAAATCAATACACAAATTTTAAAGAAAAATTTAGACTCTCTATCCTTTCAAATTTTAGGCGTGGATAAGGATGCGACTCAAAGTGTAGTGATGATGGCCGGAATTCTTCCAGCTCATAGAGATCCTGATTTTTACGCGATTCAATTGGCGAATTATATCATTGGAGGAGGAGGTTTTAGTTCTTATTTAATGCAAAAGATCCGTTCCGATAGAGGACTTGCCTATTCTTCGGGGAGTTCTACTTATTTTGAAAGGGATTATGGAATGGTTTACTTTACTACTCAAACAAAAACTTCCACGACTAAGGAAGTATACGATCTGATGCGTGAAATTCTAAGTGAAGAAACGATTTCTAAAATTTCCGAAAAGGAATTAGAATCCGCTAAACAATCCATCGTCAATCGGTTTATCTTTCAGTTTGTGGATAAAATGGGAATATTGCATAACTTTCTCCGATTTCAAGAACACGGTATGCCAAACGATTATTTAAAGAAATATCGAGACAAGATTCAAGCAGTTACGTTAGACGATCTTAGAAGAGTAGGAAAAAAATATTTCGTAAGTTCTTCTGTTAAAACAATTTTAACCGGACCAAAAAACATTACAAAAGGTTTAAATGAATCCATAAAACACATTACACCGGAAGAAAGGATTCCTTAGTGTACTGTAAGTTTCAACATAAACAGTATCAATTCGAAGGGATTTCGGAGGGAGGTATTCGTACTTCCTTGTATCTTCCTTCTTTGAGTTTGATGTTTGACATCGGGGCTCAGAATCCAAATAGGATTCATTTGGATAACTTGTTATTAACTCATTCTCATCTAGATCATTCCTGCGGATTGCCGTATTACATATCTCAGAGATCTTTGAGGAAATTAAAACCGCCTAAAATTTTTGTTCCAGCTCCTTTAAAAGAGCCGATGCGAAAAATTTTAGATCTTTATTCTGAGATCGAAAATTTTACTTACGCATACGAACTCAGTGCAGTAAGTCCTGGAGATAAGATTGATTTAGATTCAAATCATTTTTTTTCTCCTCATCAAACTTTTCATAGGGTTCCTTCTCAAGGATATACTTTATATCAGAAAAGAAAAAAGTTGAAAAAGGAATTTCAATCCCTTTCTCAAGACGAACTCAACCAAGCTTTAAAGGAAAAAAGAGAGGTTTCTGAGTTGAGCGAAATTCCGGTGATCAGTTTTTCGGGGGACACAAAAATAGAATACGTTTTAGAACACGAAGACGTTGCAAATTCTAGTATTCTATTTATTGAATGTACTTATATAGACGAAGAGCGAAACGTGGCTCAGGCAAGGGAATGGGGACATACTCATCTGGACGAAATTTTGGGGAATCTTTCTGCGTTTAAAAACGAAAAGATTGTACTCATTCACTTTTCGAAACGTTATTCGATTTCTTATATCCGAGAAGTTCTAGACAAAAGAATTCCAAAAGAAGAACGACATAGATTTCATCCGTTTTTGCCGTGAGTAAAGGAAGTCCTCCCGGAAAATACGGGACCTCAATTTTTCTAAACGGTCTGGAAGAGAAGATCGATTCCGATTTGATTCCACGTCCGATTGAAATTTTATTTCAGATGGAAAGAGAAGCCGCCGAGTTAGGCGTTCCGGTTTTAACCCCTGCTTCTGGAGCGGTTCTGCGTTTTCTGGTGGAGAACGAACAACCAAAAGAAATTTTAGAATTAGGAACTGGGTACGGTATTTCCCTTTTTTGGATGGCTTCCGGTTTAAAAGTAAATTCTAAGATTGTGTCTTTGGAAAGAGAGATCAATTATATTGCTCAAGTTCGGTCCTACTTAGAAAAACATTCTTTTGAGAATTTAGATATTCATCTTTTAAAGGTTCATTGTCTTCATTATCTCAAAGAGATTTGCGGCAATCCAAATGCCAATTGGACCGCCAAATTTGTGTTTGTCGATTGTGATAAGGTTTTGTACCCTGAAATTTTTCGAATTCTGAAACGTCTACAACCAGATACTGCTGTGTTCGATAATGTTCTTTGGCACGGTAGAATTTTTGATCCTTCCAGACAAGCTCCTTCGGACAAGGCGGTGAGAGAATTTTGGAACGAGGTTCAAAATTCCAATTTGGCTTATACTCTTTTTCCGGTCGGAGACGGTCTACTTAGGATTCAATTTAGATGACAGTAAGCGGCGAAGACGCTCTCTCCTTTTTTCGGAAAGTAATAGTATTTTCAGTATAATTCTTCAAACTGTATTCTAAATTACGAATATAGATTTGTCTCTGCACGATTTGCTTGTGCAAATCCAAAACATACTGTCTTCTGAACACAAAATACTAGTTGCGTTTTAAAACACTGTGTTATACTTCCGTGCAGGAGATTCGCATGTTATCTAAATATTTTCGATTTTTTATTTTAGTTTCAATTTCGACTTTATTCTTCTTGACGTTGTCCATTTCGGCTCAAACAAACGCATCCAAAGAAGAGGCTAAGGGTAGTGAACTTGCAAATGCGACTAATGATCCTAAATACCAAGGGGATTATCTGGAAGAATTTCATTATGCGAGAACTCTGGATTCTATGAAGGAAAAAGTAAAAAACGATATTCACGCTTTAGCAACTGTGACAAAAAATTTCGGTTCTAACGTTCAAGGTTCAAGCGAGGATTTGAACTCTATCTGGAAACAATACAACGACGCACTTCATTATTATTACAGAAGACAATACGTGGTGGCTGGAAGAAAAATGCGTGAGACTACAGAAAGTATGGATAAACTCTATATTAAGTTTTCAGATCATTACAATAAAAGAACAGATCAACTTCTGGGAGAATGTGCGGATACAATTGTAAGTGTGGAGCAAACTCAGAACGGTTCTACTCAGCCTACTTTGGCTCGGAGTAGAGAAATTTCCGCAAATCATCATAAACTTCAGATTGCTTATTATCAGATGATCCAGGCCGACAGAATGCGCAGGGATTCAAGGTATAAGGATTCTCTAATGCACTTTCGAATTGCAAAGGAATATGGAATTTCTATCTTGAGTAATCTCAAACCGGAAGAGGAAAGTAAAAACATTCGTGAAAAATATAAGATTGATCTAAGCGACAATCGAAATATGATCTATTCCGAACCTTCAGAAGCTCAGAAAAAATAGTGAGGCATTTTCAAAACTTTTTTTCGATTTATAATTTTATCTTTTTAACTTTCCTGTTTTCGGGATCGGTACTTTTGGCCGGTCCTGAAAAGGCGGATTCTAAACCAGTTTCTAAATCTCCAATTAAAACTTTTAAAATAGTGATCGATCCGGGACATGGTGGGGTGGATCTCAAACCCAAAGAAGACCACGGAGACAAATACGATCCAATTTCGGATAAATATCTGGAACTTTACAAGGCTGGGGCTTCTTTTAAGGGAACTAAAGAAAAAATAATCGTATTAGAACTTTCTAAAGAACTAAAGGAGGTTTTAGACCTTACTAAAACCGAGGAAGGATTTAAAATTTTTCGATCTTATATGAAATCGTTTACCAATGAAGATTTACCTTGGATACAAATTGATTCGGTAATGACTCGAAACGAAAACGCCGAAGAAAAAGAATATACCTCCATTGAGGATCCTAACGCTCCGTATCGCCTTTTTGATTATCCGGATAAAAAAAACAAACAGATACAATTTGGAAGGATTTCGTTTATTAATCGTGAAAAACCGAATTTGGTTGTTTCCCTTCATCTCAATCCTAGCTATAAGGAACATCCCGGTGGAATGGCGGCAGTGCTTACTCCTTCTTATAGAACTTTTTACATATTAAAAGGAATTAGTGAAGGCAGATATCAGAAGGAGAAGTTTGAAAATTCTCCTTGGAAAGATTGGATGGTTTTTAAAGAAGGTTGGTCCAAATTAGAAAATGCTGTCGCAGATGCTTGGATTTACTTTTACGGATATTGGCCAAGTCGGAGTGGAAAAAAAGCGGATCTATCCGCGTTCGAAGGTTATCGCCAAAATATGGTTAGCTGGAAATATAAGGATCTTGCCGGATGGGAAGAATTGGCAAAGGTTGGAGGTAAGGGGCAATACTCTAAAACTCATAAACATTTTGTAGCCGAAGGTAAATTTTGGGGAAGAGAAAAGGCGGAACCAGAACTTTGGAGAAGAGAAGACGGCCGAGAAGGTTTTGGCGGAGATAACCACTATGCTTCTGCAGAGTTGATGAGATTTGTTCAGTATGGGCTTCGAAAAATAAAAACCGAGGAAAAATTTCCCGAACCGGGGCCGATCAACAAACCTTATCTTTCTACATACGCGTTACCCACCTTTATCAATGCTATTTCTGCTTATTTAGAAATCGGTTATATAGATAAAGAAAATGATATGGTCTTGATGACAAAACGTAAGAAAGACGTTGCAATTTCACTTGCTGCCGGAATTTATTCTTTGGTTCACGGAATGAAAATCAAAAAACAAAATTATCCTTATATTCCGGTTGGTAAGAAAATCAATTGGAAACGTTACGAAAACGGAAAAGAAGGAAATTATTTTCAAATCGTAAGCGATTGAAAAATTCTTTTCTTACATTCCGCAATCCTCCAAACGCGAAGTTCGCCACTTCTTCTGGAAAGATCTGGACTCTACTGTTTTACAACTCGCTTTCTGTAGATTACTTACTAGAAAAAATGTGATTCGCTGTCTTAAACGTAGCTAACTTAGAATCAAGAACTTCTAATATTTCCTTAAAACATTTGAAACTAGCGTTATGGGCATTTAGTTACTGAAGTATATTTTATTATATGCATATAGAGAAATCTCTTGGACGGAAAAAATTGTTAGAGTTAAAGATGACATCTATTATCAAATAGCTGAAGGAACTTAATCGACTACCAAGTATTCTTTCTTCGTTTTTAACATCTCACTTCTTCATTGAGTAACCGTTATCGTTAAATTTGTGTTTTATAAAACGAAGATATAAAAACGTTTTCGAAAAATCCCCCTTTCTTAAACAAAAGGGGGAAGGTTTTTTACTGACACGCTCCCATTGCAAGGGTATGTCCATTTACGTAAATAGTAACATTATAGTTACTGTTTATGATGTCCACATTTGGTTGTAAGTCCGCTATTGTGGGAGGATAGTGATCCCATTTGTTGTTCACCGCATATAAGATTTTTCCTGGCTCGTTACTTCCAGTATGTAAATCATAACTTAAATTGCAGGAAAGGATATTGTTTCCCACGCTTCCGGTGCTTCCTCCTCCAAGATCCAAACCGTCTGCGTTAGTCAACACTCCGATTAGATTTTGAGAAATAGTGTTATTCTCCACTCTACTGGGTGGTCCTTGTACGGATCCAGGGCCGTCGATTCCTCTTATGGCAGAAGTAATTTTATTTCCAGTAATAACATGACCCCCTTCGCCTTGAACTAGATTGTGAATGTTTACGCTAATTCCAAGGGCCGAAATTGTATTGTTTCGAATTGTTGTTCCAGCATCTTGTAAAAGTACTGCCACACCATTAAGGGGACCTTCCATAGGATGGGAATATGTATTACTGATTTGGAATCCTGCAATCGTTGTTAGGCGTCGGCCTGTTATCGTAGTAAAACGCGTGTCGTTAGTTGATGTAGGAAATCCAGAAATCAAAGTCGGTCCTACTCTAGGAAAGAACCCCGAACCATGATAGCCCGTAGATTGTTCTCCGCCGACCATACCTTTGCCTAATTCGTCTCCAATGAGGTTAACTCCATCAGGTACATAAAGTGGGAATCGTTCTCCAGAAGCGACATCATAGGTTCCGGGTGCGACAAAGATAGAATCTCCAAATTTAACTAACGATAATGCTTTGATGATTGTTTTGAAAGGTTGATTTGAAGTTCCAGGATAAGAATCTCTTCCCCCGGCCGAGTCTACAAAGTAACTAACGTTAGATACAGAAATATAGGAAGAATTTTTTTCACGATCAAGCGTAAGTTTTAATAGTTGATAGTTGTTGATTAAAAACTCCTGAAAGAATTGAGGAAGATTTTCCGGATTCCTGGTTTTCTGTGACACACCCGACCAAGAATATGAGTAATGTAATTGAAAGAATTTGTTTCATTTTTTCTCCTGAATTCGACATTCAGGAGAAAAATTAGTCATAATTCAACAAATAAATAATTAATATGTTAAAAATACATAATATACGCTATATATTAAAAAAGTATGTTTTAAGTATTTAGGTGTAGTAGTCCTTTATACAATGAATTATTTTTTGAATGACGATCGCAAAACAACGATTTCATGAAGGTAATTGATATCTTAAAAAATTTAAGCACAAAGACCAACTGCTTCTATATATTTAACGGATTTAGTAGCTGAACAAAGAAGTAAATATCAGATTAGAGTTCTTGTTATACGATTGTGATTAAAGTTGATCCGGTAATACTATCTTCCGTTCCTGATCAAAAACAAAAAATCTTCAGACTCTCTTTGATTTCTTATCTGAGGACGTTGTTCGATTGAAGATTTAAAATTTTTCTCTTCTTGTTAAGTTCATATTTTATAAATTTGTTTCCGATGAATGTATGCGCTAATGTATTTTTTTGAAGGATATTTTATATTAAGTAAGTTCGACGTAAAAAAATTAGGCCGGACCGGGCTCTCTGCTCTTGTCAATAAATTATATATGAGAATATTTTTTAGTTTTAATATAGAATGCTACCTGTCGAGCGATCCATGGAGAGTGAGGCGCTGAGTTTGAGAGAAACATGGCTTAAAGTTTCCTTGTATCGATCCCTTTTGGGTTAATTTAAAAAAAATTATGATTATGCTCAATTGTAGGAATTGATCAAGCATAATTGTTAAACTCTATGATAATAAAAATTTGACTTTTATATTTTTAAATATTCTAATGTTTTAATATATTTATAACTGATACAGATTCAACGGCTGCCTTTCAAAGTTTATATTTCGTTTAGACTTTAAAGCTTCGTTTTTATGAATTCATTTTTTGCATTTTATAGAAGTGTCTTAAATTAATTCTATAGAATTTGAGAATACCCCTCTCCATTTATTTTTTTCTATTATTTCTTTTACTTTTTCTGAAATAATAATTGGCCGGTTTGCGCTTCCTCCGCTTCCAAACCACTCGTTTGTTCTAACGAAATCAGGCATGTTTGTAAAAATATTTTTTCGGAATTTCATTTTCTGGTTTTGTGGAAAGTTATATTTTTTCTATCAATCTAAATATTATTTTGCCAGTAATTTATTTCTAATAATACATAACGATATTTTAATAATGCACATTAAAACGGTTCACTATTCGGGTGTATCAAAAGAACCCAAAAAATTTAACGGATCAATTTTGTAAAACTACGGAAGTGCTCAAAAAAATACATCTACCATGAATGTTGGTTTTTTTAAAAGAGGTCCTACATTCTGAGTTTTGAAACAAATTCAGCATATAAGTTATTTCAAAAATATCCTAGAATAATCAGAATTGGCATTTTAAGTAAAGATAAAGTATTTCGAGATGGCTTTTAAGTAATGTTTTCATGTGTCGAATAATAAAAAAGATAGTATATTTTTGGTTTTTAGATAGTATGCCTAAAATAAAAGGCTTCAATGATAGGAATTTAATTTTAGTATCCCATAACTTACAAAAAAATATATCAGTATAAAATACTATACTTATATTATCCTAGGGACGGGGGCTTCATAACAAAGAAATTACTTTAGTTTTAAAATTTTTATACTGAATGGATTTTTATTGTATAGAATATGATTTGTTCTTCACAATAGAGTTGTTAAAAAAAATTCATATCTACAACCGATTTTATCTATTTGTTTTAATAAAAAGGCAGAAGAAAATTTATTTTTTAACAACTCTAATATAAATTTTAAAATTAAAATATGGACGGTTGATACAAATGTATCAAAAAATAAGAATATTTAGTTTTTTAAATGTGTTATCTTTTTTACTTTTTTTTCAGCCTATATTGGCGCAAACACAAACTACAGCTCCAGACCCTTTACTCCGAGATAGTTGGTATGAAGATCAAGAACAAGAAGAGGCTGTAATCTATAACAAAGTAATGAAATACTTTCGACCTAATGTCCATTTTGTTTGGAAAACCGATTTACACGGAAGAAATTATAAGTTTTACAAGGACGGAAGAGTGGAGTTTTTAGTGGATCGGAATTTCAGGGAGGTGTTTCCGGATGTTTCTGAGTTGGACGTTCATCTAAGCGAGGCAAAAGCATTAGCAAAACACGGTGAACCATATTCTGCGATTCGTTTATTAAAAGGGATTGGACTTTGTTATCGATTTCAATTTGGAAAACTTGTACCAGAAGGATACAGAACCGCGACGGAAGAACTGAATCGACTGATCAAACACATGGCCCATAAAAAAACGAATTTGGACGATCTTACTGATCCGTATGGTTGCATAAAGGAGAATATTCTAAAAATTGAAAGTGATCAATTTCGATTTTCCTTGGAAACTACAAACGATTGGAAACATTTATTTCCCGAACTGGAAACTCCGGAAAGTGGAACCGAAGGAGATCATGTTTGGAAAGTTCGAAGATTTTATCAATCGATAGGGTATGGTGGATTGGCAAAAAATAAAAACGAAGAAGAATGGGAAAGAATGTATCGTTCCCAAACCGAAAAATTTCTTAACTACAAACCGGATCGAATTCTATTAACGATAGGGCTTTCTTATCATCCGGTTGCGGCGATTTATACTTCTAAAAATTATTTTCAACTCTGGGATCTCAAGCGTGGAATTAATTCTAGAACAATTCGGGAGACAAATTTTAGAAGAAAAAAGGAAGATGATTCTTATACAACTCGTTTTGAAATTTTTCACAGAGACGGAAGAAAGGTTCCTATGATCGTTTTAGAAAAATATTATTTAAGAGAAAATCGTGGTCTTTTGTTTTCCATTTCAGGACCGGAAGCGCAGACGGATCGAATTCGTCAAATCTGGTTGCAATTGAATCAAAAACTAATCGTCGAATGAATTATGATTTTTGCTCTCGTAAAAATTGGAGATCGTCCTTTTCCAATGGAACCGTCTCCACAAAATTTAACCTGGCAGTTATTACTGATTGGATTTGGTCTTGTAAATGGAATGGCACTTTTATTCATACCTCTTGGAATGTATGGTTCCGTTTTTTTCACAATCATTTGGCTTTTATTTCTATTTCTTCCTTTGCTTTTTCTAGTTATCCGTCTCAGTACAAAGTTTGGTAATCTTCTCTACGTCGCATTGTTTTTAAGTCTTTTGTCGGCGGGAGTTTCTTCACTTTATATCAGTCATACCATAGGATTTTTTTTAGGAATTCCTGTCGGAAAAGAGATGGATCTTTCACAAAGTGGGGAGTTCGGAAAAAATCGAATTTTGGTATTTAGAGAAGTAAAAATTCTTCCAGATTATATTTCTTCTAGATCTGCCATTAGCAAGTCAAAGACGGAACCACAACTTACCAAAACGATTTACTTTCATGTCGCCCCGTTGGTTTCATCAAGTTGGAAAGAAGGAGATCCGGTTCATGTTTGGGTAGCTTGTGAGAAAATGGAACTTCCGACCTGCAGTTGGGGGAGTTCCGTCTTTTTTTGGGGCGAAAATTTAAAAAATCATTCTTTATATCCTTATTACAAACTTTCCGTTCAGGATGCAGGAAGAATTTATAAACTTGCCGTTTCAGAATATCCTACAATTTTTAGGCCGATCGCAGACCCGGAAAAGAAACTTGTTCGAGCTGGAATGTACGGACTATCCGGGCTTTTTTTTCTCAATTATTCTTGGTTCATTTGTATCTTTTTAGGTCAGTTTTTTGAAAAAAGAAAGTGAATTTAAGAATTATATTTTTTGAATATAAAGATTTTTTTGTAATAGTTCCCGCAATTTAAAAAATAGATCTGCCAAGTTCAGATTCCAATTTTTTTCAGAAAAATGAATTTCTTACGCTTAACTCACTTTAATTAAAGTTCGTAATGCGACTTAATCTGTGGGAACTCTCGCAAACCTATATTTTACGGTAAAATTAAAGTGCGGGAACTACCACATTTTATCGAAAATTGAAAGGTGATTGATTCTAAGATTTTGCAATTAGTTTCTGTAGAAAAATTAAACGGTGTTTTTTGAATACTGAGTCATAGTGTTGATGTTTTGCCGACCATACTTTTTATCCTTTGGGACGTTGTGTCCAGAGAACGTATTGTTTCCGGCATCTAATTTTTTAGATTTGAGAATTTACTTTTGAGTTTGTCCTAAAATCTCCATAAAATCCTAAAAGAAACAGAATTTTAAAGAAGCCAATAGTTTGGGACGTTCTCTTTATAAAAATTTTCGTTTTTAAAACCCTTTTAAAAAAATTCACGATTTGTTAAAAAACTTTTTCGTTTGCTAATTTTGATCCTTTATCTTCCGATATTTATACAGAGGCGTTAATAGGATCGGATTTCTTAAAATTCTTTTTAAAAGAATTAGAAAAAAGAAACATAGAATCGATTCGGGTCTAAGAGGTTCTTTCACACTTTTTAAGTAGTGGTTTCAAGAGTCGGGACTTGTCTCTAAACGATTTTTTATTTTGTATTTTGTAACCAGGAGAAATTCTCATGAGGAAGAAGATCATCTTACTTGCCGGACTGCTCTGCATTCTTGCAGTACCAGGTGTCTATAGCCAGCAGACCGGAAACAATCAGACTCAGCAAACAGGGGCGACCCCGGATCCTCTTGAAAAACTCATTTTAGAGAATTTCGAAGAGGCGGAAGACTGGAGAGCGAAGTCAACAACTCCTCTCGGAGAAACAAAGGTTCTTAAAATGGTTCAAAGAGGACTGATGAGAGACGTGTTCGACGAAAACACGGTTCCGGATAACGGAGGGGATCAGATCGAAAAGAATCATATCCTGGGAGTAAAAACAAATTATACCGTCAGAGGATTTGACAGAGTGGAAGTATTTCCTCCTCACGAATATGTAGTAAAAGGAAAAGCTCGTCAGTTATCTATCTGGGCTTTGGGAAGAAAGTTTCGTCATACTCTTTTTGCTAAACTAAGAGACTACAGAGGAAATACTCACAACATCCGATTAGGAAGACTGGACTACTTCGGTTGGAGAAAACTAACCGCAACGATTCCGGGTTTTGTGCCTCAAAGTACAAGATTCGCTCTTTTAGATAAGAATCTTCATTTTGTATCTCTATTTGTAGTCAGCGACGTTCACGAAGTGGGAGGACAATTCTACTTTTATGTGGACGATTTGGAAGTTCGTGCCGATAAATCGGATGCGAAGTATCCTGGATCGGAAATTAAAGATAATTGGTAATCTTCGGGAAAAGGAAAGTAAACATGAGAAGATTCATGAACTCGTTCAAAATCACTACGGCTCTAACTACAATTATAGGAGGAGTCATTCTATTAGGAATCGTGAATGGACAAAACATCATTAAAGGCAAACGTGGAATCGATACCGCTACAGGAATCGATGTAAGTGGTCTGGAACTCAGATCTATCACGGTGGAATCTTGGGATAATCCGGCGCCTTCGGCTCCTTATGGCTGGGAAGTTACTACCGATAAGGATACACAACAGCCACAAGGTGGACAACAGCAAACGTATCAAGCGACTGCACAAAACGCTCAAGCTCTAAGAGAAGTAAAACTAATTTCAGGTAAACCTGGAGATATAAAGAACGTAGATGCAGGGACCGCAAAGGTTTTAGGAGTTAAATTTCAATTCACTTATCCAGGTGAGAATGCTGTAACGATTCGCCCTCCTAGAATTCCTGAATACGAAATACTTCGTACTAAGGCATACTTAGATGCAAACAATCAGAAAAAAGTTTCTAAAATCTACGGAGTGGAATTTCCGGGAGTTAGTAAGGCAATGTCTGTTTGGGTTTGTGGAAGAGGAAACGAGTATAATTTAGAAGGTTGGATTGAAGATTGGAAAGGAGACACTCACATTCTTCAATTTGGGTCTTTAGACTTTATCGGATGGAGACCATTGACCGTTTATATTCCTCAAGGAGTTCCTCAGGATGTAAATTCCTACCCACAAGTAAAGACGATCGTTTTCAAACAGTTTAAAGTTCGTTCTCGTCCGGATACGAGCGGAGAAACAGTGTATCTTTTCTTTGATGAGTTAAGAGTATTATCCGATGTATTCGAAGTTCACTTTGACGGAGCGTCTATCGATTTCGATGACGAAGATTGCAGAAGCAAACATAAATTGGATAAGATGCTCAAGACCAAAGTCGAAAAAGAATGTGGTACCGGCGGCGGTGCTGCAGGCAAGTAAAAAGTTTTTAAGGAAAAACGGGATATTCTTAAATCCCGTTTTTCACTTTCTCAGGCTTTCTTCTTCTCTCTAAATTCTGGTTTACGGATAAGCCAACTCGCCTATAATTGATAAATACAGGGCTGTCAGAGAGGAATTTTACCCCAAACGTCCCAATTTTCATCATCAAGCCGAAACTCAATCGGTGGAGTATCCTATGTCTAACGAAATATCAGCAACTACGGAATCCAGACCGGCTAACGATCTGGATAAGCTGACATCTCTTTTTAACGAAGAAATTTACGTTCGCACCGATGCGAATTCCATTCCTGCGTCCAAGTTCAAGATTTTTGATGATCTCATTGAATTTTATAAGTCTGCCGGAAAAATAGACGAAGCAAAACGAAAAATCGAAGAATATCTCTCCGAACACGAAGACAGTATTTCAGCAAGATATTTACTTGGAATTCTTTCTTTGGAAAGAGGAGAAATAAGCGATTCTGGTCTTTTAAAAAATCTATTAGAATCTTTTAAAGTAGCTGGTAAGTGGGCGATCATAGAACACATTACAGATCAAATCCTGAAATATGGAGATCAAAGGCTCGCGCTTAAATACAAAGCAGAGGCTCTTGAAAAATTAAAAAAGAATAAAGAACTTAAAGTTGTATTAGAAAAGCTTGCAAAACACGATCGTAAAAATCCCGAAATTTTAAAAAAATACGCACTTTCTATTTTAGAAGAAAATAAAGAAAAGGCGATTACGTATCTCAAACAAGCGATCGAAACTTTTGCTAAGACAAAGGACTACGTTCAGTTAGAAGAGATCTGGTCGATCATCGTAAACAATAACCACGAGGACCTTCAATTTTTTGAAAGAATTGAAAGAATCATGTTGGGTCATCGCGAAAGAACCAGACTTGTGGGTTATCTTTATCCGATCGTGGAACCTTATAAACAGTTAGAAGACTGGGACAAGGTAATTTATCTTTTAAAGAAGATTTTGGAACACGAATCTTCTTCCAACAAAGCTAGAAACGAACTCATCCGAGCTTATAAAGCGAAGTATACAAATCATTCTCTTTTGGAAGATTTTCTCAAAATGTCTGAGATCGGTAACAATAGAAAACCGATCAAAGTTTGTATCGCAAATTTCGAAAGAAACATCGTATTCGATACCAACAACTACGTTCTTCATAGAAACTGGGGTGTAGGGAAAATTACTTCTATTTCTCCTAACGGAGATTCTATCTTTGTAGACTTTAAAGATAAGAAGGATCATAAACTTTCAATTCAGATGGCGATTACTAGTTTAAAACCTCTGAAAAGAGATCACATATGGGTGAAATATTATGAAAATAAAGACGAGATTACGGAATTATTTAAAAATAATATTCCCGATTTTTTTAAGGAACTTTTAACTTCTTTTAACAACAGAATGTTGACCGCGGATATTAAATCGGAAGTTTCTGGAAAATTTCTTCCGGTTGCAGAATGGTCTAAGTGGTGGAACAAAGCTAAGAATATCATTAAAAAAGAACCCAATATAGGATTTGATCCAAAGAAAAAAGACGAATTAGTATATCGTGAAAAAGCGATTTCTTTGTCGGAAGAATTGTCGGAGAAGTTTGCCCACCAGACGGACGCAAATAAAAAGTTAGATATTGCAATGGAGGCTTTAGATAACCGAGAGGATGCGGAAGGCGCCATTGAAACTTTCAATCATTTTTATTATGAAGAAGAGGAAGCGGCTGATCCGGTTCGTAAGATCGTAGCGTTTTTATATCTGCAAACCGCGTCGGAAGAACTTGGAGACGATGAAATTCCGAGACATCTAAACGAGTCTAAAATTGCGGAACTGATCAAGTCCTTACCGGTCAGTTCTTTGATTGAAGTTTCCACTAAGATCGGAAATGCGGAAATCAAAAAGGGTTATGTAAATTTAGTTCGCAAACACGCTCATAGTCCGGAAGAGGTCTTGACTGGAATTCTTTTTGAAGTTCCGATCAAGGTGAACAAATACGTATTCTCCATCTTGGAAGAAGAAGGTAAGTTTGATCTTCTTAATTCATTTATTAAATCTGCGGGCACAAGAGCAAAAGAAACTCCTGAAGTTTTTATCTGGGTCGCTAAGTCGATCCTTACCAAAATTTGGGAAGGAGAATGGCTTTTGTCTTCTAAACAAGAAGAACGTCTTGAGTTGATCCTTAAGGTTTTCCGTATGTTTAAACCTCTTGCTAAGATAGAGGATAAAGGAACTAAACTTAAGAATGCTTGTAAGGAAATCCTACACGGTAACGACGACGAGATTTTACGCGAGGCGATCCATTCCGGAGATTCTGAATACATCCGTAAGTTATACGCCCTTTATAAAGAAGTTCCATATTTTACCGATCTTGAAAAAGAACGCCTATATTCTTTGATTGTCGAGTTGAAACCTGACGTCGCTTGGGAAGAAGATGAAGACGAGGATGAAGAGGACGATGACATTCTTGCGCGTATTCCTGAAGGTGCTATTTTAGTTACAAGGCGCGCGCTCAACCGGAAGAAAGAAGAATTTGAACACCTTCTTAATGTAGAAATGCCGGAAAATTCCAAAGATATTGGAGAAGCCCAGGAAAGAGGGGATTTACGGGAAAACGCTGAATATAAAGCTGCTATGGAAAAACAGGTTCAATTGCAAGCGGCTATCAAGAGACTGGAAGCGGAAATCAAAAGCGCGATTATTTTGGACCTTACCAATGTCAAAACGGATAAGATCAATATTGGAGTTACCGCAAAACTCAAAAACGAATCCACGGGAGAAGTTGTAGCTTATTCCATTTTAGGCGCTTGGGATGCTGATACAGAAAAACATATTATCAGCTATCAGTCTCCACTGGCTAAATCTTTGCTTGGTAAAAAAACAGGGGATTCCGCCGTTTTAAATCTTACCGGAGCGGAAACCCGTTATACGGTTTTGGATATTAGCAGATTTTCTTTACAAAGCCAAGAAAATTAGAAAAATATTCAGAAAATTGAATATATTAAAAAATCCTGGATCGTTTTCCGATTCAGGATTTTTTTTGTCTATTGAGAAGACAAAAAATAAAGACTGATTAAAAATTCAGTAACGTTTTTAACGCACATTCCTGACGGTAACGTTCACGGACACGTTTTATAGAACGCCTTGTGTTTTAATAAAAACTTCTCTGTTTTTTATGCAGTTTTACTTTTGTAATCTTCTACATTTTTATTTGTATTCATCAAAGTTATTTCGGTCGGAAGAATATGTCGTTGTATGTAAACGAGTAGTTCTTCGGCGTTGAGTTTTTGTATCATTGTTTCCGGAATCCGATTCCAGCACTGATCGAATACCGTTCTTACATTGAGTCCTTTTGATTTTAGTTCTCCTACTTGATCACAGAGGAAGCGTATTTTCACTCGATCTTTTTTGATTATATTTGCCATTTTTTTCTCCTTTTTCGTGATTTTACGTTTGCTTACGGCATTATATTGAAATTTTATAATATATGAATTTTACTTTACGGTTGTGAAAGTAATCTAACATTGAAATCTAAAAGTAATTTGTCTTTTTGAGATCCATTAATCGTTAAACTTGCGTTATTTGGAATCTATATGACTCTTTCAATCGATTATAAATGAACCTACGGACAAAAATCTCATCATACGAGCTTATTTAGACGTTTTTTTTGATAAAAATGTTTCAGGTTTATTTTTTGGGTTCTATAACATAATTGCGGATTTTTGAATATTCTCTTCTCATCTATTTGGTACCAATTTTTTTCTTTGAATTATAATTAAAAAAGGCGCTACTTGGAATTTTATTACAGGTGTTACTGATCTCTATAAAATTGAGTACCGTTAATTTTATCACAAAACACTGATTCCATGCAAAATATTAGGTACTTTATTATATAGTTATGAGTAATATTTTTCATTTAATACTCGGGCGCATAAATAGAATACTTGGGTTAGATTGTTTCAATAATTTGAATGTTTTGGTTCTGCTCCAAAATGCCGAAATCCCGTATTTGCTTTATTTTTTAAATACCGCTATTTTTTTCCCAAATTCGATCGTTAATAAACTTGGTACTATTTTCTTGTGTTCAGTAATAAACAAATAGCTTTGTGATAAAAATTCTAGAGATTCAATAGAGTTGTTGAAAAATTAATTCTTTATCAGTTTGCGTTTCATGGAAACGGTCGATTGAATCAGTTTTGTTGACCTGGACTATGGAATTTTTCAACAACTCTAATTATTACTCGAACGGAATTCGAAAATATTTGCTCAGCAACAAAATTCGAATGAGCAATAGCAGAAAAGGGAATTGTTGGGACAACGCAGCCGCAAGTCCTTCTTTGGTTCTCTGAAGAGAGAAATGGAATATAATTACTTCTATAAAATTCAAGAAGCGGAAGAATTACTTTTTGATCATATAGAGGTTTATTATAATAGACACAGATCTCATTCGTCATTAGACTTTGTAAGTCCTGTACAATTTGAAGTAAATGCTGCGTAAAAATGTGCCCAATAATTCGTCACTAGGTTAGTTAAAACGTTTTTTGTTTTTTGAATTACTACTTGGACATACTAAAAGTTCCAGATCGATTTTACCAAAGATGTGATGTTTTCAATAGATTCTATTAACTTCAATTGATTGGCTTTTTGAAATAGTTCAGCATAAATTATTTTGATTTGCGTCCGAGTAGTAAAAAGGAGCGAAAATGCAGATTTTTTTAAGTGTTCCGACAAAATTAGACCTTTTTACTTGCAAAAAGTATGATTTTCTGATATAGAAAAAAATCTTCCGAACTTTTTCATCTTCACTTTGAGAACTACAATAAAGATGATATGTTATACGTTTCTTATATACAATTTATTGACCAGAGCTGAGAGCCCAGTCCGGTTACCATACAGCCGGATTTGCCCAAATTTTCTAAAAATATAAGTTCCTACATTTCTTAGAATTTATTCGTAAAATCTTGATTTGCAGTAGTTCCTGCGTTTTGGAATCGATCCACAAAGTTTAAATCTCAATTTTTTTCAGAAAAATGAATTCCTTATACCGAATTCACATTAAAATCAATAGTCTAGGATCTAGGAAATTTTTTCTAAAAGTAAGAGTTACCACGTTTTCAAAATGGATTTGTAAAAACCAAACTTATAGTAGTTCCCACATTTTATTTTTTACGGAAAAAATAAGATTAGAGACATCAAATTTATATTAAATTCCCTATTAGATAAGTATTGGAGTTGTTGAAAAATGAATCCTCCATCAGTTTTTGTTTCATGGAAACTGTAGATTAAAGCAGTTTTGTTGATCTGAGCTATAGAATTTTTGAACAACTTTATTAAATCAATTATGACTGTAGTTTCCAGTTCGTTTTAAAATAGAGTGAACTTCTATAAAATTCAAAAATAAGGATTTGAAAATCAAATTTTTACGTAAAATCGTTGTTTTGCGATTATCATCGAATTCAAAATTTATTTTATAGAGGTTTAAGAGTTGCTATAAGATTTTACCTTCGGCCTTGGGTGCAATTTTTATTTCAATATAGGCTTTTTATAATTTGCCTTAGAAGTTTTGCTTCTAGGATTTTAGTTGATCTAAGTTCTGAAACTTTCAATGCTGGTCCAATTTCCAAAAAAATGAATTGATTGTGATATTATAATTAAGGTCCGTTAAAACTATGAAAGTAACCCAATCCATGGTTGAGAAATTAGGGGTCGAATTCAAAGAATCCGATATTATCTTTGAGGAGAATCAAGAAGCGGAAGAAATGTATTTGATCGTTAACGGGAAAGTCGGAATTCACAAAAAAGTAAAAGAAGCCTATAAACTCCTCGTAGAATTAAAAGAGGGAGATATGTTCGGCGAAATGGCACTGATCGATAGAACTCCTCGAAGCGCAAGAGCGGTTGCAAAGACTGACGTTTCACTCATTGCAATCAATGAAAGTGCATTTTTCAATTTGATACGAACCAATCCCGGCTTTTCCATGAAAATTGTTAAAATTCTTACTTCCAGATTAAGAGAAACCAATAAAACGATCACTACTCTTTTAAAAGCGGATAAAAAGAATTTAGTAACTTCGGCTCTGATTAATTTTTCTCAAACATATGGAACACAAGAAGGCAGTGTTTGTAAAATTCCTCTGAACCATTTTATTCGATGGGCGATTCTTAGAGTTGGACTGGAACATAAGGACTTGGTAAGTGCAATCAATCTATTAGTAAAAGATAAAATGGTGGAACAAAAAAAAGAAGATCCTGCGACGTTGATCCTTCGAGATTCTCTTTTTAAATATACGGTGGATGTTTGAACCTTAAGTCGACTTTATCTAAAACTCGAAAAAGACTTCTTTATTTAGATAATCTTCGTTCTTTTGCTCTTTTAATTGGTCTAGTATTTCACGTTGCGATCGTTTACGCTGCCGAAATCAAATATCCCCTAAGGAACGAACAAGGATCGGAGATTTTCGACATATTCGGTGAATGGGTTCACATCTTTAGGATGCCTCTTTTTTTCTTTCTTTCAGGATATTTTACGGAGGCGATTTTTAGAACCAAAACTCTGAAAGAGTTTTTAAGAATGAGAATTTTTAGGATTTTTATTCCGACGCTTGTCGGGATTTTACTTTTTGCACCTATGCAATCCTATGTGTCTCTTTTACAAGCCGGAACTAAAATTTCTTACTTTGATTTCTATTTTAAAATATTCTTAAATTATAATATTCGACCTTCTCATCTCTGGTTTCTTTATTTTCTGATCTTATTTACGATACTTCATCTTCTAACCCGAAAGATTACACTTCCTTTGGCGTTTCTTTTGAATAAAGAATCAAACCAAAAAAGTTTTATACAAGAATTTAAGACGATCCTCGTTTTTACTTTTATTAGTTTTGTAGGTACTTGTATGATCAATTTCTATTTTTTGAAAGATGAATCCTGGTTTGCAATTGAACCAGTAAACTTTGTTTATAATTTTACTTTTTTTCTCTGTGGAAGTTTTTTGATTTCTAAGGAAACTTTTCTTTTGGAACCTCAATCGGATCGTTTTTGGATCTGGGCTCCTCTTGCTTTACTTTCGTTCTGGGGATTTTACGAGATCAGTAGGATAGATCCATTTTGGTCTTACTTTGGTTATACTGGAAATTGGAGAAGGATGTTACATATTTTTTCTAAGTGCGCCGCCGGTTGGTTGATGATCCGGCTTTTGATCGGTCTGTTTCAGAAATTTTTCGATTTTAAAAACGATCGAACTGAATATATGAGGACCGCAAGTCTTCCTATCTATCTTTTGCACCATCCTGTTTCTCTTTTGGCCGGTTATTTTGTGGTTCATTCTTCCTTGGGGATTGCGGAAAAATTTATCCTGCATCTTTTATCGGTTTTTGGAATCACATTCGCAATTTATCATTTTCTAATACGTCCTTTTTACTGGACCAACTTGATTTTAGGAAATCAAACACAAGCTAAAAAGAACATCTAAGGAGTATTTCTTGAATTCAAATCTAAAAAAAAATCATCTAAAACTTATCAAAATAAAATCGGATGTAACTCTGTTAATTCCTATATTTCTATTTTTAGTATGCTGTAAAAGCGGAGATTCTTCTTTATTTTCCTCTCCAATCAATCGAGAAAAAAACGGAACCGAAATTGTTAAGTTTAACATTCATCCTTATAAAGGAACCGTAATACGATCTGGTGAAGAGCTTCTTTCTTTTAAAATTTTAGAAGTGGATAAGAATATTGCTTTGGTTGAAATGGTAGTTCCGGTTTATAAGGACGGAAAAGAAATTGAATTAAAATTTTCTTCTCCTGGTTTTCAAAATTCTTCTTACCGTATCAAAAAGGCGGAAGAGCTGAATGAAAAACTGATAGCTTTGGATAAAGAGGGCATAACGCACCGTTTTATCTCAAGATTTAAAACTGGATTTCAACCTAAAAGTGTTCGATTTATTGACAATACTAGACTTGCAATTCCGCTTTTAGAAGATGAAGGTATGGACGTTTTGGATATAAATACCGGCGAAACCGTCAGACTTTCTCCTCCTGAAAAGTACAAAAAGAAATTGGGTTTTGTGGAAACAATTTCGATTCCGGAGCATAACGAACTCTGGGTCAGCCAAATGCAGGCGAATGCGGTTCACGTGTTCGATTTAAAAACTCTCGCGTATAAAGCGACAGTTGATCTAAACGGTAAGTGGTCTAAAATTCTTCTTTATGATCCGACACGAGATTTAGTCTATTGTTCCAATTGGATCAGTGAGGATATTTCCGTTATCGATAGAAAAACGAAAACGGAAATTCGTAAAACGGATAAGATTGGTCTTCCACGCGGACTTCTTCTTTCGAAAGACGGTAAAGAATTATACATCGCTCAATTCTCCGCGAGTAATCAAGAATCTGGAGGTGGTAGACTTGGAATTTATTCCATGGATAAGGAAAAGCTCATCGATACGATTGGACCTCCGGGAAACAAACGTCATATCGTTTCCGGCAACACTGAAAGTAAGATTTATGTTTCTGATATGTGTTGTAGCAAAATCGAAGTTTATGATTTAAAAGAAAAAAAAGTTCAAAAGTCGATTCCTGTATTCGATAAACCGAATACGATTGCTCTTTCTCCTGACAGAAAATATCTTTATGTTTCTTGTAGAGGTCCTAACCATCCAACTGAAGGTTATCTCAAAAAAGGTTTGGTGCTTGGAAGAGTGTATGTCATTGACACGACTACAGACACGGTTAAGGAATTTTGGGAAGCTGGTAATCAACCTACGGGCCTTGACGTTTCACCCGACAATCGTTACTTAGTAATTTCAGATTTTTTAGATCATCAAATTCGAGTTTATAGAAGGAACGGTTTTTAAGTCTGCAACAGTTTTTTAGTAAAAAACTGTTGCATTTGAGAATTCAACCAAAAACATGTCTCTTACCGGGCCTGTAGCTCAGCTGGTTAGAGCACACGCTTGATAAGCGTGGGGTCATGTGTTCAAATCACATCAGGCCCAGCCGGTATTAACAAGGGGCTTTAGCTCAGCTGGGAGAGCATCTGATTTGCATTCAGAAGGTCGTCGGTTCGATCCCGACAAGCTCCAACCGAATTTCTTACCACATCAATTCGGTTAATATTCCCTTTTTTTAAAATTTGAAAACAAAACTCGGCTTTTAGGTTTATCTAATATATTCTATTTTTTGAATTTAGTTTAACTTATATTTCAGCCTAAATTTTTTAGAGTTTGTTTGTAAAAATTACGCCGAACTTACGTTACATTTAGATTCAAACGCTAAACACAATAGAATAAAAAACTAAATTTCTAATCGTTGTGTGTAAGGATTTTATTGGGTCACTCGTGCTCTTGTTTTCGGCTGAGTTGTTTGAGAACTTAGAATATCGTTCTCTATGATTCTGGTGTTAGATTTCAATTCTATATCAACATGAGTTTGATATAAGAAAATCTGGCTCTCGCTCTGGTTAATCAATTGTATGCAGGAAATAGCATATAACAATCGTCTTTAATTTGAAAGAGTGTTTTGCTGAACTCCCTCCTATCGATCCTTTTTGTATTATACCAAATACACGTTAAGTTAGAGTTGTTGAAAAAATCATACAAACGATTTTACACATTCATTTTAATGAAAAAAACGGAAGGGAACTAATTTTTCAACAATTCTATTATATACTTAAGAATGAGTTTGTTCAATTTTAAATGTGAATTCATTCATAGGTTTTATCTTATAATCTCAAAAATAAGGGAATTTAAAACTGATAAAAAATCTAAGTTTTCAAAAAGATTTTATATAAAAGGAATATTCATTCTTGAAAAATGGATTTTTATGATTCATATAAATTTCCTGATTTATAACGAGGTTCCCTAAAATCTAAAAAATGAGATGAGTATTTTGAGAATATATCTCAAAATACTGTAGGTCGTTTTAACACATTAGAAACGGCTTTTAGTATGATTCTAATGAATATAGAAATATTAATAATTTTTAAAAGAAACGTTTTGATCTATTTTTTAACTCTTTTCTGGTATTTTATTGACTTAAAAAATCAAGTGCGAATTTTGTTTTGAAAAATACTACATTTTGGAGCTTGTATGCGCTTTTTAAAGTTTGGGGCAATTTTATTTCCCCTACTATTTACTGCAAATTGTGTGAAGTATCGAGTCGGATCCGGCGCTTTTGCTGGAGATCGCCTTTATCTAATCGTTCATAAGGATACAGGAAATCCTTATGATCCTAAACGTCTTTCAAGTCAATTGGTTCTATGTAATATCGACGCAAATGATTTACTCGATTGTAAACCTGCTGTGATAAAAGGGTTAAGATAATATGAAAAAAAATATGATTTTATTTTTCTTTTTAGCAATCGTACTATTTACTTTGGTACAATGTTCAACAGTTCATCTTGCGAAAGTAAGCGTCTTCGATAAGGACAAAATCGTTCTTCATAGAAATTTTTGTCCCACACAAAGTTGTGGTGGTTCTTTCGACGATTATATTGACGATTATATTTGTGTTGTCGAAAAAAACGGAGATCTAACTTGCAACGATGTAAATGAAAAGTATAAAAATCCAAGTATTATTAAGGAAGCATATTAAGATGAAAATGTTAACTAGCTTGTTTCTCGTTGTATTTGCTCTTTTTATGGCAAACTGTAAGTCGTCGTCTACTACGGACGTAGTTAAAACATCAAAAGGTTTTTATAGATTTTATGAAACTCGTGATTTTATTTCAATTTCCAGTTCAAAAGTAGAATTTTGCGCTATAGATGCAAAAACAAGTGCGATTACTTGTAAAGACGTAACTGTCAATTACGGGTTTTAGTCTTGTTTTTAGTAGGAAATCGATTTCTTTTGATTTCCTACTAGGGTTTCTATTCTGAGTATTTAAATCTGATCATGAATAAAGTTTTTTTTATAATATTTCTTGGAACTGTTCTAGTATTTACTGATTGTCGCAAAGAAGTTCCTACCTCGTCCCCGCTTAGAAAAATTAATCTACAAACTTTTCTTAATTCCTCAGAAACGAAAAAATTTTCGGTTGAGTTGGCCAATGGTAAGATTGGGGTAAACGTATTCAATATTCCTAAATTACCTAAGAAAATTCATCTTGTTCTTAGAAACGACGATTGTGTTTATTATGTAATTCGTGGAAGTCTTCAGCTTACCTTGCCTGGAGCCGAACCTATAATGTTACAATCAGAAGAGGTTCTTTTTATACCGTCTGGAATTGTACATTCGATTTCGTCTGATCAAGTAAATTCAAAAGTACTAATGATAAAGAGTTCCAATACTTCCGAGGTCGAATACTTACAAGAATCGGAAATTGCACCTCAACTTTAAACAAGATTTTGAGGTTTTATGATTCGGTGAAAAATTCTATAAAAGCTAAATTTCAAATAATGAAATTTTTATAAAGGGTATTCACTGCTGTATCGTTGCCGCGTAGTTTTGAACTTTTTGAAAAAATTTAGGATCTTCTAATACGGAAACAAATTCGTCAAATTCGTTTTTTAAATTTTCGTATAAATTCCCCATAAAATAATTATTCGAGATTCGTTTCAATGTGGATAACATATTCAAATTCCATTGTGAAAGTTTAGAAGCGATTTGGAGCGAGTGTTGTAATATGTTATCGCCTTCGTAGATCTCGTCTATAATTCCCAAATTCAAAGCCTGAGAAGATCGAATCGGATCTCCTTTTAGAGTTAAACTCAAAGATTTAGTAGGTCCAATTTTTCTTGCGAGTGTAGTAATTAGAGGAGGGCCTCCAAATCGAATTTCCGGCCTGAAAAGAATCGCTTTTTTTTCAGAGACGATGTAGTCTCCACAAAGAGCAAGATCAAAACCTCCCGCGGATGCAAATCCTTTTAATATTGTAACCACTGGTTTGGGAAAGCTGTAAAGCGCATAATGATACTCTAATATTCTATGCCGAAATGATTCTAATTTTGTTTGAATTACTTCTTCTAAGTCGTATCCACTTGAAAAGTGTTTGCCTGAAGAATTGAGTAAAATTGCTTTTACGGATTCGTTATTTGCGTTTACATTGAATACGTTTTCAAGTTCGTCTCTAATTTGTACGTTTAGTGAGTTGGATTTTTCGGGTCGATTGAGGGTTACGATTAAAACCTGATTTCTAATTTCGGTAAGTAAAAACTGATATTCCATTTTTTTGATCCTTTTGAACTTGAGTTAAACGCGCCTGATCTTAATTTTGAAGGCGTTCTATGCAAGAAAAATTTATAAAAAATGATTCATTGTTTAATTATACAAACCTTCGATAAAATAAATTTAGAGTTTTATATAAACGTATATTCAGGATTTTTGATTTAGTAAGATTCATTTTTTAAAAATTTTCTAATTTTTCTTTATCAGTTTCATCAATTAAAAAATCAATTCTGCGAAGTCATATTTTTTTGTTTCGGATGCAAGTTTTGGTTTTAAAGTGGAATTGTATCGAATCAATTCTAGAATCGGAATTAGTTGATTTTTAGAATTTTCATAAATTCGCAAAGTTTGGATACTCTTAAGGAAAGTTTCGAAAGATGCGGTTTTTCCATTAGAGTTGTTGATTAATTAATTTTTCACTTAGTTTCTGTTTCATAGAAACGGTTGATTGAAGCAATTTTGTTAATTTTAACTATGGAATTTTTCAACAACTCTATTATATGTAAATGATTTTTTCGTTTTGAATTTGGGGTTCTAATCCCGATTGATACGCTTCTTTAACGATTGATTTTTTAATCGTATCTAAATCAAATGAATATTTTTTTAGTTGTTTTGCTTCAATTTCAATCTGTATACATTTTTCCTGATATTTTTTAATTTCAAAAAATTGAATGTATTTTTCTGCTTTAATGCTATCGATTACGAATTTATCTTCCATTTGACTTTCGTTTAATTTAAAGTGAACATGAATCTTTTTTTGGGGTAGGCATCCGTTGACAAGAAATGCTAACAAAAATAAGATAGACTTGTTTATTTTTATTATGTAGTTCTTACTGATTCCTGTATATTCGAATACCATAATTTTTGAAAGTAATTTCTATTTCGAGAACAGAATTTTAGGGTTCTATACTATATTTCTGAGTAATTAAAATTGATTTATAATCATTTTTCTGTCGAAAGTAGATTCAATTGATCTAAAAAATTGACTGCAAAACTTCCAGGACCTTTTGATATTTTTGCGGATCGTGTTCCTGCAATTGCAAAAATTGCGGACGCGGACGCGGTTGCTCGTAGAGGATCTTTTTGAATTCCTAAAAAAGATGCGATTACACCTCCTAAGGAACAACCGACTCCGGTTACCTGCGTCATGATAGGATCTCCTCCGCTGATCGAAATGGTTTCTTTTCCGTTTGTTACGTAATCTATTTCCCCGCTGATTGCAATTACGGCTCCTGTTTTTTCGGCGAGTATTTTAGCAAAAGGTAAAGCGTCAGAAGAGAGGGCCGTGGAATCAACTCCTTTACCTCCCCCTTCTGTTCCGGCTAACGCTAGTATTTCGGACGCGTTTCCTCGAATTACAGTCGGTTTGAAATTGAGTAATTCTTTTGCTAATTCTGTTCTAAATCCGAGCGCTCCCACGGCTACTGGATCTAATACCCAGGGCGTTTTTGTTTGATGGGCCGCCGCCGCCGCGATTTTCATGGCGATTGAATCTTCTGAAGTGACCGTACCTACATTGATCAATAATGCACTTGCAATTTTTGCAAATTCTCCTGCTTCCTCTTTTGCGATTACCATAGCAGGGGATGAACCTATCGCAAGTAACACGTTAGCAGTCCAATTGGTTACTACTATGTTAGTCATAACATGTGTTAGGGGAGATTGTTTTCTAAGTTCAAATAGATCTTCTACGATTTCTTTTGCTGGCCAGATTCTTTCTATAATTGTAGTTTTTGACACGTTTTGATTTTAGAGACGCAATGAATCTTGTAAAGAACTTTACTTTTTGATGTCCCCACCCACAAGTATACTTCCAGAAACGCATCTAAAACGAGACTGAAAAGTATAAAAAAATACTAAAAAACATTCTTTTAAGAATCTTTTTGGTTCAAAGTTGAGAAGAATTTCTAAGGTTTGTTTCTCTTTCGAAACGAGATTTCATAGATTTAAGAGCTTCAATAAGTGATTGATATTGATGAAAGGAGAGTTTTTCGGAAGGAATTTTGAAGGTTTTTTGAGCCATCGATTCCAAAGAAATCTGATACGGTGCAATTTTTATTCACTTGAGAGAGAAGTATTTTGGTCATTT
>NZ_AKWY02000014.1:0-115000 GCF_000306255.2 Leptospira noguchii serovar Panama str. CZ214
AAAGACTATCGATTTAGATTTTAATCCTCTCGTTTTTTATTACGAACTGATCAGAACTTTTTTGTAATACTTTAACGTGAATTCGGTCTAAGGAGAGATTAAAAGTTGTAAATTGTCTTTAGATCTCAAATTCAAAGACGGTTTTTTGGAAAGAATGAAAATGCAACTAAACCACTTAAAAGATTAACAGCCCAATTGCAAAAACTCCGATGTCTAGTATGTTGAATTTGGCAGATATTTTTAAGTTCATCGTTAACCGATTCAATGATAGCTCTTTTTCTTAGAAGAATTTTATCAACCAAGGGCATTAATTTATTTTTCATATTCTTTTTAAGTTTTGTAATGAGTTGAATTCCCTTTTCATAAAGACTTTCAAATAGAGATTGACTGATGTATCCTCTATCTCCGAAAAGTTTATCGTAAATCTTTTTAACAAGTGGGAAAATCACTTTCGAGTTTCTGTCGTCGACGTTTCCAGGAGTGACCATAAATGATAATATTTCACCTTGATCATTTACGATTAAATGTAATTTAAAGCCGTAAAACCAGCCTGTGCTTGATTTCCCTCGTTGTGCAATGTTTTTAAATACTTTATGAGAATGGATTCTTCTGTTGTCGCATACTTTGAGAATTGTAGAATCAATGAACGATATTCCGGAACATTTTCCCATACAAGTGTTGGATAGAAAGGAAGCTATAACAGCTAACACGTTAGGCATCAGTTCAACGAAACGATTGTAACTTACCGCTTTTGGGAATTCGGATTTCAGATTCTTTTTTATTTCTATCAAATAAAAATTTTTAAATTCTCTATAATGAGAAAGATGAAAATAAACTACGATTGTTGCTACCTCACTCAGGCTGAGCTGAAATTTACGATTTCTTTTTCCTGCCACGGGACTCAATATTTTCCCGTTCCAATTTATTTTTTGTTGTGTACAATAATCGTCTATTGCACAAAATATTGATGTCAGATCCATATTGAACTCCTTTTTGCTGAAAGTTTGGTTCAATATGGATCTGGCGCTTTTGAGTACAAGATCTTTCTCTTTTTTCCCACCTTACGCCGAACTCACGTTAACTATGGAATTTTTCAATAACTCTATCTTAAAGTTAACGTGAGTTCGGCGTAAGAAAATGAGAAATGGTTTTCCAAAATGTGAACTTCTACAATTTAAGAATTGGTTCTATTGGTGATAGTTCCCACAGATTAAGTCACATTACAAATTTTGAAACTTTTGCTTTTTGTATGAGTGAGTTTTCATATTTTAGGAATCGATCTGTAAAGTTCAGGTTCTAGCTTTTTTCAGAAAAGTGAATCATGGATTTTTACGTCGAATTAACGCGAAAGGGATCGATGAATGAACTAAAGCAAAACGCTCTCCTGAACTCAATGCATCGCTCCCTAAGGGTCGCTCTGCAGGGTCGCGTTAACTCAGCAAAACGCTTTTTACGAAAGCGTTTTAGGGTCGATAAATTGAAATTTACGACGATAAGTCGTATAACGTTTCTTTTATACAATTTATTGACCAGAGCGGAGAGCCTGGTCCGGCTGCTTATGGCAACCGGATTTGCCCAGGTTTTCTTACTTTGAACTTTATGTTATACTAATATTCAAAACGTAGAATGGATTTAGCCGGAGTTACGACCTGAAAAAAAGTTTTACTTTGAGAATTTTTAATCAAAGTATCCTTAGGAAAACGGACCAAAAAACGATAAATGTGTTCTGTCTCTGTGGTAACGTCCGAATCATAAATAAAGGAACCCGAAGTATAAGCTCCGGGTGGAGCCGTGTAAAAAGGATAGCCGAAGGTTCCATAGACAGGAAGGGCCGAAAAACGATAGTTACGAACTTTGGAAGTAAAAGACTGAACGTAGTAATTCCAAATCTTATCAGCGAGAACATCGTTTAAGTAAAATTGAAAGTCTAAAAATTCAGGAAGAACTCTTGTTTCCGGAACGATCTGAAAAAGAACATAAATTCCTTCCGAACCGCTGAGGGAATCTACTTCTTTCCATCGTTCTATCCTATCTTTTGGAATTCTGGAAGCTAGTTCGTTTTTGAGATCCTTTCTGATTTCCCCAAGATCGTCTTTTTCGATTTTAGAGGCGGAAACGTAAAAACCAGCTCCGTAAAAAGGAAGTTCGGAAAGACGGTTAGGTTCCCCTTGAAGTTTAAGATTTTTTCCTGAGCAGTCTATTAAAAAAAAAGAATATATTGATATACTGAAATAATAAAATAATTTTAGGAAGGTTATCTGGGGCGTTTTAGAGAAAAAAATCGCCTTCAGATTAACAATTTGGTTCCGCAGGAAGGACAAAAATTGGCTCCATAGAAAACTATTTTAAAACCACATTCATGACAAAATTTGGGAATGACTTCGGACGGGTTTGCTTGTTTTGGAATGATTTGCGCGACGGATCGGATTTTTTCGTCGAAGTCTTCCAACTCCTTAACGATTCCGGAAGAGATGGAATGAAATTCTGACTCAGTGAGTTTGCCGGTATCAAATTCAATTTTTATATCTCTTAGGTTTTCTAAAATTACTTCTCTCCGAAGGACCAGTTCCGACCTTTCGGATTCAATATCGGATGTTTTAGAGTGGTTTACAAATCGGATCCATAAAAACGGAGCAAGAACGATTCCGAGTAGAATGACGTAAAACGGAATGAGTAAAGGGTCCATTATTTTTGTTTTTCCTGTATTTCAGAAAGATATTTCTGAAAAGAATCTTCTACTTGTTTGACTGGATTTCCGGATTCCTGAGTTTGTTTTAAAGAACCAGGATTCTTTCGTTGAATATAAAGATAGATGAGTATGATTCCTAAAAAACCTGCGAGAGCAAGACTTAAGTTGATCCAAGTAGAATCTGGAGTTGCCAGAATATTTTCTCCAAAACCGAAGACGACTGAATTTGCCATTCCGGTATTACCTGCTTCTACAAATTTTTGGATTACAGGATCGGAGAGAGCCTCTTCTCCAAAACCGTGAACCATTTTGTTTACGATTACGTCCGCGGTTTCTCCTTTTTGAATCCGATTTTCTATAAAAAGTTTTAGTTTTGCCGAAACTGTACAATTGTTAAACGAACAACTTTTGATCGTAATTGAAGGGATACAGATACATCTGATTTTAGAAGTTACTTCGTGAAAGGTCCGGATCTGATCCGGTTCTGTTAGGTTGGTAAAAGTGGAGTCAGCTGATAAAGATCTAAGCGAACCGATTAAAACGAATACATTCCAAAAGCTAAATAAAATTAGAATATTATAAAATATTGTTTTCATGATCTGGATTCTCCGATCGGAAGAAGGATTAATAATCCAGAAAAGAAAAATAACAACGAACCCACCCAAATGAATTTTACCAAAGGATTTACCCATACTTCCAGATTGGCTACAAGTTGTCTCGGAAATCGGTTGAAGTTTTCCAATTTACGAACGGGTTGGTTTTCGTTGGTAAAAAGATAATTCATAAAAAGTATTGGAAGGTCAGGATTTTCATCAGAAAGATCGGAATGTTCGATGGCCCCGAGTTGAATATATAAGTCTTCTTTAGGAGTGGAAGAGATTGCGGGTTCACTTGTAGGAATATGAGTTTCAAAGTCTCCACTTAAGTGAGAGATTTGTGGATAAAATCTTCTTTCTGTAACCATCGTAGAAAATTCTTTTAGGTTCCGTTTTACTTGAAAAGTTGCTTCGTGGGAAACGATTACGTTCTGAATGTTGAGACCGTTTTTGGCTTCTCCATTAACGAGAGGTTTGATTTTTAAAGTGTTGGCGGAAATTTGATAGTTGCCTAAAACGCCTGTGTCCTGGCTGGAATATACAATTTCGTTTTTTTCGGGTGCGTTTAAAAAGTAGAAAAACTTAATGGAAGTGTTTTGTTTAAACGCGTTTCCTGCATAACCTATAAAAAGTATCACCATCGCCAAGTGGACTAGATAACCCCCGTATCTTCTTTTATTTTTTAAAAGCATCCTAAATCCGGAGAAAAAATAATTTTCGTTTGGATATACAGTTTTTCTGGCGATGATCCCTCTATGATATTCTTGTAAAATTCCCGCGATTGTAAAAATTCCGAGGCCGACTGCGATCACGGAATAAACTTCTCCTAATACGTCGCCTAAACTATATTCGCTGATTGTAAAGTTACGGGTATAAAATAGAATATAACCTCCAGCTCCTACAATTCCGACTAACAACGGTTTGAGTAAAGTGGAAAAGAAAATCTTATCCGCGCCTTTTCTCCACGCTAGAAGTGGGGCTGAGCCCATCAAAAGGATCAAAAGGATTCCAGCGGGAACTCCCCAAGAGTTAAACCAAGGGGCCTTAAATTCTCTTCCGTAAAGTAGCGGAGAAAATACTCCAAGAAGGATTGCTAGGGTTGCGATCACAAGAAGAAAGTTATTAAAAAGAAAACTTCCTTCTTTAGAAGTCATTGCTTCTAGATTGTGTTTCGGTTTTAGAGAATTCCTGCGGTAGATCAGAAATCCTAAAAAGAATAAAAAGCTGATTCCTATGTAGATAATGAACGGGGTTCCGATTGTAGATTTGGAAAAACTATGAGGACCCTCGAGTACTCCACTTCGAGTGATCCAAGTTCCTAATAAACAAAAATGAAAAGCGAGTATGATCAAAAGCATATTCCAAAACTTTAACATATCTCTTCTTTCTTGGATGATCATAGAATGCAGAAATGCAGTGGATAAAAGCCAGGGCATAAGAGAAGCGTTTTCTACGGGATCCCAGGCCCAGTAACCTCCCCAACCTAATTCTTCGTAAGCCCATTTGGATCCGAGTAAAATTCCGGTTCCTAAAAAAAACCAAGAAAAAATAGTCCACCTTCTTACAAAACGAAACCAGTTTTCGGAAAGATGTCCTGTGATTAAGGCCGAGGCTGCGATTGCAAAAGGGATCGCAAAACTTACGTAACCCACATAAAGAATCGGTGGATGTATGACCATTGCCCAGTGTTGTAAAAGAGGATTTAATCCTCTTCCGGCAACTGCCGCCGGTTGAAATTCTCGAAATGGTTGAGCATCTGGATAAAATACGGCGAGATAAGAAAAAAAAGCAGAGATGACGGCTAACGTTAAATTTAAAATAGGAATTCTATCTTGGGTAAGATCTTTCGTTTGCCAAAGAACGATAAAAGTAAAAATGGAAAGTAAAAGATTCCAAAAAAGTAAAGAACCGGAAGATCCGGACCAAATACTGGTAAGTTTATAAAATAAAGGTAGATGTTCGTTCGAATGCATTACCACGTAATAGTTGGAAAGATCGGTTCTGAATAATTGAACTAGCAAAACTATAAACCCGAAAAAAATGACCGCAGAATTGGCCATCAAAGTATATCTACCTAGTTCGATCGCTTTTTTGTCCCGTTTCCAAATTCCGTAAGAAGTTTGTAGGATCGAAAATATTAGGATCGCAAATGACGTGATAATACAAAGTGCTCCGAAATCATTCATATTAAAAAATTATAATCCTTTTTATTTATTCTCTTCCGAATAATCTGCTTCGTATTTGGACGCACATTTTGCTTCTACATGATCGGAAACGAGTATTCCATCTTTCATATAACCGTCTACCCGAGCGCGTGTGCCTTCTTTAAATGCGTCTGGAAGTAGGGTTTCTCCAGTAAAAAAAACGGGAATTTGTTTATCGTTAAATTCTAAGATGAATTTTGCGGTTTTACCTTCTCGAATGACAGATCCTAGTTTTACAAAACCTCTGACTCTTAAAAGATCGTTTTCGTATTTTGCAGGGGAGGCGGCCAGTTCCGAGGCGTCGAGTAGGGTATAAGAGGTTTCCTTAGAGGAAAAATAAGCGATGGAGCCGAGGGATAAAAGGATAATTCCTGCGAGTATCGTAAATTTTATATTCATCGTTGAAGTTCCGACTGTTTTTCGTTTTAGACCATAAAATCAGAATGGATGGGTGGAGAAAAGTGTAAATCCCCTATTATGGACTTTGTTCAGTGGAATCATCTATTTTGGGAGGTTCGTTTTTTCGATGATTTGTGGGAACTACTGCAAATCAAGATTTTGCAGATGAACTTTGACAATGTGGGAACTACTGCAAATTAAGATTTTGCAGATGAACTTTGACAATGTGGGAACTACTGCAAATTAAGATTTTGCAGATGAACTTTGAAAATGTGGGAACTATTGCAAATTCATTCAAATTTTTTTGCGCCAAATCTGAGTTAGATTATAAGTTTCGGATTCTATGAACCAAAATGCCGATCCATTCCTTAATTGAAATCGTGGAATTTTCAAGGCAACCTGTCGAAGGAAAGAAATTATCCAAAGTCAAAACTGCTTTTTGGGAACGAAAATCGGTAGGGAAGGGAATGATCGTGATTCCATTTTCCTGAAAGATTTCAACTGACCTTTTCATATGAAAAGAAGAAGTCACTAAAATCACCGAATTCCAACCATGTTCTTTGAGAAGTTCTATGGTAAAACTTTTGTTTTCGGCGGTATTTCTACTTTTAGATTCTAAGATCAAAGAAGAATCGGGTATTCCCATTTGTTTTAGAAATCTGCCCGCAGGTTCGGATTCCGGCACAGTTTGATAAAAAAGATTTCCGGAACCTCCGGAAAATAAAATCTTAGGCGCTTTTTTGGCTTTGTAAAGTCGGACTGTTTCGGTAAGTCTTTCCGCGCTGTTAGAAAGGTCCACGGGTTCGTCATGAATACTTAATGTAGAAACCATTCCACCTAACACAAGTATAACGTTCGCTTGTGGAAGTTGTTCCAGAGAAACCGGAGGATAATAAATTTCTAAAGATTGAATCAGTTTTTGGGAAACCGTACTTGTGGATAAGATCCAAAGAAACAAAACGGGGAGCCAAACGGAAAATTTTTCTTTCCATTTTTTGAGTTTTGCACCTACAAGCAAAAGAATCAAAAGGACCAACGGTAGAGGGAATAGAATCAGAGTGGCGAGTTTTGAAATAGAAAATAAGATCGTGGACATTTAAATTTTTTCTCCTGATTGTTAGAACAAAAAAAATTACCTAAAAATAACGTGAGTTCGACATAAGAAAACCGGGCGAATCCGGCTTGCCACAGGCAGCCGGCCGGGCTCTCAGCTCTGGTCAATAAATTGCATACAGGAAACATAATACAACAATCGTCTTTAGATTTAATTTATTGACCCCGCATCGATCCCTTTCGCGTTACGCCCTGCTCACGTTAAAAATATGTCTTCAAAATTAAACAAGTCTCTATAATTTTTAGTTAAAAAATTAAAAACCGCTATAAAGGCAAAATAATAACTTAAACATTCAGAAACAATGGATAATTGGCCAGTAGCCCAATTTTTTATACTTCCCATAGAGTTATTACCTGTGAATTTAATGATTTAAAGTAAGACGATAATCTACTTTCACCTAACAACAAAACAAATGTGGCAACGCCTGGAGTGCGGGCTCGCATTAGCAATTCCGAACGCAGCGAGAAGCAGAAGTTAGGCGTAATCGCCCTCTTTAAAAGTTAGAACCAATTCTCAACTTTTAAGTTTGGAATTCTTTTGAACACTTTTTCAGGGACTACTTAAGTCGTGTTCAACGTTTTTCGAAGATGTTTTCAATGATTCAATCCACTTCCTTCACAAACAAAGGAAGAAATTTATTTAACACCGCTGGCACTGAATAACCTGTTGGGTTTCAATCCACCTCCTTCACAAACAAAGGAAGAAATGATAGAATATTCCACCCCAGGTTTTGTCTAAAGATAGTTTCAATCCACTTCCTTCACAAACAAAGGAAGAAACAATATTGTCTGCAAAGAATGAAAGAAGTATTTGGTTTCAATCCACTTCCTTCACAAACAAAGGAAGAAATAATATCGTTATCGGAACAATCTGGTCGCCACGCCTGTTTCAATCCACTTCCTTCACAAACAAAGGAAGAAATAAGTTCGAACTTCTGGAGAAAGCAATTCTCCAAAAGTTTCAATCCACTTCCTTCACAAACAAAGGAAGAAATAGCGGCTATAAAGGTCCTAATCTATGTATTAGAAAAAGCTTTATTAACTTTTCTAGACATAATTATCGCGAACCTAATTTACCATGCTATATAAATGCTAAGCAAACCCATCCAATCCACAAATGGCGGTTACTTGCTGGAGCGCGAAAGGGCCGCCATTGATCGGGAGAAACAGGTTCGCAAAAAGCGTTTTATCATAAAATGATCTGCTTTTTAAAGTCAAGAAAATTAGATTCCAGATTGTTAGGTTTCTGTGACTAAAAAGATTGATTTTGAAATTTAACTTAAATTTCATTCAAAAATCTTTTTATTCTTGTTGAGATGATTGTCCAGACGCTGGACTTGAAGACTTGATTAACTCAGAAACCATAGCGTCCAGAATTTTGGCCAAACTGGATTTGTTTCTAAAATTTGCAGGACCTTATTATAAGTAAATGATGGAATATTATAAAAATATAGAAGCTCTAATAGATTGTGTATTTCCGAATTTATGGTTTATCGAAGAAAAATCCATAGTTTAACATTTGGGATAAAAACATAACAAGGTTTTTAAACAAAGAACGATAAAATAAACAAACTACAAAACAAATTGAAAGTATTTTTAATATATCTTCTGCGCCAAAAAGGAGTATAAAACCATTATTAATAATTATTTTATAATATTTTAATGTAAAAACTTAAAATATTGTTCAAAGAGAATTTAAATTGAACTTTGTTAGTTTTAAAAATAAAATTCAATTAATGATTTGGAAGGTATAATTTTATACCAAAGCGGTTAACGTTATTGGAACGATCATTATATAATGTATAAAATAAAAACGAAAATAAAGATTATTTTTAAAATAACAAAAGTCTAACTAGATGAAATAAGGAGGGTTCACAATGAATGCAATCACGATTTTTGCGCTTGCGTTGTTGGCAGTTCCTGTTTTTGCCCGTTTTGCTCGGGTGACAAAAGAAGCGATGGGTAGGTATCACTTGATTGGCTTGGGAGGATTGTTTTTAATTTTGGGCGAAGCAACCCGAATGACTGCAGACAAAATTTCTCCAATTGCCACACTACTACCTATAATTGACATTGTCACTGTGGTATTAGCATACGCGGGGGTTCTTTTCGGGACACTATGGTTATCAGTGTATTATATAAAACACCCGAATGAAATTTGAAAATTCTTAAGCAAGAATGATAAAAAGGGCGGGTTCTTAATCCCGCCTTTTTTATGAATAGCTCATATTCTTTTTGATTATTGTAATAGAGTCGTTGAAAAATGAATTCTCTATCTGTTTCATGGAAACGGTCGATTGAAACAGTTTTGTTAATCGGCACTATGGAATTTTTCAACAACTCTAATACAAAACTACGAGATTATTTAAAAAGTTGGAATGAATACCCCTTTAAAAGAACATGCAAAATAGGTTTTATAGGTGGAATCATATTAACTAATGTGAATTAACGCGAAAGGGATCGAAGCGGGAGAACGCTTTCTCAAACTCAGCGTCTCGCTTCTGGAAACTCAATTATCACTCCCTATGAGTCGCTTCTGCAGGTCGCTCGACAGATCGCGTTAAACTCAGCAGAACGCTCTCTATGGATCGCGTTCTAAATTGAAATTTACGACGATAAATCGTATAACGTTTCTATATACAATTTATTGACCAGAGCTGAGAGCCCGATTCACTCAGACTTTCTTACGTCGAATTCAAGTTAAATAAGATTTGGACTTTGAATGTGGCATATTAAAAATGACTTATACTAAAATTTTTCCGGTTTCTTTAAAAACGAAAAGTAATAATCCAATGAATGCAAAAAATATAATTTCATTCTTGCAGAAATAATCAAACAAAATGAACCAAGACGAACCGATTCGACATTCTATTCTTTATGTAACCGATCCTCTTTGTCCCTGGTGTTATGGCTTTGGTTCTGTTATGGAAAAGATAAGGGAAGAATACAAAAATAAAATCCGGTTTTCTCTTGTGTTAGGCGGTCTACGTTTTGAAGACGGTGCTGAACTCTTAACGCCAGAGTTAGCGAGAATTTTAAAACACGAATGGAAAGACGCAGAATCTATTACAAAACAACCGTTTTCATTGGGGTTTTTAGAAAGAACGGATTTTCGATATGATTCATTTTTAGCTTGTAAAGCAGTAATCAGCATACAAAAAATAAAGCCAGAAATAGCATTCGAATATTTGAATGCACTTTCTAAATCTTTTTATTTCGAAAATCAAGATCCAACTTCCTTTGAAACTTTTGTAATGTTATCCGAAAAGTTCGGAATTACTGCTCAAAAATTTCAATCTATATTTGAAGACACGGATCTGGAAACCAGAAACGACTTCTACTATGGTTTTTCTTTGGGAGTAAGCGTGTTTCCCAGCCTTGTTTTTTCGGACGGAATTGAAAATGGAATTTTGACAAGGGGTTATTGTACGTTTGAACAAGTGGATTCTATTCTCAAGGAATATTTTAGAGAATTGCGATATACTTGAATACTATTTTGAGAATCCATTTTAGTCTTTAAAAAGTTCTTTGGAAAATTCAATATAATTCGAAGAGTTCTTTCCAAATTTAAATTCAGCGTATAAAAGTCCGTGTTTTTTTCGGAGAATGTCGTATTTCTCCCGAGCGATGTCGTCTCGATTTTTTTTAGAAAGTCGATAGGCTCTTTCGTAACAATTGGAAAGAAAACCTTGAGCTTCGGAATCTTCGTAGTATTTATTTCCGATTTGGATATATCTTTCTAAAATATCCATAGCTTGCAGAAAATTTCTTAAAGCAAGTTGATGTTTGATATATTCTCTATAAATATTAGCTTGTAGATCTCGAAACGTATCCGTATCTTTAACTTTTTGATTTTGAATTCTTTCCAAAAAATTCATGGAAGAAACTAAAAGATGGATAGAGTCGGATCTGGATTTATTCAAGTCTCTGGTAATGGCTCTTTCAAAATTTTCGCGGCGACTTTTTTTTTGCCATTCGTAACGATCTGCTTCGAAGTTTAAGCTATCGAATTCTTTTCGTTTTAGATTCACTAATTCGTTTGTTTTCCTAAAATGATCTACGGACTTTAAAAAGTCTTCTTTTGCTTTTTCAAAAAGATTTTTGGAATTTTCTTCGCTTGCGTCGCCTAACAGATCCAGATCCTCAAATTGAAGAAAATCCTTTCCCCAATCGGAATCACCACTACTTCCATCCGGAATTAAAATTTCGATTTTCTTTTCGTTGGGAGTTGATTCACTCCAGAGTAATAGAGGAAAAAGAAATAAGATTGTAAGAAATCTAAAATAAAAATGTTTCATAGGAAATCTGTTCGAATCTAAAACAAGTTCAAGAATCGACTTCGAAAAAAAAATATCTTAGGTCAATTTAGGATTGGTCTGAAATTTGCGTCATCAAAAAATTAGATTCAAAATAAACGAGAAAGAGTAATGAAATGAAAGAAGTCTCCGTTCCAGCAATCAAAAGAATCGCGTTGATCGCCCATGATAATCGTAAAGAAGATTTAGTAAATTGGATAAAAACTCATAGAGAAATTCTTTCAAAACATCAGTTATATGGAACCGGAACGACTGGAAAATTGATAAGCGAAGAGACCGAACTTCCGGTTTACAGATTTCTTTCTGGGCCTCTGGGAGGGGATCAGCAAATCGGCGCTAAGATTGCTGAAGGAGATTTAGATATAGTAATTTTCTTTTGGGATCCACTAACGGCTCAACCTCATGATCCGGATGTAAAAGCCTTGTTAAGAATTGCGGTTTTATACAATGTTCCTATGGCTTGTAACCGATCCACTGCCGATTATATGATTAGTTCTCCTAAATTTACAGAGGCTTATAAAAAGATTCTTCTGGGTTATAATACTAGAATGAAAAAAGATTGATTCAAATAAAGCTTTTATCCAAAAGCTATTTTGAATATAGTATGCTAACTTTAAAAAACAGATGCAGAATTTCTTAAATGTTTGTATTCATAGTATCGTTTATTAGAAACTATATCAAAGATATTTTATCTTAGCGCATTATTTGAACGCATGAAATAATATTAAGTTAAGCTTGTTTAATGTAAATTCAGCAAAAAAATTAGGGCGAATCCGGCTTGCTATAGCAAGCCGGACCGGGCTCTCCGCTCTGGTCAATAAATTACATGCAAGAAACTTTAAATAAAATATCATCTTCAGTTGTAATTTATTGACCTCGCATCGATCCCTTTCGCGTTTGTTGATGAAATAAATGTGGTTCGTTACTCGGATGTATAAAAAGCTAGGCTGTTTCAAAATTTAAAATTTCCTTTTAAAAGTCAAAATTCCGAGTTAGAAGCAATTTGAAAACTTTCACATCTTTGGTAAAATCAACTATGTATTTTATTTTAAAACACTCTTTCAGTGTAAAATATTGAGAGCTTTATTATATAACTCTGGACAAATGTCACGTAATAGATTGATCAAAATGTTTGAGTTACTACTCAGACTCATAAAAATAATACCAAGTTATTAACGGTCGAATTTATAAAAAAATAGCGATACTTAAAAAACAACACAAATGCAAGATTTACGGCATTTTAGAGCAGGACCAAAACATTCAAATTATTGAAACAATCTAATCCAAGTATTCTACTTATGCATCCGAGTAGTAAGCGCAATTTAAAAAAAATCTTGAGCGAATGATGAAGTTTTGTTGAAAAATAAATTTTCTTCTGTTTTTTTCATTAAGACGAATAAATCATGCTATTTTTCTAATATTGGATATAAAATTCTCAATAGCTCTAATATAAAAAGATAATTTATGAATTCACTTTTAGTGTCGATCCAGAATCTATTTTGTATTTTAAAGAATCGTTCAAAGTTGATTTATCCTTTGCAATTTTCTGAAGGAGCTATTTCAACTATTCGAACTCATCTTGTAGGACGACCTGAAACAGCGTTTCAAGTGAAACTAGAAAGAAAACACGAACATACAAAAGTTCAAGTAGGTTATGATCGAAAAAAAGGAATAAAAACCATATACTCTTATCCGATCGAGTTAGAAATTTCTAAAGAGGATGAGATTTGTTTGGAAGGTTCTATGATCGACTGGGATTCTGAAAAGCATGAATTTAAAATTTATCCAGATGTAGATTTGGAAATAAAATATAATGTTATTCTAAATCGTTTTGAAATACAAGTTAATCGGAGTGTATTCGAAAATAATAAAGTGAGAATTTATACAGAAGCTACTGGATTTCCGAGTTGGTTTCCTGTTCGAGATAGGATATTAGAAATTAATAAAGTAGAAATCAGGGGAAGGGTTTGGAAATTGACTTTAATAGATCGATACCAATCGGAAGAAAATATGAAAATTGAAAGTTCAATAGTAAACGAAGTATTGGATTATTTCAGCAATTTTCCTATACATCAAAGTTAACGTTTCCAGATTACCCTATCTCCTTCCGAAATCGTTTTTAAGCCGTTGATTCCATTATCGGGAACAGCTCTGGAAAGAAAGTAATCGATTTCTTCTATTGTAGCCTCTCCAGATTTTCCGGAACTGTTGTGTATCTGAATTTTACTTCCTTTCTTTAGGCCGTCAAGGGCTCCTACATTGATTATTAGGTCTTCATCCTTTACTTTTAAGACGGAACCACTTGGAGGGATAGAAGCTAAAATTTTAGAAACAGACCTAACAACTGCCTCTGGTATAAAATCTCTTCCTTTTGAGAATATTCTAAATGTAGAAAGTATTTTTTCGTGTTTGGAATCTTTAATCGTCCAATCTATGAGTATAGAATGATTTTCGTATTTTAGAGAACCATAAATTAGAAACCTAGGTTTGATTCCTTTTTTTGAAGAGTCTTTGATCTTGAGATATGTGGATTCTGTATAAGGTAGAATTCCAGTATAAGGAGTTGCTTTGATTTCAGAAGATGGGTTACTACGAGCGAATTCTAAAACCTCTGAAAGAGTGATCGTAGGATTTAAAGAAAGATTTTTACGTATGGAAGAAGAAATTAGAAATGCCAAATCTGGATAATCTCCTAAAAAGGATTTATCTAAAAGATCAAACATTAATAGAACGGGCGGTGTTCTACCATAATTTTCAACAAGATTGTCTCCTGTAATTTCTATTAAACCTTCTCTATAAGCTATTGATTGTTTAATAGAGTTCAGAATATTTTCGATTTCATACTGATACTTTTGATTTTCTGAATATTTCTTTCTTAAAAATAAAAGAAGGTTGAGATAACGCGGAAAAAATCCAGTTCGTTTATATTCTGATAAAGTTTGAAATTGAACTTCTGGTTGACCCGGAATGAGTTCCCTCGCACAAGAAAGATGATGAGAAGCCATATCATAAAGAAGGGAATTTTTAGAAGAACGAAAACGTTGCATTCTATATTCCCCTAATTTTCTTCTGAAAGAATGGTTTTCAGGAAAATGATCGAGTGCAATTGACTCCGCCTTTTGCCTTGAAATAGAATCTAAGTCGTCTAACTTTAATATTTCGATTAAATCGTTTTTAAGCGTATCTTTGGAAGAGTCGTTTGTGTTTTTTTCTTCCGCAAACGCTTTTAAATAAAGATACAAAGGGTTTTGAGGATAGATAGAAACGAGTTTACGGGAAAGTGATTCTGCGGATTGAAAGTCTCCTTGCCATATTCTGATTTTTGCAAGTGCGTTGATGGCTTCTTCAAAATCCGGATATAAAGAAATTGCCCTTTCTAATTTTTCGGAAGCGATTTCTAATTTTTGTTTTTTTTCTGGATCAAAACTTTTTTCGGACCAATCTATTAATAATGAAGCCATATTAAAAAATAAATCTGGATCGTCTGAAGAAGAAGCAAGTGTCGCGTTCCAAATATGATAAGATTTGGAAAAGTTACCGGTTTTGCCGTTTACCTTGGCCTCTAAAATTTGAACTTCTTTAGAGTTTTGGAGTCTGGATCTTGACGCTTCCAGTTTTTTGAGGGCGGATTCGTAATGTCCCATTTCTAAAAGGATCTGAATTTGAATTGGAGCTAGGATTGGATCAAACGGGTCTGTTTCAAGGGAAGATTTGATTAAATTTAGAGAATTATTATATTCTTTTTTACGAATGTATCCTAATGCGGCCCCTTTGATTGCGGCTTTATTTTCCGGTTCTAATTTTAATACTTTGTTATAAGCGTCTAGAGATTCTTTGTCCTTATGAAGATGTTGTGCAGCTTCTGCAAACCCAAGTAAAGAACGAGTAGACATAGGGTTAAAACGAGAGGCTTCGGAAAAAGATTGATAAGCGGCAGTGTAATTACGGTTTTTAAGAAAAGATTCCCCTTCCTGGATTTTTCGAACCGTGTCTTGAGAATGAGTTGATCCGATGGATAAGTATAAAATTAAAAATACTAGATAATAGAGGGAAGGTTTTTGTAAAAAACTTAAAATCATTTTGTAAAAAATCCAGCTTCTGTTTTTCCAGATGTGTTTCTAAAATTCGCTTCTATAACTAAGGGAATGTAAAAATCTTTTTTATCCGCGTCGATTCTACTTTTGAAAGATACGATATAACGTCTGTCTTTATGAGATAAAAAAGAGTTATAAAGATTTTTTTCTGATCCTTCGCCCGGAATTAAGATGAACTTTCCTCCGGTAGAATTGGCGATCATTTTATAAGTTTCAACCGCTGGTCCCGAATCTGAAAGTGATAAGAAATAGATTGGAATTGAATGTGCTTTAGAGTAGCGAATGATTTTTTCAGATGAAATTTGAGTAAAGGAATCCGAATACGAATTTCCTGAAACTAAAACTAATACAATTCTGGGGCCAAGGCGTCCGAGCAAGTCCGAGATTCCCCTATAAATTGCTTTTCCTGTTTTGGAATTAGAATCAATATGAGAAGTTCTTAATATTCTAAAAATATCATGCATCGAGTAGTTAAAATCAGAGGCCTTGATTAATTCCGTTCCTGAACGTAGTACTTCAATTCCGTCGTATTGTCGAAGCGAAGTTAATAGTGGTTTTAAGGACTTTTCAAAGACAGGATAAGCCGCTTTAATTTCGGGAGTATTTTCATAAACGAGGGATAAAGAGATTCGGTTATTAAATTGTCGCATGTCCGCAAGACCAATCAGAGGAGAAAGATTCCCATATTCATAAACCTTAAAAGAGTTTCTTGGAATTGTTTTGATGTCTCTACCCGATCGATCCCTTACTCGTAGAAATACGGAAATATCCGGATAATCATGATTTAAAACTTTTTCCAACACTACATCCATGTTAGAAGATAATTGGTTAGAAGGACTGAAAATTTCTACTCGATGCCGATTGAAATCTGCAATGAACTGTGTTCCGGTGTAATCGAAGGTAGAAGAGAATGGTTGATTCAGTTTTCGGACGACATTTTTTGAATCTCGAAAAGAATCTAATAATCTCCAAGTATTGTCTATGGTATTGTAAATGACGAGTCCCGACTTTTCATCGGAAATATAAATTTCGTTTTTTCGAATTGTTAGATTGCGGGGAGAGGATAGTATGTTTGGGTTTGTAATTTCTCGAAGAAAATTCCCTTCCGAATCAAATACCGCGATTCGGGAATTACCCCGATCAGCTACGTAGATTTCTCCTTTGGAATTGACTTTCAGCCCGGATGGGTTGCGTAGAATTCCGACCCCAATTTCTTGTAGAAAGGTACCATCCGGCTTTAATTTTTGGATCCGATTATTTCCGGAGTCTGAGACATAAAGATAACCGTTCTTTGTATAAAATATACCGGTCGGTCCATGAAACGTACCGTTTGTTTTTCCAGAACTTCCGAATCGATTGATATACTCGCCTCTTGTATTAAATTCGTAAATTTTATCAGCTTTAAAATCGGCCACAAAAATTGAATTTGCTCTCAATGAAAAAAATAGGGGACCCGTTAAATTCCGACCTAAAGATCCTTTGAAGTTATCTATAGGGTTGCCGTTCGGATCAAATTTTACAATATTTGCTGTATCAAAGGAGAGGACATAAAGAAATCCATCATCATCAACGGCTACATCAGACGGATTTCGGAATCTAAAACGCCTGAGTTCATCACCTAAAATTGCTGAGTAGTAGCGGACTGTTAAATCTTGACTTCCACCGGCTAGATTAATTCTCAAAGCATCTAATCTTGCTTTTTGAATTTGATTTAGTCCTGTCGTACCTTCGATTTGTTCTAATTCCGACATACTTTCAGGCCAATCTCCGGAGAGATAGTATGAGTTTGAAAGCAGGAGTCGAGCCAATGTGAAATCATTTTTAATTGAAAGTGCTTTTAAGAAGTTCTCTCTTGCCGATGAATACTGAGAATTATTAAAATAAGAGAACCCTCGTGTGAATTGAGTTCTTGCTTCTTTTTCTTGAATGGAGAAATTGGGAAGTCCGTCGGAACTCAAAGAAAACGTAACGAAAATAAAGACTAAAATAATGAGAAATCTATGAAAATACATGAATGCCTATTTTTGCCTCTATCTCTATGAGCAACTCTAAGAGACATAATTTCAAGAATTTTTTACTGAGGATACAACAATAGAATCTATGCCTTATTTAATGTGAGTTTGTTAGGTTTTAGAGTAGCATTTGTAAAAGGGAAATTCTATAAAATTCAAAAAGAATAGAGTTGTTGAAAAATTCCATAATTCAGATCAAAAAACTGCTTTAATTTACCGTTTCCATGAAACAGAAACTGATTGAGAATTAATTTTTCAACAACTCTAATGATTTAAAAATCAAATTTTTGCATGAAATCGCTTTTTATAGCTCTCACAAAAATTAAAATCTAATTTGTTAAGATAAATTTCTCTAAAATTAATTTTTAATTTGATTAAATGGTCTTTAAAACTACGATTTTTTTATACGGAAATTTGAGATTTGAAAATCCACTAATTCTGAATTTTGTAAGTTCTCTCTTAGTTAGGTTTTTTTGTTATATTAAAAAAGTCGGAATTTCGACTCGGTTCCAGATTTTACAGAAAAATAGAGTGATGTACAATTAATTCAAACTCAAATTTGATTGAATGATAAGAAGTCAAAGCCAGTAAAAACTCTACCTTGATTTTAAAAAAGGAGATTTTGCGAAAACTTTATGACTTTGTTTCCAATTTTGATGATGCTTTTGCCAAATTTCTCTTTTTGCTCGGTTTTCGGAAAGTTCTGATTTAGTTTCTCGAATCAGAAAATCTAAAATTAAGATATAATTTCTAAAACGTACTTCAAAATGATTTAGTTTTTCTTCTAAGGAAATTTCCATTTCTTCTTTAAATATCGGATCTTGCCGATAAAAAATAGAAAAAAATTATGCGCTATTCAATTCGAAATTTTTTCCAAATAACATTTTCTTTGAAATCATTTTATGGTTAGAAAAAATTTTAAAGTAAAAATGAAGATGAATTTTTTGTTTCCCTAATTTTATAAGTTCTTCTGCTAAATTTATAATCTGCAAGTCTTCTTCTCGGTCTAAATCGACAAGCCGAGAAAAGAGTCTGCATATGGATAGACCAAAGTAAAATCCAATAAACTTTGCTTCATACCAATCTTGATGGTCTGGACGAAAAGAGTATCTAATCAGTTGTTGATTTTTAGATTGATAAAGCGTTCTTCTAAACGCAGTATCTGGGAATTTAGAGGATAAATTTTTTTTTAGAAATTTAAGAATCAAATAATGAAAGTAATTCTTTAAATTTTTATGTTTTTTAATTTGCTTATGTAAATAACTTTCTAGGTGTATCGGGATCAATAAGTCGGAAGGTCCGGAATTCTTTTTTGACTTTCCTTTAAATTCAGTAAAATTTTTTAGATAGTGTTTTTGCATTCTTATCTCCTCTTTTAATGCAGTTCCAGGAGATATAAAAAGGGCTATATAAATTGAAAAAAAATTTAAGGAAGTCTCTATAAAACGAATTTTTTAATTTTATAATGGTCGTAAAACAGCAATTTCGCGCAGAAATTTGATTGAGCGATTATTTTATAGAGTTTCTTTCTATTTAACGTGAGTTCGGCGTAAGAAAATTTGGCGAATAAAAAAACTTAATGAGATGCGATCGAGTTAATTAAAACATCTCAGGGCCGTTCGATGACGTAATATAATAATCGCTTTCGCATGGTCATCACGTTATAATGAAAGAATACTAAAAAAGTATAAATCATATAATATAACGGTTTCTGTGGGAACTATTGCATTTACCCAAAGATTCAAAAATGATTCATTCTAAGGTTTAGGAAGAGATTTTTTAATGTTCTTCTAAAGCAAGATTTCTAAAACCTTATCTTTGGTAAAATCGATCGTTAATTTTCGATGCTATTTTCATGTGTCTCGGTAGTCAGTCACTCTAAAATGTCGGAGTTATTTGAAATTGAAATTTTGCAGTCGGTTCTTAAGAAAAAGAATTTAAAACCGCTACATGAACCTCTACAGATTCTGATAAGGCAGTTAAGTCGTAACCTCCTTCTAAAAAGGATAGAACTTTGCCATTGCAAATTCTATCTGCGCTTTCTAAAATGATACGAGTGAGGTCTTCGAATCCTTTTGTTGTGATGTTCATTCCTCCGAGAGGATCTTCTTTATGTGCGTCAAAACCTGCAGAAATCAAAACGACATTTGGCTTAAAACGTTCCATTGTAGGAACAACGATCTCTTTAAATTTCTGGATATAAGCTTGGTTTTCAGAATTTACTTGCATAGGGATATTTTTTGTAGTTCCAATACCTTTTCCTTTACCGGTCTCCGTTACTAAACCAGTCATTGGATAAAATGGAAATTGATGAATCGATAGATAAAAAATATTTGGATCTTCATAAAAGATTTCTTGTGTTCCATTTCCGTGATGGACATCCCAATCAATAATAAAAATTTTTTTAAATCCATTGTTTTGTAAATACCGGGCAGTAATGGCAACATTGTTTAACATACAAAAACCCATGATACGATTATGCCCTGCATGATGACCTGGGGGCCTAAGAAGAGAAAAACCATTTTTGATTGTTCCCGAGATTAAGGATTCCGACAATGTTATTCCAGAATTTGCAGCGGAATAGGCTGACATCCACGATTTTTCCGTAAAAGGAGTATCTGAATCAAAATAACCTCTTTTTTCTTTGGAGTTTTCAATTTTTTGAATCTGATTTTTAGAGTGAATTTCATTGAGGAATTCATGAGGGAACGTCTTCATTTCGGGAAAAAATAAAGAATTAAAATAACTGCTTTGATGTAATCTGTTCAAGCATGCAAGTAATCTGTCAGAATTCTCATAATGTGGGATTTCAAAATCTGCATTGTGGTAAAGAAAATCTTGAGAGTAAATAAAACCTGTCGTCATTTTTGTTCCCCAGCTTTTTTATTGTGGATGGTTAAGAGATTTTTATCTTTTATAAAACAAAACTCAGGTTTTTCAACGTAAAGAAGCAAATTTCATGTATCTTTGTAGTAATTGAATTGTTTTGTCGGGAATTTGAAAAGTAGTCTAAATTTTATTTCGGAATTGAATTTATTTTTCAGTTAGACGTAATGAATTCCGACATTTAAAAAGGTTAGAGCTTATATTAGATGTACTATATCCAATAATAGTATTATTCTAAGATCAAATATAGGATTCTTGTGATAGGTTCTAAAAAGATTTTTTGATTTTTTATAACTTTTTAGCCCCTATGTATTATATCGTTCTAATTATTATTTGTTTTCTTTGGACTTCTTCTGCGTATTCTGATTTTGATCTTCCTTTTCCAATAAAAAATATTAAGAAACATTCGGTTCCTTTTGAATCTTACAAACAAAAGGTCGGATCTCCTGAAATTTTAAAAAACAATGAAAATTATAGACCTCTTACGGAAATACAAATCGGATCTACTAAGACTGAGTTGCGAATAGAATCTTTCAAATTTAAATCACCTAAAAAGGATAAAACCTTTAAAATAGAAGTCGTAAAGACCCAGAATGTGGAAAATTCTTTAAAGAATTCCGACTTAGAAGTGATTTCTAATATTAAAGTTCCAGAATTTTCCAGAGGAATTTATATTTCACAGAGAACCTTAAAGAAAGAGAAAGAATTTAATGATCTCAGAAAAAAAGGAAAACAGTATGGGATTAATTTTCTCGTAATTGATATTCAACCTTCAGTTCCGTCTAAGGAAATTGTAGAAACTTTGATAACAGAAGGATTTTATCCTGTCGCCAGAATTGTGAATTTCGACGGAGGACTTCCGACAGAAAAACCGTCCATCCAAAGAATCAATTCAGTTCATAAGTCGATTCAAGCTGCTTGTAAATCCGGTTTTCCAGAAATTCAATTAGATTACATTCGTTATGCAGATAATCTTAACTTAAAACTAACCTACGAAATGCGATATAAAAATATCGCTGAAATTATTAAGGGTATCAGAAAAGAGACTCTTAAATGTAATCATCTTCCTTATATTGGGGCGGATATTTTTGGTCGGATCCCATTCAACCAAAACGATATGATTGGACAGAAAGTAGAAATATTTGCCCAACTTGTGGATGTAATTTACCCAATGCTTTATCCATCTCACTTTTATGGTATGTCCGATAAAATCAAAAACCCGTATCAGACCGTGTATGACGGAACTTTTCTTACCATTAAAAGATCTTTAAAAACGACAAGAGTTATTCCTTACATTCAAGGTTTCAATATGTCTGTAGGAAAGTCGGGACTCACACTTCCAAATTATATCAAAGCTCAAATAAAAGCCTCTTACGATAGTGGAGGACATGGATTTGTAGTTTGGAATGCCTGGAATGATTACGAATCTACTTTTCAAGCTTTGAAAGATTACGAGAAAGAAACAAAGAAGAACTAATTTATAATTTTCTCAAATATGAGAATTTCTATATTTTTACGATTTTACTGATCCTTACATAATAGAGTATAAAAGTATAAAATGAATTTTAGCCGATAAAAATGGAGGAACTAGAACTACTGCATTGTTATGTTTAAAAATAGAGGTCTGGAATTGAAATTTCTTAGACCATAAACTTAAAAATAAGACGCATTTGTAAAAACTACTATCTTTATAGTCCTTTAAAAACAGGTTTTCTTTTTTGTTCGATCGCTTTTATTGTTTCCTTAAAATCAGAAGAAATGAAATTTTTTGCCTGAGATTCTGCTTCTTTTTTAAGAGCGGCTTCTAATTTTTCCTTATCGTAGGTGTTCTTTTTTAATTCGCTAAGTGCTAAAGGAGCGCTTTCGGATAATGCAATTGCAATTTCAGTTGCTCTGCCTAAAACTTCTTTTTGGGGAACTGAGTCGTTACACAGTCCAAGTCGGAAGGCTTCTTCACCATTTAATGTTTCCGCTAAAAATAAAAGCCGGTTGGCAATGTGAGTCCCGAACAATTCTTTCACGATATAACTGGAACCCATACCAGGGTGAATTCCGAGTTTAACGAAGTTAAATTGATACTTGGCTTCGTTGGCAAAAATACGAACATCGCAGGCGAATGTAAGTGAAAATCCCGCTCCGATTGCGTGGCCGTTTGCAGCGCAGACTACTGGAATATCCAAACGTCTTACGGATAAGAATAGATTGTAGAATTCGAACATCGTCTTTTTGTTCGTTTCGTAGTCTTTGGTTGAAAAAGACTTTAATAATTCAAAATTACCGCCAGCTGAAAAAATGTCGTTTTTTCCCGTTAGAATTACGACTCTCGGCTTATTTTGTTCTGGAGTTTCTATCAAACTTTCGATGATTTTTTTGAATTCTAAGCCCATTTCACGAGTCATAGAATTTCTGGTTTCAGGATTGTTGAGGCTTAAAGTCAGGATTTTGTTTCCTGAACCCAGATCGATCGTGTCTTGGTCTATGAATCCCATTAAACTGCTTTTTTCTCCAATTCGAAGCTTTCATACCAGATTCGGTCGGATATGGTCAACGGTTTTTCTCCGATTCCCATTTGAGTATAATATTCGAGAAGGGTTTCCAGGTGAATTGCTTCTTCGTCTTCCAAGGTCCAGAAAGTAGAGTCAATGGACTTTGAAATTAGAGCTTGGCCCCTGATGGAATCTTGAAAGTATTCTGGTTTTCCAGAAAAGATTAAATGTGCAGAAATAAGATCGAATCGAATCGTTTCCAGGATTTTTTTGAATTCGACTTCCGACTTTTCGAAGTATCTAGATGCGATTTCGGTTTGAAAGTAGTCTCCCCACGTTAGAATATCCGGTTCTACTCCTGTTTTCTCTTTGATTTGCTCAATCTTATCTTTCTCAATAAAAGGAGTAACCGCAAATCTATCTACAAGTTCTTTCAGTGCAATCAGATTCAGAATTTTTCCAGCTGACAGCTTTCCTTGTTTCATCATATCAAACAATTCGGGATTGAGTTCCGACTTTCTTGTATCCATACATTCTTTTTCGGGATATTTCCAAACCTTCCTGTGGATTTTTTCTGGATCTATCCAAAAACTATTTCAGTAATGCGAATTTGATTTTTCTAAGTATGGTTATTTTTAAGATTTTTTTAACAGCGTGTGAGTTCGTTATAAGTAAGAGGTTGGTTTTATAAATTTTGATTTTTTGATAGAAAAAATGAAATCATTACGAAGACGATTGATTACGAGTTTGTCTGAAAGATTACAAACTATCTCAAAAATACTTTATCTTTGCTTAAAATGCCGATTCAAGATATTTTTTAGAATGTAGGACCTTTATAAAACCAATTTTTAACTTTATTGATGGTCGCAAAACAATGATTTTGTGCAGAAATTTGATTAGCCGATCATTATTTGAGATTTTATAGAGGTTCCGTATTTCTATCTGATGTAATGGACTTATTTGAGTTATGTCTCGTATGATTGACGTATCGTTAAGTAAGCAGTTGATAGAAAATTTTAACGCTTACTGATCTATAAAGTTGAGTATCTTAAATTTTTACCGCAAAGTGTTATTCTAAACTAAATTATTGGTACTCTTCTTATAGTTCTAAGTAGTAACTGAATTCCGACCTATAGAAGGCCGATATTCAAGATAGAAATTTTCTCTCAATAAAAAATTTATGGCAGTCGGAAGATCGGACAGTTTACAGGAACTCATTACAATTCTGGAAACAATGTTTGGAGAAACGATCATCGGAACCGACATCAATCTTGTAAAACACCTATTTTATTATCTCAAAGCGGATGATGTGGAATTCCCATTTGATTACGACGGACAAAGATTTTTTGCCGTTGTGGAAAATATAGAAGAAACTAGCGTAAATCTAAGAATTTCCGGTGCAACACAAGGGCTAACCCTAAGAGCCAAAATCAGTTTTGAAATCATGAACATTCTTTATCAATTCGAGGTTATAATTCTTGAATTTATGGAAGATTCGATTGTTCAAATCCGAATTCCGTCGGAACTACAAGCTGCCTCTTTTAGAAAAAATGTCCGTGTGGCCGTGGACGATCTATTTATGAATTATGTGATACTTTTCAGATCGCTTTCTGGCGGAGGAAGAGAAATCGGCAGAAATATACAAGTGGAACAAAGATTTAATAATCTCATGAGGGAAATTAAAAAGGATAATCCTGATTTAAGGTTAATAAATATTATAATATCCGAATATATTTCGAATGTTTCGAAAGAATATGAAATCGTGTTTTTCTCTCAACATAGAGAAGAGACATTTTTAGATTCTTTTATTCGTAGACACGACCGGCCAGTGTTTATACCGGATACTTCCTTAATCATCAATTATATACGTGAAGATGAAAATTCAGATCCGATTGGTAGGAACTACCGCGAAGAATATATGAGAATGGTTCTTGAAAACGGTCAAGACTATGCAGACAATTTTTTTAGAGAGCTTCAAAAAAAAGAGATCAGGGAATTCGTGATTTCTTATATAGTATTACCAATTCGATTGTTCAACGATGTAGTAGGTTACATTCGAGTTTATACATCGGCCATGGATCGTTTCTCCATTACACCTTCTCAAGTTGGTTATTTAATCGAACTTGCGGAAATTTTTAGTTATTCTATTACTAAAATTTTTATTCGAGAAAATAACTATGGAAATGCAAAATCAGGAACTAGGGTGGTTGACATTAGTATAAATGGGCTTTTGTTTGAAATCGAAGAGAAAAGAATTTTTCAATATTTAAAAAAACATAATATTATAAAAATATTTATTCCGGTTTCAGAAAAAACTCTGATTTTAAGGGGTGAAGTCGTTCGATATATTGTTGTCGATGAAAATAGATATCATCTTGGGGTAAATTTTTTCGATTCCAATCCAGACGATATGTTGATTCTACAAAAATATATTTTTACTAGAACTAGAAGAATTCTTTCGGAATAAAAAAGGATTTTAATGTTTGAGAATACTCGAAAAGTTTTGAAATACATAAATTAAACAGGATCAGTTTAAGGATTTTAAAACATAAGTATCTCCCGGAACTGAAGTCGGTTTAAATACTTTATATTTTTCTAATGAATCTGCAAATTTGGTTTTTAAAATTTCTATTTCTTCCGATTCGCCTAAACCACTTTGGCCCGTATCGGATGTCAATTCGGAGATCTTATCTAAATAGAGTTTAGAAGCCAAAAGATAATTTCTATAATCTGAAGGATTGAGTTGGATCGCGTTTTTTGTAAGCTTTTCGGAAATTTCGAAATACGCGTCTGATTTTTTTCGATCTGCGGAGGAAAAAGAAGGACCGGATTTAGGTTTTTCCTTATAAAGATAATAATAGGTTAGGGCGGAATGAGTGAGAAGTTCAGAATCGGATCGAGTCAGTTTGAAAGCCTCTTGAATTACTTCCATTGATTTAGAAAGAATAGACTGATTTTTAAAACCTTCCGTGCCATATTTATGATTTAAGTAATCTATGTATTCAGTATAAAACTCAAGTTCTTCTTGAGAATTTTCGAAACGTTTGCGGTTATTCCAAGCCATAGAAAATTCCGATCCGGCTGAAACGTAGGCCTCTCCCGTTTTTTTATAAAGAAGACCTAAACGGAAATGTCCCATAGGAGAAGAAGGATCCAGACTGATAGTATGTTTGTAAGATCGGATCGCTTCCGCAATTTCATTTCTGGAAAGATGATAGTCTCCCATTTTTCTTTGAACGATTGCCGGTTCTATTTTTTCGGAAACTAAGGGAGCGGCCACCATTAGATTTTTATTTTTAACAAGAGCAAGATTTCCAATTCCTCTTGCTCTTTTGCCAATAAAAGAAGTTTGAAAAATAGATTTGATTTCGATCTGCGCGACAATGTTGCCGTTTTTATAATTCTTATGATCAAAATCTTTTTCGATGAGATATAAAGTCTGACCTACCCTAAGACCAGGATCAAAGTTGATTTTGATGGTGACTAGATCCGCTCTTGTATCAACACCGATGTCAAGGTGTTTGTTTTTTCCTTTTTCTTCGATCGGCTTGACCTTATCATATAAAACGGTTTCTCCTATAAGAATCATCTTTTCCTTTTCCGGTTTTCCGGGATCCCTAAAAGCATAGACAAGTTCTCTAGAAATCAGATTTCCGAAGGAAGAAATCAGAAGAAGGACTGGAAAAAAAGAACGAAAGAATCTCACTTTACAAAGATCGGCGAATTTTACGAACTTACCACGAAAAAAGCATCGCTTTAAAGTAGAGAAAATCATTTCAAAAGATAAAAATTTGACGGAACAAAACGTAAAAGTTGGGCCTAAGATTTTTTGAACATGAATTATTTTTTAAGTGATTCTGCAAAAATCAATGGCGCCTCCTTTCGATCTACGATCGAAAGGACCGCGCTCTGCCGCGACTACGCTTTGCTTCGGTCACGTTTTCCGTTGGAAACGTGACCGCGTTCGCGTCGCTTGGATCGCTGGCGCTTGTAATCTTTTTATAAAATTGCGCCCCAATATCTAATGAAAAATTCATTAAGAACTTTTCCCTAAAACCTCAGAACTAATATTAAAATTGAGAAAAGATATTTAACATAGTTCCAATGCGAAAGCGATTGAGTCGGAGAAAATTCAATAGAATGCTCTTTCAAACTAAAGCGTCTCACCAACTCCCTGAATGCCGATTCTTAGAGAGGCATTCGCTGAGTTTTCTGGGCGCTCTGCAGGTCGTTCAACAAATCGCGTTCTATAATAAATTGAAACTAAAGACGAAATATTGTATTACGTTTCTTTTATGCAATTTATTGACCAGAGCTGAGAGCGAGGTTCGACAACACCAAATTCACCCCGATTCTCTTACGCTGAATTCAGTTTATTTAAAACTTGTGGAACTTTCGCGAAACTTCGATTTTACGGACAAATCCTGAAAATGTGGGAACTATTACAAATTTAAGTTTTACAACTAACTTGAGTTTAACGTAGAAATCCCATTTCTTAAAATTTGTTTTATAGAAAAAGTAAAATGTGGGAACTCTCACCAAACTTTAATTTTACAGATTAGTCCTGAAAACTATTACTTTTAGAAAACACTTTTCAAATTTTCTCCACGAACTCACGTTAGATTTTTGGACGTAAGACCGTTTCGAATGTGGTATTTTGATTCAACGGAGTCAAAAAAGAAAAGTCGGTTAGGTTATTAAGGATTTAAATCTTCAAAAGAAGAAATTCTAAAATGAGAATGTTGCGGTTGAGGATAATTACCGGGACGTTCTAAAATAGCGGAGTAAAGTTTTGCTTCTTTAGCGGCGTCGGCTTCTTCTTTAATATCCGTGAAAAATAAAATTTTTTCCGGCGCAACTTCTAGTTGTTCCGAAATTTTGCAATAGCTGGAAGATTCTCTTTTTCCTCCAACTCCGGTGTCGAAGTAGGCATAAAAAAAATCGGTTAAGTTGCCAAAATTTGAATATTCGAAAATTAATTTTTGCGCTTGAATACTGCCGGAAGAATAAACTGCCGATTTCTTTTTAGAAGCTTGGATTTTTTTTAAAAAAAGAGGAACGTCGGAAAACATCGAACTTTTTAGCTCTCCATTTTCATAACCTGATTTCCAAATTCTACCTTGAATCTCTTTTAGAGTGCTGCTTTTACGATCCAAAGAAACGAGATGTTTACAATACTCACTCAGATCGAGAGCGGAATCCGAAAGTTTTCCGGAATAGGTGGAATCATTTTTACCTTCTAAAATTAATTTTTCGATCCATTCTTTTTCAAGTGAATTCGTTTTAAAAAAAGAATCAAATTTTTTTACAGAGTATGGAAAAAGAATCTTGTGAACGAATTCGATCGGAGTTGTAGTTCCTTCAATATCAAATAGATAGAATTCGAAAGTCTTTATGTTCAATTAAGCGCCCCTTTTATTTTTTTGGCTTCTAAAACCAAATATTCATGTACGTCTTTTTCGTCCTTTTCAAAATTTTTCAAAACGATCAACCAAGATAAAGCGCAAGGAATCCAAAAAAGAACGGATATGGAAAGTCCAAGAGAACGATCTCCAGGAGTTAGACCTAAAATTAAGGCGCTCATGGCCGGTCCTAATCCTTTTCCTAAATCGTCTGTAAGATTGTAGAGAGCAAACATGCTACTTCTATTTTTTGGAATATTCACATTAATTAATGTAGCTCTTACGTTGGGACCGGTAACTGAGATGATAAAACCAGCTACGACGTTGATTAAAATAAAAAGTCCCGAACTTGCAATATTCTCCGCTTTTAAAAGATAGATACAAGGCAAAATTCCGATCAAAATGCTGGACATACAAAAAAGAGGAAGAAGACGTTTTTTATAGTTATAAATTTTTTGCCCGATAATTCCGCCAAAAAAAGTACCTGCAAAAACACCGATCGCGGCGTAAGTCAAAAGCATAGTCGCAGTTGCTTTATCTAAATGATAAGAAGTTTCGTAGTAGTCCACTAAAAAGACAAAAAACACTCCCCAGGGAACACAACCAGGAATCCCTTGAAAGAAAATTCCTATATTTGTTTTGTTTTTGAAAAGTAGTCTAACGTCGTTCCAATGAAGATGAAAACTTTCTTCTGAAAACTTTTCTGCAATTCCAGACCATTCTGATTCTCCTCCTCCTCGAATCGGCTCTTTACAAAAGATCCAATAAGTAATCGCAAAAAAGAAAGAAGGAATGGAAAGATAGATAAAACTTGTTCTCCAACCGTTGATCGGATCTGCACTTCCTAAAATTCCTCCTAAAAGTTGTCCTACTCCAAGACCGATTCCCATCGAAAGAGAAACGTAAGCCGCTGCGGTGGATCTGGATTTGTCAGAAAAGTAATCACCTAAGACCGTAAAAAGAAGCGGAAAAATTCCTCCTAAACCGAACCCGGTAAGAGTTCTATAAAATACGAATTCTGAATAACTGGTTGCAAAACCGGAAAGAAAACAGGGAACCTCTCCTAAAAATACGGAGAATATAATCAGTGTTTTGCGAGAGTATTTTTGAGATAGGTAACCCATACTTACGGAAACTGCGCCGCCTAAGATAAAAAATAAAATCGGGATCACTCCACCGATGTACCAATCCACGTCTTCTTGATTGATCAAACCGAAGGAAGCACCTATGTTTTTTAAGTTGGGAGCAATTAAATTTTGATCTGCAAAAAGAAAGAAGGCCATTCCCATAATCATCCAGAAAGCTAAAATGGCGTTCCATCCGTGATTGGCTAATTCTCCTAATCCGAAAAAGCGAAGAAGACTTTTGTCCGAGGGTATTTTTTGCATATTCTCTCCGGTAGTTTGAGATTTTGATCTCTTTCGTTTTTAGGAAAGAAATTCAAACCGTAAGTAAAACTCAAGGAAACTTTAAATTTGTTTTTGGACTTAATACACAACGAGACATAGAAAATTATCGATTGGTTTTGAAAGAAAACTAGTAGAGAATGAAAAAAATCCCTTTTTAAACGGTTTTATAATATTTAGTTGACCAGTATTGTTTTCATGATTCTTTTCTTCCAAATAAATCGGTTTTAGCAATGACCTTTCATCATAAAGAATTTTACATTCTATCCAGTTCCGATAAATCTAAATTATATTGCCAGTCTTGGACAAAACCTAACGCAAACAGATTGTTGATTTTTCATCACGGTTTTGGAGAGCATAGCGGACGTTATGCGAATTTGATTCGTTATTTTTCGAAAAGTGATATCAATTTCTATTCCTTTGACATGAGGGGTCATGGAAATTCTGATGGGAAAAGAGGTCATTCGGATTCTTTTGATTTGTATGTAAGGGATCTTGCCAATTTTGTTTCTGAAGTTCTTAAAAGAGAACAAAAGGAACGTTTTTTTTTATTAGGACATTCTCTGGGAGGAGCAATTACTCTTCGATATTCTCAAGAAGGAATCAATCAGGATAATATTCTTGGTTTGATTCTCGGTTCTCCTGCGCTTATGGTTAGAATGGATTTTAGAAAGAAGTTAAAAAAGTTTGCCGCTGGTATTTTAAGTAAAATTTCTCCTTCTTCCGTTGTGGACGCGGAGTTGGATCTTCAATATCTTTCTCATGATCTAGATGTGATCGAATCTTATAAACAAGATCCTCTTGTTCACGGTAAAGTTTCCTTAAAAATGGGAAGCGAACTTTTGGAGATCGGACCCAAATTGATCAAAAAGGCGAATGTGCTTCGTTGTCCGGTGTTGATTTTACACGGTCAAGAAGACGGGCTCGTGGACGTAAATGGTTCTACAGAACTTTATAAAAATCTAATTTATAGAAATAAAAGAATCAAAATTTATCCAGGTTTTTATCACGAATTGATGAATGAATTTCCAGAACATAGAGAAATTGTGTTAAACGATATTCAGACTTTTTTAGAAACCATTCAGAGAGAAAAAATTAATTTTGAGTTGCAAAGGAAAGAAATGGTTCCAAGAAAAAAAAGAAATCCGGTTTCTAATCCTTTACTTTAATTGGAAGAAATGTTTGAACGTAAATTTTCGCGGTAGTTCCCACATTTTTGTGGGACTCAATCTCACGTTGTTCGAAAAATTTAGCAAAACACCTCTTTATGGATCGGTGGAAACTAAAGCGTCTCGCTTCTATGATCGCTCGTTAGGTTTTGGATGTAAGAATATGAATTGGCTGTCGTTTTAATGAAGTGACTACTTATTTTAACGTGAGTTCGGCATAATAAAATAAGAAAGAATTTTTTTAAAAATGCAAGTTTCTACAATTTTAGAATTTGTTTGTAAAATAGTGATTTGCGGTAGTTCTCACAAATTAAGTCACATTACCAATTTTTAAACATTATTTTTTGTATGAGTTCCCACATTTTAGGAATTGATCCGTAACGTTTAGATCCCAGCTTTTTTTCAGAAAAGTGAATCATGGATTTTTTACGCAGAATTCACTTTATATCTAGAAAAGAAAATTACTTAACTTGAATTAACGCGAAAGAATTGATGTGAGAAAGCTCTTTCAAACTCTCACTTCTATTGAAACAAAGACGATATATTGTATAACGTTTCTTGCATGCAATTGATTGATCAGGACGGCCCGACTGTCTGTGGTAAGTTGGATTTACCCCGATTTTTTTACATCGAACTCACATTATTTAAAAACTAACGATTGATTCTATATTTTTGAAAGTATAGATCGATCTTCTTTTTGTCGAGGCGCTCAGGGTTATAGCCGTTTCAGGTTTCAAAACGATTTGCTCAAAGATTTTCGATCGATAGAGTTTTTTGTTCTTCTCCGTGGGAAACAATTACATATAGATTTAAACCGCTTTTGGTACTTGTTCTTCTTAAAATTTTTTCCAAAAAACTATCAGAGGTTTTTATTTTACAATCGGGAGGAAGAGAATCGATTGCATCGTCATTCAAACGAAATCTTTCAAATTCAATTTTACCAGGATAAATAGATCTTTCCGAAACTTTCCAAGACGTATCCAGACAATTCAACCCTTCTTTGTTACTTAATAAAATTCTAAATTTCCAAGTAGAATCTGGAAAACGAACTTCGCCGGAATTATATTCGTTTTTCATAAAAAGAAAAAAGGTCGGAAAACCATCCTTACCTTCTCGACTGGATTTAACATAGAAGGTGAACGCCCCAAAGTTTACTTTAGAAGAAGAGGATTGAACCGTAAACGCACCTGGCAAACTAGTTCTTGCAACCATGCCGATTACTAAAACGACTAAAACCAAATTTAAAATAAAGATCAAGCGAATCCTTGAAAATTTGCCACCACTGGACGACCGCTTTCTATTTTCTTCCAGAAATTTTTTAAATTCTTCCGGAGAACGAGAATGATAACCACCTCCCATATCAGTTTCCCCCTTGAAGTAGTAGTTTACGAATTTTAGAAGCGGTGGGAAAACCTTTCGATTTTTGAGCGGCTCTAGTCAGTAAGGAAAAAGAAAGATGAACCGCATTACACACTCCAAATCCTCTTGAAAAATAAAACGCAAGAATTCCGGCGAGAAGATCCCCCGTTCCCATTACCGCGAGTTTGGGTTCTGGTTTTTCCCAAAGATAGACGATACCGTTTGTATCTATTAGAAAAGAAGAATGTCTTTTCCAGAGGATATTTACGTTATAATTGTGCGTATATTCTTTTGCAAGTGAGATCCCTTGGTCTATCGATTTGATTTTAGAATTCAGAAGAATTTCTAACTCACCCGTATGAGGAGTCATCAGAACTTTATCGTGTAACACAACGTTTGTGAAAGCCTGGATCGCGCCAGCGTCTAAAACACAAAACTTTTCTTCAGGCAAAACAAACTTAGGGCATTCGTCCGATTTTAAACCGGGACCTAAAAGAAAAACGGAAGCTTTATGAACAAAAGAATGAGAAAGAAATTTATCGTTATCAGGAATTGAATCCACCATTAAAGAAGGATCTTTTTTTAAAACTTCCCGGACCGTTTTTTCGGAAGGAGTCAAAAGAAGAGAAATACCACCACCTAACTCGTGAAAGGCGAGTAAAGAGGAGAGCGCAGCTCCGGACATACCTTTAGAACCACCGACCACAACTAAGGAACCGTTTTTATATTTATGAGAATCTTCATTTCTTTTGAGAGATTTTTTAAGAATTTTAAACGGAATATGATTCCAAAGGATTTTACCGGTTTGAATCGGTTTTAGAATTTTATTCGAAATAAAAACGGGTGATGAAGTTTTGGATTCTGACTTTTGAGTTTCTGATTCTAAATCGTTAATATCTTTTTTTGGAGTTCCAGTTTTTAGTTTTTCGTGCTGCGAGGATTCAAAACTAATTTCGGGAAGACTCAAGATGTCCTTTTGATTTTCGGAAAAGGTTTTGTTTTTAGGAGTAAATGTATCCGGAGTTTCGGTTGGTGTAGATTTGAAACTAGAATCAACAGGATTTAAAATTGTAAATTGAAACGAATTGTCTTTGTGTTGAAAGTAAAAATTTTTACTAACTGGGAAACCAATTCTATGAAATGTTTTACGAACTTTACTGGGTAAAAAACGGTTTTTCCATTTTTTAAAACCAATTTCGGATAACGCGTCTGCTTCAAAAGGAATAGGAAGATCAACTTGAAACCCGGAAACTGAATCGATACTCAGGATAAAAACGTTTTTAGGATTGTTTTGTTTGCTTTTTTGAATTTTAGAAATTACTAAATTAAAAGGACTTTTTAGAGGAAAGCGAAAGCCGGTACCTAAAAGAGCGTCTACTAAAAATAAACTTTCATTTCCGGAAAAAATTTGGAAATCTTCCAAAGGAAGTATATTACCTCCAGAATTCAAAAACGCATCTTTATAAAATTTAGATTCTTCTGACAAAGAACCATCTTTTAGATAAACCGTAGGTTTTATACCTTCTTGAATTAAAAAAAAAGAAAGTGCGAGTCCGTCTCCACCGTTGTTTCCGTTTCCGCATAAAACTTGAATATGATCGAAAGATAGGATTTGTTTTCTAAATTTTTGATAAACGGAAATAGCTGCAAAACCCATAAAATGAGAACCGGAGATGCCGGAGGAAAAAATAGCATTTCGATCCAGATCCCTGCTTTCTTTATCATCAAACAGAGATTCTGAATATTCGAAAAACTTTATTTCCATTTATGGATTTCCAGATAACCTGATTTAATTCTAGCGGAATAGATTTCGTCGTTTAAGTCCATCCAGGTTTCTCTCCAAAGGCCTCTAGGAGGAAGGTAGTTGAGTCGGATATTGTTAACGTGTGTGCCGTCTTCGTTATGAACCTGAAGACGAATCGAACTTTCTTCTTCGGTTTCAGTTTCCCATATAAAAAAATCATTATCTTTTAATATCCAATACAAAGACTCTGAAGGATCTTGTATCTCTTTTAGGAGTGTGGCGGTTTTTGTTTCAAAATCGTATTTAAAAATTCTACGAGATTTAAATCTGGAATTTTTCTTATCAAAAATGCTAAAAGATGCGACTACGTATTTTCCTTCAAAATGAGGAAGGAGCGTTTCTAATCTAGCCTGAGTGGTTTCCGTATCCGAAATCGTTTCTGCAAAGTTCGACGCGTTTACGGATCTAAGTAAAACGCCGTTGTCATACACGGAAAGTTTCATGTCTCCGTTTAGTTTATGAAATAAAAAAAGAAGATCGTCTTTACCCGCTTCCATTCTTTCTATATAGCCAAAAGGAGTGTTTCCGGAAATCCCTTCTACATAGATCGTATTTAAAAGTTTTCCGGAATCCGAAAAATGAAGAATGGTAGATGGAATCGTTTCCTTAGATTCCGTATCAAAAGAACCACTTTTTTTCAAAAAAATATCTTCCGACATAGGATCTACTTTCGGTTGTTCTTCTTTTCCGATTCTAGACTGAATAAAAATTTCTTCGTTGCCGTTGACGGTAATTAGTCCAATCTTTCCGATCTTTGCGGTAATTAATTTGTATTTATCTCCTACTTTTTCTTTGAGAGTTCCTAAGATGAATTTTAATTCTCCATCTGTGGAAAACACTTTTAAAATAGATTGTTCAAAGTCTGGAATATAAAGTTTACTAGAAACGACAGGAATTGTCTGTGGAAGATTGGTCGGAACACCGTTTAAAACTTTAGCCTGAACATCCGCAAGAGTGTTTCCGAGTTTAATTCTACCATAAAGATAGGAATTGTAATTATCTACTTTGAAACGAGTGCAACTAAGAACCGTTAGAGTTACAACACAGAATAAAACAAATCTAAAACAAAGGATTGAAGTCCGCTTTTTAACGCCGGAATGATTGCTAAAATTGGAATGGAGATTTCTCATGAGTTTGATTCAGTCTAACGATACCATTCTCACAGATGGATTTGAAAACAAGCAATAATCCTATTGAATCGTTTGTGCGGGTTTTTTTACTTTACACTATAGCTAAATCTGAATAGTTTGATTAGGTTATCAGGAAAAATTCATTCATATTTGAGTTTTCTCTCTAAGGCCGGGTTTGACAGTAAACAGTGAAGAAATCAGTAGTATTCTGGATGACGTTCTGTCTTTGCCTGTCAAACTGTACTCATTAAAGGTCAACCAAAGGCCTAACCATTCGTTGATCGAAGTAGTCTTAGACAATCTCGAACATCCGTATGGTTCAGTCAGCCTTCTGGAATGTGAGCAAGTTTCCAGAAAACTGAAAGAAGAGTTAGAACGGATCTCACCAGATCTGGATTACACTCTGAAAGTTTCCTCTGCGGGAGCGGAAAGGAAACTGGATCTTCCGGGAGACCTGGATCGTTTCCGGGGAATACCGATTCGTTTGGTCTTTCGATCAGAAGAGTCGGAAAAAGAACAGGAAGGAATTTTTCGAGTCGTGAATCGTGACGGGGATCAGGTAATTTTGGAAAAATTCCAAAAGGAAAAAAAATCTGCTGTAAAAAAGCAGACGATACTGAACCTCAAGGATATACTGAAAGGGAATCTTTACGTAAATATTTGATATGGCAGTTAAGAAGACACAATCGGAAGGAAATCTGTTGGAGGTGATCCAACAATTTTGCGCGGATAAATCCCTAGATCGGGAAGCAGTTATGGGAGTCATTCGAGATTCTTTAATAACCGCATATAAAAAAAAATCCGGATTGGAAGAATCTTCAGAATCGGAAAAACCTTCTCCGGTTACTGTAGAATTTGCTTCTGGAAAAGATAGCGTAGTCATTGCAATTGCAAAAAAAGTAGTTTCTGGAAATCCTTCTTCCGCGTTGGAAATCAGTTTAGAAGATGCTAAAGCAATTGATACATCAGCAGAAATCGGGTCCGTAATTTCTTTTCGAGAAAAACCAGTAGAGCTTTCTAGAATTATTTCTAGCCAAGCGAAACAAATGGTGTTTCAAAGACTTAAAGATATGGAGAAAGAACTTCTCTATAACGAGTATAAGGCGAAGGAAGGAGAGCTGACTCATGGATATTTTCAGAGATGGAAAAAAGACGCCATGAGTATTGATCTCGGAAAGGTAGAAGGAATTATGCCTCGCCGGGAACAAAATCCGGGTGAAAAGTATCATAGCGGAGATCGACTGAAAGCAATCATTCAAAGAGTAGAATTACGTCCTAGAGAACCGATTCCAGTCATTACACTTTCCAGAGCTTCAGCGGATTTTGTTCGTAAGTTATTCGAGATGGAAATCCCAGAAATCTACGATGGTTTAGTAGAAATTATCAATGTAGCTAGACAACCTTCTATTCGTACAAAAGTTGTAGTACGCGCTACTCGCGGAGACATAGATCCGGTGGGGGCTTGTGTAGGTATGAAAGGGGTTCGGATTCAATCGATTGTAAGAGAACTTGGAAACGAAAGAATTGATATTGTAGAATCATCCGACGACGCTTCCGAATTTATAGCAAATGCAATTTCTCCTGCAAAACCGGTGGAAGTGAAAGTGGACGGTTCCGGTAGAGAGGCGATGGTAGTCGTTCCAGACGATCAACTTTCTCTTGCGATCGGGATCAATGGGTCTAATGTAAAACTGGCTTCTCAATTGGCTGGTTATAAAATTGATATTAAAACTGTAACGCAGTACAACGCCGAACTTGCTTCACCGGAAGCAAGGGAAAGGCTAGAAAGACTTTTTTACTCTCCTGTGGAAGAAGTCAAAATTTCAATGGGACAAGAAGAGGAAGAAGAACTTACACCTTTGGAAGATCTTCCGGGTCTTTCTGCTCGTGTCGTAGGAATTTTGAAGAGCGAGGGAATTAAAGATTTGGAAACTCTGATTGAGTACAGCCAAGACGATCTGGCAAAATTACAAGGAATCGGCCATACTACAGCCGGACAGATTCTCAAATTGCTCCGAGAATCCGTAGAATGGGTGGAGGATAACTGAAAAAGCCGGAACGGTGGATTCAGATCTGGAGTTTTTGAAACTTCGGAAAAGCCAGGGAATCATTTATGGAAGATAAAAATAAGACGATCAAGGAAACGCTTCAGGGTTCGGCAGACGCGGGAAAGCGTAAAAAGCTGATTATAAAAAAGAAAGGAGATGATCAACCTGTTCCTTCTCCAAAGAAGGAAACGGTAGCAGAGTCTGCTCCTTCCCCAAAGCCGCCTGTAATGCCATTGCCGGGTGATTCTGGTCAATCGCCAATTGTTCGTCCGGCTCCTTCTTCTCATTCTCCCGCAAAACGCGAGGAATCTCCAGGCAAACAAGATACAGATACTAGTCGATCTCCTAAAGATAAAGACACTCGACAAAGCGTAGGTTCTTCTTATCCACCTTCTCGTTCTCCTTTTCAAAAAGAAGATTCTAATATTATCGTTTCCAGACCGATTCAAAGAACTACACCTACTAGACCGAACTCAGGTAGTGGTTATCAGGGAAACCGCAGTGGTGGTCCTGGACAAGGTGGAGGCAATCGTGGCCCGGGGCAGGGTGGTGGTTACCAAGGTAATCGCGGTCCTGGACAGAGCGGCGGGGGCGGTTATCAAGGTAATCGTGGTCCGAACAGTGGACCAAGTCGTGGACCTGGAAACCGTTTTGGTGGTAGCGGACCTGGAAATCGTGGGCCAAGTCAAGGTGCTGGACGTCCAATGCCGATTACTTCTGCGGAAGTAGAACTTTCTCAGTCGAGAGGTGCGGCTGGCGCGAGTAAGAAAAAGGGACACGATAAGGAAAAATCTACTTCCGATAGAGACTTTTCTGGTGCGGAAAACACGAAGTTTTTTAAACAAAAATTCAAAAAAACTAAAGTAGTTGGCGTATCTGGAATTTCCGTTCCGAAAGAAATTACAGTATTAGAAAATGTGCAAGTAGGCGAACTCGCCAAAAAAATGAACTTAAAACCTGGAGATGTCATCGGTAAACTCATGAAAATGGGAATGATGGTGACGATCAACAATATCATAGACGCGGAAACTGCGGCTCTTCTCGCGGATGAATATGGTTGTAAGGTAAAAGTAGTTTCTTTATATGAAGAAACCATCATAGAAGAGGAAAAAGACAACGAAGAAGATTATATCAATCGTCCTCCTGTAGTTACTATCATGGGTCACGTAGACCATGGTAAAACGAAATTACTAGATACAATTCGTAGAAGTTCTGTGATCGATACAGAGTCTGGAGGAATTACTCAGCATATCGGAGCGTATCAAGTGAAAACCGCGCGCGGTTTGATTACGTTTTTAGATACTCCTGGTCACGAGGCATTTACTTCGATGAGAGCGAGAGGTGCGAAAGTAACGGATATTGTAGTTCTTGTGGTGGCGGCGGATGACGGAGTAATGCCTCAAACCTTAGAGGCGATCAGTCACGCAAAGGCTGCTGAAGTTCCAATCCTTGTGGCAATTAATAAAATCGATCTTCCTGCTGCAAATCCGGAAAAAATTATGCAGGAACTTGCTAATCATGGACTTCAATCGGAAGAGTGGGGTGGCGAGACTATGTATGCCAAAATCTCCGCTCGAGAAAACATAGGAATCGATAAACTTCTGGAAATGATTCTACTTCAAGCGGAAGTAATGAATCTCAAGTCTAATCCGAAACGAAGAGCTAAAGGAACTATTATAGAAGCAAAACTAGATCCAGGTCGTGGATCAGTTGCTACGGTGCTCATTCAAAATGGAACCCTCCGAGTAGGAGATCCGTTTGTGGCAGGAGTTTTTTCCGGTCGTGTAAGAGCTATGTATAACGATTTGGGTCAGCTGATTCAGGAAGCGGGTCCTGCTTTCCCTGCGCAGGTGACAGGTATCGACGGGGTTCCAGACGCAGGCGCTCCGTTTGATGCGATGGCGGATGAGAAAGAAGCTCGAAATATTTCTCAACATAGAATCGAGTTTGAAAGAATCGGAAACGCAGGCGCGGCAACTGGAACTTCTTCTAAAGTAACCCTTGAAAACATGAACGAGTTCATTAAACAAGGAGCTTTGAAAGAACTCAAGGTAATTATCAAGGCGGACGTAAGAGGTTCTGCGGAAGCGATTAAAGAATCTTTGGAAAAACTTTCTACTTCAGAAGTGAAGTTGAACGTAATTCAATCTGGAGCGGGTGCTATCGTGGATATGGACGTTATGCTCGCATCTGCATCGAACGCTCTCATCATTGGTTTTCATGTTCGTGCGAACCCGAAGACGATTGCTCTTGCGGAAAAAGAACAGGTTCAGATCAAGTATTACAATATCATCTACCAAGTTGTGGACGAGATCAAACTCGCGATGGAAGGGCTTCTCGAACCGGAAAAAATTGAAGAGGTGATTGGAACTGCAGAAATCAGAGAGATTTTTAAAGTATCCAAGATAGGAAACATCGCAGGTTGTATGGTTATCTCCGGAAAGATCCAAAAGTCGGCAAATGTACGTGTCATTGGGGACGGAATGACTAAATTCGAAGGGAAACTTAAGTCTCTTAAACGGGTCAAAGACGACGTAAATGATGTGGTTACAGGTTTCGAGTGTGGAATCCAAGTAGACGGATACAATGACTTTAAAGTTGGAGATACGATTGAAGCTTATAATGTAACCGTAATTAAGCGGAAGCTAGAATAGGAAAATCGGACCGTGAATCCGATCCGAAGAAGAAAAATCGAAGCGGAAGCGGTTCGAACCGTGGCAATGATGATTCTATCGGGTAAGGTAAAAGACCCGAGAGTGCATATGGTTTCCGTACATCGTGCGGAAATATCCGAAGACGGAAAGAACATGAAAGTGTTCGTGACTGCGATCTGCACGGACAAAAAAAAAATAAAAGTATTATCCGGGCTCAATAGCGCCGCAGGTTTATTTCAGGCGACGTTGTCCGGAAAGTTAGGACTTAGAATTACACCTAGAATGCATTTCCTCTGGGATGAGGAATATATTCAGAGTTTGGATGAATCTCTCAGACTTACTAGAAAACCCACAAACACGGACTGAATCCGGATTTCTACTCATCCATAAACCGGTAGGTATGACTTCTTCGGATCTTGTGGTCACCGTACGTAAAAAGTTAGGATTCAAAAAAGTAGGTCATACCGGGACCTTGGATCGAGCCGCAAGCGGCCTAATGATTCTTCCCATTGGAAGTTGTACTAGTTTTTCCAGCGTATTTTTAGAAAAAGAAAAATCTTACGAAGCATGGGTAAAGCCAGGAGAATCCACTGATTCCGGAGATAAGGAAGGCGAAATTTTAGAATCTCTTCCTAAAGAACAAACGGAAATCTGGTTCCAAGAGCACCAAAAAAAATTAAGAGATCTATTTGAACAAGTACCTACTTGGGAGACTCAAGAGGCTCCGGAAGTTTCTGCTCTCAAAGTAAATGGCAAGCGAAGGTCGGATCTATTTCGGGAAGGGGTCGCTCTTGTTCCAGCCGTTCGAAAAATCAAAGTATACCGGTATGAACTTGGGGAATTTTCTCCCGAATCTATTTCTTTTCAAATTCGAGTTTCTGCAGGAACTTACATTCGTAAAATCGTAATGGATATTTCCGATCAGATTGGTTTTCCCCTTCGTTTAGAAAAATTGGTTCGCACAAGTATAGGTAAGTTGAACTTAAACCAGGCAGATTCGTACGAAAATTTATTAGAAGGAAAGATTAAAGTTCATCCCCCGAAAACGATTTTGGACTTTCCGATGGTAGAAGTTCCGGACATGGAAGTAAAAAACGTACTCAATGGAAGAAAGACTAAATTAGAATGGATTCCAGGAAATGAGTTTCTTTTGGTTTCTCCCGAAAGAGAGATTCTTGCTTGGTGTAAAAAAGAAGAACATGGAGTCCATGAATTAGATTATAAATATTTAAGAGTCTTTCCTAAAAATTAGCTTTAAAGTGGCGCTATTGACTGGAAAATGGTAAAAAGGTATATTCACTCTATGATAGCTACTGAACAGAAAAAACAAATTATCAGTAATTTTGCCCGCAAAGCGGGAGATACGGGTTCCACCGAAGTACAAATCGCTTTGATTGATGCTAGAATCAAAGAATTGAACGAACATTTTAAGACTCATAAAAAAGATTTTCATTCTAAAACTGGTCTTTTAAGGCTTGTAGGCAAAAGAAAAAAACTTCTAGATTATCTTAAAAGAACCGAATTAGAACGTTATAAAAAACTAATCGAAACTCTCGGACTTCGTAAGTAAGAGAGTCATTCATGACACATACAATTTCCGGCCAGTATGGCCGAGATACGATCGTTTTAGAAACCGGAAACTGGGCAAAACAAGCACACGGGGCCGTTGTTTATAAATCTGGAAATTTAGTTTTACTTGCTACCGTTTGTGCGGCTGAGGAAGCAAAAGAAGGACAGGATTTTTTCCCTCTTACTTGTGAATATACCGAAAAACTTTATTCAGTTGGTCGTTTCCCAGGTGGTTATTTTAAAAGAGAAGCCAAACCCCCAGAGCATGAAATTTTAATTTCCAGAATTATAGACAGACCAATTCGTCCTTTATTTCCAGAAGGTTATTTTTGCGAAGTACAACTTCAAGTTCAGGTACTTTCTGCAGATGCAAATGTTTCGGTTGCAGGGCATGCCTTAAATGCTGCGAGCGCTGCATTAGCAGTTTCTGATATTCCTTTTAATGGTCCAATTGCAGGCGCAAGAATTGGTAGAATCAACGGAGAATTGATTCTAAATCCAACTACTAAAGAAATTGTAAACTCCGATTTGGATTTGGTCGTTGCTGGAACGAAAACTCATATCGTAATGATTGAGGGAGAAGCCAAAGAACTCAGCAACGAAGAAATGATTGCTGCTCTTCGTTTTGCTCAAAAACATATTGCGGAATTTGTAACTCTTCAGGAAGAATACGCTAAAAAAATCGGGGTTGTTAAACGCGAAGTTAAGTTGAGAGTAAAGGACACAGAGCTTCTTTCAAAAGTAAAAGAATACGCGTTTGCAAGATTAACTACTGCCAATCAAACTCCGGATAAAACTACTCGTAATAAAGAAATTTCTAATGTAAATAAAGAAGTAGTAGAATTCTTCAAACAAACAATTGAAGACTCTGACAAGATCAAGGATATAAAAGTATATCTTCACGAATTAGAATATGAGATCGTAAGAGAACAGGTTCTTACTAAAGGGACTCGTTTTGATGGTAGAAAGTTAGACGAAATCCGTTCTATTTCCGTAGAGGTTAATCCTCTTCCCGGTCCTCACGGTTCTGCAGTTTTTACAAGAGGCCAGACTCAGTCTTTGGGAGTTGTAACTTTAGGAACCGGTTCTGACAATCAAAGATACGAAACGTTGGAAGGCCAGAAAGAAAAATCTTTCATGCTACATTATAACTTTCCTGCATTTTCCGTAGGAGAAGTTCGTCGGTCTTCTGGTCCGGGCAGAAGAGAAATTGGTCATGGAAATCTCGCCGAACGTGCGTTAAAACTTGTTCTTCCCAAGCCGGACGAGTTTCCTTATGTGATTCGGGTTGTATCCGAAATTTTAGAATCCAATGGTTCTAGCTCTATGGCTTCTGTTTGTTCCGGTTCTTTAGCACTCATGGCTGCAGGTGTTCCGATTCGAGGAAGTGTTTCCGGAATTGCAATGGGACTTTTTTCAGATTCTTCCGGTAAATATGCAGTGTTATCTGATATTGCGGGTTTAGAGGATCATTTCGGAGACATGGATTGTAAAATCGCTGGAACCAGAAAAGGGATCACAGCGTTTCAAATGGATCTGAAAGTAACAGGTGTTAGTTTTGACGTTCTGGAAAGTGTTTTTGAACAAGCACAGAGAGGTAGATTTCATATTTTGGATATTATGGAGAAACATATATCCAAAGCTTCTGCAACGTTAGCCGGAACTGCGCCGCGTATCATCATTAGAAATATTCCTAAAGATAGGATCGGAGAATTGATCGGACCAGGTGGTAAAAACGTTCGAGGAATCAGCGAACTTACCGGAGCCGAACTTTATATAGAAGACGATGGAAAAGTAACTATCTCTGGTTCTAATCAAGAGTCAGCAGAAAAAGCGGCTAAGATGGTAGACGGTTTTTTTGCAGAGGTAGAAGTAGGAAAGATTTATGAAGGAAAAGTAAAACGAATTGCCGATTTCGGTGCATTTGTTGAAATTCTTCCGGGTAAAGAAGGTCTTTGTCATATTTCCAAGATTGATTTTAAAAGAGTAAACTCGGTCAAAGATATAGTCAAAGAAGGTGATATTATTCGAGTGAAAGTTTTAAATGTAGATAAAACCGGTAAAATTGATCTTTCCAGAAAAGACGCTCTCGAAGAAGAACAAGTATAAGAATTTTTTAATTGGTGCAAGAACCTTCACAGATAGTTCATAGAAAAGTTCTACCTGGTGGAATAACGGTTCTTTTTCAAAAAGCTCCTCATACCGTCAGCGTGTCTGCGGGGGTTTTTGTTCGAGTTGGTTCTAGACACGAATCTTCTAAAAACGCTGGCTACTGTCATTTTTTAGAGCATATGCTCTTTAAGGACACAGCTAAGCGTTCCGCAAAACAACAAGCAGAAGATATAGAAAGGGTAGGTGGTTTTACAAATGCAACCACCTCGAGAGAATATACTTACTTTCATGTTACCGTTGCAGGAAAACATATCGATATCGGCTTAGAGTTGTTAGCTGAAATGATCTATGAACCTTTGCTGAAACAGTCTGATATAGACAATGAAGCGGGTGTCATTTTAGAAGAACTTCAGGGTTATGAGGATTCTCCTGAAGATTATATCCACGATTTTTATTATCAGAATTTTTTCCCTAAAAATTCTTTAGGACGCGATATTATAGGCACGAGAGAATCCGTTTCCGGCGTTACTCATAAAAGTATATTAGAATTTTATGATACATACTATCATACGGAAAATATGTTTCTTTCTATTTCTGGCAACTTTGAACCAGATGAAGTTTTTACGGTTGCCGCTAAATATTTCAATCGAACCAGAATTAAGAAAGGGAAGGGGAATTCACTTTCTTCACCTAAGAAAAAATGGGGTTATTTTCCGAAAAAGAAAAAACTGGAGCAGGTTTATTTTATTTTAGGTGGAGAGGGTTTTCCCAGAGGATTTCATAAAGCTTCTACTGCTAGTTTATTTACTCATATCTTAGGCGGAGGAACTTCTTCTAGACTCTTTCAAAAAGTAAGAGAAGAAAAAGGACTTTGTTATCATATTACTGCTTATCCTTCTTCTTATGTTGATGTTGGAATCAATAGTATTGTTTGTTCTACTTCTAAAGAAAAGTTCATTACCTGTTTGGAAATAATTTCGGACGAGATCAAATCGGTTTTGGATCACGGGATTTCGGAGAAAGAACTTTTAGACGCTCAGACTAATCATGAAGGTACTCTTTCGATTAGTTATGAACAGACTGAATCTCGTATGAATACAATCGCCTTAATGGAGTTGTACTACGGTCGTAATTATTCTTATGAAGAAAGAGTGAAGGAAATTTATTCTATTACTTTAGAAGATTTGAATATGTTTGCCAAGTCTGTTTTTGGAATTCCTAAATTACATCTTTCCGCGCTCGGAAATTTGGGTTTAAAAGAAGAAAAAACAATTCAAAGAATTTTTTCTTTGTGAGATTGGAGTTTTGGTTTTCGGGAATGGTATGCGACATTCGTTGAGTTTCTGGAATTTATACGAGATTCATATATAAGATAGTTAGGTGCTATAGCTTAAAAATATTTTAATTCCAAAAAGAAAACTACTGAAATATTCTAATATTCTGATTTACTACTACTTCATCTAAAATATTTCTAATTTAACGTGAGTTCGGTCTAAGGAGCGAGTAAGAACTGGCAATTGTCTTTAGATTTTAAATTCAGAGACGGTTTTTTTGGGAAAAAAGAATATGCAACTAATCCGCTTAAAAGATTAACAGCCCAATTGAAAAAACTCCGATGTCTGGTATGTTGAATCTGGCATATATTTTTAAGCTCATCATTAACCGATTCAATGATAGCTCTTTTTCTTAAAAGAATTTTGTCGACTAAGGGCATTAACTTATTCTTCATATTCTTTTTTAATTTTGTAATGAGTTGAATTCCCTTTTCATAAAGACTTTCAAAAAGAGATTGGCTAATGTAACCTCTATCTCCGAAAAGTTTACCGAAAATATTTTTAGAAAGTGGGAAAATTACTTTGGAGTTTCTGTCGTCGACATTTCCAGGAGTAAACATAAATGATAATATTTCACCTCGATCATTTACGATTAAATGCAATTTAAACCTATAGAACCAGCCTGTGCTTGATTTCCCTCGCTGTGCAATATTTTTAAATACTTAATGAGAATGAATTCTTCGATTGTCACATACTTTGAGAATCGTAGAATCAATGAACGATATTCCGGAACATTTTCCCAGGCAAGAATTCGATAGAAACGAAGCTATGACGCCTAACGCATTGGGCATCAATTCTACAAAACGATTGTAACTTACTGCTTTTGGAAATTCGGATTTCAGATTCTTTTTTATTTCTATCAAATAAAAATTCTTAAATTCTCTGTAATGAGAAAGATGAAAGTAAACTACGATCGTGCTACTTCACTCAGGCTGAGCTTTAATTTCCGATTTCTTTTTCGAACAACTGAACTCAATTTTTTTCCATACCAGTTTATTTTTTGGTGTGTACAAAAATCATCTATTGCACAATATATTGTTGTCAGATCCATATTTTACCCTCTTCTTGCTGAAAATTCAGTTTAATATGCGATCTGGCGCTTTTTAGTACAAGTTTTTTACTCTTTTTTCTCCTTACGTCGAACTCACGTTAAGTTACTACTCGGACGTATGAAGATAGTACCAAGTTATTAATGACCGAATTTGCAAAAAATAGCAGTACTTAAAAAATGCTGCAAATTCGCGATTTACGGCATTTTAGAGCAAGACCAAAATATTCAAATTTTTGAAACAATCAACCCAAGTATTCTATTTATGTGTCCGAGTAGTAAATGCTTTTTGAATAGGAAATAAGAAGAAAGTCACTTCAGTTCTCTAGGCTTTCGTAGAATTAAAATTAGACGACATTTTCAAAAAATTACATTACAGAATTGTTTTCCAAATTATTTTTTGCAATTGAACAAATGAAAGAAAAAATAGAAAAACTAAAAAAACTTTGTAACTCATTTCAAAGTAATATTAAAGAATATAAGAATAATAAATATGATGAAGCAAATACCCGAGTTGATTTTATTGATAAATTTTTCGAATGTTTAGATTGGGACGTTCGGAATAATTCAAATTATGCGGAAAGTTATCGTGAAGTTGTAAGAGAAGACAAAGTAATTATCGAAGGCAAGCCAAAAGCACCGGATTACAGTTTCCGTATTGGAGGAGTAAGAAAATTTTTTCTAGAAGCAAAAAAACCATCCGTAAATATAAAAGATGAGATTGAGCCAGCCTTTCAAATAAGACGTTATGGATATACTGCCAAACTTCCGTTATCAATTTTGACGGATTTCGAAGAGTTTGCAATCTACGATACAAGAATCAAACCTGAAAAAACGGATAAAGCTAGTGTCGGTAGAATATTTTACTGCACTTACGAAGAATATGAAAAACATTTTGAATTTATCTATAATACTTTTTCAAAAGAAGCAATTTACAAAGGAAGCTTTGATAAATATATCATTGAGAATAAAAATAAAAAAGGATCTTCTGAAGTTGATAAAGAGTTCCTTTCTTTAATTGAAGATTGGCGAGAGTCGCTTGCCAAGAATGTTGCTATAAAAAATAAAAATCTGGATATTTTTTCATTAAACAACTCGGTTCAGTTAATTATTGATAGAATCATTTTTTTGAGGATCGCGGAAGACAGAAATATGGGCTTCTCGCAGATACAAGTAAGAATAAAGAGGTTTACAAAAATTTAAACAAAATTTTCTTAAAAGCCAACGATAAATATAATTCCGGTTTATTTAAACCAGAGAAATGGATTTTTGATTTAGATATTGATGATAAAGTTTTTCAAAATATTATTAAAAGCTTATATTATCCCGATTGCCCTTATGAGCTCTCTGTATTACCTATTGAAATTTTAGGAAATATATATGAGCAGTTTTTAGGTAAAACGATACGTTTAACACCTTCACATCAGGCGAAGGTTGAAGAGAAAGAAGAAGTAAGAAAAGCGGGTGGAGTTTACTATACTCCACAATACATCGTACATTATATTGTCCAAAATACAATTGGCGAAAAGCTTAAAGATGTCGACCTATACAATCATCCGAAACTAACCGTTTTAGACCCTGCCTGTGGATCGGGAAGTTTTTTAGTTGGCGCATATTCATTTCTCTTAGATAAATATCTAGAAAGTTATACCGATAAAAAGCGTTTAGATAAATCTCTAAAAAACGGGTTGGTTTATCAAGTATCTCAGAACGCGTATCGTTTAAGTATAGGAATTAAACAAAACATACTTCTCCATCATATTTTTGGTGTGGATATTGACAGCCAAGCAGTCGAAGTAACAAAACTTTCCTTACTCTTAAAGCTTATGGAAGATGAAAATTCGGAAAGCGCGGATAGACTTTTCAAACATAGCGATATTAAACTTCTTCCTGATTTACATAATAATATCAAATGCGGAAACTCTCTGATTGGTTCTGATTTCTACGAAGAAAAAGATCTTTCTTTATTTGGTAAAACGGAACTTAGAAAAGTAAATACTTTCGACTGGGAAAAAGAGTTCGTGGATGTTTTTAACGGCGGTGGCTTTGATTGTGTAATCGGAAATCCGCCGTATGTAAGACAAGAAACATTAGGAGAAGAATTTAAACTATATGCAAAAGATCATTTTAAAGCAACTTTTTCGGGAACGGCAGACTTGTATGTATATTTTATCGAAAAAGGGTTATCTCTTTTAAAAAAAGACGGCTTCTATTCTATCATTGTTGCTAATAAATGGATGCGAGCAAACTACGGAGAAGCCCTCCGTAAATTTTTAAAATCAAAACGGATTTTTGAAATCATTGATTTTGGTGATTTACCTGTTTTCAAAAGCGCAACCACTTACCCTTGTATTATAAAATTAAATAATGATAAACCCCAAAATATAAAAACAGTTCAAGTAAAGGATTTAGACTTCGGTTCTTTGCAAGAACTTGTAAAGAAGGAAGCATACAAAGTCGATTGGAAATCTCTGGATGATAAGGGTTGGTCTCTATCCAATCAAAAAGAATCCGCACTTCTCGAGAAAATTAAAAAAGCGGGAATTCCACTTGGTGAATACGTAGAAGGAAAGATTTATAGAGGTGTAGTAACCGGGCTTAATGAAGCTTTTGTAATTGATGAAGAAACGAAGAATAGGTTAATCAAAGAGGATAAAAAATCTGAACAAATATTAAAACCGTATTTAAGAGGAAGAGATATTCAAAGATATTCGATTATCTCAAATGGTCTATGGTTAATATTTACATTGAGAAATACTGATATATCGAAATATCCTGCAATAGAGAAACACCTTAATAAATTCAAACAATCTTTAATGCCTGGAGTTAAAGGTGGACGGGCGGCAGGTTCTTATCCTTGGTTTGCGCTTCAATCTTCTCCGTCATTTGAAGATGAACTTAATAAGAAAAAAATTATTTTACCCGCAATTGTTAATAAAGCAGCGGCTGCTTATGATGAAGTCAGATATTTTGGAAATGATAAGACTACTTTTATTGCTTCAACAGACTTAATATTATTAGCCATTTTAAATTCGTCATTAATAACTTACTTTTATAAAAATATTGCTTCCACAAAACAAGGAGGTTACTTTGAACAAAAACCGATGTACATTTCTCAAGTTCCAATTCCTAAATCTCCCGCTTTAAAGCCAAAAGATAAAGTCATCTCTCTCGTTGAGCAGATGTTATCTTCACAAAAAGAATTACAGTTGGCTACTAACGACTCCGACAAAAAACTCTTTCAACAAAAATGTGATTTGGTAGATAAGCAGATCAATAAACTAATTTATGAATTGTATGGACTTAATGAAGAAGATATTTCAATCATTGAGAACAGCATTTAACGGCGACGCTGTGGGATTCGTTTTCTAACTGCAGATTCAAAATTACGGACAGCTTCGAGAAATCTACTTTGCTGGATTATTTCCCAGAGTTGGTATCTAATGAGTTATCCGTAGATACTCCGATAATACTCTCATATAAAATTAACAAAATATTCAATTTTTTTAAATATCACAGGTTGATCGACTCTCTTAAGAGAAGGGATTAAAAACTAAACGCGCTCGTCAAAATACATACTTTTACAATGAAGAACAATTTGGGACTGGAAATATTTTTTTTTAAACCGTATGTTGTGAACCGAAATATAAACTCCATATTTATAAGTGAAATAATACAAAAATTTCCCCATCTTAACGTAAGTTCGGTGTAATAAAATTAAATTTTTTTAAATTAGTACGCCGGCATAAAATTCTATCTCTTCGGTTTCCAAAGATTCAAAATGAAATAGTAGTCTTATTTTTTACACAGAACTAATAATTTTTGATTGTTTTTAAAATAATAAGTGTAAATATTATATGTATACTTATTATTTAAGGAGCCAAGGGAATGATTTCAAAAAATTACACGATTACTACAAAAGAAATTACTCAAGAACAAATTTGGAAATTGATGTCGAATGTAAACGAATGGAAAAACTGGGACAAATCGGTTGAAAACGCAGAATTACACGGCGACTTTAAGACAGGAGAATTTTTTACTTTAAAACCTAAAGGTGGTCCAAAAGTGAAAATTCAACTTGTAGATGTCAGACCTGAATATTATTTCAAGGATTTTACTAAATTTCCATTTGCTAAGATGTTTGGTGAACATATCTATGAAAATACTTCCGAAGGTTTAAAGTTGACTGTGACAATGAGTATAAGTGGTCCTCTTGCATTTTTTTGGAATATAGTAGTGATGAAAAATATTGTGGATCATTTACCTCAAGATTTGAAAACTCAAATTATTGAAGCTAAGAAAATAGAATGTCGAAGAAAAAATTAAAAGAAAAAAAAATCAGTAAAAAAACTTTCAGTGTAAACAAAGCGGAAGATAGCTCTGGCTTTTTACTTTGGCAAGTAACTAGCCTTTGGCAAAGAGGGATCCAAAAAGTTTTGAGTCCATTGGATCTAACTCATTCTCAGTTTGTACTACTGGCTAGTATGTATTGGTTGCAACTTCATATGGAAGATGTAACACAAGTTAAACTTTCGAGACATACAAAAATTGATCCGATGACTACTTCGAGTGTGTTAAGAACATTACAATCTAAAAAATTAATACTACGAAGAGAACATTCCACAGACACGAGGGCTAAAATTGTGGAATTAACAGAAGTAGGTAAAAAAGTTACTCAGAAGGCTGTTAAGCTTGTGGAAACTTTTGATTCTAATTTTTTTACTTCTGTAGATAATGAAATTGTGGATTTCAATTTGAAGTTAAATATACTTATAGAAAATAATTTTTCTTAAATACATTTTCTATAGAATCTAAAACAACTACTGCATTTAGTAGTAAGTTCAATTTTTCATTTGATAGTTGTATTATTTATTGTAATTTGAATATTGCGGTAAGGCCTACGTCTAAAGCTGATACTTTGAAGTTTATCAAAATTTTGAGTATATATATGGATCAAATATTTTTAGTTGAAACTATAAAAAGGACGATTGGACAAAAAAGGATTTATTATGGGAAAATATTTTATAGAAATATAGGTGTATTTAGTTATTTCGTTCAAGTAATATCGCGTTGAACTCAGCAGAACGCGCTCTATGGATCGCGTTCTATATTGTAACTAAAAACAAAATATCGTATTAATTTTTTTTCATGCAATTTATTTACTAGAGTTGAGTCCGGCTGTCTGTGATAAACCGAATTCGCCCAAATTTTATTACGCAGAATTTACGTTATTGAAGTGTTAAACTATTGGTTTGGGTGTTTTGTTTTATGGCTCTGAGTAAAGTTATTAAAGAAATATATTTTGACTTGCTTCTAATGATCCTTGGAACATTGAGCAATTTTCTGGTTTGGAATTCGGAAATTTTATTTTTATCAAAAATCGGGTTGATGAAAAATGAGACTCATAGGAGTATCCGTGAAACTGTGTTAAAAAACATTCTATGAATAGTTATATCAAAAAATTAAGATATATACTTCCCGTTTTTTTATTAATCTACGTTTTGACTTTGATTTTATTTTTATGCGCGCGTTGGTTGTTGACCATTCGATACGATATCTTAGATATTAACGAAGAAATTTGGAGCTTTGCGCTGCCTATGTCTTTACCTTGGATACCTATATTGATATGGTTAAGACCTAAAATGCGAATTTTACGTTTTAAAAGTAAGGGTGGTAATGGATCTTTTTATCTCCAACTTATTTCGGTGCTTACAATTGCTGTTTCTCTTATGGTTGCTGAAAGTTATTTAATGACGGCAACAGGAAAGTTGAATATTATTTCTAATATTCAACAAATCAAAAATACTTCTAAGGATCGTTATTTTAAGCTTATGAATTTTTCTGTAGATCCTTCCGTTGCTGGTGTTTCTGCTAATGTTGAAGTGAGTGGAAAATATAATGAAAACTTAAATTTGGAGTTATTTATTGGGATTCCTTTTTTACCGGAGGCTAAAAGTTTTAATGAAGAAGAATATAAATATTGGTATGGAGTTAAATTTAAAAAACAAATCAGCAATAAATTGAACGATGAAGAAAAGGAAAAGCTATACACAGACTTTTATGAAGAATCTATGGAGGCTATGGGAAGATACAACTATTATTCTTTGGACCATTTTGAACGTACTCCTACTTCTGATGATAGAAGATACTTTTTACAAGCAATTGAATCGGTGATCAAACAAAAACCGGATGGTAGTTACGTCGTTTTGGAGCCGATAAAAGAAAAATTTGAAAACAAAAATGAAGGTAAACTTGCTTGGATTTTTGGAACTTTTGCAATCGGAGCCGTTATTTTATCGATCCTATTAATATTCCCAGGTTATAAAAAAGTTGTTCCACAAAAAGACCACTCCCTAAAAGAAATTCTAGAATGCTTGTATCCTAAAGGAAATCATTTCGTTTCATCTATATTATTAGATTTAAATATTTTAATTTTCTTAATTATGGTTTTTTCGGGAGTTCATTTCTTTTATCCGGATGGATTGCAGCTATTAGATTGGGGGGCAAACCGGAGAATTGAAACCTTAGGCGGTCAATGGTGGAGGCTTTTCACCAGCATGTTCCTTCATTCGGGAATTCAACATTTAGTTTTAAATGGATGTGGACTTATTATTTCGGCACTTTTTGTAGAACCGGTTTTGGGGCGTATCCGATTTTTAATTCTTTATATTGTTTCCGGACTTTGTGGGAGTCTGGCTAGTATTGTTTGGTATCCAAATACAATCAGTATAGGAGCTTCCGGAGCAATCTTTGGAATTTACGGAGCGATCTTAAGTCTTTTACTAAGGAACGTGTTTCCTAAGGAAGATAAAAAAACTATTCTGATTATGGTAGGAACGGCCATAACGATCAGTTTGTTTTGGGGATTGTTTGGTGGTATTGATAACGCAGCTCATATTGGAGGGCTTGTAGGCGGAACTATTTTGGGAATCATTTTGTTTCAATTTGGCAAAATGGATCGAAGAAATATAGATAACAATCTTTTTGAATAGATTTAATGTACTTTTATTATGGTAGTCATACTGTGATTTTATCATAAAAATTTACTCTAAACCATTTCAAAAATACTTTATCTTTGCTTAAAATGCCAAATTCTAAGATATTTTTAGGGTAGCTTGTATTATAATTATTATATTTGGATTGGAAGCTTTTCTTAAATTTAAAAATTGTACTGATTCATTCTAAGTAAATACTTAGTTAAATCTTTTATTGGTTTGTTATATAGAATATTTTAATTTTCTAAATCTCTATAAATTAGAGTTGTTGAAAAATTCCATAGTTGCAGTTTAACAAAACTGCTTCAATCGACCGCTTCCATAAAACAAAAACAGATGGAGAATTCATTTTTTAACAACTCTAATTTACGTTTTTTATTTCTAATTTAAAAAAATTGTTTTTATAAGTGAAAAGGATTTTGTAAAACTTATCGGTTATTTATATAAAATGAATTTTTAATCTGATTTTGATTTTACTGATTTCTATTAAATTACTACTCGGGCGTATGAAAACGATACTAAGTTCTTAACGGTCGAATTTGGAAAAAAATAGAGGTATTTAAAAAACAAAGCAAATGCGGAATTTGCGACATTTTAGAGCATAACAAAAACATTCAAATTATTGAAACAATCTAATCTAAGTATTCTATTTATGTGTCCGAGTAATAAGTATCGTAAATTTTTATTACAAAGCACTATTTCAGCGTAAAACATTGAGACTTTATTTTATAGTTCTATGTGAAATGAAAATTTTACCTGTAAATTTGATTTAAAACTCACTATCTTTAGATTTTATAACGATTTACAATGTAATCTCGTTTTTTTAAACGTTTGAAGGATTGTGTTCTGGAAAACTTATTCTTTTAAAAAGTATTTTCTATTTATAAAATTAAATGGCTGCTAATTTTTATAAAATTGAGTATCTTAAGTTTTTGTCGCAAAGTTTTATTCCAAAGTAAAACATTGTTACTTTGGAATATAGTTATGAGTAGAAAATAGTTCTTAAAAAAATAGGATTCGACTCTTGTGTTTGTATCCCTGTTTTATTGCAGGCATGGGTTTTAAACTCAGTATTTTGTTTGTTTGCGCTGAAATTAAAAACTTAACACGTTGTTGTTGTGATGTAGATCGTTTTACAAATGCCGTCTTTCTGCTTTCTTTGTTCTTTACGAGCCGCTCGAAATGTCTTGAATTCCTGAAAAGTAGGTGAAAACTGTCCAATCAAAGCGTCAGCTCAACTCAACAAACGTAAATTGATTGTATGTCCGGAAATGATAAAAAAATCTTAGAGCAAAATTCTCACGGTGAATTTGAACTAACGGCTTACGGAGAGTTCTTAAGTTATTTCCATACTCATATTCAACTTTTTAACGGTCTTATCTCTGGTAAAAAAATTTCTCCAATAGACCAGGAAGCTCTTAAACAAAAAGTACGTTCTTATATTGTAAGTAATATCCAAAAGACGGAGCAATTTTTTGATCACCTTCCTAAATTTGCAGAATTTCTAGGAATGTCCCAACCTGATCTTTCCGCGTTTATGACGAAAAACTTCATGAACACACATGCGGGGATCAAAAACAAACTTATCGAACAAGAAAAGACAAATATAGGTAAACCTAAAAAGAAAAAGTATGCTCGCATTTCGGAAGAAATTTTGGAAACGATCGGAGAATTGGTTCCTCCAGGTAAAAGGTTTATTGGAATGGAAGGTTATGTAGTCTTTAGAGACGATGCGACCGGAAAAGATCTTGAACCTTCTACCTCCTCTTTTGCAGAAGCGTCTAAGCAGACGAACACGCCGGATGTTGTTAAAAAGACTGCACCACAAGCTTCTTCCCCTGCTGTGCCTTTGAAAAAGCAGCCAGAGAAATTGATTCTCACCGAGATCTTGGAAAGATTCGGTTCCGAGTTTTCTGGAAAGGTTTTAGAATTAAAAAAGGAAGAGCTTGAGGAAGCGGATATAAACAATCAAATTTCGGTTAGTGGTAACGAAGAATTGTTAACCGAAGTGGAGGATCTTCAATTTGAAGGTTTTGAAGATCCTACATTTTTAGAAGATACTTCGGTTGAACCAGAAGAACCTCCTGTGAATATTCCGTTTTCTAAATATATGGAAAGTGTAAATCGTGTTCGACAGTTTCAAAAAGACGGCCAACCAGACGCTTATAAAAAATGGGTAATGTCTCTTCCGCCGGAACTCAGCGCGCTTGTTCAGCTTCATTCTTTTGTTTTGAAGGAAATGAAGAATGAACCTTTGGATTGGAATTCTACCATTTCCTCGATTTCTTCTCGAATTGGATTAACGGAGAAAAGACTTTGGAAAGTCTTGGATTTGACTCGTATTTTTGCCGAGCTTAGGGCGGGTTTGGAAAAAGCTTTTGTATCTTCTAAAGCCGCTGGTCCGGGAATGGAAGAACTTGTGAAAAAAGCCTGGCCTCACATTCTTAGAATTTTCGAAGAATACCCAAATACTTCTTCTCTGCGCCAAAAACTGGATCAACTCTTTACTAAAATCCCGGATGCAACTCAGAGAAAAAAACTTTCCGATCTTTTCCTTCCTCTTCTTGAAAAACTCTGATCGAGTTTTTTTATACTAATTAACGTGAGTTCAGCGTAAGGAATTCATGATCCATTTTTTTGAAAAAAGTTAGGATCTGAACTTTATGGATCAATTCCTAAAATGTGGGAACTCATACTGTTTAAAAATTTGTAATGTGACTTAATTTGTGGGAACTACTGCAAATCACGATTTTACAGACAAATTCTAAAATTGCATATTTTTAGAAAATTCTTTCTTCTGACGCCGAACTCACGTTATTTAGAAAGCATTCAAAATAGAATCTGATTCTAACTTTGTAATAGTTCCCACATTTGGAGAAGTGGGATTTCTAACTTTGTGCGAGTTCCCACAATCTCAAAAGGGAAAATGATCTGGAACGACATTTTCAATTGTGTTATACTCAGGAGTGAGAAAATTTTTTAAAAAAGAAGGATCCAACGAAGAACGTGGTTCCGTCTTTACAGGTAGAGTTCCGACAGATTCTTATTTCAATCCAGTCTTTTAAAAGAATGTTTTCAATTTACTCAACTCTCAATTTATTGGCTGTAACTGGGGAATTTTGCTGAAATTTCGACCATAGACGAACCCGACGATTATGGAAACCAGGGAAATTGGATGAAGAGGGATCTGGCAGATGAACGATCTAAAAGAACAATTACAACTTCAAAAATATCTGGAAGAAAATGGACTCTATGAAAAGTCGTTCGAACATGATAACTGTGGAGTGGGATTTGTTGCTTCCTATCAAGGAGAAAATAGTCATAGAATCGTATCTATGGGGCTTAAGGCTGTAGCCTGTTTGACTCATAGAGGCGCGGTAGATGCTGATATGATTACCGGAGACGGCGCCGGTATCATGATCCAGATTCCCAAAAAGTTATTTGCCACTTACATCGAAGAAATGGGCCACAGAAGACCCGACGAAAATTCTATCGGAGTAGGGATGATCTTCCTTCCTAGAGAAGACATAGATAAACAAGATATGTGTCGTAGTCTCGTAGAGTCCGCGCTCATGGAATTCAACTTTAAACTTTATGCATGGAGATACGTTCCAGTAAATCCGGAAGTACTCGGACCTAAAGCAAATCAGTCCAGACCTCAGATCGAACAGGTTCTTATAGGCAAACCGGAAGGGATGTCAAACGAAGACTTCGAAACCAAATTATTTCTAATTCAGAAAAAATTGATGAGAGACGCGGATCGTCACTCTCTCGCGGGAGATCTTTATATTTGTTCTCTTTCTTCCGAAAGAATTGTTTTTAAAGGATTATTCAACGGAAATCAAGTTTCTCAGTTTTACGAAGATTTAAATTCGGAAGAGATGGTTTCTCCCTATTGTATCTTTCACCAAAGATATTCTACAAATACGTTTCCTTCTTGGGCTTTAGCACAACCGTTTAGAATTCTTGCACACAACGGTGAGATCAATACGATTGCTGGAAATAGAATTTGGATGCTGGCGCGCGAGGAGGAACTAGAATGTAAAAAATGGGGAGAATACCAAAAAGAAATTCATCCGATCATTCGCCCTCACATGAGCGATTCTGCAAGTTTGGACAACGCGATGGAAGCAATCGTTCGTTCGGGTAAGGACGTTCTACAAGCCAAAGCGATGTTAGTTCCGAATGCCTGGTCTAAAAACCTGACTATGTCGGAAGAGTTGAAAAGTTTTTACGAATATAATAATACCCTAATAGAGCCTTGGGACGGTCCTGCTGCTCTTGCGTTTGCGGAAGGAGATTGGATTGGGGGCGCGTTGGATAGAAACGGACTCCGTCCCGCACGTTATGCGGTTACGGAAGATGGTCTTTTGGTGATGGGTTCGGAAGCCGGACTTGTTCAAGTTGAAGAAGAACTTGTAACTAAAAAAGGACGTCTTGGTCCAGGAGAAATGATCGGAATCAATCTTAAAGAGAAAAAACTTTATTATAACGAAGATATTAACTCTCTTTTTGAAAAGAAATATGACTATAGAGAATGGTCCAAAGAAAACGTTTCGTATCTCAATCAAGATTTAGATTCTTCTATCAATGAAACGATTACTTATAAAGGTGATGATCTGAGAAGAAGACAGATCTTATTTGCTTATTCTCCTTTTAAACAAAAATCGGTGATCAAACCACAGGCGCATCTGGGAAAAGAAGCGATTAGTTCTATGGGGGACGATACTCCTTTATCCATTCTGATGCTTTCTAGAATTGGTCTTTATACTTATTTCCGTCAGAGATTTGCTCAAGTAACCAATCCACCGATCGATTACATAAGAGAAAAAGGTGTCACTTCTCTTTACACTCGTCTTGTAAAAAAGATGAATTTGTTTGGGGATGAAAAACCTCAGAACTGTTTGGTACTTTCTCATCCATATCTTACTAATTTGGATTTAAAAAGAATCCGAGAGATGGAAGGCAAACCATATAAAATTTTAACGTTAGACGCAACTTTTGAGGCGCATCTGGAAACGGAGTCAAGCCAAAACAGAAATTATCTAGAAACCGCTTTAGACACGCTTTTAGAACAGGCTCTTAAGGCTGCTACCTCTGGAACGAATATTCTGATTCTTTCCGATAAGAAACTTTCGAAAGAAAGAGCACCTATTCCAATGGAGCTTGCTGTGGCAGCGGTTCATAATCATCTGATTCGAAACAAAACTCGTTCCGCCGTTTCTATTTTGGTAGAGACCGGATCTGCATTCGAAATTCATAATGTGGCAGTATTACTTGGATATGGAGCTTCAGGGGTTAACAGCTATTTGATTTGGGACACATTATTTGACCTTTGGGAAAAAGGAGAATTTGACGAAGAAGACGGAACTCGTCCAGAGTTTCATAAGATTTGTGGAAATTATCGTTACGGTGTAGATGACGGTCTTCTAAAGATCATGTCCAAAATGGGAATTTCCATTCTATCTTCTTATGTTGGAGGTCAGGTTTTCGAAGCAATTGGTCTTTCTAGAACTCTTGTTTCTAAATATTTTCCCGGAACGTATTCTCGAATTTCTGGAATTGGAATCGGAGGAATTGAACAAAACATTCTCCGAAACCACGAACAAGCTTTTTATAAGGAAATCAATCCGGAAGATTTTATTTCCGAGAAAGACGATCAACCTCATCGTTGGTCTCCTAGAGTTGTTAAATTTTTAAGAAAGGCAGCAGTTGATAATGACTACGAAGCTTTCAAAGAAGCCACCAAAATTCTGAAAGAAAGTGATCCGATCAACATAAGGGATTTATTTGACTTCGTTGCCAGAAAACCGATTCCGATCGAGGAAGTAGAAACCGTTACTGAAATTCAAAAACGTTTTTTAACTCCGGGGATGTCTCACGGTGCGCTTTCGATTGAAGCTCATACAGATCTTGCGATCGCTATGAATCGGTTAGGTGCTAAGTCTTCTTCGGGAGAAGGTGGAGAAAATCCTTCCCGTTATGTTGTGAATGAAAAAGGGGATCTTGCTAATTCTTCTATTAAACAAATCGCTTCGGGTAGATTTGGTGTTACTTCTGAATATTTGAATTCTGCGACTGAGATAGAAATCAAAATTGCACAAGGTGCAAAACCGGGAGAAGGTGGTCAACTTCCCGGAAAGAAAAATAACGAAGAGATTGCGACTAATCGCCATACTCCGATGGGAATCGATCTGATTTCTCCTCCTCCTCATCATGATATTTATTCGATCGAGGATTTGTCTCAACTTATCTATGATTTGAAGATGGCTAATCATAAGGCACAAGTTTCAGTAAAACTTGTGTCCGAAGCAGGAGTGGGTACGATCGCCGCAGGTGTTGCTAAAGCGAATGCGGATGTAATTTTAATTTCCGGTCATGTTGGAGGAACGGGAGCGGCTCCGATCACTTCGATTAAGTATGCTGGTTCTCCTTGGGAACTTGGTCTTTCCGAAACACATCAAGTTTTAGTAATGAACGGTCTGAGAGATAGAGTCGTTCTTAGGACGGACGGTGGTATTGTATCTGGAAGAGACGTGATCATTGCGGCTTGTTTGGGAGCGGAAGAATACGGGGTCGGAACTGCGTCCCTTGTTGCATTAGGTTGTATCATGGCTAGAAAATGTCATTTGAACAATTGCCCTACGGGGATTGCGACCCAAGACATCAAGTTTCGTGCAAAATACAAAGGATCTCCGGATCAACTTGTAAATCTATTCACTTGTCTTGCGTTGGAAGTAAGAGAATATCTTGCGGAACTTGGATTTAAGTCCATCGACGAAATTATAGGTAGAACCGATCTTTTAAAACAAATCACTCGTTATGAAAGGGATCGTTTGGATTCTCTTGATCTCAATCCGATTTTAGTTCGTCTGCCTTTGTTTTACGATCCTGCAAAACAGAAAAAAGACAGATCGATTCGTAAAGAGCTAGTCGGAGAAATTCTGGACGATCGTATCATCAAGGACGCAGAAAAAGCTCTCGAAGGAAAATCTTCTATGGCTCTTTCTTACTTGGTGCGTAATACGAACAGAACCGTAGGAGCAAAAATTTCTGGTCTGATCGCTAAAAAATATGGATCGAAAGGTCTTCCTGGAAAACTCGAAATCATTTTAGAGGGAACCGCAGGGCAGTCGCTAGGAGCCTGGCTTGTTAAGGGGGTTCAGATCACCTTACACGGAGATGCGAACGATTACGTCGGTAAAGGTCTTTGTGGAGGTGTGATCGTGATTAAAAAACATCGTAAGTCTAAGTTCAAAGCGTATGAAAATACGATCATAGGAAACACTTGTCTTTACGGTGCAACTTCTGGAAAACTTTTTTGTTCTGGAAGAGCGGGAGAGCGTTTTGGAGTTCGTAACTCTGGGGCCGAGGCAGTTGTGGGCGGAGCCGGAGATCACTTCCTCGAATATATGACCAGCGGAACCATTGTTTGTCTTGGCAGTGTTGGTAAAAACATGGGAGCTGGTATGACCGGAGGGATCGCGTATTTTTTTCAAAAAGGATGGGAAGTGGAACCTCTTTTGAATAAAGAATATGTGAAAACCGTGGGTCTGGAAAACGAAGATTACGAAGTGATCAAAAATCTAATTTCTGAACATTCTAAATTGACCAGTTCCGACCTTTCCGAAGGAATTTTAAAGGATTTCGAAACGAACAAAAATTATTTCATAAAAGTTGTTCCGAAATAACATTACAACAATTGAATGATCGTTTTTCTTAGAAAAAAAATGTAAGGAAAATAATAAAATATTAATTTACATTTTCATAATTAATGCGAGTTCGACGTAAGAAAATTAGGGTGAATAAAAAACTCAGGTGCAACGACTCCCTGAACGCCGACCCATAGGTAGGCGTTCAGGGAGTTTCCTGGGTCGTCGTCGCAGCTCGCAAATTTCATAGTTAAAATGGCTCACGACCTAACGTTGCGACAGCAGGCAGCAACGTTTTGAGTTTCCCGAGCGACCGTAGAAGCGAGACGCTGAGTTAACGCGATCCGTAGAGAGCCATAACCTTACCCACAAGTATTTGGATCTCAATATTAAATCTGTGGGAATTACGACAAATCCTCTGTAAAACTAAGTTCCCACCCTAGAACGCGATCCGTCGAGAGCGTCTGCTGAGTTTTCCCACGTTTTTGGTGGGGGTAACTCAATAAATTGCTTCCCATGGGTCGCAATTCAGGTGGAGAAGTTTGGAAGACTTTTCTCTATCAGAAAAACATACTTTTTGCAAGTAAAAAGACTCATTCTTGTCGGAACACTTGAAAAATGTGTGTTTTTGAGCCTAAAACGCGACCTGTCGAACGACCCATGGGGAGTGAGACGGGGCTGAGTTCGATTTTGATTCTAAAATCCTATTCAACTTGCGGGTAAGGTTATGGTAGAGAGCGTTTTACTGAGTTCTTTTCGATCCAATTCCTTCGGAATTTTTCAAACTTAGGTGCTGCTCTTTGTGGATCGCAGCATAATAATCGCTTTCGCATTTGTTATGCCGAACTCACGTTAAAATAGTAAATTATTTTTCTGTGAATGTGATTTGATTTGATTCTGAAAAAATAAAAAATTAGAGTTTGTCTTAAAACCTATCGAACGCGGATTTTAGAAAATGCGATTTTGAGTCTCCACAAAAATGTGGGAACTACTGCTTTTTTAAACGATGAGAAAACGTATAAAAGACAAAAGATCGTAAGAAGAAACATAACTTGTGAGAACTCATGCAAATTTCCTTTGAGATTTTGGGATAACTCTTAGGAATATGTTACAAAGATGCGCGTATAAATCGTCAACTGATGTCTATGGCGTTTAATGTGAAGCTGGCCATCTAACGCGCAATTGATAGCTTAAAAAGAATGAGGTAGTTTATGAAAAAAATAAAAACCAACGGAATATGTGCTTATTGTAATAAAGAAATACCGAAAAATTCCGGATCAATCAAAACACATATCTCAAAATGTGATGGTAAAAACAAAACGAAGAAGAGTAAATCCTTTCGTTATATGATTTTGCTCATTGAGGGAAAGTATAATCCCGAATATTGGCTTGTAGTTAAGGCAAAGCCCGATACTTCCTTAAAAAAAATAGATTCGTTCATAAGAGATATATGGGTTGAATGTTGTGATCATTTGAGTGCTTTTGCCGAAGGACGTAACGATGATATTAAAATGGGGAAAAAAATCGAACAAGTTTTTGAAAAAGGTTTTAAAGTGGATTACGTATATGATTTCGGATCATCCACGGAATTATCTTTATCGCTAATTGATGAAATTGAAGATGAAGATGAAAAGGATATTAAAATAATATTTAGAAATAAGGACATTGATTTTAAATGTTCTCACTGTGACAATAATGCGGTGATGATTTGTCCATTTTGTATCCATAACGAATCGGGTTTTTTATGTAAATCTTGTATTAAAGATCATGAATGTGTTGAAGAAGAAGGGGAGGATTTACTTTTGCCTATTGTAAATTCTCCTAGAGTGGGAGAATGCGGATACACTGGGTATCAGGATAAAGACGTAAAAAGATATTTTCCGAAGGCAATATTTTAAAAAAAAATCTTCAGGTTCAGACCCCAATTTTTTTCAGAAAAATGAATTATAAATTTCTTCACAAACTCACGTTAAATAAAAAGAATTTTTGAGATCCATGAACTCGGACGACTTACCGATTTAAAAAGCAACTAACGTAATTTCGATATAACTATACGAAAGCGATTATTATGTTGCAGTAAATTCCAAAGCAATTATAGAGTGAAAAGAACTCAATGAAATGCTTTTTGCGAAAGCGTTTTGTTGAATTCGGGAAGTCATTGTATTGAGTTTTTGTAAATGCTCGGTTTTTCTTACACCGAATTTACGTAAGCTATGTTCCGAATGATTTATTTTTCAGAAGTTTCCGCAGTAGAAGCTTTTGATTGTGTCGTAGCCGCCGCATCGGCTATTTTCATCAGCCTGTCTATAATGTCATTTACGTTTACGCCGAACCTTTCGAAGATATGATTTTTTGCCAACTCGTAACGAAGAATGTCTATGTTCAGTTGAATTTTTGCCTGAGTGACTTGTAATTCGGATTGAATTACGTTGTCTAGGGCGTTTTTAACCGCAACCGCTGTAAATCTACCCTGACGAAAACGTTCGGAAAGACCTTTGTAGAATTTATTAGCTTCGTCCTTTCTTTTTTTAGCGCCTTCGAAAATATCTTTATCGGCAACGATGGCTGCATAACGATTTTCTAATTCTTCTTTGATAGAAAGTTTTAACTCTGCTTCTTTCTTTTCCAGGTTTTGGACATCTAATTTTGCGTTTCGAATGTCTGCCTTAATCCCTTTGTCCCAAAGAGGATAGGAAAATTGAAAAGCCGCGTATGCTTCCGGATATTTAAAAGAGGCAATTCCTCTATTTCCATCCGTAAGATTTTGCTGAGGAGAAACTATATTTTGTCCTCTTGTAGAATAAGCCCCCGAAAGTTTTAAAGAAGGCATGTCTTCCGCTTCTTTGATCTTAAGATTTAATTCTGCGATTTCTCTTTGTTTACGAAGATTTTTTAGATCGGTTCTATGGTCGAGTGCGTATAAATAATCTTTTTCTACATTAAAATCTAAAGGAACGTTTTCTTGAAGATCTGTAACCCCTTCGATTTTAGAAGAAGGATCCGCGTTTAAAATCCGAATTAGATTTCTTTCTGCTTCTTTGCGAGAAACTTTAGCTTTTTCTAAATTACCTGCAGTTTGTGATAAAATAGAATTCCATAGATTAACTTCAAAACCTTCCGAAAGTCCTAAGTTCCGTTTTCTAACGGTCAAATCTCTGATGTTTCTAGTATTTGATTCTAAATCTTGTAGGGTTTTTACGTTCGAATCGTAGATATTCAAACTCCAATATTGAATTAATGTTTGTGCTACAAGTTGTGAAAGTACATAGATCAATTCTTCTCTTTTGATCACTGTATTTTGTCTTAAAATGGCTTCTTTTTCTTTTTGAGTTTTTCCAAAACTATACTTTAAAATTTCCTGACTGAGAGTAATGGTCAAAGCCCCTGTATATAAAGGAGGAATTGCAAGTGATGCTAAGTTAGAGGGAGTTGTGCCTTGGTTTTCAAAAGCGCTCGTATCAAAACGAGTAGTACTCGCTTCTAATTTTGCATAGGTTCCGGTTTTAAAATTTTTCTCGATACCTACACTCAATCTATCTTGGCTTTGTTTGGTTCCGGCGAAGATGTTGTTTCTATTAGCAGGAAGAGTTGTCCTAAAAACGGTAATTCCTCCGACTAAATTCCAAGTAAATTGGGATTCGTTTTTAAGTTCACCACCATCCGCTTTTACATATTCCATCTTAGCATTTTGGATCGTAATGTTTTTTTCGAGAACATAATTGACTGCGTCTCTTAAAGTCAGTCTCAATATTTTTTTAGAATCGCCTAAATTTTCAACGGAAGATTTTTTATTCTCTTCTAAAATAGTTTCTTCCGGAAGGATGTCCTCACTCCAAGTAGGCTGAATTGTCGTGAGTAGAATGGTTCCGAAAACGAGAAGTTTTTCTAATGTACTTTTCTTTTTGTAATACATACAAATGCCTACTGAATGGACATGGTTGAATGTAGGAAGTTTTTTAGAAATCGAAAAATAGATTTTATGAGTCTAAAAGAGAACAATTCAATGGAATTCAATTCCCGTAATCCCAATCGACTTTCAAAAGAAAAAAGTCCTTATCTACAACAACATTCTTATAACCCGGTGGATTGGTTTCCTTGGGGTGAGGAGGCTTTCACCAAAGCAAAAGATCAAGATAAACTTATTTTTTTATCTGTCGGCTACGCGACTTGTCATTGGTGTCACGTCATGGAAAAGGAATCATTTGAGAACCAAAGTATCGCAGATTATCTCAATTCTCACTTTGTATCAATCAAAGTGGATCGAGAAGAAAGACCGGACATAGATCGGATTTATATGGACGCGTTACACGCAATGGAGCAGCAAGGAGGTTGGCCACTCAATATGTTTTTGACGCCTGAAGGAAAGCCGATTACAGGCGGAACTTATTTTCCTCCGGAATCCAAATATGGCAGAAAAGGTTTTTTAGAAGTTTTGAATATTATTCAGAAAGTTTGGACGGAAAAACGATCAGAATTGATTGCTGCGGCCTCGGAACTTTCTCAATATTTAAAAGATTCGGGAGAAAGTAGGGCGCAAGAAACAGATTTCACTTCTGCGAATTGTTTTGATTCCGGATTTTTACTCTATGAAAATTATTATGATTCTCAGTTTGGAGGTTTTAAAACCAATCAAGTCAATAAGTTTCCTCCTAGTATGGGACTTGGATTTTTACTTCGATATTATCTTTCTTCCGGAAATCCAAGGGCTTTAGAGATGGTGGAAAACACTCTTCTTGCTATGAAACGAGGCGGAATTTATGACCAAATCGGTGGTGGGCTTTGTCGTTATTCTACCGATCCAAGATGGTTGGTTCCTCATTTTGAAAAGATGCTTTATGATAATTCTCTTTTTTTAGAAATTCTTGCGGAGTATTCTTTGGTTTCGAAAAAAATTTCTGCCGAATCTTTTGCACTTGATATTGTTTCTTATTTACATCGGGACATGAGAATGGACGGAGGAGGAATTTGTAGTGCAGAAGACGCGGACTCTGAAGGAGAAGAGGGGCTTTTTTATATCTGGGATTTAGAAGAATTTAGGGAAGTCTGTGGTGAAGATTCTTTTCTTTTGGAAAAATTTTGGAACGTTTCCAAAGAAGGTAATTTTGAAGGTAAGAATATATTGCACGAAAATTTTCGCGGCTCTAATTTTACGGAAGAAGAATTCAAACAGTTAGATGGAGCTTTGGTGAGAGGAAAGACCAAACTTTTGGAAAGGAGAAGTAAAAGAATTCGTCCTCTTCGAGACGATAAAATTTTGACTTCTTGGAATGGCCTTTATATCAAGGCGCTCGTAAAAACTGGAATTGCGTTTCAAAGAGAAGACTTTTTGAAACTCGCCGAGGAAACGTATTCTTTTATCGAAAAAAATCTAATCGATTCTAAGGGTAGAATGTTGAGGAGGTTTCGAGAAGGAGAATCTGGAATATTAGGTTATTCTAATGATTATTCGGAGATGATCGCTTCTTCTATTGCTTTGTTTGAGGCTGGTAGAGGAATTCGTTATCTTAGAAATGCTGTTCTTTGGATGGAAGAGGCGATTCGTTTGTTTCGTTCTGCTGCGGGTGTGTTCTTTGATACCGGAATTGACGGTGAAGTTTTATTAAGAAGAAGTGTGGACGGTTACGATGGCGTGGAACCTTCCGCGAATAGTTCTCTTGCTCATTCTTTGGTTAAGTTATCTTTTTTAGGGGTGAGTTCGGAACGTTATCGTGAAATTGCAGAATCGATCTTTTTATATTTTAGAAAAGAATTATATTCTTATGCTCTTAGTTATCCTTATTTGCTTTCTGCTTATTGGTCTTACAAACATCATTCTAAGGAAATTGTTTTGATTCGTAAAAACTCAGAAACGGGTAAAGATCTTTTTGCTTGGATTCAGTCTCGGTTTTTACCTGATTCGGTTTTAGCAATTGTAAATGAAGATGAGTTAAAAGAGGCGAGAAAATTTTCTTCTCTTTTTGATTTCAAAGATAGCGGTGGAAATGCTCTCGTTTATGTTTGTGAAAATTTTTCTTGTAAACTTCCGATTGATAATGTTTCTGATCTTGAAAAATACGTGCAACTTTCTTAATTTAGCTAAGTTTTTAGTTTGGTGAATGTGAGTTTAAGGAAATTTCTCTGTAAAAAAACTAGAATGGAAACTCGCGCAGATTTAGATTTCATAGATAAACTTTCAGGAGTGTGGAAGCTCATATAATTTTAGAATTTGCTCGTAAAGCTTTGATTTGTAATAGTTCCTACAAATTAAGTCACATTACAAATTTTTAAAGAGTATGAGTTCCCACATTTTAAGAATTGATCCATAAAATCAGATCTTAACTTTTTTCAGAAAAATGAAAAGAAGAACATTAGAAGAAATTGTTTTGTTATGGGCTCCTGAAGATGGAGATAGATATGGCGAAGATAAGAAAAAGTTTATTCGTAAAAATAATTTATTTGAGATTATTGAAGAGAAATGTATTTTTACAAGAGTCTTTCCCTATTAAACATTGTCGCATTGCCTAATGTTTTTTTACTCTGTTCGAGACTCTCTGTTTCCACTCGAGCTTGTTCTGGTCTTTGCCACATTGTTTTGATGTTCTTAAAGTTGTTTTCTAAGTTAACCCATCGAGTACTGGTGTATCAGAACTGTGTATGTTAAAAAGTTTATGAAGTTATACGAAATATATAAGGTGGATGAAAAAACGAATTACTTTAAGTCACCTCTATAAAATCCAAAAACTAAATAACTAAAATTGAATGTAGGTATAAAATCTATGTTCTACGATTATCATCTAATAAAAAATTATTTTATAGAGGTTTTTTTTGGGATCGTTATTTTTCCAAAAGAACTTTCAGATTGTTTAAACTATCATCCATGTTCTGAATGATTTTCTGTTGTTGATCAAAACAAACATTAACTATAAAACTAATCACCGTCATAGGAAAGGACATCTTGTCTGACATGCCGATCAAAACTTTTGTTTGTTTTTCATTTACAGATTGAGTTGTAACGTAAGAATTAAAACTTCCTTCAAAAGGTTTTTGAAAACGAATCTGAGTGTCGAGTCTTTCTCCGTCTATGACGTTTGTGATTTCTTGTTCAGCGGTTCCCACTTCTGGATTTTCACTTTCCCAAGAAGAAATAAATCCAATGCTGCCATCCGTTCCTTTGAATTGTTTTTTCATCTGGGGGTCTTTTTTAGACCAAGCATTCCATTGTTCGTGATTTTTTAGAAATTTAAGTTCTGCAAAAACTATGTTTTTGGGCCGATTGATGATAACTTCTCTTTCTAATTTGAATTCCTTGGGAGAAATGACCGCAAGGACTATTATCAATGCCACAATCCCACCTAAGATATATGATAAAATTTTCATATTCTATTCTCCTATTGCTTTTATAGAAAGTGTGATCATTTGGATTTTGTAAATGAAAAAACGAAAATGGTTTTTATGTTTCCGTTTAATTTTTCCACACTGATTGTCTTAAGGTAAGTTCCGCGTAAGAAGTTTTGTCGAAGCCTAGAGTAATCACGAAAGTGTGAATGAAATACTCTCATAAAACTCTTTGAATTGTGACTCCTAGGAAACAATTTTTTGAGTTTCCTAGGAGTGTATTGTATTCGAGGAGTAAATTACTGCACGAGTCAGCACAACTCAAATGTTTTATTCAACGAGTCACAATTGAATAAAAACTTACCTGATTTCAATTTATAAAACTATTGTTCTACACAAAGAATGCTGGCGGGAACATCTTTCCAGTTGTATGGATCTGTATGATCGGGTAAAGAAGTCTTTGAGCAAATTCCTTGATCGACAAAAATGGAGTTTCCATATTTCCAATTTGCTAAACCGAACGCTCCTAATTCATTCGTACTGGAAGAAGTCCAGTTGAGACAATTCAATTGGTTTGCGGAAATAACTTTATTTTTCCAAGTTTGATCTAGTCCGGTCCAAATCGCATAATTTCCTGCAAAAGAATTTTGGAATGGAAATGAAAAAAGTCCCACAGAATTTGTCGTTCCGATAATCGTATCATCCGAACGTCTATATTCTTGGAGAGGTTTGAGTACCCAGTCTATTTGTCCGTCTCCCGCGTTTGGACTTAGGGAAGCTCTACGAGTATCTCCGACGAGCATCGCCTTATACCCACCTCCTAAAGAAAGTAGTTTAGAGGGTTTGTTGGAATCCAGATTGCAATAACCATCTGCTTGTGTGATTCCTCCAAAGTTTGCGTTATGCGGATTTGTCGGTACGAAAGTATATTTATGGCTTCGAAAGTTTACTCCATACCTAGAAAGTAACCTTTCGATTAAAATATCTCCGTATGTTTGATTGAGTGTTTCCCTCAACCTTTTCGAGGACATATATTCCATATTTCTAAAAAAGTCGATCGAATTGTCATCGTAAACGTAGCCCATCAGTCTTGCACCTTCGTAATGTTGGTCAAACGGTCTACCCGGTTCTGGGAAGTCACCCACTCGAATTCCTCCCATCTTATGATGCCAAGAAGTATGACCTAACTCGTGAATTGAAATATTTTGGGACGTGTATTGTAAATTTCTTTGTCTCATCACTTCTACGTATTCCGTTGCGTTTGCAACGCTTGGAGGACAACCTAAACAAGGCTGATAGAAAGTAGGATCGAAGTGGAAGGTAGTCGTTCCGTTTGTTATAGTATGGAAAACTCTCGTATCTATAATGTTTGCATCCGAATACGCCGCTAAATAAACATTCGTAATAGGAACAATCGATTGTCCCAATTGAGCGTTGGAAGTTGCGTAAGCCCCTCCTTGGATTTTAGAAAAGTCTGATATATATAGGGTAACGTCTTCTCCATTTTGGCGAATGGGATAAAGGATCTCTAAATCCGTGAGCAATTTTGTTTGATTGAATTCATAATACAACATCGTAGCCAGAAGGCGTTCATCCGGGTTGTTCAAATTGAGAGGAGTTTTTCCAGGAGTTTTGGGTCTTGTGTTATACCAGTTTTCAACTAAGGCCTGATTGAGATCCGGTTGAATCATGGAAAAATTTTGGATCCCTTGGATTTCGAGTTTGAAATATTTTTTAGTGGCTTCGTAAAATTCAGAAGTGAGAATATTTCCCCAAGAAGTTAAGGAATCGTTTGTAGTAAATTGGGTATCTCCAAACCGAACGATACGGATTTTGATCGTATCCAGAGGTCCCGCCACGTTTACGGGTATGGGAGTTTCGGCAGTATGAAGGTCTATGATGTTTCTTGAAAATTCCGTAGTTTTATTACTGCCAGAAGAACAGTCCGAAGGTGCGTTATGATAAATCTTGAAACTAAAGATATTTTCATCTGCATGGTAGAATTTAATAGAAGGAGGAGCCTGAAAACGGACTGTAAGAATTCCCTGAGGATAATTGGAAATGGAAACCGGGAAATCGGAAGTGGTTGAACATTCCGTGCTGATTCTTGATTTTTTATTAGTGGGAACCAAATTCAATTTAAGCATTCCAGAATTAAGCATGAATCCACCCAACAGCTTAATATAATCCACCGAGACCTCGTTCTTTACGGTTTTGATTTTATTTAGGTTTAAAGCAAAAACATAAGTATTTCCACGGTAAAGTTTTGAAGAGCTTGAAACCGGATTACCGTTTGAATAAATATATGCGTCTCGATTGTTGGTGATCATATCGTTGATAATGTTGTTAAACGTAGAATCTACAACGGAAGAGATGGTGACGTTTTCCGTGACGGTCGGATACTGAGTTTGTGGACCCCCTTGCATCGCAAGAGTATAAGTTCCTGGAGGCCAATTGAGAGTAGAAATACTCATCTGATAGGCGGATCCCGTAGGTCTTAGATCGGAAATTTCCGTAATGTCTTTTGAGTCCATATGTTTGGTTTGAGGAGGAAGGATCCCGTTTTGATAGTTAGAAAGTTCTTGGGGCGTAAGATCTTTCCAAATTAGCAAATAGTCCGTAAATCGTGCGTTAGCCGGTGGGTAGGCCAAAACGTTGAGTTGTCCACCGGAAGGAACGGAAAGACGTTCGCAGGAAAGTCCGTAAGAGTTTAGGATATAAACGTATCCTTTGGAGGGATCGTAAGAAGGGGCACAATCAAAGTTCGAAAGATGTGCGTTAGACGGATTATGGACCAGATTTAAAATTGAGTCCGCGAAGCTAGAAAAGAAAAAAGGGTCGGTTTGATTGTTTTGAAATTTTGTATTACAACCTAACGCAAAATATACGGTCGCAATACATACAAGTATATATTTCATTTCATTCTCCTAAATTAGAATTTTAAATTTTCTAATTGAATTTTACTAACATTTCAATTTTAAGAATTTACCGATTTTTTCAAAAATCGGTCGGTTATTTGGTTTCTAAATAAAATGCAAAAATGGTTTTAGTGCTGGAACTCGTGCGAAAATTTAACAATATTAGAACTACTTGAAAGTTCGCAAATTACCAAATGTGACGGTTTTTGTAGAAGTCACTGCATTATTAAAAATTTCTAAAGAATTACACACAAATTCATTGGGTTTTTGGACAAACCCTTAGTTAAAGATTCTTTATAGAAGTCTAACGATGCGATAAGTGCGATAAAGAAAATTTAAAATGTAAAAGTTTAATCAAGGAACAATTAAAAACACTCTTGTTTTACAGTTCAATTAAAGAGTAAAATCGTATTCTGTCTTTTGAATGAACTTAGGTTAACGAACTAAGAATTTCTCTCCATATATAAAAAGTTCTATTTGGACTCACTAAAATTTTTGCAAATGTCGCAGTTCCCACATTCCGAAAATTTTGCATCAAAGTATTGGTAAACGAATTCTCTTCTGCACTTTTCCGATTTTAAATAAAGAAGCATTTGATACAGACGTTTTAGGCTAGTTTTCTTTTTAAATTCTAACGACTCTGTGGAACGCAAAGTTTCGGGCAAAGTAGAAATTAATTTTAAAGAATTCTTTTCCAACTCTCCCGAAGTGACTCCATATCTATCAAACAGATTGAGAACGGTTTGAAGTCTGTGATCTCCTCTATTTTTAGAAACGATCATAGATTGTAAATCTTCGTAATCGATTGAAGATAATTTTTCTCCTAAACGTTCTAAGGTCTGAAATGTACGAGAGATAAACGCCGCATCCGGATTTTGCCATTCTATAAAATCCATCAATACAGAAAGGTCGTCTTGGTTGTAAAACACATGACAATCGGAGGGATTACCGTCTCGTCCTGCTCTCCCAATTTCTTGATAATAACTTTCTAAAGAAGAAGGAAGTTCAGCATGAATGATCGTTCTAATGTTTGGTTTATCCACTCCCATACCAAACGCGTTTGTAGCGAGTAGGATTTTATCATCCGATTTTAAGAATTGATTTTGAACTTTTTTCCTTTGATCTTTGTTTAGCTTTCCGTGATAAATGGTATATTTTATTTTTTGAATGTCTAGTTTTTCACAGAATTTTTCCAAACTCTGAATAAGATTGAAGTAAACGATTGTGCTGCCTTTCTGTTTTTTTAAAAGTTCTAAAATTGCATCTGATTTAGAAGGTTCGTCTACAAATGTTCTTACGTCTAAAAACAGATTCGGTCTACAAATTCCTTCGTTATATATTATAATTTCAGAATTTTCTAATCCCATTTGAAGGATCATGTCTTTTCGAATTTCGGTCGTAGCGGTAGCGGTTAACGCGATTGTAATCGGTTTACCTAGAATTTCTCTGAACTCGGAAATCTTAGTGTAATCTGGTCTAAAGTCGTGACCCCACTGACTGATACAATGGGCTTCGTCGATTGCAAGAAGAGAAACCTTTCTATTTTTAAGACAATCTATAAATTCATTTTTACGAAAACGTTCCGGAGAAACGTATAAAATCTTATATTTACCTTCTTTTAAGTTTTGATAACTTTGAAGTCTGTCTTGTTTGGAAAGGGAAGAATTGATATAATCCGCTTCGATTCCGAGTCGTTTCAATTTTAACACTTGATCTTGCATAAGCGCGATCAGAGGAGAAATGACGATTGTCAATCCTTCTAAAATGAGTGCTGGAATTTGGTAGCAGAGCGATTTTCCCATTCCGGTCGGCATGATCACTAAACAATTTTTTCCGGAAAGAATGTCTGTGATGATTTTCTCTTGAGAGGTTCTGAAAGAGGAAATTCCGAAAAGGGTTTTGAGTTCGGAAAGAGAGGTCATTGCGATCAGAATTTGTAGTTTATCTTAGAGTGCAAGATAAAATGTAATTACTTGCCACAAGGCTGAATTCTTGGGATGTTCGTATTTCAATCGGAGAAAATTGTTTGTCGATAACTCATATTACAAGTTTATCTCTTGAAGATATAACCTCGGAACTTTCTCAAAATATACTTAAGGAAAGAAAAAATTTCCCACTTCGTTCTACTATGATCGTAGTGCCGAGTGTAAATATGAAGTCTTGGTTAAATCTGAACCTTGCTCGTATCTCCGGACTTTGCGCCAATCTTAGATTTCTTTTTCTTGAAAAGGCGCTCGAAGAATATTTTCATCTCAGAGCAGGTTTAGATTACGATCCGTTTCAAAGAACATTCCCCAGTCAAGATATAATTCAAAGAAAAATTTTAACCTTTCTAATTGAAAATTCAAATTTGCAAGAAACTAAATTTTTGGGTTCTTTTTTAGAAAGTATTCCGCGAGCGTTTTCTTTAAGTGCAAAACTGACTTCGCTTTATAAAGATTACGAATTAAACCGATCTTCTTGGATTCAGAGTTGGGCAAATGAAAAAGGTTTAGATGTTCCTTCTATTTCCCGTAGACCAACACCGTTTCCAAAAGAAGACGAATATTATCTTTTTCAAAAGAAGTTATATCAAAAACTTTTTTTGAATTCGAACCAACCGAACACGCTCATTCAATTTTTTCTCAAAGAGATTTTTAAAAACCCAAAACGTATTCCCCAAGATTCCTTGCATCTTTTTTGTCTTTCTAATCTTGCGGACACATATTTAGGAATTTTAGAATCCATTTCTAAAAAGGACAAACTTCCGATCTATCTCTATCAATTTCATACAGGTGCCTCTACTAAGGCTGAATTTCCAGGACCACAAAGATGGTCCAATCCGCAGATTCATATTTCTTCTCGAATTGCTTCCATTCCAGGAATTGTTTCTAAAAATCTAGAAGATTCTCGTTTTTATCCTGAAAAACTTTCCAAACTTAGAAATCTCCTCAAAGGAAATACAAGAACGCATAATGTAAAAGAATTTTCAGAAGATGTTTCGGTCCGTTTTTGGAACGCTCCTTCTTCTTATCGAGAAATGGAATCGGTTGCAAACGACATTCTCTATAAAATGAACCAAGACAGTACACTGACGTATCTAGATTTTGCGGTTTTGGTCACGGATATGAAGGTTTATCGTCCAACCGTAGAATGGGTGTTAGACGGAGGGATACTTCTACAAACTCGGGTGGACGCAGATCCGGTTCGAAAAAAAATTCCATATTCTTTGACGGATATCAACGCGAACGAGGCTTCTCTTTTATATAGAGGTTTAATGAACCTTTGGGAAATTTGTTCTGGAAGTTCCATTCGTAAAAACGATCTTTTAAAACTTATTAGAAATCCTCTTTTGCAGAAAAGGATTCGAATTCATCCTGAAAATGTGCAGGAGCTGGAAAGGTTGATCGAAACGTCTGGAGTCAGATACGAAGAATCTGGAAGGGAAGAAGATACATTCCAAATTTCGAATGGACTTAAAAGGATTCGATTGTCTTCGATTCTTTCTCAAGAAACCGCTTGGATAAAATATAAAATTTCTCAGATTCCTTTTGAATCCGAAGAATATCCTTTGTATCTAACAGTTTTTTGGGAAACGATTCTTAAAGTAAAAAAAGATATTCTTTCTTTTGCTGTAAACGAAACGGTCCGATGGACTTCCGAATATTTCAGTGTAATGCGAACTTCTATCGAAGAACTTTTTGAGTTTTCGGAGGAATACGAACATGAAGCAAAACTTTTTCACAGTTGGTTTCAATCGCTTTCCGAATGGGAGGGAATCCAACTACAAAATCAAGAGCAAGGAATTTCTCTCTTGAAATTTCTCACGGAACAAATTTTTGATCAGATACCTTATCGTAAAGGAGCGTATCTTACGGGAGGAGTTACAATTTCTCTTTTACAACCGATGCGTCCTATTCCTTTTAAACATATTTACGTTTTAGGATTGGGAGAAGGAAAGTTTCCGGGTTCTGACGATATTTCACAATTGAATTTAAGAAAACACTTTCGTGAAGAATGGGATATTTCTAAAACAGAAATCCAAGAATTCCTTTTATGGGAAACGATTCATTCCGCAAAAGAATCAATTACTTTTAGTTACGTAGGTAAAAATCTGCAAGAGGATAAAACGTTTGAACCCTGTTCCCATTTTCTTGAAATCATGGAATTTTTGGAAGTTAAGGAAGCTATTAGTATTCCATTGCATTCGTATAGTATAAAATACGAACATACTCCCCAAGGGTTAAAACAAGGTTTGGTGAGTTATGATTTTGCAAGAGTTTGGGTCAACGGAAATCGAAAGGATCATCCTGTTCTAGGTCGATTTCAGGATCTGAACGAACTGACAAAAACTCATTCCGTTCTTTCTCGTTCTCAAATAGACGTAAAAGAACTTTCTCAGTTTTTAAGCGATCCTTTGGACACGTATCTCAAAAGAAAACTGGCGATGTATTTAGAAGAAGAGAACGCTGAGGAAAACGAAAAAGAACCTTTCTATCTGGACGCGATCGAGGAAACCTATATATTAAAAAAAATGCATGCACTTATGATTCCGGATCTGGTTTTAGAAAAACCTTGGATTTGGGATCAAGAAAAAATCGTTCAAGCGATTTCTCCGATTTTAGAAAAGGAAAAGTTGTCGGCAAAATTTCCAGCGTCCGTATTTGGAAAGATACAAGAAACCGATTTAGTTCGATATTTAGTAAAAACTAGTGAATATCTTTCGGAATGGAAAATTCTTTTTCAAGGTGGAAAGTATTATCCGTATTTGAGTTTAGGAGATACTGGATTACCGGATACGATTTGTAAAAAACTTCCTGCGTTAAAAGTTCCTTTAGAATTTGGGGATTTTTTTATTCAAGGAGAATGGGAACATGTCATCGAAAAGGATGGGAGTTTATATTGGTTGTTTTCTAAAAGTTTAGAAGAAAAACCGAGCGAGGACTACTTCGGTTATAAGGATTATTGGAAAGTGATGAGTTTCCCCTTTTTAACCGGGGTTGCATTTGCTTCTTCTAACGAAAATTTTAAAATTTATTCTTTTAAACCTAGACCTTCGGAAGAATCTAAAAAAAAGAATATTCTAGAATTTGAATATACCATAGAGGGCTCTTCTTTGGGAATGGAATATCTTTCTAAAATACTAACGGAATATTTGAAAGAAGAGCCTATCTTTTTTCCACGTAAAGCATTTCTAAGTTATTACGTTAAAAATATACAGGCGGGTTCCGGTAAAAATAAGACGCCCGAAGACTTGTCAAAATTTGAAGACGAAAACGTTTGGGTCCGTTTTCTTAAAGAGGAATTGAGTGGTATTAAGGAAGACTTATCCCCGTTGGTAAAACTGTATCCCAAAACGCCAGAATTGATTTTACAATCTAAAATTCGATGGGCTAAACATTTTTACAAACCTCTTTTGGATTGGAAAAGGATTTATGAACGTTAGTCGTGCTTATAAATTCAAATCTAGTTTTATAGAAGCCTCCGCCGGAACCGGAAAAACTTATACGATTATGGAAGTCGTAGGAGATCTAATTTTAGAACATAAAATTCCTTTGACTCAGATTTTAATTTTGACTTATACGGAAAAAGCAGCAGGGGAACTCAAAGAAAGACTTAGAAAAAAATTGATCGATTCCGGACTTACTAAAGAAGCCAGGGAACTGGATCAGGTAACGATTTCCACAATACACGGATTTTGTAATATGATTTTAAAAGAATATCCGGTGGAAACGGAAACTACCACCAACTGGATCTTAACGGACGTTTTGGAGCGTTTAAGCGCCGCGTTATATAAACTCCAACACGATGAATGGAATTCTTGGGTAAATTCGGAAGAGTTGGAAGATTTTATTTCGACTTCGAAATATAAATTCAAAAAAGAAAATATTCTAATTTCTGCATCTAAACTTTTAAGCGGTAAAAATTACGTTTATTCCAAAGAAACAACTCCTATGAGTTCAAAGACTTTTCTTCAAAAAACGGCATTGATCCTTGCGGAAACGGTTTTAAAGGAGTTTAAAACTTCGGAATGGATGAGTTACGACCAAATGATTTTAAAAACCAGGGATTCTTTGGAAAACCCTCGTCTTAAAAAAGCGCTTCAAAGTAGATACAAAGTAGGGATCTTGGACGAGTTTCAAGATACGGACGGAGTTCAGTATGAAATTTTCAAACGACTTTTTTTAGAATCTGACGACGAGAGGGCGTTGTATCTAATTGGGGATCCGAAACAATCTATCTATGGATTTAGAGGAGCGGACATAGGGATTTATCTTCAAGCAAAAGAAGAATTAAAAAAACAGAAAGCGGAAGAAATTTCGTTGAACGTCAATTATAGATCGGTCCCCGAGTTGATCCGAGCCTATAACGAAATATTTGGTGGTAAATCTGGGAAGCAGAGTTTTTTTCCGATCTTAGAACAATCGGTTCCGATCGAATATGAACCTGTATTTGCCCCAGAAAAAGATATTAAGATTTTATTAAGCACCAAACACAAAGAAGGTCCGATTCAGATTGTACAATTTGCCGGAAAAGATTTTTGGAACACTCAAGACGCAAAAAATGCTTGGGCACAATTTATCTCAGAAGAAATTTTAAAACTCATTCACAAAGAAAATCCGTTTACTTATCAAGTTGCTGAAGGTGACTCGCGGTATGTGGAAAAAAAACTAAAACTTCGCGAGATCGCCGTTTTAGTAAAAAGTAAGTCGGAAGGAAAACTTGCGGAACAATTTTTAAAACTCAGAGGAATTCCTTGTTCTTTTTACAAACAAGAAGGAATTTATCAATCTGTAGAATCATATCAGATTTCTAATATATTCGAATGTCTTTTAGATCCAAATAAACCTTCTTCTTATCGAAAACTTTTATTAGGAGATTTGTTTCAAATTCATCCGGCACACCTTTCTTATTTTGATGAACACTCGATTGATTCGTACGAAAAAAGTATATTAGATCGTTGGAAAACTCTTTCTATAAATCGTAAGTTCTCTGAATTATTCCGTTCTATCGAAGAAGACAGCAGGATTTTTTTGACGGAAAATGAAACGGATATAGACTGGGAAAGAAAAAGAACCAATTATAGACAGATTTTTAGAAGATTGCTTCAGTTTCAAATTACAAATCAAGCCGATCTGGAAGAAGTATTAGAAGAATTGAAACTACTTCAAAACAGTTCTAAAAACGAAGAGGAACTTCCTTTGTTCGAAAAAGAAACCGAAAAAGATGCAGTTCAAATACTCACTTTACATTCTTCTAAAGGTTTAGAATGGCCTGTTGTTTTTTTGTTCAACCTTTCCGGAGATTTTATTCCAGAAGTATACGACTATCCTATTATAGATAAAGATGGAAGGCGATCTTGGAAATTGAGTCTTTGGGACGACGAAGAGGAAAAGAAAATTAGTAAAGAAATATATTCTAATCAATCTTTGAATGAAAACAAAAGACTTCTATATGTGGGAATTACTAGATCCAAGGTAAGGCTTTATCTTCCGTTTTATACTCCATCGAGCAATTGGAAAACAAGAGATTCGGCATATTATAAAATTCTTTATCCTAGGCTTCAAGGTATATTAGAAAATAAAATCAATACAGATCTATTTCATGTAATTTCTTGGACACGAACACCTTTTGATTCTACCGATCCTAACCGAATGGATCAAAACTTAGATCCAGAAATATGTTTTACGCCCTTACTTTACAAAGAATCAGAAACTTCTAAAACGATTCTCCTCAATAGTTATTCGTCTTTGAAGAGTAAAATGAATTTTTCGGAAGAAGTATCTTTTCCCGTATTAGGAGAAAAAAAATATATCCAGTCGGATGATGCTGAGAATTCCGAAACGGAAATCAAAGACGTACTTCCTTCTTCCGCTTCTATCGGTTCTTTTTTACATTCTCTTTTGGAAGAATTAGATTTTTCTGTTTTTAAAACTACGACGCCTAAAGAGCTTTTAAAAAACGAAAAAATTATTTCCAGAATGGATTTTCATTTGGATTATTTTCGAATTTTAAAAAGAGAAGAGGGACTTCCTATTTTAGAAAAGGGAACGATCCAAAAAAGGACTATAGAAATTTTATGGAATTTATTAAACGCAAAAATTCCGATTCAGGAAAAAACTTCGTTTTGCCTAACGGATCTTTCCAAACAAAATAGAATTTCTGAAATGGATTTTCATTTGGATTTGGATCCTAAAAAAACTTGCCCTGGAAATTTTTTAAGAGGCTCCATCGATTTGGTATTTCAAATAGATAATAAATTTTATCTGGCAGATTATAAGTCCAATCTGCTTGAAGATTATTCTGCTATTTCTTTAAAAAGAAATGTGGAAAATTCGGAAAGTAGATACGACCTTCAACGAGATATTTATGCATTAGTACTTTATGAATATTTAAAAAATATATTTGGTCCGAAAGAGGCCTTACAAAAAATCGGAGGAGTATATTATTTTTTTCTAAGAGGGATGAAATACGGAGAGAGTTCTGGAATTTATTCAGACTTTTTTTGGGATTTAGAAAGAATAGAATCTATCCGCAAAACCGTTATAGAATCGACAACGTTTCAATGGGGGGAATCCAATTGACTTTTATCGAAAAGCTAAGAGCGGATATTTTAGAACTGGTAAAATCGTCGGAACTAGAAAAGAAAAATTACATAAAAGTATCCGAAGAAGACTCAAACCATATATTAGAAATATTGAATTCTATTTGGAACGCTACTCAGGAAGGAAGTTTATGTGTTCCCGTAAAACAAGAATGGAAAAAGATTTTAAAAATAAAACTTCCCGGTCTGGTCGTGGATCGGTTCGAAAATACGGAATGGGTGTATTTCGAAAAAACGTATCATTCTAAGGTCGAATTGGAACGTCTTTTAAAAGAAAGAATCGAAAATTATATTTCGGTTAACGTAGATGCGGATCAAGTCGAAAATATCCTAAAGGATTTAGAATCGAAAAGTTTTTCACTAAAAAAAAGCCAAAAAAAAGCGATCTTTTCTTGTTTAAATTCTTCTTTTCAAATTGTAAGCGGAGGACCTGGAACTGGAAAAACAACCGTAGTAGCGTTTTTATTACAAATTTTGAATGAATTGAAACAACTTCCATCTCCGGAAAAGATTGCGCTTGTTGCACCTACCGGAAGAGCGGCGCAAAGACTAACAGAATCGGTTCAAGAAAATTTAAAAAAAATATCCACGTCTTTCGAAAATGAATTTCTAAGAGGACAGACGATTCACGGGCTTTTAAACTACAAACAGTCGTTAGGTGGATTTTATTATAATCGGGAAAGATACCTTCCACATCGATTGATTATCGTGGACGAAGTTTCTATGGTAGATTTGAATCTGATGCTTTCTCTTTGGAATTCGATTCCTAAAAATGAGACGATTCTAGAAGAAACAATTCCGTTTCGGTTTATATTGATCGGAGATCCACATCAGCTTCCTTCTGTGGAAAAAGGAGCGGTGTTAAGTGATTTTTTATCCGTGTTAGAATCTAAACGATCTCGTTTTGTTTCTAAATTAGAAGAAAGTAATCGTCAACAACCAAACACAAACGGAAAAATTTCAAAGATAGTCACACTCGCCGAAGAAATTTTAAGATATTCTCCTGAAAACTTAAATCTGGGAACTAAGATAGACGAAAGTTTTCCAAAGACGATTCAAATCAAAGAGAATACTCAGTACAAAAGTGAGGTGGTATGGTTGCAAAATATTGAAAGTACTAATTTGGATTATTTTTCTAGGGACGGATTAGTCGAAAAACTTTGGAAAGAAATTTTTTATCCTCAAATCAATAGAATTGCATCTTGGAAAATTCAGGATTCTTTTTGTTTTGATAAACCAGATTTTATTCAAAAATTTCAAGATGAACTGAAACGATTTCGTTGTCTTACAATTTTTAAAAGTGGCTATTGGGGAGTGGATGCGATTCAAACCAAGATCATGAATTTGGCCGCTCAAAATTTTTTTATAGGAAAAGGCGGAAACTTTTTTGCCAAACGACTTTCTAAGGGAATTTATTTTGTGGGTCTTCCCATTTTAATCACTCGAAACGATAAAAACAGAAAACTTTTTAACGGGGATATTGGAATCGTATTAAAAACGGAATCTACCAAAGAACTTAGAGCAGTGTTCCCAATTGAAGGAAAACTTTTTCAATTTGCGTTAGACACTCTTCCAGAACATGAACCGGCGTTTGTGATGAGTGTACATAAAAGTCAAGGATCTGAATATGATACAATTATAATGTATCTTCCGGATTCTATAAAAGAAGAAAAATCTCGTAGTCTACTCAATCGCCAGATCCTTTATACCGCAATTACAAGAGCTAAAAAACAAGTGATCTTGGCTGGAAATCCGCAAACCTGGGAAATTGGAATTGCCAATTCTCAAAATAGAAATACTGGATTTAGGATTTAGAATAAAATGTAAGTAAATTAGAATATAATTAATTTCTATTTCTTAAAAAAATAGCCCTCTGAAAGATTAAACACTTCGCACATAAATTTGTTTATTGTCTTATTTTGTGAATTACACTTAAACTTAACAAGATGTTGTAAATCAATTTTAAACCTCAAGTAAAGCGTAAAAATCGATTCAAAAAATCAAAATCATGCTGTACGAAGAAAATGTTTTGTATATTTTTGGCTTTCTATCGAATCGATTCTAAGGCGTTTAATACGTAAGGAAGAATATGAAACCGAAAATGAAATCGCCCATTGTATCCGTAAATGGTCTTTCCAAATATTATGCAAACGGATTTCAGGCGCTAAAAAACGTTTCTTTGGAAATTCAAGAAGGGGAGATCATCGCTTTATTGGGTCCAAATGGAGCTGGTAAAACGACTCTGATTTCGATCATTTGTGGAATCGTAAATCCAAGCGAAGGTTTTGTTCATGTTTCCGGAAAAGACATTTTACAAGATTTTAGATTTACTAGATCTCAAATTGGTCTTGTTCCTCAGGAACTCAGTGTCCACGCGTTTGAATCTGTATGGGCTACGGTGAGTTTTACGAGAGGTTTGTATGGAAAATCACCTAACCCTGATTATATTGAAAAACTTTTAAAATCACTTTCTCTTTGGAACAAAAAAGATCAGATGATACTTACACTTTCTGGAGGAATGAAACGTAGGGTTTTGATTGCAAAAGCACTTTCTCACGAACCTAGGATTTTATTTTTGGACGAGCCAACTGCGGGAGTGGATGTAGAACTTAGAAAAGATATGTGGAATATAGTTCGTAATCTACGGGAAAACGGAGTCACTATCATTCTCACTACACATTATATAGAAGAGGCTGAGGAAATTGCGGATCGTATTGGAGTGATCAACAAGGGAGAGTTGATTTTAGTAGAAGATAAAAAAGAACTAATGCAGAAGTTGGGAAAGAAACAACTCACAATCGATCTAAATCGAACCTTAAAAAAAATTCCGACAACTTTGAAATCGAAAGGACTGGAGATTGTTGGAAACGGTAGACAACTTCTTTATACATACGATTCTCATGGGACTCAGACTGGAATTTCTTCTCTTCTTCAGGATTTAAAAAAAGCTAAAATTGATTTCAAAGATTTGAATACTACTCAAAGCTCTTTGGAAGAAATATTTGTTCAGTTGGTATCAAAATGAATTTATACGCGATCAAATCCATTTATATTTTTGAAATGTCTAGAACTTGGAGAACACTTTTTCAAAGTATTGCTTCTCCCGTTATTTCTACTTCCTTGTACTTCGTGGTTTTTGGTTCTGCGATCGGCTCTAGAATTCAAGAAGTGGATGGAGTCGGTTACGGTTCGTTTATAGTTCCCGGTTTAATTATGTTGTCTTTGTTGACGGAGAGTATTGCTAATTCTTCTTTTGGAATTTATTTTCCTAAGTTTACTGGAACGATTTATGAAATTTTAGCAGCACCAGTTTCTATGATGGAGATAGTGATCGGTTTTGTGGGCGCCGCGGCTACAAAATCTGTGATCTTGGGAACGATTATGCTTGCTACAGCTTCTTTATTTGTTCCGATTAAAATTGCACATCCGATTGTGATGGTTCTTTTTCTTCTTTTAACTTCTATTTCTTTTAGTTTGTTCGGATTTATTATAGGGATCTGGGCGGATAGTTTCGAAAAGTTGCAAGTGATTCCTTTACTCATCATTACTCCTTTGGTATTTTTAGGTGGAAGTTTTTATTCTGCAAATATGCTTCCTCCTTTTTGGCAAAAGGTAACTTTTTTAAATCCGGTTCTTTATTTAGTGAGCGGATTTCGTTGGAGTTTTTACGAGATCTCTGACGTAAGTGTGGGAGTAAGTCTTACGATGGTTTTTGTATTTCTTTCGATTTGTTTGGGTTTGGTTTGGATGATTTTTAAAACCGGCTACAAAATTAAAAAATAAATTTTGAATATGAAATCAGATCATTTACGATTTGAAGGCAAGAGAGTTTTTATTGCAGGTGGTTCTACTGGAATTGGAAAAGGACTTGCACTGGAGTTTGCAAAACGAGGTGCAAATGTAGTTGTTTCTGCTAGAAATAAAAAAGTTTTGGAAACGACCGTTGCCGAATTGAGAACGATCGGTTTTAAAAACGCAATCTTTGGTTTTGTGGTCGCGGATGTTTCCGATGTTTTGCAAATTAAAAAGGCTGCAAACAAGGTTCTCAAAATTTTAAGAGGTCTAGACCTTCTTATATGTAACAGCGGTTATGCGAAAGTAGGTAAGGTTGAGGATTTAAGCGAATCGGATTTTAAAACATTGATGGATGTGAATTTTTTCGGACATGTGAACTTGGTTCGTGCCTTTCACGGTCATTTTCTAAAACAAGGTTTTGGAGATATTGTTCTTGTTTCTTCTATGCTTGCTACGTTTTCTATTTATGGTTACGGAGCTTATTCTGCAAGTAAGTTTGCGATTGTTGGTTTTGCACAATCCTTACGACAAGAAATGATGTTTCACGGAGTGAGAGTGAAAGTTTTTCTTCCTCCAACTACGGATACTCCCGGTTTAGAAAAAGAAAATCGGGATAAACCAGATCTCGTAAAAGAAATGGAGATGGGTTCAGTGATCAATTCGGTTCACTCCGTAGAAAAAGTAGTGAACTCATTTATGAATTGGTTTCCTAAAAAGAAATTTTTAGGTTACGCCACTTGGGATTCTTGGCTTCAGTATTTTTTAACGAGACATTTTCCGGAATGGGCGTTGAGGATTGCAGACGACGAACTTAGAGCCGCACAAAAAAGATTAGAACAAAAAAACAATTACTAATCTCTATACAATTGAAGTATATTTAAAAGGTCGGTTTTTTCAAAAAAGTTTTATTAGAGTTGTTGAAAAATTAATTCGCCCTTCATTTCTGTTTCATAGAAACGGTCGATTAAAGCAATTTTGTTAAGCTGAGCTATGAAATTTTTCAACAACTCTATTCATTGAAACAAATGGATAAAATTGTTTTGTGAATACAAAGAGACAGAATATTCACACCAAATGACTTGTTAGAAGATCTGAGTGTTTTAGAATACGGTTTCTCATTTATAGAATTTTTTCCTAATTACTTGAAATGTTTCTATTTTGAGAATTAGGAATTTTGAATGTAGGAACAACAATAGTCACTAATTTTTTTTACATCCATTTGAAATCTGGATTTTGCAGGAACTTCAAAACTTTGACCACCTTTGATTTCTGACCAAACTTCTTGTCCTGGCAGTTTCACTAAAAGTTCTCCGTCTAAAATTTCCATAATCTCTTTTTCGTCTGTTCCAAAGTCGTATTGACCCGGCATTAAAATTCCAAGAGTCTTTTTGGTACCGTCTTGAAACAAGATGCTTCTGCTTGTTACATTACCATCGTAATACACGTTCGCTTTTTTTATGATCGTTACGTTTTCAAACTGTGACATATTTACTCCATCAATTGAAAATAAATTTAAATTTTAAAAAGAATCTAAAAACTTTTTTGGGGAAGTTTCTTTTCGCAAGACTTACAAAGTAAATTAGGAAAGATACAATTTTACTGTGGAAACAGAACTTTGAGAACCCTTTGAGTTTTTTCGAGGATTTTTATCAAAAGCGAATTTGGAAATGAACTGGATGGAAATTTTAAAATTTTGGATTTGAATTCGTGTTTTTTGTAAAAAATACCTTTCTGACTCTTATAGATTCGGATTCTTTCATTGATTAGCTTATAACTTGATAGGACTTATTTTGGAATACCAATTATAGTTTTCTTATCAAGGGAAATGATCTTTTTATGAATTCACGTCTCGGCTTATCTTTGATGTTCGCGGTAACATCGTTCTTTGTATTTTGTTCTCAAGCCGATCGGGTTAGTATAGACTCTTCTTCAACAGCCGGGCTTCTTTTTCAAGGTAGTATGGAGGTCTTCTTAATGGAGAATCAAAATCAGGACGATTCTCCAATTACTTCCGAGGAACCAAAGGAAATTACTTCTTTTCGTTTTCAAGCCACAGATCATTTTTTTGTCACTGACTTTGTAGGAGAAGTTTCTGAAAATAGAATTATAATTTTGGTTCCGTTTGGGGCGATACCTCGTTTGAAAGCTACTTTTGTAACTACAGGAGTAAGAGTAGAAGTAAATGGTGTTCCTCAATCCAGTGGACAGACTATAAATGATTTTTCTTCTCCACTGACTTATAGGGTAATTGCAAGCGACGAAAGTTTTCGGGATTATGCGGTTCAGGCTCTTCCTATATTTCGTCTAACGGATGCGGGGCAGACTAGTTGTTATTCGTTTTGTTTTGACGATCCTGGTCAGGACGCGGATTACTCTACGGGAACCCCATCTACTTTTCAATCCAATGTAATTATGCCCGGTTATACTCCACAGCCTGTGACTTTTGATCGGCAAACTGGTTTGATTTGGGGATATTGTCCCGTTGGTGGAAGTAATACTATTTGTTCCATGCCTTATAATTATACTCAGTTGTCTGCTTCGTCCTATTGTAACAATTTGAATCAGATGAATGCAGGATTAGGATACGCAGGTATTCAAGGTTGGAGGCTTCCAGAAATCGAAGAGCTGATGACTCTCAGCACTTATAAAACTCCCACTAACGCTTATATCAATCTAAGCGAGTTTCCTTTAGGGGACGTACAACTTTGGTCAAATACAACTAACGCAGTCAATACGAACGAAGCCTGGGGATTTAGTTTTGATATTGGGTTTAACACTTCTACCAGTAAGTCCATTTCTTCCAATATGAAGGTTCGTTGTGTTTCTGGTAGTAGAATGCCCGATCAAATCTATTCTGATTTGAATAATGGAGCTGTTCGGGACGATAGAACCAATTTAGTTTGGCAGAAATGTTCCGTTGGACAGACCTGGTCGCCTAATTTTCCCGATTGTAATTTAGGAAGTCCAACTATTCATAACTTTGTTTCTGCTTTATATACATGCCAAAATTTGAATTTAGCGGATCGTACTTGGAGACTTCCTAACGTTCACGAACTGAGAAGTTTATTAGATTTTTCTTCTTCTTCGGCAGGTGCGAAAATTGATCCGATTGCTTTTCCTAATACTCCTGCCGTATCACAGTATAACGCTAGCAATTCCATTCCACATACACAGGTGTTTAAAGTTAATTTTACAAATGCTACAATCAACACTGCCGCGTTGAGCACCCAAAGTTATTTACGTTGTGTCAGTGACGGCCCTTGAGCGAGGTTTCTACAGATAATCATTTTATTTATTAGTAATTTATTATATTTTTTTGTCCGTGGTTCCTAATTTTATATTATGGTTATTGAATGTAGATTGACAAAACTGTTTCCATTCTACTACAATGGAAACAGATGAAAATTAATTTTTAAACGACTCTATTAGAACTTTTTAAAATTTATTTTAACGTGAGTTCGGCATAACAAATGCGAAAGCGATTGTAGCGGAAATTCCGAAGGAATTGGAGCGAAAAGCGCGGTCGTGAGCCATTTTAACTATGAAATTTGCGAGCGATTCGCCCCAATTTTCTTACGTCGAACTCACGTTATTTTATAAAAGTTTTTTCTTTTTTATCTGCTCGGCGAGTTTATAATCCGTTGAGTTTTGGGTCGTAACTACAGCCAGATTTGAAAGATGTGGGAACTCTTACAATCTTTCAATTTTACGGTTAAACTTCTTTTGCGATTTCTTTTTCTTCTGCAGACTTTCTTAATTCTTGAGTCAGATTCATTGAACAAAAATGAGGGCCACACATAGAGCAGAAGTGTGCTGTTTTCATCCGATCTTGTGGAAGAGTTTCGTCGTGAAATGTTTTTGCGGTTTCGGGATCCAAGGAAAGTGAGAATTGATCTTCCCAGCGAAATTCAAAACGAGCTTTGCTTAAGAGATTGTCCCTGTCAATTGCTCCGGGATGTCCTTTTGCTAAATCGGCGGCGTGAGCGGCGATCTTATATGCGATTACACCTTGTTTGACGTCTTCTTTATTTGGAAGACCCAGATGTTCTTTCGGGGTCACATAACAGAGCATAGCCGTTCCGTACCAACCAATCATAGCAGCACCGATTGCAGAAGTGATATGGTCATAACCGGGGGCGATGTCCGTTACGATAGGTCCTAACGTATAAAACGGTGCTTCTTGACAAAGTTTCATTTGAAGATCTACGTTCTCCTTGATGAGATTCATAGGAACATGTCCGGGGCCTTCTATCATAACTTGAACGTCTTCTTTCCAGGCAAGTTGGGTCAATTCACCCAGAGTTTCTAATTCTGAAAATTGGGCCTTGTCATTTGCATCTGCGATCGAGCCAGGTCTAAGTCCGTCTCCCAGCGAAATAGAAACACCGTATTTTTTCATTACCTTTAGAATTTCGTCAAAATGAGTGTATAAAAAATTTTCTTTGTGGTGTGTTTGACACCATTTTGCAAGTATAGAACCTCCTCTAGAAACGATTCCGGTCACTCTATTTGCAGTAAATGGAATGTATTTTAAAAGTACTCCCGCGTGAATCGTAAAATAATCTACACCTTGTTCTGCCTGTTCTTCTAAAGTTTCTAAGAAAACTTGAATATTCAAATTTTCTGTTTTCCCTTTTACTTTTTCTAGGGCTTGGTATATAGGAACAGTACCGATCGGAACGGGTGAATTTCTTAAAATCCATTCTCTGGTTTCGTGTATATTTTTTCCCGTAGAAAGATCCATAACTGTGTCTGCACCCCATTTGATTGCCCAGTGTAGTTTTTCTACTTCTTCTTCGATTGAAGAGCCAAGTGCGGAGTTACCTATATTTGCGTTTATTTTTACTAGAAAGTTTTTACCAATAACCATTGGTTCGAGTTCGGGATGATTTCGATTGGAAGGCAAGATTGCCCTACCACAGGCAATTTCCGAACGGACAAATTCTGGTTCCATATTTTCTCTAAATGCTGCATAACGCATTTCTTCTGTGATGATGCCTTTTTTAGCAAAATACATCTGGGAATGGTTCGAATGATTGAAACGTTTTTGAATCCATTCTTTTCTAAAAGCTGGGATTCCGTTTTTATAATCCGAAGGTTGTTTTCCAGAGAGAGCCCCTTCAGTATGATAGGATTGATATTCGGTTCCGTCACTAAGTCGGATCGGTTTATAAGGAATTTGTAATTTTTTAATAGGTTCCATAGATTCTCCTGGAGTTGGTTTAGAGTTGGAACCGAAGCGGAAATAAAACCTTAAGGTTTCGTAAGAATTCTATATAAACAAAACTTTAAAATGAATTCAAAAATTTGAATATATAAATTTTACAGGTCCGTTTTCCTACGCAGGTCTTATCCTGATCAGGTTCCGGGGACTCTCTCAGAGGTTCATACAGTGAACCCCACCCCCAACGTCCAAGTAAAGATTTTGCTCTTAAGTATTTTAAGACAAGTAGAAAAAAGTTTTTATTGTTTGTCTTTAGATTGTTTGAAGTGTTCTACCTATTTTTGAATTTATGGCATTTTGAGAAAGGTTGAGATTTGAGTTTTTTGTTTAAAATCTGTCCCAAAAGATCTTAAAGAATCTCTATAAAATTCAAAATTGGTGATCGTCCAATCAAGTTTTTCCATAAAATCGTTATTTGGCGATTATTATCTAATTTAAAATTTATTTTGTAAAAGTTTTTCTTTTTATCTACTCGGTAAGTTTATATTCGTTTAGTTTTCTATATTAGAATTGTTGAAAATTAGTCGTCCATCAACTTTTGCTGCATGGAAACAGTCGATTGAAACGGTTCTTTTGAACGAACTATGGAATTTTTAAACAACTCTATTTTTGAAATTTGATTTTAAAATAGTAGAATACATTACTCATATTGATATTTATTAGATTTTACTACTGATGTTTGCGTAATAGATTAACTTTTTATATAGTTTGGAATGGTGAAGTTATTTGGTTTTTAGTCAAAATGTTCTATTTCCCATTCATTATCATTAATATAAATTTGATTATTTTCACAGACAAGTTCATTTACACAGAAAAAAAATTTTTCAATTGATTTATCTTCTAAAACAAATCGATCCTTATGAATTTCAAAATATCTAAAATCTGTACCTCTATAAGATTCAGCCAGAAGAAACCGATTATTTCCCAAAGAAAGAAAATCAAAATTGGATTGAGATACTGAAAAACAATCTAAAATATTAGATTTTCGGACTAAACACAACTCTTTATTATCCACCGAAGTATATTTCAAAAAAGCCGAATAAAGAATTAGCCTAGTTTCTGCATCTATTTTGTAATCCATCAATAAGTTAATTGAAAGTTCTGGAAATCCAATTCTTTGTTTGATTTGTTTTTTTAACTTTGGTTCCAAGTTAGACAGATTCTGATCGGGTTGAAAAAATTTATTATCTTCATTTGGAAACCATTCTTTCCAAGTATCTGTTTTTCTGACTTCGTATAAAGAGCGTTTGGTGAGAATGGGTCGATCTTGAAATGAGATTTCCGCTTCTGCAACTCGTATCATTTGTGCACAGGCTTGAAAAGTACAAAACTGATCTTTATACCAGATAGGATAACGAACCTTTAAAAGTTTTTGTTCCGGATCAAAAGTGTAGTTACGACCTTCAATTTCGATGTAAAAGGGAAGTTTTTTATTTCCTTTTGCAGTAAGTATCTTTCTGGAATCGATGTCTATTTTTTGACAGCATAAGTTCAATAGCACAGCCAAAGCCAATAAAAGAAAGGATTTGTTTGGTATTTTAGTATTTAGAAATTTATAAAAGCTGAATGTTAGATGATCTTTCATGATTTTAATTGCTGGTGTATTACTCAAAATTATACAATAGGTGTTCAACATTTTTTTATTTAAATAACGTAAGTTTGGCATAATCAATGCGAAAGCGATTCTTATGTTGTGTCTAAAACACTATTCGTAGAGAACATTTTGCTTGAGTTTAAACGCGATCTGTTTCATCGAATTTTTAATTCGCTAAAATTTTCTCCATGAATTTAGGTTAAATAGAGTTGTGATAAAAGTTTATTACTTTGTCTCCGTATATTGATATATTTTATGCCATATTGATGAACTAATTTATTTGCAATTTCTAATAGAAACGAATAAAAAGAATAGATCTAAATTAGAGTTGTTGAAAAATTCCATAGTTCAGACTAACTGCTTCAGTTGACCGTTTCCGTAAAGTAGAAACATATGGAGGATTCATTTTTCAAAAACTCTAATTTTTTGTTTTTTAAATCAAACCTAGAAAATATACAGAGCAAAAAATTATTTTTTTTGAATATTTAAAAAATAATATATAATTCTAAATTATTAAATTTTATGTTCAATTGCAAATTCGTTCCCAGAATCATGTTCGGCGTGGACGAAGAAAAATAAAGGCAATTTTTCTATTTTCCGAAAACCTTCTCCCTGCGTTAGGCGATTTATCATTCTTTCAAAAGATTCCTGTGAATAAATTCTATCCCTGTGTTCTAAATTGTTTTCATAGATTGTATCTTTATCAGTTCCATTGTAGGTTTTGTATTTTATTTTTGCTTTTTCAACGTTTTTGTAAGTTTCGATACAAAGATAGTATGAAAATCCATCGTCTTCGTAATCCCATTCCATAAGAATTGCACCTACTTTAGAATCTGAATTTTTAGAATTGCTAAATTCGTTTAGAATAGAATCGATTTCTTTTGCTAAACTTTCCTCGATGGGCGAAAGTTTTTTAGGATCGGATTTCCAGCCAGACTGAGTGTGTAGATCCTTTAGTTCTGCGAATTTAAACGCTGTTTGATGAGGTATCTCTAACTTAAAATTAGATTGTGTGATATCTTTCGTGTCAAACATCTTTCGTTCTATAATTTCGGATCGATTTCGTATTAATTCTATACAATCTTTTTCTTTGAAAAATGTTTCGCTTACGAATTTGCTGGAACCGTTTTTTAATAAAAATTGAAATACCGTTAGGTCGATCAAAGGTTTTAGATCATTGTCTTTGGCTAACTTTTCGGCCGTATAACCACGGTTTAACGCTTCCATCACGGCTCTAATTGCAGATGTTGTATCTTCTAGTTTTACATAAACGCAGGCCAGATTGAGAAAAAAAGTTCCTAAATCGGTTTGGACTTTCCAGGGATCCCCTAATTCTGTGATTGCTTCTGAATATTGTTGCATTAGAAAATACGCAAGTAGAACGTTTGTATAAATGTTTCCTTTGTCAGTGTCGATTTTTTGAATTTGGTCTCGATAATTTTTCCAAATTAAAATCGCTTTTTCTGGTTTAGAATTGCTGATACAATTTGTTAGTAAAATATTGAAAGTGTCTAAATTGAATTTTAAATCGAGAGAGATCTTGGCCCATCGATCTGATTCTTCAAAATTACCTAGTCTTCTATAAGCAAATGCAAGATGGGAAGGAACTCGCCAATCATTTGGAAAGACGTTAATTGCTTGGAGTCCTGCTTCGATCGATTCTTTCCATTTTTCTTTTTGAATATTCTTAAATTGTAAAGCTCTATTTGGCCTAAGACCTGTGTCTTTAGCGTCTAAGGACTCTAACCATTCTACAATTTCTGTATGGTTATTTTCCAGAGCTAAGATATACGCATTTGTATTTTCTTTTTGATTTTCGGCTTTTAAGTCGGCGCCAGCTTCTGCCAAAAGTTTGGCTAATTCCAAATTTCCGTTTTTTACGGCCCACATTAAAGAAGAACGTCCTTTCCAGGTTTCGTGAGCGTTTATATTTGCTCCCGCTTTGATAAGTAAAGATACAATTTCTAAAATTATTTTCTGATTTTCGTTTGGATGAATACAAACGTGAAGAAGAGCTGTTTCTCCGGATTCTAGATCTACAACATTTGGATCGGCTCCGGCATTGAGAAGGAACTCTATTCTTTTTAAATTTGGTTGTCTGAATGCTGAAGACGTTACTGCATTTTTAAGCGCGGTCTTTCCTTTTTCTTTTCCTGTGTTTACGTCGAAACCATATTCTAAAATTGTTTTTGCCGCGTCCGGAAAACGGGCCGGGATCTGACAATCGTCGACTAAAAAGTGTAAAGCACTTTGCTCGCGTTTATTTTTTGCGTTTATATCTGCGCCGTTTTCAAACAATACTTTCAAAGCCTTCGGTCTTAAAATCGCTTTTCTACCCAAGCTGTAAGAACTGATCGGCAAAGCTGAAAACCAAATCGGCGCCTCAAGTCCTCTTACATCAACTATTTCGTTTGGATCGACTCCGTTTTTGAGTAGTTCTTTAATTGTTGATTCGTCTTCGTTTTCGATGGCCTGTAATAAAGATAGATGTAATTCGTTTAGATTTGTGTTCATTGTATTTTTATGTGTAATTTAAATTTTGTATATTATTATATTTTAATTTTTGAATATGTATTTTGAAATCTTTATAAAATTCTAAGATAATGATTTAAGAATTAAATTTTTGCAAGAGATCTTCGTTTGGCGACAATCATTAAAACTCGCCTTAACGTATAATTGAATCCCGTTCTGTGCTAAATGTATAAGTCATTACTCCGGTTAGTTTAAGGACGATCATTGAATTTACAATTGATTTTATAAGTATTTTTTTGTTATTAGCAAAATTTTTTTCTAACAATGAACATATGGTTTATTGTATTGGAGTTATTGAGAAATTTCATAATGGCGATTTACAACGCTGCTTGAATCGATCGTTTTCATGAAACAGAAATAGACGGAGAATCGATTTTTCAACAATTCTATTTCATAAAAATTTACTGCATACTAACGCGAAAGGGATCGATGCGAGGTAAATAAATTTGAAATTTAAGTCGAAATATCATATTATGTTTCCTTTATGCAATTTATTTACCAGAGCTGAGAGCCCGGTCCGGCTGCCTGGGCAAGCCGGATTCGCCCAGGTTTTCTTGCGTCGAACTCATGTTATATTATAGTTATTGAAAGTTCTATGGTTCAGATTGACAAAGCTGACTCAAACCACCGTTCCCATAAAATAGAACAGATGTAGAATTGATTTTTTAATATTTCTATTTTATTTATGAAGTAACTCCTGTACAATTTTTTGAAATTCGGGATTCTCTTCCAAGAGGGAAAAATGTTCTCTTGCCCACAAAAAATGAGTTTTTAAATGTTCCGTTTTTTCCAGTCGACGCAAATGTTGTAATGCCAGTTGTGGTTCTTGTATCAAACAAAAATATCCGGCCAGAGTCAAAGCTAAGCGATTTGAATGCACCGTTTCTGGTGAACGAGGTAAACGATCTGCGATGGCTTTTATATATTCTGGTTTAGAACTTTCTTTGAGGTATGTGAATAAAAAAAGATTCAGAGTTTCGGAAAGATCATCCTGAGATACTTCGTTGAATTCATCTTCATAAATTTCGAGCCATTTGTTTTGTCCGAAAATTTGGGAAAAATAAAGATGGTCCTTTAGTACTCTTTGAGAGATGAATTTTTCCTCATTTAGAATTTTAGGTTTTTCTTTTCCTACCTTGAACAGAAGTTCCGGAGGATAATCGTCGTGTGCATACGATCGGTAGATGTAAAGAGGATTTGTTTTTTTGATTTTTAAAAATTCGGAACGCGACAGGGTCAATGCCAATGCTTTTTCAAAAACGAGGTCGAGCAAATCGTTTCTGAGTCGGGAATGTATTTCTTCATAGCTCTCTTCTGTAGGGACAACCTTCGAAAACACAAAATCAAAATCTACTGCGGGTTCGCCTCCATCGAACTCGTTGAGTATATCTTCCGGATCGTTGTTGCCGGTAGCAAAACAAAACGAGAGTCCTACGTCCCCTTTTAAATCGTCCCAAAAAAATAGTACACCACTTAACTCTTCTTCGATTTGGGTCGCTAAATCTTGCCAATGTGCGTCCAGTTGACGCACGGCTTCGATAAAAACTTTTTCCCATGAAATATTTGTCAGTGTGTTGAGTGCAGCTTCGTTTTCCTGTCCAAGTTCGGAGATAATTTGCTCCGTGCTGGTTTTTAAATCGGCAATAAGATTTTCCGGAACGACGATGTCGTTTTTTTTAGGACTACTTACAATTTGTAAATTTGAAGTTTGTGTCGGTTCAAATTCAGTCCAAACTAACTTTCCGTCTCTTGTAAAAAACTGATTGTAACTAGATGTTTTAGGGCTCGGAGAAAAACTAACTTTGATTAAACCCGATAAAGAATTATCAATATGATTGTAGATCGGAGGAAGAATATATTCTCCTGAGGTATTGATCAATCCGTATTTCTTTTTGATTTCTACAACGGCCACACCGTTTGAAAATCGGCTGGTCCTAGTAAAGGTTGGTTGTATTACCCAAGTGCCTGTTGGGTCTATATAACCCCATTTATTTGTAAGTGCGTCTGCGAAACCTTCTGAAAAATCTCCTGTAGATCTGAATTTTGTCGGGACCGCTATTTTTCCGGATGTATCAATGTGTCCCCATTTACTTTTGTCGTCGTGAATTGCAGCAAAACCTCCGGAAAATCCATTAGAATATTCAAATATAGGATTGATCTTATAATTGCCGGTTAAATCGATAAAACCGTGTTTTTTAGTTTTTTTATCCCTCACGTTAGCTAAACCTTCTGAAAATCTGCCAATCGATCCGAACTTAGGCTGGATCATATAACGGCCGCTTAAATCAACCACTCCATATAGATCATAGTCTTCGTTGGCTATCGCTACTGCCTGATCTTCGAAATAGAGCGAAGCAAGAAATTTAAAAGGGATAATCAGTTGTCCCGATTTGTCGACGGCTCCCCATTTTTGATTTTCACTAGATTGAACACTTCCAAGTCCGTTTTTGAAATTTTCTGCTCCTCCGTATTGAAAGGGAATTACAACTTCTCCCTCTAAGTTCATGTAGCCGCATTTATACCTACCTCGTTTTTCTTCTATATAATAAGCTATGGCAAGACCTTCGTGGAATTGTCCTAAATCCGTTCCGGTCTGAATTTCGAATATCGTTTCATTTCTTTCGTTTATGATAAATTTTTTACCGTCTTTTTTTACTTGGGCGAATCCTTCGTGAAATTCTTCTGCATTTTCGTATTCCGGTTCGATCGTCCATTGACCAAGCGTATTAATATATCCTAATTTACTGTTTTTCTTGTCGTTCGACCAACTTCGCACGGGAAACAAGATTTGATCTTTCATAAACTTACGTAATCTTCCAAGGGCAGCAGTGAGATGTTCTGCAGATTTGCCGTTTCGATTTTTTGTTTTAATTGGGAATCCACTATCATAAGATTTGGTTCTTCGCCTAATCGAAATAGTCTATGTCCATTTGCAAGAGTGGGATCGATAATCGGATTCTTCAAAATTAATCTTCCAGCGGGACTTTTATCAATTCCACTTTTGAGACATGAAATGATGTTAGTGACAACGGCCAGGAAATATTCTGCTGTTTTATCTCCAGATCGTTCTTCGATTAGTTCGACCGGATAATAGATTATATTATTTATTTCTAAACTATCAAAAATAGATTTTAGTTTTTTCGAAAAAAGAGGTAAGTCCGCGGTCATTATATCCGGATAGATCGTTTCCTCTTCTTCGTCAATGGTTACCGGTAATTGGATCGGCAGATTCTTTACTTCGATCTTTTTTCCGAGCATTACGTCTATCATATCAATTTCATCCGGTATATCTCCGATAAAAGGAATATTCCACTGGCCTTGGACTTCATCCAATATGAAATGACTAGTAAATTGATTCATGCGAAATTCCTAATGTAAAAATTTATCTGATAAATTGTGTCGTCTAAGAAAAAATCAAGAACAAACTTAATTCCGCTTTTATTGAACATTTTTATACTTAAGTTGTTTTAAGTCACAATCGTTTTCGTCCATATCAGTTCGAACTCCAAGAAAAGTAGGTTGATACAAAGAACCACCTCGATAGGCGTATAAATAACGTACTTCTATAATGTCGTTTTCTTTAGGCATTTCAAAATTAACCGGAATTGTAACGTTACCGACAGAAACCCAATCGTTTCCGTTGTAAAGACGCATGCTAACGCTACGTTTTAGATTTACCTCTTCCACGCTGACCGTAGCGGTTTCATAAAATTTGAATTTAATCTGGGAACCTTTGCTTGCAGGACGGCCCGCTTTATAAGGAGCATTCAGATCTTTGAATACAATTCCTTCTTTTTGTTTTTCTCGCAATTCTTCGAGTAAAAGTTTTTTGTCTTTTGTGGAAGTGACCAATTTTACGATACGAAAAATAGGATCTGTATTTTTTAAAATAGATTCCAGTATCGTATAACGTTCTTGATATGGAAGGTGTTGAATATCGTTTCCGTCTTTCGAAAAAATGTCAAAAGGATAAAAAACGTCTCCGATTACTTCTCCGTCTAAAATAAAATCTTCTGAAAAACCAAGAGAGTAGTCGTGTAAAATTTGCGAAATAGCAATGATTAAACCTTTACGATTGATTCCTTCTACGTTGTCTCCGATTTTACGAATCATCATACGATTTCCGTCTAATTTTTCTTGAGCCCCATATTGATCGTTTTCGATATATGTGGAAAGTTCATCATCATCAATTGGATTGAGTAGTTGGCAATGAATCCCACTGATTCGTTCTTCTTTTGTAGAGTGTAGATAAGGAGTACCGGATTCTACTTCCGTGTATCCTTTTGCCATCTTAGAATGTACGAGCTGGCGCATGATTTTTTGCGCGGCTTCGTAAGATACAGGCTTTGAGGTTTTAGTTCCGGTTTGAAGAGAACTTCCCCGTCTACCAAAAGCGAAATGAACCACATAACCTTCTCCTGCCGGATCTATGTTTACGTGATAAACTTTATCGCTACCTTCACCTTGATAATAAAGACTGATTTTATTGAACTCCGTAGAATTTTCTGATGGAAGAGTTTTTGGATTTTGTTCTTGAGCTTTCAAGTCAACTTTTTGAGAGTGAGATTCGGCGGGTTTTATCATTTTTTGCAGCGACAACTTTATTTCCTCTTCGGTTTGCGGAACGGAAATGTTGTTTTGTTCTTTATGAACCTCTTTTGAGGATTGATGATTTTTATTTTCAATGGAATTTTTATAATTCTCTTTTTCCAATTTTGGATTTTCGGGCTTTGTAGTATTTTCTTCTTTTTGAATATACCCTTTTTTTAATTTTTCAGAAAATAGTTTCTGAGCCTCTTTTAAACATTTTTCTTCGTTGTCAAAAGTTTTAGTTTGAGAGGTTCCCGACGTGCCGGTTTTGCCGTAAGTGACGGTAAAAGAATTTCCTGAAACTTCTATGTTCCAAAATTTGTCCGATGAGCCGTCTTTGAATGTTAGGTGGTGATTCATTTTATGGATCCTAGATGATTTGAAATTGGAGTTTATTAAGTAATTAGTATATTTAAATTTAATAATTTTATCAATTGATTGAAATATGCTCTTTGTTTTTTGGCGGTTCCAAAAAATTATGAATGAGTTATAATATTAGAGTTGTTGAAAAATGAATTCTCCATCAATTTCCGTCTTATGGAAATGGTTTTGTTGATCGCCCACTATGGAATTTTTCAACAACTCTATTCTAAACTAAAATTATTACTCAAATTTAAAGTTATCCATCATGTAATTTAGAATCTTGCATGATTCAGTTTTATTTTTTTACTTTGATGTACATATCTCCGTTTTCTTTGATTTTATATTCCACGTAATCCGACTTTTTTACAGCCTCTTCCACTTGAGAGAGAGTCACGTCGTGGTATTTGGTTTTAGAGATGATTTCCTGTATGGCGTCGACGTGATAAAACGAATCGTCTTCGATCGTGCAGATCGCTTTGTAATTCTTCTTATTTTTATAGATGAACGGAATCAATCCGACTATCTCTGCGATCGGATCGGTGAGGCTCGTGATAGATACAGGAGTGCTAAAATCACCCGTATCCAGTATGTATTTAAATCTTTTTTCTTTTTGGTTAAAGAAATCGTATTTTTTTTCACCTTCGGGAGTTTTAATGTAAATATACTTGCTCTTTTGTTTGCCACAGATAGAAATCATGTCTTTGAGGATTTCTGTAAAATCTTTTCTTTCTGCTCTTTGCTCTAAAAGTTTTTCTCCAGCCTCCAAAGCAAGTTCCGGTTTATAGTCGCTGTTGTCCGCAAGCGCTCGTAGTAACGGATCTTTAATTTCTGGATGGATATCCAATTTGAGTGGATCACGTGGAAAGGAAACTGTTTTGTTTTTTTCCAATCGATCTTTATTGAAACGTATCTGAAATTTTTGGATCTGTTCGTCCGTAAGAGGAGTGCCGTTGATATTCAACTGTTCTAATTCTGTAAAGTCGTGTAGAAATTCAAGGTCGTTCAATTTTGTGTCTAGCAGAGAAAGTTGGAGTAACTTTTTTAATTTTGCTACGGTAGAAAAATTTAACTCGGAGCATCTATCCGCGGTTAAAAAATTAATTTCTTTTAGCATAGAAACGTCTTTGACCGGAGTTCCGGAAATATTCACACTAAATAGCTTTTTTTTAGCCAGAGCCAAAATTCCAATATCGGAAACGGAAGTGTCGCTGAGATCTATGATCCCTAGTTTGAATTTTTTTTCGGACAGAAGCGCTTCTAAAGGTTTTAGATCGGAAATTGCAAAATTACTTAAATTCAATTTTTCTAAAGTTAGTATTTTTTCAAACGTAGGTTCCTCGTCTTTCAATTTGTTACGGAAAGCCTGTTTCCAGGCTTCGCTTAGATCATTCCACCAGTTTGTTTTTAAGTCTGCAGAAGGATCTGCAGGACGTTCTGCGATCGGGATTTCGACTTCTATTTCGAATTCGTCACAAAGTTGTTTTAGAAAGAGTGAGCCAATATTATAATATACTGGATTGATTTCGTCTTCCAGTTCGTGGATCACCGGAAAAATGGCGGGCTCACCTTCTTTATTTTTTTCGGTCGGATGATAGATCCAATCGGAATTGTCCCTGTAGTGGAGTGGACAAAACACGTTACTTTCTTTGCCATCGAAAATGTCATAGACCCGATCTCCTTCGTCGAAAATATCAAAATCAAAATCACATTTTCCGAGTTCTAACCGATTTGTTTTTAACGTGTTGTGTTTTTCAATTAGATTTAAAAAAGACTTAGGAAATTTTTTGTAGGACTTTGAATTACCAGGAGCTGCGGCTGTAAGAGTATTTCCGTTTTTAAATTCTACTACCAACGTATTTCCGTTTATTTTTGCCGCCTTAGAATGTTCAAAAATTTTACGAACTACCGGTTCAAATCCGGGAGAATCCGCAAGATAGGAAAAGTGTTTTGTTAAATCGTTTTGTAAATTTTTAGAATCGGCGATCTCTTTCCATTCTTTGAGAAAGTCGTTGGAAATTTTTTCTTTTTGGGAAGAAGTTTGAATATACCCTTTTTTTAATTTTTCAGAAAGTAATTTCTGGGCCTCTTTTAAACATTTTTCTTCGTTGTCAAAAGTTTTAGTCTGAGAGGTTCCCGACGTGCCAGTTTTGCCGTAAGTCACGGTAAAAGAATTTCCGGTAACTTCTATATTCCAAAATTTGTCCGATGTGCCGTCTTTGAATGCTAGATAGTGGTTCATTTTATGGATCCTAGATAAGTTTTTAAGTATATTAAAGATTTATAAATAAATGATTCTATACGATGAGACTTTGGGCTCAATCGTTTAAAATGTATCGCTTTGTGGTTCGATTTTACTTTTTTTAAATCTATAAATTTATATCTTCTGTCTTTTTTTTTGAGACACTTTTTAAAATGTATAAAACGGATTGTAAATAAAATTTTCTACAAGATCTGTTCTAATGAACTTTTAGGCACAGTATTTTTTTCGTTTTTTAATAAGCGCTCCTTACTATCATAAAGAAATAACTCTTAAGATTGCGGGTCTATTTCTGTCAAAAAAACATAAATTTTGGAATAGATACGATCTTGTGCCACTGAGTACAACCCTCAGTTTAAGTTTAGATGTCTTACCGTCTTAATCTATTGTTCGACAGAAATAATTTTCAAAAAATTCAACTTAACTGAATGAATCTCATTTATAATCAAATTTTCAGTTATACCTGCTGTCTTTAATTGCACAGAACTTATTTCGAAAAACTTTTCCCATTTGAATTATCTTTCAAAGTGGCTCTTGCGGCTTCTTTGATTAGTTCGGAACTGAATCGGTGTTCTCGCTTTGCAATTTTATCTATTTCTTTTAAAATTCTTTTCTCAAAGGAAATATTGACGGTTTGATTCTATATAAAGTTTGTATATGGTTAAATTTTACTTTAAAGTTTAATTTCGACATTTAACGAATATTAACAATAGAGTTGTTGAAAAGTTAATAGTTTTTCTTTGATGGAAGCGTCGATTGAAGCAGTTTTGTTAAACGCCACTATGGGATTTTTCAACAACTCTAATGATCAATCATAAAAATGAAAACAGTTCAACTTACCAAAGGCTTTCATTTTTTTTAAATCGATAGATTCTTTTTCTGAAAAAATCTCGCCTGAATTCTTGTCTATAATAAGACTACACTAGGCAGCCATGAAAACAGAACCAACTCAGCTACAAAAACCGGATTTAACGATTCATAGAATTTTAGAGACATTGAGCGTAATCTCTTTCGTTTTACTTTCGATTTATTTTGGTTATCAATTGACTCGATTATTTTTAGATTATTTTACCGTTCATTCCTATTTGGTTTGGATGTTTCCTTTGGTAGTTTTACTTTCTTGGCTCGGAGCTGATTTTCTTTCGGGGCTGGTTCATTTTTTGGGGGATAGCGTAGGTTCTGAAAACACTCCTATTTTCGGACCCGCGTTTATATTTCCGTTTAGGGATCATCACGTGGACCCGAAAGGAATTACAAGACACGATTTTATCGAAACCAACGGAAATAACTGTCTGGTTTCTTTGCCTATTTTAGTATATTATGTTTTCTTTTGGGAGTCTGGTGGAGTATTTAGTTATTTATTTGCTTCGTTTTGGTTTTTTCTTCTTTTGGGGATTTTTGCCACCAACCAAATTCATAAATGGGCGCATCAGGACTCTCCCTCAACGTTTGTAATTATATTACAAAAATATAAATTGATTTTAGGACCAAAACACCACGGGGTTCATCATACTCCCCCGCACGATACTTATTTTTGTATTACTACTGGTTGGTTGAATCCGATTTTGAAATATGTAAAATTTTATGAAATTCTTCGTTGGATGTTGAGGATTCCCCCTGTTGTTAAATAGGATACAATTTTCTAAGAATGACTGGAATACAGGCGAGGATGAAACTTCCTTCTCCTAAAATTCTATAGAGCTGTTTTTTTTGAAAAAAAGATTCAAAAAATAGAATGTTTACCGGAATTAAATAACCGAAACTTAGGTAAAAAAATTCCGGTAGAATTTCCCATTGATTTTTATAAAGCCAAATCAGATTGAATAGAGTTCCTATTCCGGATAACGTAATAACCAATTTTTTTAATGTCTTTTGTGAAACCCATCTTAGAATCGATTCAGCGTTTTCTTTTCGATCCATTTCTATTTCCATATAAGAATTTACGAATGAATTGCAAAGTGTGGTCAAAAAAAATAAACCACACCAAATTTTCCAATCGGTTTTAGAAGTAGATAGGATCGGGGCGAACCAAATTCCTGCGGTATAAAGGATTGCAACGGAACATTCTTTCCAAAAAAAAGAAACTTGAAAGTAGGAACACACGAAATGTATCGCTACGAAAATTCCAATTGTCAGTGCGACTAATAACGTTTGTTCCCCTAGAAATAAAATTCCGTAGATAGAACAAAAAATTCCTGTTAAACCGGTCATAATAATTAAGAATATTCTGTTTTTATAATAAAATTCATGTCTTGGATTTGTGCTTTTTTCACCAAGTTTCCAACCGTCCATCCAATGATCTGCGCTGTAAATTACCCAAACCGTAGTAGGAAGTAATATCCAAAATTCTGTCTTTAGATCCGAATTTAAAACGTAAGAAGCAAACCAAGCCGAAGAAACAGCCCCACATACTATATCAATACTTAATACATTCCAATAATAGAATATTCTGTAAAACATAGAGTAGTCCCTTTCTTTTTAAAACTAATTGGGCCGATTACATATTTTATCACTTAAATTCGATTCCTTCTTTTTGAAAACTAGAATGTAGTCGTTTGATCAATTCGTGTCGAATTAAAAATTGATCTGAAAATTCTAAACAGGGCAGATCCATTTTGAATCCTACTACATTGGGTCCAAATTTTTGATAAGAGAAAGAAATTTGTCCGATTGAATCGGATGGATAAAACTTTTTTAAGACCTCATTTCCTATGTTTATGGCAAGCAACTCTGCTTTTTCTAAATCGGCTTGATAGGTTATATTTGCTTCGATTGGAATTGAAAAACATTTTTTAGATAATTCTAATGTAGTAACTACGGAAGACGCCATCACGGAGTTTGGGACTACAATTACACTATCATTATATTTTCGAATTGTAGTACTTCTCCAAGTGATGTCTTGAACGTAACCTTCTAATCCTTCTCCTTGCATCCGAACGTAGTCACCTTTTTTAAGCTGTTTTCCGAGCAAGATTCCTAACCCGGAAAATAAGTTTGCAAGTGTAGGTTGTAAACCGAGTGCGACGGCAAGACCTCCGACTCCTAGGGCTCCTAAAATTGGGGCGATTGAAATTCCTAAAGATTGGAGAATCAATAAAATACAAACCGCAAACAATACAATCCGGATCGCGTTACCTATGATGGAAGCAGAAGAAATCGTTCCTTCTATTTTGGTTTCGAACGCCGCCGAAAAAAGATGAGAGATCGAGATCGTTCCAAGTATGATTGAAAGAATTTTGAAACCTAAAGAGACGGATTCTATTGAAGTGAGTTTTAAAAATTTGAGAAATAAAAACGAAGAGAGTAAAAAGAAAAATAAACGAATGATCTTTTTTCCCGCTTTGTAAATCGGATGGGAGGTTGGAATTTTATCTCCTAAAAAAAAACCAAACAACCTGGGGTTAATTCTGTCGCTTAATAGATAACCAAAAAATAATACGAAAAGAAAAACTCCGGTTGCCTTTCCTAATTCCCAAAGAAAGTCTTTAGAAAACCAGTCTTGAATTTCGTTCCAATTCATGAGAACATTTTTTATCTAAATCCCAATCGTGCAAGATCAAATCGTTTGATTTCATTTTGATGTAAGGTTTAAGGATTTCAAGTCGGATCGTGTCTATTTTTGTTCAATTCTTTCCATAGGTTTGTATTCAAATTTTAGATTTTAGAATGACAGAACAGAAAACGTTCTTATTCTGCTCCAGACTTAAGGAAGGTGGAATGTTGGATCGATGGAAGAATAAAAATGACAAATCGGTTCGTTGGGAAGAACTACCAAATCTTCATTCCGACTTGCAGGATCTGGATCTGATCATACGAAGTTTGATTTCGGAAAAACTTTCTCTTGGAATTCGAGAAATTGTTTTTTGTCTTTCCGCAGAACAAGCCTTATCTCTAAAAAAATCCAGAAACTTTTTAAAGCTAATAAAAGATCTCAAACGAGCCGGTTTTACGATTTCATCCGCGGACAGAGATAAAATACTTTCCGCAAATGTAGAGTCTTCTTCTAAATTTTTTCGTTATTTAGAAAACCGTTCCAGAAATACAAACTGTTTGGTTTGGACGGAGATTTCTGAGCTTTCCCAAATCGAATCAAAATATTATGATTTTCTTAATCATTTTCGCCAGATTAACGGTGACCAATCGTTTCGTCCGTCTAGGTTTACCATTCGTGTAAAATTACTTTCTATCGTTTCCGCGATTATCACTCTCAGTATGGGGCTGATGATTACGATGGCCACGTATTTTTTTAGGAAATACAGTGAAATTCTAATTCAAGAATACAATCTATCTCTTGCTAGAATGACAGGACTTCAATTGAGTGGACAACTAAAAGAAACTACTCGTAAAATTCAGGACTTTCGTTCTGAAGATTCCGAAAAATTTTTTAAAACCAATTCTAATGCGGTGGCATACGTACGTTTTAAAAGTAAGGCGGTAAATTCCGTTTGGGAAATAGATTCCCTTTTTTGGAATTCAAAATTTCTAAAGTCTAATTCGGTTGTTCTTGATTCTACACACTTAAAAAAAGCGTTGGAAAAATCTTTTTCCCGTCTATCAAATACATTAGAAATATTGAATGTTTCTTCTGAATTTGGTTTTCCCGCGGTTGCGGTTTTACTTCCGATAGATGACAAAATTTGCGGTTTGGTTTTTTCCGCTTCTGAATTTTTAGGTTCTTTTCTCAGTGTTAGACAAACCGATTTTTTTCAAATGATCGTGGTGGATTCTTCCGGAAACTTGATTGCTCATTCTAACGATAAGGAAGCGGTTTCCGGAAAGGACTATAAAAAACATCCTCTTGTGGAAAATATGTTACGCAGTCCTTCAGATAATGGTTCTCAACGATTCGATTTTGAAGGCAGAGAAGTATTAGGTTCTTATCAACAATTGGAAGTGGGCGGTTTGGGAATTATCTCTACGTTAGACGCCGATATCGCTTTTGAAGCGGTGTATCAGATTAGAAGACAAAATCTTTGGATTATGATTTCTGTTTTATCGGTTGCGTTTTTTGTAGTATTCGTTTTTTCAAGGACGCTTACGATACCTATTATTCAACTTCTTTCTGCAACTAAGAAAGTAGAACAAGGGGATTACGTCGTCGACATTCGAGCTACTACACACGACGAAGTAGGAGTTCTTACCAATTCGTTTTTAAGAATGGCGAGGGGTTTGGAAGAAAGAGAAAAAATTAAAAATACGTTTGGAAAGTTTGTAAATAAGGAGATCGCCGAACGCGCGTTATCTTCCGATCTGAAATTGGGAGGAGAAAATAGGGAAGTCACGGTGTTTTTTTCGGATCTTAGAAATTTTACCGGAATGTCAGAAAAGATGAAACCGGAAGAGGTGGTTGAATTTTTAAATCAGTACTTCACCGAAATGGTAGAATGTATTTATCTGACTCAGGGAATTGTGGATAAGTTTATTGGCGATGCCGTGATGGCTCACTGGGGAGCTTTGGTTCATGATGGAAACGAAGCTAAAAATTCGATTAACGCTGCTTTGTTGATGAGAAGGGCGTTGATAGAATTTAATCTAAAAGGAAAAGAAATTGGTCGTCCTTTTACTCGTTTTGGTTGTGGGATCAATTCTGGACCTGTAATCGTTGGACAAATTGGTTCCGAAAAGAAGTTAGAATTTACAGTTATCGGAGATGCGGTTAATCTCGCTTCTAGAATTGAATATTTAAATAAGGAATTTGGTACGGACATTCTAATTTCTGAAAGTACGTATCAACAAACAAAGGACCATTTTAATTTTGTGGAACTTCCTCCCGTTTGGATCCGTGGCAAGGAAAAACCGCAAGTCATCTATGCGGTGTTAGGTTGGAAAGAGGATCAGGATTGTCCTAAGTCTTTGGAAGAATTAAGAACGTTATGCGATATCCCAGATCCTGAAAACCCTTCTCGGTCTTTAGCATGAATTTATATTCTAAATTTAATAAAGAGATTCTTGTAGGGATTTTGTCTCTTTTAGTTTTAGGAGTTTCTCTTTTTCTTTTTTGGAAAGAAGGGGCTGTGGATTTCGGGAAAAGAGAAGCTGTAGGAAACATTACTTTTAAATATAGAACCGCTCAGAGAAAATTTTCGGATCATATGATTTGGCAAGATGTGGAACAGAACTTTCCGATTTTTAATCAAGATTCTGTTAGGACCGACGAACTTTCAGAAGCGATCATTACTTTAAAATCTGGAACTAAGTTTGAATTAGATCCCAGATCTATGATTGTAATTCATCTTAAGGAAGAAGAAGAACTTTTAAAACTGGAAGAAGGTTCCGTAAAAATACAGACCGATCATTCTATGAGTTTGATTTCCGGAAAAAACGTTTTAAAATCCGGTGACGAACAGGGTATATTTCGCATAACGCGAAACGAAAATAATACCGAAGATGTGGTGGAATCTACAAAAGGAAATCTGAGATGGATTAGCTCTGAAGGAAATGTAGGTTTGATTCAGGAAGGAGAAAATGTCAGAGTAGTAAAAAATACAGCCATACCGATCAGACAAGAATGGAAATTGCTGGAACCTTTGGATAATGATAGGATTTTTCCGGAAACTGGAGAAGCCAAAATAGTGTTTCGCTGGAAATCCGATTCTCTCTTTGTCGGTTTATTAGAAATTTCATTAAACAGAAATTTTAATTCTTTAATATTTAAAAAAGAAATTAAAGGAGATTTTACAGAAGATAGTTTTCCGGAGGGAATTTATTATTGGAGAATCGTTTCCTCCGATAGAAAAAAAATTTCCGAAGTTCGTAAATTCAGAATTCTGCCTAATCCTCCTGTGGCCTTATTATTTCCCTTGAAGAATACAACTCTAGAAGGAGCTACGTTACAATCTTTTCGTTGGAAACCTTCCCAGTTGGCCACCGGTTATATTTTAGAAATTTCGCAATCTTCTGATTTTAAATCTGAATTTAAACAGATTACGGTTTTTAAAACTTCGATTTCGATTCCTTTGTCCGTAGGTAAGTATCACTGGAGAGTAAAAACTTTTTCTAATTTGTCAGGTATGTCTTCCGTATCGGAAGTTAGATCTTTTTCTGTAGAAGATGTAAAGTATATTATAAGTTCTGAAACTACTTCTGTAAAAGAAACGATTCAGAAAGAAAAGGTTCAATCTACTGAGCAGAAAGAAAATATTTCTAAAGATAATTTTAACAGAAATAAGTTAGAGATAATTCCTAAATTGGTATATCCTATTCAGGGTGGGACTGTGGATATGACGGGACGCAATTCGATCGTATTTAGATGGAAACATAACTCTAATTCTAAAGTGGAGAAGTGGAATCTAAATCTTTACGGAAAAAATGGGGAGTCTATATTCAAACGATCTGTAAACGGAGAATCCTTTCGTTTAACGGATCTAAGTGTTTTAGACGTTGGAAAATTTCGTTGGGCGTTGATTCAAGATGGAAACGAATCTAATCAAAGCAAGGCGGAATTTACGATTGTTTTGAGAGAGGATTTAGCTACTCCCGAAACAAAAACGACTGGTAAAAAAGGGGAGTGAGGACTTGAAATCTATAGTCTTAAAATTTTTGATTCTTTTTTGTTTATTTATTAGTTATTCTGAATATTCAGAGGAAAGAAAGTATACTTATTACATAGAATGGAACGAAGTAAAAGGAAATAACGGTTATAAAGTGGAAGTCAGAAAAGTTTCTAATCCTGAAGCCCTTGTAGCCGAAGAAAAAACGGTCACTAGTAGTTTAGAATTTTTAATTCCCGCAGGTGAATACGAATTTAGGATTTCGGCTCTGAATCGTTTTGGAAAACCATCTTCTTGGAGCCAGTGGTCTTCTTTTCAAGTCGAACAAGACAGACCTAAAAGTGTTGTGGAAGCGGAAAAAAAGTTGGCTGCTGCGGGAGTTTCTACCTGGAAGGTTTGGGTTCCTGGTTTGTTGCCGATCGAAAGAAAAGAATATACCAAGGCATCTTTGATTTTTTTATGGTTTGGTGCGCTTGCGGTTGCGGGTAATGCGGAAAGAGTCGCTGGTAATTCTTTTGCACAATCCACCACAAACGACTCCACGTTTTTAACGTTAGTCTCTTTTTATGCACCCTTGCCGGTATCAATTTATTTTATTCATCAAAGGGACGGAGACAAAAAAGAATATGAAAGACATCAAAATAATCAAGTGAGTATAGGTCTTTTAGCTCTTTTGAGTTATGGTTTAAACGTATGGTTGGAAAAACGTTCTTTTCATTCTACTACCGTTTTGATAGAATCCAAACCCGAAAGTATATTCAGAGGAAATGATTCTTATATACAACCGAACGCTTTGTTTTCTTTGGGAAGGTTTGAAATCGGATTTCGGAGGGAGTTAGAATGATCGCACAAAAAAACGGTTTCTTAAAAAAGATCCCTTCTTTATGGAATGAAATTTATATTTTTTTTAATTGGATTAGAGATATTCAAAAAATAATATATTCTTTTTTGATCATGTTTTGTTTTATATCGCGTTGTTCGGTTCCGTTTCCTGATTTAAATCCGAGCCTTTTTTTATTACCTCTATTGAATTCAAACAACACGAATAACGTTTCTGATCCAAATCTTGAATTGAAATATATCTTTGTTACCGTTACAGGAACAACGGGACAGTTAGGCACGGTGACCGGAGCAGACAACATTTGTGCGAACGAAAAAAACACGAACTTTGTTTCTTTACCCGGAAAAGGGACAGACTATAAAGCTTTGATTGCTTCGACGGTGGCTCCAATACGAAGGGCTTGTAATGCCACTCCTAATTGTGTCAACTCTGCGGAAAATACAAATTGGGTTCTTTTGTCTAATCAGGATTATTATAAGGGAACGGTCACTTCTCCCGTAAAAGTATTTACTACTAATTCTGCGGGGATTGTAGTTTTTCCATCTCTCAGTTCGATTGATTCTAACGCGGCGGCTACTTGGTGGACCGGAATAGAAAACGATTGGGTTTCCAGTCCGGATCACTGTGTCAACTGGACGGATGGAACTGCCCTTAACAATGGACAGTTCGGTTCCGGGGACACTGTTTCTAACGTGTCTATTGCCGCAGGTTTTACTTTAGATTGTAGTATTTCCAGGAAACTAGTCTGTGTTAGGCAATAAAAAAACAAACGAACGAACTTGGAACAATGATATTACTCATAACTATATAATGAGTACCTAATATTTTACATGGAATCAGCGTTTTGTGATAGAATTAACGGCACTTATTTTTATAGAGATCAGCAAGAGGATGAATAAAACAAAAACATATTAGGTTCTTTATATTCTTTTTTTGAATGTTATTTGAGATTAAGAATGAACTGTGTATAAATGGAGTTTTTGAAAAAACGTATCTATGATTAACAAAGTGGTTTTATTGATTCGGTTTAATAGAGTTGTTGAAAAATTCCATAGTGAAGATTCGTAAAATTGCTTCAATTGTCCATTTCAATCCAATATAAACAGATCAAGAATTAATTTTTTAACAACTCTAATGAAAAAAACGGAAGAGGGCCGATTTTGTGATAATTCTAATGTAACGTGAGTTTTATAACGAGTTAAATTTCATTTTTTTAATATAGGATTGAATGTGTTTTTTAAGTTCATTGTATCGATTTTAATTATATTCCAATTCAGTTGTAATACTACATCTGCTATTATATTTACTTTTGAAGGAAAAGAAAAGATCTATCCGTATTCTGGAGCAGTACTTGCTTTGGAACGTTTGATCTGGGAAACATGTCCTCCTAAGCCATTTTCAAAAAAAATTTGGGATATATTGATTCTAATTGATCTTCCTTTTACACTCGTGCTCGATACCATCCTTTTACCGGTATCTTTTCCTTATTACTTATATGTGGAATCCGGTTCACCTGGATCTAAAAGTTGGTATTATAACACGCGGAAAGAAAAACTTTATACGTTTATAGCAAAGAATTCTTCGAACTACATTCTAAGTTTAACTTTAGAAATTCTAGAAAAAGATAGTAAATACATATATATAAAGTTGCTAAAGTCTATTTCAGATCTGGAAGGACGTATTGGGGATCTACAAAAGGAAGGAATTGTCCTCAATAAAAATTTAGAATATTTGATGTCAGTTTCGTCTAATGGTAAAATAGATCCAGGATTACAATTGAAACAACACGTTGAAATTGTAGGTATAGTCTATGAACAGTTTAGGGAACATCCGGAATTAAAATCTAAGTATAATGAAAATTTATGGCAAAGTTATTTTACAATTGTATGGAGAAATTATTTTTCCAAAGAGGGACTCATTCGTAATCCGGAAGTTTTAAAGAAAATTTTAGATGAATTTTCAGATTCAAAAGACACAGCCATTTTGTTCCAGGAGATTGCTTCTTTTTATTCGGAACAAAGTCGAGACGGACTTTATCCTGATTTTGTCATAAGCCCTAGTTCTCAAAGTACTTATGAATCTTTCGAAGTCCGTTCAAACTTAGGACTTCCGAAAACAAATCAAGAATTTTGGAAGAACCAAATTCAAATTTTATTGGAACTAGATAGAATGATTCGTAAGGATTTTCCTCATTTAAAAAAAAGTTTGGATCCAGTTTGGAAAGAAGCGATTTCGTCTGGAGTTATTGCTTATAACCATCCTGCTTTAGAAAAAGCATTTCAGGAATTTCCAAAAGAAACAAAAATCTCTATTGGAAATTTATTTAAAAAGGCCGTAGATAAATCCTGATTCTATAGAGGTTATCGGAAAACACGTTTCCGATTTTAATATATTTTTTGCATCCGATCGAGAGATGATTTTTACTGTGCTCCGATTTCCTAAGATACTCGAAAAATTGTTACAAGCGGGACTGGATCCGAATCGAATTTATGGATTTAAAAAAAACGTATTCGTAAACGATCGCTGGATTGATGGGATTGAAGAAGATACTTTTTTGATACTTTGTTTAGAAGACACGAAAGAAGTATCCATAAATTCATTGCAATTATTATTGAAGTATGGAGCTCAGACGGATTTAGCTGTAAAACGATATTCTCTTGGAAAAGAATATTTATACAATCCTCACGCTGCCTTAGAGAATTCTTATTATAATTCTTCTCTTAAACGTAAGATATTAACAGAGTGGATGAAAAACAAAATTAAAAGAGTTGATGCTTTAAAAAAATAAAATATTCTAATGTATAGTACAAAACCATTTGTATGGATTGAATCCGATCTGAAGGAATGGGAAGAATTGGATTTCAAATGAGAGATAAATTCTAAGTCACCTACTCAAATTTTTTTGAACAACTCCCAGAGCGACTTAAAAGGTAGTATTTTCTAATTTGTCTTTTAGTTCTATTTTTTAGATCAAATAAATCTATTTTAAAATTGGGAATAAAGTCTTTTAGAATATTAACTTCTTGATTTGTTAAAACGAGCTGATCTAAGAATCGATTTCTTAACTTTCATTTTTTTTTCACCATGATAAAATACGAATGGAATTACAACGGATATGGGTTTTCCGTTTTTATGTTGGTTTCGATAGATTTTTGTAAGATAACCTAGTAGTTGTATATAGATCGAATTATCTAAATAATGTGAATTTACACGAAAGAGGTCGATGCAAGGAAAATAGCAAGATGTCTCTCAAATTCAGCGTCTCGCTTCTTTAACTCAATACATCGCTCCCTAAATGTCGATTTTTAGAGAGGCATTCGTTAAGTTTTCCGGGTCGCTCGACAGATTGTGTTTTATTAAAACTAAAGAAAATTAGTATATAAAGTTTTGCGTATGCAATTTATTTACCAGAGCTGAGAGCTCGGTCTAGCTGCCTGGGCAAGCCGGATTTGCCCTGATTTTCTTACGTCGAACTCGCAATTCTTATGTTCGAATAGTAAATGCACATTAGTTTTGTTTCCAGACTTGAGAGGAATTTTAAATAGTAGATCTATTTGTTCTTGTCTGAGTTCTTCTAAAATAAAACTGAATTCTGAATTCTAAATTTAATATTTTTACTACTTCTGACGGTAGTTTTAAAAAAAAATATATGACTGCTTCTTTTTTATCTTAAATACTTTCTCGGATCAATCGATCGTGTGGGTTGTTAATTTTGGTTATAGTTTAGTTTAACGTGAATGGCGATTTTAAAATATTCTATATTCAAATTTATTATATAATAGAATACTGAATTGAATGGCGGTTTAGATTGTTGTTTTTTTAAACTTAGAAAAAAACATCAGAACTTATTTTAGGATTTGAATCTTGATTTTTTAGACATTTATAATAGGGTTGTTGTCGTTCCTACAAAATCTTTCACATTGTATGGTTGAATGTGAATTAGAAAAAGTAATATCGCACATTTTAGGTTTTTTTACCGTAAAACTACGATTTGCGGTAGTTCCCACAAATTAAGTTACTTATGAATTTTGAAGCCGGATTTTTTATCATAGAATTTTTGATGTTACTACTCGGATGATAATAAAACTAGACTGAGCTTGTTGTAAAATTTGGAATGTAGTATTTATTTTAAGAAAGCCTATAGATTTGGATTAGGCTTATTTTTTAGAATATTCTAATTTATTTATATTAATAAAGACTAAATCGAACTGGAATTAGAACTTTAACTGTAATCGGTTTGCCGTCCAGAATGGAAGGGGAATATCTTTTTTTATAGAATGCCTCGATTGCAGCTTCATCCAAACCGAACCCAAGGGATTTTCCAACGGAACGAACTCTTAATACTTGCCCATTTTCTGCAATGATTACTTCTAAAGTGGAGGTTCCGGTAATACCTGCTGATCTAGCTTCATCGGGATACTCCGGAGTGATATTTGGAGTTAGATCCACTGGAGCGGTTGCACCGGAAATGATTGCGTCTTGTGCGCCAGCAATTCTAGGATCTTCCTTTTTTTTAATTGTATCAGTTACTTCAAATTCTCCGTCGTCTGCTGCTTCTCCAACGTTTGGTTCTTGAATAACTAAGTTATCTACAAATGCAACTTCATCTACAAGTCGATCCAATCGATCGAATTGAACAGAAGGTGTGTACCAAAAAAACAAAATGAATATTTGTAGAAGAAAAGAAATGGAAAGAAAAAATTCCATCCGATAGCGATCGATCCATCTTCTAAACCTATTCTTTTTCACAATGGTAATTGTAGAGTTAGATTGAACCATCGATCAAAGACCTCCACCTTGAGTGGTTTTTGTGACTAGGGATATTTTCAACGCACCTGCTTCTTTCAAAAGTTCGAATGTACTGTCTAATTCTGCATAAGGTAAATTTTTATCTGCGTGGATCAGAACTTTAAGATCGGGAGTGGTGGTAAGTTTGGCCCTTACATGATTGATCGCTTCATTCAAAGGCATTTTAACTTGATTAAAGTATACCGCTTTATCTGCGCCGAGATATAGATTTGCAATTTTTTTATTTAACTGTTCTCCACCTGGAACATCCGGAAGGGCGATCGGTAAATCTGGATCCGTATCTAAGACAGAAGTAACCATAAAAAAAACTAAAAGTAAAAATGCGATGTCGGCCATTGAACTGACTGGAATTGAAGGTGGATTTTTTTTCTTTTTTAAACTCATATTTATTTCAGCCTTTTTACAGAAATCTGTTTAAATCCCCGGATTTGAACAGCGGATAACGCATCCAACATGTTGCCGTATTTCGTTTCTCCAGTTGTTTTTATTAATGCGACTTTGTTTTCTATATCTGGAATTTCAATCAAATTGAGTTCTTGTCTGAAATCGATTAGATTTCTATATTCTTTGGTTCCGATCGATTTGTTTTTCATCTTAACCAGATCACCGGCAATCAATATTTCGTAGATGTTTTCTCGCAGAATCAACGTAGGATTTGAGTTCTTTCTAGGAGGTTGAATATTCAATCCTTCTTTTACGAAGAATACGGCGGTAACCATAAAAAATACTAATAATAGAAATGCAATATCCGACATGGAAGACGCGGATATTTCTTCTAAGGTGCGTTTCTTTTTGATTCGGATCATAAGAATACCTACATTCAAAAAAACGATTATACTTTTTGGGAATTTCTCTTTAGGAATTCCTTATAGATTCTGTTTGCGGCTTCTTCGATTTCGGAAGTGAAACCGTCAATTCTAGAAGTTAGGTATTGATGGAATGTCATTGCTGGGATTGCAACGATCAAACCAGCAGCGGTTGTAATTAACGCTTCTTTAATACCGCCAGCAACTACTTTTGCATTTACTTGATCAGCGTTTGCAATTGCGTCGAATGCGTTGATCATACCGGAAACGGTTCCTAAAAATCCGATCAAAGGAGCGATCGTAGAAACTGCTGCAAGGATCACAAGTCCTCTTTCTAATATAGTAATTACTTCTGCTGCTTCTCTTTCTACACCTTTCGCGAAAATTTCAGCGTCTCCGGAAGATACTTCGATTCCACCTGCTAAAACTTGAGTGATTTTATAATCTTTTCTTTCGTCTAGAAAACCGCGAACCGAGTCCAAACCTTTTGAGTCCATGGTCTCCCCTAAATCTATGTTATAACCTTTGGGAAGAAGTTTTGCTGTAGATAGGAAATAAATTCTTTCAAATATAATTCCTAAAGCTACGATTGAAGAAAGTGCTAAAGGATACATGGTCCAACCACCTAAAAGAAAAAGATCTACAAATCCCCAGCTTTTATCTGCTTTGGTGGGTGCAGGAGTTTCGGTTGCGGGGGAGGTTTGTGTTTGTTCTGGTGTTTTATTTTGTGCGAATATTACAGATGTGGAAATTGAAATCATTCCAGAAAGGATCAGTGTTACAAACACCCATTTGAATTCTTTTTTTATAGAGAAAAATTTCATCGACGTCTCCGATTAAAATGTCTCTGAAATATATCTTTGATTTGTTACTAAGTGATTACAAAAGGATTACGGATCTAAGATTTAGAGCATACTTTGAGTGTGATAAACAAATTCATTTTATGACATGTCTTAAAATTTAGATTTTTCTTATTAAAAAGGTTAGATGCGAAGATCGGTTTTGGTTTATACTTTGAATCAAGTTAAAAAATTTAGAATATTCAAAAATTGATAAACAGATTCATTTAAAATAATTGTTCCGTTTCTTGAATTCGATAAAAGCAATTATACTTCATTTTCTTTTAAGAGATCCAAAGAAAGATTTAGCGAGATACGTTGTATCTTAAACCCAAGCCTTATTTTTCTGAGTAACTTGAAATTTGCGTTTAACTAAGTCCAGAGTAATTCACTTTTTATGATTACTAAGAGCACATAATAAAAGTTTGCACTTCAATCCTGTAAATTTAGCGAAAGAAAATCGGGGAAATCCGGCGTTGCCGGGCCGCGCTTTCACCCTCAGCAATAAATTGCATAAAAGAAATGTAATATTTTATCTTTAGTTTCAATTGATTATGGGACACGATC
>NZ_AKWY02000014.1:135000-141075 GCF_000306255.2 Leptospira noguchii serovar Panama str. CZ214
TGTATTGTTTACACCGTATTTGAAACTAAGTGAGATGGAGACTAACAAAACTACTACGAGAACTTTCCAGTATCTCATGTTTACCTTCACCTTTTTGAAGAATTATTGATCTTTATAAAATTGATTACCGAAATTTTTATCACAAAAGTTTATCCCAGAGAACAAAATATTTGGTACTTTGTTTATAGTTACGAGTAAGAAGTAATCAATAGGTAAATACAGCATCAATTGCATCGTTGTCTCGAATTTAGAACCAATACAACCTAAATTAAAATCTCTTAGGCAGAAAATCTTTGATATTTTTAAACTAATTTTCATTTTTGTTAATAAATTCCGTATAAGTTCTTATAAATTACGCATCTTATAAACTTTTTAAACGATCCTTTATCCTGAGATTTTTTGTAAGATTCCCCCGTTTTTAAAACCTAACAACTTGATAGATGGTAGTTTTCAAAATTGAAAGAGTTAATATTTTATTTTGAACTCACATTGAAAATTTTCTGTTTTAGATTATGTTTTTCTAGGATTTATATATAAGAGTTGTTGAAAAATTAATTCTTCATTCATTTCTGTTTTATAGAAACTGTCGATTAAAGCAATTTTGTTGTTGAGCTGAACTATGAAATTTTTTAACAATTCTATAGATTTTCTAAAATTCATAATAAAAAAGTAATTGATTGAATTTATCATTCTCATCTTTTATCTTTTTTTGTTTTCCGATAAAAACGAGATTGTTTAGAATGTTCTAATGAATCTGAATTATAATCCATTTATTTTATAGATATATTTGACTTATATTTGAATTAATGATCTGTAATTTTTTCAAGTTCTGAAAGTTTATCTAGTTTTAATTAAATAGTCTCTATAAAATAGATTTTAATTTTTGCAAAAGCCATTCTTTTAAATGCCAAGTACTTATCTCAAAACTTCAAAAAGTATAAACGATAGTCTTTAGAGATTTTTAATGAAATGCTGAGGTTCCACGCAGAAATTGACATGTTTCAAAGTTTACGAATTTTCCAGTAGTTTACTGCTATCGTCAAATCTTCATAATCTCTAAATTTTGGGACAGGTTTAAAATAAATGTAGGTTTTTTATAGTAGAGGTTATCTCGAAAGTATCTTGAATTACCAGAATCGAAATTTTAAGCAAAGATAAAGTATTTTTGAGATGGCTCCTGGCAAATATTTTAGATTTTAATCATGTCGTTTTGATATTCAATCTAAAATCTAGTTTTATTTATAAGTGTGCGTTTGTACGATTTTAAATCTTGATATAAATTTTTTTCTTATCTAAGATGCTTAAAATTATCCACCAGAATAAGAGATTAAACATCGCGTATATAAATGATTCTAAATGTGAATTTCCTATAAAATTAAGTTTAGAATAAAAGAAAGTCTTAATGCTAATTAATTTTCCATTTTCTAAGACAATGGTCCAGAGATTGAGTGTTCTTGCAATAAGCCCGGAGCCCACAAATACTAAAATTGCATTTTTACCAAATACAAGAAAAGGTTGAAATATAGTTTCTAATTTCAATCGATTCCATTTTTTTGCTCGTAGTAGAAAATTTAAAAATTCAAAAAAAACTATCGATAAAAAAGCTAGGCCTGCTGTATAAATTACATAACTTCCAGTCCAGAGGCTTTTATTTATTGGAAGGTTTTGATCCCATAATAGACCGACTAACACGAGTAAGATTCCAAATCCGAAAATGCTTAAAATCTGTTTTTTAGTTTCATTTGTTTTTGAAGAAAGTATCGATCCGCAAAAAACACCTAACAAAGAAGTTGCTATCGATGAAATTCCACTGAAAAATCCCTCGGGATCCCAAGTTTTAGAAAACTTCCATAGATGATTTTCTCCGAAAATGTTTCGATCAATCCAGGCTCCAATGTCTTTTCCCGGTTCTAAGTAGACGATTGATTCTCCGGGGGGTGGGATTTGGATCAGGACCCAAGTATGAACGATTAGGATCGGAATCCAGGAAATTAATATCGTTCTTTTTGGTAGTATTAGGTATAAAGAAGCGACTACCCAATAAACAAATCCGATTCTTTGGAGTACACCTGGAATCCTGAGTTCTGAAAAAGACCATTCTCCGAAAAAATTTAAAAATAGTCCGATCAAAATCAGTGTGATACTTCGTATACAAATTCCAAACCAAATTCTACTTATATAAATTTTGTTTTTTGAATATACTGAAAATGGAATGGATGTACCCACGGCAAATAGAAAAAATGGAAAGACTAAATCCGTTGGCGTACATCCATTCCATTTTGCGTGTTTCAATGGAGTATAGATAAAAGACCAAGAACCAGGATTATTTACTAGGATCATCCCAGCTACGGTCATTCCTCGGAATAAATCCAAGGATAAAATTCGATTTTGATTTGATTTCTTTTCCAAACTTTGCCCTTTTATTTTCCGAATATGAATTGTATGAGTCGCAATTGTAATCCAGTGTTTGACTTTTTAGAGTTGTTTTGATAACTTCTTGTGTTTTCTGTAACCAGTCGTATGTGAAATTTTTTAAGTAATTTTGCAAATGAATTAGAGTTGTTGAAAAATTCCATAGTTCAAATTAGCAAAACTTCTTCAATGAACCGTTTCCATGAAACAGAAACAGATAGTGAATTAATTTTTCAACAACTCTATTATACTAATTTTCTTATGTCGAATTTATATTAAACTAAAAACTGAATTTTTCTCTTTGGTTCTCGTCTGAATTGATAAACATTCGATTGTATTTTTCTTATATCGTTTTTTTGTTTTTCAGTGAATCTGTACAAGAGTTTTCCCATTACGCTGTTTCTTGATAAGTGGTGTTGGTGGTTGTAATCTGACTTTATACGTGACATGCCCCCGTTTTTAGTGCCAGTGTAATGAGTTAAAATCCTCTTAAGCAGAGCACCTTAAATATACTTCGGGAGTTCGTCCCCCGAGAGAACTATGTGGCCTCTCAGAATTGTAGAAGTTCCTCCAATCTTCGACAAGGCGTTGTGCTTCTTCAATATTTTTAAACCAATTTTCATTCAAACATTCGTTTCGCATCTTACCGTTAAAACTTTCGATGAAAGCATTTTCAGTCGGCTTTCCGGGAGTCGTAAAATGAATATCGATTCCTTTCTCCTGTGTCCATTTCAAAAAAGATCTTGAAGTAAATTCAGGACCGTTGTCTACGACGATTTGTTTCGGAAGACCGTAAACTTCGATTACTTCATTCAAAATTCTTACAACTCTCTCGGAAGGAATTGAAAACTCCGGTTGAGTCGCTATCGCTAAACGACCATAGTCATCGATTATATTCAAGATTCTGAATCTTCTTCCTGAATAAAGCGAGTCCGACATAAAATCCATCGACCATCTTTCTCCAAACGCTCCCGGTAAAAGTTTAGGAACCGTTGGCAAAGGCAATCGTTTGCGCCTTTGTTTGATTCGGTATTTCAAGCCCAATTCCACATACAATCGATAGATTCGTTTGTGATTCACTCTCTCTTCTTTTCGTATAAAATCATGGATTTGCCTGTAACCCGCTCTTTTATGTTTGTATGCCAATTCCCGGATGCGCTCTTTGAGTTCCTTATCTTTATCAAAGAATTTGAATCTGTTTCGAAAGCCGGTTCGAGATTCTTTCAGAAGACGACAAGATTTTCGTTCGCCAAGTTTTGGTTTGATGAGCATGATCGCTTCCTGTTTCTGTTCCCGGCTTACCACTTTTTTTCAAGTAACATCTTGATCGCTTCGTTTTCCAAAGCCAATTCTGCGTAAAGCTTTTTCAGCTTGCCGTTCTCTTCTTCCAAGGACTTCATTCGCTTTAATTCACTCAGCTCCATTCCGCCGTATTTCGAACGCCAGCGATAAAATGTATTTCCGCTGATTCCATACTTTCGACAGATTTCAGGGGTCGAGACCCCTGACTCCGATTCTTTCAACACTTTGTGGATTTGTTCTTCGCTATATCGCTTCTTCATTGCTTCCTCCAAATTTATTATACATCAGGAGGATTTTCACAATTTCAGCTGGTCCTTTATTCGGGGGCTAGGTCATACGTGATTTAATGTGAATTCGACGTAAGAAAATCTGGGCGAATAAAAAACTCAATGCAAGGATTTCCTGAATGCCGATCTATTCGCTGAGTTTTATGGGTCGTTCGACAAATCGAGTTCTATTAAACTAAAGATGATTGTTGTATAACGTTTCCTGTATATAATTTATTGACCAGAACTGAGAACCAGATCCGGCCTGATTTTTTTAAGTCGAACTCACTTTGATTAAGGTTGAATTGTTTTTTCAGTCGTCCGATTCTTAGATCTGAGAATCCAATCGATTTCTTGTTCGGTTATCGTTGGTGGCATCATTCCACTCTGCAATTTATCGATGACTAGATTTGCTGCTTGTTCGGCCTGGCTTTCTAAATCGAATCCTTTGACTCCTCTTAAGCCAGGTATATGTGGTTGATGAATTGTACGCGCAGAATTTACAAAGATGTCATAACCGTATCCACCGGAATTGTTTTGATAGGTTTTGATTTGGAACTCCGCATTTTTTAAGGAAGTCTGGTCTACATTAGATTTTTCTGATTTAGATCGATTACAATCTGCAAATATTATAAAAATAATAAATAACAAAACTGATCTTTTTATGATAAACATTTACTTTCCTTGATATGTTTTTTTTAGAATCATAAAAATCACGGCGGTTTTAGGACCGCCATGATTCCCCTTTTTTACTGACCGGGAGGTACTTTGTAAAATTGATAAACTTTTTGGCCAACAATTCCGTAGGCATAGTCTCCGATCGTAAAAACGCTTCGGAATGTAAGGCTGTCGTGGGGGAAATAGGGAAGATTTACTTCTCTCTGCCATGAATCGGTGCGCGGATGATAGGACCAAAGTTGAACTTCGGAACCTCCTCCTGCAATCCCTACGCCCCATAAAGAGAATCCAAGCATGTCTGTTCTTTGAGCAGGTAAGGAAGAAATTTGAGCCCAGGTTCCTGGCTTTCCTTCAACAGGTTGGTATTTCCAAAAATCTTGTAGTGATGCATTTTTAACTTCGTCGGGAGATCCTCCTCCTACGTAACCGGTTGTTCCAATAACAAAAGAAGTTGCGTAGGTTCGTCTATTTGCTGTTGGAAGTCCCGCAACTTTTCTCCAAGAATCCGTTGTTGGATTGTATTCCCAAAAATCGCTTTTTATATTGTTACCGTCGCTATAATCAGTAGTTGCTCCTGTGCCTAAGTAACCTTTACTGCCGATTGTAAAAGAAACTGCTCCGAAACGTGCTGATCCTGGAAAATTTAATTTTGATACCCATTGATTTGTAATTGGATTGTATTCCCGCCAATTCTTATAAAGTGTACTGTTATTATCGATACCCAGGCCATAATAACCTTTTCCATTGAGGGCAAATCCTGAAGCGTGTCGGTATCCTAGAGGAACAGGTATGCTGACTTTTTGCGTCCAAGAGTCTGTTGTAGGATCATATTCCCACAAATCATTTTGAAAACCATAGTAAGATACTCCTCCAGCAAGATAACCTTTCCCATTAATTGCAAACGTTACAGCGCCATTTCTGCCGTAGCCTGTAAAATCTTTTTTGATTCCCCAGCCAACTCCATCCCATGGCGGCTCCGGCTCCGGTTCTGGGTCGACACTCATGTTTCGAGTGTTCATCATTTCAGGATGGTTGGAAGAAGAAACCTCCAAGATAGACAGCAAAGTTTTGCTTTCATCACTATTCTGTTCGCCGCAAGTTCCAAAAACCAGACATCCTATACTTACCAAAAAAATGGTAAGTGCTTTCTTGATTTGCATTTATTACTCCTTTTGTATGTTTGGAACTACTGACAATTGCATAATATATCACCAAAAAGAAGTACCCAAATAATCTAATAAAAAAAGACTGTAGAAATGGGTAATATAGCGGGAGTGAAACGAGATTTCAAAGGATTAGAGAAACGTCGTTTAAAAGGCCTGAAGCTGCGAGGGGAAGGGATTAAAAGATCTGAAGTGGCGCGTCGTCTGGGAGTGACTCGGCATGCAGTAAGGCAGTGGGAGAAACAAGTAGAGGA
>NZ_AKWY02000013.1:5000-37500 GCF_000306255.2 Leptospira noguchii serovar Panama str. CZ214
AAATGACTTGGAAGATCAACAAAAGACAAAATCTCATTTCAAGAGAATTACAATTTGAACCAAACCCAATGACAGATAAATACCCATACTATCTAAAAGAATAAAAATCGCTCAGCACAAATACAATATCAAAAAACTCTAATTCATTCGAAAAGTCTGTTCCAAAATGAAGGATCCACAGAAATTTCAGTCCATTTAAGTGGAATTTCATCCGCTGGATAAGAATACATCCCATCGCACTCCAATTTAACCCGAATCTCCTTAAGAATCGGTTTTTCAGTTTCGGAAAGACCGTAACGAAAATACGTTCCACAGTCACCCATTCCTCTCATTTTTATGAAAGATACAAACTCCTTAGTTTCTGGTTTAAAAAATCTTACGATCGTTTCACTTTCAAAACTTTTCTTATGAACAAATCCGTTTTTCTCTTCAAAGTCAAAAGCATGAAACTTTAGAATTTTAGTTTTTGCAGGAATCGATCTTTCATTATATATAAAATAAACGTTATAACGATTGTAAGCCGCAGATGAACATAATAACTCTCCTAAAAATTTACCTTCGGAAAGTGGAAAAAATTGAATCGGTGAATATTGTAAAAAATCTACATATAGGTGATAACTGATAAGACCATCCTCACCTAATGCAAGTTCGTTGTATTGGCAGTCTTTGGGAAGTTGCGCCCGTAATTGATCCAAAGCCTCCGCACAAATCAATTCCGGATGTTTATTTTTTTCTCCTGGAATATGAGCAATAAAATCACAATCTTGAGGCCAACGAATTGAAGTCCTTTTAAATCCGGATTGTTGAATGTTCAATTCTATTTTGTTGATAAGAATTTTTACACCTAAAAAAATTGAAATTATCACAAAAAGAAAAACCACAATGAGTTTTCTGAATTTTAAAATATTAGAATACACTTTATATTTTCCCTAAAATAATATAAGCTCGATAAAATCCAATGCGAAAGCGATTGAAGCGTAATGAAACTCAGCCTCTCCAACCCAATAGATCGATTCCTGAATGCCGATTCTTAGAAAGGCATTCGCCGAGTTTACGGATCACTCTTGAAAACCAGTTTTTCGCTTCCTACGAGTCGTTCGACAAATCGTGTCCTATAATCAATTGTAACTAAAAACGAAATATTGCATTACGTTTCTTTCATACAATTGATCGACTGAATCTAAAAACGGTCCGGTCCGGCAGCGCTGAATTCGTCCCAATTTTTTTTGCTAAATTTATGTTATTGAAGCGTAAAACACCGAGATTTATTATATAGCTCCGAGTAAAAACTTAATCTATTTTAGCGTGAACTAGACGCAAGAAAACGAGAAAGAATTTTCTAAAAGTAACAGTTCCTACAATTTTAGAATTTGTTCGTAAAATCGTGATTTGCGGAAGCTCTCACAATTCTATAGACCGAGATCGAAACTTTTTTAGAAAAATGAACCATAGATTCCTTACACCGAACTCAGTCTATTTTAAGAATCGTAATCAATAAAACCTCTTGTTCTTCCTCGAAAGATAAAAGCAAATTAGTATTTTAAAAAATTAGCATATACTGAATTATTAATCCTATAAAATAGTTTTTTATAATTCAATACTGAACGCACAATTAGCCTAGCGCTTCTTTTAAAAAAGAAAGTATTTACGAATTAGCCGCAACCAACTCACTAAAAACTTCTTCCGCCTTTTTAAAGTTTTCAGAAAAAAGATAAGCAAAACCTAAATCGATCAATTCTTGCATCGAAAGAGATTTTCGTTTCTCTTCCATTTTAGGAATACTCGCAATTTTTTCTGAAAATTCTTTTTTCTTTTCGTCAAACGTTGGAAGTTCTTCATAACCTGGAATTTTCTCGAGAACCGATTTTGCTTCGTCAAATTTTCCCATATAAACAAAAGCAAGCCCCAATGCACCCATAACGTCTCTTTCTCCCGAAAGTCGTTTTGCATTCTCCGCAAAAACCTGAATGGCTTCTTTATAATTTCTAAGATGATAGTTGGAAAAAAATTCAGACTTACAAAAAGAATCGTTTGAGAAACGAATCTTGTAAATAGAAATCAGATTCAAAACGGTTTTAAAATCTACTGCGTCTTCACTTACTAAAATACCTGTTTTCAAGATCGAATACGAGACAGGAACCGAAGAAGACTTAAAATACTCTAGAAACTTTTTGGCTGCTTCTCTAAACTTTCCAGCTTCTTTCAATAAATACGCTTCTAAAAGAGGGGTTAAAACCGAGGAACCTTTTAGAAAATAATTGATTTCATAATTAGAGCCAGATTCAAACCCAGCAATTCCACTCAAATGATTTAAAAAAACATGATTCGGATTTTTTTTTGCAATCTCGATCACTTCTTCATAAGAACCTGTTTCAAATAATTCCCAAGCGGTTTCTTCAATAGAAGACGGATTGGATATGGCTAAGTTCTGACCCATAGGATAACCTCTATGTTTCTTATCGGATGGGTTAAGCAGAAAATCCTGAAAAAAAGTGAATCGGGATCACGAATGCGAAAGCGATTGCAGCGGAGTCAATAAATTGAAACCGACGGCGAAAGATCGTTTCACATTTTTTTCCTCTAATTTATTGACTGGAGCGGAAAGCGCGTTCGTGAGCCTTGGAAACGATACAATTTGCGAGCGATTCGCCAAAATAACTCTTAGGGACTCACCTCAGCTACGCTGAGAAACAACGACTACGGAAGGCCAACCCCATTCATGAGTTTTGCTACCTTTTGTATGAAACGCTCTCTCAAACTAAAGTATCACTTCTACGGTCGCTCGACAGGTCGCGTTGAACTCAGCAAAACGCTTTCCTTATGGGTCGCGTTTTAAGGATAAAGTCGTTCCATCATCCTTGGAAATGGAATACATTCCCTTATATGTGGTAACCCACAGACCCATGCGATCAATCTTTCCGACCCCAAACCAAAACCGGAATGTGGAACAGATCCGTATTTTCTCAAATCTAAATACCAGTCATAAGATTCCACGGGAAGTTTTTCTTCTTTGAGTCTGTGTACAATATTTTCGTAATTTTCTTCTCGCTCAGAGCCTCCGATTATCTCCCCCACCCCGTCCGGTGCGATTAAATCTGCGTTTAACACAGTCTTAGGATCTTCTGGATTGACCTTCATATAAAATGCTTTTGCTTCTCTTGGATACTTTTGGATAAAAACGGGACCTCCAAATTCCGCTGTCAGTATTTGTTCTCTTTCGGAATTAATATCGTCTCCCCAAACTATATCTTCTCCTTTGGACCGTAAAATCTCAAGCGCCCTTGTATAATCAATTACCGGAAAATCTTTTTCTAAATACGCAAGTAATGGAGTCGGATCTCTTTCTAATACTTTCAAATCTTGGTATGAATTTTGAACCGTTTCTTTAATGACCGTCTTTACGAAGTCTTCTTGCAACTTTAAATTTTCTGCATGTCCTACAAATGCCACTTCCGCTTCCACCATCCAAAACTCGGTCAGATGTCTTCTAGTTTTACTCTTTTCTGCACGAAACGTAGGACCGTAACAAAATACTTTGTTATGTGCAAAAATTGCAGTTTCCAAATAGAGTTGCCCCGTTTGTGCTAAATAAGCGTTTCCTAAATCGAAATATTCCGTAGAAAATAAAGTTCCTGCACTTTCTCCCACCGATCCAGTAAGGATCGGAGTATCTATGAGTAAAAAATCTCTTTCATGAAAGTATTTTCGAATCGCAAAAGAAAGATTGTCTCTCACCCTTAGAATCGCCAATTGTTTTGAAGAGCGTAACCAAAGATGCCTTTGAGAAATTAAAAAATCAATCCCGTGTTCTTTCGGAGTGATCGGGTAATTTTCGGATTCTCCTACGATTTGAATCGATTCCATTATAAGTTCGAATCCGATTGGAGACTTTTCATTTTTGACCAACTTTCCAGTCACGCTTACGGAAGTTTCCTGACGGAGATGTTTTACGGTTTGAAAAACTTCTTCTCCTAAAATTTCTTTTTCCGCAAGCACCTGTAAAATTCTCCCACTGTTTCTAAGAGAAAGAAACTGTCTCGCGTTACTTCCTCGGATCCCGTGCACCCAACCTTGGATGACTACTTTTTGATCTACATACTTTTTTAAATCATGATTACTTATAATTGGAGTTTCAGACATGAACCCATTTTACGGTTTTGATTTCATCGGAAAGAATATTTTTTACCTGACAGAGAAGACTGTCTCTAAATCCTGAGAAGTATGAATCCGGTTCTTTTAGATGGAAAAAAACTCTCCGAAAAAATTAAGGACGAAATTCGTTCTGCAATTGAAGAACGAAAAACTAAAAATCTTAGAATTCCAAAACTAGCCACAATTTTAGTGGGTAACAATCCGGCTTCCGAAACCTACGTTTCGATGAAAGTCAAAGCCTGTCATTCTGTAGGAATGGGTTCAGAAATGATCCGTCTCGGAGAACAAACCACCACCGAAGAGTTGTTAGACGTTATAGATAAACTCAATTCGGATCGCCACGTGGACGGAATCTTACTTCAACATCCTACTCCTTCGGGAATTGACGAAAGAGCCGCATTCGATCGGATCGCTCTTTATAAGGACGTGGACGGAGTGACTACTCTTTCTTTCGGAAAACTCTCTATGGGAGTAGAAACTTATTTACCTTGTACTCCGTACGGTATGGTTCTTTTATTGAAAGAATATGGAATCGACGTGACAGGAAAAAACGCGGTAGTAGTTGGTCGTTCTCCTATTTTAGGAAAACCGATGGCAATGCTTCTAACGGAAATGAATGCAACTGTGACGCTATGCCACTCTAAAACCCAAAATCTTTCGGAGATAGTTCGTAACGCAGACATCATCGTAGGTGCAGTGGGCAAACCTGAATTTATCAAATCGGATTGGATTTCTAACGGCGCCATTCTTTTAGACGCAGGTTACAATCCCGGTAACATAGGAGACATTGAAATTTCTAAAGCCAAGGATCGTTCTTCTTTTTATACTCCCGTTCCGGGTGGAGTTGGCCCGATGACAATTGCAGTGCTTTTATTACAGACTCTTTATTCTGCAAAAGAACACTTTACACCACCGGTAAAGTGAAAACGATGTTTCCAGATGGCGATCAGTTTTGACGAATGTTTTCAAACCTATCCGGAGCTTCATAGCCCAAGTGATTTAGACGAATTTTGGTCCGAAGCAATCCGGGATTTAAAAAACTTTCCAATTAAAAAACAATCCAAGGCGCTTCTCAAAGGTTCTATTATCAAGGAAACGATCTATGATATTTCCTTTCAATCTTGGGAAAATGTAGTCCTTACCGGAACCTTAGTCATTCCTCGAAAAAGAGGAGATCTTCCGGTAGTAGTTTACTTCCACGACTATGGAAAAGACAGACCTGGCATCATCAAAGGACTTACAGAAACTGGAGTCGCTCAACTCATTTTAGATCTTAGAGGTCACGGTTCTCAATTGATTCGTCCCTTACTCAAAGAAGGAGAAGTCCCCGATCCGGATTGGACCCCCGGTTATTTTGCCAAAGGTTTAGATGGAAAGGATTCCTTTTATATGAAGGGATTGTATTTAGACGTAATCCGAGCCATAGAATTTTTAAGACTTACAGACGGTATCGACGGAGATAAAATCATTTTAGCAGGGAAATCGATGGGAGCGTCTCTAGCCGCCTTCGGTGCTTCTTTTACAAACCGGATCAAAGGGCTTATATTAGAAACTCCTAATTTTTGTCATATAGACGACAACCAACTCAAATTAGACAAAAGTTGGATGAAGGAAGTCAATAACCAATTAAACAGTTTTAAAACCAAAAAAACTGCAATGAAAAAAAGTTTAGCATATTATGATAGTATAAACTTTTCTAAAAAGATCAAAGTCCCTACTCTGGTTTCAGTTGGAATGGAAGATAAAATTTCGCATCCTAAATCTATTTTTGCTTTTTTTAATCACCTAAACTGCGATAAAAGAATGCAGGTTTATCCTACGGAAGGAAACGAAGCAGGTTTCAAAGACGAAAAACAAAACGGCGCTAACCTAGAATTTGTGAGGGAAATTTTCTTTCCCGAATGATAGAAATTCAATTTTACAATTCACTTTCGGGTAAAAAGGAAAAATTTTCCCCCTCCGATCCAAATCGTGTAACAGTCTATTCCTGCGGACCAACCGTTTATAATTTTGCTCATATAGGAAACTTACGAGCTTTTCTTTTTGTGGATGTTTTACGTAGATCTCTCAAACTCTTAGGATACGGAGTAGATATGACGATGAACATCACGGATATAGACGACAAGATCATCCGCGATTCAATTGCATCTAAAAAAAGTATCCAGGAATTCACTTCTCCTTGGACAAAAGCTTTTTTTGAAGATTTAAAAACAGTTTCCGCTGAAATTTTAGAACACTATCCGAAGGCCACCGAATCGATTCCGGAGATGATCGAAATCATTCAAAAATTAAAAAGCAAAGGTTTAGTTTACGAAAAAGACGAAAACCTTTATTTTTCGATCCAAAAATTTCAAAACTACGGAAAACTCAGCAAGATAGATACTTCCGGAATGAAAACAGGAACTCGTTATGATACGGACGAGTATGAAAAAGAAGATGTAAGAGACTTCGTTCTTTGGAAAAGCCCTAAATTAGAAGGGGAAACTTCTTGGAACACGTTAGTCGGAACAGGTCGCCCAGGATGGCATTTAGAATGTTCGGCGATGATTCGAAAAGTATATGGAAGCGGAGTAGATATTCATACGGGTGGTGTGGATCTTTTATTCCCCCATCATGAAAATGAAATCGCACAGTCCGAAGGAGCTTTTCCAGAAGAGTCTTTTGTAAAAACATGGCTTCATTCAGAACACCTTCTCGTGGATGGTCAAAAAATGTCCAAGAGCAAAGGAAATTTTTATACGTTACGCGATCTTGTTCAACAAGGTTTAGATCCTAAAACAATCCGTTTTCTTTTAATCTCTACACACTATCGTTCTAAATTGAATTTTTCCACCGATCGAATCGCAGAAGCTTCTTTGAATATTCGAAAAATCCAAAATTGTTTGGATCGTCTTTTGAATCTCGAACCGGACGCGAAAGCGGATTCTTCCTTTACGTTTTTTTCCGATGCGGTTTTACAATGGAAAAAAGAATTCGAAGAATCTCTTGCGGACGATTTAAACGTTTCCAAAGCTTTGGCGGTCGTTTTCGAATCCGTAAAACAAATTAATTTCTTACTGGATACAAACCAGTCCGACTCCAAACAAAGGATCGAATACATTCAAATTCTTGCATATTATGATCGTATTTTAGGAGTTCTCAATTTTGAATCTAAAAAGGATTTGCTCGATTCGGAAATCGATTTTTTGATCGAAGAAAGACAAATCGCCAGAAAAAATAAAGATTTTGCAAGATCCGACGCAATCCGGGATCAACTTTTAGCACAAGGGATTTTGATAGAGGATACAAAAGAAGGAATCCGTTGGAGGAAAAAATAGCTAAGCCTGAATACATTTTCGGAAAGAGGACTCTGATCGAACTTACGGAGGCTAACATAGGAAAGGAACATTCATTTCCTTTTATCCAGTTGTATGTAAAGGAAAACCCAGGAACAGAAATTATCGAAAAAATATTAAACAAAATCCCTTCCTTTGTTCAAGTTCATAAAGTAAATGTTTCTAAATTAGATTCTCTTGTTCCCGGAAGAAACCACCAAGGAATTGTAGCACTGAAAGCTCCTTACAAACAAACTACATCCGACAAAAGAAATTTAGAGGAATTTCTTTCCGAAAAACCGGGAGCTTTTTTGATTTTAGATCGAATCCAAGATCCCGGAAATTTAGGAAATATACTTAGAACCGCCGAATGTTTCGGAGTTACAAACATCATTCTTCCCGAAAGAGAATCTGCGGGAATTACTCCTGTTGTTGAAAAAGTCGCGTCTGGCGCGCTTTCGTTTTTAAAAATTTTTACAGTTAAAAATCTTGCCAACACTTTAGAACTTTTAAAAGAAAACGGATATTGGATTGTTTCTACAAGCGATCGTGGAACAGAAGATTGGTCCAAACTACCCGATCTAAATGAAATCGTAATTATAATGGGAAACGAAGGAGAAGGTATCAAAAGAATTCTTATGGAAAAATCAGACTTCGTACTTAGAATTCCGATGTATGGAAATCTTTCTTCTTTGAATGTAACCGTTGCCACTGGGATCGTTTTAGATAGAATCGTAAATCGTAAGTAACGTAAAATCTCGAATTCTTACATTTTCAGAATTTATCTGTAAAATTTCGATTTGTGATAATTATCATATTCTTTTTAGAGAAAAATTCATTTTTATAAAAGTTTAAAACGACTCACATTCAGTAATTTTTAATAAAGCTCATTAGAGTTATTGAAAAATAAATCGCCACTTAGTTTTTGTTTCATGAAAACGGTCGATTGAAACAATTTTATTGATCGTCGCTATGAAATTTTTCAACAACTCTGTTTTTTACTCAGAACTATTACTACTCGGGCGTATAAAAAAATATTATGCTGCATTTATTTTCAAAACTTAGAATGTAAAATCCTTTCAAAAAAGCCAACAATTCTAGGTTTGAGGCAATTTCGCGAAGACTTTTATATCTTAAAAAATTACCAGTTAATTTTGGTACCATTTTCATACGTCCGAGTAGTAATAGAATTCTTTATCATAAAAATCTGTTTAATACAAATCAAATACGTTAGAAAAATAAAACTTCTGACCAATCCTATAGATTTATTTTAACGTATAGTTCGATCCGATCATAAAAAGTTTATAATTCTCTGATAAAGACTTTTCAAAATATATTTAATTTCAACTCTTCTCAAAATTGGCCAATTAATTCTAAGATTCTTATAAATTTCAAAATTATCTCTTGCTTTTTTGAATTTTTTGCATATTCCTAAAGTGTATGAAATCATCTAGAATTTTCTTTATATTCTTTCTTTGTCTGGGTTTATTTTCCTATTGTAACAATTCTTGGGATAAACTAAAACCTTCTAAAAATAAAAACACCGCGGAAGAGTTATTAAAAAACTTAACCGTCTTATTTTGGGGAGAATTCAATCACGAACTCTATAAGTTCATTCCGGTTTCTTTCTTTACTTTAAAAAGCCAATTGAATGCGGACCAATTTGCAGTGGCCACTTCAGAATCAAAAGAAAACAAACCAAAAATTGTTTTAATCCACGGTTGGGATTTTCAAGAAAAAAATTCAGATCCTCCCACGGATAAATTTGCTAAGGTAACCAATATTAGAGAAACCTGGGACGATGTTTTAGAAATGTACTCTCAAAATATTTCAGGAGTTCAAAACAACTACGAACTTTATACATTTACGTATCGAACCTCAGATTATGTGGAGAATAACGGAAAAAGACTCATCGATAAACTCAATTCGGTTTTTACTCCCGAAGACAAGGTAATTCTACTCGCTCATTCCATGGGAGGTCTTGTAAGTAGGTCTGCTCTTTATCACTCAAACAATACAAAAGACGTAATCGACTTTATAGTCAGCTTAGGAACTCCTTATCTGGGTTCTCCCTTTGCTTCTTCTAGTTACCAAGGAAATTTTGGAACGTTAGGCGAACTTATGTCATTCTTAACCGGCACAGAAGGAGGAAAAGACCTCGCCTACACAAATGCGTTAGGCACCTTTTATCAGGTTCCGATCAACGAACTTATTGGCGGAGCTTTCAATCCGTATTTAGAAAGGCTTCTTGAAGAATCTTCTAAGGATTCAAGAGTAACTGCGTTTTACGGAGAAATGAATGTTTGCAACAATCATCCCGGTTCGGAATCCATTTATATCATCGGGTGTAATTTTTTGTCCAATGGAAGTCCCAGTTTTACAAACAAAAGCGACGGAATTGTAACTTCTACAAGTGGTAAGATGTCTTCTAAGCTGCAAGGGGTTCGGCAATTTTCTAAAAACTTTGATCATGCCCAGCTTTCTTTTCGTAATCACGTAAATACAACTTCTAGAAACGCCTATTTTGACGAAGTTTTAAACGTAATTAACTCTTTGTAAAATTAGAACAAATTTATCTAAAAATAAAAATTTAAACGAGAACTGAAAAATTCTAACCCACAAAAATTATTTTTAGTAAATTCAATTATTACAATATTCTGAAGCAAGTACAAATAAGTCTTTTATATAGGACATAACTCTTTTTTGTTTCTTAAGGTTTTGCTATAAAACCTAAATTTGTAAGAGTTCCCACAACTTAAGGTTTAAGCGATTGAATTTATAACTCAAAGAAAAATGATTTTAAAAGTAGTTCCGTTATTCAACCTACTTTCCACTTCGATTTTTCCACCCATAGCTTCCACTTGATTTTTAGTGATGAACAATCCGATTCCCTTAGCATCCTTATTATTGTGAAAAGTTTTATACATTCCGAAAAGTTTATCCCCATATTTTTTCATATCTATCCCAAGACCATTGTCTGTAATACTAAGAACCAATCTATTTTCTTCATACTTTGCGTTTAAAGTGATCTCCGGAATTCTATCTGGATGTCTATACTTTACAGCATTGGTAAGAAAATTTAGAAGAATACTTTCCATATACGATGCGTTACAACGAACTCGAATTGAATCCGAAACTAAATTATGAATTTGAACCTGATATTTTTGAATTTCTCCTCCGATCGTCTGAGTCGCTTTTTCAATATAATCTCGAAGACTAATTTCGGCATTTTGAAGATTTTTATTCGTTTGAATAGAAACTACTTCGTTTAAATTCCAAACCGTATCCATTAGACTATCCGAAGCCTTTGCGATATATTGTATCATCTTTTCCTTTTCGGACTCGTTTTTGGATTCCTGTAAAATTTTAAGAAGCATTGATATATTTCCAGTGTGGGAACGAAGATTGTGTGAAACTATATGAGCAAAATTTAATAATCTTTCATTCTGGTTATTTAATAGATCCAAAGTTCTCTGAAGAGCCAATTCTTTTAGTTTTTGCTCTTGGATGTTTTGAAACGTACCCGAAACACGAATACATTTTCCATCTTTATACTCCGGTTTTCCAATAGACCGAGTCCACACCATGTTTCCTTTTGCAGTCAAAATTTCAACTTCGACGTCAAACGGCTTGCCCGTCTGAATCGACTCAGCTAAAACGTCTGCAGATCTTTTTCTTTCCTCTTCATTCCTAAAAAAACTTCCTACTTCTTTACCATCCGGTTTATAATCTTCTGGCAATTCGAAAATCGACTTTGTCACCTTACTCCAAACTCTCGTGTTTGTTTCCAAATCCAATTCCCAAGATCCTATCTGCGCGGCTTCATTGGTCCTGGTTAGAATTTCTTCCAACTTACTTCTTTCAAACTCCTTTCGTTTAAGAGTAGTAATATCTGCGGTATACATCAAAATTCCACCTACTACATTAGGAAAAGCATACCAAGGTCTGACTTCCCAGAGAATCCACTGAACCGTTCCATCTAAACGGGTAAAAGCTTCCTCTTCTCTTCGAATTACGTTTCCATGTAAACATTCTTGGTGAATCGATTTCCATTCGTCTCCAATTTCAGGAAAAATTTCATAATGAGAACGACCGATGATTTCTATTCCATCCAAATAATAATCAACAAGCCACTGCTGAGAAGCAGCCATATATTTCATGTTTGTATCAAACATAGCAATCGCAGAAGGTGCATTCTCAATAAATACCTTAGTCAGTTCATAACTTTCTTTTAATGCGATTTCGGCGTTTTTATGTTTGGTAATATCCCAATTAGTTCCTAACATTCGAAAAGGTTTTCCGGAAGCCATTCTTTGAACAATTGCAATCGCCTTAATAAAATGTACGGAACCATTCGGCCAGATGACTCTAAACTGAGTGTCAAATTCTTTTTCTCCGGAAAGAGCTTCTGCATATTCCGATCTACATCTTTCCAAATCATCTGGATGTAAACTAGACTCCCAATCCAATACAGTTCCTGAAAACTTCTCTCGAGTAGTTCCATAAAGTTCAAACATAGTATCATCCCAGGATATTTTCCCGGAAGTAAAATCCAGATCCCAAATTCCTACCCTCGCGGTTTGAGTGGCAAGTGCAAGTCGATCGACTGTATGTTGTAATTCGAATTCTATTTTTTTGGATTTTGTAACGTCAAAGTAAGTTCCAACCATTAGAATCGGTTTTCCTAATGAATCTTTTTCTACCACCTTACAAGTACATTTAAACCAAACGATACTTCCGTTTTTATGTAAAAAACGAATATCCGCTTCGTATGGTTGACTCAGATCTGTTTTTAAATAATCTTCAAATTCGTTACGAATCGGACCGAGGTCTTCCGGAAAAATATGAGACTGCCAAGCCGATATAGAGTCACGTAACTCTTCTTCTTGATAACCCAACATAGATTTCCAACCAGGACTTAAATAACTTTTATTTTCGGAAAAATTTTTTTCCCAATATCCAGCGTGTGCTTGTTCTAAAATCGCTTTAAGAATATGAATCATTGTTTATCAATATTTCGACTATTTATAAGAACCTAACACGCAAAAGCTCGCACTTGAATTCTTTCTGGTCAACTAAAATGAAAACCAGGATAATATCTTGAACGATTTCTATTGACAGTCAAGCTGAAAAGGTTCTGCGTTAAGATTCAAAAAAAAGAATGTATTTAAAAAGGAAAATTGAATTTGAAAAACGAAATGGATTCGTTTTCAAAAGATAAATAACTTTTGTCCATAGAATAGAATATATAATATTTTGCACTCAAACGAGTTTTTACGATACAGATTTGCTCCACTCTATAACATATTGAGTAAAAAACAAAGGGCCTTTCTAATTTACATCCGGTTTTAAGACAAAAAGCGGACTATTTTGAAGACCCTTTTTTGAATAGGTAAATTTTATCGAGTTTGTATTTCGAAAAACGATTTGTAAATTCTATATTTCACTTTTTTAAACCCGACTCAAAGTAAGACCTACTTTTGCAGCCAATTGATTTCCATATTCTGGATCACAAAGATGGAAATGTTTTAGGTTGGCTTCCAATAAATTTCTAGGAAGATTGTGCATCGTAGAAGCGATAGCAGAAGTCAATCTTTCCCTTTCCTCAACACTCATCAGTCTATACAAATCTCCTGCTTGAGAATAATCATCGTTTCCTATATGGGAATTATAACGATCCATATCCCCAGAAATACTCAAAGGAGGTTCAGCATAGGAAGAATCCTCTACCGGTCCTTCAAAACTGTTCGGCTCATAATTATCATAACTTCCATCACACTGAAATCGAGTACGACCGTCCCTATGATAAACGTTTACTGAATTTTTAGGTCTATTGACAGGAAGTTGTTGGTATTGAATTCCCAAACGGTATCTATGAGCGTCCGGATATGCAAACAATCTTCCTTGTAACATTTTATCCGGAGAAGCACCAATACCAGGAGGCATATTAGAAGGAGAAAATGCAGCTTGTTCTACTTCTTCAAAATAATTTTTAGGATTGGAGTTCAATTCCAAAATTCCTACTTCTATCAAAGGGTAATCTTTATGAGACCAAACTTTGGTAAGATCAAACGGATTGAATTTATACTTTGTGGCTTCTTTTTCAGGCATGATCTGAACACAAAACTTCCATTTTGGAAATTCTTTTCTTTCAATCGCCTCGAACAAATCCCTGGTTGCATAGTCCGGATCAGTTCCGGCTAACGCAGACGCTTTTTCCATACTTAGATTTCTAATTCCTTGTATGGATTTAAAGTGAAACTTAGTCCAAAAACGTTCTCCTTTAGAATTCCAAAGCCCAAAAGTATGACTTCCATAACCGTTCATAAAACGATAACCGTCTGGTATTCCTCTATCTCCAAAAAGAATAGTGATTTGATGAAACGCTTCGGGAGCACCAGCCCAATAGTCCCACATACGAATTGGGTTTTTATAACCGGTAATGGGATCTCTTTTTTGAGAATGTATAAAATCAGGAAACTTCAAAGGATCTCTAGCAAAAAACACAGGAGTATTGTTTCCCACAAGATCCCAAATTCCTTCGTCCGTATAAAATTTAATCGCAAAACCTCTCGGATCTCTTTCCGTATCTGCAGAACCTTTTTCTCCTGCCACGGTGGAAAAACGTAAAAAGAGAGAAGTTTGTTTTCCCTTTTTAGAAAAAACAGAAGCCCTAGAATATTTCGTCAGATCTTGAGTAATCGTCAGAGTCCCATAAGCCCCAGCACCTTTTGCGTGAACTACTCTTTCGGGAATTCTCTCTCGATTGAAGTGGGCAAGCTTCTCGATCAGATGTGTATCCTGAATGAGAACCGGCCCTCTAGGTCCGGCGGTTAAAGAATGTTGATTTTGTGAAACCGGATGACCTCCGGCTGTAGTAAGGGTTTTTCTGCTCATTGTTTTTCTCCTTTTGTAAGTTGAACGATATATAAGATCCAAGATTTAAAAAAAGTTAAAAATCTTTTAGACCGAGACGACTTAGATTCGCTCAGAAGATTGTTTACTTCCGTTCTACCAAACATATTAGAAAATTGAAATGCGTTTTGCCCTTTTGGATTTTTATAGTTCTTATCCGCCCCTGCGTTTAAAAGAATTTCCACAACCCTTACGTGGCCTTTAAAAGCGGCTCCCATCAATATAGAATTCCCTTCCTGATCCGTAGAGTTTACGTCTGCACCTTGAGAAATTAAAAATTGACTGGCTTCTTCCCGCCCGTTGTAAGCGGCTAACATTAATAAGGTGTGACCTTTACGATTTTTTTCATCCAAATGTTTCAGAGAATCAATCTGTTGTTTGAGAGCATTTACATCCCCACGTCTTGCGGAATCAAAACATGGATTCTCCGGCTGCATACTTTTTTGATACTCGATCCAAGCTTTGGAAAATTTTGGAATCGTTTTATCGGAAATATTCTTTTCTTGAGTTTCAGTTGATTGATTCATAAGTCATCATTTGGGTAATATTCCCAATCCAACTAAATTCATTCTAAATCGATAGAATTTCATTTGAAAAGGATCCGTTCTAAAAATTTCTTTAAGAAGATTAAAAACGTTTTGAAAACAACCTTATTCAAATATCAAATTTTCATAACCCAAATCAATTTCTGAAATTGATCTCTTTGTAAAATAGATCCGATTTTTCAAAATGGGCCGACCGAATAAAATTATTTCATTTTTGTTTTTAGTTTAGAATCGTTTCCCTATTCTACTTGGACAAAAAGTGTCAAAATTGATTTTATTTTCTTCAATTCTTTAAAAATTCGAAACTCATCTCAAAAAACACCATTCATTTAATATATCAATTCATAATTTTCAATATTAATTTATAATTAAATTAATTTGATTCAATATTTAACTTAATCTAAATTTAGACTAAGTTTATATTAAAAATAAATTAGTTCCAGTCTTTTTTTAGAATAAGTCTAAATTATAGACAAAAATTTACCTTCGTAAAAAAATGATCGTATGAAGGATTCTTACGAAAGAAGCAAAAAAATTTTAGAAGACGCAGGAATCAACGTCACTGTACAGAGATTACAAATGGCAAATCTACTTCTCTCTAAACCTCAGCACCTCACAGCAGATCAGGTTTTCCAATTGATTAACGAACACATACCGAACGCTTCTCGTGCTACTATATTCAATAATTTGAAACTTTTTGCGGAAAAAGGTATTGTAAATCTTTTAGAACTAAAGTCCGGAATTACTTTATATGACTCAAACGTAATTCATCATCATCATGCAATTGACGAAGAAACGGGGGAAATTTACGATATAAGTTTAGATTTTAAACTTCAAGAAAAGGTTCTTTCGGAATTAAAACAAGATTTTAAACTGAAAACCGGAAGTTCTTTAGAAAATTGTAATTTATCTATTACACTCAAAGGCAAAAAAAATCCATAAGAATAGATTTTTTCTTAAATAACGTGAACTCGCGTAAAAAAATGAGAAAGGGATTTTCCAAAAATGTGAATTTCTAACAATTTAAGAATTGATTCGTAAAATCGCGATTTGCAGTAGTTCCTACAAATTTAGTCACATTACAAATTTCTAAACAGTATGGGTCCCACATTTTAGGAATTGATTGATAAAGCCCAGATCCCAACTTTTTTCAGAAAAATGAATTCCTTACGCTCTGCTCACATTAGATAAAAATTCAAATCGTTTTTGAAATCTCGTAGGTATTACGACCTTAAATTCGATTCAATTTTGTAAACCGTCCCTAATCATTCGGCTGTAAGGGGCGCAACTTCGTTTCAAACAAAACGTTTGCCTTCTTTCCGTAAAATCTTAAAAACATCGGTTTGAAAATGATGTTGGAGTTGAAACGTTTCAATTCTGATTCCAAGTCTTTTTCTTACGTTCGTTTATAGGAACTCACAAAAAAAAATTACTTTCAAAGACTTTTTTCGACTTTTAAACCATGCTTCAAATTTCATTTACAATAAATCCTAAATACTGCGTTTAAAAAAGCGAACGAGATTCAATTTTTAATCTGTCGAATCTTAAAACCATTTTGTAGGAACTTATACATAATGCTCCGCCAAAATTCGCTGTCGCCAAACTTTCGATCCGATGGAAGAAAAACTGAAAATCTCTTCATTCTTTTCTAATTTATGTCTTCAAAATTGTTATCGGATTTTGAAAAATCTCCGATCTTTAAAATGTTCAGGAGAAAGTATATGCTCAGAGGAATGTACACAGGTGCCAATGGAATGATTATCCAACAGACTAGAATGGATGTGATTTCTAACAATCTCGCAAACGTTGATAAAACTGCTTTTAAAAGAGACACGACCTTATTTAAAACATTTCCGGAATTGCTACTCCACCGTTTCGAAGAAGACGGTGTTGGTAAGGTTCCTATGGGTTCGTTTGATACCGCACCCGTAATCGGCAAACTAGGATTAGGTGGAGAAGTAAATGAAGTTTACACTCGATTTGAACAAGGAGCCGTTAAAAAAACGGAAAATCCTTTTGATTTAATGCTTCAAGATAAACCCGGTAACGAACATCCAGCATTTTTTTCAGTTATGACCAATAGAGGAGAAAGACTTTCCAGAAGTGGAGCTTTTGTTATGGATACAAATGGCTTTCTTGTCACTCCACAGGGTTTTCCTTTGTTAGGCGAGAACGGCCCGATCCGAGTTGCAAGAGGTAATTTTTTGATCAAAGAAAACGGTGAGATTTGGATCAACGGAGAAATCGGTAACGATCCAGTTAACGGAACCTCTATCGACAAGAATCGTTTTGAAACTCCAGTGTTATTGGATAAAATTAAAATTCGTACGGTTGAAAATCCGCGCCATCTTGATAAAGAAGGTGATTCTTTTTATGCCGATACTCCTGAGTCCGGGGAACCGGTTCCTTTTGATCTTAAGGACGAACCTTCGGTACTTCAAGGTTATCTCGAAGCGTCTAACGTAAGTGTTGTTACCGAAATGGTAGAGATGATTGAAGTCAATCGTTCTTATGAAGCAAATCAAAAGACGGTTCAGACACAAGATAGTTTATTAGGTAAGCTGATCAATGAGGTATTGAGATAAATATCCCTTCGCGCCGATCCCAACCGTCGGACTTTTAAGTCCCACGGCCTCGGCACGAAAAGATCCCCATCTCACTCCTCGTTGACCACCACCCCTAACATCATCAACTTCCCCAGCAAGCACATCAGCATTCTCACAAATCACATCCAAACCAAACACATGAGCATTCTTTAAAAAACTAAACTCATTCAAATATCGAGTAGAATTCTCAGGACGTATGTAACAGTAGGAAGAAAAAGCCGTCTTGAGTAAACGTTGGTTTCCTTCTGCTACTTGATTGTGGACTCCATTCTTACTCCATCTGTTTCTTGCCCAACGATAGCGAATGTCTTTTGAATGAGCACTGTGATTTATTTGCCGATGATTTTTGTACACGCCCCAAAGCCAAGGATACCCTTCATCCGTGCATACTACGGATTGTAAAGGAAGATGATCCTGAATGATGGGTCCAAGAGTGTTCATCTTTTGATTTGGCACAGAATGAAAGAAGACAGGACCTTGTTTCACTCCAATTGTATGAACTAAGGTCCCAACTTGCCTTCCTCCAAGTTTTTCGGAGAGATAGATAGAAGATGTACTACCCGTATGACGATAGCGTTTACGTCCTTGGTTGGCTCTCTGACTTGCAGAATACAAAACTACTGTATCAGCACAGACGTATGGACGATTTTCCATAGATTTGGTAATATCAGTATCTTCATCAGGTGGGAGTGAGAAGTCCTTGAATTCCTTGTTTAGAGCATCATACGTCAGTTGTTTGTATTTCGGTAATTGCTGAGAAGCGAAGACTTGAAATCTCTTCTTTAGAAGTGCAGCACCCTTGTAGGATATTTTTAACCTTTTACTAATCTCAGTTGAGGTAACTACCTTAGGATGCTGAATCATACTTTCGTAAAATACGTAACTAAACATCCACAGCGGAAGTTTCATGTGATGCAAAGGCGTATAACTCAGACGTGAAGTCAGGTAACGACACTGAACGCATCGAATCAATTCAGGCTGAGTTGAGATTTCCTTAGTCAGTAAAGTGTCGGGACAATTCGGACAATATTTAGGGTAAAAGTCATTCAGGATCTTCTTCGTCAGGTTCGTAAAGAAATCGATATTGATTGCTGGGTTCTTACGTTTCTCTTTTAACTGTGCTGAGGTTAGGGGCTGAGGACGTGGTCGTAACTTGGATGATGTCTTCGTATATGCTGAGGGAGTGAAAGTATGTGCGGTGCTTAAATTTAGATCAGAAGAGATCCTCATTTTAGTGTTCTTACTTTGTGTTTCGGGGATTATAGGAAATAACTTATTTCCAATTCGGTTGGGATTCCACGGATGAGATATACAGATTTCAGACCAAGTTGATACGGTTCTGTCGGATTGTTTGGGAGGTTCTAAATTTGGGATTTGCAGAGCTACATTCATAACTTTATTAAGCTCGAAGCAGAACTCGGAACCAACTTTAAAAACAAGGAGTTTTTTCTATGATTTTGTTTTTAGAGGAAGCAAAGAAGATTAAAAATCGAGACAAAGAAAGAATCAGGACGATGGTTAGTCTGTAAGTTCAGACAAACGGGAATACTGAATTAGCAGAAGTCTATATTCACATGATATTGGAAACTTGAATATTTCTTAATCTTGAGAATTTAGCAAAAACTTATTAGGTGTGCGAATCACTTCAGAGCCATCTTGAAAATGAAAATTTTCACCATATTTTTTAGAACTATACTGTTCAAATTGTGTAACTTCAATAACACGATTATTCAATATCTTAAATTTACCTAAAACATAATCTTGCTTTTGTTTTATCTCACAGTCATATTGTTTACATTTTATGGTTATATCTTCATAGCAATTCCGATCTAATCCCAAATAACACAAATTAATTTTTCCATTTTCCTTCTTGAAATTTAAACCTTCGATTTCATCAAAACTAACTTTATTTTCGAATTCAGAAAATGATCCCCATTGGCCTAAAAATGACTCAATATTGGAGCCATTTAATTCCCTTTTTAGAATAGGAACCTCAGAAGTAAAATAATCTGAAAGTGCATAACCTTCGGCCATGCCATGTTGAATTATATATAATTTAAGAATTTTAAACGTTTTGAAATCGAAATGCAACAGCCGCTCAGTAACTGCGACACCTGTTCTCTCATTTAAATCTTCAACTTTACTTTCACGAAGCGTAGGATCAAAATAGAATGGAGCAGTTTGTCCCTCTTTTACATACATAATCTGTGATTTGAAATTTAGATCGTTACCGTTACAGTAGCTGGCCGAAAAAACTATAAATATTAAAATCCATTTTCTATTCATACTAATTCTTCTTTTGACATTTTGCGGAAGGTGAAATACGAAAATTAAAAACAAACTAATTTACTTTCGATTCAGTTTCGTCTTCCTCTACCAACGTTGCAATCATATCACCGATCGCTTTTCTCTTCTTAGGTGAAAACTTGAGTAAATTCAAAATAATTTCACGAAGACCTTTCGTAGTAGAAATCAAATCATACAAAACTTTATTCTCGTCCGTCTCTATCATATTTCTCTTTTTCGAAGAGTAGTATTGAATTGGAAGAATCGGAATCGAATCATCGATCAAATATAATAAGTCAACATTATACTCACGAACAAATGCGAGTAAGACTTCGTAAGCCGTTGTTTTAACTCTATTCTGAGTAATGCTTCCAAGTCCGGGAACTGATAAACCAAGTTTCTTTGCAGCGACAACCTGGGTATCACCAGACGCATCAATTACAGCCTTCGCCTTAGCACCAAAGTGTATTTCTATATTTTTTGAAGCCATTATTAAATATGTCAATAAAATAATCCTTGATTTATTATGTTATTAACATAATAAGGTTCCGAGGACTAATTGGACGCACCAATACGATTCTAAACTGCCTTAATATGTGAAGCAGAAAAAGGACCGTGTTGCGCCTGGAAATTGGGGAAATAGCTCTCTTCTCTCAATTCTAAAATGTCGCCTAAGCCCTAAGAGTAATTCAAACATAAGGATTTTCATGATGAAGCTTTTAGCTCTCTTTCTTCCCTGCGTTTACTTCTTCATTACCGGAAACCTAATCCGTTCGATTATTTCCTTCTGCATGATGGCTTCGCTCGTTGGTTGGATCTTTGCGTCCATTTGGGCGGTTTCACATCGAACAGAAGCCATGATCAACGGATGACTCGCTAAGCAATAATTAAGATTGGAGAATCAAGTATGGGTTCATTATACAAAGAACAAAAAAAAACGAATCGAATTCTTACAGAACAAACGAAGCTTAAAGAGAACATTGCAAAAACAAATTTCGAATTGCAAAATAAACGGAATGCTGAGTTAGAAAGACAAAACGATTTAATCGAACAAGAACAACGAAATCGAGAATATCAAAAGTATCTCAGAGATTTTATCTTTGAAATGAAAAGTTTCGCTGAGGAAATCGGTTCAGGTAAGTATTCCGAAATTCCAGCTTACACTGCGGCACGAATCGTAAAAACAAGAATCGAATCCGAAGGAATTTCATCCCATTCCTTTGAGCAACTTCAAGACAAGGAATATTATTCAAAAGCGATAGAATCTCTTGATAAGGTTTTGGAGAACTCTTCCAGCAAAGCAATTTCCGAAGGAGACCTTTACTTTGAAAAATACCAAACCTTTCTTCGTTCTATTGCAAAAAAAGAAATAGCCAAAGAGTATTTCGTAAATTGGGCGAAAAACTTTCTGTATACCTTCCAGCCGGATGGAGACGAATTTAAAAGAAAATTGAGTCCTCTTGCAGTTGGTTTGCTATCAGCCTCTACCGTCCTTACTTTTTTTCCTATACCGATCCTTGGTGGACTTTTGGCGTTATCTGTTACCTATATTTGGCTACAAAAGAGAATCATTCAGGACTACTCAGCGTTATTCTCTTCTATCTCAGTCTCGACCAACTCGATTCAAGGAATTATAGCTTCTCCAAAAGCTGTCAAGGCAATCGACGATTCTATTGCGGAATCAGAAAATGAACTAAGAAAATTTCGCCATTCAAATTTGCCAGAAATTGAAAAATACGAGTTACCGAGATAACGATGATCAATATTTTTAAGAAGGTTATTTTTCTACTCCAAATTCTCTTGATCGTATTCTACCTGAATTGCAACCTAATGAACGAATCTGGGTTATCTAACGATAGAATTAAAGGAAGCGAAGTTAAACAGAAAATTGATGATGCCTCGCAGACTTTAATCATTGTTCTCGCATCTTATGACAAAAGTATCCTAACAGCGAGTAACTTCTTGCTCAACATGAGTGCCTCTAAAGTAGCTGGAATTGATTCAAACGCTTACTACGATAAAAAGTCCGTCGATAACTGCTTAGAAGCTATTCAAACTTGGGGATATTTGATTCGATCACCCGGGTTCATGGCTCTCATCGAATGTCGATTAAAACCTGCAAATCCACTGTATTAGAAAAATCAATTTCCTTTTCTCCCAATGAATTTATAAACCAATTCTTAAACGTATCAAAGGAGTCATACATTGAACTTAGTTAATAAAATTTCTCTAATAGGAATTCTAGTTATCTGTTTGCAAGCCGCTAACTGTTTATTTACCGTAAAGTCTGATTATAACATTGAGAAGTTCGAATCAAGTACCAAGCCGAAAGCAGCAATCGGAACAAGAAGTTACAACGGATTAGAAACTATCAAACAATTCGATGAGTCTTGGAATGATTTATCGCAACACATTAATCTAGTTTCAGATCCTTATGTGGCTGGTAAAAAGCCGATTCAAGTCTATATTTTTGATTCGGAGGAAGTAAAAGAATATTTCGGTCTGATAGGAGCTTTAAATTTTTGTATTCTTATTCCTTGTTGGGACTCGAAAGATGTAAAACTTATTTTAAGGTATTATGTCGACGGTGAATTAAAAAAAGAAGAGGCATACAAAGAACGTAAGAGGCTTTGGGGATGGGCTCCTCTATTTATATATAACATTTTCACACTTAAACCGGAAAAGCATGATTTTGAAAGTCGGAATGCAGGTCGGATTCTTAAAAAAATAGCGCCCAATATCGCTAGGACACTTACAGAACTTGAAAACGAGAGAAGTAAAGTATTAGCAGTTAAATCTGAAACAGAAACCTCTAGCTGGGAAAAAGTAAATAAAAGCTCGTTAAAGGACATTATAGAATTTCTTAGAAATGTTCCTGATGGAGAAATGAAAAACAAAGCAAATGATTTCCTTGTCAATTTATTGAATAAGAAAGTTCAAACTTATTTAGAAAAACAATTCCCCTTTGTTAAACCTTATCTTATGAACGATCTGGTTGACTTTGAGGGATCGAATTTCAATCACACATTCTACCAAGTATTTCGTGGACTAATTCTTGGGAGAAATCCAGAATCTGGATTCAAGATTGAAACTGAACTTTCTCAAAAAGATGGTAAGATAATCTGGAGGATTGATTCTAAAAGCGAAACAGGTGTCCTATATTTTTACTTTAGTCCTTACAAAAAGAACATGACTTTAGAGAAAATTATCAGTAAGAAAAATGGATATGAAGAAAATCTAAACTCTCAAGAAACCTACATCTTAGGAAAGAATATCTTCGATATGTTTGCAGAGTTTCCGACCTACAACCATACCGACGTTGAGTTTCTTGATAAGATTAACTGATATATTCAGAATTATTCAAAGTGGAAACAAATTCTAAATCATTCTATACTTTCTTCTGAATCAATTCCGGATTCGAATCTAAAATATCTTAGAATGATTGTAATTTGTATTTTAAGGAAATATAAAGTAATTTTGAGATGACTTCTAACTTTTTTAGTTCCAAATTTAATTCCTACTTCATTACAAAATCCACTTTCTTTTTCTTTGGGTAAGTCCGATGAACTTTTTTCGTTAGTGAGGAGTTCAAATAGAAATCAGTGAAGAGAAATTAAAACAAAGAGTTCCTTCAGTTTATTCGGATGTCTCTGTTGGGCAAGTAAGCGAAACATATCTTCAAATCAAAACCTCTGACGTTCTTACATTCTTCGAAGAACATAATGTTAAAGTTCAAACCGTTCTTGCCGATAATGGTCGTGAGTATTGTGGAAGAGAAGATCAACATCCTTTCGAATTGTTTCTTCAATTAGAAGAAATCGAACATAGAACTACCAAAGTGCGAAGACCTACCTCAGAGCAATGGATACGTTGAGCGTCTTCACAGAACGTTACTCGATGGGCATTTCAGAATTGCCGGTAGAATTAAATTCTATGAGTCCATTGAAGAAATGCAGATCGATTTGGAAATCTTCTTTGAAGAATACAATTGCAAACGAGCACACCAAGGAAGAAACATGAATGGAAGAACCCCTTCTCAAGTTTTTATCGAAGGAATTAAATTCAAGGAGCATGAGGAGACCATTTTAGAAAATTAGGAAATTTATTTCAGAAGAAGTGTCAAGTGAATACCATCATTGTACACATAGAAAGTGCAGCGCAGTGCAAGGCTAGTTTTTACGAGACTCAAGATGGTTTTTTAGTTTTTGAACTGTTTCTAAATATTCCTGGTTACATCCATTTGCATCTGGCTCATCAACAATAGTTAACATTTTACTAAAATACTTTTCTGCTGCATTCAGAATTGCTTCGTAAAATTCACTCGCAGAAGTTTCAACTCTCCTAAGCTTCGGATAACTAAATTCAACAAAAATCCTACCAGAGTGATTCGTTTTCCCAAACCGCAAAGTGATCGGTTGATCCGGATACGATAATTTTGCTTCCTTCTGATCTTCAACAAGCAGCTCTTCAATTGCGTTGATTATATATGGCCACAAATGATTTACATTATCCCAAAGAGTTTTCTCTATTATTTTTACATAATTTATTGTCAACTCGACAGAACCGGTTGTATATTGAATATCTTCGATATCCTCGATTTTACCAAAAAATTCTTCAATTGGAATATAGTCATCGTCTATCCGCAAATAAGTTTTAATATTTATCATGTTACATCTCCAAATTAATAACCGATCATCGAATACAATTGTTCAACTCTACCTTTATTAAAACCCAATGTATATCTAACACCATCAACAACTCCTTCGACTTGAAACATCTTATTTGTTCCTTTCTTAAGAATTTGTTCACGATTTTGTGTGCTACTGACCTAGCCCCCGAGTTTAGGACCATTTAGAATGGTGAAAATCCTCCGAATCGATGATAAACTTGGAGGAAAATATGAAGAAGCGATTTAGTGAAGATCAAATCCATAGGATTTTAAAAGAATCGGAATCAGGAGTATCGACACCTGAAGTATGCCGCAAGCATGGAATCAGCGCGAATACATTTTACAGATGCCGTTCTAAATACGGCGGTATGAAGCTAAACGATTTAAAACGGATGAAATCGTTAGAAGAAGAGAACAGTAAGCTTAAGAAACTCTATGCAGAGTTGGCTTTGGAAAATGAAGCCATCAACTGAATTATTACCTGCATTATACCAACCAACTTTCACTTCAGCCTTCGGAGCAGGGGGTTGACTATTACCAGGACCGAAATACGCTACACTACCTTTTGTATAGAAAGTGCACTGCACTGAACCAGCTGTCTAAATCTCACTCGGAATGTGCTGCACTCAATTTATAAGTAAATTGCTCGTTTGGCGAAGAAGATTATATAAATAAGAAATGCTACAATAGGCATAAGAATAAATATCAAATAAAATGAAGACTCATTTTTTTTTTGAATATTATATTCATCAATCCAAGATTGCGCTTTTTTTTTAGTAAAGAATAAACTAACAAATATAAAATATGCTACAATCGAATAAATATTTAAATTTGGAATTTTCAAAATTGGAGCAATAAATTGCTTATATATGTTATTAAAAAAGTTGTTTATAAATTCCAGTAGAAAAAATGTATGAAATATTGGAACAGGCAAGTAAGTAACAAAAGTCAACCAACGTGCTTTGTTAACATTATTCGTTTTGTAATATTCCACTTCATTTTTCCAATGCTTCAAAAACGATAGTTTAAATGCCTTAATATACATCAATATTCCTTCCTGTCAAATAACGTTTCCGAAAGGGACTTCCTTTTCTATCTCCAACAAAAAAAGAACTTTAACTGAAAGCCAAACCCTATCTTCTTATTTTTGTTGTTGATATTAGGAGGTCCTGTTCGTTAACCATTTTGAAAATATGTTCAATAGCTCTTAAATATTACGAGAAAAATTGATATACTATTACCCCCCGTCGAGATTAACCAATATGCAAATGTCCACATACCGTAATTGAGTAATTTATAACAAATTAGTGTATTACCAATTAGAATTATGGAAAGAAAAATGAGTATTCCGAAACCTGTTTCGCCATTCTCAATAAGTTGATTATCGAAACGAATCAACCTAAGATATTCCCCAGTTTCTCCATTTAAACGAATATTATTCGTAAGTCGCTCGAAAGCAGAATTATTAACCAAGTAAAAACATTCTTCTTTTTGATATAAAATCTGTGTTTTAAATCTTCTATTCAATAGGATTTTTTGCACTATAACATCATCGAAAGATTGAAAAACAATATAATTCCCATCGTTATTGTTAATCAATATTGCATTTTGTATTTCAGGATGATAAAACCGATCTACATTAGAAGTTGGCAATTTTCTCCTTAAAGGACAAGAAATCAACGATAAAGAAGAAGCAACATCATCAATCTGAAGCATTTTACCTTCTTTTTTATAACCCAAATTATCGAGATCAAAGCCAAACGTTTTTCCCAAGAAAGGTCTAAAGTCATTTGCCATTTTACCTTCGATCAAAATTGCATTGTACTTCGTCAAATTTCTTTCTTCCTTTTGGCAAAATGCTAAGGTAAAAGAAAGACAAAATACAATTAAATATTTAATATTTAAGACCATCTCGTAATTTCTTTATGTATTCTGAATCCAATGCATTAGGGGACTTGTTTTCATTCATCATATCGGAAAGAACCTGCCATTCATTATAGTTTATAAAAGATTGAACCGCGACAACACCCACCATAGGAGAAAAGTGCGTTAAAATTGGGTCCAACGGATTCACCCCGTAAGTGACGGCCGCTCCACCCGGAACAAAATTGGACTCGATAGAGAGGAACCCCACCCCAGCGCTTATATTAGTATTGAAAGAGAATCGTGTGCATTACTTTTTCTAAAACCTGTATTTGTATCTATTGTTCCTTGAATAAAGACAGCTCCTGTCCCAAGTCCAAAAGCGACTTGTGCGTCCCATTTTTTATACACCTTACCTTCTGAATCAATATATGTGGTGTAACTAATAGATAATCCAATTCCAAAAGCAGCAGTAAATCCTTTTTGATTAAAATGAATTTCTCCATCTTGAAGTAAGGCGGCAATTAGAGCTTCATTATATGTCAGATTATTTTTTTCATTTGTATTTGAAAGTGAATCACGAACAAAAATAGTTGAGTCGTGAACTCCACTTTTCCCCTTTCCAAGCTTTTGATCTATAAATATTTTTAAACTTTCGGTCTTCTCTGGGGTTAAGCTTTGACCAGCTTTCATTTTATCAGTTATGGATTTTATATCAACTTCACTACCACTAGCGTCATTCATAATATTTGTTTGTCGATCCCAAGCAACCGTCATAATTGGCTCTCGACGTATTTGCTCCGCTTTCTTAGCAAGAAGCAGCGATATTTCATAATCAGTCTTAGATTTCCCACCAAACAACCCAGTAATTCCATCCCAAGCACTCGAAGCCAAACCAGCTATACCCTTACCAAGTTTGCTAAAGCCGTCCCCAATCGCACTCAACGTATCCATAGGATTCGTTATTTGATCCCATGCTTTCGTAAACGCCCCAGTGATATCGTTCCACACAGTAGGTTCACTCTCTCTGCCACCAAGATTGTATCCTAAACCGTCCATGATATTCAAAAATAGGTTTCCTTGATTCTGTTGCGCGCCCTTCTGTGCTGCCTTCGCGGCTTCCTTGTCCAATTGCTCTTCCGTTAAAAGATTGTAGGACACGCTCCTGTTAAAACCGTTCTGGTCCGACCATGTCAAAGAACTTGTCATTTTCAAAGGAGTATCGCCAAACATCGCGCTTGCCGCTTGAAAACTCGCCGAGTAACCCGCAAGGTTGTCATAGCTTACCTCTAAAACTCTTCTGCGCTGCCATTCCAAGTGCGGAGGTTACCGCCATCGTTGCTCCCGCCGCGGATACTGGTGCAAACGGAGTAAAGGACAACACCGTTTCGATGATTCCCGTGACCGCTAACGTTGTGCTCACCACCTTGTCCACCATCGCGTCGTTCGCATACATCTCTGCACCAGTTCGCATTCCCAATTGGTTCAGCTGTTCTTGGCTCTTATTACGGTTCTTTAATTTGTCTAATTCGTAGTTCGCTTATTTGGCCGCGTCTTCCGGACCGCGCTCGCAGCTCCGGTCAAGTTATTTCTGTTCCTCAGAGAACACATTGCGTTTCAATAATGCAAATAACTTGACCACGCCTTGATCGCTCGCGGAGGTGTGAGAAAAAGGTGCTTCGTATTAATCTTTGTTATCGAGGCTAAGGCAAATTCATTTGTAAGATGCACTTGGAGCAAACATCAATATATATATTAAAAGAATCAATATTGGGGAAAACAGAAATGCAAAATATAATGCAAATGGCTCACCATCTAATTTCTTCAGTTCAAATAATTCGATTAACGCTTTAGCTCTCGCTTCTGTGAAAATCACCGCAATAATCCCAAAATAAAAAATCGTAAAGTAGATAACTATAAATTGAATTCTTAAAATTGGCGAAAAATATGTTTCATAAAAGTTATGAAAAAAATAGTCCGCTAATTCCAAAAACAAAACTGTATGAAATAAAACTGCTGGGTAAAACGAAACAACAGTTATCAATCTTGCCTTATTAATACTATTAGTCTTATAATATTCTATTTCGTTTTTCCAATGTCTAATAAATAAAGACTTAAATGCTTTAATATACATGTGACTTCCTGTCAAATAATGTTTCCGAAAGAGACTTCCCTTAAGCTCCAAAAAGTTTAAATCCCGTCGCATACCCCTTAAGCCCAGAAATGTTATCTCCATTTTTTACTGCAGCCCGAATAGCATCATCTATAATTTCAGATTTCATTCCCTGGGCAATACCCAAGGTATCCAATGTGTGGGTAGTGACGGTATTCACCTGACAAAAACAGATATATGCGATATATAAAGTGTAGGCCTATTCAAGGAATAGACCGGTTGATTTCTTTTAATACGGATCTGTGATAGTTGGCAAAAAAAATTTAAATACTATGAAATTTTCTTCTCAAATTTATCTCCAAAATACTCCCTCCACAAGTTTTCGTATCTAAGTCGATATTGTTTGCAGGAACGGATACTAGGAAGGTTTAAAAATCCACCCTTGATTCCATTGTGTATCGGAGCAAATAACTTTGTATTGTTTAAAATTCGATTCTTAAACTCTTTCACGCTAAACTTAATTTTGTAATGTATTTTTAAGGATTTTAAAAAGGCATCGGAACACTGAGTCCCTTCACAAAGTTTTTCCTTTAACTCTTTTTTGAGTCGAACTGAATCACTAATCTTTCTAGGATTTACGTAAACATCGTAATTGTGCTTACCTACGACTTCCTTTAAAACAAGAGCATAGTTTTCATACGTTTTATCTCGGATATAGCCATTTGTATTCTTAAGTTCGGAGTCAATCCATTGTAAATCGATCGGAGTCAGGTACTGTAAGTTAGAATGAAAAGAATTCGCCTCCTTCTTACTTTGTCCCGTAGGTGCATATTCACTCTTGAAATTGATCTTACAATATTCAAAGAGAATCCTTAATTCTTTCTCTTCTTTGCCATTTGGATTTTCAGCAATCGCTGTAAGATCCTTACTTCCAGAGTTACAAGAAAGGCAAAACTCCTTTGTTTGCTCGTAATCCATTCCTTTGGAGATGCAATAATTCAGAACTTTAAAGATTGTTTTTTCTCCACCAACTCTGTTCCCCTCGGTAATTTGAAAGGTATTAGAATTATCACTCTTACTAAATCTTCCTTTCGCCCAAATAGAAGAACTCCCTTCAATTTTAGAAATAAAATTCTCCGATAAAAGTTCAGCGTTATATTGATATAGTATCCCGGTCGTAACATCGTAATTGATCTTGTAAAGCTTAGAATCCAGTATCTTTAAAGTTTCCTTCAAAGCAAAGGGAATATTGCGTAGAATCGCTTTCCTTTCAAATGAGTAAGGTAAATAATCCCAAGCAAATGGAATTCGATATGCTTTACCTTGCTCTTTCCTCAATTCCAACTTTACACGCTTATCAGATGCCTTCAAGACTCTCTCAATCAAAAGAAATATTTTCTCCTTGTCCCAAGTGTCTTCTACCCGGTAATAAACATGAGCGCCACGATTGAGCCTAGAAATCTCGCAGAATACCGGAATACATTCTAAATTCTCCTTAATGTCGGAAAGGAGCTTGTAAATCAATTCAACATATTCGTTAAATGGAATCTCAGAAAAGGAAGGATTGTGCGTATCAAGGTCAATATAGAGAATGTCGGAATTAGGATGCTCGCTGAGTGCTAAGTTTCCAATCTTGCGAAAATCAGAGATTTCTTTCTTAGATACTCGCTTACCATTCCAATCCTCATTTACATTTAATCTTGAAAGAAAATGATTACTGATAAATCCAAAAAGTTGATTCCTACGATTACTCAATGCAAAAGTTTTGTATCCTTCTTTAGAAACATACGTTACTTTCTTTGCTTCCGATCCCTCAAATTGTTTTCGAATATCAAATCCTAATCTATAGAGAAACTCAACATAGGAACTAAAATTCTCTGATATAAATTTCTTTGTATACTTAACAATACTATCAGTCTTATTCCTGGTTAAATTCTCACTCATAGTTTAATTAGTGAGAGAACTGATAAATAAGTTAAGAATGCTTAATGATTATAAAAACTAGAAACTTAGAATATAAAAAGAAATAGTAAATACTTTATAATAATTATATATAATAATAAAACATAATGTTTGGAAATGTAAATGGGATGAGGATTAAAGTAGATTATATTAAAAAACTATAATATATCAGCTCCGAATCAAACACCAATCATTCTTTATTTATAAAATAATATTCAATACTCATAAATAACCCCATCCAGTCATAGTTTCTTGGCTCGATCCTGGTAAACACTCCAAACAGATTTTTGGGCTATTTTTGAAAAAAAAGTTTAAGTTGAATAAGAAATTAAGTTTTCTTCATTTAATCGACTGAATACGCTATAAATAGAAATTTATTGACTGAAGGCTTTTTTCGAAAAAAAATTCAAATTCTTTTAAAAAAGTTAAACGAAATTTTGCACTCTCTCGAAAAAATACATTGTCAATAATCATAATTTGTCCAAATTGAAAATGTGTGATCTGTCCGTAGCAGTTCTTCAGGAGCTTTCAGAAACGGAAAAAAGTGTTCTTTAATAGGAATCCCGTTAAATTGAAAATCAGTATCCATTCTTTTGGATACCTTACAAGATAAGTATCTAAGTTATACCATGGGCAGATCGCACGCTATTATTTTCGAAGAATATTTTTCCGATTTAGATATAATAAAATCATTAATCAATTATCGCCTTAAACTCGCCGAAAGGCGTCATGAAAGTTCTTTCTTTGATCGCATAATTCAATCCGAAAAATTAGAACCAAAGGCTATTGAAAAACAGCTTTCAAAGATTTTTCCGCCAAGAAACTATTGGAAACGCCCTTCGTTTGAGAAAAGGAAAACATCCAAAAACCGGAATGTCGATTTCATATCCTTACTCTTTACCGTAAATTATTTTAGAAGTCAGTCTATAAATAGACAACCTAAATGGGTGTTTGAGTTGAACAAACTTATTAAAGAAATTCGATATCAAGCTTTATATTCTCAAAAAATCGAATTATCGACTCCAAAATTATCTCCAATTTTGAAGAATAAAAAAGAGGGTGAAATTGATTTATATAGACCCATTTCAATTATAGGGGATCTATCTTCTCGAATTGTAATGAACCTAACAGCCCGGTATTTAATGGATCAATTAGACGTTGTGTTTAAAAATTCTTCGTTTGCTTTTCGGAGAGGGAAAATTTATCAGAATCGGGTTCCGACACATCACGATTGCTTTAAAGAAATAAAACGATTTAAGAAAGGGAAGGAAAATTTATATATTTCCGAATGCGATATAAAAGCTTTCTTTGATATTATTTCTCATGATGAAATCCGAAAATCATACGCGATGATTAAAGACGAGTTGTTTAAGCTTAATGGCACTCGGATCTTTGGTCGCGCCGATGATTTCGTAGAAGCCTTTCTTAATTCATATTCAATAGACTATGCAATATCTGAATCAGAAATGTATTTTAAAACCAATAACATTAAAGGGAAATTATCATTTCCAAAAGATGAATTATTGAATACTTTTTATTCCGGAAACGCTGAGGCATTAAAAAGCATAGGCGTTCCACAAGGAACTTCCTTTTCCATTCTATTTGCAAATCTAATTCTTCACGATAATGATAGACTGATGGAGGAAAAATTCAACAATACTGACGGTTTCTTATACATGCGATATTGTGATGACATGATTATTCTATCTGCAAAAGAAAACGAGGCAAATAAAGCCTACGAAGAATATATAAAATTACTGAAAGAAAAGAAATTACTGCATCACAATGAAAAGCCCTTGTTTCCGTATTTAGATAGTTCAACCAAGAGAGATTTTTGGGATAGAAAATCCAGAAAAGGCTATCAGTGGAGTAAAAATTCATACCCATGGATTACTTTTGTCGGTTATCAAATCCGGTATGACGATTTTGTCCGCATTCGATCCTCTTCTATAAAGAAAGAAACTAAAAAGCAAAAAGAATTCGTAGAATATATAGACAGACGCATCAGAAAACAAATTAAAAAAGAGAAAAAAGATCAAATCCTTAAAAGTTATAAAAGTATTTTAAACAGAGTG
>NZ_AKWY02000013.1:42500-55487 GCF_000306255.2 Leptospira noguchii serovar Panama str. CZ214
AAGAATGATTTAACACACGAGAACAGAAATGTCCTCCTCCAGTGTCCATTAGCTTTTGGGCAAGTGAATGACGCAGTGAGTGAGGATGAATTTTTTTTCCAAGGCAGGTTAGAACATTCCAAGAATTGACTATTTTCTGCAATCCTCTTGTGGACAACGGTCTTCGAGGAGCCCTGTTTCGTCCTGGGCAAGAAAGGAAAAAATAATCCGAATTTGAATCAAATAGGCTATGATATTCCTTTAGGCTATTTAAAACCTTGTCCGAAATGACTGAGTAAGATACTTTTCCACCCTTTCGGATATAACTGACAAGAGTTTCACCGGATGGCGCCTTTAGAATGTTGCTAAATCGAAGAGATACAACCTCTTTGGCTCGCATTCCGGTAGTTGACATTACCAGGAATAGACAGCGGTTACGATGTTCCATTTCGCTACTTGGATTTGAGAATCGTTTCGAAAGTTCCATCATAGTCTCGTCAGTGAGTCCCTTTCCAAAAAAGGAACCTTCAGTTTGCAAAGGATATTTTGAATCCCTTGAATGCTTATTTCGGTATTTATTTAGTTCTATTACCTTATTTACTGCTGACATTCTTCCCGCCTGTATAACTAAGGAGTGAATATAAATTTATATTGATAAAAGTCGAAGATTTTCTGATAGAATTTTATAATAATAAGAATTAAACATTCATTATTTTTAGATTACTAAACCCAGAAATAACATTCCAAACCATTCATGTTTATTCAAATCGAAAAAATTTGAGATAAATGTATCTCCACTCTAATCTTAATATTTAAATTGAATGTGGAAATATTATGAAATATCTAAAATTTTAATTTTAGATATGACTGCATAAAATTATGATAGCATAAAGCTGCATTTAAATGAAAATTAATTCTGACTTCATTGCGGATCTTGAAATTCAATTTAAAAATGAAATGATAGAGGCTGGTTATAAGAATGTACCGGAATCAGGAGACGCGATATTCATTTCATATTTCAAACTTCAGCATAGATTGATTGACAGCGTTCCGAGGAACATACTTAAATCAGACATTTTTCAATGTCCGTCCGATTACCTAAATGGATTACATGAATTGGAAGAAAACATACGACAAGGAGCGAATATTAATAGCCATCAAAGTTCTCAATTGTTAGACGTTAAAAAGAATGATCCATTGCTTAATGATTGGGGAATTTATCACTTACATTTAGGATTGAATTCTGAGCGAAATGGATTTGTTCAAAGGACTTCACCTTTATTATTCGCTCATTTTACTTATTCTACCGCATTTCTCATTGATGTTATCAATCACGGAAATTGGAGTGATAATAATTTGATAGAAACATTACAGAGGAATTGGCCGGAAACAATCAGGCATTGGGAAGTCAAACTTCAAGATATTGAAGAAATTAGTGCTTCTGAACGAGATAAAATTAGAAAAGCTGGTGGCCTATTATTTACAAAAATTAATGGTAAGATATTTGCCCCACCAGGAGGCGGTTACACAACTTCAGGTACCAGCATAAATGCCGTCATGGAATCAGATAAATTTAAATCGCATATAAGAGATATAGAGAAAGAAATTATATCCAATGCTAAAATTTACGAAAAAGCCATTAGACAAAAATTAGGAGTAAAGATTCAAAGCATTAAACTTAAATTAAAATTTCAATTAGGGAATTTATACGCTATTGAAGAAAATTATAATTTAACATTTAACTTAGGTCGAGTATAAATATTTAGCTCTTTAAATTATTGCATTGTTATTTATCCATTAGATAATATTTGAAAAAATAAAAGTGACAGAATTTACAAAAAAATATCGGAAAATCGTTTCTTATCATGTTCCTGGTAATCTAAAAAACCAGCGTCCTCTCTATATTCTGAAAGAAGAAAAAGAAAAATGTAGATTTTGCTTACAAGAAAAGCCAAATGCGACATTTAAAAAAATTGCACATCCTATTCCAGAATTCTTAGGCAACAAACTATTTCGCTCAAAATCTGAATGCGATAAGTGCAATGAATTTTTCGATAAACATGTAGAAAATCATTTTGCAAACTATTTAGGTATAGAAAGAACTCTCAAATTTACAAAAGGGAAGAATGGAATTCCAGAATTTAATCAGGATAAGAATAAATTCTTTATTCGAGAAAATGGGGATAGCTCTATGCTTATCGGGCTGGATCCAACTTCGGATCATGTAAGTGTAGATTTTGAAAAACAACTAATAAAATTTACTGTTCTCAAAAAACCTCATATCCCTTATGCTGCCTTTAAATGTCTTGTAAAAATTGCATATTCATTATTACCTCAAGCAAGCTCCACGCAATTCGAGTCTACACGTAAATTCTTAATCAATTCTGATTTTGAATCCACTGGAGGAATGTTCTTTCCATTAGTTTTTTCTTATTTTATTGATAACGTGACAGATTTTCTCGAAGCGTCCATCTTTCAAAGAATTGATGTGAAAGATAAAAGTATTCCGATAATTATTTTTCGGTTGTTTTACGGATCCCATATTTTTCAAACTCATCTTCCTAACATCGAATTTGATGATTCAAGTTCTATGATGAGGATTTTGGACCCAGGCGTCCCTTTGATCGGAGAATCAATCTTAGATTTAAATAACAATCAAATTGTCGCTGACGCAGTTCAAGAGCAAACAATGTCTTTTGAAGGTAGCAGTTCAGCGGTACCTTTAGAGGAAAATCGTCTATATCAATCTTTGAAGAAATTTCAATGATACCTAGCAAAAAAACTTAACTAGAACAGGCTGATTTCTTTCGGATCTCGGAATCTTAGGGGACATAATCCGAATTTTGTAACTTACCAAACAGTAAAGAATTGATCTGGCGTATAAATCAGATACTGAGAATAACCTACAAATTAGGCTGAAACCGGAGTGACAAAGGATAAAATAACTTTTTATCTGATTAAATCATAAGGTATTCAAGGAACATTCATATCAAAGCAGTTTTGTTTTGGAAAAACTCCGATATATGCTTTTCTTTCGATGCTAAGACGTTAGCTAAAAGTAAGTATCTTGACAACTTACAATTTTTGTTATAAACATGAACGGAGTGTTTGATCTAATTTTTTCAATTCAAATTTTCTCTAATGATTTCAGGAAATATTTGATTTAAATCTTTAGGCGTTGTCAGGAATATTGTGTAAATGACATTTTTTAAAAAGAATCCAGTTTCAAACGATCTCCGAAAAGAATCGAAAACTGATTATTCATCGCTCTTCCCCTTTACCAAATTCAATTATTGGGCCCCGAAGTGATTTTTAACATTCCGTTTTCTTCGAAAAATCAGAATCTTAGTGATCTTTACTACCAATTTGGATGCATATTCTCATGGCATCAGTAAATCCTTGAGTCCATCCGAAACCGGATAATAAACTTTGTCCGAAATCAGATAATGAACTCACGTTGATTCAATTGTGCATAAATTCGGTGACAAACTAAATTCTTACTTTTGGCCCTTGTGTTTTCATTCAATTTGATTCCAAACAAAAATCACTTTTTTCGGATTTAATATCGCCACAACAAGCCTCATTTTTTTCATAGTAAAATGAATCTTTTGTAATTTGAATGTTTCTTTGCCTTTTTCATTTGAAACGAAAGGCATAACGTCATAAGTCGATCGACTAACGGCTCTGGGCTTCTGTGCCGCATGAAACTGTGAAACAAAGAATAAGAATCGAAAATAAGACCGAAGCAAAAAAGAAAAAAACAAATGAAAAATTCCGAAAAACCAACCACCAAAGCATTCCTATATTCTAATATCTTACTATTCTCTTTCATACTTGTCAGCACGACAATGACTTGCGGGCTACTTCCCGGTAAACATAGAAACTCCAATAACTGGTGGATGGCTCTTGCAGGACTCGTCCCGGGAACAAGCTTTCCTTCCTCAGGTAGCGGAGTGGGAAGTGGAAGCCCTGGAAGTGCTCCCGCACCGGAAGGAAGCGACCTCTTCTCCATCTCCACAAACTACAGTGAGGCGATCGACGATCCTGACACAAAAGCGGAACCTCTCGCAGGAGCCGCATTCATTGCACCCCCTGAAATGGGTCACTACGGAAACGTAAGTCTTTCGTATCCGATTCATACACCCGCAGGAAGAGCGGGAATCGAACCCAAACTCAACTTGAGTTATTCTTCGACCCAAGGAGACGGATGGCTCGGAGTGGGATGGAGTTTAGGACTTGGAAGTATCACAAGAACACCCGAGTATGGAGCCCTCTACTATGATGCAAGAGACAGCTTTACATGGAATGGAACAAAGCTCGTCAAAGTAGCGGGTGGAACGACAAACGAAAATGGAACGTACAGACCAGAGATCGCAAGCGAGGATTTGGTCGTATTAAAATTAACGAATATAGAGAGCGGTGGAATTTGGGAAGTATTGGATTCTTCCGGAACAAAAACAACCTACGGAGAAAGTAATGCGAGTAGAATCTTCAATCCTGCGATCCCGAGTCAAACCTACAGTTGGTATCTTTCCAAAACCGAAGACAAAAATGGAAACTATCTCCAAGCCGGCTACGACAATTCAGAATATTCAGAAAAGCGAAATCTATATTTAAAAGAAATTAGATATACTGGAAATATAAAAAGCGGTCTGTCCGCACGCCAATACGTAAAGTTTTTCACAAAAGGGAGAGAGGATAACTACGTAACCACAACACCTGGGTTTCTCATGAAGATGGACAAACTGCTCGAAAGAATCGAAGTCGGATGGGACAACAGCGGTAAACTCTGGGAATACACTCCCATATATGAAACCTCTTCCGATTCCGGAAGACAACGACTGAAGAACATCCAATCGAGTAAACATACAACAAGACCTGAATTTGAATACCAAACATCCAATCGTTATCTGATCTGGCAGAATGTTGTGAATCAAACTTCATCCGAAACTGAGGATGATCTCCACTCTACTCAATATTTTGAAGGAGACTTCAACGGGGACGGGATTTCTGATATTTTATTTTTTAATCCGAAGTCAGGAAATTGGAAAGCGGCAGAAGGCAGAAAAGAAGGAGGATACAACTTCAAACTGTATGCAAACCGTTATCAAGGATACAATACAAACGAAAAGATCCGATTCTTCAAAGGGAATGTAAGCGGAGATTACAACGGAGACGGGAGAAGTGATATCGCATTCTACTTGCCGGAAACCAGAGACTTTGTAGTAGCGGAACACGACGGACGTGTGTTTCAATTCAAGTCGTATGGCAGACTCATGAGTGGAATTCCGGACATCTTCCGGATGGAATGGTTTGCGGGAGATTACGACGGAAATGGACTTTCGGATTCGGTCTTGTTCGATGAACCTACGGGTCAATGGACTCTCATGCTCAACAAAGGTGGAAGTTTTGAGTTTCTTCGATTTAGCAAAAAATTTCAGAATGTATTCAGAAATGATTATACTCCAGATTCTAATTTAGATAGCGTTAGCACAAATGATTCCACAAAACCGGGAAAAGATCACGACAAGGTAAACTTTCTCGTGGGAGATTACAACGGAGACGGAAGAACGGACATATCCTTGTATGATTCGAGATCCGGAAAGTGGTTCGTGGGAGAGAATCATCGCAATCCAAACAAGAATGATTCCGTTTACTTCCAAATGCAATGGAAACTCTACAAGGTATTTACTGCTCCAGAACAGGCGTTATTCGGACATGACCGATTTAGCGGAGATTTCAATGGAGATGGATTTTCAGACTTTCTAATATTCGATCGTAGTAATGGGGAATGGACGTTAGGAGAAACAGGAGATGGGACAATCAACTTCCGAATCTGGTCTAGAACCCCTCAGTTCAAACCGATAACAAGATGGCTCCAAGGGGATTTCAACGGAGACGGTAGGAGCGACATCGGATTCTACAATGCAAACGACGGTAAGTTTTGGATCGGAGAATCCACGTTAAACGGATTTAGATACAAAATCTACAGCGATATGAGTTATGGTCCCGATCAGGACAGAATTATGAAAACTCCTCTTCCTAAGGACGAGGTGAAAGTAGAATCGAGTAAAGCGAGTTTTGTATTGGCCAACAACACAAAGACGATTCTGCTGAGTTACAAATATGATGGAAATCTAAATTTTGGGAAAGGAGAACTCGTATTTCCGGGATGTTTTACTCAGGATGATTGTTCTGCTTCTCCCGAGCTTTTGATCTTTGACAGAAAGGCAAACTCATGGGATCTCAAGACCGGAACTGCCTTCACAGAAAGAGTCAATACATCTTTGAACCCGGAAGGGACAGGAATCACAACCCTCTTTGGTGGAAAACCGGATCGATATACGAATAACACAAAAGACGAAGTCCTCTTTTACAAAAAACAAGGAAGCACGAATCAGTTTTTTGTAATCAAAAACACAAACGGAACTACATTTGATATTTCTAATTTAGCTACGTTCACGGATACAGATGTGACCAAGTTTGATCCATTGAACAGCGGCTACGTGGTCGATCATTTTGAGAATAATACATCTCAGTCTGTGTTAGTTTTGGATGATCAGACCTCATCCGGAACTGCAAGGTTTGTATTGTCGGGACTGGGTGGAACCAAAGTTCTAACGATTGCAGGAGATCTGACTGCGACCGACTTAAACGATCTCTTCCAAGCAGGAACCAGTGAGAACAGACAACGCAGAAAAGAGTTCAGTCTTTTCTCGGGGAAATTCACGACCACACAGGCCCAACTTGCATTAGTCGACAGAAGGACCACAGTTCACAAATGGTATTTGGGAACCATCAATGGAACACAGATTCAATTCAAACGTTTGGCGGGAGACATCGCGCTTCCGATTACAACATCGGATTACAATTCCGCAAGTCCCGCAGGGATTGTATATGCGCTCACTTCTGACGGATCGATCGTATTCGGAAAGACCTTAGACAACGGAACTTCGTTTAGCAAAATTAAAGTTAACGCGACATCCGTAACCAAAACCGTATACAACGCAGGGACTGTTTTGTTCAGCGATCAGTTTGACAATAGCGGAAATCCGATTGTTATCTCTGGCGGAGAAGACAAACTGTATGACTTAACACAGAGCAAGATCGTATCACTTTCGTCTAACGTCATTTCCAAAACTCTGGATCGTCCCGACCTCATCTCCCAAGTGTATGTATTCCAATGGATCCAAGGGGATTACAACGGAGACGGACTCACAGACATCGGAATCTTTCATTTGAAAGAACCCACATGGTACTTTGCACTTTCTACAGGAAGTGTTCCTGACATCATCGAAAGAGTAAAGAATGGAATCGGAGGGATTTACGAATTTGAATATACCAATTCCACGAAGTTTGACAATACGGGAGAGGACGATATACCGGACTTACCGACAAGCTATCGTGTTTGCACCAAAGTAACATTAAACGACGGGTTCTCGAATAGAATCACAAAGAACTACGAATACAAGAATGGATTTGCATTCTCTGGATTTTTAAACGGCAAAAAAGAAACCGATTACTTTGGATTCAGTGAGTTTACCGTCAAAGAAGCGTATGGTGAAAGGACAACCCATCTGTATCATACGACACCGTATTCTGATTTCCTCATGAACCGAGCATTGGCTGGAGCAGAGAAAGAAACAAGAATTACCGGGAACGACAACAACGATTACGGCACAGTTCAGACAACATACGATGTAAAACAGATCCAATACGGCATCGGGGTTTCTGGGTATTTATCTGTTCCTGCAAAGATTGAAAAATTCTTAAGTGGAGCAAGAACGACAACACAGAGTTCCGACATTGTAATCAGTGGAACGAAGATCAGTCGGAAGACGGAGAGCGTTACGGATCATTTTAGTGATTCTGTGCATGGAGTTACGACCACTGCAAACGTTACTGATTTTGAAACCGATGATACGACCAATCAAAGAAGAGCGACTCGTTCTGTTGCCAACAGTGGGAGTTCCCACGAGATTACGTCTCTCTTGAGTTACGACAGTCGTGGAAATCTTACAAAACGTGTGAGTTCCTACACCGGAACTGGGCTTTCACCTGTGGGAACTCACACAACCGAGTATGACTACGACAACCACGGGAATCAAACTGTTGAAAAGGACACTTCCGCAAGTCCGGCCCGTGGGAGTTCCTACACGTATGACAATGAACTGCACCAATTTGTAGTTCAAGAGACAAAATTCGGTGGAAGTATCCAATTCAGCACAAACCACCAAATCGGATATGGGCCTGCGTTTGGACTTCCCGCTACAACCACAGATCCAAACGGAAACAAAAGCACATTTGAATATGACAATTTTGGAAGACTGATTCGGACGAGTGCCGACACGGATGTGGGAACTCACACAACTGCGAACTACGAATACGATTCAGGGTTTCCACTTTCTGCAAAGACAACCTTCCCGACTGGAACGGGAGATCCTGACTTTGCGTCGCGCACATATACCGACGGAATGGGTCGGAACATTTATACAGTCAAAAGTGCGTCCAACGGCAACTATGTTTTGACCGGAAGACTTGTGTATGACGGAACCGGAAAACTTGTTCGTAAAGGACAAAGTAATTGGGCGAGTTCCGGAGAGATGGACCAGTTTGTTTTACATTTAGAAGAAAGAAATCTAACTTCTTTTGAATACGATCCGATTGGAAGAATCAAAAAGACGACGTTGCCGCTTGCCCAGGGAGAAACTTCTCCGACGACGATCACAACAAACTACAACTCTGCATTTGAAACGACAGAAAACCACAGTTCTGGAACAAGCAAGAGAATCGTAAAGGATGCAAGAGGACAGATTCAATACGTAGAAGACTTTGGAAATGACGGAACCGCAGCGAAGATTGGATTTTGTTACGACATCGCAGGGAACAGAATCAAGAAGTCCGATCTCAACGACGCAAGTTTGATGAGTTGCCCAAATCCAAGTGCAGCGATACCCGCAAAAGACACGAGTGGAAGGAACCAAGCGTATTGGAGTTACGATGCATTTGGTAAGTTAAGGGCCGAAAGTGATCCAGATTTAGGTGTGAGTTCCTACATCTACAACGCGTTTGGAGATCTGACCTCAAGCACCAATGCAAAAGGAATTACAACATCTCTCAGTTACGACGGAATTGGAAGAATTACGACCAAACAGATTCCGGAAGGAAATATCCAATATACATATGACTCAAATTCGGGAAGCGAGAATGCACTTGGCAAACTTGTGCGCGTAGAAGACGGAAATCAAACCAAAACCTTTAGCTACGACAAACTCGGTCGTGTCAAAAAAGAAATTCGCACGATCCTTGCGACTTCCGCAGGAAACCCGTTACCTTCTGAAACACAGGGTCCATACATTACAGAAACTAAATACGATCTGCTTGGTCGAGTGACTCGTATCGATTATCCGGAACATCCGATATCCCACGGAAGAATGCGAGCTTGTTATGAATACGGTAGTGCAGGATATATCGAAGGAATCTCCGTTCAAGTGAACACAAACGGAATTCTACCCGGATATTGCAGCAAGGACATCGTAGAAAACATCAACTACAATGAATTCGGGCAGACCGCAGGATTTACACTTGGAAACGGAATTGCAACCTCCTACAGCTACGACGTGAAAGGGAGAATGGTCCGACTCAACTCTTCCGGGGATGTAAATGGAAACACAAAAGTTCTCCAAGATGCGGTGTATTCTTTCAATCCGAACAACAACATTACAAATATCTCTAATACAACAACCGATTTCAACACTCAATATGACTACGGGTATGACGGAATCGGTCGACTCACACAAGCTAATGGAAGTTATTTAGGGATTGCAGAGGGAAATCTTTCGAGAAGGTTTCAGCAATCTTTTGACTATGCCAAGAATGGAAACTTGACTGCAAAACGGATTCATGATCCTGCGAATGGGAACATCACAGACGAATGGAGCTATGTTTATTCTAACCACCAAGTGACGAACATTGATTCTTCTAAATCAGGTGCTGATACTCTCACTTTGCAATATGACGCGAATGGAAATCTGACAAGACAAAGAGACAACGCAAAGGATTTAACCAAGCGGATTCAAGTCGATTCTCAAGATCGAATTACTCAGATCCAAGACGGAAACAATGCGATTTTGGGAACTTACTGGTATGACGACGGTGGTTTTAGAATTCGAAGATCTGCGTTGGAGCCAAAGAACAATCAGTTCACGAATGTAGAGATTCTCTACCCGAGCAAGTTCTATGGTCTTGAGTTTATTGAGTCCGAGAATGTCCTTACTTCGGTGAACAATATCTACTTAAACGGTGTTCGTATTGCTGCCATGAACGAGGCTGGTGCTCTTGCGTATTACCTGACCGATCAAGTAGACTCCGTCTCGCACGTGTTAGACGATGAGGGGAATACCCTTTCTCAGATCCAATACCAGCCGTATGGAGAGACATTTGTTCAACGTGGGGATGCAAACTTTTCTCCGAAATACAATTCTCAGGAGTTAGACAGAGAATCTGGGTTTTACTTTTACAATGCGAGATACTATGATCCCGGGATTGCTAGGTTTACAAGTGCGGATACGATCATTGACGGTGAGTTTGATACGCAAGGTTGGAACCGGTTCTCGTATGTGAAGGGAAATCCGATTGGGGCGAAGGATCCGACTGGGCATACTTTAGTTATTTCAGGTAACGATGAATATAAAAAAGAAGTAATAAAAGATCTTAGCGATCTTTCTGGTTCAAAGGTAAATATAGATAAAACCGGAACAGTGAGTATAAAATCAGAGGCAACTGCAAAATCTCAAAAAATAGAATTACCTACAAAACCGTTTGGAAATAAACTTATTAGTGGATTAGTAAATAGCGATAAAATTATAACTATCAAGAAAACAAATCGTGAAAATGGATCGGATGCATCTGATAGGAAGAACGCGCAAAATGGAAAGGGAAGCAATGCAGTAATTGCATATAACCCGAAATACAGCCCACAAATTGCAACTTCACAAAAAGACGGATCAATTAAATTTGAATCACGGCCCAAAAAAATCGGACTTGCACATGAATTAATCCATGGCGAACACTTTATAAAAGGAACGGTTAATATGGATTTGGTCGAACAAAAATTTTCTACTAGTGACAAGAAAAAATATAGAGACCTTGTTACAAAGGAAGATATGCGCACCGTTGGCCTTGGTCAAGGTTATACAAAAAAAGGAGATATAACTGAAAATATGATTAGAAAGGAAAACGGTTTGAAATTAAGAGCAGCCTATTAAATAATTTAAGACAAAATTGGGAAGTTTATATGAATTATATTTCTAAAGTTATATTAGTGATTAGCTATTTTTTCGTATCATTTCATATCATTAATTCAAAAGATAAAAGATTAGAAATAAAAAATTATATTTTTCAGAAAGATCAAGTTAAGATTATTGAATATGCTCGACATCCATATAATGGTATAACAATAACAGCTGCTAATGTTGAAAAAGCTGAAAAAATTTTTAAGAACTACTTACGCGTTATCGATCCAAAATTATTAAATAACTTAAATCTTTATAAAAGACAATATGTCGGAATACAATCACAAGGTAAACGAATTGTCTATATAAATTTTGCTAAGTCGATTTCGACATGGACTCGGAAAGACTGGGAAGATGACCTTTTCTTCTCATTGGATGGTGGTAGCAATTATATGAATGTGAAGGTTAATATCGATGATGAATTTTGTTTTGATTTTTCTGTTAACGGGGAAGCCTGAGACTCGCAAAAACTAATAATGGATCAAAATGAAATTTTTCAAAATTTACAAAATTTGGACTGGAGCTTACCGGATGACATTCAAAAAAACGCAATTACTAATTTGCTCAAATGTACGGATGAAGAAATTGAATTATTAATTCTCCCTCTTACTAAATGGCATTGGGAAAATGCCTCAATAGTATTAGAAAACATAGACCCGAAGTGTCTAGAAAAGTACACAGAAAAAATACTACTTTGGTTACAAGATAGAAATTGGCCAGGCTCAGAAAGAATCTTGAGAATTCTTAAAAAAATAGATAAAAAATGTATAATCAATTCGTTACTCTACTCGATTGATGTCGCGAAACGATCGAATGATACGATTTGGGAAGAATCACTTTTAGATTTTCTGGAAGAAATTGAGCCTGAGCCTCGCAAGAACTAAAAAAGCAAATTCGAATGCCAATAAAACGCGGACTCACAATCCCCGCGGCAGGGATCGAAGCGGAGTCAATAAATTGAAAATGAGGGTAATCATTTGTATCACGTTTCTTTCTTTCAATTTATTGACTGGAGCCGAGAGCCCGGTTTCGGAGAAACTCGAACAAAGTAGCAATGTTGAATACAATGAAACACTAAGACACGAAACGATCTTTCTCCGAAAGCCGCCCTATTTACTAACGACTAATCACTCGAAGAACGTAGAAGACTTTGGAAATGACGGAACCGCAGCGAAGATTGGATTTTGTTACGACATCGCAGGGAACAGAATCAAGAAGTCCGATCTCAACGACGCAAGTTTGATGAGTTGCCCAAATCCAAGTGCAGCGATACCCGCAAAAGACACGAGTGGAAGGAACCAAACCTATTGGAGTTACGACGCATTTGGGAAATTAAGAGCGGAAAGTGATCCGGACTTGGGTGTGAGTTCCTACACTTACAACGCATTCGGAGATCTAACCTCAAGCACAAACGCGAAAGGAGTCACGACAACCCTCAGTTACGACGGAATTGGAAGAATTACGACCAAACAGATTCCGGAAGGAAATATCCAATATACATATGACTCAAATTCGGGAAGCGAGAATGCACTTGGCAAACTTGTGCGCGTAGAAGACGGAAATCAAACCAAAACCTTTAGCTACGACAAACTCGGTCGTGTCAAAAAAGAAATTCGCACGATCCTTGCGACTTCCGCAGGAAACCCGTTACCTTCTGAAACACAGGGTCCATACATTACAGAAACTAAATACGATCTGCTTGGTCGAGTGACTC
>NZ_AKWY02000012.1 GCF_000306255.2 Leptospira noguchii serovar Panama str. CZ214
TGATATTTTTCTGTCAGTCCCGCAAGCGCTTGTTGATATGTTTGTAAACCGCTTTGTAAGTTATTTTGAAAGTCATTCCACCACTGCCCCTCTAATCTCTTCTAACGTCTGTTGACCGCTGTTCAAAACCGCTCTGACTCAAAGATCCATTTTGGTTTAAGTTCAGTCCGTTACCGCTTACAAAAGAATCCCATTGACTCTGAAATTGTGAGGTAGAATTTTGAACAGCGCTGGAGTTCGCTCCATACTTCTGAGACAAATACTGGCTTCTCTCTTGTAAAATCTCCGCTTCTACTGTCGTTTGCCATTGGATCAATTGTTCCGACGCCTGACTTTGTAACGTGTTATATACATACGTCTGATATTCCTGAACAGAAGCGTAGTGATCACTCGTTGTGACAGAGTTCACCATCATTGTAATCTGAGCTTGCACCTGAGCTTCCCACTGCGTTTGTAAGATACTCACTCCCTGAAACACAAACGAGTCCCAATTGCCTACAGTCTGCATTCCCCCGGCTACGTTAAACGTCTGATCCAAAGACGTTGGGTTAAATACAGGAGTGTTTAAGTTCGGAACTACTACAGGGGGCGCATACAACACACTACAGGTGCACAATAATATTACGGTGATTATACGCTTTAAAATGTTCATTTTCATTGTTTACGCCCTTATAAAGTTATATTTTCAAAAGTTTCGCTTTTTTTTGTGCCTTAACCAAATTTTTGTTTTCAAAGTTTTATTTTGTTTTAACTGTGTATGGTTGATAATTGCAAACGATCTAAATTGTTCAGAATTAAAACTATTTGTGATTTTATATTGTACCTATATTCACAAAATGCAACATCTGACTTTTTTCGGAACTTGTCTACATTATTTTATAGGTTCTGTTTAAAAATAAGTGATAAGTAAATTTTAAAATAGATAATTTAGATAATTATCAAGTGTATATTGCAGCAATCTGTTTAGAATGGCAAAATCAAATAAGATTCTCTGCTTTACTGATTTTAAAAAAACAAACGTTTAACGTAAGTTTGGCGCAAGGAAATTCATTTTTTGAGCAAAGCTTTCATCAAAATCAAATGATCCTTTTGAAATTTTCTCAGGTTTAGAAATGCCGTTACCAATGTCCCACCCTTTTCTGAAAAAAATTGGTAAAACCTCTTCTATTCTCTTTACAAACTTCTCTCCAATAACATCCAAAAGACGAATAGGGGATTTTATTCTTCAATCCTTGGTTTTTTGAGTTCGTTTTGCAAAATCTATTCAAACTGAGACCATTAACAAATTTGTAGTTCCCTACGCGAAAAAGTTTTATTTGTGATTAATTATTTACTATATATTCACAAATAAAACCGCCTACGCTTAAAACAAAAAATTCGTATCATACAACCCTAATATTCAAAACTCAATTCAATCTTCTTTCTCTTTCTGTGGGAACTACTGCAAAACATAGCTTTACCGTAAAATCTCGAAAATGTGTGTAATTGTAAGTTTCGTTAGGCGTTTATAAAAAATCTTTCTAATTTTACTTTGCAGAAACTTTAATCAAACCACAAAGAAGGAGAAATTCCAAAGTAACTGTTCCAAGTTTTACCTTTATAAGTAGTTCTACTAAAAACAAATTTTAAAAAAGACATTTTTTGAAAACCGGTCTCTTCTTCAAGTTCGTAGTTCCAAAGCAATCCCCCGATAAAAGGTGCGCCTAAAACTCCGTAATTTTGAAAACCTCTAAGCGCTTTTTTTTCGGAGAAGTACAAAAGTCCTCCTAAAATTTTGGTGGATTCTTCTTTCTCTACTACGGAATAATTTTGATAATAAATAAGACCAAGTCCGCCTAACGTGATCGAACCTTCCGAATCTTTTGAATGATACGTCAAAATCGGAGGCGCCAAGAATGAATAACCTTCTTGAGTTTCACCGTACCTATAAATAGGAAGAAAGTTTTGAATTTTTTCTTGAGGAGAATTTAAATATCGAATCCATAAAAAATTCCAATCCGTCATCTGGGGAGTAGATTCGTAACCTAACAGAATTCCTCCAAATACTCCCCATCGTGTTCTGTCCCTTTCGAACTCTGCGTTAAACACTCCTAAAAAAATACTAAGCTCTTTTCTTTGATCGGATACATAAGATTCCAAATCGAATAGATATAAAAAGTTATAACGATTGGATCGTTCATTTCTACGTTGATAATAACCTAGAATAAAAAAATTAGATTCTAAATCTCCATATGAATGAGTATAAAAGATAGGAAGAAAGAAAAAAGTTTTCTCTTTGTTTTTTTGATCGTTAGAATAATAAATCGAAGGAAAGAAAAAGACACTATTCTTTTTCACTACGTCGTCTCTCTGATAGTCAAATAAAATTCCGAGTAGATTAGTATGAGAAACAACAGCACCGTCCTGATTTCCTTGAAAACTTCTATAAACTAAAATCGGAACCATCCATCTATAAGTTGATGAATGATCTTCCAGATCAGTGCCTTTATAAAAAAATAATGGAAAAAAGTAAGTATCAATCTGCCGTTCTAAAACGGCGGTATTGTTTGAAAATTTCTCGCTTTTTTCATAACCATAAAGAGAGAATAATACTTTAAGTGAAACTGATTTCGTTTCGGTTGCAATTTGAGTTTTATTTTCTGAAACCGATTGTGTTTCAACCGTAAAAAAAGTTTTATTCTCTTTTTTATAATTGATAAAAAGTAACCAATCAAAACTCCATTGATCTTCTATAGTTAAATTACGCGAGGTATTTGGACCACGTTTGGTTTTAGATTCAAACGTATATAACATTGGAAGCGGAAGAATTGTATAGAACCTAGAAATTTTGAAACTACTTTCTCCGTTTGCCCAATTTTCAGAAGTTTCCGTTTGAGAAAAAACTGGAGTGAAAGTTTTAAAATTCTTATAATCATTTCCAGAAATCTTATCCCTATTTTCACTCTGATACAAAAATGGAAGAATCATTGTACGTTTTATTCCTGATTCCGGATCAGATTTAAATCCAGCAAACAATAAAATTGTAATATCATAAGAATTAGGAGTTGTCTGACTGGAATATAAAATCGGAATTTTATGAGATCGATACGTCCAGTTTCCACCTTCTGTAGTTTCTTCTCTAAAATAAAACGGAAATAAATAAAAACGAGTCGTTTCTTGCGTTCCTAAAGAAGAATAAGAATCATTTATATATGTTTCTCCGCCCGTAAATAAAAGAAAATTCCAAGAAGATTTTCGAAAAGTAGCATTCACTGATTTTTGAAAAAAAGAAGAATTATAATAACCTAAAATAAAACGAAATCGTTTGTCCCCATCCTCTCCCTTTTTATCTCTTCCCCAAACTAAAAAAGGAATTGGTAAAATTAAATTTAGATCGGAAACAGACGAAACATCTGATTCTTCATACGAAAAATAATAAAACGGACTTAAGAAAAAAGATTCTTTCTGTTTTAAAAGCAAATCCTCTTTATAAGAATATAAAAATAAAAAAGAATATAGATTTCTTTCTTTAAAAATTTGTTTCTCACCTTCAAAACGATCCAAATAATTTCGGAAATAAAAAGGAATCAAAGTATTATAACCAGAGCCAGAACTATAATCTTTTTTTGTCAAAATTTCCTCGGAAGCCTGATAAAAAGGAAATAAAATTCCGTGAAAAGAAGAAGTTTCGTAAACTCCCGTTTTTTCTTTATAACGATAATAGAATATACTTTTTGTTTCCAAACATTCAGCGGTTTCACGATGAGTAAAAATAGGGAAAAAACGATACGAAGTTTCTTCGTTTGACTTCGCATAACGTATCAAAGGCCAAAGAACTGAATATTCTCTGCGATCTTTTTCTCTTTCCATTAAAAAAAGAAAAATTCCCAAAGAAAGAACAAAGTCAGTTCCTTTCTTTTGTTCCGCATAAAAAGGAAACACAACCCGATACGATTCGTTTCCCACCTTTCCAAAAAAAATAGGCGGTAAAGGCAAAGCGAATATGTAATCTTTGCTGTTTGTCCCCCAAGTAAACCAAGTCAAGGGAAGAATTCGGAAATGTTTTTTATCGTCTCCAGATTGATAACTTGCAATTCCAAACAAAACTTCCCAACCGAAATAATTTTTAGAAGTTTCCCTAGCCAATTTTTTATAAGAAGCGAAATTAGAATTTTCATTCGACGTAAGTTCCTGAGATTTCTCATTCGGCTCTACAATGTGAAAACCCTTTTTAACTCCATTATTTTTGGAGTTCTGAACCTGCATTGAATTTAACTCTTCTTCTATTTTTTCATCCGTAAAAAAAGAAAGCGGGTTTGAAACTTCCTTTCTCAGTGAAATACTAAATAAATTATAAATAAAAGAATAATCTAAATCTATAAAGTATTCTTTTCCCGTATCACTCGATTTCAAAGAAGCGTCAAACTTTCCTCCTGTTTGAGAAACAGAAAAACCTCCAAAATATAGTTCTAAGTTTTTATTCTTTTCATAATATTTGAGATAAGCTGGAAGTAAAATATCTCCTCTAGATTCAGGACTTTTCCACTCAAAATAAAAAGGCGCTACAAAAAACGAACTTGTCTTTTCTTTTCTATCTTCGGAAGAATAGTATAACCAAACCCAATCTCTATCTACGTTTGGTGATCTAAATCTATAATGAAACGGGCTAAAGGAAACGTAATTAAAATCATCTCCTCCAAATCTAAAATAGAAAGGAAACAAAAGATTGTATTCATTTTTTTGATAATAATGAAAAGGTAAAATAGTTCTAGTAACGGTTTCGTCTTTAGAATTTTTCCAAAGATAAAATAAACCCGCCAGACCCAAAAAAGACGAACCGTCATGTTCGTGAGAAGAATAATAAAACGGATAAAAACGAGTAAAACTGCTAAAATTGGAAGAACCAGGATTAACGTAACGAGAATGGTAACCTAAAAGAAAGAATTCTTCTTGATCCGGCGTATTATACTTATAAAAAAACGGGGCGACCGTTTCGCTTTGACCATTCGATGAAGTATGAAAAAAACCTAATATAGGAATATGAAAATAAGAATTTGTTTTATAAAACCAAAAAGGGAAAAAAGTTAAAACACTATCCGACTGGTCTTTCGTTTTGGACCAATAGAAAAAAGGAAAAATTCTAAAATAACTCCAGTCGTTTTCTTTTCCCCATTGAAACACAAGAAAGTTTCGAACTTTATAATTTTCTCCATTGTCCTTAAGATACAAAGCCAGAGGGGCAAACAAAAACCGAGTAGTTTCTTTTCCAGAAACGAGTCGCCTTGATTTATAAAACAAAAGGAAAGGTAAAAAGGAAGATTCCCATTCCGAATCCAAAAACTTTTCTTTTTCCCAAAATAAAAATGGAGAATAGTGAGAAAACCTTTGAGAGTTTAAACCAGTAGATCTGGATTGATGATACAGTGGAAAAAATGTAAACGAATAATCCTCTTTAATTTTATAATTCGTATAATATACGATAGGAAAAAAATTAAAAAAATTCTTTTCTTGATCGCGTCCCCATCTTAGTAAAGTGAACCAAGTGTCTGATTCTTCCAAAGAGCTTTTGTGAAAATAAAGTAAGGGCAGAATCATCGTAGAATTGGATCTGATTCCGTTATTTAAGTCGGATTTTAAAATCAACAAAGGCAAAAAACCTGGAAACATAAAAAGATTCTTTTCAAATCCAGGACCAGAAGAGCTAGAATTGTAACCTAACCAATAAAATTTAGAAGATTCTCTATAACCAATTCCACCGCCTACCGGCTCTATGTTATTACTATAAAAAAGAGGAGATAAAAAAGTTTTTTCCTTTAGTCCGTCCCTTTCCACCCTACGATAACTAAAAAATGGAAAAACAGAATCCAGACTCGCCTTTCCAGACTTTGCTTCAATAGAATTATAAAATGGGAATATTCTAAATTGCTTAAATTTTGGATAATCTGTTCCTCGTATAAACCAAAACGCGTGCCAAGATAAATGTCCGGGCCATTTTTCAACGTCTACGAGCAACATTCTAACGGGATACTTCTCTTCTTTCTCACTTCCGAAAATTTCTTTTTTTTCTTTGACTAATTCGTCAAAAGGATCTTCCGTATAACTTCTATTTTGTGCTGCAAGAATCCCGGGAAGTAAAAATAAAATTGTAAATAGGATTCGGTTTTTTATCATAAAAAAGATTTTAAAGATCGACTTCGATTATTTTCTTTTTGTTTTTTTCGCCGGATAGAATTCGAATCTTACTTTTAGGAATTTTCATTTCTTTAGAAATAGATTCGATTACTGCCTCGTTTGCTTTTCCTTCTAAAGCTGGTTCCCGAACGGCAATTGTTAAAACCCCGTCTTCTTCCTTTCGAAAAAAAACTTTTTTAGAGTTCGGCTTTACATGAACCGTGAGTTTCATCTTTTCGTTTTATACGATTTCTTGTTTTCGACGAAACTTTCGAACCAATAAATATATCCCGTCCACTTTACATATAAGACTGGAAATAAAAAAAATCAGAACCGTAGGAAAGATCACTAAACATAAATGAATTCTAGAAGCTTGCACGTAGTCGATCCCAATCGATCCCAAATAGCTTAGAATCGGAGAATATAAGAAAAATTGATGAAAGAAAAGATAACTTCCCAATAATAAAAACGGAATCAACATTTTAGAAATTTTTTTAAATAGTTCTATCCAAGGAAATCCGATTTTGTGTTTTTTCAAAAAGATCCCTAAAAGTAAAAAAGTAATCAGGGCAGAAATCGCAGAAGATAAGGCAATCGCAGAATGTTTTAAAAACCAAATCAAAGATAAATTCAGAACTACGTTGATCGTAAACGATATTGACTGAATCCGAAGGGGAGTTTTTGTATCTTGAAACGCGTAATAAGAAGAAATTAATATTTTATTGATACTGAAAAAAGGAATCGCAATTGAATAAAAAACCAAAGGTTGAATCGCTGTGTGAGTAGCAATGTGATCCCATTTTCCTCCAAAATAAATAGAATCTAAAATCGGCCCCGCAAGAAACGCCATTCCAAGTGCCGCCGGAACGGTCAAAAATAATGCGAACTCAAGAACACCTGCAAGTTCCTGATGTATGGAAGACCATTCTTCCTTTTTAAGAGATTGTAAAAGAGTGGGTAAGATCGTAGTAGCAAGTGCAACTCCGATGATCCCTGTAGGCAACTGAACCAGTCTTTGGGAATAATCCAAACTTACAACCGCTCCAAGTCCCGGATTTTGATTTTGTACCCAATTCGCTAAAAAAATATCTACGAGTAAACTGAGCTGATAAAAACCTCCGCCTAACGCTGCTGGAAGCATCAACTTAAAAATTTTTCGAATGGATGGATGTTTCCAGTTCCAATTGATTTTAGGTGTGTCCTTATTTTTCCAAACATACCAAACCTGAACTGCTAGTTGTAAAAAACCTCCTGTAACAATCGCAAAACAAAGTACAATCACTCTATCGTGTAGGTCGTTCACAAACGGGAATAAACAGATAAAAACAAATAGATAACATAAATTCAAAATGATCGGAGAAAGAGAAGGGACAAAAAAACGATTTTTAGAATTGGAAATTGCCATAAAGATGGCGGAAAGACTAGCGGTAACAATTAAGAAAAATAGAATATAGGTAAGCTCTATTACTAAATTAGAATATTCTTTTGTTCCTCCCACAAGTATAGGAAGAAAAAAAGGAGAAAAAAGAAATACAATACCCACTAAAATAGATAAAATAAAAAATAAAAAAGATAAAACCGCACCACTCATTATTTTCGCTTCTTCTTCGCTTATTTTACCGGACTCTGCATAAAGAGGAAGAAAGGATTGAGAAAGTGTACCTTCCGCCAGAAGATTACGAAACATATTGGGAAGGCGATAAGCCACCGAAAATGCCGAAGCCACCATACCGGTTCCAAAAGAAACGGCCATAAAATGATCTCGAAGAAGGCCTAAAATTCTAGATAAAAACGTATAAAAAGAAAGTGCGATACTACGTGAAGCTGCGTTGGACAAGGATTAGGTTCCTAGAAGTTTTTCTAAGTATCGAACTCCGTCCATGCTATTTAGGTCAAACTGAATCTGACAAACGGGACACTGGTATCTTCCCGGTTTAGAAACCCGGATTCGAGAAGAACAAGCTCCACAATAGATAGTTTTTTTTGGAAAACTTTTTTCCGCCTGAATTGCTTTTTCTAAAACCGACTTTGCAGAATACTCTTGAGAAGTCTGGTTTGAGATAGATTTGATTTCTATGTCTGATGTTTCTTCTAATTGAGAAGAAGGTTCTGATTTTAAAGAAGAAGTTTCCGTCTCTATTTTAGAAGATGATTTCGAAAAAGAATTATCTACTGTATAAAATTCTTTTTCTTTTTGTGAAATATCTTCTTCGTTTAAAAAAGCCTGTAATCTCTGAGATTGACTAGCAAGTCCGAAAGTGCCGATCGCCTCTGATTTTAACTCCTTTGACTCACTTTCAACTTCGGGAACGGTTTTAATTTCTGGAATAAAAATACCACGTGAAGTTTCATTCTTACGAGAAGAACTGGAAGAATAAAATTGAACCGGAGAATTTTTTTGGATCTTAGAAGTAGAAGAAACAGAACTTGTTTGGTCTAAAATTTTAATCGAAGAAAGATACTCTTCGGCACGATTCAAATCTTCAAAAAAAGAAATCGATCTTCCAAAACCTAAAAAGCTCAAAAGAGTTTTACATTCTTCGTTAAACGCGCAGTAGGCGGAAGAAGCTCCTCTATTCTTTAAGAAATTTTCGAACCTAGCAAGAACTTCGATCCCTTCGGATTCAATGTATTCCAATTCCTCGCAAGAAAATAAAAATTTACGGATTCCCTCTTCCCATTTCGATTTTAGATACGAATAAAAATCCTCAGCACTTGCAGAGTCCAAACGTCCTCTCAATTTAAGTTTTAGGATATTTTCGGAAAGTCTGGATCTAATTTCCACTTTCGTTTATCCTAAATAAATCGCGTCTAAAACTTCTTCTTTGGAGGTAAGATCGATTTGAGAAACGACTGGTTCAGTTTTCATTGTAGTTTGAGAAAGGCTCGTTTCCGTTTTCTGAGCCGCTTCGGTTGCAATTAGAGTTGGTTCGGAATGTTGAGTTTGTGACACGATTTGCAAATCGGATTGAGGATCGGACAAAGATAAAACCGGTTCCGTTTGTATCGATTCTGGATTCTGCTCGGAACTTCCCAAACTTCCAGGAAAAGCAACCGAACTCAAAGGGCTAGAGTGTTTTGTAAGAACTGGAACATGGACTTCTTGCGAATGAGAAATTTTTTCTACAAAAGGTTTGGAACGGTCGTTTTTAGAACCCACTAAAGTGAAAAGTAAATATACAAATTCTAAAAACAAAGCCGCACCCAAAGCGATCAAAGAATCGTTTTTAAGAAGCCATTCTAAAAGTTCCGTTTGTTGAAAAACAAACTTACGAAAGTTTCCTCGATCGTAAATCATATGAATCGCAGCGACTCTTTCTAATTTTATTGGATGATAGATTGCAGCCGAAAGAAGAATTTCTGGTTCATCAATTTCAGGAAAAAATTTTTCGAACTTAGAAAAGAAAAAGCTCTTAGAAAGAAAATTCTTATTTTGATTTAAGAGAACTGGAATACTAATCTGCCATTTACGAAGATGAAAAGCCCTGGTGTAAAGTGGATCCTGATATAAAGAAATCGGTTTTCTTTTTTTTAAGTTTTCTACAAGATATTCCGGATTGGAATGAGCTAAAACGATACCTTCTTCGTTAGTCAAAAATATTTCCTTGATCGTATAACCGTCTGCGTCTTTTTCAGAGATCTTTACAAATCTAGAAAAAACGAAATTCATATCTTCGTAAGAACCACCTACTCCGGAATTTTCTGCAGCCTTAGCCAGAGCGCCCAATGTGTCCCTAGCTCGATTGTCTGAGCCAATTTTCAAAAGTTCAAAAGAAGCCAAAGAAGATTCTAAAAAAGACCAGGCTACAATTCCAAGAGCAATCGATTCACAGACGATCAATAACAAAAGAAAATAGAATATACTTTTGAAAATCTTCACTATCCATCCAATCGGAAGAAAATAGGTTTTCTCTTGAGAATAAAAAAGAATTCTCAATCACTTTTCATAGAAAACGAATGATTTTGTGAGAGTTCCCACACTTTCGAAGACAATCTGTAAAATCTAAATTTGTGAGAGTTCCCACATTTTTGAAGACAATCTGTAAAACTAAGACAAACTTGCGTTCATCGGCTCTAAAAAAGAACATAAATTCTTTTTCAGACAGGAAATCAATTCACCTCTTTTATGAAGACTAAAATCAAGACCTAAATCTTTCACACTCGTCATATTTGTCCAATTTCGACCGCAGGGATTGATACAACGAAACGTTTTCAAATCATTACTTAAATTGAACGCAATACCGTGACTGGTAAAAAAAGATTTAAAATTCACTCCGATCGAACAGATTTTCTGAGAGGGATTGGATTCCAAATATAAACCAGGAGAATCAGAATCGGAAATCAAGTGTAAACCCCAAGTGGACCTGACCGAGTCGATAACGGACCGAAGTAAATTTTCTAAATAAAAACGGATGGAAAGATTTCTTTTTTTTAAATCCACATGAGAATACAAAACGAGTTGCCCTGGTTCATGAGCAGTAAAATCCCCCCCTCTCTGAGTCCAATGGATCTGAATCCCCATCGATTCTAAAAATTCCGGCTTAACTAAAAGATTCTCAGGATTATAATTGATTCCGCCGGTGATTGTAGGAGCGTGTTCCAAAAATAGAATACATTCCTTCCGAAACTTTCGCAGTTTATCCTGCATTTCTAAGTAACGGAGATAAGGAATTTTTTCTCGAAATTCGATCATTTTCACAAGATTCTTTATATGGAAAAACTCTTAGAAGTCATCTCTTTTATCCTACAAAAATCTCCCAACGGAAGAGATCGTTTATCACTCTCTAAACTGATCTACTACTCAGATGGAGTTTATTTTCAAAAAAATGCAAAACTAATTACAAACCAGACCTATATCCATTTAGAAGATTCTCCCTGCGCCCTGGATTTACAATCCGCACTGCTTCATTTGAGAAAAAACGGTCTAATTGATATACACCCCCGATTGACGGAAAAAGGTATTTCCGGATTTCAGATCGTATGGATGGGAGAACCGGGAGAGGAAACGATAGATCTTAATCGACAAGAAAAAAGAATTATTCGTAAGGTATTGGAAAATTTCAAAAATGCGGTTTATGATGAAAATAGAGTATATCCCAATTTATACGAAAATTATATCATTTCACCTCTGTTTGCAGAAATTCCATTCAGTATGGATACTTTAAATACCAAAATTCACTTTTTTAAGAGGAAAACGCTTTTAAATATCTCTGGTAAAATTTTTAAGGTACTATTTAGCGAATAGTGGGGCCTAAGATGCAGATAACCGTAATGAAAGGTAAAATCCACCGGGCCACGGTAACAGACGCTGATTTAAACTATGAAGGCAGTCTGACCGTGGACATGGATCTTGTAGACGCTGCGGGAATGCGGGTATATGAGAAGGTTTCCGTAGTAAACGTAAACAACGGAGCCCGTTTTGAAACCTATATCATAGAAGGAAAAAGAGGTTCCGGAGAAATTTGTTTGAACGGAGCAGCAGCAAGACTCGGAATGAAGGGCGACAAGATCATCATAATCACTTACGCTCAAGTAGAAGAAAAAGAACTTCCTTCAGATTACACCCCTAAAGTAGTTCACGTTGACGAAAAAAATCGAAAACGTTAATTTTTGCCAAAAAACAACTTCCCCCACCTAAGTTCCGGCTTTCAAAGGCCGATATAAATTAGTAAGAATTCCATCGGACCAGAATAACTATGAAATCTTTTTTAAGAATCTCTGTTTGCCTGCTACTTCTTTTCGTAGGTCATACCACCTTTGGCCAGAACGCAGAAAAAACCGATCCAAACAAAAAGGACGGAGGAACAGAATACTATCCACTTGCCTACTACGACGAACGTCTTTCCGTTAAGAACATTTCTTTCTTTCGTAGACATTCCGACAACGGTAAGGGGGAATTTCTGGACGTAATGGTGGAAATGGAAAATAAATCTTTTGATCCAGCAAAATTTTCCATTTACATTTTAGCGATCAACGAAACCTCTTCGATCAATCCGGAAAAAAGGGATTTAGTACCCTTCCCAAAATGGAGAGGATTTGATGTGGAAAACAACACTTTCGTAATCAACTTTCAAAATCTAATGCCTCAAAAATTGGAATCCAAAATGGTTTGGGGAGAAGAAAAATACAACAAGGCAAAAAAAGATTACGACGATCGTATCGCTCGAGGTGAAATCGCAAAGATGTCAAACCCTTCTTTGACGGAAACCATAACCTATCTCACCAACCATTCTGAAAACGCGCTTGAATTTACGATTTTCGGAGAACAAGGTCCTAAAAAAGATCAAGTACTCATCAGTAACTTTGTAGATCAAACTGAAGAAGAAAGAAAAAAACAAGCTCACGAATCTTTGAGCAAACATACTTATACGATCTACAGCGCAAAATATAAAACCACTCTCATGTCTCATCACTATACGGAATATAGACCCGGTTACGTGACTTACAACAAGGTAGTCGTTTTGATCTTCAATCCTCTAAAAGAAAAGAATAAATTAGTTTATAGAAGATTTATAAACATTACCGGAATTAAACTTCTCAATTAAGAATTTTTAATAGAAAAAAGGCGAAAAAAATTTTCGCCTAATAACTTGCTTACAGTAAATTTTATTTCTTGAATATTAGAGTTATTGAAAAATGAATCTCCATCAGTTTTTTTATTGAAACAGTCGATTGAAGCAGTTTTGTTAATCTGAAATATGAAATTTTCAACAACTCTATTCTAATTTAATACCCTACAAAATTTACTACTGAACGTTACGTAATCAATCATCTATAATTTACACAAAAATCGCAAACTTAGAAATGAATTTTTCCAGACGATCCATTGTCTGGTTAATCATCTGATACAGATTTCAGAACGTAATTGAAAATCAGAATTTTATAAAATTGATTTTTTGAAAAAGGCAAAAATAAAAAACAATGAATGCTACTGTTAAGTGCTTTCATCAAAAAGAGAATCAATCGAAAGAGAAATAAATTTATTCTGGCAACGATCGAGAAGATTTTGACGGTTTCCGATAACGATCTATACTTTCAGGAACATAACGCATAGACCAATCTAACTCATTCATATTCTTTTCGATCCAACCGATCGCGTGGTCCCAACGACCATCGGAAAGAAAATCAAAAAAATAAGAGGAATTCATGTACCGATATGAATCCATAATATCTAGAATATCCCGTTTTACCGGAAAACTCTGGATGTTTTCGCTCTCTGAAAAGAAGCTATTGTCCATTGGTTCTACTCTAAGAACCGGTTCCAAGACTGTCCATCTTTTTATTATGTTCGCATTGATCTTCGTTCCAAAGCGTCAGCTGTGCTTCCTCTCGTATATTTTCGAATTCTGAATTCTTTTTTTCTTTTTCATCTTTTTTACCATGAAGCACCTCTTGACGTCTCTTTTTCACCTTACGTGCTTCTTCCAGTATTCCCTCTAATTTCTCTTCTAAAAAATAACGAATTTGACGATCTATTTCATTTTCCGTTTCTTTTACTAAAAACATACATTCCTCCAACATCACTTGAAAAGAATACAAAATACCCCGGACAAAGATTTTCGGAAAGACTGGATTTATTTAGGAAACTTGAAAAAAATTGTTCCGAAACGGACAAACCCATGTTAAACATACCGGAACTTACAGAGACCCTTTTAAGCGGAAAAGACATAGATGTAGAATACAAATTCGTTTCTGAAGAAGACCATCAACAACTCTATAATTTATTGCTTAATATTTTAGGAAAGATAGACAGACTTTTTTTAACGGAAGTAATTTCCACAGTTCTAAAAGAAATACTGATGAACGCAAACAAAGCGAATGCGAAAAGAATTTTCTTTCTTAAAAAAAATTTAGACATTCATAACGCAGATCACTACTCAAAAGGAATGAGAACCTTTCAAGAAGAAATTACACATCATTGGGACGATCAAAAAGAAATTCTTCAAAACAGCGGTTTTAAAATTCATTTCCGAGCCAAAATGGTTAACAGCAGTTTGGCGATTTTAGTAGAAAACGATTCTGCGCTTTTACCCCAAGAATTGGATCGTATTAAAAAAAGAATCGAGTCCGCCAAAAAATACAACGATCTTTCCGACGCGTTTATGGATATTTCCGATTCTCAAGAAAGTGCTGGGCTTGGTTTGGTTTTAATCCAACTCCTTTTAAAAAATTCTGGAATCGGTTCTGATAAATTTAAAATCGATACGGATGGAAAACTGACTAGGGCAACTTTAATCGTACCTCAACAAATCGTTCCCATCGAAATCACCACCAAACTCAAAGAAAAAATTCTAATGGAAATAGAAGGGCTACCTCCTCTTCCAAATACTTTGACTAGAATTATTTCTTTGTGTAACAATCCAGATTCGGATTTAGGAATTATCGCAAGTGAAATCGAAAAAAATCCCGCTCTCAGTGTAGACTTGTTAAAACTTTCCAACTCGGCGGGATTTGCGAGTAGAAACAAAGTAAACACGATCGTTCAAGCAGTTAAAGTAGTCGGTCTGAAAAACGTAAGAAACCTTCTTTATGTTTCCGGAGTGAGAAAAATCATGGATGGACGTTATGCGAAATTGCAAGAAGTTTGGAATCATTCCAACATGTGCAGTTTTTTCATTCGACAAATTGCAGGCAGAGGTGGAATGGCTAGAGTCGCAGACATCGCCGCTGCAGGTGCACTTTTACATGATTTAGGAAAATTCATTTTACTTTCTCTCAATCAAAAGTTATTTATAAAACTGACGAACTATCAAAAAGATAGGGACTTTGGAAGTTCCACAATCTTAGAAGAAATTTCTATCGGAATTTCTCATCCAACGTTAGGCGCTCTTTTAGCCAAAAAATGGGACTTCCCTCCCGATTTAGTTCAAATGATAGAATTTCATCATAGACCTTTTATGAACGTAGGCGGTGTTTATCACGATTTAGTAGAATTGGTCTATTTAGCCAATATGATGATGGATTGTATCGATAAAAAGGCTTCTTTCTTTACGATAGATGAAACGATACTACACAAATACGATCTCACTGATAAAAAAATCTTCGAAGAAACCTGCGAGAAACTTAGAAAGTTATACGAAATCGCTCGGATGGAGAATTGAAAGACGGCTTGAAAATCGATTCTTTATTATCTATAGAAAAAGTCTGTTATCGACCAACCGGAAAAACGATCTTAGATTCGGTAAGTTTTGAAATCAAAACAAACGAACACTGTGTTCTTTTAGGAAGAAACGGGGCTGGAAAAAGTACTCTTGTAAATTTGATCTACGGTATGATCTGGGCAACTTCCGGAACAATCCGTTTATTCCAGGAAACCTATGGAGAAATATCGATACAAGATTTAAGAAAACGAATCGGCGTTTTAGATTCGGCTCAACAGGAAAACTCTATTCAAAGAAAACTTACCGTAAAGGACACAATACTTACTGGGCTATTTCATACGATCGGTTATTACAGGGATCCGTCTCCGGAAGAAGAAATCAAAGCATTACAAATCTTAAAAGACTCAAATCTACTTTCTAAAAAGGATCAGTTATATAATTCTCTTTCTTCCGGCGAGAAGAAAAAAATTTTATTTTTACGAAGTATAATAAATGAACCTGATTTTCTCATCATGGATGAACCCTGTTCTTCTTTGGATCTAACCGCAAGAGAAGACTTTTTAGGGTTTTTAAAAGAATATCATTCCAAACAAAAATTTACCTCTCTTTATATCACACATAGACCGGAAGAAATTCCGGAGTTTTATTCCAAAGCGGTTTTACTGAAAGAAGGAAAAGTGATTCATTTCGGTCCGATAGAAAAATGTTTTACGGAAAAAAATTTAGAAGATCTTTACGATATTCCAATTCAAATTCAAAAAATCGAAAACACTTGGTCAGTGATTCCGAAACAAAAATGATTTTTTTGCTCCACTATACTACTATAAAAATCACATTCAAGATATATAAATAAATTTTTTATTTTATTAACTAAGAGCCGGTCTCAAAACCTAAAGATGATTAAGATTTAATGATGGAGAAATATTAGAAAGTTTACAAACGTATAATACTGTGGAAATTAACTTCTGTAATTTATGTCTTTACAGTTAAATTTTGAAAATGTAGAAATTCATACGAAATTCAATCTGGAAAAATGAATATTTAAAAAATTTGTAATGTGGCTTAATTTGTAGTAACTACCACAAACCAGGATTTCACAGTAAAACTTAAGTATTCGTAGAACAAGAAATCTTGAGTCGTAAAATAAAATCCAGGAACTACTGTTTTTAGAAAGACCTTTTCTAATTTCTCTTACATCGAACTCACGTTTTATTATCAGTTTCAAAATAACTTATATTCAAACTTTAAAACTAGTTTTTACTAGAAGTTATCTGAAAAGTACTTTATCTTTGCTTAAAATATAGATCCTAATTATTCTAAGATACTTTTGAGATGTTTCTTAGTACCAAGAACTACATAATGAATCATTGAGAATTTATACATGAAGATTTTATTATACAACTTCTAGAAATCTTTTATTATACAAATCCAGACAATCTCTACAAAATTAGAGTTGTTAAAAAATCCCATAATGGCGTTTAACAAAACTGCTTCAAGCGACCGTTTCCATCAAAGAGAAACTGATGGAGATTCATTTTTCAACAACTCTATTGAGTATTATAAATTCTAAGACAAACCCGCCGTTTAACTCAAAACTTTGATCATTCTATTTAAGAACTTTAAATAATACTTCTATAACAAAAGAAAGGTTACTTTGAATTTCAAAAACAGACTCTTGCCAAAATTAAAATTATCTGATGCTATTCTAGTGGTTTAGGTAGTTCATAACTTACAAATTCACAATCTGGAAAACGATTGCATTGATAGAATTCTTTCTTTCGAGAATTTTTTTTCTTTTGAAGAATACCATTTTTACAAAGCGGACAGATTCCCCAACCGGTTTCTTTTTTCTTTTGTAAAACCGTAATCCATTCTTTTTGAAACGAAACGAATTTATTATTTTGAATTTGAGTTTGTAGATCCAACCAAAGCCGGTTTAATATAGAAACAGAATCGATTTCGTTTTTTTCGATTCGATCCAAATCAGATTCTAATTCAGCTGTAAATTTTTCTCGAAAGAGTTCTCCAAAGTTAGATTGTAAAAAGAAATTAACCTTTTCCCCCAATGGAAATGGACAAAAAAATTTCTTTTCTTCGTAGACGTATTTTCGTTTTAAAAGTGTTTCCGAAACAGTAGCATAAGTGGAAGGCCGACCAATTCCTTGTTTTTCTAATTTTGCAACTAAAGTACCTTCCGAATATCTAGACGGCGGTTCTGTCTGTTTTTTTTCACACTCCACTTTTTGAAGATCAAATAACTCTCCCTTTTCCCAATTCGGATTCGTTTTTAAATCCAATTCGTTTAATATTTTGTAACCTGGAAAAATAGTTTTTTTAGTTTCTAATTTAAAACATTCCCCGGAGGCAAAAATAGAATATTCCATTTTTATAAATTCTTCTGCGGGAAGTAAAAACGAAATAGTTCGTTTCCAAATCAATTCGTAAAGATCCGCCTCCTCCTTTCCTAAAAACTTTTTTACTTCTTTTGGAGTTAAAAAAGGATCCGTAATACGAATCGCTTCATGAGCATCTTGTATTTTTTTAGCTGACTTTCTAACTTTACGCTCGAATGGACTGGCAAAAGTTTTACCCAGTTCAGAAAAAATCCAGGATTTTGCACGTTCAACAAATTCGGAACTTAGACGTACTGAATCCGTTCTCATATAAGTGATCAATCCATTTCTTTGACCGTTTCCTAGATCCACTCCTTCATAGAGTTTCTGAGAAAGATTCATCGTTTTTTTAGAAGAAAATCGTAATTTTCTAAAGGCTTCTTGTTGTAAACTCGCGGTTTGAAACGGAGGTGGAGGAAAATTTTTTCCTAAAGATTCTTTTTTTTCGGAGATACGAAGTTCTTTTTCTTTTTGAACGTTTTGTAATATTTGATCGGCTTTTTCTTTGGAAAAAATCCGGTCGCCGATTCTAATAAAGACCCCTTCTATCCCTTTTTGATCGACACCATACAGTAGTATATTATAATATATTTCTATTTTAAAATTTCTAATTTCTTCTTCTCTTTCACAAATCCATTTTAACGCAACAGATTGCACTCTTCCTGCAGATAATCCGGGGCCGATTTGTTTCCAAAGCACCGGACTGATAAAATAGCCGATCAATCTATCTCCGATTCTTCTAGTTTTTTGTGCATCTACCAAAGATTCGTTGATCGTATCTGGATTTTTTAACGAATCTAAAATTGCGTGTTTTGTAATTTCTGTAAAACGAATCCGAAAAACGTCCAATTTTTTTTGCAAACAATCTCTTATATAAGCACTGATAAATTCTCCTTCACGATCCGGGTCCGTTGCCAGAAAAATTTTTTGAGATTGTTTTGCCGTTTTTATGATTTCAGAAAGTACCTTTTTTTTTCCGGGAAGAATTACGTATTCCGGTTCAAAATGATTTTTTAAATCCAATCCAAGTGTAGCCTTAGGAAGATCGGCGACGTGACCTAGGGTTGCAAGAATTCTAAATTCTTTCCCTAAATACCCGGCAATGGTTTTTGCCTTGGATGGAGATTCTACAATGATAAGTGAAGGCACCGAATTCTTAAATTTTGGTTTGCTATCAGGTTTTCAACTAGAATCTATCTCAAAAATATTTTATCTTCGCTTAAAATGCAGATTCTGATTCTTCTAAGATACTTTTAAATCTTAAATCCGGTTTTTTGATTTCAGAACCGAATAACAGATTAGAGTTGTTGAAAAATTAATTCGCCACTTAGTTTCTGTTTTATGAAAAGGATCCATTAAAACAGTTTTATTGATCGTCACTATGGAATTTTTCAACAACTCTATTGTTTTTACTGATTCACATTAAATTAAGTACCACAATTTTTTTTATTTCAAAAATCCGAAAAAATATTAAGCACTTTGTTATTTAGCCATCAGCAAAGAGATAAACTTTTAAATAAATTTTATATATAAATAATCTAATTTATGGTTTTATAAAACACGATCAAGGACTACTGACAATTGCATAATATATTACCAAAAAGAAGTACCCAAATAATCTAATAAAAAAAGACTGTAGAAATGGGTAATATAGCGGGAGTGAAACGAGATTTCAAAGGATTAGAGAAACGTCGTTTAAAAGGCCTGAAGCTGCGAGGGGAAGGGATTAAAAGATCTGAAGTGGCGCGTCGTCTGGGAGTGACTCGGCATGCAGTAAGGCAGTGGGAGAAACAAGTAGAGGAAGGAGGCGAAGAATCTGTTCTTTGGAACGGTCGAGCCGGTAGACTTCCTCGCTTGACGGAATCGCAAGTAGAAGAACTCACGAGCATGTTAATCGAAGGTCCAATGAAACACGGCTTCGATACTCCGATTTGGACTTGTCGTCGTGTAGCAAAGTTAATAGAAAAGAAGTTCTGTATCCACTATCATCCGGATCATGTATGGAAAATATTACGTAGAATTGGTTTTAGTGTACAAAAGCCGATTCGACGAGCTAAAGAACGAGATGAAAAAGCGATCTCGAATTGGAAGAAGCGTCGTTGGCTGAAAGTTAAAAAAAAGCCCAAAAAGAGCGAAGAAAGATAGTTTTTATCGATGAAAGCGGTTTAACGCAAATACCTACCGTGTTTCGCACATGGGCCCCCGTAGGACAAACGCCTGTTCTTACACATGTAGGGTCTTGGAAAAAGATTTCCGTAATCGGAGCAATTACACAAAGGAATTTATATTTTCAAATATTAAAGGGAGCGGCTAAACAAGAAGATATTATTTGTTTTCTTAAGTCCCTACTTCGCAATATCCCCGGGAAATTGATCATCATCTGGGATCGAATCAATATTCACCGTTCCTTGGCAGTCAATGAGTTCATTAACTCTTTGAATGGTAGAATAACAATTGAATTTCTACCTCCTTATGCTCCAGAACTAAATCCTGTCGAATATGTTTGGGGGAAATGGAAACGATATCTTCTTCCTAACTTTTGTCCGGAATCCTTTGAAACTTTGAAAAAAGAAGCTAAACGTTCATTAAGAAAATTGAAACGTAGAATTAATCCTGTTAAATCATTCTGGAATCAAGCTCGGTTGTCTATTTAAATTGGTGATATATTATGCAAATGTCAGTAATTACATCTATAAATTCGAATAAAAAAAGAAACCTCGGAATTCTAAGCTCCGAGGTTTCTAATTAAGAAAATTTAGATTTAAAAAATCTATTAGGCGTTAGATGGAACTGGAAAAAGTCCTTCGATAGAAAGATACCTTTCTCCAGTGTCATAAGAAAAAGTTAATATCTTTGAACCTTCTGGAATTTCAGGTAACTTTTTTGCAACTGCCGCAAGTGCAGCTCCAGAAGAAACTCCGATAAAAAGCCCCTCTTCTTTTGCCGCTCTTTGTGCATATTCGAACGCTTCTTCTTTACTGATTTGTATAGTTCCGTCTAAAAGATCTGTATGTAAATTTTTAGGAATAAATCCTGCACCAATTCCTTGAATCGGATGTGGTCCCGGTTTTCCTCCAGAGATTACCGGAGACGCTTCCGGTTCCACGGCAAACACCTTTAATTTAGGAAATTTTTGTTTTAGAACCTGAGCCACACCTGTGATATGCCCTCCGGTTCCGACACCTGTAATTACATAGTCTATTCCATCCGGAAAGTCTTTTACAATTTCTTGAGCGGTTGTTTCCACGTGAATTTTAATGTTCGCTTCATTTTCGAACTGTTGAGGCATCCACGCCTTTGGATTTTCTGCAACGATTTGTTTTGCCTTTTCGATCGCGCCCGACATTCCTTTTTCTCTTGGAGTCAATTCAAATTCTGCTCCATAAGCCGCCATAATTCTTCTTCTTTCGATACTCATAGATTCAGGCATGACTAAAAGTAATTTATAACCTTTAACCGCAGCAACAAGAGCCAACCCGATTCCAGTATTTCCAGAAGTTGGTTCTACAATAATACTGTCTTTAGTAAGTTTACCTGTTTTTTCCGCGTCTTCGATCATGGAAAGTGCGATACGATCCTTAATGGACCCACCTGGATTGGATCTTTCTAATTTTGCATAAACCTCACTTTTCGTATTAAACAAGCGGTTGATTTTTACATGAGGTGTATTTCCAATCGTTTCTAAAATGCTCTTAGCTTTCATTTCTGTTTTCCTGCCTCTTACAAGCGTTCTTTTGGGTTCTATGTTGTTATATTAGACATTTATTTCAATATAACAAATGAATTCAAGAAAAAAACCTTTTTCCCTTACTCTTTTTTGCAGAACTTGCTTTAAAATCCAACTTTGTGAGAGTTCCCACAAACTTAGTTTAACTTTTAAATCCAATTTTGTGAGAGTTCCCACAAACTTAGTTTAACTTTTAAATCCAATTTTGTGAGAGTTCCCACAAACTTAGTTTAACTTTTAAATCCAATTTTGTGAGAGTTCCCACAAACTTAGTTCTACTTTTAAATCCAACTTTGTAAGAGTTCCCACAAGCTTAGTTCTACTTTTAAATCCAACTTTGTGAGAGTTCCCACAAACTTAGTTCTACTTTTAAATCCAATTTTGTGAGAGTTCCCACAAATTTTAATATTAAAACCAGCTCGTAAGACACAACCAAAATAGACAAAATTTCCCAAAATATTTAATAAATTTAAATATTCTAATTTATTAATATTATTATTAATAAAAATCTTATCAATGAAATCAATAATAGAGTTGTTGAAAAATGAATCTCCATCTGTTTCCGTTTTATGGAAATGGTCGACTAAAGCAATTTTGTTAATCGCCGCTATGGAATTTTTCAACAACTCTAATTATAAAAAAAGTAATGGAATCTAAATCTCTTGTAAAACGATACTCTGTAAAAAAGATTCCGCTACCGGACCAAATTCAATTCCAAGTCCACGAAAAACCGCATAAATCGTAGAAATATGAACGTTCGAATCCCCAGGAGTCGCCGCATAACCTCGAACCTCATTTTCCAAAATTTCCAGAGAGCCAAGTGGAATCACAGCGTGAGAAAAAATTCTTCCATAAATTCCACGATCTCTTCCAGAAGAAAAAATAGAATTCGTAGAAATTAATTCTGTCATAGAAAGATACGGATCATTTTGTAATCTTCTCAGAACGATTTCCTTTGAAATCGTTTTTTTAAGTCTAAAACGAAATCGAACCAAATGCATATAAGGAGAATTGATCGTAACCGAAGAAGAAGTCAGAGGTAACCTGATTCCGATTTGAGAATAGAGTTCGTTTAACAATCGACTGTGATGTGTTCCCCATTCTGCTTCGGGTTGTACAAGTAAGGGCCCGGTTACGTGCGGATCATCCTTGGCCATATCCGCATCTCTTCGGATCACTATAAAATCCGCTTCTTTCAAAATAGATTCCAATTCTTTGGCGCTCTCTTCGATCAATAAACGAAGCGAGCCCGCCAGTGTATGAGTATTACACGTAGAAACGTGTAAAAATTTAGGAAGTTTTTCTTTTTCCAAAAATGATCTCAAATCCGGATATAAAAACTGAGGTCCGAATTTATGTTCACTTCCTTGGGCCACAAACATTTGTATTTTAGAATATTCTGATGTACTGTATTCTTCAATTCTAGAATCGGCAATTCCAGGAGGAGAACAATCGCATAAAACCACGGAGTGTTCTATTGCTTCCTTTTTAGATAAAAATTCCGGAAAAAAATCCTTTACTTTATTTTCTCCCGTATCGACTACGATACCCCCTTTTTCGATAAGAGAAAGAATGGCAGGAATTTCTGATTTTTTAAGCTGATGAGGTTCTATATAAACTTGGAAATTTTCCAGTTTTCCCTGAAGCAACAACAACAAAGAAGCAAGAGGCCAACCGATCACCCCAACTCCTCGAATATATACTCCAGGTTTATTTTGTAATTTCATAGATTATTCCTCGTTTTCATTCAGAATCGATAATATATTTTCTAAAATAAAAAACATCTTAAAAGATCATAGAAGGTATCAGAAATGAATTGGAAATATCTCATAAAAACAAATTGAGAGATTTATTTCCATGAAGAAGAATATTCAAAAATATATTCATCTTTGCGGATGTGAAATGATAAATCTTCGATATTTTTATTTACTTAACATAGGTTTTTTAAATTCCACTTTTTTAAACTTACTACTCGAACGTATGAAAATAACACTAAAAGCTCTATATAAATATTACCAATGATGTAAGCATTTTCAAAAAATTGCATTTAACTCCGATTTATTAGATTTTTGAAGTAGATCTAACATTTTAAGTTTTGAAATAAATTCATTATAAGTATTATTTTATACATCCAAACAGCAGTTTTCACTTCTTTTAAATTCAAAGAACTTCTATAAAATCTAAAAAGAATTATTGTTCTATCAAATTTTTGTATAAACCCTTACAAAAATTGAAAATCCATTTTATAAGAATTCCCTTCTATTATAAAACGGATCTTGCAGGTAATTCTCCTTATATTTGATATAATTATTTGTTGTACGTACAATAATTTCTCTTTCCTTATCGGTAATATCCCGAATGATTTTTCCAGGAGATCCCATAACAAGAACTCCAGGAGGAATTTTTTTTCCGGGTGTTACCAGAGCCCCAGCTCCTATAAAAGCAAACTCTCCAACTTCTACGTCATCCATTAAAGTGGCACACATTCCTACAAAAGAATTATCTTTCAATTTACATCCGTGTATAGTCGCCCTATGTCCGATCGATACGTTATTTCCAATTTCCACCGGATACACATCCCTTGCGACATGAATGATTGTGAGATCTTGAATGTTTACATTCTCTCCAATTCGAATGTAATTGACATCCCCCCTTACTAAAGTCTGAAACCAAATGGATGAATTTTTTCCAATCACCACATCTCCTATAACTTGAGAACCTGGGGCCAAAAAAACGGACTCATGAATTTGTGGTCTTTTTCCCATATACTCCAGAATTTGATCATTTGATTTCATCGGTCTTTCCCTTCTTTCTTCTACAGATCTTTCTTTTAGAGACTTCAAAACAAGTCTAAAAAAAAGATTTTCTTTTGACCCAATTTTAATTGGAAAAAGAATGCACGCATGAGTAGAAGTTCTTCTAACCAAGAAAAAGAAAAAAGGGAAAAAATAAAATCCATTCTCAAACAAGCCGGAATCGGACTTTCGATCGGTTTAAGCGTTGCGATTTTGATTCGATCCTTTCTTTTCTTTCCGTTTACATTGGAAACCAAAGATATGCTCCCTACCTATTCCCCTGGAAAAAGAATTTATTTCCATCGTTTCGTGAATCGTTCCAATCTCTATCTTGGAGATTTAGTTTTGGTCAAACATCCAACTCAAGAAGGTAAGATAGTTTTTTCTAGAATCTCCGGAAAACCAGGAGACACGGTTCAAATGAAAAATAAGATTTTGTATCGTAACAATCATCCGGAAGATATTTCTGGTGTTGGAAGTGGTTTTATACTTCAGTTCGAAGATAAACGAGGAGCGTTTCCTTCCAATTTTTCCGGCAGAGACAACGGAGAACCTTTGATTCTTAAAGACCGAGATTATTTTCTTCTTTGCGACAACCGAGATTCTTGTTCCGATTCCAGAGATTTTGGTCCAATCCCTATAGAAAACATATTAGGAAAGTTATTCTAAATTTTTATCTCTGGTTTTCGTTTTTTACTTTTCTTCTTTCCCGTGCCGATATTATAAATTCAAATATTCTAATTTACTATTTGACACAATCTTGCCATTATGATATTTTTATCGGGTTCATTTTCTCTTATCCTACTTTAAGAGTGAAATCCTGTGACGATAAAACATTCAGAACTTACATTTCAATTGATGGTAGAGTCCGTTCCAAACGCAATACTATTGTTAAATCGGGACGGTAAGATCGTTTACATCAACAATCAAGCTGAAAAATTATTCAAATACGAACGAACCGAGTTGATCGGACAAGTTGTAGAAGAACTTCTTCCTCATCGTTATCGCAAAAATCATCCGACTTTTAGAGATTCTTTTTTTCTTTCTCCTAAAGTTCGACCTATGGGTGCAGGCAGAGATCTTTTCGGTCTTAAAAAAGACGGGACAGAGTTTCCGATCGAAATCGGTTTAAATCCAGTAGTAACCGCAGACGGTACTCTCGTTTTAGCCTCTATCATAGATATTACAGAAAGAAAAAAAGCAGAACAAAGATTTCGTCTCGTAGTGGAATCGGCACCGAACGCGATGGTTTTAGTCAACTCGGAAGGTACAATTTCTCTCGTAAATACACAAACGGAAAAATTATTCGGTTACGAAAGAGAAGAATTGATCGGTGTAAAATTAGAAATATTATTACCAGAACGTTTTCGAGAAGCACATCCGGATCGTAGAAATCAATTTTTCAAAACCCCAACAGTTCGATCTATGGGCGCGGGAAGAGATTTATTTGCTCGGAAAAAAAACGGCTCCGAAGTTCAAGTAGAAATCGGACTCAATCCGATCGACACAGACGAAGGTCTTATGGTTCTTGCTTCGATCATTGACATTACGGAAAGAAAAAATCAAGAATCCACTTTAATTCGAAAAAACGAATTGGAAGTCAAAAACAAGGAACTGGAACAATTTGCATTTTTAGCGTCTCACGACCTACAAGAACCGTTAAGAACGGTATCTAACTATATTCAAGTTTTGGAAGAGGATTATGGTAACACATTCGATTCCAACGCAACCCGTTATCTAAAAACGATCGATCAAGCTACCAAACGAATGAGCGTTTTAGTGAAAGCTCTTCTTATGTATGCAAGAATTGGCAGAGATCAAAAATTAGCATTTACGGATTTAAACCGTATTCTTTCGGAAGTTCTTTCGGATTTAGAAAATCTAATCCTCAATTCGAATGCAAAAATTATCTCAGATCCACTTCCAAGTATGAGCGTATACGAAGTAGAATTCAGACAGCTACTTCAGAATCTAATTTCCAATGCTATCAAATTTACTAAAAAAGGAATCGAACCTGAAATTAGAATTCGTTGCGAAAAAGAAGAAAGCTACTACCATTTCTCTGTCCAAGACAATGGAATCGGAATTGACCCTAAATATGTAGATAAAATTTTCTTTATATTCCAAAGATTGCATCTTAAAGAAGAATACGAAGGTCATGGGATCGGGTTAGCACATTGTAAAAAAATCATAGAATTACACAACGGTCGTATCTGGGTTGAATCTGATTCGGAGGTAGGAAGTACTTTTCACTTTATCATTCCTAATTTAAATTGAAACTTATGAAAAACAAAAAGTTAAAATGTATTCTTCTTATCGACGATAACCAAGACGATAATTTTTTTCATGAAAGAGTGATCTATAAAGGAAATTATGCGGAAAAAGTAATTACAAAACAATCTGGTCAGGAAGCATTACTTTTTTTAAAAAATAAATCTAAAAATATAGAACCGTTTCCAAATCTCATTTTTCTGGATATTAATATGCCTGGTATGAACGGCTGGGAATTTTTAGAAGAATATAGAAAGTTGGATCAAGAGCTTCAAACCAGCACGCTCATCATCATGTTAACCACTTCTGACAACCCGGATGATAAAAATAAATTCAGTCAATTTGGTTCCAGCTCGGATTTTAAAACCAAACCTCTTACCAATGCAATGATAGACGAAATTTTAGAAAGATATTTTCCTGAGTCGGTTTCTGCAGATTCTTAAATGTTGATTTGAAAGAACCTTTAAGTTTTGTTAAAATTCTTAAATTTCAAAACTGGTTTTATAGAAAAAACTTTTGTGCTTCTCAATTCAATCAAAAATAAAAATTGAGAACGACATGTCGAACCTGTAAAATCAGAAGATCGTATATTCATTAAACCATTTCTAAATATCAATTTGTAAAAGTATCTTTGATTCACGAACCAAGATTTTATTCTAAAATAAAAGACAAATCAGGACAAAGCCAAATTTTTAAAGGGTTCCTCGTAAAATCAAATTTGCGCAAGTCCCTACTTCATTAATCACGTCTATTACCAGTTTTCATCCGTCTTTTCGTTGTTAGGTTCAAGACAAATCCAAATGTAGTAGTTCTTAATACTTTTAAGTTTATGGTTTTAAAAAATTTTATTAGAGTTAATTTTCTTCCGTTTCTTTTTCACTAGAATGAACGGATAATTCTGTTTTACAAATAGTAAGTAGATAAGAGTTTTTTCAATTTTCAATCGCTATTCCCCCAAGTAAGAATTCCGGACTTTTCCAAAAAGCCAGAATAGATTTGATATTCCAAATCTCCTTTTTGCAATAAAAGTTCCATATAAATCCAGGCTTCGTGTGATTGAAGTAACTTACTTCGATTGACTTTTAAATAATAAAACGGTTTCAAAAGTGAATCTATAAAATCCGCTGTTTCCTCATCATGACACCAACTTCTCCATTTTGGTCCCGTAAAATACTCCTGTAAACTTTGCTGAATTTTATTTTCTAAATCTTCAAGCGGAACCAGAAACCCTTCCACTTCAGGTTGTAAACAAGCATATCCTCCAGTTTGATTTGAATAGATGATCCCGGTTTGGTATTCAATAATCAACCCGATGTTTTCCATTCCCCAAAGTCGAATGATCGGTCGGTTCATAATTGTATCCTATCTATTTTAATCATCAAACAATTTTGAATTGCAAAACTTGCAAATATTCTAATAGATTCCTCTTTTATTTTTGAAGTCATTTCCACCAGATACCAATGAAGGCGAATTTGGATAAAATCGATTTCAGAAAAACAAATATCTTTTACAAACTTTCATTTTTTTTAAGCAACATGAATTCGATCGAGGAAACCACGCTTTTATCAAAAGCTGTCCTAAAGTTAGGACAACTTCTTCCAGCTTGATCTTTCCGATAAAATACAATGATTGGATTTTGGGATGGATGGCTGTAAAAAGAACGTGGGAACTCCCATATTTTTTTTTTAGTCTTTAAGACATCACAAGATTCAATACAAAGAACTGAAGAACTTACTTGATTTTACAATTTCTAAATATGGGAACTCTTATAAAGTTCCAAACTTACACGCTTTGAACCTCCACTGTAAATGTAGGAACTACTATTTTTTAGAATCCTCTACCGAGAACTTATGCTAAATCACAAAAAACGCCTATCAAAAACAAATTGATACGGACCAACTTCCCGTAATAAATCAGAGGCTCATTCTCAAATTCTCCAGAAAAAACGGATTTTCAAGAGAATTGTCCGGAAAATACTGTATCTAAAGTCTTAGAAAAACTCTCTTGAAAAGAGGTTTGTAATAAGAACTTTGTCCTCAAAAGGGAGATCAATCTTACGACTTTGTACCTTTTCTTAGATAAAATTTAAATTTTAGGACAAACCGTAAATCTAAAACAACGAAGGGAAAAAAATGACCAGAATAGCCATCAACGGATTTGGAAGAATTGGAAGACTCGTTTTTCGTGCAGGAATCAAAGACCCCAATTTAGAATTTGTAGCGATCAACGATTTAGTTACTCCTGATAACCTGGCCTACTTACTGAAATATGATTCCACTCACGGAAGATTTCAAGGAACCGTTGAACACACTGAAAAAGAACTCATTGTAGACGGAAAAAAAATACTATGCGTTTCCGAAAGAGATCCTGAAAAACTTCCTTGGAAAGATCTCAAAGTTGATTACGTAATCGAATCCACAGGACTTTTTACAGACAAAGCCGGTGCCGAAAAACACATCAAAGCTGGCGCCAAAAAAGTAGTGATTTCTGCTCCTGCAAAAGACAAAGACATTCCTACCTTCGTCATGGGAGTAAACAACGAAAAATACAACGCGGCATCAGACCACATTGTATCTAACGCATCCTGCACTACCAACTGTTTAGCACCAATCGTAAAAGTAGTTTTAGACAACTGGGGAGTCGAAGAAGGTTTAATGACTACAATCCACGCCACTACTGCAACCCAACCTACTGTGGACGGTCCTTCTAAAAAAGACTTCCGTGGTGGAAGAGGAGCAATGCAAAACATCATTCCTGCATCTACCGGCGCTGCAAAAGCAGTTGGACTTTGTATTCCAGAAGTGAATGGTAAACTGACTGGAATGTCATTTCGAGTTCCTACTCCTGATGTTTCCGTAGTAGACTTAACCGTTAGAACCACAAAAGAAACTTCTCTAAAAGAAATTTCCGCTAAAATGAAAGCCGCCTCCGAAGGCGCCATGAAAGGAATTCTTGGTTACACCGAAGACATGGTAGTTTCAAACGACTTCGTAAGTTCTACACTTTCTTCTATCTTTGACATGGACGCTTGTATAGAACTCAATTCTAGATTTTTTAAATTAGTTTCCTGGTACGATAACGAAATGGGTTATTCCAATCGAGTTTTAGATTTGGTCCGCTACATGGCGAAGAAAGGTTAATTCATGGAATTGCCTAGACTCGAAAACGTAGACCTATCTGGAAAACGAGTTTTTCTAAGAGTAGATTTTAACGTTCCAGTAGAAAATGGAAAAGTTACAGATAAAACCAGAATCGAAAAGACTCTTCCGACCATCGAGCTCCTTCTAAAAAAAGGAGCGAGAATAGTAATTGCAAGCCACTTAGGGAGACCCAAAGGACAAGTAAATCCTGAATTTTCCTTAGCTCCGATCGTAGAAACGTTCAAAGGTTTAGTCAAAGCGAACGTTTATTTTTCTAAAACCGTAATTGGAGAAGACGCAGTCAAACTTTCTAAAGAACTCAAAGACGGGGAAATTTTAGTAATCGAAAACGTTCGTTTTCATAAAGAAGAAGAAGAAAATGATCCTGGTTTTTCCAAAAAACTTTCTGCGTTAGCCGACATCTATGTAAACGACGCTTTTGGCGCAGCTCACAGAGCACATTCTTCCACCGAAGGAATCGCACATATTCTTCCTTCATATGCAGGTCTTCTAATGCACAAGGAGATCGTGGAACTTTCTGCACTTCTGCATAAACCGGCCAGACCGTTTGTGGCGATCATTGGAGGTTCCAAAGTCTCTACCAAGATCAAAGTTCTCACCAATCTTTTTGACAAGGTAAATCATCTACTCATCGGTGGTGGAATGGCTTATACTTTTTTAAAATCCAGAGCAGTTCCAATTGGAAATTCACTCGTCGAAAAAGAATTCGAAGTTCAAGCCTTTCAGCTAATTGAAAAAGCTGGCGTCGCAGGTATTGATCTTCAACTTCCTGTGGACCATATTATCGGAGATCAATTCAGTGAAAAGGCCAAGACCAAATCCGTAGATAAAATGGGAATTTTAGACGGTTGGATGGGAATGGACATAGGCTCTAAAACGGTTTCTAATTACGAAAAGATTATCAAAAACGCTGGAACGATTTTCTGGAACGGACCGATGGGTGTTTTTGAAATAGATAAATTTGCAAGTGGAACGATGGCAATCGCAAAAGCGATTTCGAAATCCAAAGCGAAAACCGTTGTAGGCGGAGGAGATTCCATCGCCGCGATCAACAAGGCTGGAGTCGCAGATAAGATCACTCACATCTCGACGGGTGGAGGAGCTTCCCTAGAATTTATGGAAGGTAGAAAACTCCCAGGAGTACAGGCCCTTCTTCAAAAATCTTCCGAATAAACGAAAGATGGACTCCGTTGAATTGACATTAGGCGGAGTCCGTCGTTTTGGAACAGAAGCCCGGCGCGCGGAAATGAGTTCATTCTTTACGATGAAGGACTTACCGGGAAGCCAATCGTCATCCTTAAAATGGAGATGCTTGGGATACTCGCCTGGTCGCACTTCTTACGACGATCCTTCTACCCGTTTAAGCTACGATCGTCAATGATTTCGAATGTGTCCATTTTTACAACGCGTCACAAATAATGTGCAAAGAGGAAAGTGATGGATGACCTAAATTCGAAATTGAGACGCCAATTGTCAAAGTCTTGGAACTCGTGCGTATCATCCTACGGGACTTCAGGGATCATGAGGTAAGAAGGATACTACCTACGAAGTTTTGGTCGAACTTCGAGCAGATCCTAGTCTCGCGAGATACGAAGATCGAGTGCTCGAACTCATGGACGCCACAAGGATTTTACCAGTCTCATATGAGGATTTGGAAAGAAGAGTGACCTTTATGCACGCAAACGACGAACGACCTGGATTTTACGTACAACCACCTTGGATTGAATATCCCGAAAGCGACCCGACTTGGGGAGGATGGAGACAAGGCGAAAGCGAAAATTGGTTTTGCAACGTCTGGTTACCTTTTTGGGAAAGATTAAAACCAGAAGAAAGAATTCTCTATCTCAAAAATTGGACACCTTCCAAAGATTGGAATCTTTATTTGACTCAACATTAGAACTTCGACTCTTTCGAGCTTTTTCTCGTTATTTGGGAAATATTACATTCTAATTCTTTGATATTCTCAATTTAATTTTTTAGGGACAATTATTTAAAACTACTGAAATCACTACAAATTATTTCACGTAAATTCGTTGTAAGAAAATTTGAGCAAATCGGTTTCGCGCTTTCAGCTCCAGTCAATAAAATTAAATAAAAGAAACGTAATACAATATTTTGTTTTAGTTTCAATTTATTATAGAACACAATTTGTAGAGCGCCTGCAGAGCGACCCGCGATGTATTGAGTTCAAAAAGCGAGACACTGAATTTAAAGGAGCGCCCTGATCCATTCCCTACATTCCGCAATAAACCTAACTTTTTCTTTCCAACGAGTCTTTCTAAACCATACACTCTCAATCCCTTAAGAGCAGAATACTCATTCAAATAAAGAATACTATTCTCTGGTCTAATATAACTGTAAGAAGCAATGAAAGAATACTTAATAGTCCTTTGATTTCCTTCAGCTACTTGAGAATGAATTCCATCCTTACTCCAACGATTCTTTCCCCATACATTTCTCTTAGTATCAACAGACCTGAGTGAATGATTAATTTGGCGAAAGTTAACATTGTATCGTTCCATCCAAGGTAGACCTTCATCAGAAAACAATGGAACATCTGTAGGTAAGAAATCAAAGAGTGGTTGAAGTGTTTTCTGCTTTTGATCAGGAACAGATGATAGTATTACTGGACCACCTTTAATCGCAATCGTATGACAAAGAGTTCCGATCTGATACTTACCTCTTTGTTCAGCAACGGAATCTGTTAGATAGATAGAAGCTGTTTGACCTTTGTGTTTAAATCTTTTACGATATCCATTCGCTCTTTGAGAAGCTGAGAACAATGCTAAAGTATCGGTATGAACAACTGGATTGTTTTCAATGAAAGGCTTTAAATCGCCTGATTCTGGCAGTTTCTTACCCTTCCAAGCCTTCTTTAGATCCTTTACCATCTCCTCTTTAATGAGTGGAATTAGATCACTACAAAAGATCTGAAGTCTTCTTTTTAACAATGTTCCAGTGTTCTTAGAGACTGATAACTTTCTGCATATTGCTGAAGCCGATAAACCTAATGGAAAAAGTTCAATGGATTCAATGAGTAGATAGGAGAACACCCACAGAGGTAGTTTCAAATGTTCTAAAAACGTTCCAGAAGTCCTTGATTCTAAGTAATTACATTGAGGACAACGAATCACATTCTCTCTAGTAGAGACTTCTTTGCTTAAAGGAACTTTACACTGTGGGCAACTTTTAGGATAGAGAGTAGATAGTAAGTTCTTAGTGATCTGTGTATAATAGTCAGTATTTGTGAGGAAACTTTTGAGAAAAGCGATCTTTAGCGGTGAATTTTTTGGGAAAAGATTTAGTGCAGAGATTATAGTTCTGTGGGGGATCGTGAGCGAGTGATGATTCTTTTTTACATGGAGCGACTTGCAAAACAGTGGAGCCCAGGACCTTCCGGAGGAAGGGTCGGGATTCGCTGTTTGCGTTGTGCGGAATGTAAGAAAAGAATATGCCCTTATTACCAGCTTCCATTCGGACATATTATAGCAAAACCCGAGTGTATACTATCATTTTTTATTCAAAAGAGATTCTTTTCAACAACCCCGCTTCTGAAAAATACAAGAGGGTTTTTTACCTGAATCTCCTAAGCGAATCCGATTATCAAAAGAATTTAAAATCGCAAGTGTCGGTTAACTTAAAAATTAGAACAGTTCTCGCCTTATAGCGAAGCAAAAAAATATACTGTTATATAGATAGAGGTACAAGTAGGCAAATGATCCATTCGTTGATTAAAAATGAAAAAGGTTTCGCTCTACAAATCTAACTATTAGAGGAAAATTGCTGTGTATTCTAAAATTACGATTTCTATCCTAATATTCCTTTCAACTTTTGATTGTGCATTGAAAGAGACGATCCAAGAAAAAAAAGAATCTCTCAAAGGATATTTTTCTGTCAATGCGGATGGAGGGCTACGATTACGTGAACATCCAAACATTCAGTCTAGAGTAATTCTTACTATCCCAGAAAGTAAAATAGTAAATATCTTAGAGGAAGTGGGAGAAATTGAAACAAACAATAATAAAAAAGGAAAATGGGTTAAGGTTGAATATGGGAGGATAACTGGCTATGCATTTAGCCCGTTTCTCGCAAAAGTAGAAAGACCTCTCAATCATTTAGTAGGTAAGTCTATAAAACTAGGTGATGGAAAAATCATACGAAAATCTTTGAGACTTTGATAGAGAGTAAATTACCTGAATCTTATGATCAAAGCAAAGACGGAAGAAATTATAAATCGAATGAATTTCAATTTGAAAATTACGTTACACGTAGTGATTACTCGGTAATATCAATTTCCCCCCGTAAAGAACCATGTGCTGGTTATCTACATTCTTATTGCTATAATTTCATACTAAAAAACGGCAAAGTAATTAATACAGATATGAATCGTGAATCTTACGGCGAAGTTACTCTTATTTCAAATAAAGCAGCATTCTTTAATATTTCTGGCGGTGAGGGCGATGAGTGCGGTGGAGGATCTGAAAGCCATACAGTCGCTTTCGTATTTAAAACAAAGAAAATATTAGTTGCGAGAAGTGGGTGGAGCGAAACTTGTCCCAATGAATGTCCATGCTCAAAACCAAAAGTATTTACCAAAACAGTTTATGAATATCTTGATGGTGGAGGCACTCCATCGGATTCAGAGTTGCGAGGAGTTTTTAAGTAGTGCGAAAGAAGCTAAGGAATAAATCAATAAGAGTTCTATAAAGATCTAATGAGCAATTGTAGATTTTTATCCAATAGAGTATTTTTTCCGTGAAACTCCCACAAATATTCACTAACACATTTTCCCTGGTAAGTTGGGCTAACTTTTTTTATTCTATAACACAAGGGCTCTTCGAAGGAAACGGAAATAAGAAGTTCCTTTAACTTTCCTTCCCAAAGCGAACCTGTTCTTAGTATATATTCCAAATAATCCCCTTCGCGGTCGTCATATTTATCATTTCCCCACTGAACTAAATCATAATCGTAATGAATAGTATGTTTGGAATTCACATAACTTTCGCTATCCACTTCAAATACAATCATCGAGGAATAAAGATCGTTTCCTAATTTAAAATATTCACCGACTGGGGGCTTCAATCTTGAACATTCCAACTCTGCATTATTCCAAAATGCTCGAAAGTTTCGATACTTGATAAGTGAGTTTTCAGGGAAAACAAGCTTTTCTCGAAAATTGCGAGTTCCTTCAAAATAGAATTCGATTTTAACATTGACTACTCTATCTTTACTTACCGATAAAATAACTCTTTCGCTTTTAAATTTTGGCGTTGAGTTGAGGCCAAATGAGAACAGTAATAAAAACAGGATAATCGTACGTTTGGAAAACATATACTAATAACGTTTTTTAATACTCGGATCCGTTTTAAAGTATTCTGGGCTAAAATCTCCGGAATTTACCTCGAGAAAACTAATTTCAGCAACACACGTATCATTATATTTTGAACCCGGATATACGGATAAGATCTCAAATTTTAAATATACAATTTTAAACCTATCCTTAAAGAATATTCGTTCTCCCCCTCCATTATAATCACTCATGAGACACTGATTTTGGAAATCATTAACGCAGGCTTTGAATTTACTTTTGTTACCCGAAAATTCATAACAATAATCTTGAGCTGATTCAATTTTGCCTCCTGCATTTTCAGCTCCGCACACGTTATCAGCAAACGTGTGAGTAAATTCTTTTTTTACGCCATTCTCAGAGAGCATTGAAATTCTCGTATCCTTGACTCTATTGTTACTCAGATATTTATCTTTATATTTTACAAACCCATTTAAAATACTCAGACCAATCACATTGGTTGGAGGAATGATATATTCGAGGTATTCATTTGTTCCTTCATTATCCTTTCCTTCGCACCAAGCAGTTTCAACCTTACCGTCCATAACTCTTATTGGATCGTAAAAATCCTTTGGCTTATTCTTCTCGGTTAAAGTAGAACTTGAGGTTGCTTTGATTTTGTTGATAGAGAGGAAACGATACATTGTCGAATCCGCATATATATGAATGGAAAGTGCCAAAGCCAAGGTAATCAATATTCTTTTTTTCATAATCATTCTTCCTTTTATATCTTTATCGAGCAAAAATAGAGTCATATTAGCTTGTACTTATTTATGAATGCGGATCTAATTTATTGTTTGCGGAGTGTAAGAAAAGAATATGCCCTTATTGCCAATTTCCATTTGGGCATATTATAGCAAAACCCGAGTGTATACTATCATTTTTTGAGAAAATCCTTGGGATTCGGAACAATTACTGTAGATCATTGACAAATCGTTGCGAGAAGTATAATATTCTGCTTCTTGGTATTGAACATTGTCCCGATGGGAAATTGGTGCTATCAAGGTAAGGAGTGATTTAACTATAGCTTCGGATTTTTCGCTTAAAAGTGTTTCACCTCGATTTTGATGATAAGACTACTCGATAACGGGTCATGATTAGTGTGAATGAAGTTTCCTTATGGATAGGCTATCGCAAAAGAAAGATTGTGTGGTTATTTATGAGTTTAGCACGACTGAAATTTTTAAAAATACAAAGGACTAAATGATTCATGTTCTTTCAAAGAGATCAATAATTCCGTTGTCAGAATCTTCTTGATTCTCATCGGCGTTGTTTTCGGATTCTGTATCGTCTACTTCCCGTGCTTTTAAATTTCGTTCTAGTATTTTGTCAAGATCACATCTAGATAAGAGTCTATTCAATTCATTGTCTGAGAAATGAATATTTAAAGCCATTGACTCATCTTTTAAATATTGAATCACTGTATCGCAAGCTTCATCGCTCTCTTCTTCTGTTTTATAGTCGTCCAGTATTCCATCATCCAATACACTTTGGGTTATATTATACATCCAAAAGTCAAATGTTTTCTCTCTTATCTTACTCATTAACTTACTAGTATCAAAGTCATTTAGCTTTTTTAATATCGTTACCAATGCTTTAAGTTCTTCGGGCGAATCATACTCATCAATATAATTTTCATAAAAAAGCAAATGAGTTTTATTGACCCCGGTAATTATTTTCTTTCCAATTGCATAAGACATTATTTGTATTTTTGCATCAATATTTTCAATTTCCGTCATACTTATTATTTCAATTAATTGTATGGCAGCCTTACTTTGAAGAAAATACGTGAATCCATTCATGAGCAGGTAAAATACTAAGTAAGCATCGAATTCATAGTTAGGTATTCCATTTCTATTCTCTATCAACTGGACAAAAATCGATTCTATAATTCTCTCATCTATACTACCCGAATGACGTAAGTTAAATAGCGTTCGTATCGATTTCGCAGTCTTTAAAGAAAGATATATATTCGAAATAAAAGCTTCGTTATCAGATAATCTATCTAGAATAAAATCTGCAACAGAAGGATTGAATAATTCATATGTAATTTTACCGCTCGGTTCTATTATTCTATTCGTAATCGATCCAACAGTAATCCTTATAACCTTTTCATAGTTATGATCGAATGACGCTGAAACATTCAACTTTTCTAGGTGGACGATTTTAAAATATGCCTCTTTTAACTCTTTTTCGGAGATACTTCCTCCATTAAATACTATTAAGCAAGGAATCAAGCGCGCAAAAGAATCGAATTGAAGGTTGAATATGTTGTCCCAAAGTTCCTTTGGATTATTGAGCATATTTTTTATATATTCCCAATAACTTTCATTCTTTATATTTGCTACTTTATGAAAATCAGTAATAAACGCAATAAGCCTTGGGTTAAAATTTTTGTGTTTAATTACCTTTAAATATCGAAAATCTATATAGAATTCAGATACGAAACTCTCATGCAATAAACTATGCCATATGTGATTATATAAAATCTTAGCTTTATCTATCGCGGAATAATTGCTAATGTGAAGCTCATATTCGTTCTTGCCAATATTATCAATGTGAAATAAATCACTTAACTCCTTGCCTTGTTTTAAAATTGCTGTACGTGAAGTTAATATGAAATATTTATCGTTGCTGCTATGGATCCGTTTGATAAAATTTAGTATCTTGGAATCTTCTTTTTTTTCCAGAGCCTCCAGATAATTTCTGCCCAAAAAATCATCAAAATAAAATATTTGGTTTTTACCTTCGAAATATATACTCTCTGCTTCACTAATTGCGTTGTCTATATAGACGAATTCATAACCATTCTTAGCATAGAGAAAGCTAATTTGGTCAGCCAAGGTCGTTTTTCCAATGCCGGCTTCACCAGTTAAAATTAGGACTCGATTTTTTTCTAACTTTTGTATCGCCTTTGCATGATCTTTCGTTTCGGCATACTTAGGTAAAAATACTGAAATTTCGTCTAACTTAAATTTACTTCTGCCGACTAACGCATTGTTCATTATTGTCTGAAGAACATTAGTGCTACTTATCCACAATTTATAATGCTTTCTTTCTATATCTGAATATTTGGATAAGAGATCATTTAAATCCTCATTGCCAAATATATCTTTTTCACTCTCAATATAAGGCGAAAGCAAATGGAATATTTTCTGTTTATTTTGTTTGGATAATTGAGTTGAAGTGAGTAGTATATATCTTTTCGGACTTAGTTTTTGAATCGATTTAATTTCATCCGACTTTAATTTTCGAAATAGTAGTTTAAACCCAGATTTGTAGTAATGCTTACACTGAATAATGATTTCTTGATTATCTGAACTGAAGAATCTTCCATCAACGCCTTGATCTTTTCCAGACTTAAATCTTTCTATACGAATATTGAAATATTTCGATAGAATATCAATCGCAAGTATTTCGAATTCTTTATCGTTTATTGATTCAAAGCTATACTGCATCTATTATTTAGGAAGACTTACGTTTATAAAATTACAGGCTAAGTGATTCGACTTCCGATAATGTCATCTATGTTCAATGTCAAGGCGTCATTCTTTGTCGAAGAAATTCTACTTCAATTTTCAACTCTTCAACTTTCTTTTTAATTTCAATATCTTCTTTAGTTTGATAAGTTCCAACATAATACGAAGCCAAGATTGCAATGATGGCTAAAGAAATATTTAAGAGAGCATTTGAATTCGAATGCCATTCGTTTTCCATTCTAATATATTCATTTTGAAGATCCTTTGAATAGCCTTCGTATTTAAGAGCCTTTTCCTTAAAGTGCCTACCTGAATTATTACTAATTTTCGCAACATGGTTATATAATTTTTGATCATAAAGATTCGCTTTTGCTAGAATGAATTTTAAATAAGAATTATATAATTTAATGAAGACTAAAAAAACTATAGAAAATACGGGTATAACAATACATTCGGCAATAAATAGAAAACGAAAAAATAGACTTTTAAAGATAAACGTAAATAAATAATAGGATCGTAAATTTTTCATTCCGCCTTGCATTTTTAAATAAAATTCTCTAATCAGTTTATCGCGGTTGTACCTTTTAAAAACGCTAATATTTTTTCGATGAGTCCAAGACAGAAGGGAAAGAAAATAATATTTTATAAAACTGAAATTAGTATAACTAACATTCCTCAATAATCTTAATCGACCGTAACCGAGTCGAAACCTTGGGATAGAGATTCCATTTGGAATTTTCAATGAGCTAATATAGGATTGAACATCGCCTGTCGTCATTTCACCGCCATTCCTTTCCGAAACCAAATCGCCTTCTTTGGTCTTTTGAATAACGTATCCTTTTCCAATATTCGTAGTTACAATTTCATTTTTTGGATCTTGATCTATAGCTAAATAAATGAATAGAGTAATTTTTTCCTTCATATTGCTTTCCAATTTCTAAATAATAATATATAATTTATCCTTTAGCTCTTAGATATTTCGTAAAGCATCAAGATATTGATTATATCTGTTTCTAATTATCTTATCTTGTATTCCTTCCGGTGAAGGAAGAAAATTTAATTCATTTGCGATATTAACTTTAAAAGTCTGAGTATATAGATCAAATAATTTCTGTAAATTACTATCATAATTCGGTTTTAGCATCTCCAAAACAATATTTCTTGTTTCTTCATAAAACTTAGGATTTCGTTCGATTAACTCAGCACATTTAGAATAATTGCCGCGCTTAAACTCTTGTCGAAATTGGTTAATTTTTTCACGAACCTTCGTTTCAGTATATTCTTCAATAAGCGTAACAAATATTTTTGTAATTGTCTCTATTGTTTTATCTGTACTAAAATAAATCTGTATTCTTTCCAAATAATCCTCAATTTGAGTTTTATCATTTACAAATTGATAAAATACTCTTCTGAATCCTTTCTCTAATTGACCAATAGATAATTTGAGATCATATCTATGTATTACTAAAAATGACATTCTGTACGCATCGGTAAGCGTGACTAGCCTATACTTTTTAATTTCCTCGCGTTCACTCAGCTTTAATAAACTAAGAATAGAATCACGCATGTCAGTTTCATTTGAATGATATGCTCTGCTAATTATATTTAAAGCAATATCAAATTCATCGAATGAAATAGGATTTTGAAATCTCATAAATTGCTCTAAATCAATTTTCCCATAATATAGATAATCCAAAATTGCTAATTTAACGCTTGTATCCTCATCGTTATTTTTAAGAAAATTTTCAAAATTATTTATAAATTCACTTTTTGCATCCATCAAAGATAAGACTGTCTTTCTATTTACCGATTCAGAATAAATAGAATATAAATGGTTCATTAAAGCCTCTCCAATTTCATGTTTAAAATCTTTTTTAAAATGATCTACAAAGCGCATCGTTTTTTCGAAAATTCTATAATTTTTTGCCGGGCCATTCTTAAAAAATTTGATTAGGTAGCTCTTTTCTTTGTTAGTCATCTTCGAAGACATTTTCTTTGATATTCTTACTAACGCATTGGAATCAATTTCATCTATGAAATATTCAATGTTAAATAACTTTTCACGGAATAAGCCTAATTTCGGTACATCTTGTTCATGAAATTCTAACAATCTTTCATGATCTAACTATATAATACAATTTGAATACTCTGCAAGTCTATCAATACTCCCTAACACCTCCTCGATCCGCAGTGATTCATGGCGTCTCTCTATGTCTTCAAAAACAAGAACATGATGTTTATCTAATTTTACTTCTATCAACTCAAGTAAATCTATATTAAATTTCAATCCCGTTCTTTGTTCAACGAAGCCCGTTAGCAAATCTTTCGCGATATTTGCACTAATTCTAAGAACAGATTTTTCTTGCCGAATATATTTTGTTCTTACGGATTTATATATTTCAGAAATTGATTTAATACCAAATAAACTCACTTTGATAAATCGCTTATCGGGTAGGTGCTTATCTAAATTATTGATAAGATAAGTCTTTCCGATCCCCCATTCGCCAACTAATAGAGCCTTAACTAAATTTTCACTTTTTAGCTCGGTATATAATCTTTTAAAAACGTCAAGCGAATTCATTTAATTTGATATAACTCCAGAGTAGGTTGAAAATATAATTTAACATTTTCTGTAATTTCATTTTTAGTTATAATTTACGAAGTTCGCAACACTGTTTTATTCCAAGATAATTCGAATCCAATTTTTAATAAATGGTTGAAAGCGAAAAATATTTCTTAGAATTCATTTTAAAGTTCAATCGATAACGCAGAATTCGGCAAATTTCCGAATTGGTTTAAATTATCCTGTAAATTTCGATGAAAACCTTTTTATGTTCTTGATCGGAATATTTATTTCAGGGTCGCGTAGCTGTATATATTCAATATTCGTAAAATATAAAATGGAAACTTCCCATAATCACTATTATGTCATCTACGAATAAAGGCCATTTTGTATGTTCTGGCACATCGGTAACACTCTGCGTTTCTAACGTGCGGTCCTGAAGCGCACTAACGCAGGTTTGATTGACCTTAGTCGCATCCAGCAAGCCGAAGCGGCAAAGCAACGTGCAAACAGACGAGATTATGCGATGTCGCGTTCTAACCCTAAGATCTTCTTGATTCTAGGGTGTATCACCCATATACCTATTGGAAAAAACCATATTAACAAGAATTCACCTAAATATTCTTTTACTATAGCCTCTCTACTCAGCTCCAAAGTACGCATATTCTTTGCGATTGTCCTTGCAATGAAGAAGTTACCGAAGCTACTTAGAAGTAAAAGAATTATCCCGATAATTTGTAATCTCTCAAATATCCCGGCCAAAAAACGGAGCATAACAGGCGGCAAGATAATGGAAATTCCGATTAAACCAATAATACCGAAAACAATACTGATTTTTCCACTTAACTTAAGATTTTCATCAAGTAATTTATTCATCCTAACTAAATTCTCAAGAAACCAAGAGTAGAGAATAATTAGCCAAATGTAAACTATTGACACCATTGTCGGTAGTTCAAATCGCCCTGTTATGGCAATCGCAATAAACGGGTAAGACATGGCAAGAATGAACGGACCAGCAAGAAAGATGAACAATTGATAGGTTTTAAATTTTAACATTTTTACGGTTACTACAGTTCACTAAATCGATTAATCATTTTTAAAACAAGCATATACCAAATGTATGGATCTCCACAATTTTTATAAATTCGCTAAACCAAAAAAACCTATAAAGAAAAGAATCAAGAATATATACGAAATAAGATGAATAATTAAAAATTCCTGAATCTTTTTTAATAAAGACAAAGACTTGGGTAAAATAAAAAAATAAAATGGCGATTCGAATATGATTGATAAAATAAACGTAAAAGCAAGGAGCCCAAAAAAATAAAAATATTCCTCCAAGCGCTCTAATGTGTACGTATTTTTTCCGATTTCTAGCCTAGTCACGGTTAATTGGACACATTTTTTACGCAGCATTTTCTTCAAATTCTGCAGGACTCACAAAGTCTAAGTACGAATGAGATCTCTGCCTATTATAATAAACTTCTATATGATCAAAAAGTAATTCTTCCGCTTCTTGAATTCTATAAAAGTAATCATATTCCATTTCTCTTTTCAGAGAACCAAAGAAGGACTCGGCGACCGCGTTGTCCCAACAATTTCCCCTTCTACTATTGCTCCTGCGAATTTTGTTGACGAGCAAATATTTTCGAGTTTCGTTCGAACAATAATTGGATCCTCGGTCAGAATGAAAAATCAAACCCTTGGGAGGATTTCTCAATTCGATCGCTTTGGAAAGAGCATTGCAGACTAATTTGGAATCATTAGCATTCGAAATCGACCAACCTACTACTTTCCGAGAATAAAGGTCTAATATTACACAAAGATAAATCCAACCTAAGGAGGATCTCAAAAAAGTAATATCTGAAACCCAGATTCGATTCTTCTTGTTCGCTTTGAAATTCCGCCTGACTAAGTCTGGAGCAACCTGATTCCCATGATTAGAATTTGTCGTGGCAATCCGAAAGCGCTTCTCTTGTTTTCCACGAATTTCACAAAGTTTCATCACTTTTC